>NZ_JBHVZE010000002.1:0-360160 GCF_042880135.1 Cellulomonas sp. NPDC058312 | reverse complement strand
ACGCCGCCGGCCCGCGCCGGGGCGAGGGCCCCGGCCTGGGTCGCGCCGATCGCGACCCCCACGACCAGCTCCCCCACCGGCTCCAGGAGCAGCACGACGAGCTCGTCGTCCCCCGGGTGCCGTCGGACGCCGAGGACGTCGAGCTCGACCAGGTCGTCCTCCTGCATGACGCCCACGCTACGTCCGCGCGCGCGTCCGCGCACCGGTCCGCGCCCGGCGACCTCGGGCGTGCCGGGATCAGCGTCCCGGGCTCAGCGTCCCGGGATCAGGGGGCGAGGTCCGCGACGCCCGCGCGCACCAGGGCGGTGTGCAGGCGGGTGCAGAGCTCGCCCACCTCGGCGGCCACGGTGCTCGCGCGTCCGCGCGCCGACGGCGAGGACTGCCCGCGCCACGGTGCCACCACGGCCTCGACCATGTCGAGCTGCCGGTCGGCGGCGCTGCGGAACGCCCGCAGGTGGCGCGTCTCGATCCCGTGCTCGGCCAGCGCCGACGCCGCGACCACGACGTCCTTCGCCCACGCGTCCAGGTGGCCGGACGCCGACGGCCGCAGGACGCCCGCCTGCACCAGGTCGGTCACCAGCTGCTCGTCGACGGCGGCCTCGCGGGCCAGCGCGGCGGTGGTGTACCGGGCCTCGACCCCGCCGGAACGCGGCACGCCGTCCTCGGTGACGATGAGCGCAGGTCCGGTGGCCTCGGACTCCTCGCCCGCGTCCAGCGCAGCCAGCCGCTCCCCGATGACCTTGAGCGGCACGTACCGGTCCCGCTGCTCGCGCAGCACGAACCGCAGGCGCTCGAGATCGGCCGGGCTGTACTGGCGGTACCCGGCGGCGGTGCGCACGGGGTCCACGAGGCCCTGCTCCTCGAGGAACCGGAGCTTGGAGTTGGTGACCGCCGGGAACTCGATCCGCAGCGCGGCGAGGACGTCGGAGATCCGCATGGTCGCCTGGCGGGACAGCCCGCGCGGCCAGCCGCCGGCCTGCTCCGGGGCCACCGCGGGTGCGGCGGCGTCCTGCGGCGCGGCGTCCTGCGCGGCCTCGGCCCGGCGGGCGGGTCGCGCCGCGCTCACGACGCGGGCTCGGCCTGCTGGCCGCCCGGACGGGACGCCGGGCTCGGGTGGAACGTCATCCGGAACTTGCCGATCTGCACCTCGTCGCCCGCGCGCAGCACGGCCGAGTCGATCCGCTCCCGGTTCACGTAGGTGCCGTTGAGCGAGCCCACATCCCGGACCACGAAGTCGTCGAGCTCGCGGACGAACTCCGCGTGCTTGCGCGAGACCGTCACGTCGTCGAGGAAGATGTCCGCGCTCGGGCTGCGACCGGCCACGGTGCGCTCGGCGTCGAGCAGGAACCGCGCGCCCGAGCTCGGGCCCCGCTGCATGACCAGGAGCGCCGAGGTGCGCGGCAGGGCCTGCACGGCGGCGGCCTGCTCGGCGGTCAGCCCGACCGGGCCCGCGGGCTCGTGGTCGAGCGATCCCAGCGACCCGAAGCTGATCGTGGTGTCCGTGGCCGCCGGCGCCGTCGGGCGCTGCTCGCCCCCCGGGACCTGCTGCTCGTCGCTCATGCCACCCCTCCCAGACCTGCACCGCTCACCGGCCCCGACCTGGGCCGGGGTCCCGACAGCCTATGCGGTCCGGCCCGCCTGAGCACAGCCCGCTCCGGAGTCCCGGCGTGTCAGCCGCCGCCACCCGTGCCCGGGGTGGCGTGCTCGGGCTCCGGCACCGCCCGCGTCGCGGTGATCTCGACCCGGTCCTCGGTGGCGACCGAGGCCGTGCCGCCGTCGATCTGCACCTTCGCGACCGCGCCACCGGGGATGGCGAGGGCCGTGGCGATGGTGTCCGCGTCGCCGATCGCCACCCAGCGGTACGGCGGCGCCACGACCGCGCCGTCGACGACCACGCCGTCGTCGGTCCCGAGGACGTAGCTCGACGCCGTCAGCCGCTGGTCGTTCAGCTGCACCGCCTCCGCGCCGGCGTTCCGCAGCTCCTCCAGCAGGTTGAGCAGCGTGAGCGCCTTCACCTCGCCGTCGGGGTCCTGCACCGTGACGACGACGCCCGGGCCCTCGGCCGGCAGCCGGCCGGACAGGATGCCCTGCGCGGCGGCGCTGCGGGTCGCGGCTTCGAGCGCCGCCTCCCGGCCGGTGCTGCCGGACTGCAGCTCGGTGTGGGTGCGCTCGAGCTCGGTCACCTGGTCCTGCAGCTCGTCGGCCTGCCGGGTCGTCTGGTCGAGCAGCGACACCAGCTCGGACTCGCGCATCACGCTGAGGCTCGACTGGTCGGTCTGGCGTACCTGCACCGCGATCGCGAACCCCAGCAGCGCGCAGAGCACCCCGGTGAGCACCTGGGCGCGGGTCGCACGCGGCCGCAGCGCCCGGCCGAGGGCCCGCCAGCCGACGACGCGCTCGGGCGTCGGTGGCGGCACGGGCGGCGCGTCGGGCACGGCGTCGGGCACGGGGTCGGTCACGGCTCAGGCCTTGAACAGGTGCCGGCGGATGGCCGCCACGTTGGAGAAGATCCGGATGCCGAGGACGACCACCACGCCCGTGGACAGCTGCGACCCGACGCCGAGCTGGTCGCCCAGGAACACGATGAGCGCCGCGACGACCACGTTGGACAGGAACGACACGAGGAACACCCGGTCGTCGAACAGGCCGTCCAGGACCGCCCGCAGACCGCCGAACAGCGCGTCCAGCGCCGCGACGACCGCGATCGGCAGGTACGGCTGCAGGGCCGCCGGGACGGTCGGCTCCAGCACCAGGCCGGCGATGACCCCCACCACCAGGCCGATGACCGCGATCACAGCTCCCCCTCGTCGTCGTGCTGGTCCCCGCGGGTCGTGCCGTCGGGGGCGGGAGCGGCGCGCGGCGCCGGCTCCGAGGACAGTGTGCCGGACTGCGCGGACCCGGACGGGCCGGTCCCGGCGTCGCCCGGGAGGACCGCGACGCCGTCGGGCAGCTCCGCGGCGCGCAGGGTGATGGTCGCGGCGGCCGGCAGCGCGAGGTCGCGCTGCGCCGAGACCTGGGTGCGGATGCCGTAGGTCGACTGCAGCACCGCGAGCAGCTGCCCGCCCGAGGTCCGGGTCAGCCGGGTCTGCATCTGCTGCGGGTCGCCCACGGCCTCGATGCGGTACGGGCCGACCAGCGGCACGACGTCGACGAGGATCGCGTCCCCGGCCGTGCGGATCGCGGTGGTCGGGCCGAGGCGCTGGCCGTTGACGGCGATCGCCTCCGCTCCCGAGGCCCACAGCCCGTTGACGATGATCTGCAGGTCGGAGTCGCGCACCCGGGAGTCCGGGTCGTCCGCGCCCGCGACCTGCTCGCCGTCCTGGAGCGTGACGCTCAGCCCCTGCCCGGTCACCGCGGCCGCGCCGGACGCGACGGAGTCGACGGCGATCTGGTCGAGCAGCGGCGAGTCGGCGGCGGACAGCGCCTGCTCCTGCAGCACCGCGATCTCGTCGGCGAGCTCGGTGCTGCGGTCCCGCAGCCGGTCGAGCTCGGCGCTGCGCTCCTCGATCTGCTCGGCGAGCACCTGCCGGGCCGCGAGCTCGGACGGCTTCGGTGCGCGCAGCGCGATGACCGACCAGGTGGTGGCGACCCCGAGGACCACGGCGAGCAGCGCGACGGCGACGGTGCCGGGACCGCCCCGGCGACGGGTGCGGCCGGAGCGCGCGCGGCGCTCGGCGGCGTCCCGGTAGTCCGGGTCCAGGGGGTTGCGGGTCACCTCGGTCAGCAGCGACATCGAGGCGTCCGGCCGGCGCGACGCCGGCCCGGTCACGCAGCCACCGTGCGCGGCTCCCCCGCGTCGGCGCCGCCCCGCGGGCCCAGCAGCGACCAGGCCTGGCGGACGTACAGCGCACCGGCGAACCAGTAGAGCGCGACGCCCCACCACGCGCAGGCCCAGCCCAGGACGGACGCGAGGTCGCCCACCAGGCCGCCCCAGTGCGCGAGCAGCAGCAGCGGGAACGCGTACAGCAGTGCGAAGGTCCCCGCCTTGCCCGCCAGGTGCACCTGGAGCGGGCCGTACCCGTGGCGGGCGAGGAACACCAGCATCACCAGCAGCATCGCCTCACGGGCCAGCAGCACCACCACCAGCCACCACGGCACGACGCCGCGGGCGGCGAGGCCCAGCAGGGTGACGAGGATGAACAGGCGGTCGGCCGCGGGGTCGAGCACCTGGCCGAGGCGGGACACCTGCTGAAGGCGCCGCGCGAGCACGCCGTCCAGCCAGTCGCTCGCGCCCGACGCGGCGAGGACCACGAGCGCCCAGCCGTCGTGCCCCTGGGCGATCAGCACGGCGAACACCGGGACCATCAGGAGACGGACCAGGCTGATCACGTTGGGCACGGTCACGACGCGGTCGCTCACCACCACGTCCTGCTCCCCCACGGCGCTCCCGACTCGTCAGACCTGATGAAGCCCACATCCTATCCACCCGGCGCCCGCGCCCCGGGCCACCCACGCGGCCCGTCCGCGGCTGCCGTAGGTGGCGCGGCGGCGCCGCTGTGGTTCGCTGAGCCGCATGGCCGTCGTCAACGACCCCGCCGTCATCCGCCGCCTGCTCACCACGCCCGGCACCTGGGCCGTCGTCGGGCTGTCGACCAACCGGGCCCGCGCCGCCCACGGCGTGGCCGCCTACCTGCAGCAGCTCGGGCAGCGCATCGTGCCGGTGCACCCCCGCGCGGAGGCCGTGCACGGGGAGCCCGGGGTCCGGCGGCTCGCCGACGTGCCCGGCCCGGTGGACGTCGTCGACGTGTTCGTGAACTCCGGGCTGGCCGGGGCCGTCGTGGACGAGGCCATCGCCGTGGGGGCGGGCGCGGTGTGGCTCCAGCTGGGGGTCGTCGACGACGCCGCCGCGCAGCGGGCGCTCGACGCGGGGCTCGACGTCGTGATGGACACCTGCCCGGCCATCGAGGGGCGGCGGCTCGGCCTCGGGTGAGGCGCTGTGCCGGAGGTCACCGTCGCCCTGAGCGCCACCCGGGGCGGTCGGCGGCTACGATGGGGGAACTCGGAGTTCGTCGCAGTGTCCCGTGATGTGCGTGCCGAGGCCCCCTCCCCTTGAGTGCGGCCTCGTGATGTGTGGGTGTGGGAGTGCGACCGCGAGCCGACCGGACGGTCGGCCCAGCAGCTCCCCCCAACGACACGAAACGGTGCTACCCGTATGACGTCTGTGCTCGACTCCGCCCTGCCCGAGAACACCGCCGTCGAGCCCCAGGGCCCGACGTTCGCCGACCTGGACCTGCCTGCCGCGCTCCGCGAGGCGGTCCTCGGGCTCGGCTTCACCTCCCCCACCGCCATCCAGGCGAAGGCCATCCCCGCCCTGCTCGCGGGTCGCGACATCACCGGCGTCGCCCAGACCGGCACCGGCAAGACCGCCGCGTTCGGCCTGCCGCTGCTCGCCGCCGTCGACCCCGAGCTCCGCGAGGTGCAGGCCGTCGTCCTGGCCCCGACCCGCGAGCTCGCGATGCAGGTCGCCGACGCGCTCGAGTCGTTCGCCCGCAACATGCCCGGCCTCGAGGTCCTCGCCGTCTACGGCGGCTCGCCGTACCTGCCCCAGCAGCGCGCGCTGCGCAACGGCGCGCAGGTCGTCGTCGGCACCCCCGGTCGGATCATCGACCACCTGGACCGCGGCAGCCTGAACCTCGACTCGATCCGGTTCCTCGTGCTCGACGAGGCCGACGAGATGCTGCGGATGGGCTTCGCGGAGGACGTGGAGCGCATCGCCTCGGCCACCCCGCGGACGAAGCAGGTCGCGCTGTTCTCGGCGACGATGCCCGCCGGGATCAAGCGGGTCGCCGCGCAGCACATGACCGACCCGGTCGAGATCACGGTCTCGCGGCAGTCGTCCACGGTGACCAGCGTCAAGCAGACCTACGCCGTGGTGCCGTTCCGGCACAAGGCCGGTGCGCTCGCCCGCGTCCTGGCGATCAGCGAGGCCGACGCCGCGATCGTGTTCGTGCGCACCCGCAGCGCCGCGGAGGACGTCGCCGTCTCCCTCGTGGAGCGGGGTGTCGCCGCCGCCTACATCTCCGGCGACGTCGCCCAGGGCGACCGCGAGAAGATCGTCGAGCGGGTCCGCTCCGGCGCGATCAACGTCCTGGTCGCCACCGACGTCGCGGCCCGCGGGCTCGACATCGACCGCATCGGCCTGGTCGTGAACTTCGACGTCCCCGGCGAGCCCGAGGCCTACGTGCACCGCATCGGCCGCACCGGCCGCGCGGGCCGCACCGGCGAGGCGCTGACCTTCGTCACCCCGAACGAGCAGGGCCGGCTGCGCGCCATCGAGCGCACCACCCGCCAGCAGCTCGAGCAGATCCAGATCCCCTCCCCCGCGGACGTCTCCGCGCACAAGGTGGTCCAGCTGCTCGGCCGCGTGCCGGCGCGCCGCGACGTCGGCCGGCTCGACATGTACCGCACCGCCGCGTCCGAGTTCCTGGCCGCGCACCCCGACGTGGACACCGCCGACCTGGTCGCGGTCCTCGCGGCGCTGGCCGTCGGCGACGAGGGCCCCGCGCCCCGTCCGACCGAGGGCGACGACCTGGACGACGCCCTGTCCCGCGCGCACCTCGCGCCGGAGCGTGGCGGCGCCCCCCGCGGCCGCGACGGCGCCGACAGCCGCCGCAGCAGCGGTCCGCGCTCGGCCGGCACCGGCCCGCGCTACCGCCTGGCGGTCGGCTCGCAGCACGGCGCCCAGCCGGGTGCCATCGTCGGCGCGCTGACCAACGAGGGTGGCCTCACCGGCAAGGACCTCGGGAAGATCGACATCTTCTCGACGTTCTCGCTCGTCGAGATCCCCCAGGGGCTCAGCACCGAGGCGTTCGACCGGATCGGGCGCGCCCGCGTCGCCGGCCGCCCGCTGCGGATCCGGGTCGACGAGGGCCCCCGTGCCCCGCGCCCGCAGACCGGTGCCTCGCGCGGCCCGTCGCAGCACCACTCCGCGCACAGCGCGCCGCGCCGCGACTCCTACGGCAGCCGCGACGGCTCCCGTGACGGGTACGGCAGCCGCGACGGTCGCCGCACCAGCACCCCGCGCTGACCCCGCACCCCCCGACGACGCCCCCGGCACCTGCGCGCAGGTCCCGGGGGCGTCGCGCGTCCGGGCGTCGTGCTCCGGGCAGGCGCGGGTGCCGAGTCAGGGCCTGCGCGTCGAGACAGGACGCCCGGAGGCCCTGACTCGGCGCGGAGGACCGATCTCGGCGTCCGGGCGCATGGTCAGGCGGCCGCGGCGACCTCGCGGCGGACCGCCGCCACGAAGTCGTCGACGTCCTGCTCCGTGGTGTCGAAGGAGCACATCCACCGGACCTGGCCCGTGGCGCGGTCCCAGTCGTAGAACCGGCGGACCTCCCGCAGCGCGTCCGCGGCCGCGGCCGGGAGCGACACGAACACCGCGTTGGCGTCGGTCGGCTGGGTCACGCGGATGCCGGGCACCTGCTCGACGCCCGCCCGCAGGCGCGCGGCCATCGTGTTCGCGTGCCGGGCGGACCGCAGCCACAGGTCGCCCTCGAACAGGGCGATCAGCTGGGCGGACACGAACCGCATCTTCGACGCCAGCTGCATGTCGACCTTGCGCTGGTACGCGATGCCCGGCGTCGACCCCGGCGTCAGCTCGAGCACGGCCTCCCCGAACAGCGCGCCGTTCTTGGTGCCGCCGAGGGAGACGACGTCGACGCCGACGTCCGTGGTGAGCGCCCGCAGCGGCAGGTCGAGTGCGGCGGCGGCGTTGACCAGGCGGGACCCGTCGAGGTGCACCCGCAGGCCCAGCGCGTGGGCGTGGCCGGTGATCGCCCGGATCTCGTCGGGGGTGTAGACGGTGCCGAGCTCGGTGGCCTGCGTGATCGACACGACGCCGGGCTGGGCCCGGTGCTGGTCGCCGAACCCGTGCGCCCGGGTCTCCACGAGCTCCGGGGTGAGCTTCCCGTCGGGCGTCGGGACGGTGAGGAGCTTCAGGCCGCCGACCCGCTCGGGTGCGGCGTTCTCGTCGGTGTTGATGTGCGCCGTCTCGGCGCAGATCACCGCGCCCCACCGGGGCAGCATCGTCTGCAGCGCCAGCACGTTCGCGCCGGTGCCGTTGAACACCGGGTACGCCGTGGCGTCGGCACCGAAGTGCCCGCGCAGCACCTGCTGCAGGTGCTCGGTGTAGGGGTCGGCGCCGTACCCGGCGACGTGCCCCTCGTTGGCGGCGGCCAGGGCGGCCAGGACCTCGGGGTGCACCCCGGCGTAGTTGTCGGAGCCGAGCTCGCGGCGGGCGGGGTCGTGCAGTCTGTCCACCGGACCATCCTGCCGCAGCCGGGCGGGTGGTCCGACCGCGGTCAGCCCGCGGCGGCGGCCGCCGCGGCGCGCTCGGCCCGGCACTCGGCGCAGGTGCCGAGGAGCTCGATGGTGTGCTCGACGTCCGAGAAGTCGTACGTGGCGGCGATCTGCGCGGCCCAGGACTCGGCGCCGGGACCGTCGATCTCGACCGCCTTGCCGCAGTACCGGCACACCAGGTGGTGGTGGTGGCTGCGGCGCTGGCACCGGCGGTAGACGGCCTCGCCGTCGGGCGAGCGGAGCACGTCGACCTCACCGGCGTCGGCGAGGGTCTGCACGGCCCGGTAGACGGTCGCCAGCCCGGTGGTGGACCCCCGGCCGCGCAGGACGTCGTGGAGCTGCTGGGCGCTGCGGAACTCGTCGAGGTCGTCGAGCAGCCCGAGGATCTCGGTGCGCTGCTTGGTGGTGCGCTGTGCGACGGCCATCGTGCGTGCTCCCTCCCGCTCCGCCCGGTGCGGGCGGCTGACCATGATAGGCCACGAGCCGGGGACCCGTGCGGGTCCCCGGCTCGTGGTCGTGCACCGGCGGGCCGAGGCCCGCCCGCGCGGGTGGTTCAGTTGGCGGCGACGGCGCGCTTGAGGGCGCTGCCGGCCGTGAGCTTCACGCGGAAGCCGGCCGGGATGTCGAGCTTCTCGCCGGTCTGCGGGTTGATGCCGGTGCGCGCGGCACGGTCGGCGCGGGACACCGCGAGCAGACCCGGGATGGTCACGCTCTCGCCGGCGCTGAGCTGCTCGACGAGGACCTCCTGGAAGGCCTTCAGGGCCGCGTCGGCAGCGGTGTTGGTGAGCCCGGCCTTGGCGGCGATGGCCTGGACGAGCTCGGTGCGGTTCACGCTCACGGATGTGCTCCTTGTGGATCGAACGGGGCGTTCGGGCCGCGCGGCGCCCTCGACGGGGCGTCAGCATCCGGCGGACCGACGCGCACGACCATAACGGCAGGTGGGCCGCTTCCCACAACGCCACGCGGGTGGTGTGTCGCCCGGAACGGGGCCACGACGGGCTCAGGACGGGCTCGGCGCGGCCTCACGAGCCCGCGCGCCGGGCCTCGAGGTGCCCCAGCAGGCGGTCCAGGGGCCACGCGTCGAGCACCCGGTCGGCCCCGATGCCGTGCGCCGCGGCCCGGTCGCAGCCCACGGCCTGCCACGACAGCTGGCCGGGCGCGTGCGCGTCGGTGTCGACGGTGAACAGGCAGTCCGCGGCGACCGCGACGTCGAGGAGCGCGTGCGGCGGGTCGAGCCGGTCCGGCCGGCAGTTCACCTCGACGGCGACCCCGTGCTCGGCGCAGTCGGCGAACACCGCGGCCGCGTCGAACTCGCTCTGCGGGCGCTGCCGCTTGCCCGTCAGCTGCCGCCCGGTGCAGTGCCCGAGCACGTCGACCAGCGGGTTCGCGACGGCGGCCCGCATCCGCCGGGTCATCGCGGGGGCGTCCATCCGCAGCTTGGAGTGCACCGAGGCCACGACGACGTCCAGCCGGTCGAGCAGCTCGGGCTCCTGGTCGAGGGAGCCGTCGTCGAGGATGTCGACCTCGATGCCGGTGAGCACCCGGAACGGCGCGATGGCGGCGTTCAGAGCGGCGACCTGGTCGAGCTGGGCGCGCAGGCGGGCGGGCGACAGGCCGTTCGCGATCGTCAGGCGCGGCGAGTGGTCGGTGACGGCCAGGTACTCGTGGCCGAGCTCCATCGCCGCGAGCACCATCTCCTGGATCGGGGTGGACCCGTCGCTCGCCTCCGAGTGGGCGTGCAGGTCACCCCGCAGGGCGGCGCGCAGCTCCGCGCCCGCGCCGGTCGCCTCGACCGCGGGGTACTTCTGCTCCAGGTCGTCGAGGTAGGGCACGGGGCCGCCGTGCGCCGCGGCGGTCGCGACCTCCGCCGTGCGCGCGCCGACACCGGGCAGGTCGATCAGCGTCCCGGCGGCCACCCGCGCGCCGACCTCGGCCGCAGGCAGCCGCTCGATGCTGCGCACGGCCGTGCGGAACGCCTCCGCGCGGTACGACGACGCGCCGCCGCGCTCCAGCAGGAACGCGGCCCGCCGCAACGCCGCGACGACGACGTCCTGGATCTGCTGCGGATCCGTCCGGTCCTGGGCCGCCACGGGTCAGGACGCCCGCTTGCGACGGGGGCGCGCGGGCTTGTCCTGCCCCTGCTCGTCCGGGGCCTGCTCGTCCGTCTCGGCCTTCTTGGCGCGCGACCGCGTGGCCTTCGTGGGCGGCTTCGTCCCGGTCCCGTCCTCGTCCGCCGACGCCCGCGAGCGCGCGGCCGGCTTGCGCGGTGCCTTCTTCTCCGGCGCCGGCTCCTCGCCGCGTCCCGCGCGCGCCTTCTCGACGCTGCGCTGCAGGGCGGCGAGCAGGTCGACGACCTCGCCGGAGTCCCCGCCCTCGCCCGCCTCCTCGGCCTGCGGGACGGACTGGGTGCGCCCGGACGACACCTTCGCCTCGATCACGGCCTCGAGCGCGGCGCGGTACCGGTCCTCGAACCCGGACGGGTCGAAGTCGCCCGCCAGCGACTCCACGAGGGAGGACGCCATCGCGAGCTCCTGGGGCTTGACCGTCACGTCCTGGTCGAGGATCGGGAAGTCCGCCTCCCGCACCTCGTCGGGCCACAGCAGCGTCTGCAGGCAGATCACGTCGTCCCGGACGCGGAGCACGGCCATCGACTCGCGCTGCCGCAGCGCGACCTTCACCACGGCCATCCGCTCGGTGCTGGTCAGCGCCTCGCGCAGCAGGGCGTAGGGCTTGGCTGCGGTCTTGTCGGGCTCCAGGTAGTAGGTCTTGGCGAGCAGGATCGGGTCGACCTGGTCGACGGGCACGAACTCCAGGACCTCGATCTCCCGCTCGGTGGCGAGCGGGAGCTGCGCCAGGTCCTCGTCGGTGAGCACCACCAGCTGGCCGTCGTCGGTCTCGTAGCCCTTGGCGATCTCGGCGTACTCCACCGGCTCGTCCTCGATGCTGCACACCTTGCGGTACCGGATCCGCCCGCCGTCCTTGCGGTGCACCTGGTGCAGCGGGACCTCGTGCTCGCCGGTCGCGGCGTAGAGCTTCACGGGCACGTTGACGAGGCCGAAGGCCACGGCGCCCTTCCAGATCGCGCGCATCGGGACCACCCTCCTGGTGCGGGCCTCCCCGCGACGACGACACGTGCACTGGGCAGGATGGACCCGTGCAGCCCATGCTCGCCACCCCAGTTGCCTCGGTGACGGGTTCCGCGCGCCTCCCGGACGGTCCCGAGTGGCGGTACGAGGTCAAGTGGGACGGCGTGCGGGTCCTCGCCGACACGCGCGGGGAGCGGTTGCGGCTGCTGGGCCGCAACGGTGCCGACGCCGCGGCCGCCTACCCCGAGCTCGACGCCCTCGCGGACGTCCTGCCGCCGGGGACAGTGGTCGACGGGGAGGTGGTGGCGATGCGCGACGGCGTCCCGTCGTTCCCGGCGCTGGCCGAGCGGATGCACGTCCGGGACCGGGCGCGGGCAGCGGCGCTCGCCCGCCGGACCCCCGTGACCTACGTCGTGTTCGACGTGCCCGTCCTGGCGGGCGAGGACCTGACCGCGCGGCCGTTCACCGAGCGGCGTGCCGCGCTCGACGACCTCGCCCTGCCCGACCACGTGCAGCGGTCGCCCGTGTACGAGGACGGCGACCTGCTCTGGGAGGCGACCCTCGCGCAGGGCCTCGAGGGCGTGGTCGCGAAGCGCGCGCGCTCGCCGTACCGCCCGGGCGTGCGGTCCCCCGACTGGGTGAAGGCCGTGCACCGGCGCACCCGGACGGCGCTGGTGGGCGGCTGGCGGCCCGAGTCCACCGGCAGCGGCCGGCTCGGGGCGGTGCTGCTGGGCGCGCCCGACGCCGGTGGCGACGTGCGGTTCCTGGGGCGGGCCGGCAGCGGGATCGCCGGGCCGCTCGCCCGTGACCTGACCGCGCTGCTCGGCCCCCTGGCGCGCGCCGGCTCCCCGTTCGCGGACCGGCTGGACCCCGTCGACGTGCGCGGGACCGTGTGGGTCGACCCGGTCCTGCTGCTCGACGTCCGCTACCTCGCCCGGACCCCGTCCGGGCGCCTGCGCCAGCCCGTGGTCCGCGGGCTCCGTGACGACACCACCGTCGACCCCTGGGAGCAGCCGTGACCCCCGCCGGACCGCAGGACCCGCCGCAGACCGTCCGCGTCGGGGACCGCGACGTGCGCCTGACCCACCTGGACCGGGTGCTCTACCCGTCGACCGGGTTCACCAAGGCCGAGGCCATCGACTACGTCGTGCGCGCCGCGCCGGCGCTGCTCGCCCAGCTGCACGAGCGGCCCGTCACCCGGATCCGGTTCCCGTCCGGCGTCGGCGGCGAGACGTTCTTCGAGAAGAACACCCCGCGCGGCGCCCCGGCGTGGCTGCGGCGGCAGACCCTGCCCGCGGCGCCCGGCACCGACGACGAGGGCAAGGACCTGGAGCTGCCGTTCCTCGACGACGTCGCCGGGCTCGTGTGGGCGACGAACGCGGGGGCGCTGGAGCTGCACACGCCGCAGTGGACCGTCGGGCCCCGCGGCGGGCTCCGCGACCCGGACCGCCTGGTCGTCGACCTCGACCCCGGCGCGCCGGCGGGGCTCGCGGAGTGCGCCCGGGTCGCGCACCTCGTCGCGGACCGGCTGCGCGAGGACGGCCTCACGACCGTGCCCGTCACCTCGGGCAGCAAGGGCATGCAGCTCTACGCGCCGCTGCCCCGACCCCGCACCGCCATGCAGGTGCGGCAGTACGCGCGGGACCTCGCGCACGAGCTCGCCGCCGCGCACCCCGACCTGGTCGTCGCCGTGATGCGCAAGGACGTGCGCGGCGGCAAAGTGCTGCTCGACTGGTCGCAGAACCACCCGGCGAAGACCACGATCACGCCCTACTCGCTGCGCGGGCGCGAACGTCCGGCGGTCGCGGCGCCCCGGTGGTGGGACGAGATCGGCCCCGGCCTCGCGCAGCTCTCCCCCGCCGAGGTGCTCGACCGGCTCGACGCCGACGGCGACCCGTTCGCGGCCGGCTGAGCGCCCGCGCGCACCGGTCCTCACCTGCGGTTGCGGCCGGGCCCGGGGCGGGGCAGCGTGGAGCCAGCCGGCGTCGTCGGACGCCGAGACGTCACGAGGAGGACATCGCCATGGCTCGTCGCACCGATCTCCCGAAGTACACCGTCCCGTCCCTGTCCGTGGAGGACGGCGGCGCGATCGCCGAGATCCTGCAGGACCGCCTCAACGCGCTGAACGACCTCGCCCTCACGCTCAAGCACATCCACTGGAACGTGACCGGCCCGCACTTCATCGCGGTGCACGAGATGATCGACCCGCAGGTCGACGCGGTCCGCGCGATGGTGGACGCCATCGCCGAGCGCATCGCCACGCTCGGCGTCGCCCCGGTGGGCACGCCGGGTGCCCTGGTCGCCGCGCGCAGCTGGGACGACTACTCGATCGGCCGCGCCAGCGCGATCGAGCACCTGGGCGCGCTCGACGAGGTCTACGTCGGCGTCATCACCGACCACCGCAAGGCGGCCGACGACACCGAGGACCTCGACACGGTGACCAACGACCTCCTGGTCGGCCACCTGCACGAGCTCGAGCTGTTCCACTGGTTCGTCCGCGCGCACCTGGAGTCCGCGGGCGGCGAGCTGAGCACGCACGCCTCGCACGGCGAGAAGGAGGCCGCGAGCGACGCGGGCAAGGCCGCGAAGGGCGCCGCCTGACCACCACCCCCACGACGCCGACGCCCCGGTCACCGACGAGGTGACCGGGGCGTCGTGCTGCGCGCGGGGGCGCGACGGGGGTCAGAGCCGCTCGGGGTCGTCCCAGTCGTCCGAGGCGGCGATGGCCTCGTCGTCGGGCTGCAGCTCGCTGTCCCCCAGCGTGCGGGGGGCCCGGCTCGGGTCGCCGCCCGAGCGGACGTCGGCGGCGCGCAGCTCGGCCTCGGACCGCGGGGGCTCGCTGCGGTGCGGGTTGGCGGTGTCGGTGGTGAGGTCGCGGGGGCGGGAGGTCATGCCTCCGGTTGTACCGCGTCGCGGGCGGCGGGACCAGTCCTGCGGGAGTTCACGGGTGGATCGCCGCGAGGGTGTCGTGGACGGTCCCCAGGTCGGTGCCGAGCTCGCGGGCGTGCTCCGCCAGGGCGTGGATCATCCTGGCGTCGTGCTCGTCCAGCTGGTGCGTCACCTCCCCGAACGCGAGCTCCGACCGGGCGACCAGGTTCCGGCACCGCGCGTAGGAGTCGTAGGCCTCCTCGACGACCGCGTCGGCGAAGAACGTCTCGACCAGGTACGGACCGAGCTCGTCGACGAGGTCGGGGAGGGCGGCCAGGACCTGCTCGACGCGGCGCACGTCGCCCGCGAGGTGCTCCGCCTCGCCCCGGAACGCGCGCGCCACGTCGTCCAGGTCCTCGCTGAACCGTCTCAGGTCCACGGCCCCGTCCGCGAGCGAGATCGCGGCACCGGGCGGTGTCAGCCCGAACGCCCAGACCGCGTTCCGGATCGCGGTCGCCGCCGAACCCACGGCGAAGGCGGCGACGTCCAGCGCGATGAGCACCCCCCGGCAGAGGTGCTGCACCTGGGACAGCGCGTCCAGCAGGTTGTCCACCAGTGCACGCGCCAGGTGCCCGGTCAGGTCCTGGCGAGTCTCCACCACGTCCTGGAGCCGCCGCAGGTCCGGGTCGGCCTCCGCCAGGCCGACCGTCCCCCAGGGCCACGGCGGCACGGCCACGGCGACCGCGTCCGCGGGGCACCGGCGCCCCGCGATCGCGCGCGCGAGCTCGTCGTCGGCGAGCACGACCGCCTCAGTGACCGCCGAGGTGGCCGTCGCGAACACGTCCCACTTCCGGTCCACGACCGCGAGGTCGCGGCGCAGGCCGGCGCTCTGCGCGAGCAGGCCCCGGGTGAGGTCGCGCGACTCGTCGAGCAGCAGCTGATCGCACTGGTCCCACACGTGGATCGCGGTCGACCGCACGGTCAGGTCCGCGACCTGGGTGCAGCCGCGCACCACGTCGGCGACCGCGTCGAGGACGGGGTCGCGCAGCGGCACCCACACCGTGCGCAGCGGACCCGGGGGGCGAGGCAGCCGCAGGAACGGTGAGCGCAGCAGCCGCTCGACCTGGTCCGCGACCTGGGTCATCGTCCGCTGCACGGGACGGTACGCCTCGACCACGTCGGCGACGAACGTCTCCCGCATCCGGCCGGCGCGGTACCCGAGGTCGGCGCCGTGCTCCTCGAGGGTCCGCTCGACGGCCACGAGCTCCGTGGCGAGCACCGCGCGCAGGTCCTCGCGCTGCCGGCGCAGGCCCGCACCCATCAGCCCGAGCGCGTCGGCGTCGATCGCGACCTTCGCGCCGAACCGCCCGGCGGACACCCGGCGGTCGGCGTGGAACTACGAGAACGGCACGGCCATCGAGGCGTCGTAGGGACCGTCCTCCCGGTCGCTGCCGATGTGGTTGCTGCCGAGGAACGCGAGGTTGAAGCTCGTGCCGGGGATCCGCACCTGCTCGCCGATGATCCGGTCCTCGAGCCCGCCGGCCACGACGGCCCGGTGCAGCGGGTCGGTCGGGGAGATGTAGTTGCGCACCTGGGGCGCGCGGCGACCGCCCAGCGCGTGCGGCACCGGGGCGGGGTTCACGGTGACCGCCCGGATCCAGGGGCTGGAGCCCGACACGTACGCGGCCAGGCCGCCGCCCAGCGAGTTCCCGCACACGGATCCGACCAGGGTGTTGTGCTTCTGCTGCATGCGCAGGACGTAGGCGTGGGCGGCCGCGGACTGCGTGGGCGTGCCCGAGGTGACCAGGGCGGCGTCCTGGAGCACGTCGGTGCCGCCCTGGGTGCCCTGGAAGGCGACGGTCAGCTCGTTGGTCTCGTCGTTCCGGACGGTGATCGCGTCCAGGCCGGTCTCCGGGTCGGACACGACGTCGACCACCCAGAAGCTCTTCGTGTTGACGATCAGCTCGTCGCCCTTGACCGTGCGCTTCCGGTAGGCGAACCGGCTGGACAGGTCCATCAGGTCGTCGTCGGTCGTCCCGGGGCCCGCGTTCACTCGACGTACCCGCCGTCGACCCTGTGGTCGACGTTCCAGTCGGCGATCCGCTCGTTCGTCCACACCGAGATCTCCTGGTGCGGGGTGGCGATCGTGCCGAGCACGAACTCGTTGCTCAGGGTGGTGATGTCCCAGTAGGTGAAGCCCGCGAAAAGCGGGTTCGACCGCAGGTCGTCGGCGACCCGCTGCGCGAGGTCCTCGGTGAGCTCGGTGCCCGGCTCGGCGAGCATGAGGTGCACCCTCAGCTCGTGCCCCCGGCCCACGCCCGCGCTCTCGAGGATCTCGCGCCACTCGGCGTCCGTCCGGTTCCGGTCCTCCAGGTACGCCTCGTAGACGACGCGCTCGGACGCCTGGACGTCCGCGCCCTCGCCCAGCCGGCTGCGGTCGAAACCGAGGCTGATCACCGGATCGCGGCCGCTCCAGTACTCGACCATCCCGGGCGGTCGCGCCGTGAGCTCGGGGTAGGTGGCGCTCAGGTACGCGTTCATCTCGGCGACCCGCTCCCGGTGGGCCATGTGCATGACGCCCTCGGTCACCGCGGACTCGATCGCGAGCCAGCTCCGGTTGGTCGCGACCGCGGACTCGCCCAGCACGCTCCCGTCGGCCTCGAGCCCGACCAGCTCCGAGGCCGCCAGCACGGGTTCGTCGACGGTGCGCCAGGACACGTCGACCGAGCGGTACGGGTAGAACGCGTGGATCCCGACGATCCGCACGTCGCGGTCGAGGGTGCGCTCGACGACCGCCTCCACCGCGGCCGCGATCTCGTCGCGGTGCGCCAGCGCCTTGCGCTGCAGGCCCGGGTCGAACAGCGTCTCCGGCCGTTCGTACCCCAGGCGGTCCAGCTCCTCGGCGGTGACCAGCGCCCGCCCGTCCTGTCGAGTCAGCAGCGGCACGGCGGCGCATCCTCCCAGCGTGATGGCCAGCCCGGCGGCGCACACGAGCGCGCCCAGGCGGCCGGTCGGCGTTGTTCGCATCGCGCCGACGGTAACCACCAGAAAGCCCCCGCGAAAGTACCACGCATCACATTCAGGACCATTCCGGCACAATGCGTCCGGAATGAGCCGAAATGGTCCGAGTGGTCACCCCAGGCCGGTGACCGCCCGGACCCACTCCCCCAGCACCCCGCCGGAGGTCAGCACCACCGCCCAGCCGATCGCCAGCTGCACCGCGGCCGCCACCACGATCAGCACCTGCCGGCGCCGGCTGGGTGCCCGGGGCGCGATCAGCAGCACGTACATCGCGGTCAGCACGACGTACGTCTGCCCCGCGGCCTCGCGCAGACCGAGCCAGAGCGACAGGTACAGGCCCGCGAGGGCGATGCCGGGGGCGATCAGGGTCCACGGGTCGCGCACGGCCCGGACCGTGGAGCCGATGAGCACCAGCGGGGCGCTCAGCAGCGCGAGCGCGACGAGCCGGCCGGCGTCGGCGGCCGAGGCGCCGACCCCGCCGGGGAACCAGCCGCCGGCGGCGGCGTGCGCCATCCCGCCCAGCGGGTCGTCGGCGAACCACCAGGAGATGTAGAGCCAGAACAGCAGCGCGGCGACGGCGGGGAACAGCAGCACCGCGACCGTCGCGGTGTTCGCGCCGCTGCCCGAGCGCCCGGCCCGGCGGGTGAAGAACGGCGCGACCGCACCGAGCGTCAGCGCGTACAGCCAGGCGCCCGGGTCGACCATCACCGCGACGCCGAGCGCGAGACCGGCCCGGAACCCGGCCTCGGTGGACCGCCGCTCGACGAACGACGCGATCCCGTCGAGCGCGAGCACGAGCAGCGCGACGCCGAGCAGCGACTCGAGGTCGTTCGCGGCCAGGTAGTACAGGGGCGGGGTCAGGACCAGGATGCCGAGCACCGCACCGGTCGCCCACGCGCCGAAGCCCTCGCGCACCAGCACCGCCGCGAGCCGCTGCAGCGTGAAGCCGAGCACGACCGCCGCGACGAGGTTCAGCGCGAGCGCGCTCCCGCCGACCAGCGAGGACAGCGCGGCCGACAGCGGCGGGAACACGTCCGCCATCCACGAGGGGTCCGTGTCGCCCCAGCGGACCAGGTCGCCGCGCGCGGCGAGCGCCGAGTTCGCCGCGGGCTGCCAGGGCGAGTCCCGCGACAGCAGCGCCACCGCCACGAACGGCAGCGCGAACGCCGCCCGGACGCCCCAGCGGGCGGCCGGGTGCCGCGGCCAGTCGTCAGCCGCGGAGCGACGGGACGGCGTGCGGGGCAGCGCCGGAGACGCCGGTGAGGCCATGTGCGGTCTTCTCCCAGTAGTGCGGCTTGGTGATGAGCTGCCAGAGCCCCTTGTACGCGGCGACCGAGTGCAGCACCCAGTACGCCGGGTTCGCGATGCCCCAGATCACCAGGCGGTACCGGCGGCGCTTGAACGCGCCCATCATCGAGACGTAGATCATCAGGGCGCTGCCGACGCCGAGGTTGAACATCGACAGCCAGAGCACCCACCCGGGGAACAGGAACGCGAGCTGCTGGGGGTCCAGGAACAGCGACGCGAGGAACACCCCGTAGAGCAGGGGCACCGCGAGGAACGTCGCGGGCGTCCCGCCGACCAGGAACAGGAACGACAGCGTCTGGCGGAGCCCCGCGACCCGGACCAGCCGGAACGGGTTGCGCAGGTGCACGAGGGTGGTCTGCATGTAGCCCTTGATCCACCGCGACCGCTGGCGCACGAAGTTCGGGTACGAGGTGTTGGCCTCCTCGTACGTGGTCGAGTCGATCACGCCGACCCGCATCCCCTCGGCGGCGGCGCGGATGCCGAGGTCCGCGTCCTCGGTGACGTTGTACGGGTCCCAGCCACCGAGCCGGCGCAGGCCGCTGACCCGGAAGTGGTTCGACGTGCCGCCGAGCGGGATCGCCAGCCGGCCGTACTCCAGCCCGGGCAGCATGTAGTCGAACCAGAACGAGTACTCCAGCGTGAACATCCGGGTCAGCGGGTTCTCGTCCGCGTTGAAGTAGTTGAGCGCCGCCTGGACGCAGACCAGCTGCTCGCCGGCGTCCCGGAACGCCAGGACCGCCTTCTTCAGCTGGTCCGGCTCGGGCTTGTCCTCCGCGTCGAAGATGACCAGGAACTCCCCCGTGGCGAACTCCAGACCGACGTTGCACGCCTTCGGCTTGGTCTGCGGGGCGCCCGCCGGGACCGTGATGAACCGGAAGTGCGCGGGCGGGTTCGCGGCCTCCGCCGCGGCGCGCGTCTCGGTGTCGTCCTCCTCGACGAGGATCAGCACCTCCAGCAGGTGCGCCGGGTAGTCGAGCGCACCCAGGTTCCCGATCAGGTTGGCGACGATGTTCGCCTCCTTGTACACGGGCACGAGCACCGTGTACCGGGGCAGGTCGGTGTCGGCCAGCGCGGCGAGGGCCGCGGCGTCCGTGCGGGTCACGTGCTCCATCCGCGCGCCGCGCAGCGAGGCCCAGAACTTGAAGCCCGTGCCCACGAGGAACGCCAGGCCGACGACCACCGACAGCGTGACCACGACGGCCCGCGGGCTGGCCACGGCGGCGAGCGCGACCGCGATCACGGCCAGCACCAGCGCGACGCGCTGCCACGGCACGAGCACCTGCCGCGCGGAGTGCGCGGGCGAGCGGCCCCACAGGCCGAGGCTCGCCCGGTCGCGCAGGTCGCTGCCGTACCGGTCCAGCACGGCCTGCTGGAACTCCCAGCGGTCGGCGAGCACGAGGAACGGCTCCTCGCCGAGCGTCGCGGCGATCGACGCCCGCCGCTGGGGCGTCGGCTCGTCGGTGATCGCGACGACCAGCACGCCGTCCGCGCGCCGCTCCAGGGGGAGCCAGTGGTCGCCGAGCACCGTGCCGACGTCGACGCCGGGGGTGTCCAGCGCGTCGAGCGCGGCGGCGGTGCGACCGGGGACGGCGTAGGGGATCTCCCAGAGGTCGGCGAGCGCGCGGGTCAGCGACTCGGAGTCGATGGCGCCGATCGAGACCAGCACCTCGCCGATGTACGCGCCCGACTCCTGTGCGACCCGCGCGGCGGCGTCCAGGGTGGTCTTGCCCACGAGGCCGCGGTCGACCAGTTGGTCGCCGATGCGTCGGTCCTGCTGGTGGCGTGCCACGCCCGCTCCTGTCCCCCGGTGGTGTGCGTGTCACGCTACCCATCGACCGGCGGTCACGCGGTCGGAGGGTTCCGGCGTGGCGGCGTGGCGCACCCGACGCCCCAGGACCTTCAGGTCTGCGCCGTCGTGGCCGATGAGAGGGGCGTGACCCTTCTGTCCGCCGATCCGCTCCCCGACCGGGTCCCGGTGCCGGAGCTGCTGCGGACCGGCGCCGTGCACTGCGCCTACCAGCCCGTGGTGGAGCTCGCGACCGGCGCCGTGCTGGGCCGCGAGGCGCTGCTGCGCACCCCGCAGGGGTCCGGCTGGGGCTCGCCCCTGGACGTGCTCGACGCCGCCGAGGAGGCGGGGATGCTCGGCGAGCTCGAGCGCGCCGCGATGACCTACGCCCTGACGGACGCCGCCCGAGCGTCCGGCGGCGTCGCGCAGACCCTGTTCCTCAACATCGAGCCGCGCACGCTGTCGCGGCACCTGCCGCTCGTGCTCGAGACGCTGGCGCAGCGCGCCCCGCAGGTCCGCGTCGTCGTGGAGATCACCGAGCGCGCGCTCGCCCTCGACCCCGCCGGGATGCTCGACGCGGCCGCGCGGCTGCGGTCGGTCGGCTGCGCGATCGCCCTCGACGACGTCGGCGTGGTCCCCGAGTCGCTCGCGTTCATCCCCCTGCTCGCACCCGAGGTCATCAAGCTCGACCTGCAGCTGCTGCGGACCCTGGAGGACCCCGAGACGATCACCGTCGCGGGCGCGGTCCGGGCCCGTGCGGAGGCCACGGGCGCCCGGGTGGTCGCCGAGGGCATCGAGACCCGCGACGACCTGACCCGCGCGCTGGTGCTGGGGGCGGACCTCGGCCAGGGATGGTTCCTCGGCCGCCCGGCCCCGTCGCTGCCCGACGGCGAGCGGCACGCCGGCCGGATCCCCCGGCCGCACGCGCCCCTGGGAGGTCGGTCGACGCCGTTCGAGATCGTCGCGTCCCGGCGCGCCGTGCGCGTCGCGCCCAAGCAGCTGCTGCTCCCCCTGTCCCGGACGCTGGAGACCGCGGCGGTCACGCACCGCGTGCCCCCGCTGGTGCTCGGCGCGTTCCAGGACGAGCGGTTCTTCACCGGCCGGCCGGCACGCCGGTACGGCCGGCTCGCCCAGCAGCTGCCGTTCGTCGGCGCGCTCGGCACCGGGCGGCCGGAGGGCCTGCCCGCGGGCGTGCGCTGGGCCGCGATCGACCCCACCGAGCCCCTCGCGCGGGAGTGGATCGTGCTGGTGCTCGGCGCGCACGAGTCCGTCGCGCTCGTCGCCCGGGAGATCGGCGACGGCCGCTCGGGAGGACCCGGGAGCGCGGGCGACCCCGCGCGCACCTTCGAGTTCGCCGTCACCTACGACCACGGTCTGGTCGCCGAGGCGGCGCAGTCGCTGCTGCGGCGGTTCGGCGCGGAGGGCCGGGTCGGCTGAGGGCGTCCGCGACCCGCCTCAGGGGTCGTCGTGCTCGCGCTGCCGCTCCGCGAACACGCGGGCGACCTCCCGCGTCACCGGCCCGGGCGTGCCGGCGCCGAGCACGACGCCGTCCACCGCGACGACGGGCTGCACGTCCCGCGCGGTCGAGGTGAGGAACACCTCGTCGGACGTGGTGAGCGCGTCGTAGGGGAGGTCGACCTCGCGGCCCCCGGACCAGTCCAGCACCAGCGCGCGGGTGACCCCGGCGAGGCAGCCCGACGACAGCGGCGGGGTCAGCAGCTCGCCGTCCCGGACGACGAACACGTTCGTCCCCGTGCCCTCGCAGAGCAGCCCGCGCGTGTTGGCGAACACCGCCTCGCTCGCGCCCGCGGCGTGCGCCTGGGCGAGCGCCAGCACGTTCTCGCCGTAGGACGTCGTCTTCAGCCCGGTGAGGGCGCCGACGTCGTTGCGGCGGTACGGCACGGTGATGACCGAGGTCTGCGGGTCCGGGTCGTGGCCCGGTGTCAGGCCGAGCACGAGCGTCGGCGGGCCGTCGACGCGCCCGCTGCCCAGGAGCCCGGGGCCGCCGGTGAACGTGATCCGCAGGACGTCGAACCCGCTGGTCAGCAGCTCCCGGTTGGCGTCGACGACCTCGTGCGCGGCCCGGCGGACCGTCTCCGGATCGAAGCCGCGCAGCCCGATCCCCGCCGCCGAGCGTGCCATGCGGTCGACGTGCCGGGTCAGCGCGAAGATCCGGCCGTGGTCCACCTTGACGGCCTCGAAGACGCCGTCGCCGACCACGAACCCGTGGTCGCGTGCCGAGGTCGTCGCCTCGGCCTCGGGCACCAGCGTGCCGTTGACCCAGAAGACCGTCGAGGTCACGTCCACCGTCGCTCCCGTCCACGCCGCCGGCGCCCGGTGCGCCGTCGTCCGTCCGCGAGCGTACGCGCCGGGTGCGCCACCCGGCCCGCCGGGTGCGGGGTCAGGCCCGGCGGACCGGCAGCGCCCGGCCGTCGGCGGCCCGGCGCACGGCGTGCTGCACGACGGCCAGCGCGACGACCTCCAGGGGCCGGCCCTGGTCGGCGCTGAGCACCTGCAGGACCCGGCGGGCCGCGTCCTCGTCGCACCCGCGGGTCTCCATCAGCACGCCGACGGCGTGGTCCACGGTCGCGCGGTTGCGCCCGGCGACGCCGCCGGGGAGGGGCAGGCGGTCACGGGCCGGGATGGTGCTGTGCAGGTCGATCAGCGACGCGACCTGCTCGGCGAAGCCCTCGGTGCGCCGCACCACCTCGGGCCCGGCAGCGCCGGCGTCCTCGAGGTACAAGGTCAGCACCGCACCCCCGCCCCGGGCCAGCGCGGCCGGGACCGCCACGACGCAGCGGAACCCGTCGTCCAGCACGGGCCGCCACCAGGACGTGTCCCCGGCAGCGTCCCCGGGGTCGGTCGCGCGCAGGTCGGGCAGCACCACCGGCTCCCGCGAGTCGAGGACGGACCGCCACGGCCCGGACCCCGTCGCGGGCCCGCCGCCGACGACCCGGTCGCCCGAGCCCCCGACGAACCAGTCCGTCCCGCGCCGACGCGCGTGCACCGTGCCCTCGACGGCGCTGCCGGTGCGCCCGGCGACGATCTCCAGGAGGTCGTCGAGCACCGCGACCACGCTCCGAGCCGGTTCCGCGCCCGGCCACACCGCACACACCTCTGCCATCGTCCGCCCCCTGCGGCAGCGGGATGGGGGCCGGCCTCTTCGCCGAGGCGGCGCCGTGCGTGCGCTGCCGGCACGCACGGACATGGTGGCACGGCCCCCTCCCCTGTCAACCACGTGCGGCCCGGTCACGACCCGGCTGCCGCACCGGGGTCGCCCGGGCGGGTGACGGCGCGGCCGGCGCGGCGGGTACGGCTCACCCGGTCGCGGGGGTCACCGGCTCGGCGGCGCGGTCCCGTCCGGCTCCTCGTCCACGAGGTCGACCGAGCGCGCGAGGACCGCGGTCGCGAGGTCGACCACGCGCAGCCCCAGCGCCCACGCCCGGGCCCGGAGGAGCTCGGCGGCGTCGGCGGGCGGCAGGTGCGTCTGCGCGACCACCATGCCGACCGCGCGCCGCACGTGACCTGCGTCGTGGCCTCCGTCGCGGAGCGCGTCCGTCGCGCCCGCGTGCAGCGCCGGCGCCAGGGCGTCGGCGAGCACCTGCCCGTCGTGCACCACCTCGCCGCCCCGCGAGGACGGCAGCCCGTGCACGGTCAGGGCGCCCAGCGTGCCGGTGCCCGACCGGACCGGCCACGACCGCACCGCCACCGGTCCGGCCCCCGGCGCCGTCTCGACCACGATCTCGGCCGCGAGGACGCGGTACAGGGGCAGCGCGTCGGCGGGCCGTGCGTCGCGAGGTCCGTCCTCGGGCGACCCCGGCCCCAGCGGGACCTCGACCGACCGGCCCTCGCGGTACGCCCGCGCCCCGGGGCCGTCGCCCAGCATCTGCTCGAGCTCGCCGAGCCGCGCCGCCACCGGGTCGGTGGCGCAGGCCGGGGTGCCCCCGACGTCGCACGGGGCCGCCGTCAGCACGCCGCCGCGGGCGCCGAGCAGGTCGACCGCGCGGCCGCACGCCCGCTCGGCGGCCGGCGCCCCGGACGGGGTCGCGACCGCCCGCGCGAGCTCCTCCAGGAGGAGCAGCCGGTCCGTCACGGCGCCAGTGTGTGCCGGGGCGGCGGGGGGCGCACGTCGGGCCGGACGGGCTCCGCCGCCCGGGTGACGGGACCCGCCCGGTCGGGTGTCGGTGGTCACGGGCACACTGACCGAATGGACGAGAAGACGACCCTCCTGCGCTACCTCCGCGAGCAGCGCGACGGCCTGCTCGGCAAGCTCGACGGGCTCGGCGAGTACGACGCGCGCCGGCCGCTGACACCGACCGGCACGAACCTGGCGGGTCTCGTCAAGCACGTCGCGAGCGTGCAGCTCGACTACCTCGGGGTGGTGTTCGACCGGCCCTCGGGTCGCGCGCTGCCCTGGCTGGCCGACGACGCGGAGCCCGAGGCCGACCTGTGGGTGCCCGCGCACGAGACCCTGGCCGAGGTGCGGGAGCTGCACGCGTTCTCGGCCGCGCACGCCGACGCCACCGTGGAGGCGCTGCCGCTCGACGCGATCGGGCGGGTGCCGTGGTGGTCGGAGCGCAGCGCGACCGTGACGCTGCACCAGGTCCTGGTGCACCTCGTGGCGGAGACGGCGCGACACGCCGGGCACGCGGACATCCTCCGCGAGCTGCTCGACGACGCGCGCGACGGGGGCCCGACGGGCGGGTCGCTCGGCAACGGACCGCAGGACCCGAACGTGCCGGACCGGGACGCCGCGGCGTGGGCCGCCCACCGGGCCCGCGTCGAGGCGGGCGCCCGGGAGGCCGCCGGGGAGTGAGCCGCACCCCGCCGGGTACCGGTGCCTGACGCGACGGCGACGCCCGGCCCCGTCGACGGGGTCGGGCCGTCGGTACCGCCGCGGTCAGGCCACGGGCGGTCCGGAGAGGCACACCCGGTTACGGCCCTCGGCCTTGGCCCGGTACAGCGCGGCGTCGGCGCGGGCGAGCAGCTGGGCGACGGTCTCGTCCGCCTGCCGCACCGCGACGCCCATGCTCACGGTCAGCGTGGCGCCGGGCATCAGGTCGTCCCAGCGCAGCCCGGCCACGGTCGCGCGCAGCCGGTCGCAGACGTCGTGCGCCGGCGGCCCGCTGAGCCCGTCCAGCAGCACCGCGAACTCCTCGCCGCCGTACCGCGCGGCCAGGTCGTCGCGTCGCAGCGCGCGCTGCAGCACGTCGGCCACCCGCACCAGCACGGCGTCCCCCACCTGGTGGGACCACGTGTCGTTGACGCGCTTGAAGTGGTCGACGTCGACCAGCGCGACCGTGAACGCCGAGCGCTCCTGCGACCAGCGCTCGAGCTCGGTGTCGAGGGTGCGCCGGTTCGCGAGCCCGGTGAGGCCGTCGTGCGCGGCCTCGTGCGCGAGGCGCGCGTTGCTCTCCTCCAGCGCCTCGGACCGGCGGCGCTCCGCCTCGGCCTGGCGCTCGGCCTGCTCGACCTCCATCCGCGCGCCGAGCAGCGTGGCGCGGCGCTCGGCCTGCGCGTCGCCCATCCGCACGGTCAGCGCGTACAGCTCGCGCAGCTCGGCCAACGCCGCCGCCGTGTCGCCCAGGACCTCGTGCGCGTCGGACAGCACCCGCAGCAGCTCCATCCGCTCGGCGGGCCGGCTGACGGCGTCGCTGAGCGTCATGCCCGCGCGCGCCTCCGCGACCGCGTCCTCGAACCGCCCCGCCTCGGCGAGCAGCCCTGCGCGGATCCGGTGCAGCGTCAGCAGCTGGCCGGTCGACGGGAACCGGCGGAGCATCGACTCCGCGGCGTCGAGCACGGCCGCCGCCGAGACCGCGTCCCCCGCGAGCAGGTGCGCGGTCGCCACCGTGAGCCGGGCGTCCACGCCGGTGCGGCTCAGCCCGGCGGCGTCCGCCTCGTCGACGGCCTCCAGCGCGAGCGCGAGCGCACGCCGCGCGGAGGCGCGCGCACCGCGGGGGTTGTCCTGCGCCAGCCGGCGGCTCGCCTCCACGAACGTGCGCGCGAGGTTGGCGAGCGCGATCGAGGCACGGTCCGGGTCGCCCGCGGCCAGCCACAGCCGGCGGGCCTGGGTCAGGACGCCCGCGGCCTGCGGGGCGAAGTGCGGCATCGACGTGTAGACCGAGCCGAGGATCGTCAGGACGTCCGCCGTGCCCTCGGTGTCGTCGGCCTCGCGCCGCAGCTCCGCGGCACGGGTCAGCAGGTCGACGGCGTCCTCGAGCTGGCCGAGGTCGTGGTGCACGACGCCCTGGCGCGCCAGGGCCCGCGACTCCCACACCAGGGCGCCTCGCTCGCGCGCCAGGTGCTCGGCGCGGACCGCGTGCGCCAGGGCACGGCTGTCCTCCCCCAGCGCGTGGTGGGCGACCGCCGCGTGGTAGCGCAGACGCATCTCGGCGCCACCGGCCCGCTGGGCGGTCGCCGCGGGCAGCAGCTGCTCGGCGCGGCGCGCGCAGGCCGCCGCGTCGGAGTCGGCCAGGAGGGCGAGCTCGTCGACCGCCGTGTCCCAGTCCGTGAGGGGCGCGGTGGTCCCCGTCACCTCGGTGAGTGTCGCCGTCATGGTCCTTCGTCCTGCCCGCGGTCCGTCGCGGGTCACCCTGTGCATCGGGCCGCCCACCTGCGGCGATGAGGGTCCCGGGACCGCTTCACCCGGACCCGCGCGCGGTTCACCCGCAGTGACGGCGATCGCGCCCGACCTGTGGCACGGTGTGCGCGTGAGCATCGCCGACCCGCAGTCCCTGTTCCCGGGCAAGCAGTTCATCAGCACCGCCCTGGAGGCCCTCGAGACCAAGACGGCGATGTCCGGCGGGCTCGCGCGGCGCTACCTGCAGCGGGCGGCGATGGCGGGTGTCCTGATCGGCCTCATGTACGCCACGTACTACGCCGTGATCGCGGCGTTCGACGCCGTGCCGGCGGGCGACGCGACGCTGCGACCGGTCGGTCGGCTGGTCGGTGCGGTGGTGTTCGGCTGGGCGCTGGTGTTCATCTACTACTCGCGGTCCGAGCTGCTGACCTCGAACATGATGATCGTCTCGATCGGTGCCTACCACCGGCGCACCTCGTGGCTCCGCGCGCTGCGGATGCTCGGGCTGTGCTACCTGGGCAACCTGGTCGGCGGGCTGTTCGTCGCGGTGCTGCTGCGGTTCTCCACCCTGGCCGACGGCGGACCGGAGCAGCAGATGGTCGACTCGGTCGCGCACAAGCTCGCCTACGTCACCGACGGGCCGGCCGGCTGGGTGGACCTGCTGCTGCGCGCGGTGCTCTGCAACTTCTGCATCAACATCGCGATGCTGCTCGTCTACAACGGCCTCATCAAGAGCGACCTGACCAAGTGCCTGGTGATGATCACGGCGGTGTTCATCTTCGCGTTCCTCGGCCTGGAGCACTCGGTCGCGAACACCGTCCTGTTCTCGATCGTCGGCCTCCGCGAGGGCATCGACCTCGCGGCCGCGGCCGGCAACGTCGGGCTGGCGCTGGTCGGCAACTTCATCGGCGGCGGGCTGCTGATCGGCCTCTACTACGCCTACGTCAACGACGACAGCCAGTGGCTGCGCCAGCAGGCCGACGCCGCCGGGTCGGCGACGCCGCCCGCCCCGCCTCAGCGGTAGTCCGGGCCCCCGGGGACGCCGAACAGCTCCTCCAGCGTCGTGACCCCGCGCCGCTGCATCTCCGCGACCAGGTCGGTCCCCACGTACCGCAGGTGCCAGCCCTCGGGCGCGTAGCCGGTGACGGCCTGGTTCCCCGCGGTGTACCGGACCACGAAGCCGAACTCCGCCGCCCGTGCCGCGACCCAGGTGCCCTCGGGCGTCGCGTCGAAGCAGGACTGGAAGTCGCACTCCGGCCGGCTGCCGCTGCCGACGTCGACGGCGAGCCCGGTCTGGTGCTCGCTGTGCCCGGGCCGCGCGGACACCTCGTCGACGCGCTGCGGGCCGACCCGGGACGCCCAGTCGGCGTGCACCTGCTGCTGGTAGGCGGCGGACCGGAACCCGCTGCGCAGCTCGAGCCGCACCCCCTCGGCCGCGGCGGCCGCGAGCATGCGGGTCAGCGGGTCCTGGAGCGCGGCGCGGACCTCGTAGCCGCCGACGACCACCAGGTCGGTCGGGGCGAAGTCCGCGGGCGCGAGCGGCAGCGCCTTGTTCACGACCACCCACGGGCTGGCCGGGTCCGTGGTGGCGTACCGGGCGAGGTCGAGGCCCGCGGCCGCGGGAGGCAACGGCACCCGGAGCGGTGCGGTCGGGGCCGGCGCGGACGGCGCGGACGGTCCGGCCAGCAGGTCCCCGGCGCGGTCCGCGGGGCCCGTCGGCACGGTCGGGGCGGGCGTGGTCGGCGGTGCGGTGCGCCCCGCCGTCGGGACGGCGCGGGGACGCGGCGACGGGTCGGCGGGGGCGTCGGCTGCGACCTGCGGCGGCTCGGGTGCCGACGACGGCACGTCGTGCAGCAGGAGACCGACGGTGAGCGAGCCGACCGCGACCGTGGAGAGCACCTGCACCGTGCGGGCCCCGGTCCACCGGGTCCGCGGCGCGGCGGAGCGCTCGTCCGCGGGCGCGACGCGTCCGCCCGTCGAGGTGCGACGGGCGCGCGGGGGGCGGGAGGTCACGCCGGTGCTCCAGGGGATGTCGGACGGGGGTCGTCACCCAGTGTGGGGTGCGTCGACGCCGCGCGACAGTCCAGCGGCTGATCCGGGTCCGACGAGCGTTGAGTGGTCGCCCGCGGCCGACTGGGTGGCCGTGGCGGCGCGGCTTGCGTGGTCGGCCCCGGCGGGACTAGGTGGTGGACCGGCTCCCTCGCTCCGCGCTGCCGGCCGTCACACGCGCAGGTCGCGGTCCAGCGCGCCCAGGGCGGACGCGCGTCGGCCGTGGTCCAGGGCGAGGCCGCCGTCGGCGGTGCGCCGCACCGAGCCGGCCGCGACGAGCTCGGCGACCGCGTCGACGCCCTGGTGACGGTCCACCCACGTCCGGGCGTCCGCGGCGCTCATCGCCCCCGGCAGCAGGGCGGCCAGCAGGCGGGCCTTGGTCAGGGGCGGTGCGGTGCCGGTGAGGACGGCGGACTGGCCGACGGCGGTGGGCATGGGTGTCTCCCCGGGTTGCTGGGTCGCCCGGGCCGTGGGGTGGCCGCGGGTCGCGACCAGCCTGGGCGGCGCGGGGACCTGAGTACCGCCGTCGCCCCGACCGGGTCCGGACTGCGTAGGTGGTCCTCGGTCAGTCGGCGGCGCGCAGCACGTCCCCGAGCCGGTGCGTGCCGCCGCGCCCCTGCTCGAGCAGCACCACCGCCGCCGCGGTGACGGCCGCCACCAGCACGGGGACGGCACCGGCCGCCCACGCCACGTCCGCCCAGCGGATCCCGGCCCCGCCGACCAGCGGGCCGAGGACCACCGCCGAGACGATGGAGCCCGTCGCCGCGCCCGCCGCCGTCGCGACGACGGCGCCCGGTGCCAGCTCGGCGGCCGCGACCCGCCACGCCTCGGCATCGCCCAGCCCGACCGTGCGCAGCGTGTCGAGCGCCCGGCGGCGCGCCGGACCACCGCGCGCGGCCCCGACCAGGACCGTGAGCGCGACCAGGATGCTCAGGAGGCCGGCGCTCGCCCAGCCCGCGGCGGCGCGCGCCCGCGGCAGCACCTCGGCGCGCAGCTCGGCGAGGACCACCGCGCGCTCGGTCACGGCGAGCGCGCCGCCGTCGGACGCCGCCGGGCTGCCCGGCCCCGCCGTGCTGGCGGGCTCCGCCGGGCTGCCGTCGGACGTCGGATCGCCGCCGCGGGCCGCGACCGCTGCAGCCGACCCGGGCCCGACCAGCCAGGCGACGCCCTGGGCGCGGTCCACCTGCGGGGTGCCGGCGCGGACCTCGGCAGCAGGAATGAGCAGCACCGGGGCGTCCCCGCCTGCACCGGCAACGGCACCGGCGAACGGCACCTCGGTGGCCGCGACGGCCCGGGTCGACCCGTCGACCTGCACCTCCACCTCCCCCGCCGCCGCCGGCGCCGCCCGGCCCGCCGCTGCGGTCAGCGCACGGAGCGCCGCGGGGTCGCCGACCAGGACCCGCGCGTCGGTGCGCCCGTCGGCGGTGCGGACCCGCACCCCGTCCAGCCGCTCGGCCGTCACCACCAGGTCGACCCCGGGCTGCTCCGCCCACCCCGCGGCGAGCGTGGACAGGTCGGCGGCCGGTCCGGTCACCCGCACGTCGCCTCCGACCTCGTCCCAGGACGCGGCGACCCGGTCCCGGTCGACCGCGAGAGCGGCCGAGACGCTGACCACCAGCAGCGCGGCGGCGGTCCCGAGCGCCAGCAGCGGCAGCGCCGCCAGCCCGTCCGACCTGGCCCGCGCCAGCGCGAGCACCGGCACCGCGCGCCGGGACCGCTCGACCACGGGCGCGAGCCGACGCAGGACCACCGGCAGCAGGCGCGCGACCACGGCCGCACCGACCGCGGCGAGCGCCGCGGGAGCGGTGGCACCGAGCGCGTCCGGTCCGCCGCTGGTCCCCCGGGTCCCGCCGTGCAGGGTCACGACCGCGGCCCCGGCGAGCGCGACCAGGGCGAGCTCGACGGCGGTGCGCCGACCCGCGGCACCGGCCGTCCCGCCGTGCGGGGTGCCCGGGGGGTCGGCGACCCGGCGCGCGGTCAGCAAAGCAGCCCCGGGCAGCGCCAGCAGCGCCACCACCGCGGCAGGCAGCACGAGGGGCCCCGGCGGTGGTCCGGGCAGGACCGCCGCCGCGACCGCCAGCCCGGCACCGACGCCGACCACGACCACCACCAGCGCCTCGACGCCCTGCTCGACGCCGAGCGCCAGGAGCCGGGCGCCGCGGGTCCGGCGTGCGGCGAGCTCGCCCGTGCGGCGGAGCGCGAGCAGCCCGGCGGTGAGCAGCAGGAGCAGCACGCCGACGGCGACCACCCCGAGGACGAGGGCCCCGGCCTGCGCGCGCGCCCGCTCGACGTCGTCGAGGGCGCCGCCGAGCGTCGTGCCCAGGCCGGTGTGCACCGACACACCGGACGCCGCCGGGCCGAGCACGGAGGGCGACGCCCGGACCGCCGGCAGCTCGTCCAGCACGACCCGCGCGGCGCCCGCACCGAGACCCGGCGCCGGCGACAGCCGCACGGTGCGGGTGACCTGGCGCGGGTCGACCGCCTCGAGCAGGTCGGGCAGCGCCGCGTCGGACAGCACCGCGGCCGCCTCCGTCGTCGTCGCGGGCCCCGAGGTGGTGACCCGCGCGACCACGGCCTCGTCGAGCACGTCCCACGCCCGGGGCCGCTCCGGGGCGAACACCCCCGTGACGAGCAGCGTGACCCCGCCGCCCTCGGACGACTCGGTCGTCAGGGTCGAACCGACCCGCGCGCCCAGCGCCTCGGCGACGTCACGCGCCAGTCCGACCTGCACGGGTGCCGCTGCGGTGCCGGGGCCGGAGCCGGCCGCGGTGCCCGCGTCGGTGCCCGCCGCCGCTGCGTCCGCGCCGGCCGCCGCTGCACCCGTGCCCGCCGCGGCTGCACCGGTGCCCGCCGCGGCGGGGGCCTGCCCCGCCGTCCACGTCACGCCCGTGCCGTCGCCGTGCAGCCACGCGAGCCGGACGGTCGTCTCCCCCGCGGTGGGCGTGGCCGCGGCGCCGCCGGGGTCCGTGGTCGCCCGCAGCGCGAGCGGTCCCGAGGTCACGAGCGTCACCGGCGGTGCGAGCACGTCGCCGATCCGGGCGCCCAGACCCGTCGCGAGGGCGTCGGCGGCGTCGAGGGCGTGCGCGGCCGCCTCCGGGTCGGCGGCCTGCCCGGTCTGCGCGTACCCCACGGCGGCGGTGAGCACGACGTCCGCCGAGTCCCCGGCGCGCGCGAGCGCGTCCGCGACGGCGTCGTCCGCGACCCGTGCCACCGCCCGCGGCCCGGCGGAGGCCAGTGCGGTCACGAGGGCCAGCAGCAGCACGACGAGCAGCAGCGGACCCGCCTGCGCCCGTGCGCGCCGCGGCAGCGTCCGCAGGTCCAGGCCCAGCGCCCCCGGACGCACGACGTCCCGGCTCCGCCTGCCGACGCGACGGCGCGTGCTGTCGCGGTGCCGGGCGGTCACTCGGCGTCCCCCAGCCGCAGGTGCGCGGCGGTCGCGCGCCGCACCAGTCCGCGCAAGACGGGCACGACCACGACCGTCGACCCGAGCAGGACGACCGCGAGCAGCGTCGCCTCGGCGCCCCACGGCCACACGGCGAGCGCCCGCGGCACCGCGACCGCGCCGGACTCGGACACCGTGAGCGCCGGGGTGAGCACGCGGGCGACCACCGCCCCGACCGCCGTCCCCGCGGCGACCGCGAGCAGGTCGACGGCGACGTGCTGCGTCAGGTGGGTGGCCGCCACCGACCGCGGGGACGCACCGAGCGCGAGCAGCCGCGCGACTTCCTGACCCCGGTCGTCGGCGGTCTGCGCGCCGTGCAGCGCGGAGCCGACCAGCGCGAGCGCGACGGCCCCGACGACCAGCAGACCCAGCGCCGCCAGGACCCCGACGCGCAGGGGTCCGTCGCGCAGCGCCGTCGCCACCTCGGTCCGGACCGTGACGTCCGCGCCCGCCGCACGCAGCGGCGCAGCCCCGTCGGACGAGCCGAGCCACCAGCCGTCGACGAGCGTCGCCGTCTCCCCCGCGGCCAGCGCCGCGCGTGACAGCGCGTCGAGGTCGACCAGCACCGCGGGACCGTCCGGCGCGCCGGGGACGTACGGGAGCACGCCGACGACCCGGGCCGGGACCGTCGTCCGGCCGACGAGGACGTCGAGGTCGTCCCCGGTGGTGAGCCGCGCGTCGGCGGCCAGGCCGGCGCCCACCGCGACCGGCAGCACCTCCGGCACCGCGAACCCCGCGAGCAGCACGTCCGCGGGTCGCAGCGTGAGGTAGGGGACGTCCACCTCCGCGGTCAGGAGCAGCCCGACGCCACCGTCGGCCCCCGCCGGGTCGGGTACCAGCGTCGGGTCCAGCACCGTCGCGGGCTCCCCCGTGGGGGGTGCCGGCACCGCCGCGGTCCAGGCGGCGGCGTCCGCGGCGTCCGCCCCGTCCGCACCCGCCCCCGTCCGCTCGGCATCCGGGGCCGACCAGCCCACCGACACCGCGACGTCCGCGGTCCGCCCGGCGTCGAGCCCGGCGAGGTCGGGAGACGCCAGCGTGACCAGCACCGCCACCACCCGCGCGGGGCCCGCGGTGCCGCCCGGGACGGCCGCCCGGACGTCGTGGGCCGCCCCGTCGAGCGGCACCTCGTCCGCGGGTGCGGCGACCCGGGCGCCGTGGCCGTCGTCGAGCACGAGGGTCGCGGTCGCGTGCAGGGCCACGGGCGCGTCGGTGCTGCCGGAGACCCGCAGCGCGACGCCCCCGTCGTCCTCGATCCGGGCGGGCAGCACCGGCGGGTCGGCGGCGTCGGGCGCCAGGGCCGTCAAGGGGGCCGCCCAGTCCGCGCCGCCGGGCAGGAGGTCGGCGGTGAGCGCCGCGCGGGTGTCGACACCCACGAGCCGGATGGCGTCCTCGCCGGTGACGAGCGTGCCCAGCCCGGTGACCCGGTCGGTGACGGGCAGCGCTGCCGGGTCGGCGGCGCGGACGGCGGCACCCTGGCCGAGGAGCTGCCCGGGCACGTCGACCGCCGTCGCGGCGGCCGGCACCCGCGCCGCGGCCTGCGCACCGGCCGACCGGTCCCAGGTGGCGGCCCACGCCACGCCCGAGGTCGCGGTGGCCGTGGCCAGCACGAGCAGCAGCAGCGCCGTCGCCGAGCGGGGCCGGCGTGCGGCCTCCAGCGCGGCCAGCGGCAGCACGAACCCGCGGGACCGGGCCGCCCACCGCTCGCCGGCACGGGCGGCCGGGGGCACGAGGCGCAGCGCCAGGACCGACCCGGCGACCAGGGCCAGGACCGGCGCGAGCACCCGGACCGGGTCGCCGCCGGCGACCCCCGCGACCGCGCCGAGCCCCGCCACCGGTCCGGTCCCGTCGCCGGACCGCAGGCGCAGGACCGCGAGGACGGCCAGCACCACCAGCAGGACGTCGGCTCCGGACCGCGCGAGCCGCCGTCCGGCGCGCGCACGTGCCCGCCGGCCGCCCGGGGGTCGCGGCGCGGGCAGCAGCAGCGCGAGGACGAGCACCGCCGCGCCCGCGCCCACCACCGCCGGCAGCGCGGACCCCGCGTCGCCCGGCCCCACGGGCCGCAGCCCGGCGGCAGCGAGGGCGGGCACCCGCACCACCAGCCCGTACCCGACGGTCGCGACGGGCACGGCGAGCACCGCGGCGAGCACCGCGAGGACGACCGCCTCCACGCCCTGCTGGCCGAGCAGCTGCCGGGTGCTCGCCCCGCGGTCGCGCAGCAGGTCGCGCTCCGCCGACCTGCGGGTCGCCACCAGCCGGCCGGCGAGCAGCAGCGCCGCGCCGGCGAGCGCCAGCCCCACCAGCCCGCCGACCACGACGACCGACCCGGTCACCTCGTGCTGGCGGAGCGCCCCCGACAGGGTGTCGGGGAGCGCGGACCGGACGACGACGCGGTCGGCTCGGTCGCCCAGGTCGCGGACCAGCTGGGCCCGCAGCCCCGGGACCGCCCGGGCCACCGCGGTGAGGTCGTCCGGCCGCGCGTCCGCCGCGTCCGGGCGGACGAGCACCGCCACCGCGCCGGCACCCGTCGCCGTCGACGGCGCGCCCGGAGCGAGCACGAACGGCCCGTACGCCGGCGAGCGCTGCCGACCGGACGTGCCGGGCCGGTCGTGGTCGAGGTCGACGCCCGCGCCGCGGAGGCGGTCCCGGTCCCAGACCGCGCCGTCGGTGCCCGGAAGCGGGGACCACGCCCCCACCACCCGGACCGCGGTGACCGGGTCGGCGCCGGGTGGGCCGTCCGCGGTGGCACCGAGGTCGAGCACGTCGCCGACGGCCAGCCCGAGCGCGTCCGCGGCCGCGAGCGGTACCGCCACCTCCACGGCCCCCGCGTCCCCACCGGCAGCGTCCTCGGCGACCCCGCCGGCCACGGCCCCCGTCGCGGGCCAGCGCCCCGTGACCAAGCGACCGGCCTGCGCGACGTCCGGCGCGTCGACCAGGTACGCGAAGGACCCCGTCGTCCCGCCCGCGCCCACGCCCGCCGGCAGCCGGAGCAGCGGCGACTCGACCCAGGTGGTGGTGCGCACCGGCAGCGGGGTCGCCGCGGCCTCGACGGCACCGGCCACGGCAGCGGCGAGCGGCGCCGGGTCCGCCGCGCCGTCCGCGGGCACCACCCGCGCCACCACCTGGCTCCGGGCGGGGTCGACGTCGCCGAGCGCGGTGCTCAGGGCGTCCTGGCGCCCGGCGGTGAGCAGCAGCGTCCCCGTGCCGAGCACGGCGAGCGCGACCAGCGCGGTCGCGAGCACGGCGAGCAGCAGCGGCGCCTGCGTGCGGGCACGCCGGAGCACGAGGCCCGGCGCGGCGGCCGCCCACCCGGCCGTCATGCGGGCTGCACGTGCCCGTCGACCAGCCGGACCGCCCGGTCGGCGAGGCCGATCATCACCGGGTCGTGCGTGGAGACGACGGCGGCCATGCCCTCCGCCTCCACGACCGCCCGGATCAGCGCCATCACCGCGAGCCCGGTCTCGGTGTCGAGCTGACCCGTCGGCTCGTCCGCGATCAGCAGCCGCGGCGACCCGGCCAGCGCGCGGGCGATCGCGATCCGCTGCTGCTGGCCGCCGGAGAGCTCGTCGGGCCGCAGCGCGGCGTGGCCCTCCAACCCGACCAGGCGCAGCAGCAGCGCGACGCGGCGCTCGCGGTCGGCGACGGGCAGGGCGCGCAGCCGCAGCGGGACGGCGACGTTCTCCGCGGCGCTGAGCACCGGCACCAGCCCGAACGTCTGGAACACGAACGCGACGACGTCCCGGCGCAGCCGCACCTGGCCCGCGCGGTCCAGGGTGGCGACGTCCGTGCCGTCGACGTGCACGGTGCCCTCGTCGGGCCGGTCCAGCCCGCCCACGAGGTTGAGCAGGGTCGTCTTGCCCGACCCCGACCGCCCCACCAGCGCCACGAGCTCACCGGGGGCCACGTCCAGGTCGATGCCGCGCAGCGCGTGCACGGCGGCGCGACCGCTGCCGTAGGTCCGGCGCACTCCCCGGACGCGGACCATCGGGGTCGTCGCTGCAGGTGCCGGAGGCGTCGTCGCGCCGGTGCTCACGCGGCACCGTGGCGACGGCGGCGCCGCTCGGGGGCGGGGGCCGTGCCGGTGTCGGCCCGTGTGGTGTCCGGTCGCACCGCGACGTGGTCGTCCTCCAGCGCGAGCCGCACCCGGCGGGTCAGGTCGAGGGCCTCCCGGTACTCGCGCGGGACCTGCACGCGCCCGGCGCGGTCCATCACGGCGTACTCCTCGGCGACGAACCCGTGCGCCCCGTCCGTGCCCACGTGCGCCCGCCGCAGCACCTCCGTGCTCGTCCGGCCGTCGCGGATCGCGACGGTCCGCTCGACCTGCCCGCTCACCGCGGGGTCGTGCGTGACGACGACGACCGTGGTGCCGGCCTCGCGCTGCGCCGCGCGCAGCGCCTCGAACACCTGCTGACCGGTGGTGGTGTCGAGCTCGCCGGTGGGCTCGTCGGCGAGCAGCACCTGCGGGCCGTTGGCCAGCGCGACGGCGATCGCGACCCGCTGCTGCTCGCCGCCCGACAGCCCGGCGGGTCGGCGGTCGCGCGCGTCGGCGAGGCCGACCAGCTCCAGCAGCTCGTCGACCCGGGTCCGGGCGGTGCGGTGCGGGCGGCCGGCGAGGGTCAGCGGCAGCGCGACGTTCTGCCGCGCGGTGAGGTACGGCACGAGGTTGCGGGCGGTCTGCTGCCGGACCGTGCCGACGACCGTCCGGCGGTACGTCACGCGGTCGCGCGCGCTGAGCGCCCCGAGGTCCCACCGTCCGACCCGCACGGTGCCCGCACTGGGCGCGTCCGCGGCGGACAGGATCCGCAGCAGCGTCGACTTCCCGGAGCCGGACGCCCCGACGACCGCGATCATCTCCCCGCGCCCGACCAGCAGGTCCAGCCCCTGGAGGGCCTGCACCTCGACGCCCCCGGTCCGGAAGATCCGCACGACCGCGTCGCAGACCACCAGCGCCTCCCGGCCGAACTCCTCGGGCGCGGCGAGGCGCGCACCGAGCTCGTCCACGACGGTGTGCTGCACGGCGGCCTCTCCTTCGGGTGCGACGCGTGCGGATGCTATCCCGCGGACGACCTGGCGGGGCAGCCCCGGACGGGCGCGTCACCCGCGCGCAGCACGCCGCCCCGCACCACCCGCCGGTCAGGCCTCCGGCCGCGCCTCGTGCCCGGGCCGCCCCTGCGTCCGGTTGCGCTCCTTCAGCTGGGACTCGTAGACGTGCCGACGCCCGTCGAGCAGCCGGTCACGGGTGCGGCGCTCGGCGTCGGCGAACGTCCGGTAGTACCCGTCGTCGAAGTCCTCGACGACCTGGAACGTCCACCGGCCCGCCAGGACGTTGCGGCCGACGACCTCGGCGCGCAGCTCGTCGGCGATCTGCGGGTGGCCGGCGGCGGCGAGCCGGTCGAGGGCCTCGGCGAGCTCGGCGTCGGCACGGCCGATGAGCCGGTGGAACGCGTAGAGCATCCCGCGCGCGTGCTCGACCACCTCGAACGCCGCGGTGACGCCGCCGACGGCCTCGACCACGTCGTCGGGCACGCCGGCAGGCGGCAGGTGAGCGGGGTCGGGGTGCTCGGCGTCGCCGCCGGCGACGTCCTCGTGCGCGCGGGTCATGCCGCCATCCTCACCACGCCGGGTGCCCGGGCGCACGCCGGGCGTCCGGGCACCCGGCGTGCGCTCAGGCCCGCTCGGCCAGCACCCGCCCGCCGCCGAGCACGAGCTCGCGGGGCGGGGTCCGCACCAGCGCGTCGAGCGGGTTCTCCGCGTCGAGCAGCACCAGGTCCGCGCGCGCACCCACGACGAGGTCGTGCCCGTCCCGGCCGACCGCCCACGCGCCGTCGGTCGTCGCGAGCCGCACCACCCGCAGCAGGTCCTCGTCCCGCACCAGGCTCGAGGCGCGGGCGAGCTGCCACGCGATGCCGAGGGTGTCGCCGGTGCCGTAGGGGCTCCACAGGTCCCGGATGCCGTCGGTGCCGAGCCCGAGGCGGACGCCGGCCGCGGCCAGCTCGGCGACGGGCAGCTGCGGCAGGCGCAGGGGCGCGACCGTCGTCATCGCGATCCCGAGCGCGCCCATCCGCGCCAGCAGGTCCGCGCGCTGCGCGTCGGGCAGCTGCGCGACGGCGAAGCCGTGCGCGATGGTGACGCGGCCCTGCAGCCCGAGCCGCTCCGTGCGGTCGGCGACCAGCTCGATCTGGAAGGCGCCGAGCTCCGCGGGGTCGTGCAGGTGCAGGTCGACGCCCACGCCGTGCTCGGCGGCCAGGGCCAGGACGGCGTCGACCTGGCCGACGGGGTCGCGGTCGATGGACGCCGGGTCGAGCCCGCCGACGTGCTCGGCACCCGCACGGGCGGCCGCGTGCAGCAGGTCCAGCACGCCGGGCCGGCGCAGCACGCCGTCCTGCGGGAACGCGACGACCTCGACGTGCAGCGCGCCGTCGTACGCCGCGGCGGCCTCGCGCACCGCCTCGATGCCGCGCAGGCCCACGCCCAGGTCGACGTCCACGTGGCTGCGGACGGCCGTCGTGCCGTGTCGCACCAGCTCCGCCAGCACCGCCGCGGTCGTGCGCGCGCCGGGGATGCCGAGCTCGTCGCGCCGCGCGCGCTCGTGCCGGATCCGGCCGTCCGTGCCGCCCTCGCCGCCGTAGGACTGCCACGGCAGCCCCCACCACGACTTGTCGACGTGCGCGTGGGCGTTGACGATCCCCGGCAGCGCGAGCAGGCCCCGGCCGTCCACCACGTCGCCGTCCACCCGCCCGCCGTCGACCTCGGCCGCACCGGCGGGCGACGGGCCGGCCGGCGTGATCGCGGTGATGACCCCGCCGTCGAGGTGCAGGTCCACGGGGGCGCCGCCCCACGGTCGCACGTCGCGGACCAGCCGGACGGTGCGCAGCGAGGGGGTCGGGGGTGCGTCGAGCGCGTCGGTGCTCATCGCCTCATCCTGCCCGCGGCGGCGCGAGGGTCGTGCCCGGGACCACGGGGCACTCGACCAGCGTGCGCAGCCCGTCCTCCGGGGGCGGGTCGCCGTGCAGGATCCGCGCGAGCAGCAGGACCGCCTGCCGGCCGATCTCGCCGCGCGGCGGGTCGAGCCGGGTCAGGTCCACCAGCGCCGCGTCGGCGCGCGCGGGCGGGAGCAGCGAGACGACGCTCAGGTCCTCGGGGACCCGCAGCCCCGCGTCGCGCGCCCGCAGCACCAGCGCGGTCGCCAGGGCGGCGTCCTCGACGACGAGCAGCGTCGGGTCGTCGGCGGCCCGCACCGCCGCCCACGCGGCCTCGGCGTCCTCCGGGCCCGCGGGCACGACCACGGGATCCACACCGGCCGCCGCGAACGCCTGACCGGCCCCGGCGAACCGGTCGCGCACCGACTCGCCCTCCCGGGGCAGGTGCAGGTGCACGACCCGCCGGTGCCCGAGGTCGAGCGCCTGCGCCACCACCCGACGCGCGCCGCCGGCGTAGTCGACGCCGACCGACGGGATGCCGGGCGTGTCCCGACGACCGACGGCGACGACCCGGAACCCGCCCGTGACCAGCCGCTCGAGCTCGCCCGCGTCCATCTCGACGCCGAGCAGCAGCACCCCGTCCGCCAGCCGCAGCCGGCTGCCCTCGTGGAAGATCTTCCGGCGCCCGTCGGTGACCGGCGCGCTGGTGAACATCAGCAGGTCGCAGCCGACCTCCTCGGCCGCCTGCTCGATGCCGGTCAGCAGCGGTCCGTAGTACTCCTGGATCCGGGACGGGAACGCCGGCTCGTAGGTGAACACCCCGATGATCCGGTTGTCCATGCCCGCCAGCCGCCGGGCGGACGGGTCGGCGACGTACTGCGTCTCCTCGATCACCCGCAGCACGCGGGCGCGGGTCTCCTCCGGGATCCGGGTCTCACCGGCGCCGCCGTGGTTGAGCACGAGGGAGACGGTCGCCTGGCTCACCCCCGCGAGCTCCGCGATCTGGCGCTGGGTGACGCGTCCGCCGCTGCTGCGAGCCATCTGTGCTCCTCGGGTGCTGCCGGCCGCTCCCGCGACGGCACTGGGACGCTAATGCGTAGCACCGCACGCGGCAAGGCACCACGCCGCCCCCTGGCTCGTCGCCGTGCGCCCGGTGCTGCTGTGCGCCCGGTGCTACGGTGTGCGCCATGTTCGCGTCGCAGACCTCCTGGTGGCCCGCCTCCTAGGCGGACCTCGACGCGTCGACGACCGCCCGGACCGGCGGTCGTGCCAGCAGTGGCGGGCGGGCGCCGATCCCCGACCCGATCGGCTGCCCGCATGACCACCGCTCCCCTGCTCCGCACCCTCCTGACCGAGGACGCACCCCCGTTCGTCGTGCTCCGGCGCGGCGACGCCCCCGTGCTCGACGTGCTCGTCGGGGACGTCCTCGACGTCGACCGCCTCGCGGACATCCCCCTCGACGGCGCGACCGTCCTCGCCCTGGTCCCGTTCCGCCAGGTGCGCGAGCGCGGGTTCGTGGCGCACGACGACGGCGCCCCGCTGCGCTGCCTCGTCGTCCGCGACCGCGAGCAGGTGCCGCTGGCCGACGCCCTCGCGCTGCTGCCCCCCGAGCCCGTCGCGATCGACCCCGTCGGGTTCGACGTGCCCGACGAGGCCTACGGCGCGCAGGTCCGCGCCGTGATCGACGACGAGATCGGGCGCGGGGAGGGCGCGAACTTCGTCATCCGGCGCGACTTCGTGGCCCGCACCGACGCCGCGCCCGGCACGGCCGTGCTGTCGTGGCTGCGGGCGCTGGTCGAGCGCGAGCAGGGCGCGTACTGGACGTTCGCGCTGCGCACCCCCGGGCTCGCGGCGGCGGGGGCCACCCCCGAGCGGCACGTGTCCGTCTCCGGCGGCGTCGCCCGGATGAACCCGATCAGCGGGACGTTCCGGCACGGCGCCGACGCCCCCACCGGCGCGGAGCTGCTGGCGTTCCTCGCCGACGCCAAGGAGAGCGACGAGCTGTTCATGGTCGTCGACGAGGAGATGAAGATGATGAGCGCCGTCTGCCCCGACGGCGGTCGCATCCTCGGGCCGTACCTGAAGCAGATGTCCCGGCTCACGCACACGGAGTACGTGCTGGAGGGGCGCACCGACCTCGACGTGCGCGAGGTGCTGCGGCTGACGATGTTCGCCCCGACGGTGACGGGCTCGCCGATGGGCAACGCCTGCACGGTCATCGCCCGGCACGAGACGACGCCGCGCGGGTACTACTCCGGGGTGCTCGCGCTGTTCGAGCCCGACGCCGTGGGCGGGTACGCGCTCGACGCGCCGATCCTGATCCGCACCGCGTACCTCGACGACGCCGGCCGGGTCACCGTTCCGGTCGGCGCGACGCTGGTCCGGCACTCGTCGGCCGCGGGCGAGGTCGCCGAGACGCACGCCAAGGCCGCCGGGGTGCTCACCGCTATCGGCGCCGTCCCCCGCCCGACCGCCGGGCCCGCCCCTGTGCTCGCCGACGAGCCCGGCGTCGCCGCCGCGCTGGCGTCGCGCAACGACCGGCTCGCGACGTTCTGGCTCCGACCCCAGGCCGCCGAGCCCGAGCCCGGCCTCGCGGGGCGCACCGCCCTGGTCGTGGACGCCGAGGACCAGTTCACGACGATGCTCGCCCACCAGCTGCGGCACCTCGGCCTCGACGCCCGCGTCGTGCCCTGGGACGCCGTGCCCGACGACCCCGACGCGGACCTGCTCGTGCTCGGCCCCGGGCCGGGTGACGCCCGCCGCCTGGACGACCCCCGCGTCGCGCGCCTGCACGCGCTGCTGGCCGCGCGGCTGCGCACCGGGCTGCCGCTGCTCGCCGTCTGCCTCAGCCACCAAGTGCTCGCGTTGCAGGCCGGGCTGCCGGTCGCGCCGCTGGAGTCCCCGCGCCAGGGCGTGCGGCTCGAGGTGGACGTCCTCGGCGAGCCCGCGGCGATCGGGTTCTACAATACGTTCGCCGCGCGGGTGGCGCCGGGGACGACGCGGACGCCGCTGCTCGACCTCGAGGTCGGCGCCGACCCGGCCACGGGCGTGGTGCACGCGCTGCGCGGCCGGGCGGTCGCGTCGGTCCAGGGCCACCTGGAGAGCGTCCTGTCCGCCGACGGCCTCCCCACCCTGCGCCGCCTCACCTGCCACCTCCTCCCCTGACACCCCGGGGCCCCGCTCCCCTCCCGTCCACGCCCCTCCCGTCCACCCCCTCCCGTCCGCCGGGGGCGAGTGGTCACGACACGCTGCCGCGCGCCCCCGCGGACCAGCGTGTCGTGACCACTCGTCGGCGGGCGCTGGCGCGTGTCAGAGGTCGGGTCGAACATGTGTTCTATGGAGAGGTCGACTCGAGGGGCCGGGGTGCTGCACGCGGACCTGGACGCGTTCTACGCGTCGGTCGAGCAGCGCGACGACCCGCGGCTGCGCGGGCGGCCGGTCGCCGTGGGCGGCGGCGTGGTGCTCGCGGCGTCGTACGAGGCGAAGCGGCGCGGGGTGCGGACCGCGATGAGCGGCCGGGAGGCCCGGTCCCTGTGCCCGGGGCTCGCCGTGGTCCCGCCGCGGTTCGACGCGTACACGGCGGCCAGCCGGGCGGTGTTCGCGATCTTCGCCGACACCACGCCCGCGGTGCAGGGGGTCTCGATCGACGAGGCGTTCCTCGACGTGCACGGCCTGCACCGGATCGACGTCCCGCCGGTGCAGATCGGGGCGCGACTGCGGGCGCGGGTGCGGGCCGAGGTCGGCCTCACGATCACCGTCGGGGTCGCGCGCACGCCGTTCCTGGCGAAGGTCGCCAGCCGGGTCGCGAAGCCCGACGGCCTGCTGCTCGTCGAGCCGGATCGCGAGGACGCGTTCCTGCACCCGCTGCCGCTCGAGGTGCTCTGGGGCGTCGGCGAGGTCACCGCCGGCAAGCTGCGCGCCTACGGCCTGGCGACCGCCGGTGACGTCGCCGCGCTCCCGCCGCAGGTCCTCGTCGCGGCGCTCGGGCCGGCGATGGGCCGGCACCTGCACGCCGTGGTGCACGGGCGCACGCCCGAACGGGTCCGCACCGACCGGCGACGCGCATCCGTCGGCGCCCAGCGCGCGCTCGGCCGCGGACCGCACCGGCCCGAGCAGGTGCACGCCGCGCTGCTCGGCCTGGTCGACCGGGTGACCCGGCGGCTGCGCGGGGCGCACCGGCTCGCGCGGACGGTGGTGCTGCGGCTGCGGTTCGCGGACTACACCGCCGCGACCCGGTCCCGGTCGCTGCCCCACGCCACCGCGTCCGGCGAGCGGCTGGCCGCGGTCGCCGCTGCACTCCTCGCCGAGGCGGCGCCCCTGGTCGCCGAGCGCGGCCTCACCCTGGTCGGTGTGGCGCTCACCGGGTTGGAGACCGACGCGTGGGAGCAGCCGCAGCTGGACCTCGACGGCCGCGACCGGTCCGGGCTGGACGGGGCCCTCGACGCCGTGCGGGCGCAGTTCGGCTCCGGGGCGGTGCAGCGCGGGGCGCTGCTGCGCGGCGGCAGCGGGACGGAGGTGCCGCACCTGCCGGACTGACCGCTCCCCCGGCTGCGCGCACGCGGGACGGGGTGCTGCCGCGAGCGGCCTGCGGCAGGATGGCCGCGCCGAGCGACGCAGGAACGGGAGGGACGCCATGCCGCGGACCGCCACGCCCGACCCGGCGCCCCGCCGCGCACCGGTCGGCGCCGCGCGCCCCCCGGTCCGTCCCGTGACGGCGCTGGTCCGTCCCGTGACGGCGCTGGTCCGTCCCGTGACGGCGCTGGTCCGCGCCGCGCACGCGGCACCGGCCGCCGCGGTCACCGTCTTCGCCACCGCGTACGCGGCGGGCCCCGCGGACGCCGGGCCCGGCCGGTCGGCGCTGGTCGGTTCCGCGGTCCTGGCGGGGCAGCTGTCGGTGGGGTGGTCCAACGACTGGATCGACGCCGCCCGGGACCGGGCGGTCGGGCGCACCGACAAGCCCGTCGTCCGCGGGGACGTCACCCCGGCCGCGCTCCGGACCGCCGCGCTGCTGGCGGTCGCGGCGTGCGCGGGTCTGTCGCTCACGCTCGGGATCCGGGCCGCCCTCCTGCACGGCGTGCTGGTCGCCGCCGCGTGGGCGTACAACGCGCGCCTGAAGTCGACGGCGTGGTCGGCGCTGCCCTACGCGGTGGCATTCGGCGGGCTGCCCTCGGTCGCCACCCTCGGCGCCGGGCCGGGTGCCGGTGCCGCGCCCTGGTGGGTGACGGCCGGCGGTGCGCTGCTCGGCGTCGGCGCGCACCTCGCGAACGTGCTGCCCGACCTCGAGGACGACGCGGCCACGGGCGTGCGGGGCCTGCCGCACCGGCTCGGTCGGCGCTGGACCGCGTTCGGCGCGGCCGCCGTGCTGCTCGCCGCCGTGCTCGTCGTCGTGCTCGGCAGCCCCGGGGCGCCCGGACCGCCTGGGGTGGCCGCGCTGGGCGGGGCGGGAGCGCTCGCGGGGTCCGCCGTCGTCGTCGCGCTCCGCCGCCCGACGAGCCGCTGGCCGTTCACCGCCGCGATGCTCGTCGCCGGTCTGGCGGTCGTGCTGCTGGTCACCACCGGCTGAGACCCCGCCACCGGTCGCGGGCCGCGACCCCCCGCGAGAGGATCCGCGCATGTCCCGAGTCGTGGCCGTGGTCCCCGCACTGCCCGAGCACGTCTACGACCAGGCGGACATCACCGCGGAGATCGGCGGGATCGTCACCCGCGACCCGCGCCGGCGCGCCGTGCTCGAGCGGGTCCACCGGTCGAGCGGCATCGACACCCGGCACCTGGTGCTGCCGCTGGAGAAGTACGCGGGGCTGTCCAGCTTCGGTGAGACGAACGACCTGTTCCTGCGCGAAGGCACCGAGCTGGCCGCTCGCGCCGTGCACGACGCCCTCGACGCGGCCGGCCTGCGCCCCACGGACGTCGACCACCTGTTCTTCACCACGGTCACCGGGGTGTCCGCGCCCTCGCTGGACGCCCTGCTGGTCGAGCGGATCGGGTTGCGCCCCGACGTGCGCCGGGTGCCGAGCTTCGGGCTGGGCTGCGCGGGCGGCGCCGCGGGCCTCGCCCTCGTGCACGACCACCTCGACGGGCACCCCGACGACGTCGCCGTGCTGCTGTCCGTCGAGCTCTGCTCGCTGACGCTCCAGCACGACGACGACTCGACCGCGAACCTCGTCGCGAGCGGCCTGTTCGGCGACGGGGCCGCAGCCGTCGTCGTGCTCGGCGACCGCCGCGCGGCCGCGCTCGGTCTCGACGGACCCGCGGTCGTCGGCACCCGCAGCGTGCTCTACCCCGGGACCGCCGGGGACCTCGGCTGGCAGGTGGGCGCGTCCGGGCTGCGCATCGTGCTGTCCGGCGCGATGGCCGACACGGTCGCCGCCCACGCCGCCGCGGACGTCGACGCGCTGCTGGCCCCGCTCGGCGCGACGGTCGCCGACGTCGACCGCTGGGTCGTGCACCCCGGCGGGCCGAGGATCCTCGACGCGGTCCGCGACGCCCTCGACCTGCCCGAGGCGGCGCTCGCGGTCAGCCGGGCGACGATGGCCCGCACCGGCAACCTGTCGTCCGCCGCGGTGCTGCACGTGCTCGCCGCGACCCTCGCCGGCCCACCGCCCCGACCCGGCGGGCTCGGCGCCCTGGTGGCGTTCGGCCCCGGCGTCGGCGCGGAGCTCGTCGCCCTCCGCTGGCCCGGCACGCCCGACACCACGACCCCTGCCCCCGCCCCTGGAACCGAGGAGACCGCATGAGCTCCGTCGCGTGGTTCGACCTGCTGGTCGCGCTCACCGCCCTGGAACGCCTCGCCGAGCTGGTGGTGTCCGCCCGCAACGCCCGCTGGTCCGTCGCCCGCGGCGGCGTCGAGTCGGGCCGGGGCCACTTCCCGCCGATGGTCGCCCTGCACACCGGCCTGCTGCTCGCGTGCGTGCTCGAGGTGCACGTCGCCGACCGGCCGTTCGTCCCGTGGCTGGGCTGGGTCGCGCTCGCGCTGGTGATCGGCAGCCAGGCGTTGCGCTGGTGGTGCATCGCGACGCTCGGCCCCCGGTGGAACACCCGCGTGATCGTCGTCCCGGGCCTGCCGCTGGTGTCGACGGGCCCCTACCGCTGGATCCCGCACCCCAACTACGTCGCCGTGGTCGTCGAGGGCATCGCCCTGCCGCTCGTGCACACGGCGTGGGTGACCGCGCTGGCGTTCACGGTGCTGAACGCGGTGCTCCTCCTCGGGTTCCGGATCCCCGCCGAGGAACGCGCCCTGCGCGCCGCGACCGCCACCGGGGTCGCCGACGGACCCACCACCGCACCCGCCCGGCCGTGACCGCGTACGACGCCGACGTCCTCGTCGTCGGCGGCGGCCCGGTCGGACTGGTCGCAGCGATCGAGGCCCGGCTCGCCGGGTACACCGCCCTGGTCGTGGAGCCCCGGTCCGGCGCGATCGACAAGGCGTGCGGCGAGGGCCTGATGCCCCGGGCCGTCACGGCGCTGCACCGCCTCGGCGTCGACCCCGCCGGGCGCGACCTCGCGGGCATCGCCTACGTGCGCGACGACCTGCGCGCCGAGCACCGGTTCGCCGGCCCGCCCGGGCGCGGGGTCCGTCGCACCGTCCTGCACGCGGCGCTCGCGGACCGCGCCGACGCGCTGGGGGTCGAGCGGGTCACGGGGCGGGTCCTGCAGGTCACCCAGGACGAGGACGGCGTGGTCGCCGGCGGGGTGCACGCACGGTGGCTGCTCGCGTGCGACGGCCTGCACTCGACGGTCCGGCGGCTGACCGGCCTGGAGGCGAGGCCGCCGCGTGCCGTGCCCGCCGCCGTGTCCCGCGTCCTGGCACGCTCCGGGCCCCGGACGGCCCGTCGGTTCGGCGTGCGCCGGCACTACCGCGTGGCCCCGTGGACCGACCTGGTCGAGGTGCACTGGGGCCGCCGGACCGAGGCGTACGTGACCCCCGTCGCCCCGGACCTGGTGGGTGTCGCCCTGCTCGGCGCCGCGCCGGTCGACGTCGACGCGGAGCTCGCGGCGGTGCCGGCGCTCGCCGACCGGCTCGCGGGGGCGGCCGTCGACGCGGCGGACCGGGGTGCGGGTCCCCTGCGCCAGCGCACCCGCGCGCGGACCGCGGGCCGGGTGCGGCTGGTCGGCGACGCCTCCGGGTACGTCGACGCCCTCACCGGCGAGGGCCTCCGGCTCGGCTTCGCGCAGGCGCGCGCCGCGGTCGCGCACCTGGACGACGCCGCCGGGTACGAGCGGGCCTGGCGCACCGAGACCCGGGACTACCGCCTGCTCACCTCCGCCCTGGTGGCCGCCGCGACGTCGCCGCTGCGGGGCGCGCTGGTCCCGGCGGCGGTGCGGCTGCCGCCGGTGTTCGCCGGCGCGGTCGAGCGCCTCGCGCGGTGAGCGCCGGGCCGGGAGCGCCCTGCCCGGCGCACGTCACCCGGTCACGTCCCGGATCGCGTCGTCGGTCACGCCACCGGGTCGAGCCCGGGCGTCACGCCACCGGGTCGGTCACGACCGTGCGGGTCGGCTCGGCGTCGGCCTTGCGCTGCTTCGCCGCGAACAGGTCGGCGTCCGCCCGGGCCAGCAGCGTGCGCATCGTGTCGTCCGCCCGGAGCTCGGCGACCCCGGCGCTGCTCGGCAGGGCGGTCCAGCTGCTCGCGAGCGCGGCCCAGCCGCGGGCCAACCGCGCGTCGTGACCGGGGAGCACGGCCACGAACTCGTCGCCGCCGACCCGGCCGACGAACGCGTGCCTGTCCAGGTCCGCCCGCCACGCCCCGACCAGGGACGCCATGAGGTCGTCGGCCCCGAGGTGGCCGTGCGTCGCGTTCACGACCTTGAAGTCGTCGATGTCGAGGGCGACCACGGCGAGCGGACGGCTGGTGCGCTGCGCCCGGTCGACGGCCCCGGAGAGCCGCTCGTAGAACGCGCCGCGGCTGAGCGCACCCGTCAGGTGGTCGGTGCCCGCGTCGACGCGCAGGCAGTGCGTCTGCCGCCCGAGCAGCGCCGACGTCATCAGCCCCAGCACCACGACGACCACCGTGCTGCTCGGCCGCACCGGGGCGGGGGCGACGCTCGCGGCCACGGCGATGGTCGAGACGCACACCGCCCCGACGGCCAGCGCCCGGCGCAGGTCGAGCGCGTACGCGGCCAGCTGCCCCGCCAGGATGATCCCGAGGCACCCGGTGAACACCCCCTGCGCGCTGTGGCAGCTCCCCGTCACCACGCCCGCGGCCAACACCCCGGTCACGAGGATCGCCTGCGTGGTCCGCGGCGCGGCGGGCAGCGCCAGCGCCAGCACGGCGAGCACCGCGTACAGGGACGCGACCGCCACCCAGCGGCCGACGGCGGTGTCCGGGTCGGCCGGGGTCAGCCCGCCGAACGCCACCAGCAGCGACACGACCAGGAACGCGGCCGCGAGCTGGGGCCGCAGCTCGCGGTCCCGCTCGACGTGCGGTCCCTCGTCGGTCGCCGGCATGGCCCCAGTATGGGAAAGCGGATGCCGGCGCGGGCGCACCGACCGGGTGAGAGATGCCGGGGAACGGGTGATTCACGCGGGCCCGGGTGCGGGCGTGCGACGGCGGCGGACGACGGCGGGCGCCTGGGCTAGCGTCGCCCGGTGACCTCCGCCCCGCCCGCGTCCCGCCGCACCGCCCCCGCCGACGACGGCGTCGACCTGCTGTGGACCGCGCTGGGGTCGGGACCGCCGGTCCTACTGCTCCAGGGCCAGGCGACGCCGACGGCCGGCTGGGACCCCGTCGTGCACCGGCTCGCGGACCGGTTCCGGGTGCTGCGGACCGAGCAGCGCGGCACCGGCGGCAGCGCGCCCGGACGTCGGGAGGACGCGCACGCCCGGTTCACCACCCGGGCGCTGGCCGGGGACGTGCGCGCGGTCCTGGACGCCGCCGGGGTCGACCGCGCGCAGGTCGTCGGGCACTCGATGGGCGGCAAGATCGCGCAGTGGCTGGCGGTGGACGCCCCGGACCGCGTGGCGTCCCTGGTGCTGCTGGCGACCAGCGCCGGTGCCGGCGACGGGGTGCCCCGGGACGCCGCGGCGCACCGGCTGCTGCTCGGCGGGGACCCGGTCGAGCGCCGCCGGCTGTTCTTCGCCGACGACTGGGCCGCGGCCCACCCCGACGAGGTGCGCCGGTTCTTCACGCTCGACGCCGACCGCCCGACGCTGCGCGCGCTCTACCGGGCGAGCACGACGCACGACGCGCTCGCCGTGCTATCGCGGATCACGGCGCCGACGCTCGTCGTGCACGGTACGCACGACCGCCTCGCCGCCCTCGCGTCGGCCGAGCGGCTGGCCGCTGCGATCCCCGGCGCCGAGCTGGTCGCGATGCCCGGCGCCGGGCACGGGCTGCACCTCGACAGCGCCGGTGCGGCCGCGGCGGTCGACGCGTTCCTCGACCGGCACGCGGCGGGCTGAGGGCGGCGGGCCGAGGCGCCGGTCAGGCGCGCGCGACCAGCAGCCGGTAGGTGTTCCGGAACCGGAACCCCCCGCCCGGCGTCCGGAACCGCTCCGCCGCGTCGACGACGACCGGGCCCCGCTCCCGCAGCCCGGCGGCGTCCTCGCCGAGCAGCACCCCACGGACCAGGGCCTCCTCGTCGTCGGCCGTCCACGACACGTCGACCAGGGTCACGGTCTCGACGGTCAGGCCCGCAGCGGTCAGCAGCGCCCGCACCGGCGCCTCCTCCCGCAGCGGGTGCTCGTCGCCGAGCGGCTCGCCGTCGTCCAGCGCGAGGGCGGCCTCGACCACGTCCAGCTCGTTGCGGTCGCGCTCGGCCCAGCCGCACACCGCGACGCGGCCGCCCGGTGCGACGACGCGCGCCACCTCGGCCAGGGCGACCTCCGGGTCCGGCACGAGCTGCAGCACGTTGACCGCGGCGACGACGTCGAACGCCCGGTCGGGCCAGGGCAGCGCCTCGGCCTCCGCGACCCGCACGTCCGCCCCGGGTGCGACGGCGCGGGCCCGCTCGACCATCCCCGGGGCGGCGTCCGCCCCGGACACCGCGGCCCCGAGCGACGCCGCGTGGGCCAGCAGCTCCCCGCTGCCGCACCCGACGTCGAGCAGCCGCGTCCCCGGGCCCACGCCCGCCGCCGCGACGACGGCGCGCCGGACCGGCTCGGCCGACGGGGCCCACAGCCGCGCCCAGTCGTCGGCGATCAGGGTCCAGGGGTCGTCCGGCGCGAGGTCCACGGCCCCAGTCTCGGTCACGCGGTCGGCCGTCGCGCTCAGTCCGCCCAGATCCGCAGGTGCTCGAACTGGGCCGTGGCGCGCGGGTCGGTCCCGTTCCAGCCGTGGGCGACCAGCCCGACCCGCAGGTCGGTGCCCGCGGGGAACGTCCACACCCCGCCCGCGACCCACGTGCTGCCGTCGGTGCTGGTGAGGCCGCGGACCTCGTGCTCGCCGGTGTCGTCGGTCCGGTGCACGAGGCGCAGCCAGGTGGTGTCGCCGGGCGGCCCGACGATCGTGCCGCCGTACGCGAGCCGGCCCGCGTACGGGGTCTCGTACCCGAGCTCCGTCTGCCGGGTGTTCCAGATCGCGACGTGCGACAGCCGGGCGAACAGGTCGTCGCCGCCGTACGCCACCAGCCCTGCCTGCTGGTAGTTCCGGACGTCGTCGACGCCCAGGTCGGTCGTCACCTGCGTCTCGGCGGTCCAGCCGCCGTCCGGCACCGCGCGCAGCAGCACCCCCGCGTCGTTCCCGCTGCCGGTGAGGTCGGCCTGCTCCACCGGCCAGACCAGCGCGCCGTCCGCGACCGTGACCTCGGGCGCCCGCAGCGCGGTCCAGCCCGCGCCGAGGTCCGCGTCGAACGTCACGTCGTCCGTCAGGGTCCCGGTGGTCGGCAGCGGCACGGGCACGACGTCGTCGCCCGCGAGCGGCACGACGCTGAGGTCGTCGACGTGCACCCCGGCGCCGCGGGCGACCGCACCCGCCGAACCGGCGCCGACCCGGCGCGGCAGGTCGAGCGCCACCGCGGCCAGCGGGTCGCCGAGGCGCGCCTGGCTGACCTCCGCGCGCGCCGTGCGGCCGTCGAGCTCGAGGACCACGGCGTGCCAGGTCGACCAGTCGACGCCCGGGGGCAGCGGGGCGGTGGCCTCGCCCGACCCGGACCTCAGCACGAGCAGCCCGGCGCCGGGGTCGACCACCGCGCTCACGCCGGACGGTCGCCCGCTGCCGCCCCGGCCGCCGTCCGCGCGCGACCAGTCGGCGTCGTCGTGCCGGTCGCCGCGGCCCGAGCCCGCCTGGCCCGCGACCACTCCGCCGGCCGCCGTCCCGTCGAGCCGGAGATCGCCCTCGACCCGCACCGGGACACGCTGCGGCTCGCGGGTGAGCAGCGCTCCCGCGCGCCGCGACACGGCGTGCGGGCCGCCCTGCGGGTCCGTCGGCTCCGTGCGCCAGGACGCGCCCCGGAACGGGGACCCGGTCCCGGCGTCGAACCCGGTCACCGCGCGGCCGTCCGTCACCGGTGCGGTCTGCTCGCCCTCGGACGCACCCGCGCCGCCGTTCACCACCGGCCAGCCGTCGACCCAGTCCAGCCGGTCGATCAACATCGGGCGCTCGTTCACGCCGTCGGTGCCATCCAGGTACGGGTCCGCCCGGTCGATGGCGTGGTAGACGATCCAGTCCTGGCCCGCCAGGTCCGTGGCGACGGCGTTGTGCCCGGTGCCGACCCACGCGTTCCCGTTCGGCGTCAGCACCGGGGTGCCGCCCGCGCGCGACCCGTCGAGGGGCACGCCCTCGCGGTCCAGGTACGGCCCGGTGAGGTCCGTCGCGCGGCCGACCTGCACGCTGTACCCGGTCGTGGGCCCGGCGCAGCAGTTCGCGGTCGACGCGAACAGGTACCAGAACCCGTCGCGCTGCACGACGTACGCGCCCTCGAACTTGTTGTCGACGGCCACCCGGGTCGGCGCGCCCACCGCCTCGGTCCCGGTCGCGTCGAGCTCGGTGACCCAGATGCCGCCGTAGTAGGACCCGTAGAACAGGTGCTCGGTGCCGTCCGGGCCGACGACGTGGTGCGGGTCGAACGTCCACAGGAAGTCGTCCGGTCCGCCGCCGCCGGGCCGCGGGTCGACGACGGGGTCGCCGGAGTCGGTCCACGGGCCGGTGGGGGTCGGGGCGGTCGCGACCCCGATCGCCCCGTCGCCCGCGCCCGGGGTCAGGGTCGTCTGGGTGACGACGTAGTAGAGCCGGTACTCGCCGTCGACGTAGCGCACGTCGGGCGCCCAGAGCGCCGCGAGCCGGTCCGGGTCGGTGTCCGCCCAGGTGGGCAGCGTCGGCTCGGTGAACGCGTCGCCGACGTACTCCCAGGTCACGAGGTCGGCCGACCGCGACACCGGCAGCAGGTGCCGGGTGCCCTCGCCCTCGCGCAGGGGGTCGGTCGTGCCGTACGCGTACCACCAGCCGTCCTGCCCGCGGACGACCGCCGGGTCGGCGTACGTGTCCGCGAACCCGGCGCTCACCGGGTTGGCGTACGTCCCGACCGCTCCCCCGCCACCGGGTCCGCCACCGCCGTGCCCGCCGCCGGACGGGCCGCCCGCACCGCCCGCGCCAGCCGCGGCCGGGACCGCGAGCAGCGGCAGCGCGATCAGGACGGAGGCGGCTCCGGCGACGAGAGCGCGCCGCGGGGACCAGGGGGTGCGCTGCGCCATCGCAGGCTCCTGCCGTTCGAGAGGGACGGTGGTGCGTCCCTTCTACCCCGGCCACCCGCCCCCCGCCACCGGCGAGCGGCGCGGGGGTGGGTCAGCGGCGGGCGCGCATGCGCCAGAGCAGCCACAGGAAGTACGGCGTCCCGACGACGGCCGTGACCAGCCCCGCGGGCAGCTGGGCGGGGGCGATCGCCGTCCGGCCCACCGCGTCCGCCACGGCGACCAGGGTGGCGCCGAGCAGCACGGTCGTCGGGAGCAGCCAGCGGTGCCGCTTGCCGATCAGCATCCGCGCGGCGTGCGGCGCGACCAGCCCGACGAACGCGATCGGCCCGATGGCGGCGGTGGCGGCGGCGGTGAGCAGCACGGCCAGGGCGAGGTGCGCGTACCGCGACCGGGGCACGTCGACGCCGAGCACCCGCGGGGTGACGTCGTCGACCTGCACCAGGTCGAGGTCGCGGTGCGTCCGGGCGACGACCAGCACGCCGATCAGCAGCGCGACCGCCATCGGCACCAGCTGCGGCGTGCCCGCGCCGAACGTCGAGCCCCCGAGCCAGGTGATCGCGCGGTTCTGGTTCCACGGGTCGGTGCGGACCAGCAGCAGCGTCGTGATCGCGCTGGCGCCCGCGCCGGTGCCGAGTCCGACGAGGACCATCCGCCCGGCGGCGGCGCCGGTCCCGGCGCTCACCCCGAACACGAGCAGGCCCGCGACGACGGCCCCGACGAGCGCCCCGGTGAACACCAGGGCGAACGACGGCCCGGTGACGAGCACGATGACCAGCACCGCGCCGAGGCCCGCGGTGTGCGCGACGCCGAGCACACCGGGGTCGGCCAGCGGGTTGCGGGTGACGGCCTGCACGAGCCCGCCGGCCAGCGCGAGGCACGCGCCGGCGAGCAGGGCGGCGGCCACGCGCGGCACCCGGGAGTCGAGGATGATGTCGAGCCGCACCGACGCGCGGCCGGCGAGCCAGTTCTGCACGTCGCCGAGCAGCACGGTCGAGTCGCCGAGCAGCACGCCGGCGACCAGGGCGGCGACGGCCAGGACGGCCACGACGCCGAGCACCACGGCGGGCGCGCGGCGGGACAGCGCGGTCCCGGCCCGCAGCGTGACGAGCGTGTCCGGCTCCAGCGCGGCGCGGGCGCGTCGGGCGAGCAGGACGAGGGCGACGGCGCCGATCAGGCTGGTGACGACGCCGGTCGGCACGGTCACGCCGCTCACCGGGCCGAACACCGCGCGCAGGGCGACGTCCGAGGTCAGCACCAGGGCCGTTCCGGCGACCCCCGCAGCGGGGATCAGCAGCCGGTGGCGCGCCAGCGGCCGCACCCACGTCGCGAGCAGCCGGACCAGCAGCGGCGCGCACAGCCCGACGAACCCGATGGGCCCGGTGACCGTCACCGCGCAGGTGGCGAGCAGCACCGCCAGCACGACCCCCACCAGCCGGGTGCGGCCGACGTCGACGCCGAGCGACCGGGCTGCGTCGTCGCCGAGCTGCAGCAGGTCGATCCGCCGGCCGAGCAGCAGCAGCCCGGCGAGCGCGACGAGCACGACCGGCAGCACGGCGCGGACGGTGCCCATGCCGTTCTGGCCGAGCGACCCGGCACCCCACGCGAACAGGCCCTGGGTCTCCCAGGGGAACAGCACGAGCATCGCCTGGGTCACCGACACCAGGCCGAGGGTGATCGCGGAGCCGCCGAGCACCAGCCGGACCGGCGACGCGGCCGCCCCGCCGGACAGGGCGATGACCAGCCCCGCCGCGGCGAGGCCGCCGACGAACGCGACGACGACGCTCGGGATCGCCCCGAGCGTCGCGCCGAAGACGGCCGCCGCGGTGACCGCCACGTACGCGCCGGCGTTGACCGCCAGCGTGTCCGGGGCGGCCAGCGGGTTGCGCGCCACGCCCTGGAGCGCGGCGCCCGACGCGCCGAGCGCGCAGCCGACCAGCACGCCCGCCGCGAGCCGCGGCAGCCGGGACGCCGTGACCACCGCGGCCGCCTGGTCGAGGTCGCCCTGCCCCGTGAGCGCCCGCCAGAGCTCGGCGACGGTCACGTCGGCGGTGCCCTGGGTCAGGTGCCACGCGGCGGCGGCCGCCAGCCAGGCGAGCAGGAGCGCGAGCACGACGACGACCCGCACCGGCTGCCGGTCCCGCCCGGTGCCGTCCGGGACACCCGCGAGGGCCGGCGGGACGGCGCCGGGACCGGCGGCCCGGACGCGCGGGGCGTCGGGCCGCCGGGCGGCGGTGGTCGGTGGGGTCGTCACGGCGTGCTCAGCGGGTGCGGGTCACTCGGCGGCGGTGAGCTGCGCGACGAGGTCGTCCGACCAGCCGGCCAGCGACTCGGGGCCGCCGTAGGCCCAGATGCCGACGCCCGCGCGGGACACGTGGCCCTGCTGCACGAACGGCAGGGACTGCCAGACCGGGTTCGACGCGAGGGAGGTCTCGACGACGTCGTCCTCGGAGTCGTTGCCCCAGTACAGGAACCGGGTCTCGGCCGGCAGCGCGGTCAGGCCCTCGACGTCCACGTACGACAGGCCGTACGCGTCGTCGCCCGGGTCGGTCCACGCGGCGGTCAGGCCCATCTCGTCGGCGACGGCCTGGAACGCGGTGCGCGGGCCGTGCATCCGGATGGTCACGTTCGCGCCCTCGGCGTACGGGGAGGCGAACACGACCGGCGTACCGGCCAGCCCGGCGTCGGCGAGCGTCTGGGCGTTCTCGGCCACCTTCGCCTCGGAGGCCGCGACGACCTCGTCGGCCGCGTCGTCCTCGCCGACCAGCGTGGCGACGGACCGGAAGGTCTGCTCGACGTAGCCGATCGGGTCGGCGGCGTCCGCGCCGTCGAACAGCGCGACCGGGGCGATCCGCTCCATCTGCTCCATCGCGCCCTCGGGGATCGAGGAGGTGACGCCGATGATGAGGTCCGGCTCGAGCGCGGCGATGGCCTCGACCGAGGGCTCGCCGCGGGTGCCGACGTCCTCGGGCTCGCCGACCAGCGGCACGCTGGTGCCGACCCACGAGGTGTAGCCCTCGACGTCGGCCGCGCCGACCGGGGTGATCCCGAGCGAGGTGAGCATCTCGGTCTGCATCCACTCCAGCGACACCACGCGGGTCGCGGGGGCGTCGAGCTCGACGGTCTCGCCGCGGTCGTCCGTGATCGACACCGCGCCCGCGCCGTCCGCCGCGGGGGTGGAGGCGTCGGAGGTGGGCTCGTCGGTGGTGCCGCAGGCCGCCAGGGCAGCCAGCGCGCCGACGGCCACCAGGGCGGTCAGCGTGCGTCGCGTGGTCATGGTTCCTCGTGTCTGCGCGGGTGGGTTCCGGGGCTCCGCGCGTCTCGCCCCTCGGCGCCGCACCGGTGGTGCGGCGGTGGTCTGGTCGGGGTGCCTCAGGCGCCGACGGGCGCCGGTTCCACGGCGGCGACCCGCCGCAGCGCCAGCCGCGGGGTGCGCACCGCGAGGTGGCCCGTCCGGGGGTCGGCGTGCACGTCGACGTCGATCTCGTACACCTCGCTGAGCAGCGCGGACGTGAGCGCCTGCTCGGGGGGCCCGTCCGCGACGACCCGGCCGGCGCTGAGCACCAGCACCCGGTCGGCGACGGCGGCGGCCTGCTCGAGGTCGTGCAGCACGACGCCGACCGCGACGTCGTGGACGTCCGCGAGCGCGCGCATCAGCTCGAGCACCTCCACCTGGTAGCGCAGGTCGAGGTGGTTGGTCGGCTCGTCGAGCAGCAGCACCCCGGTGTCCTGCGCGAGCGCGGACGCGAACCAGACGCGCTGCACCTGGCCGCCGGACAGGGCGTCGATGTCGTCGCCCGCGAGGTCGGCGATCCCGGCGAGCTCCAGAGCCCGGTCGACGGCGTCGTGCCCGTCGGGGTCGGTGCCGCGCCAGCCCTGCCGGTGCGGGTGCCGGCCGAACTCGACGGCGTCGCGCACCGTGATCCCGGCGGGCGTCGGCCGCTGCTGCGCGAGCAGCGTCACCTGACGCGCGAAGTCGCGGGCCGACAGCCGGGACGCGTCGGCGCCGCCCAGGGTCACGTCGCCGGCGGACAGCCGCTGCAGCCGGGCCATGCCGCGCAGCAGCGTCGACTTGCCCGACCCGTTCGGGCCGACCAGCGCGGTCACGCGGCCGGCGGCGAGGTCGACGGTGGCGCCGGTGACGACGGGGTCGCCGCCGTAGCCGATGCTGACGTCGGCGGCGGTCATCGCGGCGGGGTGGGCGGGCACGTGCGGGACATTAGCCAAGCCTTACCTCATCTGGCAATCCGCGTCCCGACCGGCGGGCACGTCCCGGCTCGCCTAGCGTGGCCGCAGCACCCCGAGGCTCAGGACCCGGGCCCCGCACGACGACGGAGCGAGGCGCACCATGAGCACCCCCCAGCGGCACGACGTCCTCATCATCGGCGGCGGCAACGCCGGCCTGTCCCTGGCGGGCCGGCTGCGGCGCGACGGGTGCCGGGACGTCGCCGTGGTCGAGCCGGCGAGCGTCCACCACTACCGCCCGATGCTGTCGTACGTGGCGTCGGGCACGGCGACCCTCGACGAGCTGCGCCGGCCGCAGGACGAGGTGGTCCCCGCCGGGGTGCACCGCTACGCCGACCACGTGGTGCGCGTCGACCCCGGGCGGTCCGTCGTGCACCTCGCCGACGGGACGGAGCTCGGCTACGGCGACCTCGCCGTCTGCCCCGGGTCCCAGGTGGACTGGGACGCGGTCCCCGGGTCCCGTGCGGCCGTCGCCACCCCGCACGCCGCGACGAGCTACCTGCCCGAGCTCGCCGAGCGGACCTGGACGATGCTGTCCGCCCTCACCGCCGGCCGCGCCGTGTTCGCGATCGCGGACCGGCACACCCCGTGCGCCCCGGTCGGGCTGAAGCCGCTGTTCGCCGCCGCCGACCACTGGCGGCGCACCGGCGTGCTCGGGGACATCCGCGTCGACCTGCTCGTCGAGGCCCCGCACCTGGTGCAGCACGCCCGCGCGGACCGCGAGCTGCGCGCGGCCGCCGCGGACTACGGCGTCCACGTGCGGACCGGCGTGCGCCTCGACGCCGTCGACCCCGACGACCGCGCGCTGCACGTGTCCGGCGACGACGGCCCCGCGAACCTCCCCTACGACGCCCTCTACCTCGCCCCGCCGCACCGCGCGCCGGCGTGGGTCACGGACAGCGGGCTCGGCGACGCCGAGGGCTTCGTCGACGTCGACCCCGGCACCCTCCAGCACCGCACCCACCCGCGGGTGTGGGGGCTCGGCGACGCGGCGGCGGTCGCGACGGTGCCCTCCGGCGGGGCGCTGCGCCGGCAGGTGCCGGTCGTCGCCCGGAACATCCGGGCCCGCCGGACCCGCGGCGGGATGCGGCGCTACGACGGCTACACGGTCGCGCCCGTCACCACCTCGCTGCGGCACCTGCTGCTCGCCGAGCACGACCGCGACGGCCGCCCGCTGCCGACCCTGCCGTTCCCCGAGCTCGCCCGGCCTCGCCGCAGCCTGCTGCTGTTCGACCGGTACCTCGAGCCGCAGATCTACTGGCACCGGCTGATCCAGGGGAAGGTCTGACCCCTGCTCGTGCGCGCGGCCGGGTGCTAGCGTTCCGGTCGAAGCACGGGAGTCCGGTGAGCCGGGCTGAGAGGGAGTACTCGAACTCCGACCGTTGAACCTGATCTGGGTCATGCCAGCGCAGGAAGCGAATGCAGGGCGCCGGGCACCCGTCCGCCGTCCTCCCGTGCCGACCGACGCACGGAGGACGCCGATGACCGACACCGCCCCCACCACCCTCGCCCGCGCCGCCGAGCCGGCCGCCGACCTGACCGCCGACCCGGTGCGGTTCGGCGTCGGCGCGCGCGTCACCGTCGCCGTCATGGCCGACCGCTACGTCGACGTGATCCGCGGCGCGCTCGCCGCCGCCGACCCCGCCGGGCTCGTCCTGCGCACCGGCGACGTCAGCACCTATGCCGGCGGCGACGAGGCCGACCTGCTGCGCTGGCTGACCGACCTGACCGAGGCCGTCGCGGCGTCCGGCGAGCACGCCGCCGTCACCGTGCACCTGTCCCGCGGCTGCCCCGGGGAGGTCCGGTGCGACCTGCCGGGCGGCGCCGGACCTCGCGGTGTCGAGCCGCCCACCGGTCGGCGCACCGGCCGGTTCGCCGCCGCCGAGTGGGCGCTCTACCCGCTCGCTGACGACGTCCGGGCCGGGGTCGAGCCGGACCACATGCGCGACATCGAGGCCGCGATCGCGCTCGCCCGGGCGGGCGGCACCGTCCGCGCCTCGGAGCACTTCGTTACCCGCCTCGAGGGCGACCTCGGTGCGGTGCTCGAGGCCGTCGTCGGCGCGTGGACGACGGTGGGCCGCGGCGTGCAGCACGTCACGAGCCACCTGACCCTGTCGCTCAACAGCCCGTCCCACGCCGGTGCGTGACGCGGGGCCGGGGCCGACCCGGCGGGCCCGTCTCGAGCTCAAGGAGATCGTGCTGCTCGTGATGCTGGGCGTCGTTTTCGGCTTCCTGTACTGGGCGCTCGTCCAGGCGTGGAACGCCCTCGCGGTGCTGATGGGACCGGCCGGCGACCTCGCGCAGCATGTGCTGCTCGGCGGCTGGTTGATCGTCGCGCCCGTGGCCGTCGCGGTGATCCGCCGCCCCGGCGTCGGGATCCTCGCCGAGGTGATCGCGTCGGTGGTCGAGGTGGTGTTCCTGGGCTCCCCCGTCGGGCCGCTGCTGCTCGTCGCCGCCGCGATCCAGGGACTCGGCAGCGAGCTGCCGTTCGCGCTGGGCCGGTACCGGCGGTTCGGCTGGGCCCGGTTCGCGGTGTCGGGCGCACTCGGCGCCGGGCTCGTGTTCGCCTGGTCGGCCGTGCGGTTCGGCTGGTACGGGCAGGACATCCTGCTGCTGCGGCTCGGCCTCCAGGTCGCGTCCGGGGTGCTGCTCGGCGGGCTGCTCGCGAAGGTGCTCGTCGACGCGCTGCGCCGGACCGGGGTGCTGGACGGGTTCGCGATCGTCCGCGCGGAGCGGGACCTCGAACCCGCCGTGGTGCGTCGTGACCGCTGACGCCGCGACCGACGACGCCGTGCCGGTCCTGCACACCGAGGCGCTCGAGGCGGTGTTCGCGACCGGCGACGGCGTCGGGCCGGTCGACCTGCGCGTCGCGCCCGGGGAGCAGGTGCTGCTGCTCGGGCCGTCCGGGGCGGGCAAGTCCACGGTGCTGCGCTGCCTGCACGGCGCCGTCCCGCACGTCGTGCCCGCCCAGGTCACCGGGCGGGTCCGCGTCGCCGGCCGGGACGTCGCCACGACGACCGTCGCCGGGCTGGCCGACGTCGTCGGCGTGCTCGCGCAGGACCCCGAGACCGGCGTGTGCCTGCCCGACGTCGACGAGGAGGTGGCGTTCCCGCTGGAGAACCTCGGCGTCGACCCCGACCGGATCGGCGCCGCGGTCGACCGCGCGCTGGACGTCACCGGCGCCGCGCACCTCCGCGACCGGCGCACCGACGGGCTGTCCGGCGGGGAGCTGCAGCGGGTCGCCCTGGCGGCGGCCCTCGCGCCCGGGCCCGCCCTGCTGCTGCTCGACGAGCCGACCTCGATGCTCGACGCCGACGGGGTCGCAGCGGTCCGGTCCGCGCTGGCCGCCGCCCGGGACCGGACCGGGGCGGCCTGCGTCCTGGTCGAGCACCGGCTCGACGAGCTCGCGGGCGACGCGGGCCTCGACGGCCTGCCCGGGCGGTGGGTGGTGCTCGACCGGCAGGGCCGCGTCACGCACGACGGCCCCGCCGCCGACGTCGCGAGCCGGGCCGGCGCCGACCTGCTCGCCCGCGGCTGCTGGCTGCCGCTCGACGTGGAGCTCGCCGCGGCGTTCGGCGGTCCGGTCGGGTCGCCCGACCACCAGCGGCGCGTGCTGGACCTCGCGGCGCGGGCACCCGCGTCCCCGGTCGTGCCCCGCGGTGCCGGGCCGACGCTGGTCGCCCGCGGGCTGGCCGTCGCTCCCCCGCCGGCACCCGGTCGCCGGCGCCGGGACGTCGCCCCCGTGCTGCACGACGTCGACCTGACCCTCCGGGCCGGCGAGGTGGTCGCCCTGGTCGGCCCGAACGGCAGCGGCAAGTCGACGCTCCTCGCCTGTCTGGCCGGGGTCGCCCGCCCCGCCGCGGGCACGGTGACCGGACCCCGCGCGGGCCTGGTGCTGCAGAACCCCGAGCACCAGCTGTCCCGGACGACCGTGCGCGCCGAGGTCGCCGCCGGACTGCCCCGCGGGCCGGCGACGGACGCGCGGGTCACCGACGTGCTCGAGCGGTTCGACCTCACCGGGCACGCCGACCACCACCCGCACCAGCTCTCCGGCGGGCAGCAACGCCGTCTCGGCCTCGCCGCGGCGCACGTGCACGACCGGCCGTTCCTGCTCGCCGACGAGCCGACGTTCGGTCTCGACCGGCACGGCACCGTCGCGGCGCTCCGAGCACTGACCGCCGCCGCGGCGCAGGGCCGCGGCGTGCTGTTCTCCTGCCACGACCTGCGGGCGGTCGCCGGCACCGCGGACCGGGTGCTCGTCGTCACCGACGGGCGCCTGATCGCGGACGTCGGGCCGCTCACGCTGCTGCGCGACCCCGGGCTGCTGGACGCCGCCCGGCTGCGGGTGCCGCGGGTGCTGCGCTGGCTCGCCGACGCGGTCGACGACCTCGGACAGCTGCGGCACGCGCTGCGGGAGCTCGACGACCGGGCGCTGCGCGGCGTCGACGCGGCAGCGGGGGTCGCCCCGTGAGCGCGCTGGCGGCCCGCAACCCCACGGTCAAGGCCGCGGTGCTGCTCGGGGTCTCGCTGGCGACGCTGCTGCTGCTCGACCCCGTCACCCTGCTGGCGCTGTACCTGCTGGGCCTGGTCACCGTGCGCGTGGCGGCGGGCGTCCGCGGTCGCGCGCTGCTCACCGCGCAGGTGCCGTTCTGGACGTTCGGCGTCGGCCTCGTCCTGGTGAACGCCCTGAGCCGCCCCGGCACCCCGGTCCTCACCGGCGCGCCCGTGCGGATCACCCACGAGGGCCTGGTGATCGGCACGGCGCTCGCGCTGCGCGGCCTGGTGATCGGCGTGCTCACCGTCGGGTTCCTCGCCAGCACGCCCCCGCGCGCCCTCATGGTCAGCCTCACCCAGCACGCCCGGCTCAGCCCCCGGTACGCGTACGCGCTGCTGGCCGGGCACCGGATGCTCGCCGCACTGCCCGCGCAGTGGGCGCACATCCGCGCGGCGCACCTGGTCCGCGCACCGCTGGGCCGCGACGGCCGACCCCGCACCGGCCCGGCCGACCTCGGCCGCTGCGCCTTCGCCCTGCTGGTCGTCTCGGTCCGGGCCGCCGAGCGCACCGCCCTGGCCCTGGAGTCGCGCGGGCTGTCCGACCGCCCGCGCACCCTCTGGCGCCCCGTACCCCTCGACCGCCGTGACGCGCTGCTCGCCGCCGGGGTCGTCGCGGTGGTCGCCGGCGTCGTCGGCGTGGGGGCCGTCGTCGCCCCGCTGCTCCCCGGGTGGATCCACCCCTGAGGCCGCGCCCGACCGACGCTGCTAGCGTCGCCGCCATGCAGCTCGACGACATCCCGGTCCGGACGCTCCGCGGTCAGGACACCACGTTCGGCGCGCTCACCGAGGGCCGGGTGGCGCTGGTGGTCAACGTCGCCTCTCGGTGCGGCCTGGCCCCGCAGTACGAGCAGCTCGAGGCCCTGCACAGCGCCTACGGCCCGCGGGGGTTCACGGTCGTCGGCGTGCCGAGCAACCAGTTCCTCCAGGAGCTCGGTTCCGCCGAGGCCATCGAGGAGTACTGCTCGACCACCTGGGGCACCACGTTCCCGATGCTCGAGAAGGCCAAGGTCAACGGCCGGCACGCGCACCCGCTCTACGCCGAGCTCACCCAGGTCCCCGACGACGACGGCAAGGCCGGGCGGATCACCTGGAACTTCGAGAAGTTCCTCGTCGCCCCCGACGGCCGCGCCCGCCGCTTCCGCCCCCGCACGCTCCCCGACGCCCCCGAGGTCGTCCAGGCCATCGAGTCGCTCCTGCCCTGACCCCGGGCGCCCGTCCGTCGGGCTGCCCGCCAGCCGCAGCCGCCAGCCGCAGCCGTCAGCCCGCTGCCGAGACAGGGCGTGCGCGTCGACATCGGGCGCTGCGGGGTCCTGTCTCGGCGCGGACGTCCTGTCTCGGCGCGTCCGCCCGGGCGGGCAGCGTCAGGAGGATGCCGTCGTGGCGACCGTCGCCGCCGTGATGCCCGCGGTGATCGCCGCGACGGACGCCGCGATCGCGTCCTGCACGGCCTTCGCGGCCCAGGTGCCCTCCGCGACCTGCTTGGCCCGGCGCTTGATCTCCCGCGCGGGGACGCCGGGGTGGTCGACGGCGGACGGGGCCTTGTCGACGGCCGCGAGCAGCGCGACGAGCGCCCCGGTCCGCGCGTCGGGCGCGAGCCCCTGGACGAGCACGGCCGTCAGCGCGCCCCGGACCGCGCCCTCGTGGCGGGTGTCGGCCGCGAGCCACCGGGTGCGCGGGAACAGCCCGAGCACCCGGTCGTCGTGCCGGGTCAGCAGGCCGCGCTCGACGAGGCGGTCGGCGAGCGCGTCCTTCGCGCCCTTGCCCAGGCGGTTGACCAGGTCCGACGCGGACCGCTCCCGCTCGGCCACACGGGTCAGCGCCGCACCGAGCACCGGGTCGGCGACGGCAACACCGGGGTCGACCAGCACCTTCGCCGACGACCAGACGCTGGTCCGCTCCTGCACGTGCACCGCCTCGGCCAGCGCGAGCTCGACCAGCAGCGCGCCGCCGAGCGCGGTGTCCAGGTACGAGGACGTGGGGGTGCCCTTCACGTCGTCGAGCAGCAGGAGCAGCAGGTCCTCGGCGATGAGCGTCGTCATGGCCCGAGGCTACCCAGCCGGACCACCCGCGGCACCGGGCCGCAGGTCGTAGGTTCGTCGCGTGGCGGCGCACCGGGCGGCGCCCGGGAGGGGGCCCGCCGTGCCGGTCGACCTGCGGCGACGCTGGAACCACAGCACGCACTACCACCGGTTCGTGCTGCGTCAGGTCCCCCGCGGCGCGACCACGGCGCTCGACGTCGGCACCGGCGACGGCCTGCTCGCCGCCGACCTGCGGGAGCGGGTGCCGGACGTGACCGGGCTCGACGCGGACGCCGCGGTGCTCGCGCGCGCGGCCGGGACCGGGGCGGACGTGCGGTGGCTGCTGGGGGACGTCCGGACCGCGCCGCTGCCGGTCGGCGGCTACGACGTGGTCACCTCGGTCGCGACGGTGCACCACCTGCCCGACCTGCACGCGGGGCTGCGACGGCTCGGCGAGCTGACCGCACCCGGCGGCCGGCTGGTCGTGATCGGCTGCGCGCGCAACGCCCGGCCCCGCGTCTACCTGGCGGACCTGCCGGGCATCGTGCAGCACCAGGTGCTCGCCCGGACCCGCGGCTACTGGGAGCACACCGCGCCGGTGCGCGCGCAGCTCCCGCACACCTACGACCAGACGCGCCTCATCGCCGCCGACGCGCTGCCGGGCGCGCGGTGGCGGCGGCTGGCGCTGTTCCGGTACGCGGTGCTCTGGACCCGCCCGGCCTGAACCCCGGCCCGCGGACGCCGCACGGTCCCGGCCGGGCAGCGTCCGGGCCGGTCAGCGCGTCGCGACGACCAGGACCACCACGGCGAGCACGACGAACGGCAGGGCGGTCAGCAGCTGCGCGCCGACGCCCTGGGGCCGGCGCCGCGGTCCGTCGCGGAAGGCGGCACCGAGGGGGTCGCCGTTGAGCCCGGGCCGCTCGCCGGGCAGCCGCGTGTCCGACGTCGGGCGGTCGTCGCCGCGGTCCCGGTCCTCGTGCTCCGCCATGCCGCCCCCTCGTCATCGACCAGCCCCACGCCGGTGCTCCCGACCTGCCGGGTCCCCGGCGCGCCACGCGCCACCCTGCCAGGTCTCAGCCCGCCAGGTGGCCCCACCGCGCGGCGAGCTCCGTCCACGGTCCCACGGCCGCGACCGCCCCGTCCTCGAGCACGACGACCCGGTCCGCCCGGGACAGCGCGGCGCGTTTGGACGTGGAGCCGATGACGGTGGTGCCGCGCTCGCGCAGGGACTGCCAGAGCTCGATCTCCGTGGCGGCGTCGAGGGCGCTGGACACGTCGTCGGCGAGCAGCACCTCGGCGTCCGTCGCGAGGGCGCGGGCGAGCGCGAGCCGCTGCACCTGACCGCCCGAGAGCCGCACGCCGCGGTGCCCGACGAGCGCGTCCGGGCCGCCGGCCTCCGCGACGTCGGTGGTGAGCCGAGCGGCGTCGAGCGGCCCGGCGACGTCGCGCGGGTGGTCGAGGCGCACGTTGTCCGCGAACGTCCCGGACAGCACCCGCGGCACCTGGGCGACGTGCGCGACCCGCCCGGGGCGCAGGAACGTCTGCGCGTCGGTGACCTCGGTGCCGTTCCAGACGACGCGGCCGGTGTGCTCCATCAGCCCGGCGAGCGCGGCGAGCAGGCTCGACTTGCCCGCGCCGACCCGCCCGAGCAGCAGCACCAGGTCGCCGCGGTCGACGGCGAGGTCGACGCCGCTGACGCCGATGGTCCCGTCGTCGTGCACGGCGGACAGCCCGCGCACCTCGAGGCGGTCGAGCCGGTCGCGGTGGTCCGGCGCGGGCCGGGGTGCGGTGCCGGCGGCCAGGTCGACGTCGTCGGGCAGCGCGGCGAGGTCGGCGCCGCCGGCGAGCTCCGCGGTGATCCGCTGCCAGCTGCGGGTGCCGGGCGCCTCGGTGATGACGGCGCCCGCGACCTGGCCGAACCAGTTGAACCCGGCGACCGCGCCGGCCACGAGCAGCGTGCTGCCGAGGTCCCAGCCGCCCGCGAGGAACACGCCCCACGCGGCGACGACGCCGGCCTGGACCATGACGATCGGCACGCCGTCGAGGACGGCCTGCACCCGGTGCTCGAACACCGCGGCCTCGACCCGGCCCGCGTCCACGGACCGCAGGTGCGCGTGCACCTCCGGCGTGCGGGCGGCGAGCTTCACGGTCCGCGCGGCGTCCAGCGCGGACACGAGCGACCGGCCGAACCCCGCACGCGCCGCGGCGGACCGGGTGGCGGACCGCCCGGCGACCGGCCGGCCCACCAGCGCGCACGCCGCGCTGACCACGAGCACGGACAGCAGCACCGCGCCCGCGAGCAGCGACCAGCTGAGCAGGGCGGTGACCGCGACCAGCACCAGGCCGTTGACGAGGTCGACCCACCGGTCCGCGTAGAGCACGAACCGGTCGCCGTCGAGCCCGCGGGCGACGACCTCCCCCGGCGGGGTGCGGCGCAGCCGGTGCTGCCGCGTCTGCCCGACGAGCACGGACATCCGCACCCGCAGCAGCACCTCGATCCACCACTTCGGGTACAGCCGGAACGCGAGCGAGTTCACCGGCGCGACGAGCAGCAGCAGCACGACCATCGCGGCGACCAGCAGGGTCGGCGACGCGCCGGCGCGCAGGTCCTCGACGGTCCGGCCCCAGAAGAACCCGGTGACCGCGCCCTGGGCGGCGAACAGGCTGGACAGCAGGAACAGCAGGCCGCCGACCACGCCCCACCGCGGTCGGACGACCAGGGCGTGGGCGATGCCGCGCGCCAGGCTCGGGCCGGTCCCGGGCTCGGGGAGCACCGGCGCCGGTCCGGTCCGACGCCGGGCGCCGAGACCGCCGGAGGTGAGGTCGGCCGGCTGCTCGTCGTCCGGGGCGTCCGCGTCCGGCGCGTCGCCGTCGGGCTCCGCGTCGTCGTCGAGGACCTCGGCGTGCCCCTCGCTCCGGCTGGCCGTCAGCAGCGTGCGGAACGGCCCGTCGGCGCGCGCGACCTCGGCGCGCGGTCCCTGCTGGACGACGCGGCCGTGGTCGAGCACCACGACCTGGTCGGCGCGCTCCACGGTGCCGAGCCGGTGCGCGACCAGCACGCCGGTCCGGCCGCCGAGCAGCCGCTCGGACGCGGCGACGACGCGCGCCTCGGTGAGCGGGTCCATCCGCGCCGTGGCCTCGTCGAGCACGACCACCTGGACGTCGCGCACCAGGAGCCGGGCGAACGCCACCAGCTGCTCCTCGCCGGCGGACAGCGACGTCCCGCCCGGGCCGAGCACCGTGTCGAGGCCGTCGGGCAGCCCCGCGACCCAGTCGGTGAGGCGCAGCTCGCGCACGGCGTCCTCGATCGCGCGCCGGGGCACGTCGGCGAACAGGGCGATGTTCTCCGCGAGCGTCCCGGCGACGATCTCAGTGCGCTGCGTCACGACGCCGACGGCCGCGCGCAGCGCCTGCAGGTCGAGGTCGCGCACGTCGACGCCGCCGAGCAGCACCGACCCGGGCTCCGGGTCGACGGCGCGGGACAGCAGCGACGCGAGGGTGGACTTGCCCGAGCCGGTGCGTCCGACGAGCGCGACGGTCTGGCCGGCGGGCACCCGCAGCCGGACGCCCTGCAGCGCGAACGTGCCCTCCTGGTAGGCGAAGTGCAGGTCGCGGACCTCGAGGTCGAGCGGTCCGTCCGGCACGGGCAGCCCGCCGGTCGGCTCGGGCGGCGAGTCGAGCAGCTCGCGGATCCGGATGGCCGCGCCGATGCCCTCCTGGAGGTCGGGCAGGTGCCGGGCGAGCATGTCGAACTGCCCGACGAAGGACGCGGTGACGAGGAACAGCGTGACGAGCCGGGCGATCGACAGGTCGCCCCCGCCCGCCAGCGCGACCCCGGCCACCGCGACCGCGGCGAGCAGGGCGTGCAGCAGCAGGCCCGCGCGTGCCGTCATGCGGGTCTCCACCGCGAGCACCCGGTCGAGCGTGCGGTGCACGACGGCCGACGCCTCGGCGAGCCGCCGGACCGCGAACGCCTGCCCGTGGCTGGTGCGCAGGTCGTCCCGGGCGGCGACGGCCTCCTCGAACGCGGCGGCGTTGTCGGTCCACGCGCGCTCCTCGACGACCTTGCGGCGGGCGATCTCCCCGAGCGACGGGCGCACCACCAGGACGGTGAGCACGCCGAGCACGGGGAACAGCGCCCAGGCGGGCCACCAGGTCAGGCCGGCGACCACCCACATCGGCACGCAGCCGACCACGGTGCGTCCCATCCCCCACAGCTGCCGGCGGACGAGCGAGCCGACCGCGTGCGTGTCGTCGTCCACCCGGTCCAGGACCTCGCCGACGGCCTGCTCGGACAGGGTCGCGAGCGGCTGGTGCAGCGCGGCGCTCAGCAGGTCGCCGCGCAGCCGGCCCTCCGCCCGGTCCACGACGCCGGCCCAGGCGACCTGCCCGGCGGCGTCGACCAGCGCGGCGCCGACCAGGCAGGCGAGCAGGAGCAGCAGGCCCGCCGTGGTTGGGTCCTCGGCCATCGTCCCCGCGACCCAGGTGCCGAGCGCCGACCCGACGGCGCCGACGGTGAGCGCGAGCAGCGCGAGCACGGCGACGGGACCGCGCAGCCGGCGCCAGTCGAGGCGGCGGGCGGGGTCGGCGTGGGGACCGCGCACGGCGGGACCTCCGGCTCCGTCGGGCCCGGCGGTCGTGGGGTCGGTGGCGGTGGCGCTGGTGGCCGTGGTGGTGTCGAGCATGGTTCCTCGACCCTAGGCCGGACGTCCCACATCCCCGAAGCGTTTTGCGCCGCCGGGCCCGGTCAGCCCAGGAACGCCGTGACCACGTCGTGCAGCGCCGCCGCGGTCACCGGTGCGCCCCCGCCCGCACGCGCCCGCCGGGGATGGCGGCGACCAGCTCGCGGGTGTAGTCCTGCCGCGGGTCCAGCAGGATCGCCTCCGCGGGGCCCTGCTCGACGAGCCGGCCGCGGTGCAGCACCCCGACGTCGTCCGCCACCTGCCGGACCACGGCGAGGTCGTGCGAGATGAACAGGTACGTCAGCCCGTGCTCGGCCTGGAGCCGCACCAGGAGCTCGAGGATCTGCGCCTGCACCGACACGTCCAGCGCGGACACCGGCTCGTCCAGGACGACCAGGTCGGGCCGCAGCGCCAGCGCCCGGGCGACGGCGACGCGCTGCCGCTGCCCGCCGGACAGCTCCCGGGGGCTGCGCCGCAGGACGTCGGCGGGCAGGGCCACGTCGGCGACCAGCTCGCGGACCCGGTCGGCGCGCTCGGCACGGCTACCGACGCCGTACGCGCGCAGCGGCTCGGCGATGACCTGCTCGACCGTGAACCGCGGGTCCAGGGACGCGTACGGGCTCTGGTAGACGACCTGGAACCCGCGCCGCAGCCGGCGCAGCGTCTCGCCGCGGGCGGCGGTCACGTCGTCGCCGCGGAACAGCACCCGGCCCGACGTCGGCCGCTCGAGGCGCAGCGCGATCCGGGCGGTCGTGCTCTTGCCCGACCCGGACTCCCCGACGAGCGCGTACGTCCGGCCGCGCTCGACGCGCAGACCGACCCCGTCGACGGCCACGACCGACCGGGCCGCCGCGCCGCGCGGCAGGGCGAACTCCTTGCGGACCGCGTCGAGCTCCAGGACCGGCGCGGCGGGCACGGGGTCCGCCGGTCCGGGATCGGCCGCCGCCACGGGCACCCGGACGTCGGTCGCCACCAGCCGCCCGCTCGCCAGGCTCGGCGCGGCGGCGATCAGCCGACGCGTGTACGGGTGCTGCGGCGCGCGCAGCACCTCGGCCGCGGGCCCCTGCTCGACGACCACGCCCTGCTCGAGCACGACGATCCGGTCGGCCCGGTCCGCCGCCACGCCGAGGTCGTGGGTGATGAGCAGCAGCGCGGTGCCCCGGTCCCGGACGAGCGTCTCGAGGTGGTCGAGGATCCGCCGCTGCACCGTCACGTCCAGCGCGCTGGTGGGCTCGTCGGCCACGACCAGCCGCGGGCCCGCCGCGATCGCGATGGCGATGAGCACGCGCTGCCGCATCCCGCCGGACAGCTGGTGCGGGTACTGGCGCGCGCGGGCGGCCGGGTCGTCGATGCCGGCCTGCTCGAGCAGCGCGACCGCCCGCTCCCGGGCGGCACGGCGCCGCGCGAGCCCGTGGACGACCAGCACCTCGGCGACCTGGTCACCGACGCGCTGCACGGGGTTGAGGGACACCGTCGGGTCCTGCGGCACGAGGCCGACCTCACGTCCCCGGACGGCCTGCCACTCGCGCTCGGTCAGGTCGGAGACGTCCCGGCCCGCGAGGCGGATGGTGCCGCCGGTGACGGCGCCGCCGCGGGACAGCAGGTGCAGCGCCGCGTGCGCGGTCGTGCTCTTGCCGGACCCGGACTCGCCGACCAGGGCGACGACCTCCCCGGGCCGGACGACCAGGTCGACGCCGCGCACCGCGCGGTACGTGCCGCCGTCCGCCCGGTAGCCGACCTCCAGCCCGGTGATCTCGAGCACCGGGGTGCCGGGCGCACCCGCCGCGACGGGCGAGGCCTCCTGCTGCAGCTGGGTCACTGGTCCTCTCCCGTCGTCTCGAGGGCGCGCGCGACGCGGTTGGCGGCCAGCACCACCGCGACGATCACGAGCCCGGGCAGGGTGGTCAGCCACCAGGCGGTGGCGAGGAAGTCGCGGCCGCCGGACACCAGCGAGCCCCACTCGGGCGTGGGCGGCGGGGTGCCGTAGCCGAGGAAGCTCAGCGCGGACACCGCGAGGACGGCGCCGCCGAGCTCGAGGGCGATCAGCGCGAGCACCGGCCCGGCGGAGTTCGGCAGCACGTGCCGGCCGAGCACCGCGTACCAGCGCGAGCCGGACGCCCGGGCGGCCTCCACGTAGACCGACGTGGACGTGCGCAGCACCTCGGCGCGCATCACGCGGGCGAACGTCGCGACCGCGCCGACGCCGACCGCGACCGCGATCTTCGTGGACCCGGTGCCGAGCGCGGTGATGATCGCGAGCGACAGCAGGATGCTCGGCACGGCGAGCAGCACGTCGACCAGGCGGCCGACCACGTCGTCCACCCAGCCGCGCAGGAACCCGGCGAGCAGGCCGAGGGTCGACCCGACGACGAGCCCGACGAGCACGGCCAGCACGGTGGTGCGCAGGGACAGCGACGCGCCGTGCACCACGCGGGTCAGCACGTCGCGGCCGAGGTGGTCGGTGCCGAGCAGGTGCGCGGCCGAGGGCGGCTGCAGGCGGTCGGCGGGGACGCCGGTCAGGGGGTCGCCGGAGGCGAACACGGCCGGCGCGGCGGCCCAGGCGGCGACCAGCAGCAGGACCAGCCCGGCCAGCACCAGGCCGGGTCGGCGCACCAGGTACCGGGCCGCACGTCGCGCCCACGGGCCGGCCGCGCGGGCGCCGCGCACCCGGCCGTGCCGGATGATCGAGCGGGCGTCGTGCCGGTCGGCGATCTCGATGGTGGTCATGCGGGCACCGCCTCTCGGGGGACGCCCCGCGACTCGATGCGCGGGTCGAGCACGGGGTACAGCAGGTCCACGACGAGCGTGGTCACCACGAACACCAGCGCCGACAGCGACACGATCGCGAGCACCACGGGCACGTCCTGGGTGTTGACGGACTGGACCGTCAGCCGGCCGAGCCCCACCCGGGAGAACACCGTCTCGGTGACGACGGCCCCGCCGAGCAGCGCCCCGACCATCACGCCGAGCATCGTGAACGCGGGGATGGCCGCGTTGCGCAGCGCGTGCCCCAGGTGCACCCGGAGCCGGCCGGCGCCCTTGGCCCGGGCGGTCTCGACGTAGGGCTCGCCGAGCGTCCCGCGCAGGCTGCGCGACAGGACCTGCGCGAGCTGCGCGCCCGGCGGGACCGCGAGCGTCACCGCCGGGAGCACGAGGCTCTGCCAGCCGGCGTTGCCGATCGCGGGGAGCAGACCCGCGCGGAACGACACCCACTGCAGGAGCACGAGGCCGACGAAGAACGTGGGCAGCGCGACGCCGAGCGGCGGCAGCGCGGACAGCACCTGGCGCAGCGCCCGGCTGCGGGGCAGCACGCTCGCCACGGCCAGCGCCGTCCCGGCGAGCACCGCGAGCACCAGCGCGGCGCCGGTCAGCTTCAGGGTCTCCGGCAGCGCCTGCGCGACGAGCGAGCCGGCGGGCGCCCCGGACTGGTACGACGGCCCGAAGTCGAGCCGGACCGCGTGCAGCAGCGCGTCGCCGTACTGCACCAGCAGGGGCCGGTCGAGGCCGTAGCGGGCGCGCAGGTCGTCGAGCAGCGCCGGGTCGACGTCCTGCACCTCGCCCCCGGCGCCGGCGGCCAGGGCCGCCGGGTCGCTCGGGAGCAGGTACAGCACGAAGAACGCGAGCGTGAACGCCGCCCAGAGCACCACGAGGCCCTGGGCGGCGCGCCGCAGGAGGTAGCGGCCCATCAGCTCGCGTCGACCCACGCGTCGTAGAAGTCGATCCGGCTGGACCCCTCGAACGCCAGCCCGTGCACGCGGTCGGCCGCGGCGACGGTCGTCGAGAGCTCGTAGACCGGGATCGCGTGCCCCTGCTCGATCAGCAGCCGGGAGGCCTGGGTGACGAGCTCGGCGCGCTCGGCCGGGTCGGTGGCGGCCGCGGAGCGGTCGAGCAGGTCGTCGACCTCCGAGGGGGTCCGCTTGTTCACGTTGCGGGCGTTCGCGGAGAACACCGAGCGCAGCACGTCCGGGTCGGACCGCGTGAGGTTGTAGTAGTCGAAGTCGAAGTCCCCGTCGGCCTTGATCGCCGTGGACTCCGCGATCTCGACGTGCTGCAGCTGCAGGTCGACCCCGATCTGGCGCAGCTGCTGCTGCACGAGCTCCAGCGGCGCCGGGTCCTGCCAGAACGTCACGGTGGTGGACAGCCGCCGGCCGTCCTTCTCGCGGATGCCGTCGTCGCCGAGCTCCCAGCCGGCGTCCTCGAGCACCTCGACGGCACCGTCCGGGTCGTAGGCCAGGTCGTCCGCGAGGGACTCGTACAGCGGCGTGGAGTGGGACAGCACGGCGGTCGCCGCCTGGTCCCGCTCGGTCAGCACCGTGTCGACGATCTGCTGCCGGTCGATGCCCTTCGAGATCGCGACGCGGACCGCCTCGTCGGACGCGAGGGCGCTCGACTCGTTCGGGAACAGCTGGTACGCCACGCCGGGGTTGGCGCGCTGCTGCAGCCAGAACCCGTTGCCGTCGAACTGCGGCTGGTCCACCGCGGCGATCGCGGCCGTCGCGTCGATCTGCCCGGACTGCAGGCTGCCGGCGCGGACGGAGGACTCGGGGATGACCTGGAACGTGACGGTGTCGAGGTAGGCCTCGCCGGTGTGGTCGTCGGCCGCGGAGCCCCAGGCGTAGCCGGGCACCTTGGTCAGCACGACCTCCTGGTCCGGCGTGTACGACTCGACCGCGAACGGGCCGGACCCGATGTAGTCGCCGGCGCAGCGCTCCTCGGGCGTCAGCGCCGCGGACGCGGGCGACAGCAGACCGAGCGAGAAGGTCGACGACGCCTGGAGGAACTGCGCGCTCGGGGCGGCGAAGTCGACGGTGACCGTCAGCGGGTCGACGACCGTCGTGCCCTCGTAGCCGACGAGGTACTGCGAGCCGAGCGACGCGGTGGCGCCCAGCGCGACGATCGCGTCGAAGTTGGTCTTGACCGACGCGGCGTCGACGGGGGTCCCGTCCGCGTAGGTCGCGTCGTCGCGCAGGTGGAACGTGTAGCTCGACGCGTCGTCGTCGATCTCCCAGCTCTCGGCGAGCCACGGGACGATCTCGCCGGACTCCGGGTCCTGCGCGGTGAGCGAGGCGACGGTCTGCCGGGCGACGGCGATCGCGTCGTTGTTGCCGACCTGCTGCGGGTCGATGCACCGGGAGTCGACGGTGATGGCGAACCGCAGGTCGCCGCCGGCGACGGGTTCGGCGGACGCGGCCGCGTCGGTGGCCGCGCCCGTGCCCGTCGACCCGCCGGAGCAGGCCGTCAGCAGCAGCGCGGTGGTCGTCAGCGCCGCGGCGGCCGCAGCGGGGCGGGTGGCGCGTCGCGAGGGGGAGGTGGTCATGCGTGCACTCCTGGTCGTCACCGGCCGTGGCCGGGGTGGGGCGCCGGCCGGGGCGCGCGGGGGCGCGCTCCGGCGTGTCGTCGCCGTGCTTACCCGGTCCGCGGTCGCGGTCGGGTCAGGTCGTTCCCGGAGCACCCCGTCACGTCGAAGGGTTGCTGGCCAGCAAGCCGGGCCTGCGCGCTGGCGCTCGTCACCTGGGGGTGAGGGAACCCTCGGCGGCGGACCTGGTCAAGGAACCGCCGCGGGTTCTCACATCGCGGATCTTCGTGTGGTGGCCGGCGGGGTCACGCCGCGGTGAAGCCCGCCGCGCGCCGCGGGTCGGCCTCGGTCCACAGGTCGGACTTCACCTCGGCGCGCACCAGCGGCACGACCTCCTCGGCGAACCGGCGCAGCACGTCCTCCTGCTCGGCGGGGTCGAGCAGGTGGTTCACGGACACGGACTGGAGCACGTGCCCGTACGACCGGTGGTAGTCGAGGATCTTCTCGGCCACGCGCTCCGGGGAGCCCACCAGTGCGGGACCCCGGTCGACCGCCTCCTCGAGGGTCCGGAAGCTCGGCGCCCGCCCGACGGCGTCCGCCCCGTAGCCGCGCCGCGCGGCCGCGTCGACCTGACCCTGGTACAGCGGCCGGTACTGCCGCACCGCCGCCTCCGTGGTGTCGGCGAGGAACAGCCCGCCGGACCCCGACCCGACGTGGGCGTGCGCCGGGTCGTGCCCGTGCGCCGCGTACTGCTCACGGTAGTGGTCGATCAGCACCTGGTAGTTCTCCCGCGGTTGCAGGGCGTTCGCGGTCACGATCGGGTCGCCCCACCGCGCCGCGAGCTCCACCGCGAACCGCGACGTCGCCGAGCCGTGCCAGATCCGGAACGGCCCCGCGTACGGCCGGGGCAGCGTGGTGGCGTGCTCCAGGCGGTGCCGGTGCCGGCCCTCCCAGGTCACGTCCTCCTCCGAGAGCAGCAGGCGGAGCAGCTCGTAGTTCTCCGCCAGGTACTCGTACTGCTTGTCGATGTCCAGGCCGAGCAGCGGGTACTGCAGCACCTCGTTGCCCTTCCCGATCACGATCTCGAGGCGGCCCCGGGACAGCTGGTCCACGGTCGCCAGGTCCTCCGCGACGCGCACCGGGTCGAGCAGCGCGAGCACGGTGACGCCGGTCGACAGCAGGATCCGGCTGGTGGACGCCGCGATCGCCCCGAGGATCACGGTCGGCGCCGAGGACAGCACGTCGCCGGCGTGCCGCTCCCCCACGGCGAACGAGTCGAACCCGATCTCCTCGGCCAGGACCGCGTGCCGGACCGTCCGCGCCAGGCGGTCCGCCGGGGGCACCGCCGCGCCCGTGACCGGGTGCGGCGGGTTGAACACGATGTCGAGCAGCTGGAACCGCACGCCCCCGCCCCCTCAGGCGGCGACGGCGGCGGCCGCGCGGTCCCGGGCGGCGACGCCCTCGCGGACCAGCGGGATGACGTACCGGCCGAAGTCGACGGCGTCGTCCAGCAGGTCGTAGCCGCGGGCCGAGATGATCCGCACGCCCCGGTCGTAGTACGCCAGCAGCGCCTCGGCGACCTGCTCGGGCGTGCCGACCAGCGCGTTGGAGTTGCCCGCGCCGCCGGTCGCCCGCGCGGTGGCGGTCCACAGCACCGAGTCGAACCGCTCGCCCTGCGCCGCGATCTCCAGCAGCCGCTGCGACCCGGCGTTCTCCGGCGCGGTGACCGGGTGCCGGTTGCTCAGCACGCCCCCGAGCGCCGCCTTGCGCGCCTCGATCGCGTCGAGCACCCGGTGCGCCTTCTCCCAGGCGAGCTCCTCGGTCGGGGCGATGATCGGCCGGAACGCCGCGTGGATCCGCGGCGGGGTGGTGCGACCGGCGGCGGCGGCCTCGGCGTGCACGCGGTCGATCTGCTCCTGGGTGCGGTCCAGCGGCTCGCCCCAGACCGCGAAGATGTCCGCCTCCGCGGCGCCGACCCGGAACGCCGCGTCCGAGGACCCGCCGAACGAGATCGTCGGCACGTGACCGTCGGCGGGCTTGGTGTCGAGGTGGAAGTCGTCGAAGTCGTAGAACCGGCCGTGGTGGTCGAACGCCTCGGTGCTGGTCCACGCCCGCTTGAGGATCTGGATGTACTCCTGGGTCCGGGCGTAACGCTCGTCCTTGGTGAGGGTGTCGCCCTCGCGCTGCTGCTCGTGGTCGTTGCCGCCGGTGATGACGTGCACGGACAGCCGGCCGCCGGACAGCTGGTCCAGGGTGGCGAACGTCTTCGCCGCGTAGGTCGGGTAGGACACGTTCGGCCGGTGCGCGAGCAGCAGCTCGATCGACTCCAGCCGCGCCGCGGTGTACGCGGCGAGCGCGGCGGGCTCGGGGCCGGACGACCCGTAGGCGAACAGGACGCGGGTCCAGCCGTTGTCCTCGTGGGCCCGGACGATCCGCTCCAGGAACGCGGGGTCGAACGGGCGGGTGGTGGCGGCGCGCGTCTCGGACGCGTCGCTGGCGGTCGCGATGCCGAGGAACTCGACGGGCATGGTGGCTCTCCTTCGGGTGCTGGCCCCGTCCCGGTGCCTCGTCCCCCGACCGCCCCGTCCGCGTTGCCTCGCCGAGAAGGGGCCGCGGCGCCGAGACAGGTCGGTCCAACGCCCTGAGTCGGCGCGCGGGTCCTGTCTCGGCGGGGTGGGAGGGCGGCGTGGGAGGGGCGGGGCGGGAGGTCGGGGCGGGAGGGGGCGGGGCGGGGTGGGGCGCGGGTGGTCAGGGCTGGGCGGGGTCGGTGGGGTTGGTGGCGGGCAGGCCCGCGGCCTTCCAGGCCGGGAAGCCCCCGTCGACGTGGGTGACGGTGTAGCCGCGCGCGGCGAGCTGCTCGGCGACGGGTCCGGAACCGGCGGGCGAGCCGCACACGACGACCACCGGGGTGTCGATCGAGATGACCGGGGCGTGCGCGGGGCCGAACAGCGCGTCGAGGTCGGTCCGGTCGGCGAGGGTCGCGCCGGGGATGTCCCCGTGCGCGGCCCGGCCGCCGGCGGACCGGACGTCCACGAGCAGGGCGCCGTGCGCGACGTCGGCGGCCGCGTCCGCGGCGGGCTTCAGGGCGGGTGCGGCGGGGTCGGTGCTGGTCATGGTGGGTCTCCTTCAGCTGACGAGGACGGCGTCGGACGTGCGGGCGGGCGCCGGGGCGCCCCACGCCTCGGCGAGCAGGGCGAACGACCGGCGGGTGTCCGCCGGGTCGTGGGTGGCGGTGGTGAGCAGCAGCTCGTCGGCGCCCGTGACGCGCTGCAGGGTCTCCAGGCGGGCGACGACCGTCGCGGGGTCGCCCACCACCCGGGTGTCGACGCGGTCGGCGACGACGGCCCGCTCGGCGGCGTCGCGCGCCTCCCACGGCACCGCGTCGCCGGGCCGGGGGTAGGCGATCGCGCCGGCGGTCCCCCGCCGGATCGACAGCACCCAGTCGGCGAACGGGGTCGCGAGCTCCCGGGCGCAGTCGACGGTCTCGGCGACCAGGACGTCCGCGGAGACGACCACGTACGGCTCGGCGAGCACCCCCGGCCGGAACGCCGCGCGGTAGGCCGCGACCGTGTCGAGCGTGGTCGCCGGGCTGACGTGGAAGTTCGCCGCGATCGGCAGGCCGAGCTCCCCCGCCACGCGGGCGCTCTCCCCCGGCGACGACGCCAGCACCCACACGTCCAGGGCCGCGCCCTCGACCGGCGGGGCGACGTGCCGGGTGCCGTCCGGCTCCGCGTAGGTGCCGGCGCGCAGCCCGAGCACCAGCTCGAGCTCGTCCCGGAACGCCGCCGGGGTGCGGGAGGCGCCGACGACGCGCTTCTGCGCGAGCAGCCGCTCCCGCAGCACCGAGTCCGCCAGGTCCACCGGCGGCGGGCCGGGGACGTACAGCCCGTCGACGACCCGCGGCCCGACGACCGGGCGGGGCCCGTCGACCGGCCGGGGCGCGGCGTCGGGTCGCGCCGTCGCGGGTCCGGTCGGCGGGGTGAACGCCCGCCCGAGCCCGAGGTCCACCCGCCCGGGGTGCAGCGCGGCGATGGTGCCGAACTGCTCCGCGGCGATCAGCGGGCTCGTGGTGCTGAGCAGCACCGCACCCGACCCCACCCGGATCCGGTCGGTCCGGGCCGCGACGGCGGCGGCCAGCACGGCGGGCGACGCGGAGCCGACGCCGGGCGACAGGTGGTGCTCGGCGTACCAGACCCGGTGGTAGCCGAGCCGGTCCAGGTCGACCGCGAGGTCGACGGCGGACCGCACCGCCCGGGCGCCGGTGCCGCCCTCGGGCACGACCGCGAGGTCGAGCACGGACAGCGGGACCCGGGTGCGGGTGTCGGACATGGTGCCTCCTTCGAGGGGCGGGGACGGGTCGGGCGTGGTCAGGACGTCTTCGGCAGGCCCGGCGGGTTGGTCGCGGGTGCCTCGATGGCCTCGTCCTCCAGGCCCCAGCGCTCCAGGACCTCCTGGTAGCTGCCGTCGTCGAACGCGCCCTGGAGCGCCGCCGTCACGGCCTCGGCGTACCCGCTGCCCTTGAGCGTGGTGACGGCGATCTGCGCGGTGTCGGGCCATCCGCCGTTGAGCGTGCCGACCACGGTGAAGTCCTGCGGGGAGACCTTGGCCTTGTAGGCGGCGGTCGCGTTCGGGCCGAACGACGCGTCGATCCGGCCGGACTGCAGCGCGAGGATGGTGTCGCCGTCGTTCTCGAAGTACTCGACCTGCACCGGGTCCAGCCCGGCGGCCTGGTTCTCCTCGTCCCAGGCGAGCAGGATCTTCTCCTGGTTGGTGCCGGAGCCCACCGCGACCGTCAGGCCGGCGATGTCGGCGGCCTCGTCGATCTCGGTGATGTCGCTGCCGGCCTTGACCAGCCAGCCGAGCTCGTCGTTGCGGTACGACGAGAAGTCGAACGTCTCCTTGCGCTCCTCGGTGACCGTGACGTTCGAGATCACCGCGTCGACGTCCCCGGACTCGACGGCCAGCGGCCAGTCCGCCCACGCCTTGACCTGCAGGTCGAGGTCCTTGCCCAGCGCGTCCGCGACGAGCTGCGCGATGTCGGTCTCGTTCCCGATCGGCGTCTGGTCGTCGTCGGCGAGGAACGCCAGCGGCGCGACGTAGGCGCTGACCGCGACCGTGAACGTGTCCTTCTCGGCGAGCTCCGGCGGGAGCAGCGCGATCGCGGCCGGGTTCTCCGCGGTGTGGATCCGGTCCTGCTCCGGCGAGGTGTTCACCTCGAGCCCCGCGGCCTGCGCGGCGGACTGGAGCTCGCTGCCGGCCTCGGCGGCGTCGGACGTCCCGCCGCACGCGGCCAGCAGGGCCAGGACCGGGAGGGCCGCGACGGCGGCTCGGACGGGTCGGCGCCGCGGGTGCGGTCGCGTCGGGGTGGTGGTCATCGTGGTGCCTTCCGGTCGAGAGGGGGGTGGGAGTACGGGGGGTCAGCGGACCTTGTCGAGGAACGCGCGGGTCCGGGGGTGGCTGGGCGCGCCGAGCACCTGGGCGGCGGGGCCCTGCTCGACGACGACGCCGGCGTCCATGAACACGACGGTGTCGGCGACGTCGCGGGCGAACCCGACCTCGTGGGTGACGATCACGAGCGTCGTGCCGCCGTGCGCGAGCGCCCGGATCACACCGAGCACCTCGCCGACCAGCTCGGGGTCGAGGGCCGAGGTCGGCTCGTCGAACAGCAGCACCGACGGGCGCGTCGCCAGGGCGCGGGCGATCGCGACGCGCTGCTGCTGCCCGCCGGACAGCTGCCGGGGCCGGGCGTCGACCTTGTCGGCGAGGCCGACGCGGGCGAGCAGCTCCCGCGCCTCGGCCTCGACCTCGTCGCGGCGCCGGCCCTGCGCGTGCACGGGCGCCTCGACGACGTTCTCCAGCACGGTGAGGTGCGGGAACAGGTGGAAGTTCTGGAACACGAACCCGATCCGGGTGCGCTGGCGCAGCACGTCCCGCTCGGTCAGCTCCCGCAGCACGGGACCGCGGCGGGTCCGGCGGTGCGCGTAGCCGATCACCTCGCCGTCGAGCGCGACGAACCCGCGGTCGGGCCGCTCGAGGTGGTTCACCAGGCGCAGCAGGGTCGACTTGCCGGAGCCCGACGGGCCGAGGATCACGGTCACCTCGCCCGGACGGACCTCCAGGTCCACGTCGCGCAGCACCTCCAGGGCGCCGTAGGACTTGTGCAGCCCGTGGATCTGCAGGTGCCCGCCCGGGGCCGGGACGGTCAGCGGGACGTCGGCCGCGACCGGGGCGGGCGCGGTCCGGTTCAGCGTGGTGGTCATGCCGGGCCTCCGGTGTCGCGGGCGGGTGCGGTGTCGCGAGGAGTGGTGCGGGGTGTGCGCGCGGTGCGGGTCAGGTGGCCGCGCCGCGGCAGGGCGCGCAGCCGCTGCAGGGGCGTCGGCGGGAGCGTGCGCAGGGCGCCGCGGGCGTAGTACCGCTCGAGGTAGTACTGCGCGACGGTCAGCACCGTGGTGGTCGCGAGGTACCAGATCGCCGCGACCAGCAGCAGCGGGACGACCCGCTGGTTGCGGCCGTAGATCACCCCGACCGTGTAGAAGAGCTCGCCGTACGCCAGCACGTAGACGACGGACGTGCCCTTGAGCAGGCCGATGATCTCGTTGACCGACGTCGGGACGACGGTGCGCATCGCCTGCGGCAGCACGATCCGGCGCTGCTGGCGGCCACGCGGCAGGCCCAGCGCGGCGGCGGCCTCGTGCTGGCCCTGGTCGACGCCGAGGATGCCGGCCCGGACGATCTCCGCGGAGTACGCCGCCTGCGACAGCCCGAGCCCGAGCACCGCGGCGCCGAACTTGTCCACCACGTCGAGGGTGTCGAACGCGAGGAACGACGGCCCGAACGGGATGCCCAGCGACAGCTCCGGGTAGAGGTACGCGAGGTTGTACCAGAGCAGCAGCTGCAGGATCAGCGGCACCGAGCGGAACACCCAGGAGTACGCCCAGGACACCGACCGCAGCAGCGGCGACCGGGACAGCCGCATCAGCGCGAGTACCGTGCCCAGGCCGAACCCGATCACGCCCGCCACCGCGGTCAGGCGCACCGTGGCCCACACGCCCTCGAGCACCGACGGCCAGGTCAGGTACTGCGCGACGACGTCCCACTCCCACTGCGGGTTGGTCAGCAGCGAGCTGAGCACCATCGCGAGCAGCACCGCGACGCCGGCCGTGGCGACCCAGCGACCCGGGTGTCGCGCGGGGACCACGGGCAGGTCGGCGAGCTCGGCGACGGTCGCGGGCGGCACGGCCGCCACGGGCCGGTCGACGACGGCGCTCACGGGGTCACCAGCCACTTCTCGAAGGCGTGCGGGACGACGTCGGCCGGGTACGCCGCCGGGTCGAACAGCGCCGTGTAGCCGGCCGCGAGGTACAGGCCGACGGCCTCCGGCTGCCGCGGACCCGTGGTCAGGTACAGGCGCGGGTAGCCGCGGTCGGCGGCGCGCTGCTCCAGCTCGGTCAGGACGACGCGGGCCAGGCCGCGGCGCCGGTGCTCGGCGTGGGTCCAGATCCGCTTGAGCTCGGCCGTGGGCACCGCCGGGGCGCCCGCCGCGTCGCGGGTGCCGGGCCGGGCCAGCAGGGCCGGGTCCCCGTGCTCGGGCTCGGTCCGGCGCCGGAACGCGCCGCCCGCGACCGGCCGCCCGTCCTCCAGCACGAGCACGAGCTCGCCGTCCGGCGGCGCGAACTCCTGCGCGCCGTAGTGCTCGAGCTCGTCGCGCAGCTGCGCGGGCGTGAGCACGCCGGTGTAGCGGGTGCTGTACTCGTGCGCCAGGCCGTCCAGCAGCGGACCCACCAGCGGGTCGTGCAGACGCACCGCGCGCACCTGGAGTCGCGCGGTGTCGGCGGGACGGTGCAGGTCGGCGGGACGGTGCAGGTCGGTGGTGGTCATCGGGTCACCTCGGGTCGGGCGGAGTCGGCGAGGGCGGGCGTGCGGGACGCACCGGCGGGCGCGGGTGCACCGGCGGGCGCAGGTGCACGGGCGGGTGCGGGTCGGGGGCGCACGAGGCCGGACCCCTGGAGCGCGGGCACCACCCGCTCCACGAGGACGTCGAGGTCGGCCTCGGGCGAGGTCGGGCGCACCACGACCCCGTCGGCGGCACCCGCACGGACCCAGTCGACGACCAGGGCGGCGAGCTGCTCCCCCGTGCCGGCGAGCACCAGGCCCCGCGCGCCCCCGCCCAGGCCGGGGCGCTCCGTCGCGCGCACCAGGTCGAGCCGGGCGACGGCGCTGTCGTGGTCGTCCGCGAGGGCGACGTCGAGGTCGACCAGCACCCGCACGTCGTCGGCGGGTCGCCCGGCCGCGACGGCCGCCGACCGCACCAGCGCCCGGAGGCGGCCCGCCTCGTCGGGGTCCGCGGCGGTGACGCGGGCGACGTCGGCGTGCCGGCCCGCGACCTCCGCGGACGCACCGCCGGACACGGGGACGACCACGACCGGCCGGGTGGTGTCACCGGGGGCGGGCGCCGTCCGGCCGCGGACCGCGAACCGGACGCCCTCGTGGTCGACGTGGAACCGGCCCTCGGGGTCGAGCCGCACCGCGCCCACGTCCTCGGCGCCCTCCCACACGGCGTCGACCTGCCGCACCGCGGCCTCGGCGTGCGCGGCCCACACCTGCTCGTCGAGGTCGGCGCCCGGTGCCGGGGCGGACAGCTGCCACCCCGCCGACGCCCGACCGGCGCGCTGCACCCCCCGGACGGCGGCCGCGAGGTGCGCAGGCTCGACCTCACGGTGCGGCACCCCGGCGACCAGCACCGTCCGCAGCGCGACCGGCGCGACCCGGGCGGCCGCCACCGCGGCGTCCAGTCGGCCCGGGACCTGGCGGCGGCCCGGGTGCAGCAGCAGGGCGTCGCCGAGCACGACGAGGTCCAGCAGCCCGCGGTCGGCGCGGTGCACGAGGCGGGCCAGCCGCTCGCCGTCGAACGGGCGGGCCGCGACCGCACCCTGCGGCCCGTGGCCGCCGGGGCGGGCGCCGACGGCGGTCAGGTCGAGGCCGAGCAGGGCGGTCCGGCGCTCGCTGCCGGGCGGGTCGCGGTGGTCGCGACCGGCGGGTCGCGCGGTGGGGCTGGGCATGACGGCTCCGTTCGAGGGCGTCCGGGGTCGCCGGGGCGCGGCGACGCGCACCGGGGACCGGTGGGACGAGCGGGTGGGCCCGGCGGGCGGGCGGGAGGTCCCCCGAGGGCGGGGAGGGCGGACGCGCGGTGGCGCGGCGCGGGCTACCGGTCGGGGCCGGGCCGGGTCACGGCCGACCGGACGCCGACGGGTGGCGCGGGTCTCGGGTGGAGGTCAGCGACAGCGACAGCGGGCCGCGGGGGGCCCGGGCTGCGCGGCGGCACGCAGGGAGGAGGTGGTGTGCGCCACCGTGCTCCGGCTCATGCTGTCTCCTTCGTGCACCCGCCGCGGCGGGCTCGCGTGTTGCCGGCTGCCGGTCGGCAGCGGGCCTGGTCCTCACCCGGGGCACCCACCCGCGCGGGGGGTTGCCGTCCGACCAGCCGGGGCTACGCGTCGGAGCTCATGACCTGCCGGGCCCCGCAGCCGGCCACCGGGTGGTGGCGACGACGTGATCCGGTGCCGGGGAACATACGAACCCCCGGCGACCGCGTCAACGATCCGGCCGTCCGTCTCGCATTCCGGAGCGTTGTCACGGGACGAAGGTCCCGGGCAGGACGCACGGTCCCGGATCGTGAGAAGTCGGGGTCCGGTGCTCGGTCCCGGCGCCGCGCCCTGCTACAACACCGCCGAGGTCGAGAGTCCCAGCGCCAAGCCCCGGCTGGCTGGGCAGCAACCCCACGTCACGGCGGGGTGCTCCGGGAGATGACCTGGCCGTCGGCCGGGCGCCCGCGACGTGGTGCCCGCTCCGCCGCACGGCAACCGTGATCGACACCCTTGCGAGGCACTCCATGACGTCCCGTCCCCCTGCCGTCGTCGCCGTCTCCGGCAACCCGCGCCCCGGCTCGCGCACCCTGCTCGCCGCGCGCACCGCCGCCGACCGCCTGGCCGCGCTGCTCGGCGCCGACGCGCTCGACGCGATCGACCTCGCGGAGCTCGCGGGCGAGCTGCTGGCCCCCGTCCACCCCGCCGCCGACGCCGCGCTGGCCCGGCTGGCCGTCGCGGACGTCGCGGTGGTCGCCACCCCCGTCTACAAGGCCTCCTACACCGGCCTGCTCAAGGCGTTCCTCGACCTGTACGGCCCGGACGGCCTCGCCGGCGTCGTCGTCGTGCCGCTGGTCGTCTCGGGGAACCCCGCCCACGCGCTCGTCGGCGAGGTGCACCTGCGGCCCGTCCTCGTCGAGCTCGGCGCCGTCGTCCCCACCCGGTCGCTGACCGTCACCGAGGCGCAGCTCGCCGACCTGGACGGCGTCGTGGACGCCTGGCTGCTGCGGGCCGAGCCGGCGCTGCTGCGCGCGGTCGGCGCCGGTGCGGCCCGGGGCACCGTCGGGGCAGGGGCGGTGGCCCGGTGACCGCCGAGCGCGCGGACCTGTCCGCGTTCGAGCGGCTGCTGGCCGAGCAGGACGAGCCGCAGCTCGACGCCCAGCAGTTCAAGTCCGTGTTCCGCCGGCACCCCGCGGGCGTCGCGGTCGTGGCGCTGCGGCACGAGGGCCGGCCGGTCGGGTTCACCGCGACCTCCGTCATCTCCGTGTCCGCGGCGCCGCCGCTGCTCGCGTTCTCGCTCGCGTCGACCTCGTCCTCGTGGGCCGCCGTCTCCGCCGCGCCGACGCTCGCGGTCAGCTTCCTGGCGGACCACCAGGACGACGTGTCCGCGCGGTTCGCCACCAGCGGGATCGACCGGTTCGCCGACGGCGGCTGGACCCCGCTCACCACCGGCGAGCCCGTCATCGACGGCGCCGTGTCCTGGGTGCGCGCGCGGGTCGTGCAGCGCACCCCGGTCGGCGACAGCTACCTGGTCTCCCTGCGCGCGCTCGCCGCGAGCACCGCCGAGGCCGCGACCCCGCTGGTCTACCACGACCGCACCTACCACCGGATCGGCGGCCACTCGGCCCTCTGACGCCGACCGCCGCCCGTCCCACCCGACCTCCGGAGCACCCCCATGACCGTCCCCCCGCTGTTCCTCGGCCTCGACGTCGACGGCGCCGGCCACCACCCCGCGGCCGCCGCGCTGTCCGGCCTGTCCGCCGCCGGGCTCGTGTCCGGCACCCGCCTCGCCCGCACCGTGCGGCACGCGGAGCACGCCGGCCTGACGTTCGCGTCGTTCGCCGACGCCCTGCTGCCCACGATCCCGGGCGACACCACGTCGGCACGGCTCGAGGCCGTGACCCGTGCCGCGTTCGTCTCCCGCACGACGACGGCGATCGGCCTCGTCCCCCAGGTGCCGACCACCTACCCCGAGCCGTTCCACGTCGCCGCGCAGCTCGCGGCGCTCGACCTGGCCGCGTCCGGGCGCGGCGGCTGGCTCGCCGCCGTCACCCCGGGCGACGCCGCACCCGCCGCCTACGGCCGGGCCGCCGTCGCCGACCTGGACCGCGAGGCCCGCGACGTCGTCCAGGTGGTCCGCGACCTCTGGGACTCGTGGGAGGACGACGCCGTGATCCGCGACGTCGCCACGGGCCGCTACGTCGACCGGGACCGGATCCACCGCGTCGACTTCACCGGCGCGACCTTCTCCGTCGTCGGCCCGCTCATCACCCCGCGGCCGCCCCAGGGCCAGCTCGTGGTGCTCGCCCGCGCGGGCGACGTGGACCCGGCCGGGCGCGACGCCGAGGCCCTGGTGGACGTGCGGCTCGTCGGCGGGGCGGACGTCGCCGGCGCCCGCGCCGCCGCGGCCGACGCCCGCACCGGTCCCGGCGCCGCCCCGCTCGCGGCCGTCGAGGTCGAGGTCGTCCTCGACGCGGACGGCCGGACGGCCCGCGACCGCCTGGCCGAGCTCGACGGCGGCAGCCCGTGGGTCGCGGGCGCGCCGCTGCGGCACGTCGGCGACACCGCGGGCCTGGTCGCGCTGCTCACCGGCCTCGCCGCCGACCCCGCCGTCGCCGGCGTCCGCCTGCTGCCCGCGGTGCTCGACGTCGACCTGCCGGTCCTCGCCCACGAGGTGCTGCCCGCCCTGCGCGCCGCCCGGCTGACCGCGGCACCCCGGTCCGGCGCCACGCTGCGCGACCACCTGGGCCTGCGCCGCCCCGCCAACCGCTTCGCGGGCACCGCCCGCCGCACCGCCTGAGGAGCCCCGCGATGTCCGACCGCACCGAGCCTGCCCACAACGAGCACGACCACCCGATCACCCGTCCCGACGCCGAGGTGCACTTCGGCGTCTTCTTCCAGGGCGTCAACCACACCACCGTCTGGTCCGACCCGGAGTCCGGTTCCCAGACCGACTTCGCCTCCTTCGAGCGCGTCGCCCGGACCGCCGAGCGCGGGCGGTTCGACGCGTTCTTCCTCGGCGAGGGGCTGCGGCTGCGCGAGAGCCGGGGGCGGCTGCACGACCTCGACGTCGTCGGCCGCCCCGATGCGATCACCCAGCTCGCCGCCCTGGCCGCGATCACCGAGCACATCGGCCTCGTCGCCACGCAGAACACCACCTACAACGACCCGGCCGACCTCGCGCGGCGCCTCGCCAGCCTCGACGTGCTGTCCGGAGGTCGCGCGGCGTGGAACGTCGTCACGACCGACAACGCCTGGACCGGCGAGAACTTCCGCCGGGGCGGCTACCTCGACCACGCGCGCCGCTACGACCGCGCCGAGCAGGTGCTCGCCGCCGCGCGCGCCGTGTGGGACGCGTGGCCGGACTCCGGTGGCAGTGCGGGCAGCCCGGGCACCTCCGGCGGCCCGGGCACGGTCGGGCACGTCGCGGTCCACCACGAGCTCCTGGACGCCGAGATCGACCCGACGACGCCGCGCAGCCCGCAGGGCCACCCCGTGATCTTCCAGGCCGGCGACTCGCCGCAGGGCCGCGACTTCGCCGCGCGGTCGGCGGACGTGATCTTCTCCCGGCACGGCAGCGTCCTGGCCGACGCGCTCGCCTTCGCCGCCGACATCCGCACCCGGGTCGTCGCCGCGGGTCGGCCCGAGGACGACGTGCTGATCTTCCCCGGTACCGCGATCGTCGTCGGCGACACGCCCGCGGAGGCCGAGGAGCGCGCCCGCTGGGTCCGCCGCGCGCAGGTCACCCCCGCCACGGCGCTGCACGTCGTCGGCACGATCTGGGCCGAGGACCTCAGCGGGTACGACCCCGACGGCCCGCTGCCCGCGCACGACCCCGTCGTCGCCGAGCTCGGCGCCGAGGGCGGCTCGTCCACCACCGGCGCCCGCACCCACGAGGTCGCCGCCCGGTGGCGGGCGCTCGCCGAGGCCGAGCACCTGTCGATCCGGGACCTCGTGGTGAAGGTGTCGAGCGAGGGCGGGTTCGTCGGCACCCCGTCGGCCGTCGCGGACCGGCTCGTGCGGTTCGTGCGGACCGGGGCGGTCGACGGCTTCAACATCAGCCCGTGGCTCGTGCCGTCCGGCCTGGACGACATCGTGGACCGCGTCGTCCCGGAGCTGCAGGAGCGCGGCGCCTACCGCACCGCGTACACCGGCACGACGCTGCGCGAGCACCTCGGGCTGCGGGCGCCGCTGACCCGCCGGGGCGACCCGGCCGTCGACCCGCGCACCGTCGGCGCGCTGGTGGGCGCCTGAGGGCGGACCCGACGCGCGGCCGACGACCCGGCACGGGGCCACCCGGGTGACGCGGCGCGATCGGGTTGCCGGAACCCCGGACACGGCGGACGCCGCTCCCCTACCGTGATCGGCGTCCGTCCCGGGGTCCCGCGCCCCCTGACCTGCGAGGGGTCCGTCGTGATCCGCATGCTGCCCGTCGTCGTCGAGCTCGCGCTGCTCGTCTACTGCCTGGTCGACTGCATCCAGTCCGACGCGTACCGGATCCGGAACCTGTCGAAGGGCGTGTGGATCCTGCTCATCATCATCCTGCCCCTGGTCGGTGGGATCGCGTGGCTGGTCGCCGGCCGCCCGCTCGGGTCGAGCCGGGGCACCGGCGTCCCGTGGCCCAGCACCGCGACGGCCGGGTTCCCGGAGTACGAGCGCCCGCGCCGGACCGCGCCCGACGACGACCCCGAGTTCCTGGCCGGCCTGCGGGACTCGGACGCGAAGCACGAGCAGATGCTCCGCGACTGGGAGGCCGACCTGCGCGCCCGCGAACGCCGCGCGGCCGACCCCGCCGCCCGCCCGGACGACACCCCCACCGGCACCTGACCCGGGCGCGTCCCGGGCACGGAACCGCGGCCCCGACCTGGGCCCGAGGTCCCTCGAACGCCGGCCACGGGCGGCGCTACGGTCCTCGTGACAGCGTTCACAAGGTGGTGGGCGCGCGGCTCGGAGGAGATGCGACGTGCCCGAGATGATGACGGCCGCGGTGGTCCGCGACCTGGGTTCCCCCCTGGTGCTCGAGGAGCGGCCGATCCCCGTCCCCGGGCCGCACCAGGCCCTCGTGCAGGTGGAGTACACCGGGGTCTGCCACACCGACCTGCACGCGGCGCGCGGCGACTGGCCCGTGCGGCCGACGCCCCCGTTCGTCCCCGGGCACGAGGGCGTGGGCCGGGTCGTCGCCGTCGGGCCCGAGGTGCGCGACGTCCGCGTCGGCGACCGCCTCGGCAACGCCTGGCTGGCGACCGCCTGCGGCACCTGCGAGCACTGCCTGAGCGGCTGGGAGACGCTGTGCCCGCGGCAGCAGAACTCCGGGTACTCCGTCGACGGGTCGTTCGCCGAGTACATGCTCGTGGACACCCGGTACGCCCCGCGGGTCCCCCGCGAGCTCGACGGCGACCTCGCCGGCCTCACCGCCGTGCTCTGCGCCGGGGTGACGGTCTACAAGGGCCTCAAGGTCGCGGACGCGAAGCCCGGCGACTGGGTGGTGGTCTCGGGCATCGGCGGGCTCGGCCACATGGCGATCCAGTACGCGGCGGCGATGGGCTACCGGGTGATCGCGGTGACCGGCTCCGAGTCGAAGCGGGCCGCGGCGCACGAGTACGGCGCCGAGCTCGTGGTCAACTACCGCGACGGCGACCCGGGCGAGGCCGTGCACGACCTGGTCGGTGGGGCGCACGCCGCGCTGGTCACCGCGGTCAGCGAGTCCACGTTCCCGCAGGCGCTGTCGATGCTCCGGCGCGGCGGCACGGTGTCGCTGGTGGGCCTGCCGCCGGGTACGTTCCCGCTGTCCATCTTCGACACCGTGCTGCGGGGTCTCACCGTGCGCGGGTCGATCGTCGGCACCCGGATGGACATGATCGAGGCGATCGGCTTCTACGCGCGCGGCGCCGTCAGCACCAAGTACGAGTTCCGCCCGCTCGACGCGGTGAACGACGTGTTCACCCGCATGGAGACGGGCACCATCGACGGCCGCGTGGTCCTCGACCTCGCGCTCTGACGCCCCCGCGCCCCCCGCGCCGCCCGCCGCCCGCGCGGCGGTCGTGCGGCGAGATGGCAGAACGCGCCTGGATCCGGGACCCCGGACTCAGGCGCGTCCTGCCATCTCGACGGCTCAGCGGCGGCGGTCGACCAGGGCGGCCGTGCCGGCGGCGAGGACCGCGGCCGCCAGCAGCACCGCCGGCCAGGGGCCGAGCGCCGGCGCCGCGACGTGCGACGCCGCGAAGCACAGCGCCCCGAGCACCACCACCGCGGCGACCCGCGACCAGCCTGCCGCGGGCAGGGCGCGCCACGCGCACCAGACGACGCCGACCACGAGCACGGCGCCACCGACCCCGCGCACGTGCGTGACCTGGACCGCGGCGAACGCCACGACCAGCGTCACCGCGGCGAGCACGGCCGTCGGCACCCCGGCCAACGGCCCGCGGGCGCGCCGGGCCGGCACCGACCGGTCGGTCTGCGGGCCGGTGCCCAGGCCCGTCGCACCCGTCACTCGGCGTCCTCCCCGACCAGCGCGCCCGCGAACTGCGACTGGTAGAGCCGGTGGTACGCCCCGCCCGCCGTGATGAGCTCGTCGTGCGTGCCCTTCTCGACGATCGCCCCGTGCTCCATGACGAGGATCAGGTCCGCGTCGCGGATCGTCGACAGCCGGTGCGCGATGACGAAGGACGTGCGTCCCTGCCGGAGCGACGCCATCGCCTGCTGCAGCAGCCGCTCGGTGCGGGTGTCGACCGAGGACGTCGCCTCGTCGAGGATCAGCACCGACGGCTGCGCGACGAACGCCCGCGCGATGGTCAGCAGCTGCTTCTCCCCCGCGGACAGGTTGGCGGCGTCCTCCTCCAGCACGGTGTCATACCCGTGCGGGAGCGAGTGCACGAACCGGTCCACGTAGGTGGCCTGCGCCGCGGCGAGGATCTCGTCGTCGGTGGCGGTCTGCCGGCCGTAGCGGATGTTCTCCCGGATGGTGCCGGCGAACAGCCACGGGTCCTGCAGCACCATGCCGGTCCGCGACCGGGCGTCGTGCCGGCTGAGCGTCGCGATGTCCTGGCCGTTGACCAGGATGCGGCCGCCGTCCAGCTCGTAGAACCGCATCAGCAGGTTCACCAGCGTCGTCTTGCCGGCGCCGGTCGGGCCGACGATCGCGACCGTCTGCCCGGGCCGGACCGTGAACGACAGGTCGGTGATGAGCGGGGCGTCCGGGCTGTACGAGAACGCGACGTGCTCGAACTCGATCGTCCCGTCGCCCTCCGCCGGCTTCGGGGCGTGCGGGTCGTCGGCGCGCTGCTCGTCCTCGTCGAGCAGCTGGAACACCCGCTCGGCGGAGGCGGTGCCGGACTGCACGACCGCGGCCATGCCGCCGAGCTCGGAGAGCGGCTGCGTGAACATCTGCGCGTACTGGATGAACGCCTGCACGCTGCCGAGCCGCAGCGACCCGTTGGCGACCATGAGCCCGCCGAGCACCGCGATGCCGACGTACGTGAGGTTGCCGACGAACGACATGCCCGGCCAGATGATCCCGGACAGGAACTGCGCCTTGAACGACGCGCGGTAGAGCTCCTCGTTCTCCGCCTTGAACCGGTCGGCGAAGTCCTGGCGGCGGCCGAACACCTTGACCAGCGCGTGCCCGGAGAACGACTCCTCGACGCGGGCGTTGAGGCGCCCGACCTTGCGCCACTGGGTGCCGAACGCCTTCTGCGACTTCGGCCCGATGACGCCGAAGATCACGCCCATCAGCGGGATCGAGACCAGGGCGACGAGCGCCAGCTGCCAGGAGATCGAGAACATCATGACCATCACGCCGATGACCGTGAGGATCGACGTCAGCGCGGTGGACAGCGACTGCTGCATCGTCTGCGTGATGTTGTCGATGTCGTTGGTGACCCGGGAGATCAGCTCACCGCGCTGCACCTTGTCGAAGTAGGCCAGCGGCAGCCGGTTGATCTTCGCCTCGACCTGCTCGCGCAGCCGCCACATGGCGCGGACCATGATGACGTTGATGATGTAGCCCTGCAGCCAGGTGAGGAACGCCCCGGCGACGTAGAGCGCGAGCACGGTCAGCAGCAGCCGGCCGAGCAGGTCGAAGTCGATGCCGGCACCCGGCACCAGGCCGTCGACCGCCTCGATCATCGCCGCCATCCGGTCCTGGCCGTCGGCGCGCAGCGCGGCGACGGCCTGGTCCTGCGTGACGCCGTCCGGCAGCTGCCGGGACAGGAACCCGGTGAACACCGCGTCGGTGGCCCGCCCGAGGATCCGCGGCGCGAGCACCGTGAGCACCACGCCCGCGGACCCGAGCACCGTGACCAGGATCAGCGCCACCCGGTACGGGCGGAGCAGCCCGATCATCCGGCCGAACGACTCCTTGAAGTTGTCGGCCTTGCCCGGCGCGACCGAGTCCCAGGAGTCCGACGCGATCCGCGCCTGCTCCCCGAGCTCGATCTCGAGCTTCTCGTCCTCGGTGAGCTCCGGCTCCTCGACCTGCGCGCGCTGGCCGCGCCTCGTCGTCTTCTCGGTCATGCGCCGGCCTCCACCGCGAGCTGGGACTCCGCGATCTCGCGGTACGTCTGGTTGGTCTCGAGCAGCTGCTCGTGGGTGCCGAGCCCGGCGACGCGGCCGTCCTCCAGCACGAGGATCGCGTCCGCGGAGGTCACCGTGGACACGCGCTGGGCGACGACGACCTTGGTGACCTCGGGCAGCTCCCGCCAGAGCGCCGCGCGCAGGCGCGCGTCGGTCGCGAGGTCGAGGGCGGAGAACGAGTCGTCGAACACCAGCACGCTGGGCCGGCGCACGATCGCGCGGGCGATGGCGAGCCGCTGACGCTGGCCGCCGGACACGTTCGTGCCGCCCTGGGCGATCCGCGCGTCCAGGCCGCCGTCCATCTGCTGCACGAAGTCGCTCGCCTGGGCGATCTCGAGCGCGCGCCACAGGTCGGCCTCGCTCGCGTCCTCCTGACCGAGGCGCAGGTTCGACGCCACCGTCCCGGCGAACAGGAACGGACGCTGCGGCACGAGGCCGATCTGCGTCCAGAGGGTCTCGAGCTCCAGGTCCCGCACGTCCACGCCGCCGACGCGCACGACGCCGCCGGTCGCGTCGAACAACCGCGGGATGAGCGAGACCAGCGTCGTCTTGCCCGCGCCGGTCGACCCGATGACCGCGACGGTCTGCCCGGGCTCCGCCGTGAACGTGACGCCCGACAGCACCGCGTGCTCGGCCTCGGGGTAGGCGAACGTGACGTCCTCGAACGCGACCTCCCCCGGGCGGGGCGCGGTGCGCACCGGCTCCGTGGGCTCGGCGAGCGTGGACTCGCTGGCCAGCACCTCGGAGATGCGCTCGGCTGAGACGGCCGCGCGCGGGATCATCACCGTCATGAACGAGGCCATGAGGACGCCCATGAGGATCTGGCCGATGTACTGCATGAAGGCGAGCAGCGTGCCGATCTGCACCGAGCCGTTGTCGACCTCGATGCCGCCGAACCAGATCACGCCGACCACGGTCACGTTGAGCACCAGCATCGCGAGCGGGAACAGCACCACGAACAGCGAGCCGATCTTCCGGCCGACGACCATGATGTCGGTGTTCGCGCCGCGGAACCGCTCCTGCTCGATGTCCTCGCGGACGAACGCGCGCACGACGCGCACGCCCGTCAGCTGCTCGCGCATGATCCGGTTGACCGCGTCGAGCTTGGTCTGGAACGACCGGAACAGCGGGACCATCCGGCTGATGATCAGCCCGGCGATCAGGAGCAGGGCCGGCACGGCGACGGCGATCAGCCACGACAGCCCGACGTCCTGCCGCAGCGCCATGATGATGCCGCCGACGGCGAGCAGCGGGGCGGTGACCAGCATGGTCGCGCCCATCATCGCCAGCATCTGGACCTGCTGGACGTCGTTGGTGTTGCGCGTGATGAGCGAGCCGGCGCCGAACCGGGAGATCTCCCGCTCGGAGAACCCGCTGACCCGGCCGAACACGTCGTCGCGCAGGTCGCGACCGACCTGCATGGCCGCGCGGGCCGCGAAGTAGGTGGCGATGACCGCCGCGACGATCTGCCCCAGCGACACGGCGAGCATCAGCGCACCCGTGCGCCAGATGTAGCCGGTGTCGCCGAGCGCGACGCCCTGGTCGACGATCTTCGCGTTCAGGCTGGGCAGGTACAGCATGGCCAGGGCCGATCCCAGCTGGAACACCAGCACGCCGACGAGCAGCCGGCGGTAGGGGCGCAGGTAGCGCGTCAGCAGTCGGGCGAGCACACGGGTCTCCAGGTGGGTCGGGGGGCATGGCGGGTCGACGCGCGGCGAGGCGCGACGGTGACGGCCGCGCGGGGGCGCGGCGCGTGATCGGCAGGACCGAGAGTACGCACCGGGTCCGACACTCAGCGTCCCCTTTTCGACGGAGCCCGCCACCCACCTAGTGGCGCCTCGCGCCGGTCCCGACGGACCAGCACCGGGTGGTGCGGTGCGGCGCCGAACGGGTGAATCCCAGCCGCCCGTCGCCACCGCCCGGCAGAACTCCCGGTGCCGGGTGCGCGTGGGGTGCCAGAGTGCGCCTGCGGATGCTGTGCGTCCGCTGTCCCGGGCCTGTGACCAGCGGGGGCAGGAGACGACCGACGCCGGTACCCGGCAGGAAGGCACCACCGATGTCCGCACGTACCACCCGCCTCAGCTCCGCCGTGGTGAGCGCCGCGCTCGTCGCGGCGACGACCGGCGGCCTCGCCGCGCCGGCGACCGCCGCACCGGCCGGACCTGGCGACGGCTCCCCCGCCGACTCCGTGCCCGCCGACCCCGTGCCCGCCGACTCGGTGCCCGCCGACTCCGTGCCCGCCGACTCCGTCGCCGCCGACCCCGTCCCCGCGGCTGGCGGCCCCACGGCGAGCGCCGTGGACGAGGTGGACGACGTCACCGGTCCCGGCATCGTCGGTACCGGGTCGCTGGTCGGCACCGCCTGGACGCAGGAGCTCGCCGCCGACGAGGACGTCGTCGGCTGGTGGTACGCGGTCGACGGCGCCGGGCGGACGATGACCACCGGCGACGACGCCCGGCACGCCCGCGTCGTGCTCGACGGCCTGCCGGTCGGCCTGCACCTGCTCACCGTCTGGGCGCTCGACGCCGCGGGCAACGAGGGCTCCGCCACCTGGACGGTCGAGGTGCCCGCACCGGCACCCGCGTCGCCCCGGGTCGAGAGCAGCGGATCGCTGAGCAGCGAGACCCCGTCGTTCACGTTCCGCGCGGTCGACCGTGACGTCGTCGCGTGGACGTACGAGCTGGACGGCGGCCCCGTGACGCCGTTCGCCGCGGTCGACGACGGGCGTGCGGAGCTGCGCCTGCCCGGCCTGCCGGTGGGCCCGCACACGATCCAGGTCACGGCCAGCACCGCGGCGGGGGGCGTGACGCGGCTGCCGTTCTCGTTCGTCGTGCAGGCGCCGGCGCCCGCACAGGACGGCCCGCCCGTCGGGTGGGGCGGCGGCGTCGAGGACGGCGCCTGGGTGTGGGGCTTCGGTGCGGAGGACGAGGACGTCGTCCGCTGGACCTACGCCGTCGACGGCGGCGCCGTCACGCGGATCCCCGGCGCCGACGCGCGCCGGGCGTCCCTGCGCCTGGAGGGCCTCGCGCACGGCAGCCACGTCCTGACGGTCTGGGCGCAGAACGCCGCGGGCGAGGTGACCCGGATCGAGGACCTGTTCCAGGTGGACGTCCCGGGGCACGGCGGCCCGCGGATCGGCTCCGGCGGGGGGCTCGAGCCGGACGGCACGTGGGTGTGGGGCTACGGGGTCGAGGACGGCAGCGCGCCGGTCGCGACCTGGGAGTACTCGCTCGACGGGTCCCCGCGGTACGGCATCGCCGACGCGGACGCCGGGCGGGCCGAGCTCCGGCTCGCCGACCTGCCGCCCGGCCGGCACGTCCTGTCCGTGTGGGCCACCGACGGCGCCGGCGCGTCCACGGTCGTCGTCTGGGCGTTCGACGTCGACGGTGGGGGCCCGGACACGGCGGCGCCGCAGCTCGTCGACACCACCCGGACCCTCGAGGCCGGTGCCTGGACGTTCCGCTACGTGGTGGACGAGACGGTCGGGCGGTGGGCGTACCGGCTCGACAACGGAGCCGAGACCGAGTTCACCGGGACCGACGCCCGCTCGGCCGTCCTCCGCTTCGGCGGCCTGCAGCCGGGTCCGCACGACGTCGTCGTCTCGATGTCCGACCTCGCCGGGAACACCAGCACGTACCGCTGGGTGTTCGACGTGGCGGGCGCGCCGGACCCCGGCCCGACGCCCGGCCCCGTCGTCCCCGACCCGCTCACACCCCGCCCGACCGGGCCCGTGACCCCGACGACACCGGCGCCGGTCCCCGCGACGCCGGCGCTCCGCGCCGACGCGATCCCGGCGTCCCGGATCGCGCGCGGCGTCGCCCGCGGGCAGTCCGGCCCGTCCGTCGCCCTGATCCAGCGGCTGCTCGGGGTGACGGCGGACGGCCGGTTCGGGCGGCAGACCGCAGCCGCCGTCCGCGCGTTCCAGCGGACCCACGGGCTCGTCGCGGACGGCATCGTCGGGCCGCTCACCTGGGCCGCGCTCGTCGACGTCGCCAACGGTGGCTCGGGCGTGTCCGCGATCACGGCCGCGTCCGTGCCGCAGGCCCTCGTGCTGCGCGGTGTCCGCCAGGGCGCCCGCGGGCAGGCCGTGGCGACGATCCAGCGCCTCGTCGGCGCCCCGGCCGACGGGCGCTTCGGGCCACGGACGCGCGCCGCGGTGCTGGCGTGGCAGCGGGCGCACGGGCTGGTGGCGGACGGCGTCGTGGGCCGCCGGACCTGGGCCGCCCTGGCGTCGCAGCGCTGACCTCCTGCCGCACCTGCGCCGGGGGGACGCCTCAGTCCGCGCCCCCCGGCGCCGGCAGCGCCGCGTAGTGCTCGACGAGCACCGGGTGGTAGTCGGCGAAGTCGATCGCGTCCGGGTCGCCGCCGGTCTCGGCGGCGACCAGCCGGTCCAGGTAGTACTCCCACCCGGGCCCGATGTCACCGAGCGCCGCGGCGTCGTGCACCACCTGGGCGAAGCTCAGGGTCGACCCCGCACCGGCGGCCGACACGACGAGCTCGAGCTCCCACACGCCCCACGGGTTCACGCTGCGCACCGCGAGCCGACGCGGCGGTTCGCAGGCCAGCACCTCGTAGGTGGACTCGGAGACGTCGTCGCCCTCGGCGGTCATCCGGACGGCGACGCTCCCCGACGCGGGGTCGCCGGACCAGGTGGCGATCCACCGGGCGAGCCGGTCGGGCTCGGTGACCGCGGCCCAGAGCTCGCGCGGCGGGATCGGCAGCGTCCGGTCGAGCACGAGCACGTCGGTCCCGTCGCGGTCCTCGCGGCGTCCGGTGGGCTGGACGGTCATGGTGCCTCCTGGGTGGGTCGGGACCGCCACTGTGGCACCGACCGACCCACCGCCACCAGACCCGGGCTCCCGCCCGACCGTCCGCTGCGGTCACCCCTGCCGCGCCGGCCCGCGGGAGGCTACGGTCGGCCGCGACCGGCAGCGCGTCGGCTCGGTGAGGCGGAGAGAGGCGGTGCGAGGCGGTGCGAGGCGCGCTCACCAGGGCTGACGGGAGACGGCGATGACCGACATCGTGCTCGACGGCAAGATCCGCGCGCCCCGGCAGCGCCGCGACGCCGTCGACCGCCCCCGGCTCCTGCAGCGGCTGGCCGACGCCACCCGCACGCCGCTGACGGTCGTGTCCGCGCCCGCCGGGTTCGGCAAGACGACGCTGCTGACCCAGTGGCTCGCGACGCAGCCGACGGCGGGCGGGGCCGCCTGGGTGTCGCTGGACGCCTCGGACGACGACCCCGTCGTGTTCTGGCGGTACGTGGTCGCCGCCGTGCACGTCGTCCGGCCGCAGGTGGCCGCCCGCGCGCACGACCTGCTGACCGCGGGGCGGTCCTCGACGGACGCGGTGCTGGCGGTGCTGCTGAACGACCTCGCCACCCTCGACCAGGACCTCGTCGTGGTCCTGGACGACGCGCACACCGTCACCTCGCCGGAGGTGCGTGACCACCTGGCGGTGTTCCTCGAGCGCCTGCCCGACCGGGTGCACGTCGTCATCGCGGGCCGCAGCGACCCGGCGCTGCCGCTCGCCCGCCGGCGCGCCGGCGGCGACCTGCTCGAGATCCGTGCCGACGACCTGCGCTTCACCCTCGGGGAGGCGACGACCTACCTCGGGGACGTGAGCGGTCTCGGTCTGGACGCCGACGCCGTCGCGCTGCTCGAGGACCGGACGGAGGGGTGGATCGCCGCGCTGCAGCTCGCCGCGCTGTCGATGCGCGACCGCCCCGACCTGCCCGGTTTCATCGCGGGGTTCGCAGGCGACGACCGGTTCGTCGTCGACTACCTGGTCGAGGAGGTCCTGTCCCGACAGCCGGAACCGGTCCGCCGGTTCCTCCTGCGGACCAGCGTCCTCGCCCGGATGGAGGCGTCCCTGTGCGACGCCGTCGTCGACCAGGGAGGCTCGCGGGCGGTCCTGGCCGCACTCGAACGCGACAACCTCTTCGTCGTCCCGCTCGACGACCGTCGCCACGCCTACCGCTACCACCACCTGTTCGGCGACGTGCTGCGCGCGCGGCTCCTCGACGAGGAGCCCGGCTTGGTCGTGGACCTCCACGCCCGGGCCAGTCGCTGGTACGAGACGCACGGCGACCCGGACGAGGCCTTCCGTCACGCCCTGGAGGCCGGGGACGTCGAGCGCGCAGCGGACCTGCTGGAGGTCGCCGTCCGCGCGCTGACCCGGGACCGGCGGGAGGCGACGGTGCGGGCGCGGATGGCGGCGATCCCCGACGAGGTCCTGCGGCTGCGGCCCGTGCTCCACCTCGGGTACGTCGCCGCGCTCATGGCCCGCGGCGAGATCGCGGAGGTCGACCGCCGCCTCACGGAGATCGGGCACTGGCTCACCGCGGACGACCGCGACCCCGCGGACGTCGCGGAGCACCCGGTCGTGGTCGACCGCGAGGCGTTCGCGCAGCTGCCGGGCGGCGTGGCGGTCTACCGCGCGGCCCGCACCCTGCTCACCGGCGATGTCACCGGGACGATCGAGCACGCCCGGCGCGTGCTGGACCTCGTCCGGGAGGACGACCACGTGCTGAGGGGAAGCGCGTCCGGTCTGCTGGGACTCGCCCACTGGCACCGCGGCGAGCTCGCGGCGGCCGAGCGGCTGTACCACGACGCCATCGGCCACCTCCGCCGGGCCGGGAACCTCTCCGACGCCCTGGGGTGCTCCCTGGCGCTGGCGGACATCCAGCAGACCGCGGGGCGGCTGGACGACGCGCGCACGACCTTCGAGGAGGGTCTGCGCCTCGGAACGACCCCGGACCCGCCGCTGCGAGGTACCGGCGACCTGCACGTGGGCCTCGCCCGCGTCCTCACCGAGACGGGCGACCTCACCGGAGCGGTCGCGCACCTCGAGGCCGCTCAGGAGCTCGGCGAGCACGCGGGGCTGCCGCAGAACGCCTACCGGTGGCGGCTCGAGTCCGCCCGCGTCCGCGCGGCCCAGGGTGACGTCCCTGCGGCGCTGCAACTGATCGGCGAGGCGGAGGGGGTCTTCACCACCGACTTCTCCCCCGACGTGCGCCCGCTGCCGGCCGTCCGGGCGCGGCTGCACCTCGTCCAGGGCGACCTGGGGTCCGTCGCCGCCTGGGCACGCGGCGCGGGCGTGGGCACGCAGGACGCCCCGTCGTACCTGCGGGAGTACGAGCACCTCACCCTCGTGCGTCTCCACCTGGCACGAGCACGCGCGGGCCAGGTGGATCACCTCGACGACACCGTCGCCCTCCTCGGGCGACTGGAGGTGGCCGCGCTCGACGGCGGCCGCACCGGCAGCGTCGTCGAGATCCTCGCGCTCCGTGCCCTCGCCCTCCAGGCCGCCCGCGAGGACCGCGCAGCGCTCGCCGCCCTGGCCCGGGCCGTCGAGCTCGCGGCAGCGCACGGCTTCGTGCGGGTGTTCCTGGACGAGGGCACCCCGGTGCTCGTGCTGCTCCAGCACCTGGCGAGGCGCGCCGACGCGCCCGACCACACCCGTCACGTCCTCGCCGTCGCCCGGGGGACGGCTCCCGCCGGGGCGCGCGGGCGGGCCGCTCTCCCGGTCGCGCCGCCACGGACCCCCGTCGAGGCGCTCACCGCACGCGAGCTGGACGTCGTCCGGCTGCTCGCCTCGGACCTCGGCGGACCCGAGATCGCGCGGGAGCTGGTCGTGAGCATCAACACCGTGCGGACCCACACCAAGAGCATCTACGCCAAGCTGGGCGTCACGAGCCGCCGGGCCGCGGTCCGGCGCGCGCGGGAGCTCGGGTTCCTCGGCGTCGCCGGGGGCGACCCCCGCTAGCAGGTCGCTCCGACGCCGTCCCCGTCGTCCGGGATCACCACCGGTGATCACCACCCGACTCACCCAGCATGGTGATCCGCACCCACCCACGCCCTGCCTAGCGTGCGAGGACTCCGCATCTCGACAGGCAGGACGAGCAGCATGCGCACACCACCCGGCCGGCGACCTCGACCGAAGGACACGGTGGCCACGGGCTTCCGGCCCGTACCGATCCTGGCCGTGCCGGTCGCGACCCCGGCGCCGTCCCCGGCGGTGACCCGGTGAGGGCCGCGACGTACCGCCGCTTCGGCGGCCCGGACGTCGTCCGCGTCGAGGACGTCCCCGTCCCCACGATCGGGGACCGCGACGTCCTGGTCCGGGTGCACGCCTCGACGGTGAGCGCCGCCGACCGCCGTGCGCGCAGCCTCGACGTCCCCGCCGGCCTGCGGCTGCCCAGCGCCCTGGCCCTGGGCGTCCGGCGCCCGAGGCGTCCTGTCCTCGGCATGGACATCGCCGGCACCGTCGTGGCCGCCGGCGCGGGCGTCACCCGCTTCCGCGTGGGCGACGACGTCATCGCGATGCTCGGCGCCGCGTTCGGCGGCCATGCGGAGTACGCCGTCGTCGACCAGGACGCCGCTGTCACCGCCGCGCCGGCGACGCTGGGTCCCGTGGACGCCGTCACGCTCGTCTTCGGCGGCATCACAGCGCGCGCCTTCCTGCGCCAGGTCGCCCTCCCACCGGGTGGGCGGGTCCTCGTCAACGGCGCGTCCGGGGCCGTCGGGACCGCGATGGTGCAGCTCGCCGAGGCCGCCGGCGCGCACGTCACCGCGGTCTGCAGCGGAGCCAACGCCGACCTGGTGACCCGCCTCGGCGCCGACCGCGTCGTGGACTACCGCACCGACGACTTCACCACGCACGAGGCCACCTACGACGTCGTCGTCGACTGCGTGGGCAACGCCCCGTTCACCCGCGTGCGGCACCTCCTCGCCCCGGGCGGTGCGCTGCTGCTCGTCGTCGCCGACCTCGCCGGCCTGCTGTCCGCCCCGTGGCACAGCCGCCGCACCGGTCACCCGGTCGTCACCACCCCCGGCACCTACCGCGCCGAGGACCTGGCCCACCTCGTCCACCTCGTCGACGCTGGGCACTACCAGCCGGTCCGCGAGACCACCGTGGACCTCGACGACATCGCCGACGCCCACCGCCTGGCGGACACCGGCCACAAGCGCGGCAACGCCGTCGTCCGGATCGGGCCGGGCCGGCACGAGCCCGCTCCGGGGTGAGGAGAGGGCGCCTCCGGGGCTGGCGGAGGCGGTCGCGACCAGCCCCCGCCCGACGTCGGTGCTGCGTCCGCACGCGACCCCGCGCGAGGCCCCGCCGCCTCACAGCAGCGTCGTGAGCACCCCGCCGTCGGCCCGCAGCGCGGCACCGTTCGTCGCCGACGCGCGCGGGCTCGCGAGGTACACGACGAGGGCGGCGACCTCCTCCGGCTCGAGGAACCGCTGCAGCAGCGAGGTGGTGCGCGCGGCGGCGAGGTCGCCCTTGAGCTGCTCCTCCGGGACGCCCTGGGCGCGGGCGAACCCGGCGACGGTCCCCGCGACGCCGTCCGAGTACGTCGGCCCGCCGAGGACGGTGTTCACCGTGACGCCGGTCCCGCGGGTCATCTTGGCCAGGCCGTTGCCGAGCGCGATCATCCCGGCCTTGGTCACGCCGTAGTGCGTCATGTCCGCGGGGACGTCCACCCCCGACTCGCTGCTGATGAGCAGCACCCGACCCCAGCCGCGGGCCAGCATCGGGCCGAGCAGCCGACGGGTGAGCCGGACGCCGCTCATGAGGTTGACGTCCAGGTACCGCCGCCAGTCGGCGTCCGTGATCCGGTCGAACGGCGCCACGTCGAAGACGCCCACGTTGTTCACCAGGACGTCGACGTCGCCCAGCCGGTCGAGGAGGTCCTCGACCTGCGCGGCGTCCGCGAAGTCCGCGGGGATGCCGGAGACGACCGCCTCGGGCACCTCCCCGCGCAGCCGGTCGACCGCGCTGCGCACCCGGTCCTGGTCGCGCCCGTTGACGACGACCTCCGCGCCCTCGCGCAGCAGGGCCTGCGCGATGGCGAACCCGATGCCCTGCGTCGACCCGCTCACGAACGCCCGCTTGCCTGCTAGTCCCAGATCCACGCGTCCTCCTCCGGCGACCTCGCGAGGCCGCATTCACTTGCTCAGTCAAGTCATCGTAGGTGGCGATGACTTTCCCGATCAAGTGAACGGACTACGCTGGCCCCATGACGGATCCGCAGACCGCCGCCGAGCTGACCGGGGAGGACCTGGAGACGTGGTCCGCCCTCGCGACCGTCCTGGAGTGGCTGCCGCCGGCCCTCGACGCCCAGCTGCAGCGGGACGCCGGCCTCACGCACTTCGAGTACGGGATCCTCTACGCCCTGGACCGGGCCCCCGAGGGCACGTTGCGGATGAGCGTGCTCGCGGACTACGCGAACAGCTCGCTGTCCCGGCTGTCCCGCGCCGCGACCCGGCTCGAGTCGCGGGGGTGGCTCCGCCGGACGCCCGACCCCGCGGACGGACGGTTCACCCTCGCCGTGCTCACCGCCGCGGGCCGGCGCACCGCCGAGGAGGCGGGCCCGGGGCACGTCCGCCACGTGCGCCGGCTGGTGCTGGACCGCCTCACCCCGGCCCAGAACCGGCAGCTGCGGGACATCAGCCGGCTCATCGCCCAGGGCATCCGCGCCGAGGGGGCGTACCAGCCCGCACCGGCGCCCGTCGACAGGGCACGACCCGGGGGATGAACCGCGCAGGACCGTGACGGCGACGGTGCGCGAGCGGGCGTCACGCCCCCAGCGCCTCCGCGCGGGCGAGCAGCACCGGTCGCGGCGGGCGCGCGGTGCGCAGCACGTCGAGCACGGTCCGCCCCTTCGCGACGACGACCGAGGTGTCGAGGCCCGGCGCGGCCAGCAGCGCGTCGTACAGCGGCCCGAGCCGGTCCTCCGGGGCGTTCCCCTGTCCGGCGAGCAACGTCAGCGGCACGGCGCCGTCGGCCTGCTGCGCGTTGCCGTCGGCCCCCGCGGCCAGCAGCGCCGCGACCACGCCGGCGTCGCGCACCGGGTCCCGGTCGCCCGAGCGGTCGAGCGCGAGGTGCAGCGGGGTCTCCCCGGCCCGGTTGCGCACCGTGACGTCCGCCCCGTCCGCGAGCAGCCGCGGCACGAGCTCGGTGCGCGCGTCCAGGTCCGGGTTGCGGAGCACCGCGTGCAGCAGGGTGTCGCCGCTGCCCGGCTCGACCGAGGTCGCGTCCGGGGCGGAGTACACCGCCAGGACCTCGTCCAGCCGCTGCCAGGTCGCGGTCTGCGTCAGCGGCTCCCCGACCGGGACCGCGTCCATCCGCTCCAGGTACGCCATCACGTGCTCGAAGAGCTGCGGCCGCCGGAACCGGTGCAGCCGCGCCGCGTCCAGGACCGAGCGGCCGCGGCGGCCGGGGTCGAGGAGCTCCAGGCCGGGCTGGTCGAAGAAGGCCCGGTAGTACGGCTCGTGCTCGGCAGGCGAGAGCTTCGGGTGGTCGACCTCCTCGACGGGCCGGCGCAGGTGCCGACCCGCCTCCCGGTTCGGGTCGGCGCCGGCGGCGATCAGGTGCCGCACCAGCCCCGGGTCGACCTCCGGGTCCCGGGCGCGCTGCCCCAGCAGGACGTGCAGCACCGTGTAGCCCTCGTCCAGGACCACGGCGGCGTCCGCACCGTCGTCCACCAGCCGACGCACCATGAGCGCACGGGTCGCCGGGTCCCGGTTCGTCAGCGCGTCCGGGAGCAGGGTCCGCCCGCGGTCGTCGGCGTACGTCGGCCAGGTGGCCGCGTCGTACACGGCCTCGAACTCCGCTGAGGTCGCCCGCTTCAGCCAGAACCCCGACACCACCACGTGAGCCTCCGCACCCCGAGCGCGACGCCGACGGGCGGACCGCCCGCGGCCGCTCCACCGTACGCGGGCCGAGACGCGCGCGAGCACTGAGCCACCCCGGACAGGGAGAAGGCCGCCTCCGGTGTTCCGGAAACGGCCTCTGACCTGCGACACGATGTGTCGGGCTGACAGGATTTGAACCTGCGACCCCTTGACCCCCAGTCAAGTGCGCTACCAAGCTGCGCCACAGCCCGATGGTCCTCGGAAGGACCTCGGTGGCCCCCGCAGGAGCCTCGGAAACTCTACCGCATCCGCAGGGCTGCCTCGTCCCCCACCGGCAGGTGGGCGCGCCACGCGGCGGCGACCACCACCAGGCAGACCCCGGCGACCCCGACCCCGGCGACGAACATCTGCGGGTAGGCCCACCGCGTGGAGAGCCACGCGAGGACCGCCGGGACGAAGAACCCGAGGTACGCGGCCGAGTAGTAGACGGCGGTGAGCCCGGCGAGGTCGGAGGGCGTCGCGATGCGCTGCACCTCGGACAGCCCGGCGACCAGCGCGAGCCCGTACCCGGCGCCGAGGACCGCGGCGGCGAGCAGCACGACCGGCAGCGCCAGCGTGCGGGACGCCCACGCGGCGAGCCCCATGCCGACCACGAGGATGACCAGCGCCACGACCGACGCGCGGGCGCTGCGGTGCGTGTCGACCAGCCGGCCGAGGGTCTGCACGCCGAACCCGACGGCGAGGGTGACCACGGTGAGCAGCGCGGAGAACGCGATCGGCATGCCGCCGGCGTGCTCGCGCATCAGGCCGGGCAGCACCGCGTACGCGGACCCCACGGCCCCGAACACCCAGGGCGCGAGCGGCAGCACGACGCGCAGGAACCGCCGGTGCGCGACGGCCGGGACGCGCAGGTCGTCCCGCAGCCGACCCCGGTCGCCGGTCGGTCGGCGGGTCTCCGGGACCGCCAGCACCCCCAGGCCGGCGACGACGGTCACGACCGCGTGCACGAGGTAGGGGGTGCCGGTGCGCCACGGGCCCCACTGCGCGAGCACCCCGGCGAGCCCGGCGCCGACCAGGAACCCGGCGGTGAGCGCGAGCGACGCGCGGCGCGCCCCGGCACGTGGTTCGCCTGCCGCCGCGCACAGCTCCGCGACCCAGGTCGTGCCCACGGCCATCACGAGCCCGAGGGCGAGCCCCGAGAGCACCCGCCCCGCGGCCAGCGCGGGCACCGACGCGGGGCCGAGGGCGAGCACCAGCGACCCCACGATCCCGAGCGGCGCGGCGGGCAGCAGCAGCGGCCGGCGGCCGTACCGGTCGGACAGCGGACCGCCGACCAGCAGCGCGGGCACGATCCCGAGCACGTACGCGGCGAGCAGCACGTTCACGGTGAGTGCGGACAGGTGGCTGACCTCGCGGTACATCACCAGCAGCGGCGTGAACTCGTTGCCGCCCCACGCGACCGCGCACATCAGCGCCCCGACCCGCAGCCAGGTGCGGGCGCCGGGGGTCGTGGTGCCGGCGCCCGGCGTCGCAGCGGCCGCGTCGGCGGTCACGGCGGTCACCGGCCCGCGCCCGGGAGGTGCGCGTCGTGCAGGTGCGCGCGCAGCACGGTCCGGAAGCCCGCTGCGTCGCCGGCCTCGACGGCGGCGACCAGCGCCTCGTGCTCGGCGACGAACCCGGGCGCCCGCTCCCCCGCCGCCCCGACGGACAGCGCGATCATCCGCCGCTGGCGCTCGCGCAGCGTGGCGGCGAACTCCGTGAGCACCGCGTTGCCGCCCGCGGCGACGAGGGCGAGGTGGAACGCGCTGTCGTGCTCGGCGTAGGCGTCGAGGTCGCCGGCGCGGACCGCGGCCCGTTGCCGGTCGAGGAGGGCGCGCAGCCCGGCGACGAGCGCGTCGCGCGTGTCCGGGGTCGCGACGGCGACCTCGACCGCGTGCCCCTCGAGCAGCAGCCGGGCGTCGACGACCGCCTCGGCCTCGCCCGGGGCGACGGGCACCACCAGGGCGCCGCGCCGCGGGAACAGCCGCAGCCAGCCCTCGGCAGCCAGCCGGAGGAACGCCTCGCGGACCGGCGTGCGGCTGATCCCGAGCTCGGCGGCGACGTCGCCCTCGCTCAGCATCTCCCCCGCCGGCAGGCGCCCGGACAGCAGCGCGTCCTTCACGTGGGCGTAGGCGGACTCCGCGGCGGGCGGCGTGAGCGTGTTCATGGTGACTACATGTATCTCAGTCGCATCTCATCCCGGGCACGCGTCCAGCCACTGGGACGGGCGAGGGTCGCGGACCGGACGGCTCAGCGGTCGGTCGCGGCCGGCTCCGTGGCGCGCGCCGCCTCCTCGGCCGCGCTGCCGTCGCCGTCGTCGCGGCCCCGCAGCACGTCGAGCTCGGCCGCGACCAGGCCCAGCAGCAGCAGGTCGACCACGAGCCCGGACACGGCGCTCCACTGGTCGATCCGGAACAGGAAGATCTGGGTCAGCAGCAGGTTCACCAGGACCGCACGGCGGAACCACTCGTACCCGCGCCGCCGGTCCGTCCCGACCAGCCGCAGCCCGACGGCCGCGCAGACCAGCGCCAGCGCACCACTCGCGATCATCCCGACCTCGGCCCACCACGGCAGGTCCGCACCCTGCGCGATCAGCACCACGCCCCGGCCGACCGTGTAGAGCGTCGCGACGGCGAGCACCGCCACGGTCACCCGCGGCAGCCAGCGGACCCGCACGACACGGCGCGACACCGTCACCACGGCCTGCGAGACCGCGCTGATCGGGTCCGGCAGCTCGCGCGCGTCGTCCTCGACCACGTCGAGCAGCGCGCGCACCTCCGCGGCGCCCCGGACGTCGCCCGCCGCCTGCGCCAGCTCGCGCGCGTGCCGGCGGGCGCGGGTCGAGAACCCGCCCGCCAGCCCCGCGACCGCGAGGTCCGCCGCGGCGGCCAGCGTCTCGTGCGGGTCCCGCGCCCGGCGGCCGTGGATCGCCTCGCCGAGCAGGACCAGGAACACGACCACCACGTAGATCAGCGACGCCGTGGGCTCGAAGAAGTAGTCGTTGTCCGACGTGACGAACTTGCCGATCTCGTCGATGAACAGCCCGAACCCGATCCCGCCGACCAGCGCCGCCAACGGGCGCACCACCGGCCCGGCCCAGGACAGCGCGCCGACCACCGCCAGGGCCATCAGCAGGCCGCCCCAGAGGACGTGCGCGACGTGCAGGCCGCCGCCCCCGACCTGGGGGTAGCCGGACAGCGCGAGCAGACCGCGCGTCACCAGCACCGTCAGCACGGTGACGGCCAGGAACCCGGCGACGTGCCGGGGCCCCGCGGGGTCGCGCGGCAGCCCGAGCACGAGCACCGGCGACCGCCGGGCCGCGCGCGGCCCGACCGCACCCCCGCCGGGACGCCGCGCGGCCTCGCGGCTCACCGCTTGCGCTTCTCCCGGACGCGCACGGAGATGGAGATCGGCGTGCCCTCGAACCCGAACGTCTCGCGCAGGCGACGCTCGATGAACCGCCGGTACCCGGCCTCGAGGAACCCGGACGCGAAGATCACGAACCGCGGCGGCCGCGTCGAGGCCTGGGTCGCGAACAGGATGCGGGGCTGCTTGCCGCCGCGCAGCGGGTGCGGGTGCGCCGCGACGAGCTCGCCGAGGAACGCGTTGAGCTTGCCGGTCGGCACGCGGGTGTCCCACGACTCGAGCGACCGCGTGAGCGCCGGCACCAGGCGGTCGGTGTGCCACCCGGTGCGGGCGGAGATGTTGACGCGCGGCGCCCAGGTGATCTGGACGAGCTCCTTCTCGATCTCCCGCTCCAGGTAGGGGCGGCGGTCCTCGTCCATGAGGTCCCACTTGTTGTACGCGATCACCAGCGCGCGACCTGCGTCGATGACCTGCTGGATCACGCGCGTGTCCTGCTCGGTCAGCGGCTGCGAGGCGTCGAGGAGCACGACGGCCACCTCGGCCTTCTCGATCGCGGCCTGGGTGCGCAGCGAGGCGTAGAAGTCCGCGCCGGACGTCTGGTGCACGCGGCGACGGATGCCGGCGGTGTCGACGAACCACCACGGGATGCCCTTGAGCTCGACGAGCTCGTCGACCGGGTCGCGGGTGGTGCCGGCGACGTCGTCCACGACCACGCGGTCGGTGCCGAGCACCTTGTTGAGCAGCGAGGACTTGCCGACGTTCGGGCGACCGACCAGCGCGACGCGCCGCGGACCACCCGGACGGGCGGCGCCGTGCGCGGACACGCGCGGCAGCGCGGCCATCGCCGCGTCCAGCAGGTCGCCGGTGCCGCGGCCGTGCAGCGCGGAGACGGGGTGCGGCTCGCCGAGGCCGAGGCTCCACAGCTCGGACGCGTCGGCCTCGACCCGCGGGCCGTCGACCTTGTTGGCGCACAGCACGACCGGCTTGCCGGACCTGCGGAGCAGCTTCACGACGCGCTCGTCGGTCGCGGTCGGCCCGACGGTGGCGTCCACGACGAACAGCACGGCGTCGGCCAGCGAGATCGCGACCTCGGCCTGCTCGGCGACGCGCGCCTCGATGCCGGCGACGTCGACCTCCCAGCCGCCGGTGTCGACCAGCGTGAACCGGCGGCCGGCCCACTCCGCGGGGTACGACACGCGGTCGCGGGTGACGCCCGGCTTGTCCTCGACGACGGCCTCGCGGCGGCCGAGGATGCGGTTCACGAGCGTCGACTTGCCGACGTTCGGGCGTCCGACCACGGCGAGCACGGGCAGCACGACGTGCTGGCCGAGCTCGTCGAGGTCCTCGAGGTCGCCCGAGAGCAGCGCGACGTCCTCCTCGGCGAGGTCGTACTCCTCGAGGCCCGCGCGCAGGGCGCGCTCGCGGGTGGCGTCGTCCGCCGCCTCGGTGGTCACGTCGGTGCCGTCGAACGGCTCGGCCTCCGTGGTGCCGGCGCCCTCCGCGGCGAGGTCGACGACCTCGTCCTCGAGGGGTCCGGTGGTGGTCGGCTGGGCCGGCTCGCTGTCATGCATGGGCACCATTGTCCCCGACGGCGGGCCCTCGATCGACCGCGACCCGGCGTCAGTCCGTCGGCAGCGTGATCCGGGCCCGCCCGGAGGCCTCCGTGACGAGCGCGGACAGCGCCAGGCGGATGGTCTCGGTGGCCGCGACGACCGCGGCCCGGCGGGACTGGCCCTCGACCGGCTCGAGCCGGACGGGCTCCCCCAGCTCGACGTGCACGCGTCGGCGCAGCCCCGGGACGTGCCCGACGGACTCGCCGGTGCGCCGGGTCCCGAGGATCGCGACCGGGACCACCGGCGCGTGCCCGTTCACCGCCAGCCAGGCGATGCCCGCGCGCGCCGACGACGCGTCCCCGCGCCCCCGGTTGCCCTCGGGGAACACCCCGACCGCACCGCCCGCCTGCAGCACCCCGAGCGCCGTGGTCAGAGCGGAGCGGCCACCGGCGCGGTCCACGGGGATCTGCCGCGCCCCGCGCAGCACCATCCCGACCGGGCCGGTGAACATCTCCTCCTTGACCAGGATGTGCACCCGCCGCGGCGTGACCCCCTCGAGGATCGGCCCGTCGACCACGCTGGTGTGGTTCGCGGCGAACAGCACCGGGCCCGTGGCCGGGACGCGCTCCGCCCCGACGACACGCGTGTCCCAGACACCGTGCGCCAGGACCCGCCCGATCGCGCGCGCCCAGGCCGGGACCTCGCCGAGCGGCTCCGCCGTGGTCACGCGTGCAGGGACGTGGCCTGCGCCACGACGTCGAGCACCGCCTGGACGGTCTGGTCCAGGTCGAGCTCCGAGGAGTCCACCGTCACCACGCCGTCGGCGGCGACCAGGAATTGGGACACCGTCGAGTCCTCGGCGTCGCGGCGCACCACCTGGTCGCGGGTCGCCTCGACCGCGGCGGCGTCGGCCGTGCCGTGCACCTCGCGGGCGCGCCGGGCCAGCCGGGCCTCCTCGCTGGCGATCAGCAGCAGCCGGACGTCGGCGTCGGGCGCGATCACCGTCGTGATGTCCCGCCCCTCCGCGACGATCCCGCGGCCGCCCGAGAACGACGACGACGCCGCCTGCGCCGCGATCTCGGCCCGCTGCCGGCGACCGAGCTCCGCCCGCACCTCGAGGTTCGTCGCGACCGCGCTCACCGCGGCGGAGATCGCGGTCTCCCGGATCGCCGCGCCGACGTCGTGCCCGTCCACGTGCACCCCGGGGTCGCGGGGGTCGACGCCCATCACCAGCGGCATCTCGCGCACGAGCGTCGCGACCGCGTCGGTGTCCGTCAGCGGGACGCCGCGGTGCAGCGCCCACCAGGTCGCGGCGCGGTACATCGCGCCCGTGTCGAGGTACGCCAGGCCGAGGCGCTCGGCCACCAGCCGGGACACCGTCGACTTGCCGGAGCCCGAGGGCCCGTCGACCGCCACCACCACGGGGCGCACCCCGTGCTCGTCGCGCGTGCTCATCTCACCAGTCTCCATCCGCGGGCCGTCAGCTCCGCCTCCAGGTGCGCCGAGCGCGCAGGGTCCACCGACACCGCGGCCATGCCGGCGGGTCGGCCCGCCGCGTGCTCGAGCTGCAGGTCCTCCAGGTTCACGCCCGCCGCGCCGACGTCCGTCAGCAGCCGGCCGAGCTCGCCGGGCTGGTCCGGGACCAGCACCGTCGTCACCGCGTAGCGGCGCGGTGCGCCGCCGTGCTTGCCGGGCACCAGCGCCACGCCGGCGTTGCCGTCGGCCAGCAGCCGGGCCAGCCGAGCGAGGGCGCCGAGCTCCACGTCCTCCGGGCCCGTGGCGCGCGCCGCGCCGTCGAGGGCCGCCAGCACCTCGTCCAGGTCGGTGCGCAGCCCCACGAGGACGTCGCGCACCGCCGCCGCGTTCGCCGCGAGGATCGACGTCCACAGCGCCGGGTCCGACGCCGCGATCCGCGTCACGTCGCGCAGGCCCTGACCGGCGAGCCCCAGGGCGTCGGGCTCGGCGCCGCGCAGCCGCGCGGCCACCAGGCTCGCGGCGACCTGCGGCACGTGCGACACGGCCGCCACCGCCGCGTCGTGCGCGTCGGCGTCCATCGTCACCGGCACGCCGCCGAGGTCGGTCGCCAGCGCGCGCACCGCGAGCAGGGCGTCGGGCCGGGACTCCCCCGAGTCGACGACCACCCACGGGCGGCCCACGAACAGGTCCGGCACCGCCGCTGCCGGGCCCGAGCGCTCCCGCCCGGCCATCGGGTGCGACCCGACGTACCGGGTGAGGTCGGCACCCGCCGCGCGCAGCTCGCGCAGCACGTACCCCTTGACGCTGGCGACGTCCGTGACGACCGCACCGGGGTGCGCGGCCAGCTCGGCGCGCACCACGTCCGCCGTCACGTCCGGCGGCGCGGCCACCAGCACCAGGGCGGGCTCCGCGTCGCCGTCCGCCGCCGGGCGGCCCGCGCCGACGTCGCGCGCCAGCGCCAGGGCCGTCCGGGACGGGTCGTGCAGGGTCACCTCGACGCCGCGGGTGCTCAGCGCGAGCCCCACCGACGCGCCGAGGAGCCCGGTGCCGACGACGCGGACGGGGCCGCGCGTGGCGACCCCGCCCGCACCTGCGGCGGTCGTGGCGGACGTGCTCACATGCCCGCCGACGTCATCAGCGACCCGACCTCCGCCTTGCCGAGCACGCGGGTGCGGCCCTGGCGGAGGTCGCCCAGCTTGATCGGGCCGATCTGCGTGCGCAGCAGGCGGGTCACGGGGTGCCCGACCTCCTCGAGCAGCCGGCGCACGACGCGGTTGCGGCCCTCGTGCAGCACGATCTCGACCATGCTCGCCTGCGGCGTCTGGTCGACCAGCCGGAACGAGTCCACCGCGACGACGCCGTCCTCGAGCTCGACGCCCTTGCGCAGCCGGGTGCCGATCCCGCCGGAGACGCGGCCCTCGACCGTCGCGAGGTACGTCTTGGCGACACCGTGGGACGGGTGCGACAGCCGGTTGGCCAGCTCGCCGTCGTTGGTCAGCAGGATCAGGCCCTCGGAGTCCGCGTCCAGGCGCCCGACGTGGAACAGCCGCTCCTCGCGGTTCTCGACGAACTGCGCGAGCGACGGCCGGCCCTCGGGGTCGTGCATGGTCGACACGACGCCCAGCGGCTTGTTCAGCGCCAGGGTGATGACGTTCTGGTCGAGCTGCAGCCGCAGGCCGTCGACGTGGATCACCGACGCCTTCGGGTCGACGCGCACGCCGAGCTCCAGGACGATCTGCCCGTCGACCTCGACGCGACCCGCCGCGATCAGCTCCTCGCACGCGCGGCGCGAGCCGAGGCCCGCCTGGGCGAGCACCTTCTGCAGGCGGACGCCCTCGGGGTCGTGCACGTCGACCGTCGGCTCCGAGCCCGTGCGGCGCGGAGCAGGGCGCGTCGGACCGGACGGCCACCGCGACCCCGGACGGCCGATACCGCCGGCGGGGCCACGCTGACCGGCACCGCTGCGGGGACCGCCGGCACCGCGCGAGCCCGCACCCTGCGGACGACCGGAGCCGCCACCGGACGCGCCGGCACCGCGGGACGGGCCCGCGCCGCGCGAGGGACCGCCGGGACGGCCCTGACCGCCGCCGCGGGACTCGCCGCCCTGCCAGCCGCCGCGCGACTCCCCGCCGCGGGGCGCACCACCGCGCGACTCACCACCCGACCAGCCACCACGCGACTCGCCGCCACGGGGCGCACCACCGCGCGACTCACCACCCGACCAGCCACCACGCGACTCGCCGCCGCGTGGCGCACCACCGCGCGACTCACCACCCGACCAGCCACCACGCGACTCGCCGCCACGGGGCGCACCACCGCGCGACTCACCGCCCGACCAGCCGCCGCCCGACGGCCGCCCGGCGCCCGAGGGCCGCCCGGCGCCCGAGGGCCGCCCGGGGCCGGAGGGTCGCCCGGCGCCGCCGGACCGCCCGCCGCCGTCGGACCACCCGGACCCGCCGGGCCGGCCGGAGCCGCCCGGTCGTCCCGCACCGCCGCCGGGCCGGCCCTGGCCGCCCCGTCCGGCACCGCCGGACCGGCCCGCCGCACCGCCGCCGGCCCCGCGCGCGCCGTTCCCGCCGCCCGCTCCGCCGCGGCCTCGGCCGCCCTGTCCTGCTGTACTCATCACACGTCTCCTGTCGTACCGTCGGCGCCGTCCAGCCCGTCGAACGCATCGATCTCGGGCAGGTACGGCGCTAGCGGGGGCAGCTCATCGAGGTCCGTGAGGCCCATCCGCTCGAGGAAGTATCCCGTGGTCCGGTACAAGACCGCACCTGTGGTCGGATCGGTGCCGCTCTCGGCCACCAGTCCGCGGGTGGTCAGCGTCCGGACGACGCCGTCCACGTTGACGCCGCGCACGCCCGAGACCTGCCCGCGCGTGACCGGCTGGCGGTACGCGATCACGGCCAGGGTCTCGAGCGCCGCCTGCGTGAGGCGGGCCGTCTGCCCGTCCAGCACGAAGCCGCCCACCACCTGGTGGAAGGCGGGGGCGGAGTAGATCCGCCAGCCGGCGCCGGCGTGCCGGAGCTCGAACCCGCGGGGCCGCCCGCCGCGCTCCCCGCGGTACTCGGCGGCGAGCTCGGCGAGCAGCGCGCCGACCCGCTCCGTGGGCAGGCCGAGCACGCTCGCGAGCCGGACGGCGGGCACGGGCTCGTCGGCGACCATGAGCACCGCCTCGAGCGCCGCGAGTGCGCCGCCGGGCAGGTCGTCGACGTCCGGCGCCGGCTCCTCGGGCACGAGTCCGGGCGCGAGCACCGGCTCGGCGGCGTCCGTCACCTGCGCGGTCGGGTCCGTCATCCGTCCTGCCCCTCCGTCGGCACCGGGGCGTCGTCGCCCTCGTCGTAGTCCGTGTCCACCGTCACCTCGTCGTCGCCCGCACCCGTCCACCGCACGGTCAGCTCGCCCAGCGGCTCGACCTGGTCGAACCCCACGGCCCCCTGCCGGAACAGCTCGAGCAGCGCGAGGAACCGGGCGACCACGAGCAGCGTCGACCCGGCGTCGACCGTCAGCGTCCGGAACGACGCCGGACCGCCCGACCGCAGCCGGTCGGCCAGCAGCGCCGCCTGCTCGCGGACGCTGACCGCCGGGGCGTGCAGGTGGCTGATGTCGACGTCGGGCGGAGGCGGTGCGGGCGCCAGGGCCTTCGCCGCCAGGGCCGCGAGCTCCTCGGGGCCGATCTGCCACACGAGCTCCGGCAGCATCGCGGCGAGGTGCGGCTCGAGCTGCACGGTGCGCGGGAACCGGCGGCCCTGGTCGGTCAGCCGGGAGCCGATGTCGGTGGCGACGACCTTGTACGCGCGGTACTGCAGCAGCCGCGCGAACAGCAGGTCGCGCGCCTCGAGCAGCTCGAGGTCCTCGGCGTCCTCGACGTCGCCCGCGGGCAGCAGGCGCGCGGCCTTGAGGTCCAGCAGGGTCGCGGCGACGACCAGGAACTCGCTCACCTGCCCGAGGTCCCAGGTCGGCCCGCCGTCCGCCGCGGACCGCTCGGCGGCCCGGATGTAGCCGATGAACTCGTCGGTGACGGTCGCCAGCGCCACCTCGGTGATGTCGAGCTTGTGCTTCGAGATCAGCCCCAGCAGCAGGTCGAACGGTCCGGAGAAGTTGTCCAGGTGCACGCGGAACGCGCCGTCGTCGACGGCTCCCGGCGCCGCGGTGTCGGTCCCGGTCGGGGCCGCCGTGTCAGGCGGCGTCGCCACGGGCGACGAGCTCCCGCGCCAGCTGCCGGTACGCGTGCGCGCCGGGGTGGGTCGGCGCGTAGGTGGTGATCGGCTCGGCGGCCACCGACGCGTCGGGGAACTTCACGGTCCGCCCGATCATCGTGTGCAGCAGCGTGTCGCCGAACGCCTCGTAGACGCGGGCGACGACCTCGCGGGCGTGCAGCGTCCGCGGGTCGAACATGGTCGCGAGGATGCCGTCGACCTCGAGGCGCGGGTTCAGCCGGTCGCGGACCTTCTCGATCGTCTCCACCAGCAGCGCCACGCCGCGCAGCGCGAAGAACTCGCACTCCAACGGGATGAGCACGCCGTGCGACGCGGTCAGCGCGTTGACGGTGAGCAGGCCCAGCGACGGCTGGCAGTCGACGAGCACCACGTCGTAGTCGTCCAGCACCGGCCGCAGCACGCGCGCCAGGATCGACTCGCGGGCGACCTCGCTGACCAGCTGCACCTCGGCGGCGGACAGGTCGATGTTCGCGGGCAGCAGGTCGAGCCCGGGGATCTCGGTGGGGCGGATGATCTCGCCCACCACCGCGTGCCGGTCGATCAGCAGGTCGTAGACCGTCCGGTCGAGCTCGTGCGGGTTCGCACCCAGGCCCACCGACGCGGCGCCCTGCGGGTCGAAGTCGACGATGAGCACCCGGCGGCCGTACTCGGCGAGCGCGGCGGCCAGGTTGATGGTCGTGGTCGTCTTGCCGACCCCGCCCTTCTGGTTGCACATCGCGATGACGCGGGCCGGGCCGTGCGACGCCAGGGGCGCGGGGACGGCGAAGTCCGGCAGGGGCCTGCCCACCGGGTCGAGAACGGTCTCGGTCGTCTCCTCGCGTGCCACCAGGACAACTTACCGGAGCGGTCGGCCCGTCAGCCGCGTCCCGCGCCGGGCGCGGCGGTCCGGGACGGCGCCGGGCCCCGCGTCGACCGCCTGGCACGCGGGTGGCTGGTGGCGTAGACCTCCCGCAGGGTGTCCGGCGTCACCCTGGTGTAGATCTGCGTGGTGGTCACCGACGCGTGCCCCAGGAGCTCCTGGACGACGCGGACGTCGGCGCCGCCCGCGAGCAGGTGGGTCGCGAACGAGTGCCGCAGGGTGTGCGGGGACACGTGCTCGGCGCCCGGGAGCCCGGCCCGCTCCGCCGCCGTCCGCAGCACCGCCCACGCGCTCTGCCGCGACAGCCGCGCGCCGCGGGTGTTGAGGAACACCGCCGCGCCGCTCCCCTGCTGCCGGCCCGCGGCCGCCAGGGCCGGGCGCGCGCGCACGAGGTACGCCTCGACCGCCTCCACCGCGTACGCGCCGACCGGGACCACGCGCTCCTTGCTGCCCTTGCCGAACAGCCGCACGGCGGCCCGGCCCGGCGTCAGGTCGAGGTCGTCCACGTCGAGCCCGACGGCCTCCGAGATGCGCGCGCCCGTGGAGTACAGCAGCTCGAGCAGGGCACGGTCCCGCAGCGGCACCGGTCCGTCCCCGAGCGACGCGGCGTCGAGCAGGCGCTCCACCTCGTGGGTCGCGATCGCCTTCGGCAGCACCTGCGCCTGCTTCGGCGGCCGGACGCCGCGTGCGGGGTCGTCGCCGCTCAGGCCCTCGAGGACGCAGAACCGGTGCCAGCCCCGCACCGCGACCACCGCGCGCTTCGCGGACGACGCGGACAGCACCGCGCGGTCGTCGGACCCGGTCCGGACGGCGGTGAGGAAGTCCTCGACGTCCGCCTCGGCGACGTCGGCGACCCCGGTCCGCCCGGCCCGCTCGAGGTGCGCGACGTAGCGGGACAGGTCGCGGCGGTAGGCGGCCAGCGTGTTCTGGGACAGGCCGCGCTCGACCGTCAGGTGCGCGAGGTAGCCGTCGAGGGCGGAGCGCAGCGCGGGGGCCTCCGCCATCGGGTCGTCCTCCCTGCCTCGCCGGACCGGGCCGGCGCGCTCGGGGGCCGCCGGCTAGAGCGGGAGGAACACGTCGACCGCCACCGCGACCGACAGCAGCGACAGGTACGTGATCGACCCGTGGAACACCGACATCGCGCGCAGCTTGCCGCGGGACGGGTCCTGGGCGCGACGGTACAGCCCGATGCAGGACCACAGGAACCACACGCCCAGCGCGGTCGCCACGACCCCGTACACCCAGGTCATCGACGCGACGGGCCACAGCAGCAGCGAGCACGCGATCATCGCGAGCGTGTAGGCGATCATCTGGCGCGCGACCTTGGGGTCGGACTCGACCACCGGCAGCATCGGCACGCCCGCGGCGGCGTAGTCCTTGCGGAACTTCATCGACAGCGGCCAGTAGTGCGGCGGGGTCCAGAAGAAGATCACCCCGAACAGCAGCACCGCCGCCCAGGACACCCCGCCGGTCACCGCGGACCAGCCGATCAGCACCGGCATGCAGCCGGCCGCGCCGCCCCAGACGATGTTCTGCGGGGTGCGGCGCTTGAGGATCATCGTGTAGCCGATGACGTAGATGAGGATCGCCCCGCCGGTGAGCAGCGCCGACGGCACGTTCACCAGCAGCGCCAACCACAGCAGCGAGACGACGCCCAGCGCCAGCCCGAACACGAGCGCGGCGCGCGGGGTGATCTCCCCCGTGACCAGGGGCCGGCGCTTGGTCCGGTTCATCACCTGGTCGATGTCGCGGTCGATGTAGCAGTTGAGGACGTTCGCCGAGCCGGCCGCGGCGGCGCCGCCGACCAGCGTCGCGAGCACCAGGCCCACGGACGGGAACCCGCCGTGGGCGAGAATCATCGTCGGCAGCGTCGTCACGAGCAGCAGCTCGATCACGCGGGGCTTGGTCAGCGCCACGTAGGACAGCACGCGCTGCCGGACCGTGCGGCCCGCGGGGGCCGTAGACGGCGGCGTCGTGGGTCGGGAGGCGGCGCCGGCGGGAGCTGCAGGGCTCGTCGTGCGCACTCCGGTCCTCCGCCCCTCCTCGGACCGCGGGGCAGCAGGGCCCCGCGGATGATCCTGGCCATCGTACGGCCCCGCGGACGGTCGGTGCGGCCAGGAGCGCCCTGGGACCTCGGTCCCAGGGGTGTGACGTCCGTCGCCCCGGGGCCTGTCGGCCTGTGGACGACCGGCAGCACCCCCGGCTGCGGGTCTAGGCTCGAACAGCACGCTCGGCACCGCGGCACCACAGGTCCCGGGCGTGAGCGTCGCCCGGCCCCCCGACCGGGTACGCGTCCGTCGACGTCCCGGGCGATCGGGACGAGAAGTGAGGTGGCACGACGATGACTGAGGGCATCACGCCGCTCGACCAGGTGGCCGACGCGGGCGTCGCGGTCTGGTTGGACGACCTGTCGCGGGAGCGGCTCCGGACCGGCGGCCTGGCGGGCCTCGTGTCCGACCGGCGCGTGGTCGGCGTCACGACCAACCCGACCATCTTCGCGAGCGCGCTCGCGAAGGGCGACGCGTACGACGAGCAGCTGAAGCAGCTCGCCGCGCAGGGCACCGACGTGGACGGCGCGGTCTTCGCGATCACGACCGACGACGTCCGGGACGCCGCCGACGTGCTGCGGCCCGTCTACGACGCGACCGCGGGCCAGGACGGCCGGGTGTCGATCGAGGTCGACCCGCGCCTGGCGCACGACACCCAGGGCACCGTCGACTCGGCGCGCGCCCTGTGGTCGACCGTCGACCGCCCCAACGTCTTCATCAAGATCCCCGCGACCCTCGACGGGCTGCCGGCGATCACGCAGGTGCTCGCCGACGGCATCAGCGTGAACGTCACCCTGATCTTCTCCCTCGAGCGGTACCGCGCCGTGCTGGACGCGTTCGTCGAGGGCCTCGAGCAGGCCCGCGCGAACGGGCACGACCTGGCGGCCATCGCCTCGGTCGCGTCGTTCTTCGTGTCCCGGGTGGACGCGGCGATCGACCCGCGGCTCGACGACATCGGCACCCCCGAGGCCGCCGCGCTGCGCGGCAAGGCCGCCATCGCGAACGCCCGGCTCGCCTACGGCGTCTACGAGGAGGTCGTCGCGGGCGACCGCTGGCAGGCGCTCGCCGCCGCCGGCGCGCACCCGCAGCGCCCGCTGTGGGCGTCCACCGGCGTCAAGGACAAGGCCTACCCCGACACCCGCTACGTGGACGAGCTCGTCGTCGCCGGCGTCGTCAACACCATGCCCGAGGCCACGCTGCAGGCCGTCGCCGACCACGGCGACTTCCGCGGCGACACCGTCACCGGGACCCAGGCCGAGGCGCAGGCGGTCGTCGACGGCCTCGCCGCGCTCGGCATCCACATCGACGAGGTCACCGACGCGCTCGAGAGCGAGGGCGTCGACAAGTTCGAGAAGTCCTGGGCCGAGCTGCTCGACACCGTCCGCGACGGCCTGGCGCAGGTGACCGCGTGAGGCCCGCGAAGGTCACCGCCGAGCACAACCCGCTCCGGGACCCGCGCGACCGTCGCCTGCCCCGCATCGCGGGCCCCTCCGGCCTGGTGATCTTCGGCGTCACGGGCGACCTCGCCCGCAAGAAGCTCATGCCCGCGGTCTACGACCTCACCAACCGCGGCCTGCTGCCCCCCGGCTTCGCGCTCACCGGGTTCGCCCGGCGCGACTGGGAGGACCAGGACTTCGCGCAGATCGTGCACGACTCCGTCAAGGAGCACGCGCGCACCCCGTTCCGCGAGTCGACCTGGCGCCAGCTGTCCGAGGGCATCCGGTTCGTCCAGGGCTCGTTCGACGACGACGACGCGTTCGACCGCCTCCGCCAGACCGTCGAGGAGCTCGACGTCACCCGCGGCACCGGCGGCAACCACGCGTTCTACCTCTCGGTCCCGCCGAGCGCGTTCCCCGTCGTGTGCAAGCAGCTCGCTCGCTCCGGCCTCTCGGAGTCCGTCGAGGACGCCTGGCGGCGTGTGGTCATCGAGAAGCCGTTCGGCCACGACCTGAAGTCCGCGCAGGAGCTCAACGACGTCGTGTCGAGCGTGTTCCACCCGGACGACGTCTTCCGGATCGACCACTACCTCGGCAAGGAGACGGTGCAGAACCTGCTGGCGCTGCGGTTCGCCAACCAGCTGTTCGAGCCGATCTGGAACGCCAACTACGTCGACCACGTCCAGATCACGATGGCCGAGGACATCGGCGTCGGCGGTCGCGCCGGGTACTACGACGGCATCGGCGCGGCACGCGACGTCATCCAGAACCACCTCCTGCAGCTCCTCGCGCTCACGGCGATGGAGGAGCCCGTCACGTTCGACGCGCACGACCTGACGGCCGAGAAGATCAAGGTCCTCTCCGCCGTCCGCGTGCCGAAGGACATCGGCAAGCACACCGCGCGCGGGCAGTACGCCGCGGGCTGGCAGGGCGGGGAGAAGGTCGTCGGCTACCTCGACGAGGGCGGCTTCGACCCCAACTCCTCCACCGAGACGTTCGCCGCGATCCGCGTCGACGTCGACACCCGCCGCTGGGCCGGGGTGCCGTTCTACCTGCGCACCGGCAAGCGACTGGGGCGCCGCGTCACCGAGATCGCCGTCGTGTTCAAGAAGGCGCCGCACCTGCCCTTCGAGTCCACCGCCACCGAGGAGCTCGGCAAGAACGCGCTCGTCATCCGCGTGCAGCCCGACGAGGGCGTGACGCTGCGGTTCGGCGCCAAGGTCCCGGGCACCGCGATGGAGGTCCGCGACGTCACGATGGACTTCGGCTACGGCCACGCGTTCACCGAGTCGTCCCCCGAGGCCTACGAGCGCCTCATCCTCGACGTGCTGCTCGGCGACCCGCCGCTGTTCCCCCGGCACGAGGAGGTCGAGCTGTCCTGGAAGATCCTGGACCCGATCACCTCGTACTGGGCGAGCAAGGGCAAGCCCGAGCCGTACCGCGCCGGCACCTGGGGCCCCGAGTCGGCCGACCGCATGATGGAGCGCGACGGACGTAGCTGGAGGCGACCGTGATCATCGACCTGCCCAAGACCACCACCCGCGACATCAACAAGCGGCTGGTCGACGAGCGCGACGAGGGCGGTGCCGTCGCCCTCGGGCGCGTGCTGACGCTCATCATCGACGTCGGCGCGCACGACCCCGAGGCGGCGATCGACGCGGCCAACGACGCGAGCCGTGAGCACCCGTGCCGCGTCATCGTGCTGACCGAGAAGGGCCCGGGCAAGGAGTCCGAGCTCGACGCCCAGATCCGCCTCGGCGGCGACGCGGGCGCGAGCGAGGTCGTCATCCTGCACCCGTCCGAGGCGCAGGCCCGGCACCTGGACACGCTCGTGCTCCCGCTGCTGCTGCCCGACGCCCCGATCGTCGCCTGGTGGCCGTACGACGCGCCGGACGACCCGTCGCAGCACCCGATCGGCCAGCTCGCCCGCCGCCGGATCACCGACAGCACCGAGTGCTCGCGCCCGTCCGACACCCTGCGCCGGCTCGCCCAGGGGTACGCGGACGGCGACACCGACCTGGCGTGGACCCGCACGACCCTGTGGCGCGGCCTCATCGCCGCGACCCTGGACCAGCCGCCGTTCGAGCCCGTGCAGCGCGCGGTCGTCTCGGGCGAGAGCACCCACCCCTCGGTCGACCTCATGGCCGCGTGGCTCGCGTACGCGCTCAACTGCCCGGTGGAGATCGAGCGACAGGCCGACGCCCCCGCGATCACCCAGGTGCGCCTCGAGCGGAAGTCCGGCCCGATCGTGCTCGACCGGCCCGACGGCAAGACCGCCGCTCTGCGCCAGCCCGACCAGCCCGAGCACCGGATCGCGCTGCCGATCCGCCAGCTGCGCGAGTGCCTCGCCGAGGAGCTCCGCCGCCTGGACGCCGACGAGGTCTACGGCGAGGTCCTGCGCAAGGGCATGACGAAGGTCGGCGCATGACGGCCGCCCTCCGGACCGTGCTCGTCCACCCCGACGCGACCGTCCTCGCCGAGGCCACCGCCGCGCGGCTCCTCACCCGGCTGGTCGACGTGCAGTCGGCCGCCGCCCCGGTGCACGTCGTGCTCACCGGCGGCACGGTGGGCATCCGGACCCTCGCCGCCGTCGCGGCCAGCCCGGCGCGGGACGCCGTGGACTGGTCGGGCGTGCACCTGTGGTGGGGCGACGAGCGGTTCCTCGCCGACGGCGACCCCGACCGGAACGAGACGCAGGCGCGCGACGCGCTGATCTCCGCCCTCGGCGACGCGCTCCCCGGGGCCAACGTGCACCCGATGCGCGCCCTCGACGAGGCGGCCGGCATCGCCACGCCCGAGGACTCGGCCGCCGCCTACGCCGCCGAGCTCGCCGCGTTCGCCCCCGAGGGGTCCGACGTGCCGGCCTTCGACGTGCTCATGCTCGGCATGGGCCCGGACGGGCACGTCGCGTCCCTGTTCCCGGGGCACGAGGCCGTCGGCACGACCGGCGTCCCCACGGTCGGGGTGCACGGCTCCCCCAAGCCGCCGCCGCTGCGGGTCTCGCTCACGTTCGAGGCCATCCACGCCGCGCAGGAGGTCTGGGTCGTGGCCGCGGGCGCGGAGAAGGCCGGCGCGGTGGCGTCCGCGCTCTCCGACGCCCCGGTCGAGCAGACCCCCGCCGCGGGGGCACGCGGCACCCGCGCGACGCTGTGGCTCGTCGACGCGGCCGCGGTGGCCGAGGTCGGCGCGGCCTGACCTGCGCCGCGCACCGCATCACGCACGACCCCGGGGGCCCGGCAGCACCCGCTGCCGGGCCCCCGTCCCGCTCGACCGACGCGCAGGCACGCGCAAGGCCCCGCAGCGACGTGCTGCGGGGCCTTGCGACGACGTGGGTCGGAACGGGACGCCTCAGCGCACCCCGCCGCCGCGACGCGCACGGAGCGACGCCAGGGCCTCGTCGAGGATGGCCTGCCCGTCCTCGGTGGAGCGGCGCTCCTTCACGTAGGCCAGGTGCGTCTTGTAGGGCTCGTTGCGGACCGGGGACGGCGGGTTCGCCTCGTCCTGGCCCGCGGGGTACCCGCAGCGCGGGCAGTCCCAGGTCTCGGGGGCCTCGAGGGCCGCCTCCTCGGCGAAGCTCGGCCGGGTCTCGTGGCCGTTCGCGCACCAGTACGAGATCCAGATTCGCGGGGCGGCGTCGCCGCGCTCGGCCTCGCCCATGGGGCCCGCGCCGACGCGCGAACCCCGGATCGCACTTCCGCTCGCCATGCTGGTCGCTCCTCAGCTCACGCGCTCGACGAGGCCGAGCAGCACGATGACGATCGCCCAGACCAGGCTCACGCCGATGGTGATCCGGTTCAGGTTGCGCTCGGCGACACCCGAGCTGCCGGCGCTGCTGGTGATGCCACCGCCGAACATGTCCGAGAGACCGCCGCCCTTGCCCTTGTGCAGCAGGACGAGCGGGATGAGCAGCAGGCTCGCGCCGACCAGGACGACCTGGAGGGCGATGGTGAGGGCGGTCACGGCGTGTCTGACTCTCTCGGTTCGCGGACCCGGCCCTGACCGGGACGGGGTGTGACGGGGTGGAGCGGGCGGTGCGGGGTCCAGGGTAGGCGACGCGACGCGCCGGAATCCAGCACGACAGGCCGGTCGTCGGCCCCACCACCGGGTCGGACGGGGTGCGCACGGTCGCGAGGAACGCGCGCACCCCGTCCGAGGTGAGCCGGTGGCGTCAGGCGCCGGCGCGGAAGAGCGCGATCTTCGCGAACTCCTCGGCGTCGAGCGACGCGCCGCCGACGAGGGCGCCGTCGACATCGGCCTTCCCGATGATCTGCGCGGCGTTGCCGGACTTCACCGAACCGCCGTAGAGCACGCGGACGGCCTCGGCGACCTCGGTCGAGTACAGCTCGGCGAGCTTGCCGCGGATGGCCTCGCAGACCTCCTGGGCGTCCTCGGGGGTGGCGACCTCGCCGGTGCCGATGGCCCAGACGGGCTCGTAGGCCACGACGACGGACTTCGCCTGCTCGGCGGTGACGCCGGCGAGCGAGCCCTCGAGCTGGGTGAGCGTGTACGCGACGTGCTCGCCGGCCTTGCGGACCTCGAGGCCCTCGCCGACGCACACGATCGGGACGATGCCCGCACCGAAGGCCGCGACGGCCTTGGCGGCCACGACCGCGTCGGACTCGCCGTGGTACTCACGACGCTCCGAGTGGCCGACGGCGACGTAGGTGACGCCGAGCTTGGCGAGCTGCGCGGCCGAGACCTCGCCGGTGTAGGCGCCGGACGCGTGCCGCGACACGTCCTGGGCGCCGTAGCCGATCGCCAGCTTGTCCGCGTCGACCAGGGTCTGCACGGAGCGGATGTTGGTGAAGGACGGCAGGACGACGACCTCGACGTCCGAGAAGTCGTGCTTGGCGTCCTTCAGGGTCCACGCGAGCTTCTGGAGCAGGTGCACGGCCTCGTGGTGGTCGAGGTTGAGCTTCCAGTTGCCCGCGATCAGGGGGGTGCGTGCCATGTGGATCAGGCCTCCAGGACCGCGATGCCGGGGAGGGTCTTGCCCTCGAGGAGCTCCAGCGACGCGCCGCCGCCGGTCGAGATGTGGCCGAAGCCGGCCTCGTCGAAGCCGAGGCGACGCACGGCCGCGGCCGAGTCGCCGCCGCCGACGATGGAGAAGCCGTCGGTGTCGACGAGCGCCTGCGCGACGGCCTTGGTGCCGGCCGCGAACGCGTCGAACTCGAAGACGCCCATCGGGCCGTTCCAGGCGATGGTCTTCGCACCGAGGATGGCCTCGCGGAACAGCTCGCCCGACTTCGGGCCGATGTCGAGGCCCATCTTGCCGGCCGGGATCTTGTCCGCGTCGACGGTCTCGTGCGGGGCGTCGGCGGCGAAGCCGTCCGCCGCGACGACGTCGACGGGCAGGACGATCTCGACGCCCGACTCCTGCGCCTGCGCGAGGTAGCCCTTGACGGTCTCGACCTGGTCCTGCTCGAGGAGCGAGGCGCCCACCTCGTGGCCCTGGGCCTTGAGGAAGGTGAACATCATGCCGCCGCCGATGAGCAGCTTGTCGGCCTTGGTCAGCAGGTTCGCGATGACGCCGAGCTTGTCGGAGACCTTCGAGCCGCCGAGCACGACCACGTACGGGCGCTCCGGGTCCTCGACGGCCTTGCGCAGCGCCTCGACCTCGGCGAGCACGAGCGTGCCGGCCGCGTGCGGCAGGCGCAGCGCGACGTCGTAGACCGACGCCTGCTTGCGGTGCACGACGCCGAAGCCGTCGGACACGAACGCGTCGGCGAGCTGGGCCAGCTCGTCCGCGAGCTCGCCGCGCACGGCGTCGTCCTTGGACGTCTCGCGGGCGTCGAACCGGATGTTCTCGAGCAGGGCGATCTGGCCGTCCTCGAGGGCGGCGACGGTGGCCTTGGCGGAGTCGCCGACCACGTCCTGCGCGAGCGTGACGTCCTGGCCGAGCAGCTCGCCCAGGCGGGCGGCGACGGGGGCCAGGCTGTACTTCGCGTCCGGCTCGCCCTTGGGGCGGCCGAGGTGCGCGGTCACGACGACGCGGGCGCCGGCGCCGAGCAGGCGCTGCAGCGTCGGCAGGGCGGCGCGGATGCGGCCGTCGTCGGTGATGGTCGTGCCGTCGAGCGGCACGTTGAAGTCGGAACGGACCAGCACGCGCTTGCCGCGCAGGTCGCCGAGGTCCTCGATGGTCTTCATGCTCTCCTACTTCGCTTCCGTGCCGCCGACGTCGCCGACGACCCTGGCTCCTACATGGCAGCGTCCGCGGACGCCGGGGTCGTGAGCCGACCCCGGCGTGCGCGGACGCATGACCGTCGCTACGGACGGACGAGTGTCAGAGACGCTCGCCGACGTAGCTGGTGAGGGCGACGAGGGAGTTGGAGTAGCCCCACTCGTTGTCGTACCAGGACACGACCTTGACCAGGTCGCCCGACACCTTGGTGAGCTTGGCGTCGAAGATGCTCTGGTGCGGGTCGGTGACGATGTCGCTGGAGACGATCTCGTCCTCGACGTAGGACAGGATGCCCTTGAGGGGACCCTCCGCAGCGGCCTTGACCGCGGCGTTGACCTCGTCGACCGTGACCTCGCGCGAGGCGGTGAAGGTCAGGTCGGTGGCGGAGCCGGTGATGGTCGGCACGCGCATCGCGAAGCCGTCCAGCTTGCCCTTGAGCTCCGGCAGCACGAGCGCCACGGCCTTGGCCGCACCGGTCGAGGTCGGGACGATGTTCTGCGCGGCGGCGCGGGCGCGGCGGAGGTCCTTGTGGGGGCCGTCCTGCAGGTTCTGGTCGCCGGTGTAGGCGTGGATCGTGGTCATGAGACCACGCTCGATGCCGATCGCGTCGTTGAGCGCCTTGGCCATCGGGGCCAGGCAGTTCGTGGTGCAGGACGCGTTGGAGATGATGTGCTGCGTCGCGGCGTCGTAGTCGGTGTGGTTCACACCCATGACGAAGGTCGCGTCCTCGTTCTTCGCCGGGGCGGAGATGATGACCTTCTTGGCGCCGGCGGCGATGTGCGCCTTGGCCTTCTCGGCGTCGGTGAAGAAGCCGGTCGACTCGATGACGATGTCGGCGCCGAGCTCGGCCCAGGGGAGGTTCGCCGGGTCGCGCTCCGCGAGGGCGCGGATGTTCTTGCCGTCGACGATGATGTTGTCGTCGTCGAAGCCGACGCTCAGCGGGAAGCGGCCCAGCACGGTGTCGTACTTGAGCAGGTGCGCGAGCGTCTTGTTGTCCGTCAGGTCGTTGACGCCGACGATCTCGATGTCGGCGCCCGACGCCACGATGGCCCGGTAGAAGTTGCGCCCGATGCGGCCGAAGCCGTTGATGCCGACCTTGATGGTCACTTGCCCTCCTCGGCACGCGCCGGCAGGGCCGGCACACACTGTTGCGGTGATGGACTGCGCACGCCGCTGTGCGCTCCCGGAAACCCTGCGGTCACACGAACTTGACTCACCTGAGGTCTCCGGATGGCCTCCAGCCTATACCCGAGCGGGCACCGGTGCAGGGACCTAGGTCTGGCCGCGGACCGGGCGCCGCGTGGTGCGCGGACGCGACCGGCCCGGCGCGGCTAGAGGTCGAGCAGGTCGGGGCTGAGGCCCGACTCCGTGTCAGGGATGCCGAGGTCCTGGGCGTGCTTGTCCGCGGTGGCGAGCAGGCGGCGGATCCGACCGGCGACCGCGTCCTTGGTCAGCGGCGGGTCGGCCAGCTTGCCGAGCTCCTCCAGCGACGCCTCCTTGTGCGCGAGCCGCAGCTCGCCGGCCTCGCGCAGGTGCTCCGGGAGCTCCGCGCCGAGGATCTCGAACGCGCGCTCGACCCGCGCCCCCGCCGCGACCGCCGCGCGGGCGGACCGACGCAGGTTGGCGTCGTCGAAGTTGGCCAGCCGGTTCGCGGTGCCCCGGACCTCGCGCCGGACGCGGCGCTCCTCCCAGACCAGCAGCGTGTCGTGGGCGCCGAGCCGCGCGAGCATCGCGGCGATCGCGTCGCCGTCGCGGATCACGACGCGGTCGATGCCGCGCACCTCGCGGGCCTTCGCCGAGATCTGCAGGCGACGCGCGGCGCCGACCAGGGCCAACGCGGCCTCGGGCCCGGGGCAGGTGACCTCGAGCGCCGACGACCGGCCCGGCTCGGTGAGCGAGCCGTGCGCGAGGAACGCCCCGCGCCACGCCGCCTCGGCCTCCTGGGCGCCGGCGGCGACGATCTGCGGGGGCAGCCCGCGGACCGGCCGGCCGCGGTTGTCCAGCAGGCCCGTCTGGCGCGCGAGCGACTCGCCGTCCTTGACCACCCGCACGACGTAGCGGTTGCCGCGACGCAGCCCGCCGCCGGAGACGACGATCACCTCGGACTGGTGCCCGTACACCTCGGCGATGGCGGTGCGCAGCCGCCGGGCGGCGGCGCCGGTGTCCAGCTCGGCCTCGATGACGATGCGACCCGAGATGATGTGCAGCCCGCCCGCGAACCGGAGCGTGGCCGACACCTCGGCCTTCCGGCACGACGTCTTGTCGACCTGGAGCCGCGCAAGCTCGTCCTTCACCTGTGCCGTCAGAGCCATGCCGTCATCCTGCCATCCTCCGGGGGCGCCCGGACCCGCCTCCGCGCTCCGTCACCGCGCGCTCCCCCGGCCGGTCGGCGGCTCGACGTCACCCAGGTGCCCCTCGACGACGTCGCTGATCGCGGCGGCGAGCCGCAGGGCGTCGTGGCGCGGGGTGCCGTCGCCGCGGCGCACCTGGCGCAGCAGCAGGTGACCGCCGGCGGCGCGGGTCCGGGCCTCGAGCTCGTCGACGTCGTCCACGGAGCCCGGGTCGGCGATCACGGCGTCCACCCGCAGGTCGGGCGCGTGCTGCCGGAGCGCGTCCAGGTGCTCGCACGGGCCCATGCCCGCGGTCTCGGCGTCCGCGTCGAGGTTGAGCACGAGGATCCGCCGGGCGGCGGTCCGGTGCAGCGCCGCCGCGAGGTCGGGCACCAGCAGGTGCGGGATCACGGAGGTGTACCAGGAGCCGGGACCGAGGACGACCCAGTCCGCGGCCTCGACCGCGGCGACCGACTCGGGCAGCGCCGGCGGGCGCTCGGGCACCAGCCGGACGGCGACGATCCGGTCGCGCGCCACGGCCACCTGGCTCTGACCGCGCACGACGCCGGTGGACCCGTCGGCGCGCACGACGTCGGCCTCGATGGCCAGCGGGACCGCCGCCATCGGCAGCACCCGACCCCGGGCGCCGAGCAGCCGGCCCACCCAGTCTAGGCCGTCGACGGTGTCGCCCAGCAGCTCCCACAGCGCGACGATCAGCAGGTTGCCCACGGCGTGCTGGTCGAGGTCGCCGGCCGAGGTGAACCGGTGCTGCAGCACGTCCCGCCAGGTCCGGCCCCAGTCGGAGTCGTCGCAGAGCGCGGACAGGGCCATCCGCAGGTCGCCCGGCGGCAGCACGCCCAGCTCGTCGCGCAGCCGGCCCGAGGAGCCGCCGTCGTCCGCGACCGTCACCACGGCGGTCAGCCGGTCGGTGACGCGCCGGAGCGCGGCCAGGGTCCCGGACAGGCCGTGGCCCCCGCCGAGGGCGACGAACGCGGGCCGGTGGTCGCCCGTCCCGGTCATTCCTTGCCGAGGTCCCGGGCCGCGACGGTGACGCGCTGGCCACGGGCGCGCAGCCGCTCGGCGATCGCCTCGCTGATCGCGACGGACCGGTGCTTGCCGCCGGTGCAGCCCACCGCGACGGTCACGTAGCGCTTCTCCTCCGCGAGGTAGCCCGCGAGGACCGGCTCCAGGGCGTCCACGTACCGGTCGACGAACTCCAGCGCGCCGGGCAGCCCGAGCACGTAGTCGCGCACGGGCGCGTCCCGGCCGGACATGTGCCGCAGCTCGGTGATCCAGTACGGGTTCGCGAGGAACCGGACGTCGACGACGTGGTCCGCGTCGAGCGGGATGCCGTACTTGAAGCCGAACGAGATGACGTTGACCCGCAGCACGTCCTCCTGCTCGGAGGTGGACACCGCGGCCCGGACGATCCGCCCGAGCTCGTGCACGTTCGTCTCCGAGGAGTCGATCAGCACGTCGGCGCGCTCCCGGATGTCCGACAGCAGCGCGCGCTCGGCGGAGATGCCGTCGAGGATCCGCCCCTCGCCCTGCAGCGGGTGCGGGCGCCGGACCTGCTCGTAGCGGCGGACCAGGACCTCGTCGGAGGCGTCGAGGAACAGGATCCGGTAGTCGACGCCGGACTCGCGCAGCTGGGCCAGCACCGCCAGCAGGTCCGCGAAGAACTCCCGACCGCGCACGTCGACGACCGCGGCGATCCGCAGGTCCGCGCTGGGCGGGCCGCCGTGGGTGAGCATGCCGACGAGGTGCGTGAGCATCTGCGCGGGCAGGTTGTCGACGACGTACCAGCCCATGTCCTCGAGCACGGCACCCGCGCGGGTGCGGCCCGCCCCGGACATGCCGGTGATGATCAGGACGTGGGGCTGCTGGAGGTGGGGCGCCTCGGTGGCCGCCTCGATCGCCGGGATGCCCTGGGGGACCGTGATCGGCGAGATCTCGTCGCTCATGACCCCAGCATGCCAGCCGGACCGGCACCCGGCGTGACCGGCGCGGGCGCGGCCCCCGCCGGCGCGGCCGACTCCCCCGCCGGCGCGGCCGACTCCCCGGCCAGCGCGGCGACGACGGCCGCGGCGGTCCGCTCGCCCATCCCGGGCACCGACGCGATCTCCTCGACCGTGGCGGCCCGGAGCCGCTTCACCGAGCCGAAGTGCTTGAGCAGGGCAGCCGACCGCGCGGGTCCGAGCCCGGGCACCCCGTCGAGCACGGAGACCGTCATGCCCTTGCTGCGCTGCTTGCGGTGGGCGGTGATCGCGAACCGGTGCGCCTCGTCGCGGACGCGCTGGAGCAGGTACAGGCCCTCGGAGGAGCGCTGCAGGATCACCGGGTAGTCCTCCCCCGGCAGCCACACCTCCTCGAGGCGCTTGGCCAGGCCGCAGAGCGCGACGTCGTCGATCCCGAGCTCGGCGAGCGCGGCCGCGGCGGCGGCGACCTGCGGGGGTCCGCCGTCGACCACGACCAGGTTCGGCGGGTAGGCGAACCGCTGCGGCTTGCCGGTGGTCTCGTCGACCGGCCCGGACCGCACGGGACCGGCGTCGGTGTCGGCCAGCGCCGCGGCGACCTGGTCCTCGCCGAGGCCGATCTCGAGGTCCCCGGCCTGCTCGCGCTCCGCGAGGTAGCGGCGGAACCGGCGGGTGATGACCTCGTGCATCGCCGCGGTGTCGTCGCGCGCACCCGTGCCCTCGGGCCCGCGGATGCTGAACCGGCGGTACTCGCTCTTGCGGGCCAGCCCGTCCTCGAACACGACCATCGACGCGACCTGGAAGGTGCCCTGGTTGTGCGAGACGTCGTAGCACTCGATGCGCAGCGGCGCGGTCTCGAGGCCCAGGGCCTCCTGGATCTCCTGGAGCGCCAGGCTGCGGGTGGTGAGGTCGCCGGCCCGGCGGGTGCGGTGCAGGACCAGGGCGTGCTCGGCGTTCTTCAGCACCGTCGCGGCGAGCTCGTGCTTCTCGCCACGCTGCGGGACCCGGACCTGCACGCGGCTGCCGCGCAGCCCCGTCAGCCAGGTCTGCACCTGGTCGACGTCGGGCGGCAGCACCGGCACCAGCACCTCGCGGGGCACGGACCCGGCGGTCGCGCCGTCGCCCGCGGGCGCGTCGCCGTAGACCTGCTGGAGCAGGTGCTGGACGAGCTCGGCGTCGGTGACGTCCTCGACCTTCTCGACCACCCAGCCGCGCTGGCCGCGGATCCGGCCGTCGCGGACGTGGAACACCTGGACCGCGGCCTCCAGCTCGTCGCCGGCCAGCGCGAAGATGTCCGCGTCGGTGCCGTCGGACAGCACGACGGCGTTCTTCTCGGTGGCGCGCTGGAGCGCGGCGATGTCGTCGCGGAGCCGGGCGGCGCGCTCGAAGTCGAGGTCGGCCGCGGCCTCCTTCATCCGGGCGGTGAGCCGCTTGGTGAACCGCGCGGTGTCCCCCGCCATGAAGTCGCAGAACTCCTCGGCGAGGACGTGGTGGTCCTCCTCCGAGATCTTCCCGGTGCACGGCGCGGAGCACTTGTCGATGTACCCGAGCAGGCACGGGCGGCCCTGCTGCCGCGCGCGCTTGAACACGCCCGCCGAGCAGGTCCGGACCGGGAACACCCGCAGCAGCAGGTCGACGGTCTCGCGGATCGCCCACGCGTGCGCGTACGGGCCGAAGTACCGGGTGCCGGGCCGCTTGGCGCCGCGCATCACCTGGACGCGCGGCACCTTGTCCGCCAGCGTCACCGCGAGGTACGGGTACGACTTGTCGTCGCGGTACTTGACGTTGAACCGGGGGTCGAACTCCTTGATCCAGGAGTACTCGAGGGACAGCGCCTCGACCTCGGTGCCCACGACGGTCCACTGCACGGACGCGGCCGTGGTGACCATCTGGTGGGTGCGCGGGTGCAGCCCGCCGACGTCCTGGAAGTACGAGCTGAGGCGCTGGCGCAGGCTCTTGGCCTTGCCGACGTAGATGACCCGGCCGTGCTCGTCGCGGAACCGGTACACGCCGGGCTGGTCCGGGATCTCCCCCGGCGCCGGGCGGTAGGTCGCGGGGTCAGCCATGCGCACCACCGTAGTTCGGGCCCGCCGCCCCGACGCGCGCGGGACGTCGGTACCGTGGGCCGATGGGACTCCTGCACCAGTACGCCGCCGACGTCGTCTGGACCGGGGCCGGCGACTCCGGCACCACGGGGTACGCGACGTACGGGCGCGACCACGAGATCCGCGTGGCCGGGAAGCCGACGGTCCTCGGGTCCGCGGACCCGGCGTTCCGCGGCGACCCGACGCGGCACAACCCCGAGGAGCTGCTCGTCGCGTCGCTGTCCGAGTGCCACATGCTCTGGTTCCTCCACTTCGCCGCCACGTCGGGCGTCGTCGTCGTCGGCTACGCCGACCGGGCCACCGGGACCATGCGGGTCGAGGCGGCGGGGCACGGGCAGTTCACCGAGGTGATCCTGCGACCCGCGGTGACGGTGCGGGCCGGGGCGTCCGTCCCGGGGGCACCGGGCGGAGCCGGGCTGGACGCCCAGCTCGCGGACCTGCACCGCCGGGCGCACGAGCACTGCTTCATCGCGCGGTCGGTGACGTTCCCGGTGCTGACCGAGCCGGCGCCCGCGGTCCTGGAGACCGCGGGCGCCGACCCGGCCTGACGCCGGCCCGCCGACCGACGCGGGGTCAGGCGCTCACGCGCTCCTGGGCGGGGTCGTCGAGCACCTCGGCGAGGAACGTGCCGGTGTGGCTGGCCGCGACCCGCGCGATCTGCTCCGGCGTGCCCTGCGCGACGACCGTGCCGCCACCGGAGCCGCCCTCGGGCCCCATGTCGATGACCCAGTCGGCGTTCTTGATGACGTCGAGGTTGTGCTCGATGACGATGACGCTGTTGCCCTTGTCGACCAGGCCCTGGAGCACGCCGAGGAGCTTGCGGATGTCCTCGAAGTGCAGCCCGGTGGTCGGCTCGTCCAGCACGTAGACCGTGCGCCCGGTGGAGCGGCGCTGCAGCTCGGTCGCGAGCTTGACGCGCTGCGCCTCGCCGCCGGACAGGGTCGGCGCCGGCTGGCCGAGCCGCACGTACCCGAGGCCGACGTCGACGAGCGTGGTCAGGTGCCGGGCGATGGCGGGCACCGCGGCGAAGAACTCCGCGGCCTCCTCGATCGGCATGTCCAGCACCTCGGCGACGGTCTTGCCCTTGAAGTGCACCTCGAGCGTCTCGCGGTTGTAGCGCGCGCCGTGGCAGACCTCGCAGGGGACGTAGACGTCCGGCAGGAAGTTCATCTCGATCTTCAGGGTGCCGTCGCCCGAGCACGCCTCGCAGCGTCCGCCCTTGACGTTGAACGAGAACCGCCCGGCGGTGTAGCCGCGGACCTTGGCCTCGGTGGTCTCCGCGAACAGCTTGCGGATCCGGTCCCACACGCCCGTGTACGTCGCGGGGTTGGACCGCGGGGTGCGGCCGATCGGGCCCTGGTCGACGTGCACGACCTTGTCGAGCTGGTCGAGGCCGGTGATCCGCTTGTGCCGGCCGGCCACGCGGCGGGCGCCGTTCAGCTCGTTGGCCATCACGGTGTAGAGGATTGAGTTCACCAGCGTGGACTTGCCGGAGCCGGAGACGCCGGTGACCGCGGTGAACGTGCCGAGCGGGAACGAGACGTCCACGTTCTGCAGGTTGTGCTCGCGGGCGCCGTGCACGGTGACCTGGCGCTTCTTGTCGACCTTGCGGCGCTTCGCGGGCATCGGGATCTGCCGACGCCCCGACAGGTACGCGCCCGTCACGGACTCGCGGGAGTCGAGCAGGCCCTGCAGGTCGCCGGAGTGCACGACCCGCCCGCCGTGCTCGCCGGCGCCCGGGCCCACGTCGACGATCCAGTCCGCGGTGCGGATGGTGTCCTCGTCGTGCTCGACGACGATCAGCGTGTTGCCGAGGTCCCGCAGCCGGGTGAGCGTGTCGATGAGGCGGCGGTTGTCGCGCTGGTGCAGGCCGATGCTCGGCTCGTCCAGCACGTAGAGCACGCCGACCAGGCCGGAGCCGATCTGCGTGGCGAGCCGGATGCGCTGGGCCTCGCCGCCGGACAGCGTGCCGGCGGCCCGCATCAGCGACAGGTAGTCGAGGCCGACGTCGAGCAGGAAGCCGAGGCGGGCCTGGATCTCCTTGAGCACCTGCTCCGCGATCTGCCGCTCGCGCACGCCGAGCTCGAGCGTGTCGAGGAAGTCGCGGGCCTCGCGGATCGGCAGCGCGCAGACGTCGGCGATGGACTTGCCGCCGACCAGCACGGCCAGCACCTCGGGCTTGAGGCGGGTGCCCTCGCACACGGGGCACGGCACCTCGCGCATGAAGGCCTCGTACTTCTCCTTGCTCCACTCGGAGTCGGTCTCCGCGTGGCGGCGCTCGAGGAACGTGATGACGCCCTCGAACCCGGTGGAGTACTGCCGCTCACGGCCCCAGCGGTTCTTGTACTTGACGTGCACCTTGTGGTTCTCGCCGTGCAGCACGGCGAGCTTCGCCCGCTCCGGCAGGGCGCGCCACGGCACGTCCATCGAGAAGCCGAGGTCGTCGGCCAGCGCGGTGAGCACCCGCTCGAAGTACTCCGAGGAGATCTGGGCCCACGGCGCCACGGCCCCGTCGCGCAGCGACAGGTCCTCGTCGGGGACGATCAGCTCGGGGTCGACCTCGAGGCGCGAGCCGAGCCCCGTGCACTCGGGGCAGGCGCCGTACGGGGCGTTGAACGAGAACGTCCGGGGCTCGATCTCCTCCAGCGTGAGCTGGTGGTCGTTCGGGCACGCGCGGTTCTCGGAGAACCGGCGCTCGCGCTCCGGGTCGTCCGCGTCGGCGTCGACCATCTCGACCACGAGCAGGCCGCCGGCGAGCCCGAGCGCGGTCTCCACGGAGTCGGTCAGCCGGCGCTGCACGCCCTCGCGGGCGACCAGGCGGTCGACGACGACCTCGATGTCGTGCTTGAGCTTCTTCTCGAGCGTCGGCGGCTCGGCCAGCTGGACGACCTCGCCGTCCACGCGGGCACGGGCGAAGCCCTTGGCCTGGAGCTCCTTGAACAGGTCGGCGTACTCGCCCTTGCGGCCGCGGACCACCGGCGCGAGCACCTGGTACCGGGTGCCCTCGGGCAGCTCGAGCAGCCGGTCGACGATCTGCTGCGGCGTCTGCGCGGTCACGCGCTCACCGCACACCGGGCAGTGCTGCGTCCCCGCGCGGGCGAACAGCAGGCGCAGGTAGTCGTAGACCTCGGTGATGGTGCCGACCGTCGACCGCGGGTTGCGGTTGGTCGACTTCTGGTCGATCGACACCGCGGGCGACAGGCCCTCGATGAAGTCGACGTCGGGCTTGTCCATCTGGCCGAGGAACTGCCGCGCGTACGCGGACAGCGACTCGACGTACCGCCGCTGCCCCTCCGCGAAGATCGTGTCGAAGGCCAGCGACGACTTGCCGGACCCGGACAACCCCGTGAAGACGATGAGCCTGTCCCGGGGCAGATCCAGGTCGACGTTGCGCAGGTTGTGCTCGCGGGCCCCCTGGACCACCAGTCGATCGTTCACGCGCGCCATGCTACGGCCGACCACCGACAGGCGCACATGTGTTCGAACGGTGCGCACCGCCCGGCGGACGCGCACGAGAGGTCGCCCATGCGGCGGCACGGCTGGTCACCGCATGATGAGGCGGTGACCGCACCGTCCGCGTCCCCGCCGTCCGTGACGCAGCCCACGCCCCCGCCCACGACGGGAGCCGGCCCGGCGCCCACCCCCATCGGCGACTACGCCGTCCTGGGTGACGGCCGCACCGCCGCGCTCGTGTCCCGCGCCGGGTCGGTGGACTGGCTCTGCCCGTCGCGGTTCGACTCCCCCGCGTGCTTCGCCGCGCTGCTCGGGCGCCCGGAGCACGGCCGCTGGCTGCTGGCGGTCGAGGACGCGACCCGCGTGACGCGCCGGTACCTCGGCGACTCGTTCGTGCTCGAGACGACGGTGGAGACGCCCACGGGCACGGCGGTGCTGCTCGACGCGATGCCGCTGGGCGACGACCGCTGCGACCTGGTCCGCCGGGTGACCGCGACCCGCGGCACCGTGCGCGTCCGGCACGAGTGGGTGGTCCGGTTCGGGTACGGCCGGGTCGAGCCGTGGGTGCACCGGGTGCGGGACCCCGACGGCGTCGAGGTCATCCGCGCCGTGGCGGGCCCGGACAGCGTCGTGCTGCGCGGCGACCGGCTGCCCCGCCCGCACGGTCGCGCGCACACCGACGCCTTCACGCTGGACGAGGGCGGGTCCGTCGAGCTGGCCCAGACCTGGGTGCCGTCCTGGCAGCCGGTGCCGCGGGCGCCGCGGGGCGCGCACCGGATCGAGGCCACCGAGGAGCGCTGGGGCCGGTGGGCACGCGCGTCCCGGTACACGGGCACGTACCGCGACGCGGTGGTGCGGTCGCTGCTGGTGCTGCGGCTGCTCACCGACGAGCAGACCGGCGGGATCGTCGCGGCGGCCACCACCTCCCTGCCCGAGGACCCGGGCGGCGAGCGGAACTGGGACTACCGGTACTGCTGGCTGCGCGACGCGGCCATGACGCTCGAGGCGCTGCTCGAGCACGGCTACCGCGACGAGGCGCAGGCGTGGCGGCAGTGGCTGCTGCGCGCGGTCGCGGGCGACCCCGCGGACATCCAGATCATGTACGGCGTCGACGGCAGCCGGGACCTGCCCGAGCGCACCCTCGACCACCTGCCCGGGTACGCGGGCTCGCGGCCGGTGCGGGTCGGCAACGCGGCGGTCGGCCAGGTGCAGAACGACGTGCTCGGGGAGGTGATGGCCGCCCTGCACCTCGCCCGGGCCGCGGGCGTCGCCGAGGGCGCCGACTCGTGGTCGTTGCAGCGGCACCTCGTCGACCACCTCTGCCGGACCTGGCGCAGCCCCGACAGCGGCATCTGGGAGGTCCGCGGCGAGCCCCGGCACTTCACGCACTCGAAGGTGATGGCCTGGGTCGCGTTCGACCGCGCGGTGCGCGCCGTCGAGGAGCACGGGCTGCCCGGCCCCGTCGAGCGCTGGCGCGCGGAGCGGGACGCCGTGCACGCCGACGTCCTGGCGCACGGCTGGGACGCCGACCGGGGCACGTTCGTGCAGCACTACGGCGCCACGCACACGGACGCGTCGCTGCTGCAGCTGGTGCTGGTCGGGTTCCTGCCGGCCGACGACCCGCGGCTCGTCAGCACCGTGGCGGCGGTGCGCGCGGAGCTCGAGGTCGCCCCCGGTCTGCTGCTGCGCTACCGGACGGACCGCACCGACGACGGGCTGCGCGGCACGGAGCACCCGTTCCTCGCCTGCACCGGGTGGCTGGCCGACGCGCTCGCGCGGCAGGGGGACGTCGCGGGGTCCACGCAGGTGCTGGACGTGCTCACCGGACTGGCCACCGACGTCGGCCTGCTCGCGGAGGAGTACGACCCGACGACCCGGCAGATGGTCGGCAACCTGCCGCAGGCGCTGTCCCACCTCGCGCTGGTGCGGGCGGTGCAGAGCCACGACGCCGCCACGGACGGGTGACGCGGCGCCCCGGACGGCCCTGACCGGTATGGACGCATCCGTCCGGCGTTGACCGCTTCTGCCATAGTGACGCACAGGATCTGCACATCACGCGAAGGGACATCCATGTCGAACGACGGCACCGCCACGCCGGAGCCCGGCCAGGAGCCGGACGGCGCCGCGCGGCCCGCCCCGGACCAGGGCACCGAGCCGCCCGCCGCCCCGGCGCCCTCCGGGTACGAGGCCACCGGCGCCGGCGGCCCCGCGCCCTCCGGCTACGAGGTGCCCTCGAGCACCACGCCGACCGAGGCGTACCCGACGCAGGACGCCCCCACGCAGGCGTTCCCGCGCACGGGCGACACCCCGACGCAGGCGTACCCCACCGCGGGGTACCCGAGCCCCGGCCAGCCCACGGGCTCCGCCGGTTGGCCGAGCCCCGGCGAGCCCGCGCCGTCCTCCTCGGGTCAGCCCGGTCCGGGCCAGCCGTGGGCGCCGCAGCCCGCGCCGGGCCAGCCCGCCGCCGGCCAGCCGTGGGCGCCGCAGCCCGCCCCGGGCGCCACGCCCGCCGCCTCCGACGCCGACCAGCCCGCGAGCAGCCCGTACGGCGCCCCCGCGGCGGACGCGTCCGCCGGCACCGGCCCGCAGGGCTACCCGCAGCCCGGCACGTCCCAGCCCGGCAGCCCCCAGCCCGGCGGCTACGGCCAGGGCGGCGGCTACCCGCCTCCCGGCACGCCCTACGGCGCCGCCCCGTACTCCCCCGGCCAGTACCCCGGCCCGCCGCCCGCGTCGACCACGGACGGGGTGTCGATCGCGGCGCTCGTCACCGGCATCCTCGGCATGGGTCTGATCCCGATCGTCCTGGGCGTCCTCGGCCTGCGCCGCACCAAGCAGAACGGCACCCAGGGCAGGGGCTTCGCGATCGCGGGCATCGTGCTCGGCGGCCTGGCGATCCTCGCCACCATCGGGCTCACGGTCGCGATCATCCTCGGCATCTCGGCGGCGAACGACCGCATCGACGACCTGCGCGACAGCTGCGCGTCGGGCGACATGGCGGCGTGCGACGACCTGTACCGCACCTCGGACGTCGGTTCCGACGAGGAGGAGTTCGGCCTGACCTGCGGTGGCCGCACCGACGGGACCGTGTCCTGCACCGGCCTCGAGGACGGCTTCACGTACGGCGACAACGCCGAGCTGGACACGCTGTGGGACGCCTGCGAGGGCGGCGACGGCGCGGCGTGCGACGAGCTGTACTCCTCCGCCCCCGGCGGCTCCGAGTACGAGGAGTTCGGCCGCACCTGCGCCGGCACCTCGGACGGCACGACGTACTGCGACTCGGGCCTCACCGAGGACCCGGCGACCGAGGACCCGGGCACCGAGGACTCCGGCACCGCGACGGGCGACGGCTACGGCACCGACCCCGAGCTGGACGTGATGTGGGACGCCTGCGCCGCCGGCGACGGCCTCGCCTGCGACAACCTGTACTGGGAGTCCCCGGCCGGCTCGGCCTACGAGGACTTCGGCAGCACCTGCGGCAACCGGGTCGAGTTCACGGCCAGCTGCGAGGAGGAGCTCGCCGCGGCGGGCTGATCCCCGAGCACGGCACCGCAGCACGCCACGACGCAGGCCCCGGGACGCACCGTCCCGGGGCCTGCGTCATGCCGGACGCGCCGGTCAGTCGGCGAGCGGTCCCAGCCACGCGGTCGCGACGGTCCCGTGCGCGGACTCGTCGTCGGACGGGTGGAACATCCCGGCGAGCACGTCGCGGTACAGCCGGCCGAGCTCGTTCCCCGCGAAGTAGGTCCCGCCGCCGGACGCCCGCACGGCCTTGTCGACGACGTCCCGCGCCGTCTCGGTGGCGCGCACCTTGAGCCCGACGAGCAGGCTGAACCAGCGCGCGCCGTGGTCGGCCTGCTCGTCCACGTCCCGGGCCAACGACCACACCTGCGGCTCGATGCCGTCCTGCGCGATCGCCGCGGACGCCACCCGCCAGCGGATGTCCGGGTCCTGCGCGTAGGGCCGGCCGTCGTGCTTCAGGGACGTCCGCCGGTGCACCGCCGCGACCGCGAGCTCCAGCGCGCGCCGGCCGATGCCCGTGTAGACCGCGGCGAGCAGCACCTCGAACACCGCGAACAGCGCGAACACGTACGGGTCCGCGCTCGGGCCGGGCGGCAGCGCGCGGACCACCCGGTCGGCGGGGGCGTACGCGCCGTCGAGCACGGTGGTGCAGCTCTGCGTGGCGCGCATGCCGAGGGTGTCCCAGTCGTCCTTCGACGTCGCGCCGCCGTCCGACCGCGCCACCACGGCGTGCACCAGCCGCGGTCCGTCGGGGTGGTCCGCGTCGAGCCCGAACGTCGCCAGGCGCGTCCACACCGGCGACAGCGAGGTGAAGATCTTCGTCCCGTAGAACCGGTAGCCGCCGTCGTCCTGCCGCTCGGCGCGGGTCCGCGAACCGAACATCACCAGGTCGTTGCCGGCCTCCGAGTTGCCGAACGCGTACACCTCGCCCGCGGTCGCGTCCCGGAGCACCGTCTCCAGCGAGTCGTCGCCGCGGGCGGCGAGCACCGCGGCCATGCCGGTCACGACGAGGTGCATGTTCACCGCCAGCGCGGTGGCCGGGGCCGCGCCTGCGAGCCGGACCTGCTCGCGGGCGACCTCCTCCAGCGACAGGCCCGCACCGCCGAGACGCTCCGGGACGAACGCCGTCAGGTAGCCGAGCGCCCGCAGGTCCGCGAGGTCCTCGTGCGGGAACGTGTTCTCGCGGTCGTGGACGGGGGCGCGCTCGGCGATCCGGGCGAGCACCTCGTCGGTCAGCAGCGTGCGGCGGGAGGACGTGACGGTCATGCGGCCACTCTCCCACCGCACCCGGCCAGCGCGCGTCGTCCGGCATGATGGCGCGCATGCCCACCTACGCCGTCCGGTACACCTACGACCAGCGCGCCGACCTCCAGGCCGAGGTCCGCCCCGAGCACCGCGACTACCTCACCGGGGTCGCCGCGCGCGGCCTCCTGCTGGGGTCGGGCCCGTTCGCCGACGGGGCACCCGGCGCCCTGCTGGTGTTCGACGTCCCGGACCGGGGCACCCTCGACGCGCTGCTCGCGGACGACCCGTTCGCGCGCGCCGGCGTGATCGCCGACGTCGAGGTGCGGCCGTGGACGCTCGTCATCGGCCCCTGGGCCGGTACCGCGGGCTGACGGGCCCGAGCCCTCAGGGGCGGCGGGCGTCGACCTCGTCGGCGCGCCCGGCCTCGGCCGGCGCCCGTCGCTCGTCCCGGCGGGACGCCGCGATGCTGGTCACCGCCGTGACGCCCAGCGTCACCACGATCACCGCGAGCGAGACCCACGACGGCAGCTCCGGCGCCCACTCGACGGACTCGCCGCCGTTGAGGAACGGCAGCGTGTTCTCGTGCAGGGCCTGGAGCACGAGCTTCACGCCGATGAACCCGAGCAGCACGCCGAGCCCGATGTTGAGGTAGCGCAGCCGGGTCAGCAGGCCGCCGAGCAGGAAGTACAGCTGCCGCAGGCCCATCAGCGCGAACACGTTCGCCATCAGGACCAGGTACGGCTCCTGCGTGAGGCCGAACACCGCGGGGATCGAGTCGAACGCGAACAGCAGGTCCGTCGCCCCGATGGCCACGAGCACGAGCAGCATCGGCGTGACGTGCCGGCGGCCGTCGACCTGCGCGGTGAGGCGGACGCCGTGGTAGCCGTCCGTCGTCGGCAGGAACCGCTGGACGACGCGCACGAGGGCCGGCGGGCGGTAGTCCTCGCCGGACTCCTCGTCCTCGCCGACGCCCTCGCGCGCGACCTTCACGGCCGTCCACACCAGGAACGCGCCGAACAGGTAGAACACCCAGCTGAAGCTCGCGATCACCGCGGCGCCCGCGGCGATGAACGCCCCGCGGAACACCAGCGCCAGGATGATCCCGATCAGCAGGGCCGTCTGCTGGTACTGCCGCGGCACCGCGAACCGGCTCATGATGAGCAGGAACACGAACAGGTTGTCGACCGACAGCGAGTACTCGGTGAGCCACCCCGCGACGAACTCCCCCGCGGGGTCGGCCCCCCACACCGCCCAGACGACGACGGCGAACGCCACCGCCAGCCCGATGTAGACCCCGAGGTACCGCAGGCACTCCGAGGTCGAGGGGATGTGCGGTCGCCGGCCCACCACCGCGACGTCCACGATCAGGACGGCGGCGGCGAGGCCGAGCGACACGCACCAGACGAGGGGTGAGACGTCCACGTGCGGGTCAGTGCTCCTTGGTGCCTGCCGGCTCCTCGGTCGCGGTCACGGCGGGAGCGGCATCGCTGTCGCGGCGCGTCTTCGCGAGGCTCGCGACAGTCGCCACGGTCAGGGTACCCAGGATCACGAGGAGCGAGAGCCAGGTGGGAATCTCGGGCGCCCACTCGATGTGCTCGCCGCCGTTGATGAACGGGAGCTCGTTCTCGTGCATCGCGTGCAGCACGAGCTTGATGCCGATGAACGCGAGGATGAAGGCCAGGCCCTTGTTGAGGTACACCAGGCGCTCCAGCAGGCCGCCGATCAGGAAGTAGAGCTGCCGCAGGCCGAGCAGGGCGAACGCGTTCGCGGTGAAGACGATGTACGGCTCCTGCGTGAGGCCGTAGATCGCGGGGATCGAGTCGAGCGCGAACAGGATGTCCGTGGCGCCGATCGCGACCATGACGACGAGCATCGGGGTGATGAACCGCTTGCCGTCGATCTTCGTGGTGAGGCGGTCGCCGTGGTACTCCTCGACCGTCGGGACGGCCTTCTTCAGCAGCCGGACGGCCAGGCCGTCCTTCTTCTCGTCGGCGTGCTGGACCTCGTCGGCCTGGTGCTTCTCCCGGGCGAGCTTGATGCCGGTGTAGACCAGGAACGCGCCGAAGATGTAGAAGACCCAGGACCAGCGCTCGATCGCCGCGGCGCCCGCGAGGATGAAGACGGTGCGCAGCACCAGCGCGATGACGACGCCGACCAGCAGCACCTTCTGCTGGAACTCCCGGGGGACCGCGAACTTCGTCATGATGATGAGGAAGACGAAGAGGTTGTCGACGGACAGGCTCTTCTCCGTCACGTACCCCGCGAAGTACTCGGTGCCGTGGTCCCAGCCCCAGACCATGCCGAGCCCGATGCCGAAGACGATCGCGAGCACGATGTAGACCGCCGACCAGGTCGCGGCCTCCCGGAACGACGGGGCGTGCGGGGTGCGGACGTGCGCGAAGAAGTCGAAGACGATCATCCCGATGATCGCGACGGCTGTCGCGATCCAGACCCACAGGTCGACGGACATAGGTGTTCCTCCGGTACAGGCGAAAATGAAGACGACTGAGAACCGGAGGTCTCTCCCACCCGGACGACCGGGCCGACGCTCCCGGGTCGACTGCGTCGGCGACCGTGTTGACGGGGGGCGTCGTGTCGGGATACTCCCCTCCACTGCGAGCGCAACTATAGGACATGAGTCCCAGAGGTGCTGACCGGCGCTCGCCCACCGGTGCCGGGCCGGTCAGGCGGTCGCGGCCTGCATCTGCCGCAGCTCCTTCTTCAGGCCCGAGATCTCGTCGCGGAGCCGGGCGGCGAGTTCGAACTGGAGCTCCCCCGCGGCGGCGTGCATCTGGTCGCTGAGCTCCTGGATCAGCTCCGCGAGCTCGCCCGCGGCCGCGCCGACCAGCTTGGTCCGGGCGGTCGCCGGGCCCTTCGAGCCCAGGCCCGGGACGGGTGCCTTGCCGCGGCTCGACTGCCGGCCGTTGCCGCCGAGCAGCTCGGCGGTGTCGGCGTCCTCGCGGGCCAGCAGGTCGGTGATGTCGCCGATCTTCTTGCGCAGCGGCTGCGGGTCGATACCGCGCTCGGTGTTGTACGCGACCTGCTTCTCCCGGCGGCGCGAGGTCTCCTCGATCGCCATCTGCATCGCGGGCGTGATCTTGTCCGCGTACATGTGCACCTGGCCGGAGACGTTGCGGGCCGCGCGCCCGATCGTCTGGATCAGCGACTTGCCGGACCGCAGGAAGCCCTCCTTGTCCGCGTCGAGGATCGCCACGAGCGACACCTCCGGGAGGTCGAGGCCCTCGCGCAGCAGGTTGATGCCGACCAGCACGTCGTACTCGCCCATCCGCAGCTCGCGCAGCAGCTCGACGCGGCGCAGCGTGTCCACCTCGGAGTGCAGGTAGCGGACGCGGACGCCCTTCTCGAGGAAGTAGTCGGTGAGGTCCTCCGCCATCTTCTTGGTCAGGGTCGTCACCAGGACGCGCTCGTCACGCTCCACGCGGGTGCGGATCTCGTCCAGGAGGTCGTCGATCTGCCCCTTGGTCGGCTTGACGACGATCTCGGGGTCGACCAGGCCGGTCGGGCGGATGATCTGCTCGACCACGCCGTCCGACACCGCGAGCTCGTAGTCGCCGGGCGTCGCCGACAGGTAGACGGTCTGGCCGATCCGCTCGACGAACTCCTCCCAGCGCAGGGGCCGGTTGTCCATCGCGCTCGGCAGCCGGAACCCGAAGTCGACGAGGTTCCGCTTGCGGGACATGTCGCCCTCGAACATCGCGCCGATCTGCGGGACCGTCACGTGCGACTCGTCGATGACGAGCAGGAAGTCCTCGGGGAAGTAGTCGAGCAGCGTGTTGGGCGCGGTGCCCGGCTCGCGGCCGTCGATGTGCCGCGAGTAGTTCTCGATCCCGGAGCAGGAGCCGATCTGCCGCATCATCTCGATGTCGTAGGTCGTGCGCATCCGCAGCCGCTGCGCCTCGAGCAGCTTGTTCTGCCGCTCCAGGTCCTTCAGCCGCTCCTCGAGCTCGTGCTCGATGCCGGCGATCGCGCGCTCCATGCGCTCGGGCCCCGCGACGTAGTGCGTCGCCGGGAACACGTGCACCTGCTTCTCGTTGCGCACGACGTCACCGGTCAGCGGGTGCAGCGTCTGGATGGCCTCGATCTCGTCGCCGAAGAACTCGACCCGGATCGCGAGCTCCTCGTAGACCGGGATGATCTCGACGGTGTCGCCGCGGACCCGGAACGTGCCGCGGGTGAACGCCATGTCGTTGCGGCTGTACTGCATCGACACGAACTGGCGCAGCAGCTGGTCGCGGTCCACCTGGTCGCCCACGTCGAGCGTCACCATCCGGTCGACGTACTCCTGCGGCGTGCCCAGGCCGTAGATGCAGGACACCGACGCCACCACGACCACGTCGCGCCGGGTCAGCAGCGAGGACGTCGCCGAGTGCCGAAGCCGCTCGACCTCGTCGTTGATCGAGGAGTCCTTCTCGATGAAGGTGTCCGTCTGCGCGATGTACGCCTCGGGCTGGTAGTAGTCGTAGTACGACACGAAGTACTCGACCGCGTTGTTGGGCAGCAGCTCGCGGAACTCGTTCGCGAGCTGCGCCGCGAGGGTCTTGTTCGGGGCCATCACCAGCGTCGGGCGCTGCAGCTGCTCGATCAGCCAGGCCGTCGTCGCCGACTTGCCGGTGCCCGTCGCGCCCAGCAGCGTGACGTCCTTCTCCCCCGCCTGGATCCGCTTCTTGAGGTCGGCGATCGCCGTCGGCTGGTCGCCCGAGGGGGTGTACTCGGACACCACCTCGAACGGGGCGACGGTGCGCTGCAGGTCGGTCACGGGACGCATGCGTCCACCGTACGTCCCGGGTCTGACACGCGCGGCGGGAGGGGTAGCGGGTTCGCGCAGGGCGTGGCCCGACGGGCCGGGTCACCCGAACTCGACCCGAGCGGGAACATGCAGCTCGACGAGTCGCCCCGACGCGTCGATCGACGACGGCTGAACCTGGTAGGCCCTGCTGACCCAGTGGAGCTCACGCGCGTCGCACGCCTCCGCACGGGTGTCCTCGTCCGCGTCGGGCTCGTGGTGCACGAGGTAGCCGGGCACCACCAGCCGAGCCACCCCGGGTCCGGGGGAACCGAGAGAGAAGTCCGTACCGGGCGGCTCGCGCCTCGTGTCCGCACGCGGTCCGGCAGGGCGGCGTCAGGCCAGCGTGCCCGCCGCCACCCGGACGTCGACCGTGGTCCGCAGGGCGGCCCGCAGCACCGCGGCCACGCCGGCGGCGGACGCCGTCACGTCGAGCGACGGTGTGCCGGCGGGTACCTGCTCCGGGAGGCGCGGGACGTGCACGAACCCGCCCCGCGCACCCGCCGGACCGCCCGCACCGCCGGGCCCGCTGGCGCCGAGCTGCTCGGCCAGCGCGTACGCGACGGTGTTGCACACGTACGTCCCGGCGGTGTTCGACACCTCGCCGGGGACGCCCGCGGCCTGCACCGCGGCGAGGCATGCCTTGACCGGCAGGCCCGACAGGTGCGCGACCGGGCCGCCGGGGACGACCGGCTCGTCGACCGGCTGCGCCCCGTCCTCGTCGGGGATCCGCGCGTCCTGGACGTTCACCGCGACACGCTCGACGCCGACCGCCGACCGGCCGCCGGCCTCGCCGACGCAGACGACCAGGTCGGGCCGGACCTGCGCGAGCAGGTCGGCGAGCCGGCGCGGGGCCCGGGCGAAGGACACCGGCAGCAGCGCCGTGACCAGGGCCGCACCCTCCACCTCCGCGGACCAGCCGGCGGCGACCGCGCGGACGGCGGCCCAGGACGCGTTGACCTCCTGCTGCTCGAACGGCTCGAACCCGGTGAGGAGCACCGTCGTCACGGGGTGTCGACCTCCTGCTCGTCGTGGCGCTCGGCGGCGAGCCGGTCCCAGAGCGCGTCGACCTCGGCCCGCAGGCCCTCCGGGTCGCCGGAGCCGTCCAGGACGACGTCGGCGGCGGCGAGCCGGTCGGCGTCGGACGCCTGCGCGGCGATCCGGCGCTCGGCCTCGGCGCGGTCGAGGCCGCGGGTACGCACCAGCCGCTCGACGCGCAGCAGCGCGGGGGCGTCGACGACCACGACCACGTGGAACGCGTCCGCGCGTCCGGTCTCGACGAGCAGCGGGATGTCGTGCACCACGACGGCGCCCGGGTCGGCCGCCGCGGCCGCCGCCTCGCGCTCGGCCGCCAGGCGCCGGACGACGGGGTGCACGATCGAGTTGAGGCGCTCGCGCGCGGACGGGTCGGCGAACACCACGGCGCCGAGGCGCGGCCGGTCGAGGACGCCGTCGGCCGTCAGCACCTCGGGCCCGAACGCCTCCACGACCTCCGCGAGCCCCGCGGAGCCCGGGGCGACCGCCTCCCGCGACAGGACGTCGTAGTCGATCAGGACGGCACCGCGCTCCGCCAGCCGCTGCGCGGCCACCGACTTGCCCGCCGCGATCCCGCCGGTCAGTCCGATGCGCTGCATCACCCCATCGTGCCGTGCGGGAGCGCCGACGTCACGCGCCGGACCGCGCGACCCGGGTCAGCGGACGACGTGCCCCCGGGCGCGCAGGTGGTCCTTGACCTGACCGATGGTCAGGGTGCCGAAGTGGAAGACGCTCGCGGCGAGCACCGCGTCGGCGCCCGCGTCGGCGGCCTCGGCGAAGTGCTCGGGCGTGCCCGCGCCGCCGCTGGCGATCAGCGGGATGCGGACCTCGCGGCGCACGTCGCGCAGCATGGCGAGGTCGAAGCCGGCCGTGGTGCCGTCGGCGTCCATCGAGTTGAGCAGGATCTCCCCGGCGCCGAGCTCGGCGGCGCGGACCGCCCACGCGACGGCGTCGATGCCCGTGCCGCGACGGCCGCCGTGGGTCGTGACCTCGTAGCCCGAGTCGGTGCGGGTGTCGCCGGTGACGCGGCGCGCGTCGACGGACAGCGTGAGGACCTGGCTGCCGAACCGGTGCGCGATCTCGGAGATCAGCTCCGGCCGGGCGATGGCCGCCGTGTTGACTCCGACCTTGTCCGCGCCGGCCCGCAGCAGGCGGTCGACGTCGTCGGCGGACCGGACGCCGCCGCCGACGGTCAACGGGACGAACACCTGCTCGGCGGTCCGGCGGACGACGTCGTAGGTGGTCTCCCGGTCGCCGGAGGACGCCGACACGTCGAGGAACGTCACCTCGTCGGCGCCCTCGCGGTCGTACCGGCGGGCGAGCTCGACGGGGTCGCCCGCGTCCCGCAGGTTCTCGAAGTTCACGCCCTTGACGACGCGCCCGGCGTCGACGTCCAGGCACGGGACCACGCGCAGCGCGACGGACACCGCTACTCCCCCTCGGGTGCGTCGGTGGCCGCGGGCTCGGCCGCGGTCGCGGCACCCCGGGTGGCCAGCAGGTCGATGACGAACACGATGGTCTGGCCCGCGAGCTCCTCGCTCTGCGTGGCGCCCAGGGCGTACGACGGCGGGACGACGACCATCACCTGGCTGCCCACGGACTGCTCGACGAGCGCCTCCGACCACGCGGGCACGTCGTCCAGCGCGAAGGTCGTCGGGCTGCCCCCGGTCCAGGTGGAGTCGAACGCCTCCCCCGAGGACCAGACGAAGCCGGTGTACTGCACGGTGATGACGTCGCCCTCGGCGACCTGGGTCCCGGTGCCGCGCACGAGCGGCTGCACCACGAGGTCGGACGGCGGCTCGGTGCCGGTGGGCGCGATCGACGGCGCGCCGGAGTCGTCCAGCGTCACCGCCGGCATCCCCTCGCGCGGTGCGACGGGCTCGCCGGACGCGCGCACCGGCAGCACGTCGAGCACCGTCACGGTCGGGTAGGACGAGGCGTTCGCGTCGGACGCGGGGCTGATCTGCAGCAGACGCGCGCCCACCTTCTGGCCGGACAGCGTGGCGTACAGGTCCTTGCCGAGGTCCTCCTCGGTGAGCATCCGCGGCGTCGGGCTGGACGTGAACGACTCCTTGACGAGCGACGCGTCGGACGCGTCCTCCAGCCAGAAGTCGAGCAGCACGGGCCGGCCGTCGACGAGCTCGGGGCCGGTGCCCTCCCACACCGTCTCGTGCACGGCCTCGGACACCCGCAGGGGTGTCGGGTAGGTCACGGTCGGCGGCTGCCCCGCCTCGCCGGAGACCACGACCTCCGGTGGCGCGGGGTCGGGGGTGGAGCACCCCACGAGCAGCAGCGCGGCTGCGGCGCACGCGGCCACGAGACGTCGCACATCGATCCTTCCGAGGGGCCTGCAGATTCCGCCGCCCACTGTACGGGCCCCGCCCGTGCGGTCCGGACGCCCGCGGCGCCCGACCGTCACATGGACTCGATCAGGCGCTCCACCCGCTCGTCGACGTTCCGGAACGGGTCCTTGCACAGCACCGTGCGCTGCGCCTGGTCGTTGAGCTTGAGGTGCACCCAGTCGACCGTGTAGTCACGGCGCGCCTCCTGGGCGGCCTGGACGAACTCGCCGCGCAGCTTGGCGCGCGTGGTCTGCGGCGGCACGGACGTCGCCTCGAACACCTCGACGTCGGTGGTCACCCGGTCGACCAGGCCACGCTGCGCCAGCAGGTTGTACAGGCCCTCGGTGCGCGAGATGTCGTGGTACGCCAGGTCCATCCGCGCCACGCGCACGTCGGACAGGTCGAGGTCGTGCTTCGCGCGGTACCGCTCGATCAGCCGGTGCTTGATGACCCAGTCGAGCTCGCGCTCCACGAGCGACAGGTTCCCGGTGCGCAGCGCCCGCAGCCCGCGCTCCCACAGGTCGAGCACCCGCGCGAGCTGCGGCTCGGGGTCGGTCTCCGCCCGCACGAAGTCCTGGACCCGGCCCAGGTACTCCTCCTGGAGGTCGACCGCCGTCACCGTGCGCCCGGTCGCGAGCGTCACCGGGTGGGTCCCCGTGATGTCGTGGCTGATCTCCCGGATCGCGCGGATCGGGTTCTCGAGCGTGAGGTCGCGCATCGGCAGGCCCGCCTCGACCAGCCGCAGCACCAGGTCGGTGCTGCCGACCTTGAGCATGGTGGTGGTCTCGGACATCGAGGAGTCGCCGACGATCACGTGCAGCCGGCGGTAGTGCTCGGCGTCGGCGTGCGGCTCGTCGCGGGTGTTGATGATCGGCCGGGACCGCGTGGTCGCGGACGACACCGACTCCCAGATGTGGTCGGCGCGCTGCGACAGGCAGTAGACCGCCCCGCGCGGCGTCGTGAGCACCTTGCCCGCGCCGGTGAGCACCTGCCGGGTGATGAGGAACGGCACCAGCACGTCCGACAGCCGCGCGAAGTCGCCCTGCCGGCGCACGAGGTAGTTCTCGTGGCAGCCGTAGGAGTTGCCCGCGGAGTCGGTGTTGTTCTTGAACAGGTGGATCCGCCCCGACAGGCCCTCGTGCTCCAGCCGCTGCTGGGCGTCGGCGACCAGGCCCTCGAGGATCCGCTCCCCCGCGCGGTCGTGCGTCACCAGCTGGCGCCAGTCGTCGCACTCCGCGGTCGCGTACTCCGGGTGCGAGCCCACGTCGAGGTAGAGCCGCGAGCCGTTCCGCAGGAACACGTTGGACGAGCGCCCCCACGCGACGACCTTGCGGAACAGGTACCGCGCGACCTCGTCGGCGGACAGGCCGCGCCCGTCCTCGGCGGCGCAGGTCACCCCGTACTCGGTCTCGAGCCCGAAGATCCGACGGTCCATCTGGTCCTCCTCAGGACGGGTCGGGCGCGACGGCCTGGCCCAGCAGGTCCTCCAGGACGACGCCGGACAGGCGCCGGAACGCCCGGCGCGGCCGCGTGCGGTCCAGGACCGCGACCTCGAGCTGGGCGGCGGGGATCACGCGGCGGTCGTCCTCGTCGGAGCCCGCGCCCGGTGTCCCGAGGGCCCGCACCGCGAGGGCCAGCACCTCGGCGAGCGGCATCCCCGGCGCCCACGCACCCGCGATCTCCTCGCGCAGCCGGTCCGACTGCCCGCCCAGCACGACGAACCCGCGCTCGTCGGCCACGGAGCCGTCGTACTGCAGCCGGTAGATCTGATCGGTCGCCGGGTCGGGCCCGACCTCCGCGACCACGAGCTCGACCTCGAGCGGCTTGGACTCCGTGGTGAACACCGTGCCGAGCGTCTGCGCGTACGCGTTCGCCAGGCCGCGGGCGTTCACGTCCCGCCTGTCGTAGGAGTACCCGCGCAGGTCCGCGTACCGGACGCCGGCGACCCGCAGGTTCTCGAACTCGTTGTACTTGCCGACCGCGGCGAAGGCGATCCGGTCGTAGATCTCCGAGACCTTGTGCAGCGCGCGCGACGGGTTCTCGGTCGCGAACGCGATGCCGTCGTCGTACGCGATGACGACGACCGACCGGCCGCGGGCGATGCCCTTGCGCGCGTAGTCGGCCCGGTCCTTCATCAGCTGCTCGGGCGAGACGTAGAACGGCATGCTCATGCGCGGTCCTCCTCCCGCCGGGCGCGGGCGTGCTGGGCGTCGCGGTCCGCGGCGACGCGGTCGACGACCTCACCGAGCGCGTCCTGGCCGACCCGCAGGTAGCCCGCGGCGGTCACGGTCGCGACGACAGGCCAGATGTGGCGGGACCGGTCCGGCCCGCCGGTCGCGGAGTCGTCGTCCGCGGCGTCGACGAGGGCCTCGACGGCCACCCGCACCGCGGCGTCGGCGTCCAGACCCGGCTGCCACAGCTTCTTCAGCGAGCCGCGGGCGAACACCGAGCCCGAGCCGACCGAGTGGTGCTGGTGCTCCTCGTACCGGCCGCCGGTGACGTCGTAGGAGAAGATCCGGCCCGCGCCGCGGTCGAGGTCGTAGCCCGCGAACAGCGGCACGACCGCCAGGCCCTGCATCGCGAGTCCGAGGTTGCCGCGGATCATCGTCGACAGGCGGTTGGCCTTGCCGTCGAGCGACAGCAGGGCGCCCTCGATCTTCTCGTAGTGCTCGAGCTCGAGCTGGAACAGCCGGACGAGCTCGACGGCGAGCCCCGCGGTGCCGGCGATGCCGACGGCGGAGTGGTCGTCGGCCGGGAACACCTTCTCGATGTCCCGGGACGCGATCTGCGAGCCCATCGTGGCGCGCCGGTCGCCCGCCATGACCACGCCGCCGTCGAACGTCAGCGCGACGATCGTCGTGGCGTGCGGTGCGGCGCCGGCCAGGGCGTCACCCGCGGGCAGCGGTGCGCGCCGCCCGGGCAGCAGGTCGGGGGCGTGCTGGGCGAGGAAGTCGACGAAGGACGACGACCCGGGCGTGGTGAACGCCCCGGGCAGCCGCCCCGCCGAGGTCAGCGGGTCCGTCGGCACGCGTCACTGCCCGCCCTTCTGCACGAAGCCGCGCACGAACTGCTCGGCGTTCGTCTCGAGCACGTCGTCGATCTCCTCGAGCAGCGCGTCGACGTCGGCGTCGCGCTGCTGGGCGGCCGCGGCCACCTGCTCGACGTCCGGGCCGTCGACCGGCTCGTCGTCCTCGCGACGGTCCTGCGCGCGTTCCTGACCAGCCATGTCCACCTCCGCCGGACGTACGGGCGCGGGTCCGCCGCTCGCGCGGGGCCCGCCGGTGCACCCACCCTAGGCCCTGCTCGGCGGGGGTTCCCGGGAGGCGCGGCGCGCGGCGTCCGGCGAGGTCAGGCCCCGAGCGCGTCGAGCAGCGCCCGGACGTCCGGCGCGTCGTCCAGCAGGCGGGCGACGTGCGCCTTCGTGCCGCGCAGCGGGTCGCGCATCGGCACGCGCTGCAGGGTCGGCGCGCCGGGCACGTCGAAGACCACCGAGTCCCAGCTCGCCGCCGACACGTGCGCGCCGAACCGGGCGATCGTCCGACCGCGGAAGTACGCGCGGGTGTCCTCCGGCGGCGTCGTGACGGCCTCCTGCACCGCCTCGTCGGACACCAGCCGCTCCACCGCGCCCGCCGCGACCAGGCGGTGGTACAGGCCGCGCTCCGGGCGGACGTCCGACCACTGCAGGTCGACCGCGGCCAGGCGCGGGTGGTCCCAGTCGAGGCCGTCGCGGCGGCGCATCCCCTCCAGCAGGCGCAGCTTGGCCAGCCACTCGACCTCCCGCGCGCACGACGCCGGGTCGGTCGCGAGCCGGTCCAGCAGCGACGCCCACCGGGTCAGCACGTCCGTGGTCTGCGGGTCCGGGTCGTGGTCGCCGGCGCCGTCGTGCCCGGTGAGGGCCAGCGCGTCGCGGACCGCCGCCAGGTACTCCTGCTGGACCTCCAGCGCGGTCAGGCGCCGGCCGTCGGCGAGCGGCAGCCGCTCGGTCATCGTCAGGTCGTGGCTGACGACGTGCACCGCCCGCACCGGGTCGGCGAGCTCCAGCCGGTCCAGCGCGGCACCCAGGCCCGGGGCCTCCCCCGCGGCGATCCGCTCGATCAGCCAGAGCACCAGCGACGTGGTGCCGAGCTTGAGGTAGGTCGCGACCTCGAGCAGGTTCGCGTCGCCGATGATGACGTGCAGCCGGCGCCAGCGGTCCGGGTCCGCGTGCGGCTCGTCGCGGGTGTTGACGATCGGGCGGCGCAGGGTCGTCTCCAGCCCGACCTCCGCCTCCATGTAGTCGGCGCGCTGGGAGAGCTGGAACCCCGCGCCCTCGCCGCGCTGGCCCAGACCGACGCGGCCCGCCCCCGTGAACACCTGCCGGGTCACCAGGAACGGGGTGAGCCGTGACGCGAGGTCCGCGAACGGGACCGCCCGGTCGACGAGGTAGTTCTCGTGCGTGCCGTACGTCGCGCCCTTGCCGTCGACGTTGTTCTTGTACAGCGCCACGTCCGGCAGCGCGGGGGTCGACGCCAGCGCCCGCACCGACGCGAGCATCACCAGCTCCCCCGCCCGGTCCCAGCGCACGGCGTCCAGCGGGTTCGTGACCTCCGGCGCCGCGTACTCCGGGTGTGCGTGGTCGACGTACAGGCGGGCGCCGTTGGTCAGGATCACGTTCGCGGCGCCCGGGTCCTCGTACTCCTCGGCGAGCGAGCGGGCGACGGGCTGCGGGCCGTCACCGGACGGGGCGGGCCGAGCGGGGTCGTCGGTCAGCAGCGACGGGTGCGCGGCCGCCCGCTGCAGGTGGAACCCGCGGGCGTCCTGCAGCGGGTCCTCGTCGTCGTAGTCCCAGCGCGCCTTCGCCCGCCCCCCGGCCCGCGCCGCCGCGTGCACGGCGACGACGTGGCTGGACAGGAGCATCGGGTTCGCCGTCGGGCGCCCCGGCTGCAGCACGCCGTACTCGGTCTCGATCCCCATCACCCGGCGCACGCTCACGCCAGCCACCCTAAGTCCGCCCCGCCCCGCCCCGCGCCGCCCCGCGCCGCCCGCGCCACCCCGCGCCACCCGGACCGCCGCCCCTTCAGCCCGGCCCCTTCAGCCCCGCCCCTTCAGCCCGGCCCCTTCAGCCCCGAGTGGATCCACCCGGTGCGACGCGCCGGGGTGTGTCGACGCGAATCGTCCACACGGTCGCCGAGTGGATCCACCCGGCGACCGTGGTGCGGACCGGGGAGGTCGGTCGGGGTCGGTCGGGTCGGGTCAGGCCTCGGCGTCGGGGGCGGTGCCCGGGTCCCCGCCCCTCCAGCCCCGAGTGGATCCACCCGGGGCGACGCGCCGGGGTGTGTCGACGCGAATCGTCCACACGGTCGCCGAGTGGATCCACCCGGCGACCGGGGGCGACCGGGGGGCGGCCGGGGCGGCCGGGGAGGCGGGGCGGGCCGGGTCAGGCCTCGGGGTCGGGGGCGGTGCCCGGGCCGCCCGGCATGCCGCCGCCCTGGCCCGCGCCGGGGCGACCGCCGCCCACGCCGCCGCCCGTGCCGCCGGTGTGCTCGCCCGCGGTGACGGTCGCGACCGTCGTGCCGCCGGTGGCGTCGCCGCCCGCGGTGTACCCGGCGAACGCCTCGCCCGACGGCGCGGCCCCGGACACCACGGTGTACGTGTCCCCGGCGGTGATCCCTGCCGCGGACACCACCAGCGAGGTGATCGGCTTCGTCGGGGTGAGGGTCGCGACGACCGTGCCGTCCGCGTCGACGACGGCGAGGGTCGTGCCGGCCGCCTGGGCCGTGTCGAACGTCGCCGACACCCAGCCCTGGCCGTCGGTGCCGGGGGCCACGGCCATGCCGGAGGACCCGGCCGCGACCAGGGTGCCGCCGGTGACCGTGAGCGTGCCATCCACGTCGAGCGCGCCGTTGCCGTCGTCGGTCGGGCCGTTCACGACGACCGTGCCGCCGGACATCGTGAGCGTGCCGTTGGCGTCCAGGCCGTCGCCGCCCGCGTCCACGGCGAGCGTGCCGCCGGTGATGGTGAGCGTCGCGGTGCCGGCGGTCCCGCCCTGCGGGCCGGCCCAGTCGCCCTGCGCGTCCTCGGTCGATCCCGTCGCGCTGCTCGCGGCGTTCACGCCGTCGTCGGACGCGACCACCGTGACGTCGCCGCCCGCGAGGGTGATCGCCTCGGCCTCCAGGCCCTCGTACGACGTGGTGACGTCGAGGCTGCCGCCCACGACGTCCAGGGCCACGTCGCCGTGCACCCCGTCGTCGCCGGACGCGAGGATCAGGTCGCCGTCGGTGACGGAGACGATCCCGTTGGAGTGCAGGGCGTCGTCGGCCGCGTCCACCGTGACCGTGCCGCCGCCGACCACGACCGCGACGCCGCCCTTGACGCCCTTGGACGACACGTCCGCGACCGGCTCGGTGCCGCTGCCGCCGCCCGCGGTGACGTCGAGGGTGCCGCCCGTGACGACGACGTCGGTCTCGGCGTCGATCCCGTCCCCGGTCGCGGTGAGGGTGACGTCGCCGCCGGAGACGACCACGAAGCCCTTCGCCGCGTCGTCGGCCTCGTCGGACTTCAGCGCGTCGCCGCCGGCGGTGACGTCCAGCGTCCCGCCGGAGACCACGAGGTAGTCCTTGCCACGCACGCCGTCGTCCACGGCGTCGACCGTGATCGTGCCGGACTCGATCACCAGTCCGTCCTTGGACGTGATGCCGTCGTTCGCGTTCCCGGTGACGGTGAGCGCGCCGTCGCCGGTGATCGTCAGGTCCGCGGCGCTGAACAGGGCGGCGTTCGGCTCGTCCTCGCCGTCGGAGGCGTACGTCACGGCGTCGGTCAGGGAGTTCCGGGAGCCGTCGGCCAGCTCGACGACCGCCGAGCCCGCCGACGCGATCACCAGCGGTGCGCCGGTGGACGAGGTGACGTCGACCCCGTCCAGGACGAGGTGGACGACCTCGTCGCCGGCGTCGACCACCACCTGGCCGTCGTCGAGGGTGCCGGTGAGCGTGTAGGTGCCGCCGGCGGTGATCGTCACGGTCGACCCGTCGACGGTGACGCCCGCGGCGTCCGTCGTGGCGGTGCCGCCGTCGAGCGTGATCGTGCCGGTCGCCGCGCCGGCGTCCGCCACGGTGTGCACCTCGGCGTCGGCCGCGAGCACCTCCTCGGCCGTCGCGCCGGCGGCGACGTCGGTGGCGGTGGTGCTGGTGGTCGTGGCCGACGTGCCGGTGGATGTGCCGGCGACGGCGTCCACCCCGCAGCCGGTGAGCAGCAGGCCGATCAGGACGGCGGGGACGGCGAGGACGGGACGGGGACGACGCATGGGGTGCCTCCAGGGGGTGGGACGGGTCAGGGGGTGAGGGTGCGGCGGACCGTGCGGCGCCAGGGGCGGCCGCCGAGCGTCGGGTCGAGGACCACGAGGCCGGTCGCGTACTTGGAGATGCGGCTCGGCCGGTGGCCGAGGGCCCAGAGCGCGCGGTCGGCGACCGACGCCCCGGTGACGGACTTCGTCTCGACGACGGCGTGCAGCGGGACGGCTGCGCTCGACGTCGCGCCGAGCCACTCGAGCCCGGTGTCGATCGTCAGTCGGGCGCCGTCCGGCAGGTGCAGGGTCCGACGGCGGTACTGCGTGGTCAGCGTCGGTCGGAGCTCCGCGTCCGGCCCGCCCGGCAGCTCGACGCCCTGCCGGTGCAGGGTGTCGACGACGAAGCCGAGCGCGTCGCCGACGCGGGCCCGGTCGGCCACGGCGTGCTCGCGGCGGTCCTTGACGGTGGTGCCGCGCGACCCGCGGGTCTTGACCTCCAGCCAGCAGCCGCCGGTGTCCCGGTAGGTGCGGGTGCGGACCTTGTACCGGCGCCGCCGCCGGCCGGCCGCGAGGTGGAACGCCGCCAGGTCGGGGGTGTCGAAGTACACCGACTCGTACCCGAACGCGTCGCGCCCGTCGATGACGAGGCGGCGGGTGCCGTCCGGCAGCGCGGCGAGCAGGTCCAGGACGGCGGCGCGCGGCAGCACGTACTTGCGGTCGACGCGGGTCTGCAGCGCCGCGGTGGCGAGCAGCTCGTCGAGGCCGACCGCGGGCAGGGGGGCCAGCGCGGGCGCGAGGTCGACGGCGGTCAACGGGCGACCCGGACCAGCTCGGCGTGCTCGACCGCCACCCCCGCCAGCGGGTCGGCGGCGGCGGGACGCGCCCGCTCGGCGTACCGGACGTCGACGACCGTGGTGTCGTCCACCAGGTCGAGGCGCTGGACCGTCGCGCTGTGCACCCGGCCGCCGAGCAGCTGCTCGAGGTGCGCGACCAGGGCGGCGTGGTCGCCGAACGCCCGGTCCACCACGACGACCTGCTGCCGGTACCGGCTGAGCAGCCGCGGGTGGTCGCCCACCAGCAGCGCCACCAGGATCAGGGCCATCAGCGCGAGCGCGGTCACGCCCAGGCTGCTGCCGAGCCCGCCGATCAGCCCGAGCGCCAGCGCCGCGAAGTAGTACGCGACCTCGCGCTGGTCGATCTCGGAGGACCGCAGCCGGATGATCGACAGCACGCCGAACAGACCGAGGCCGAGGCCCGCGCCCACGGTGCTCGCGGACAGGGCCCCCGCGACGGCGAGGACGCCGACGTTCACGCCGAGGAACGCGACCACGAGGTCGCGTCGGCGGTGCCGGGGGAAGTACAGGGCGAAGGTCAGGACGCCGATGGCGACGAGGTCGGCGGCGAACAGGGCAGCGGCAGGCATGGGCACCTCGCGGGTCGGGGATGAACGCCCGGTGAACCGGGTACGACCATCAAGCCGCCCGCCGCTGTGCGGTCCCTGTGCGGGGCGCCAGCGCGAGGTGTGGGTCTTCAGGTACTGCCCCGGGCTAGAGGTACTGCCCGGGCTAGAGGTACTGCCCCGTGCTCTGCACGTTCTCGATCCGGCGCGAGGCCTCCTCGCCCTTCTTGTCCTGGACGATCGTGCGGATGAACACGATGCGCTCCCCCTTCTTGCCGGAGATGCGCGCCCAGTCGTCGGGGTTGGTGGTGTTCGGCAGGTCCTCGTTCTCCTTGAACTCGTCCACGCACGCGGTGAGCAGGTGCTCCACCCGCAGACCGCGCCGTCCGGTGGCGAGCAGGTCCTTGATCGCGGACTTCTTGGCGCGGTCGACGACGTTCTGGATCATCGCGCCCGAGTTGAAGTCCTTGAAGAACAGGATCTCCTTGTCGCCGCTCGCGTAGGTGACCTCGAGGAACCGGTTCTCGTCGTCCTCGGAGTACATCCGCTCCACCGAGCGCGCGATCATCGCGTCGACCGCCGCCTGCGCGGAGCCGTGGTGCTCCGCGAGGTCGTCGTCGTGGATCGGCAGGTCCGGGGTCAGGTACTTCGCGAAGATCTCGCGGGCGCCCTCGGCGTCGGGCCGCTCGATCTTGATCTTCACGTCCAGCCGGCCCGGGCGCAGGATCGCGGGGTCGATCATGTCCTCGCGGTTCGACGCGCCGATGACGATGACGTTCTCCAGGCGCTCCACGCCGTCGATCTCCGCCAGCAGCTGCGGCACGATCGTGGTCTCCACGTCGCTGGACACACCCGTCCCGCGGGTGCGGAACAGCGACTCCATCTCGTCGAAGAACACGACGACCGGGTGGCCCTGCGAGGCCTTCTCCCGGGCGCGGGCGAAGATCAGCCGGATGTGCCGCTCGGTCTCCCCGACGTACTTGTTCAGCAGCTCGGGGCCCTTGACGTTGAGGAAGTAGGACTTCGCGTCGGCGACGTCCTCGCCGCGGGCGCGCGCCGACGTCTCGGCCAGGGAGTGCGCGACCGCCTTGGCGATCAGCGTCTTGCCGCAGCCGGGCGGGCCGTACAGCAGGACGCCCTTCGGCGGCTTGAGCCCGTGCTCCCGGAACAGGTCCGGGTGCAGGAACGGCAGCTCGACGGCGTCCCGGATCGCCTCGATCTGCGGGCCGAGCCCGCCGATGTCGGCGTAGTCGATGTCCGGCACCTCCTCGAGCACGAGGTCCTCGACCTCGGCCCGCGGCACCCGCTCGAACACGAACCCGCTGCGCGCCTCGACGGTCAGCGCGTCGCCGACCCGGACCGTGCCGTCGAGCAGCTGCCCGGCGAGCCGCACCACGCGCTCCTCGTCGCCGCGGCCGACCACCAGCGCGCGGTCCCGGCCGAGCAGCTCCTTGACCGTGACGAGCTCGCCGACCTGCTCGTACCCGCCGGCCTCGACGACTGTCAGCGCCTCGTTGAGCATGACCTCCTGGCCGGGGCGCAGCCGCGCGACGTCGACCGCGGGGCTCGTGCCCACGTGCATCTTGCGCCCGGCGGACACGACGTCCACCGTGCCGTCGTCGCGCCCGCGCAGGAACGTCGCGAACGTGCCCGGGGGCTTCGCGAGCTCGTCGATCTGGCGCTTGAGCTCGATGATCTGGTCCCGCGCGGCCACCAGGGCGTCGGACATGCGCTCGTTCTTGGCGGCCAGCAGCGCGAGCTCACGCTGCAGGTCACGGGCTGTCGGTTCCGTCATCGCGGCACCTCCGATCGCGGGTGGACCCCACAGCGCTGTGCGGCTCTTCGTGGTGCGACCCTAACCACACGTGTCAATCGGACGCGCGCCCCCACGCCGGGAGCGCGCGTCCGGCGCGACGGCTCAGTCCTGCTCGGGCGCCTGGCCCACGTCGCGGCGCACGCGGCGGACCTTCTTGTCCGACACCGCGCGCTCGCCGAGGCCCTCGGGCGTCCACTCCGCGTCCGGGACGTCCTGGAAGGACCGGCTGGTCACGACGTCGCCCGTCTCGTCCACGAGCGCCGCCTCGCCCGGCTGCGAGCCCTTCGCGGGGCGGCGGCGGCGCAGCGGCGGCTCCACGCCGTCCGCGAGCCGGCGCGTGGTCAGCAGGAACCCGGTGTGGCCGATCATCCGGTGCTGCGGGCGCACCGCCAGGCCCTCGAGGTGCCAGCCGCGGACCATGGACTCCCACGCCTGCGGCTCCGTGTACCGGCCGTCGGCGCGCACGTCCTCGGCCAGCCGGGACAGCTGCGTCGCCGTCGCGACGTACGCGATCAGCACGCCGCCGGGGGCCAGCGCCGTGGCGACGGCGTCGAGGTTCTCCCACGGGGCCAGCATGTCGAGCACGACGCGGTCGACCTCGCCCGGGGCCGAGGTCAGGGGCAGGACGTCGGACAGGTCGCCCACCGACAGCCGCCACGCGGGGTGCGGGCCGCCGAAGAACGTCTCGACGTTGCCGCGGGCGATCGCCGCGAAGTCGTCGCGCCGCTCGATGGAGTGCAGCGAGCCGCCGTCGCCGACCGCGCGCAGCAGCGACATCGTGAGCGCGCCGGAACCGACGCCCGCCTCGACGACGCGCGCACCCGGGTAGATGTCGGCCATCGCGACGATCTGGCCGGCGTCCTTGGGGTAGACCACGGCGGCGCCGCGCGGCATCGAGAGGGTGTAGTCGCTGAGCAGCGGGCGCAGGGCGAGGTACTCGACGCCGCCGTTGCTCGTCACGACCGTGCCCTCGGGCGCGTCGATCAGCTCCTCGTGGCGGAAGAAGCCCTTGTGGGTGTGGAACGTCGCGCCCGGCTGCAGGGTGATCGTGTGCAGGCGTCCGCGGGGGTCCGTCAGCTGCACGCGCTCCCCCACCCGGAGCAGGCCCCGGCGCTGGTCGGCGCCCGTCGGGGTCGCGCCGGTCGTGCCCGGCGCGGGCTCGGGCGCGGCGTCCGCGGGCTGGGGTGCGGGCGCGGGGGCGGCGGTGTCGTCGGTCACGGGGGTCGAGTCTAGGAGAGCGGTCAGCCGCGCAGGGCCGCCGCGACGTCCGCGGTGCGGATCAGGGCCACGACGACGCCCCGGTCCAGGGCCACGAGGACGGGCGACACGGACTGCCGCTCGGCGATCTCGTGCACGAGATCGCCGCCCGTCAGGGTCGCGTCCACGACCGCCCCCGCAGGCAAGGCGATCGCGACGGCGGTCAGGGGCACGTGCGCGCGCTCGACCGCCGGGACCGACCGGGCGGCCTGCGCGTCCTCGTAGGCCACCGGCTGCCCGTCGGGTGCGAGCAGGACGACGACCTCCGCACCCGTCCGGCCGCGCAGGACGTCCGCCTCGGCCATCACGCTCGTCGCGGGCGCTCCCACGGCTCGCAGCCCGACCGCGCTCACGTGCAGGGCGTCAGCGGCGCGCATCGCACGCCCGCGGACGATCGCCTGCGTCGCGCCGCTCCACAGCAGCGCGCCGATCGCCGCACCCCAGACCACCTCGACCAGCGAGGTCCGGCCGCCCTCCGCCAGCGGCCGCACGACGGAGGCCAGCAGGAACCCCACCGCGACGACCCGACCGGCCCAGCCGGCGAGGACCGTGCCGCGACGGCGGTCCCCGGTGACCGCCCAGACGACCGCCTCCAGCAGGAACCCGCCGTCCATCGGCAGGCCCGGGAGGAGGTTGAACGCGCCGAGGAACGCGCTGCTGATCGCGGCGACCTCCAGCACGGCCCGTGCGATCCCGCCGGGGTCCGTCTGGACCGCTCCGAGCCAGAGCAGCCCGCCGACGAGGATGCTCGAGACCGGTCCGGCCACCGTGACGAGCGCCGTGGTCACGGGGGTCTCGCGACCGTCGAACGACATGTGCCCGCCGAACAGGGTCAGCGCGTACTCGCGCACCTCCAGGCCGCGGGCGCGCGCGACCAGGCCGTGCGCGATCTCGTGGACGAGCACCGACGCCATCAGCAGCACCGCGATCGCCAGCGCCGCGACGCCCGTGAGCACGGGGCCGGAACCGGGCAGACGGGCACCCACGCCGGGCGCGAACGCCGCCGCGATGACGGCGACGGTCAACAGGCTGGTCGGCGCCAGCACCACGGGCGCACCGGCGACGCGCGCCACCACCCAGCCTCGTGCTCTCTCGGTCACGCGCTCAGGCTACGTGGCCGGTCCGTGTGGGTGGTGGCGCCTAGGCTCGTCGACGTGACGACCACCGACCCGCAGCTCCTCGTGCCCGCCTCCGCCTCGGTCGACGGGGTGGGCGCCGACGCCGGGGACGTGGAGGCGCCCGCCGAGCCGCGGGTGCCGGGCCTGTCGCCGTCGCGGGCGAACGACTTCCAGCAGTGCCCCCTGCTGTTCCGGTTCCGGGTGGTCGACAAGCGCCCGGAGCCGCCGAGCTCCGCGGCGGCCCGCGGCACGCTCGTGCACACGGTGCTGGAGCGGCTGTACGACCTGCCGCTCGGCGAGCGGACACCCGCCGCCGCGCACGCGCTCGTCCCGGCCGCGTGGGACGCGCTGCTCGAGCGGTCGCCCGAGGTGACGTCGCTGTTCGCCGACGAGCAGGAACGCGAGGCGTGGCTCGGCAGCGCCCGGCTGCTGCTCGACACCTACTTCACGCTCGAGGACCCGAACCGGCTCCAGCCGGGCGAGCGCGAGCTCGCCGTGCGGACGCTGCTCGACGACGGCCCGCAGCTGCGCGGGATCGTCGACCGCCTCGACGTGGCGCCCGACGGCGCGCTGCGGGTCGTCGACTACAAGACCGGCAAGTCCCCGCGCCCCGGGTACGAGGGCACCGCGCTGTTCCAGATGCGGTTCTACGCGTACGTCCTGTGGCGCGAGCGCGGGGTGCTGCCGAAGATGCTCCAGCTCGTCTACCTCGGCGACGGGCAGGTGCTCCGGCACACCCCGTCCGAGTCGGAGATGCACACCCTCGAGCTGCGGCTGCGGTCGCTGTGGGAGCAGATCGAGCAGGCCGCGCGCACCGGCGAGTGGCGCCCCCGGACCTCCCGGCTGTGCGACTGGTGCGCGCACCGGGACGTGTGCCCCGCGTTCGGCGGGACGCTCCCCGAGATCCCCGAGGGTGCCGTCGAGCGGGCGTTCGGGATCACGCCCCTGCCGACGGCCTCCTGAGGGGGACGACCTCCCGAGGGTGTCCGGCCGGGCTCAGGCTCGGCCGAGCTTGTCCAGCACCGCGCCCGCGCCGATCCGCCCGAGGTCCTCGACGCTGATGTCGGCCAGCGACGCGGTCGTGGACAGCCCCGGCAGGTCGGGCAGTTCGCGGAACACCTCGACCGCCAGCACCCGCGCACCCGCCGCGACGCCCGACGTGATGCCGGTGGGCGAGTCCTCGACCACGACGCACCGCGCGATGTCGACCCCCAGGCGCTCCGCGGCGAGCAGGTAGGGCTGCGGGTCCGGCTTCGGCCGGTCGACCTCGTCGCCCGCGACGACCGTGGCGAACACCCCGGCGACCTCGGCGAACGGGTCGGCGAGCTCGCGGTACGACGACGTGACCAGCGCCTGCGGCACGCCCGCGGCGGCGAGCGCCGCCAGCAGCTCGCGCGCACCCGGCTGCCACGGGGTGTGCTCCGCGACGCCCCGCGCGACCTCCGCGTTGAGGTGGTCGACGATCTCGTCCACCGAGAGCCCGACGCCCCGGCCCTGCAGCACCTCGCCCGAGACCTTCATCGGGTTGCCGACCAGCGACAACCCGTCCTCGTGGGTCCACGTGCCACCCCAGGACTCGACCAGCCCGGTCTCGGCGGCCATCCACAGCGGCTCGGTGTTGACCAGGGTGCCGTCCATGTCCCACAAGATCGCCGCAGGGAGCGGAAGCGTGTCGTCTGAACGGTCACGGCTCTGACCAGCGAAAACGTCCTCGGAACGGAGGGACAAGGGTGATCTCCAAGCGTCGTCGTGCAACGAGTCGTGCAACACCCGACCCTAACCGCATTGACATGCATCGAGCGGAACGGCAGGTGTCCGCGGAGGGCGCCGCACATCTACAGGACGTGAACACGCCGACCGACACCCGCCTCATGAGCAGCAGCCTGGACAGGGCATGAGCCGCCGACAGCCCGGGGAGGGCTCGGTCACCTCGTACTCGAACGCCTCAGGTGATCTGCGGTGGCGATGCCAGTGGCGCGACCTGAAGGATGCGTCGAACCCCCGGTCGGGCAAGCGCACCGTGGGCAGGGCCGGCTTCCGTACGCAGAAGCAGGCGCGCGCCGTCCTTCGCGAACAGCTCGTGCTGGCCGCGCGCGGCAAGACGACCACGAGGAGCCGGACGACTTTCGACTCCTACGCCCGACGGTGGTTGGCCGTGTACTCCTGCCAACCGTCAACGCGGCTGTACATCCAGCGCGTTCTCGACGCGGTGCAGCCGCACATAGGTGGCGTCGACTACGCGGCGCGCCTCGAGCTCGCTGAGCTCCGGTGGCGGTTCGTGCGCTCGAACCTGCTGGACCTCGCCGCGCTCGCACTGCCCCTACTGCGCCCGCTGCGGCTCCTGCGCCTGGTCGCGCTGCTGTCGGTGCTGAACCGCCCCGGCGCGCACACGCTGCGCGGCCGCGTGGCCACCTACGTCGCCGCCGGCTCCGCGCTGCTGATCTTCGCCGGCGCCCTGGCCATCACCGACGCGGAGTGGCGCTCCCCCGACGCCACCATCACCGGATTCGCCGACGGCCTGTGGTGGGCGACCACCACGGTCACCACCGTCGGCTACGGCGACCGGTACCCCGTCACGACGACGGGCCGGTTCGTCGCGCTCGCGCTGATGATCGGCGGCGTCGCGCTGCTCGGTGTCGTGACCGCCACCCTGGCGTCGTGGCTCGTCAAGCGCGTGCGCGCCGACAACGAGGAGGAGGCAACTGCCACTCGGGCGCAGGTGACCGCGCTCACCGAGCAGGTCCGCGCGCTCACGGCGCAGATCGAGAAGCAGATCGCTGGGACGGACCCACGAACGAGGGCGAACCCGTAGCCAGCGGGGTGGCACTCTGCGCCTGCTGCGTCCTTTACCTACTGTTCACCTGGTTCCTGCATGCGCCAAGCAGTGCAGTGGGAGGCTCCACTCACCGGAAGACGTGAGGCCTTTGTTGCAGGTCCACGTGCGGTTCTCCAGAAGCAAGGGGCACCACATGATCGCTCGGCGTCATCCACGGCTCGCCACGCTCCGCGCAGCGCTGGTCAGCCTGGTCGTCTCGGTGCTGGCGATCGGGGTCATCGCGACCCCGGCGCAGGCCTACTCGTGGACCGGCTGCAGATGGCCGAACACGCAGATCTACGTCCGCAACACCAACCTCTCCGGCACCGACGCCACTACTGCAGGCGCCGCCCAGACCGCCTGGTCGAACCAGACGGACGTCCAGATCAACGCCTCGGTCAGCGCGACGTTTACACGCTTCGTCGCCGCCGACGGCGCGACGGGCGTCGACGGATCCACGACGTGGACGTGCAGCGGGGGCACCACCACCGCCGCAGCCGCACACCTCAACACCACCTACACGAACGGCTTCGTCGCCAACAAGCGCCAAGCCATCTGGGTCCACGAGCTGGGCCACGGACTGGGGCTGGGGCACTCGGCGTCATTGGCGGCGCTGATGTACACCTCGGCGGCGCAGGTCTACAACACGACCGGCGCCTTCACGCCGCAGTCCGACGACGTCCTCGGCATCAACGCCAGATACTGAGAGGAGCGCAACGATGAAGCGCATGAACACGTTCCGTAGCGCGTTCGCTGTCGTCGCGATCGGTGCGGCGGTGTCGCTCGCCGGGTGCGCCTCACCCGAAGAGCCCGCCGTTGTACGCGGGGTGGACGGCTCCAGGCATGAGATCTACGACTCGGTCGACGGCCTCGTCCAGGACAGCTCTGCCGTGGTCACGGTCGAGGTCCTGTCTCAGGAGCGCGGAGAGCTCGACGCACCGGAGGGTGTCCTGGCGACACCCCTCACGATATCGACCGTACGAGTCCTCGAGCTCGCCGAGCCCGACGAGCTCGCCGAGACGCTGCCGGGCGGAGAGAGCACCGTCGCTGTGGGTGACGAGCTCGTGGTCCGCCAGCTCGGCGACGCCGAGATGGAGTCGACGCCGGCGCCGATCATGGAGATCGGAGGTTCGTACCTGCTGTTCCTGACGCCCACCGGCCTGCCGGGCGAGGCGGCCGATGAGTTCTACGTGACCGGGGCCGTGGCGGGGCTCTTCGAGCCGTCCAGCTCGGGGCGGGGTGGCGAGACTGGCTACACGAGCTTGAGCCACGACGGCGACGACCTGCCGTCGGACATCACGCTCGGCGACATCGGTAGCTGAGGTCCCGACCGCGCGTAGCCCCTCGCCCTCGTGCGGGGGCTACGCGCGTCTTCGGCGAGGCACGAGCCCGCGGTCTGCGACAGCCGGAGCGCGCCGAGCCTTGCTGCCGAAGCGCCAGCCAGCCCGGCCCGCGGCTGGCGGACTGCCGCCGTGACCCCTCCGCCGCTTCCCGAGCCGCCCGACGCTGCGGACGCCGAGGAGCTGTTCGCCACGGCGAGAATCGTCCTCGACTCCAGCGTCGTGCTGAACCTGTACCGGATGAGCCGCGGCACCCGTGATGCCTGGCTCGACGTGCTCGGCCGGGTGCGAGCAGCTGGTGATGCCGTACCAGGTCGCGCTCGAGGTCACCCGAAACGTGGCGAGCGTGCGGTCGAGCCTGCCCGACTCGTACGACGCGCTGCGCAAGCAGGTCGACGGGCTCAGGAAGGCGCCCGCCGACCGCTTCACTGGGAGCCGGCACCTGTACGCCGAGCGGATCGCGAAGCTGAAGGCGGTGCTCGACGAGAACCTCGACCGAGCACTCACCGAGCTGGCGCAGATCCGCGACGCTGACGAGGCGGTCGTGGACGCCGAGCGGGACAGCGTGATGCGCGCACTCGACGACCTGTACGCGGGCCGGGTCCTGCCGGAGCCCGCACCGGCGACCGTCCGCCGCCGTGTAGAGCGGTTCGGCGATCACCGCGCCCCGAACGAGGTGCCGCCCGGGTGGAGGGACGCGGTCACTTCGTCCGTGCGGGGTGCGCGGCGACATAGCGGTTCGTGGCAGCCGACCGCGTCGTGGCCGCCACGACCCGGCCCTCGAGCTTCGCCGACGCCTTCGTCGAGATCGCAGCTGCCCGGGCGGCACCCTTCGTGCTGATCTTCTTGGCCACCTGGCCCCACCTCCCACGGTCACGGCCAGGATAGCCGGACCGCACCCACACTCGTCCGGCGGCGGTGCTCGCGCTCGCCGGACGAGTGCGGGGCTACGCCGGGATCGCGTTCGCTCGACCTCACGCCCCGACGTCGGCCCGCCCGCTGAGCGGCGCCGCGTGCTCCAGCGCCCACGACAGCGCCCGGTCGGCGACCGCCTCCCAGCCGGGGGCCGCGCAGGTCCAGTGGTCGCGGCCGGGGAGCTCCTCGTACTCGGTGAGCGCGGGCGACTTCGACCAGTGCTTCGCGTTCGACCGGTTGACGCTCGGCGGCATGATGTGGTCCTTCTCACCCGCCAGGAACAGCAGCGGCGCGCGGTCGCCGGCGTAGTCGACCCAGGTCTCCTGGTGGCCCGGCTTGAAGTTGGCGATCAGCCCGTACGCCCAGATCCAGCTCCCGGGCGCACCGATCGCGTACCGCTCCCACGCGGCCCGCGAGTCCTCCGCGCTGAGCGTGTTGGCGAACGCGTAGTGGAACTCCTCGGGGGTGAACTCCACGGCGCGGTGCCGGCTCGCGGGGTTCTTCAGGGCCGGGAACAGCGACCTCGCCTGGGACAGCGGCGTCATCCGCACGCCCTCCGTCGGGGCCGAGTCGATGACGACCCCCGCGGCGCCGAGCCCACGGGCCAGGAGCAGCTGCGTCAGGGTGCCGCCGAACGAGTGCCCGATGATGACCGGCGGGCTGTCGAGCGCCTCGATGATCCCGGCGAGGTGGTCGACGGTCTCCGGGACGGTCAGCCGGGCGATCACGTCCGGGTCCTCCCGCAGGGCCTCGACCTCGATCTCGAACCCCGGGTACGCCGGCGCGAGCACGCGCAGGCCCTGCTGCTCGTAGCGGGCGACCCAGTGCTCCCAGCTTCGGGGGGTCATCCAGAGGCCGTGCACCAGCACGACGGTGTCGGGACGGGTGGTGGGAGTGCTCATGGTGGTCTCCTCCGTGCTCAGGCGTCGATGAAGGCGAGCAGGTCGGCGTGCAGCCGGTCGCGGTCGGTGTCGGGCAGGGCGTGCGGGCTGCCCTCGTAGACGAGCAGCCGCGCCCCGGGCACCAGCTCGGCGGACCGCTTGCCGCCGACCTCGAACGGGACGATCTGGTCGTCGTCGCCGTGGATGACCAGGGTCGGGACGTCCAGCGCGGCGAGATCGGGGCGGAAGTCGGTCGCCGAGAACGCCGCGATGCACGCGTGGGCGCCGCGGTGGCCGCTGGCCATGCTCTGCAACCAGAACGCGTCACGGAAGCCCTGGTCGACGTCGCCGCGCCGGTTGTGACCGAAGAACGGGCCGTCGGCCAGGTCGCGGTAGAGCTGCGCCCGGTCGGCCTTCTCCCCCGCCCGGAGGCCGTCGAACACCTCGAGCGGCACGCCGCCGGGATTGTCGTCGGTCTGGAGCATGAGCGGCGGGACGGCGGACACCAGCACGACCCGCGCGACCCGCTCGCTGCCGTGCCGGCCCACGTAGTGCACGATCTCGCCGCCGCCGGTCGAGTGGCCGACCAGGGTCACCTCCCGCAGGTCCAGCCCGTCGATCAGGGCCGCGAGGTCGTCGGCGTAGGTGTCCATCTCGTTGCCGTCCCACGTCTGCGAGGACCGCCCGTGGCCGCGCCGGTCGTGCGCCACGACCCGGTGCCCGTGCTCGGCCAGGAACAGCGCGGCCGCGTCCCAGGCGTCGGCGTTCAGCGGCCACCCGTGGCTGAGGACGACGGGCGTGCCGCCGGACCCCCAGTCCTTGTAGAAGATCTGCGCCCCGTCCTCGACGGTGATGTACGGCATGGTCGGCTCCCCCGGTCGGCGATGGTGCTCCCGACTGTCCCGCCGGGGGCAGCGGCCGCGGACCACGCGTCGTCCGTAGTGCGTCGCCGTGCTCAGTCGTCGTCGAGGTGCTCGCGCAGCTGCCGGCGCGACGTGATCGCGAGCTTCGCGAACACCTTGCGCAGGTGGTAGTCGACCGTGTTGGCCGAGATGAACAGGGTCGCGCCGATCTCGGCGTTCGTGTCGCCGCGGGCCGCCATCCGGGCCACCGCCTGCTCCCGGGGCGTGAGCGCGGCGAGCGGCGACGCGGGACCGCCCGGGTCCGCGGTGCCGGTGTCGCCGACGGCCCGCAGCTCGGCGGTGACCCGGTCGGCGAACACCGTCGCGTCGGTCGCCGCGAACCCGGCCAGCGCGCCGCGCAGCACGGCGCGCGCCTCCGCCCGGCGTCGGCCGCGCCGCAGCCACTCGCCGTGCAGCATCCGCGACCGGGCCGCCTCCACCGCGACGCCGGCGGTGTCCAGGACGTCCACCGACGCCGCGTACGACTCGTCGGCCTCGGGCCCCTGGCTCACCAGGGCCCGGCAGCGCAGCGCCACCCCCCGCGCCCAGGGCGAGCCGCTGGCGTCGGCGCGGGCGAGCATCTCCGCCGCGGCCCGGTGCGCGTCGTCGTGGTGGCCGGTGCGGACCGACGCCTCGACGTAGTCCGGGAGCAGCAGGGGCGTGACCTGCAGGAACGGTGCCGCGAGCTGGGCGTGCAGCTCGGCGTACGCGTCGCGGTACCGGCTGCGGGCGAGGTCGCGCACCGCCAGGGCCGACCGGGCGCCCGACTCCACCGCGCCGAAACCCGCCGCGCCCGCCGCGCGCCCGACCGCCTCGACCTGCGCGCGCGGGGCGCCGACCCACGCCAGGTGCGCGGCGTTCGTGACGAGCTCCGCCTCGTAGCCGATCGCGCGCCGCAGCTCGCGGACGCCCTCGACGAGCCGGCCGGCGCGCCGCGGGCTGCCGCCGGTGAGCTCGGCGACCGACGCGGTCCACAGCGCGGTGTCCAGGGTGCGCAGCGCGCCGGAGTCGCGTGCCGTGCGCGCCGACCTGTCCAGGCCGCGGCGGCGGGCGTCGGCGTCCCACAGCGCCGTGGTCAGCGCGACCTCCGCGAGCATGTACGGCATCGCCGCCGCACCGTCGAGCTGCTGGATCAGCGCGAGCCCGCGACGCAGCGCGGGCACCGCCCGGCCGAACGGGTCGAGCAGCAGCGCGGCGAGCGCCGCCAGCACCCCGGCGGCGTGGCCGTCGCGCTCCGCTGCCGCCGCGCGCAGCCGCCCGCCGAGCTCCACGAGCGTCACGTCCCGGCGCAGGTGGCCCGCCGACAGGGCGTAGTCGAACGCCCGCAGCAGCGCGTCCTCCTCGCGCACCGGGTCGTGGCCGTGGAACAGCGCGGCCGCCCGGAGCATCTCGGCGGTCGCCCGGACGACGACGTCGGGCTCGGCCACGAAGACCCCCGCCGTCACCCGCGTCGCGACGGCCCGGGCCCGGTCCACGGGCGCGAGCCCGGCGTCCTCCACCTCGTCCAGCAGCGCCGTCCCCAGCCGGACGGCGCCGGCCTGCACCGCCGCGTGCGCCGCCGCCACCCGGCGCCGGGCGCGCGCCGGCCCGGGAGGGGACAGCTCGGCCGCCCGCGCGAGCACCCGGGCGCGCGACAGGTGCCCGCCCCGGCCGGCCGCGAGGTCCGCGACCCGCTCGAGCCGGGCGGCGACCTCCTCCGAGGTGCCCGGCACCGCCTCCCCCGCGTGCCACGCCTCGAGCTCCGGGGACCCGGCGGCGCCCGCCGCGGCCGACAGCGCCGCGTGCGCGTCCCGGCGGTCACGGCCCGACGCCGTCGCGTACGCGGTGGCGCGCACCAGGGGGTGCCGGAACCGCACGACCGGGCGGAGGTCGACCAGGCCCGCGTCCTCGGCACCGACCGCCGCGCCGTCGCCCACGCCCAGCGACCGGCACGCCCGGTCGACCAGCGCGAGGTCACCCGTCGAGTCCGCCGCCGCCACCAGCAGCCACGTCCGGGTCGCGGCGGCGGTGCCCTCGATCCGGCGCGCGTAGTGCGCCTCCAGGTGCCGACCGAGCGGCACCGGCTCGTCGCGCAGCCCGGTGTCCGTGAGCTCGCGCACCGTCAGCTCCTCGGCGAGGTCGATCAGCGCGAGCGGGTTGCCGCCGGTCGCCGCCGCCACCCGGGTCGCGATCAGCGGGTCGACGGGCGCGCGCAGCGCGGACCGCAGGAGCGCCGCGGCCGACGCGGCGGGGAGCCCGCCGACCCGCAGCACCGGCACCCCGGCGGTCGCGGCGACGAGCGCCTCCTCGTCGCGCGCGGCCAGCAGCAGGGCGACCGGCTCGGCGTGCAGCCGCCGGGCCACGAACGCGAGGACCGCGAGCGACTCGGCGTCGACCAGGTGCGCGTCGTCGACCAGGCACAGCACCGGCTGCTCCTGACCCGCGGCGGCCAGCAGCTCCAGCACCGCCAGGCCGACCAGGAACGGGTCCGGCGCCGGTCCGTCCGCCACGCCGACCGCGCGGCGCAGCGCCGCCGCGTGGTGGGGCGGCAGCGCGTCGACGTGCTGCCGGAGCGGTCGCAGCAGCCGGTCGAGCGCGGCGTGCGGGATCGCGCGCTCGGCCTCGTGGCCGACGACCTCCACGACCCGGCAGCCTGCGGCACCGGCACCGGCCGCGGCGGCGTGCAGCAGCGCGGACTTGCCGATCCCCGGATCGCCCAGCAGCACGAGCGCGCCGCTCGTCCCGTCCCGCGCCCCGCGCACGACGGCGGCGAGCCGCTCGACCTCGGCGGCCCGTCCCAGCAGCGGTCGCGCGCGACCCGTCATGGACGATCACCCTGGTGGACACCGCGACGCGCTGTCCAGGCCCCGCGGGCTCGGCCCAGCCGGCTCAGCCCAGGTCGAGCGGCTCCCGGCCGTCGTCGTGCGGCACGTCGTCCGGCACCTCCAGGTAGGGCCCCGACACGGTGATCCAGGTCTCGGCACCGCCCGGGGCCGCCCCGATCTCGAGGTCGTCCCGTGCGCCCCGCACGCCCTGCTCGAGCCGCTGCTCGACGGTGTACCCCGCGGCCTCGAACGCCGCCGCGAGGTCGTCGATCCCGGTCGCGGGGCCGGTGACGACCGCGGTGACGGCGTACCGGCGGTGGTCGAAGATGCCGTCGCCGCCGTACTCGAACTCGCCCCACGCGTCGTCGACCGTCGCGCCGAGCGTGTCGACGACGGTCGGCAGGTCGGCCTCGGCCGCGGTGCGGACCCGGTCGCGGAGCGCGTCCAGGTCCTCGGCGGAGCCGCCCGGGACCGACGAGCACCCGCCCAGCGCCAGGGCCGCGACGAGACCCGCCGCGCCGAGCAGCCTCCCGGTCGTCCGTCGCCGCGTCACCACTCCGGCCTCCGGTCCACGCTCGTCGGGGTGCGGCTCGCCTCGGGGTCCTGCACCCCGTCGTACCAGGGGTCGTAGGAGTGCTCGGCCCGCAGCACCTCGTCGTAGTCGCCGACGACGATCTGGCCGATGTTGTACAGCGACTCGGTGCCGGGGTTGAAGTACTTGGTGTGGTCGTCGAAGTTGCGCACCACGTCCGCGCGCGTCGTCGACTCCGCCTGGAACCGGTTCGCGCCGAAGTCGTCCTCGACGATGTCGTTGCCGAGGCCGGCGCCGCCGAGCATCCAGCCACCGACCCAGCCGTCGTCCGCGAGGGCCGCCACCAGGTCGCGGCTGTTGTTCCCCGCCCACACGTGGTCGGCGCCGACGCCCAGCTCGGACGCGTGCTCCGTGCCGCCGCCCGCACCCGGGCTGCCGACCAGGACGATGTCGTCCGCCGCGAGCCCGTGGTCGGTCGCCGCGTGCGCGGTCGTCGTCGAGCCGTAGCTGTGCCCGATCACCGTGAGGTGCGCCGGGCTACCGTCGCGGGACGCCCGCAGGCCGTCGACGTACCGGGACAGCAGCTCGCCGCCCGCCTCCGCACGGCCCTCGCCGGCGACCGTCGCCGAGTCCCAGTCGCTCGGCGCGTCGTAGCCGATCCACATGATCGACGCGGCGCTGGAGTACGGGTCCGAGAACCGTGCGGACTCGTAGATGCTGAACGCGTGCTCGGCGTTGCTCTCCGCCTCGGTCCCGCGGCTGGTGAGCCCCGGCACCATCACCGACACGTGGTCGGCCGTGTCCGGGTCGCCGAACGCGATCGCGACCTTGCCGTCGCCCCCGAACGCCGACGAGTCGTACAGGTGCAGCAGCGGGACCAGCTTCTCGCCCGTGATCGGGTCGACGCGCTCCGCGCCGGCCTCCAGCGCCGCCTGCGCCGACCGGGCGTTCTCGAGCGCCTGGTAGTCGCCGAACAGCTGCTCGCCGCGCTCCTCGCGCAGCTCCATCGCCTCGAGGTCGGTCTCCAGCAGCAGGCGGTTCGCGTGGTCGCGCACCACGGCGGGGATGCCGTCGGCGCCGCCGATCAGCTCCGGCCGCGCGGCGAGCACGGCGTACTGCTCCTCCTCGGACAGCGACGCCCACCAGGCGGCGACCTGCTCCGGCGTCCCGCCCTGCGACGGCGAGCCGGACCGCCCCAGCGCGTCGTCGGCCAGGTCGATCTGCCCGGACACCGCCGCCCGCGCCTGGGCGAGGGTCGTGTAGGCGGCGAACGCGTCGAGCATCGCCTGCTCGGCGGTCGCGAGGTCCGCGACCAGCGTGTCGACGTCCGCCACGAGCCCCGTCCGTCGGGTGGCGAGCGCCGTCGCCCGGGACTGCAGCTCGGCGACCGCGGCCTCGTCGACCTCGCCGGCGTTCCGCACGTCCGCCTCGAGGTCCTCGCGGCTCGCGTGGTACGACGACCGCGCCTCCACGAGGTCGTCGCGGCGGCGGCGCAGGTCGGTGAGGTCCTCGGCGTGGTCGTCGGCGGCCCGCGCTACCTGGCGCAGCGCCACCCCCATCGCCTGGGCGTCGGCGCCCGCGGCCCGCACGTGCGCGCCGTACGCCGTCGCGGCGTCGCCGGTCCAGCCCTCCAGCGTCGCGGAGTCCTGCGCGACCGTGTCCAGGTCGTCCAGGTTGACCGCGCTCGCCAGGAGGTCCTGGGCGAACGCCGCCACGGCCGCCGGGTCGCCCTGCACGGCGGGGATCGCGTCCACGGCCGCGGGGATCTCGATGGTCACGGTGCTCACGGCGTCCCCCCGAGCCAGGTCTGGAACCGCTCCTGCGCCTCGATGTCGGTGACCGCGTACGCCGTCGCCGCGCTGCGCAGCTGCTCGCCGATCTCCTCGGCGCGGTCGGCGACGCCACCGAGCGTCGTGCCCCACCCCGAGGTCCAGCGCGCCGCCGCGCCCGAGACAGCCGGCGTGAAGCCGGCCGTCGACGCGTCCGCGACCCGGTCCCGGGCGGTGCGCATCCGCGAGCCCTGGTCGGACCAGTCGTCGGCGGACAGGCCCAGGGTGTACGAGTCGACCAGGTACTCGTCGCTCATCGCGCGTCCTCCCCGCTGATCAGGTCCCGCGCCGTCGCGGTGGCGACCGGCAGCACCCGGCCCGTCACCGCCACCAGCACCGCGTCGTCCAGCCACGCGACCCGGGCCGACCGGTCCTCGCGCGTCGCGTGCAGCAGCACGGTGACGCCCGTGCGGTCCACGGAGCCGGCCCAGCCGTCCGCCCGCAGCCGCGCCGACAGCGCCCGCCCCAGCTCGATGCCGTCCTGCGCGCCGTCGAACGGCAACCGGGCCTCCGCGACCGGGACGACCCGCGTCGAGCTGCCCGCCGTGCGCCACGTGGTCACCGGCTCCTCGGCCCGACCCGCCGCGGCGACGAGAGCCGCGAGCACCGCCGTCACCGCGTCCCGCTCCGCCGCCAGCGCCGCGTCGGTCACCGGCACGGGGGCGAGCGCCGGATCGGGTGCCGGCCCCTCGGGCGGCAGCACCACCAGGTCGACGTCGGGATGGCGCTCGTGCACCCGGCGCAGCAGCGGTGCCTGCGCCAGGGCCTCCTCGGGATCGGTCACGCGCGACACCCTAGGTGAGAGCACGCGAGCGCGGCACGCCGAGGACGCGCCGGATCACCCTGTGACGACACCCACGGGCCGATCCGGTCATCCGGCCGCAGGACCGACCGACCGGTAGGGAGTGCGACCAGGCCCCCGCCGGTCGCCCTCGCTCGACCACCAGGAGATCCCGTGCCCGACCCCGCCGCGCCCGTCCCGGCCTCGCCCGCGCCCGCCCGCTCGTCCTGGTTCGCCGGGCGGCCGCTCGCCGTGAAGATCGGCGCCGTCGTCGCGGTGCTCACCGTGGTCGCCGCCGGCATGGGGGTGCTGGCGATCGCGAGCGTGCAGCGGCTCGGTGCCGGGCAGCAGGCGCTCTACGAGCAGGACGTCCAGCCGCTCGACCTGCTCGACGACCTTCAGCGCCAGCTGCAGGGCACCCGGGTGCGGGTCAACCTCTACCCGTTCACCCCGGCCGCCGACCGCCCCGCCCTCGCCGCGGAGATCGCCGAGCGGCACACCGCCTACCTCGACCTGGTGGACGACTACGCCGTGCACGCCTCCGACCCGGCGCACGTCACCGACGCCCGGACCCACGCGACCGCGTTCGTCGAGGCGTTCGCCGACGAGCTCGCCCCCGCCGTCGACGCGGGGGCCGACGACACCGCGCTGCGCGCGATCTACGACGACGCCGTCTACCCGGAGGGCGACGCGGCGCTCGAGGCGATCTCCGCCGAGTCCGAGGACAAGGCCGACGACGCGCGCGTCGAGCTCGAGGCCGGCGCCGCCCTGGTCTCCCGCACCCGGACGCTGCTCGTCGCCGCGCTGCTGGGCGGCGTCGCCGTGGCGTTCGTGCTCGCGGCGCTCATCACCCGGCAGATCGTCCGCACCGTCGCCGCGGTCGGCGCGTCCCTCGACGCGCTCGCCGCAGGCGACCTGACCCGGGTCCCCGACGTGCGGTCCGACGACGAGCTCGGCCGGATGGCCCGCGCCCTCGCGACCGCGCAGGAGTCGCTGCGCGGCACCCTGTCCTCGGTCGCGGAGGTCTCCACCCGGCTCGTCGGCGCGGTCGAGCACATGTCCGGCGCCAGCGGCGCCGTGCTCGCCCGGTCGCAGGACACCTCCGCGCAGGCCGGTGTCGTCGCGGCGGCCGCCGAGCAGGTGTCCCGCAACGTGCAGACCGTCGCCGCCGGCGCCGAGCAGATGGGCGCGTCCATCCGCGAGATCTCGCAGAACGCCGCCCAGGCCGCGAAGGTCGCCGGGCAGGCCACCGACGTCGCCGCGAGCACCAACGAGCAGGTCGCGCGCCTCGGGGTGTCCAGCCAGGAGATCGGCAACGTCGTCAAGGTCATCACGACGATCGCGGCGCAGACCAACCTGCTGGCGCTCAACGCCACCATCGAGGCCGCGCGCGCCGGCGAAGCGGGCAAGGGCTTCGCGGTCGTCGCCGGCGAGGTCAAGGAGCTCGCGCAGGAGACCGCGCGGGCCACGGAGGACATCGCCCGCCGGGTCGAGGCCATCCAGGGCGACACCGGGGACGCCGTCGGGGCCATCGGCGAGATCGCGCGCATCATCGCGTCGATCAACGACTACCAGCTCACCATCGCCTCGGCCGTCGAGGAGCAGACCGCGACGACCGCGGAGATGTCCCGGTCCGTCGCCGAGGCCGCCACCGGCTCCGGGGAGATCGCGACGAACATCACCGGCGTCGCGTCCTCCGCCGAGACGTCCACGGGCGTGCTCATCCAGGTCGAGGGCGCGATGCGCGAGCTCGCGGCGATGGCGGCCGACCTCCAGCGGGGCGTCGGGGCCTTCCGGTACTGACCGAGGGGCGCGCGGGCGGGCGGCGACGCGGTCGCGCAGGATGGGTCCGTGACCTCCCCCGCGCCGCGCCGACCGCCCGTCCTGCTGACCGTGCACGCCGTCGTCGTGCTCGCGCTGGGCGTGCTGCTGGTCGTCGTCGCGAGCCAGGAGACCCCCGACGCGAACATCGGTGCCGGCCTCGCCCTGCTCGCGGTGCTGCCCCTCGGCGCGCCCTGGTCGGCGCTCGCGCTGCTCGGCCCGGACACGTGGTCCGGTGCGACCCAGGTGGCGATCGCCCTGGGCGCCGCCGTGCTCAACGTCGTGCTGCACGCGCTGCTGCGCGCCCACCTCCGCCGCCGGCGCGCGGGCTCGCGCGTCGCGCCCGCCACCGTCGACCGGACCGCGCCCTGAACCGCCCGCTGCCGCCCCTGCCGCCGCCCCGCGTCGCCGCACGCCGCACGCGGCAGTTCGTCGCGCGCGCCCCGTGGCTCGCGCGGGCCGTGCGCACCACCACCGCCGCGGTGCTCGCCTGGGGGCTCGTCGGGCTCGTGCCCGGGCCCTGGAGCGGATACCCCTACTACGCCCCGCTCGGGGCGGTCATCGCGACGTCGGTCTCCGTGCGCGGCTCCACCCGGCGCACCTGGCAGGCCGTCCTCGCCATCGCGCTCGGCGCCGTCGTCGCCCGGCTCACCGACGCGCTGCCGCTGCCGTCCCCCGCGGGCCTCGCGACGGTCGTCCTGGTCGGCATGCTGATCAGCGGCTGGCGGGCGCTCGGCGAGATGGGCTCCTGGGTGCCGACCTCCGCCCTGTTCGTCCTCGTGATCGGCGACAGCGACCCCGTCGGGTACGTGTCCGCCTACATCGGCCTGACCCTCGTCGGCGCGCTCGTCGGCGTCGGCGTGAACGTCGTGCTCCCCCAGCTCCCGCTCACCCCCGCCGACCGCGCGCTCGGCCGGGTCCGCGAGGCGACCGTCGAGCACCTGACCGCGCTCGCCGCCGCCCTGCGGGACCAGGACGCCGAGGTCCCCGGGGCCGAGCCACTGCGCACCGCGCGCTCGCTCGCCGCCGCGGCCGTCTCCGACGCCCAGGAGGCCGCGCTCGCCAACTGGTCCGCGCGCCGCTACCAGGGCTGGCGCCGGCAGCAGGACGGCTACGCGCACGCCCTCGACACCGCCGCCGACGTCGCTCTCGAGGCCGACCGCGTCGTCGCCGCCCTGCGCGACCTCGACCCCGACGTCGACGGCGCGTGCGGCACCCCCGGCGCGCTCGCCGGCGCCGACGCCCTCGACGCCGCCGCCGCGACGGCACGCGACATGCGGGACGACGGCACCGCGGACGAGGCCGCCGACCGGCTGCGGGCCGCCCTGGACGCGGTGCAGGAGGCCGTCGCGCAGGACCGCGCCGATGCTGGCGGGACCACCCGGCCCGTCGACGGGCTCGTCGTCACCCTGACCCGGCTGCTCGGCGGGCCCGGGGCGCTCGACCACGGGAAGGGCACCGGACCGTCCTGAGGTGAACGCGGGGCGACGACTCGCCCACGCGACGGTGCCCCGGCTGCGGACCACGCCGACCGCGAGGACGGTGGTCGCCGTGGACGCTGCAACCCTCCTCCTGGTCCTGGTGGTCGTCGTCGCCCTGTCGTTCGACTTCACGAACGGGTTCCACGACACGGCCAACGCGATGGCCACCTCCATCGCCACCCACGCGCTGCCCCCGCGGGCCGCCGTCACGCTCTCCGCCGTGCTCAACCTCGTCGGCGCGTTCCTGTCCGTCGAGGTCGCGCTGACCGTCTCGAACGCCGTCGTCCGCATCCAGGACGACGACGGGGCGCCCCGCCCCGAACTCGTGCAGGACGGCGGGACGGCCCTGCTGCTGATCGTGCTCACGGGTCTGGTCGGGGCGATCGTGTGGAATCTGCTCACCTGGCTGCTGGGCCTGCCGTCCAGCTCCTCGCACGCCCTGTTCGGCGGCCTGATCGGCGCGACGGTCGCGGGCCTCGGCTGGGGCGCCGTGCACTGGACCGGCGAGGGCGGCGAGCCCGACGGCCTGCTCGGGAAGGTCGTCGTCCCGGCGGTCGCGTCGCCGGTCGTGGCGGGCGTGGTCGCCGCGACCGGGACGTGGCTGATCTACCGGATCACCGTCGGTGTCGCCGCGCGCTACACCGACCGCGGGTTCCGGTGGGGGCAGATCGGCTCTGCCTCCCTGGTGTCGCTCGCGCACGGCACCAACGACGCGCAGAAGACGATGGGCGTCATCACGCTGGCCCTGATCGCCTCCGGTCACTGGACCAGCACCACGGCGATCCCGTTCTGGGTCAAGGTGGCGTGCGCGCTGGCGATCGCGCTGGGCACGTACCTCGGCGGCTGGCGCATCATCCGGACCCTCGGCAAGGGGCTGATCGACATCGCGCCGCCGCAGGGCATGGCCGCGGAGACCGCCTCCGCCGCGACCATCCTCGTGTCCAGCCACCTCGGCCTGGCGCTGTCGACGACGCAGGTCACCACGGGCTCCGTGCTCGGTGCGGGCGTCGGCCGGCCCGGTGCGACCGTGCGCTGGCGGGTGGCCGGACGGATGGGCGTCGCGTGGCTCATCACGATGCCCGCCGCGGGCCTGGTCGGCGCGGCCACCTGGGGGCTCGCGCACGTGCTGGGCGGCGGCGTGCTCGGCGCCGTCGCGGTGGTGCTGGTGCTGCTCGCGCTCAGCGGCGCGATGTACGTCCGGTCGCGGCGCGATGCCGTGCACGCGGGCAACGTCAACGACGAGTGGTACGAGCCGGCCCGCGAGCGGCGGCCGGCCGCGACGGGAGGGGTGCGCTGATGCTGGCGACGGAGACGGGGATGCTCGGCCAGGTGCTGCTGGTCTCGCTGGTGCTGGGCGCGGGGCTGCCGACCCTGTTCGCCCTGGGCCTGCGCTCGATGGCGTGGGGCACGGGCGGCGACGCCGAGGAGCACGCCGCGGGGGTGCAGCCACGACCGCACCCGCTCGGCCGCGTCCTGGGGGTGCTGTGCTTCGCGCTGGCCGCCGCCGGCGTGGTGCTCGGCATCACCGTGGTCGTGGCGTCGGGGCTCGGCCACGAGCTCTCCCTCGGCGGCGGGCCGCTGCTCGTCGAGAAGGCGTGAGGGCCGGACGATGACGGAGGCGGGGACGGGCACCTGGCCCGCGCGCGTGCTGCGCTGGCTCCGGGCGGGCTACCCGACGGGCGTGCCGCAGCAGGACTACGTCGTGCTGCTGGGGCTGCTGCGGCGGAGCCTCACGGACGCCGAGGTGCACCAGATCGCCGGTGACCTGGCGGTGCTCGCCAGCCGCGGGGCGCAGATCACCACGAGCGACGTGGAGCGCCTGGTCGGAGAGGCGACGCTCGACGCGGCGTCCGAGGAGGACGTGGCGCGCGTGTCCGCGCACCTGGCGCGCGGCGGGTGGCCGCTGGCCGGGCCGGGAGCCTGACCGACCCGCGTCACGCCGGCGCGAGCTCGCGGACCAGCACCACGCTGTCGTACGTCTTGCCCGGCCAGCGGATGAGATCGCGCTCCGCGAACCCCCAGCGTCGGTAGAGGTCGAGCAGGTCGGCCGCGGGCGCCGCCGTGTCGACGCCGACCGCCGTCACGCCCTCCTCGACCGCGTGCGCCAGGGCAGCCTCGAGGAGCCGGCGGGCGTGCCCCTGCCCGCGGTGCTCCGGGGCCACCGCCATCTGGTTCAGCCAGGCCCGCCCGGGCGCCGCGGCCTCGGCGGTGAGGCCCTGCAGGAACGTCGCCGGCGGCAGGGACAGCGTCAGCGTGGCGACCGGGGCGTCGCCGTCGGCGAGCAGCCAGGTCGGCCCCGCCGCCGCGCGCCACCGGGTCAGCTCGACGTCCTGGGTCGCCGCCGTGAAGTTCAGGCCGCGCTCGGCGAGCCCGGCGTACGACCGGTGCAGCAGGTCCGTCAGCGCCTCGGCGTCGGACGGGGCGTAGGCGCGCAGGTCGAGGGGCACGGGCGCCACGGTACCGACGCGGAGCAGCACGCCGTCCCGAGCGCCGTCCCGAATGCGGTCAGGCCCCCGGGGCTCCGCCGTCGAGCACGAACCGCACCGTGCGCTCCGGCACCGACGCCGCGTCGAGCCGCACCCGCACGTCCGTGCCGAGGGGCAGCGCCGCGCCGGCGAGGCGCCCGCGCACCGGGGGCTCGCGCAGCTGCACGACGCCGCTGTCGCCGTCGTCGCGCACGTCGACGACCACGCCGTCGAACTCCTCGCCGACCCGGTCGCCGAGCAGCGCCGCCTCGACCAGGTCGACGCACCCGCGGTCGTACGCCGAGGCCCGCCGGTCCCCCGCCGCCATCAGCCCGGGCAGGTCGGGCAGGGCCTCGCGCGCCCAGGTCGGGATCTCGGTGCCGGCGGACGCGGCGACGCACACCTCGCCCACGAACCGGTCGACCAGCCGGCGCAGCGGCGCCGTCGTGTGCGCGTAGGGCGCGGCGATCGCGGCGTGCAGCGGCTGCTCCGGGGGCACGCCGTCGAACGCCACGTACGCGGCGCCGCGCAGCAGCGTGGTGGCCTCGGTGAGCAGCGCGGCGTGCGCGGGGACCGCGGCATCGAGCCCCCGGACGACCGCGGCGTGGTCGGCGCCCTCCGGCCAGGGCACACCCAGCGCCCGCGCGGTGGACCGCAGGCGCTCGACGTCGCGCGGGTCGGCGGGCGGGAGCGTGCGCAGGACGCCGACCCCCGCGTCGAGCATGATCCGCGCGGCGCAGGTGCCCGTCAGCAGCGAGATCTGGGCGTTCCACTCCTCGACCGGCAGGGTGGCGCGGCTGGTGAGCGTCCACCGTCCACGGGCGTCGACCTCGACGACCTGCTCGGGCGTGGGGAGCGTGAGCCCGCCCCGGGCGACCTCGGCGGCCTGCCGGAGCCGCCCGACCGCCCGCAGCAGCACGAGCACGTCGTCGGCGGTGCCGTCGTCGAGCGCCCGCTGCGCGCCCTCGTAGGTGAGCTGCGCGCGGCTGCGGACGGTGGCACGCACGACGCGGACGTCGGTGGGCGCGCCGTCGGCGTCGAGGTCGACCTCCCAGACCAGGGCGGGCGCGTCCTGGCCCGGCAGCAGGCTGGCGGCGCCCTCGGACAGCCGCGGCGGGTGCAGGGGCGTCCGGCCGTCGGGCGCGTACAGCGTGACGACCCGGCGGCGCGCCTCGGCGTCGACCGCCCCGCCCGGGCGCACCCAGGCGGCGACGTCCGCGATGGCGTACCGCACGCGGTAGCCGGCACCGCGGCGCTCCAGGTGCACGGCCTGGTCGAGGTCGCGGGAGCCCTCGGGGTCGATCGTCACGAACGGGACGTCGGTGGCGTCCACGCGCTCGGCCGCACCCGCGGGCCCAGGTGCCGGACCGGCGGCGAGCACGGCGTCGACCTCCGCCAGCACCTCGGCCGGGAACGCCGCCGGGACGTCGAGCTCGGCACGCAGGGCGTCGAGTCCCGCGCGGACCGCGGCATCGACCCGGCGGGCGTCGTCGGCGGCGGTGGGTGCGGGGCGGAGGCGGACGTGACGTCGGGGCACGCGGCGAGCCTAGGGCGGGACGCGGGCGGGCGCCGGGTGGATGCACCGGAGCCGGTGCGCTCACCCCGGCTCGTGCAGCCCGCCCTCGAACGCGACCACGAGGTCGAGGTCGGTCACCGCCCCGGGGCCGCGACCGCGCCGAGTCCCTGGAGCTCCAGCACCGCGGACCGGATCGCCGCCGCCGGCACCGCGCCGCCGTCCGCGAGCGCCGCCGCCACGACGGGCGGGACGTCGGGGTCGGAGCACAGCACGACCGGGGCGTCGGCGGCCGAGGTGGGCAGCCGCCCGTGGGTGCCCGCGACTCGCGCCGGGTCGAGCGGCGTCGTCGACATCGCGTACCGCAGCCCGAGCTTCTTCTTCACCAGGTTGAGCCCGGCGCGGGCCTTGGCGGCACCGTCGGCGAAGAACAGCTCGGCGGGGTCGTAGCCGGGCTTGCGGTGGATGTCGACGCCGCGCGCGTAGTCCGGGGCCCGGTCGTCGTCGAGCCAGAAGGAGTAGGTGAACCAGGCGCCGGGCTCGGCGACCACGACGAGCTCGCCGGAGCGGTCGTGGTCGAGCCCGTACCGGGCCTGCGCGGCGCGGTCGAGCACCTCGTCGACGCCCGGGACGCCGCGGAGCAGGGCGGCGACCCGCGGGATGTCGTCGGGGTCGGCGACGTAGACGTGCGCGACCTGGTGGTCGGCGACGGCGAACGCGCGGGAGGTCCAGGGGTCGAGCTGCTCGCCGTTCGCCTGGGTGTAGACGTGCAGCAGCCCCTCCTCGCGGAGCAGCCGGTTGAGGTGCACCGGGCGGGAGGCGGCCTCGATGCCGTACTCCGACACGGCGAGCACGGTGACGCCACGGGCCTCGGCGTCGTCGAGCAGCGGCGTGAGCGCCCGGTCGAGGGCGGCGGCCGCGGCGTCGGCGCGCGGGTCGAGCGGGCCGAACCGCTGCAGGTCGTAGTCGAGGTGCGGGACGTAGGCCATCGTCAGGTCGGTGGGCCGGGTCGCCATGAGGTGCCGGGTGGCGGCCACGATCCACTCCGTCGACGCGATCGACGCCGTGGGCCCCCAGTACTGGAACAGGGGGAACGCCCCGAGCCGGTCGACGAGCTCGTCGTGCAGGGCCGGCGGGCGCACGTAGGCGTCCGGCGACTTGCGTCCGTCCGCGTGGTAGACGGGCCGCGGGGTCACGGTGACGTCCGTGGACATGCCCATCGCGTACCACCAGCAGACGTTGGCGGCGGTGTACGTCGGATCGGCCCGGCGGGCGGTCTCCCAGACCTTCTCCCCCGCGACCAGGCGGTTGTGCTGCCGCCACAGGTGCACCTCGCCGAGCTCGCGGAAGTACCAGCCGTTGCCGACGACGCCGTGCCCAGACGGCGCGAGCCCGGTGAGCATCGTCGACTGCACGGAGCAGGTCACGGCGGGCAGGACGGTGCGCAGGCCCGCGCGCCAGCCGCCGTCGGCCAGGCGGGCCAGCCGCGGCATGTGCGCGAGGGCGCGCGGGGTGAGCCCGACGACGTCGAGCAGGAGCAGGGGCCTCATGCGGTCCTCCGGACGGTCGGGGGGTGGAGGTCGTCGTCGCTGTCGTCCTCGGCTCCCCACCACGAGGCGAGGTCGAGGTGGTCGGCCGCCCACCGGACCTCGGCGGCGATGCCGGCCACGAGGTCGTCGGCGGCGCGGGCCGCGAGGTCGTCGGGCAGCACGGCCCAGGTGTAGGTCTCGACGTCCAGGTGCGCGGCGTCGCCGTGCGGCCCGCGCAGGACGGCGGTGACGGCGTCGCGCAGCACGTCGGTGGTGGCGGACAGCGGCGCCGCCGGGCGGGCGTGCAGCGGGACGTGCACGTGCACCCGCCACGGACCGGCGCCCGGCAGCCCGGTGCGGGCGTCGAGGGCGTCGGGCAGGTCGTCCGCCGGGTGGACGGTCCCCCCGCTGCGCTCGCGCACCTGGTGCAGGTACCGCGGCTCGGCGAACCGGGCCACGGCGGCGCGCGCGACCGGGTCGGCGGGGTCGTCGACGTGCAGCGCCGCGGACGCCTGCACCTTCACCACCCGCAGGCCCGCCTGCCGGATGCGGCGGACGGCAGCCACGGGGTCGGCGAACGACACCGCCAGGTGGCAGGTGTCCAGGCAGACGCCGACGTGCTCGGGGTCGATCTGGCCCGCGCCCGTGCCGAGCCGGGGCTCGAGCCAGCCGACCACGTCGGCGACGGTGTCGAGGACGCAGCCGGGCTCGGGCTCGACGGCCAGCCGCACGGTGCGGCCCGTGCGCGCGGCCAGGTCGCGCAGGCCCGCCGACACCGACGCCAGCGCCGCCGTCGCGGCCGCGTCGTCCGTGGCGGTCCACGGCTCGCGCCAGGCGAGCGGCAGGGTCGAGATGGACCCGTCGACGCCGTCGGGCAGCAGGTCGGCGAGCACCTCGGCGCACGCGAGCGTGTAGGCGGCGCGCGCGGGGTCCGCCCAGGTCGGCGAGTACACCGCGTGCTTCACGACCTCCGCGTGGAAGCCGCCGTACGGGAACGCGTTGAGCGTGTGGACGGTCAGCCGGTGCGCCGCCAGCGCGGTGCGCAGCCGGTCCCGGTCGGCGGGGCTCGCGGCGAGCCGGTGCGCGAGGTCCGCGGGCAGCCACAGGCCGACGCCCAGCGTGTCCAGCCCGGCGGCCTGCCGCACCGGTCCGGCGTACCGGTCGAGCTGGTCGAGCACGCCGTCGAGGTCCTCGGCGGGGTGGACGTTGGTGCAGTAGGACAGCGGCATGGTCATGCGCGCACCCCGCGCAGCACGGACGAGCCCTCGAACGTGGCCGGGGCGGGCGGGGCCTGCGCCACGAAGCCGGGGACGGGGTCGAGCACCAGGTTGCCGGACTGGCCGTAGAACTCCACCGGGTTCCGCCACAGCACCCGGTCGACGTCGTCCTCGGTGAAGCCCTGCTCGAGCATCGTCACGCCGGTCCGCCAGGTCTTCAGCGGGTCGGACCGGCCCCAGTCGGCCGCGGAGTTCACCAGCACCCGCTCGGTGCCGTACTCGCGCAGGATCGCCACCATGCGGTGCTCGTCCATCTTCGTGTCCGGGTAGATCGAGAACCCGGCCCACGCACCCGCGTCCCGGACGGCGGCGACCGTCGTCTCGTTGAGGTGGTCGACGAGCACGTGCTCCGGGGGCAGGCCCGACTCCCGGACGACGTCGAGGGTCCGGCGGGTGCCGGCCTGCTTGTCCCGGTGCGGGGTGTGCACGAGCACCGGGAGCCCGGCGTCCCGCGCCATCGCGAGCTGCCGCGTGAACGCCTCGTCCTCGGCCGGGGTCATGGCGTCGTAGCCGACCTCCCCGACCGCCACGACGCCATCCTTCGCCAGGTACCGCGGGACCACGTCGAGCACCTCGGCGCACCGCGGGTCGTTCGCCTCCTTCGGGTTCAGGGCGATCGTCGCGTGGTGCCGGATCCCGAACTGCGCCGCCCGGAACCGCTCCCAGCCGAGCAGGGCGTCGAAGTAGTCGACGAACGAGCCGACGCCGGTGCGCGGCTGCCCGAGCCAGAACGCCGGCTCGACGACGGCGCGCACGCCCGCGGCGTACATGGCCTCGTAGTCGTCGGTGGTGCGGCTGGTCATGTGGATGTGCGGGTCGAGGATGCGCATCAGGACTCCTGGGGGTGGGCGGTGGTCGAGGGGGCGGCGCCGATCCGCGCGAGGTCGGCGGGGACGGCCCGGCCGGCGGCGCGGCGTTCGGCGGCGAGGTCGGTGGCCATGCGCGCGAGCTCGTCGTCGGCGCGGTCGTCCAGGCCGGCGACGGCGTCGAGGCTGGTCTGCTGGAACACGAGCTTGATGACGGCGTGCCGCCAGGCGTGCTGGTCGAGGTGGGCGGCGGCGAACGGTCCGACGGCCGCGGCGACGAGCGCGGTGTCGTTGGCGCGCAGGGCGTCGGCGGCGAGCGCGCGCCCGGCGGCGACGACGGGTGCGGGCACGGCGGCGCCGGTGCAGGTGAGGGCGTCGAGGCCGCGCAGGACCCCGCGTCGTTCGGTCGCGTCGCCGTCCTGGTAGAGCGTCACGAGCGCGTCGGCGAGGGCCTGCGGGTCGTCGGCGAGGGCGTGGGCGACGGCGAGCACCAGGGCGGCGCGGGCGGCGTCGTCCTGGGTGCCGTGCACGGTTCCGGCCGGGTCCTCGTCGGGCCGCAGCGCCGCGCGTCCGACGCGGCGTCCGGCGAGCGGGAGGAGCCGCCCGGCGGCGCCCGGGTCGTGGCGCACCTCGAGCAGGGCATCGGCGAGCCAGCCGGTCGGTGGTGCGGTCGCGGCGGCCACCACGGCGGGCGGGCCGGACGGGCCGGCGCCGGGTCGGGGGGTGCGGGGTGCGGACGACGTCGTCGGCGTCACGGTGACCTCCGGGTTCAGGGGGTGGGGACGGGGTCCGGGGTGGGGACGGAGCCGGGCCGGTCGGACCGGTCGGACCGGTCGGTCCAGGCGCGGTGGATCGCGGTCCGGGCGGCGCGGACCTGGCGGGGTGCGTCCCAGGAGTGCCGGGGCAGCTCGACGCCGACGATCCCGGTGTAGCCGGGGAGCGCCGCGAGCGCGCCGAGCGCCTCCGGCAGGTCGAGGTCGCCCTCGCCGAAGGGCAGGTGCTCGTGGTGCGTGCGCGGCATGTCGTCGATCTGGACGTGCGCGAGGTGGGGTCCGGCGGCGGCGAGGGCGCCGGTGACGCCGCCGGGCTCGACGACGAGGCAGTGCCCGATGTCGACGGTGAGCCCGAGCGCGGTGGGCGCGCCGAGGTCGGCGTGCAGGCGCAGGGCGTCGTCGACGGTCTCGACGAGCATCCCGGGCTCGGGCTCCAGCGCGAGGCGCACGCCGTGGTCGGCGGCGTGGGTGACGAGCGCGGGCAGCCGGTCGCGCAGACGGCCTGCTCCGGTGGCGTGCGTGGTGCCGGGTTCGAGGACGCCGGAGAACAGCTGGACGGTGTCGGCGCCGAGGGCGGCGGCGACCTCGACGGCGCGGCGCAGGTAGCGGATCCGGGGGCCGGCGTCGGCGTCGACGAGGGCCGGTGCGTGCTTGCGGCGGGGGTCGAGCAGGTACCGGGTACCGGTCTCGACGGCGACGCGCATCCCGCGGCCGTCGTGGGCGCGGGCCAGCCGGTGGCGCAGGGCGGCGAGCTCGGCCGGGGTGGCCCCGGGGCCGAGGTGCGGGAACCCGAGGGTGAGGGCGACGGCGTCGTAGCCCTCGTCCTCGAGCAGGTCGAGGGCGGCGGGCAGGGGGTGGTCGCCGAGCCCGTTGGTCCCGTACCCGAGCGCGAACGGGAGCGCGGGGTGCCTCATGTCTCGCTCACCGCCCGGTGCCCGGCGGCGCGACGGAGCAGGGTCCCGGTGAGGGCGACCGCGCCGAGGGCGACGGCGGCGCGCGGGTGACCCGCGCGGGCGGCGACGGCGGCCTGGAGCGGCACCATCGCCCGGATCCCGGCGCCGGTGGCGGCGCGGGCGCGGGCGGCGACGGGCTCGCGCGCGGCGACCACCTGGGCGGGGAGGGTCGCGGCGAGGTACGCCGTGAGCGCGAGCCCGGTGGCGACCGCCGCGCCGGCGGGCGCCGTCCTGCGGGACGCCCCGACCAGCCCGCTCACCGCGACCGTCCCGGCGGCGACGGCGGTGGCGACAGCCCGGCTGGTCCCGTGCACCTCGCCGCGGGACAGCGCGGTGACCCCGGCGGTGTGCGCGGCCAGGGCCGCGGCGGCGGGCGCGGCGGCGCGCAGGTGCCCGACGCCGGCGCCGAGCAGGACGTCGAGCCCGCGGCACGCCGCCATCGCCGCGGGCCCGGCGGGGGTGTCCTTGAGGCGCGCGTCGTAGAGCCAGATGCTCGCGGCGAGCGGCACCGCGACGGCCAGCGCCCGGTGCCCGCCCCCGGCGGCGGCGAGCGCGAGGCCGGTGGCGCCGAGGGTCCCGGCGACCGCGAGGGCGCGCCCGGCGCTGATCCGCCCGGACGGGACGGGGCGCTCGGGTCGCTCGACGGCGTCCAGGTCTCGGTCGGCCCAGTCGTTGAGCGCCATCCCCCCGGCGTAGAGGCACGCGGACGCGGCGGGCAGGAGCGCACGCCGGGCGGTGGCGGGGTGCCCGGCCCGGGCGGCACCGGCGACGGTGTCCCCGAGCACGGTCAGGACGGCGGGGGCGCGGACGAGCTCGAGGTGGTCGCGCAGCCGGGCTCGCGCCCCGTCGGCCGTCGTCACGCCGCCCCGAGCCGGACGGCCCACCGCACGAGCTGGTCGGCCTGGTCGGCGGCCGCGTGCCGGTCGGAGCCCCAGGGGTCCTTGAAGAAGTACCCGAGCTCGGGCACGACCCCGGCGACCCCGGCGGCGTGCGCGAGGGCGAGCAGCCGCGCGAGGTCGAGGACCATCGGCGCGGCGAGCATCGAGTCGTGCGCGCTCCACGTCGTCTGGAGGGTGATCCGCGAGCCGAGGAACCCGCGGGCGTGCACGTGGTCCCAGGCGACCTTGACGTCCCCGAGGTCGGGCACGTGGTCGATGTGCAGGGGCGTGACCTCGGACCCGGTGAGGTCGCGCAGCCCGCGGGTCTTGGACGCGAGCTTGGACCGCACGGCCTCGGGGTCGGCGAGGGTCGCGCCGTCCCCGCCGCCGAGCAGGTTGGTGCCGGCCCACGACAGGACCCGCAGCCCGCGGTCGGTGAACGCCGGCGCGAGGACCGTCCGCAGCCACGTCTGCCCGGTCTTGCCGTCCTGCCCGGCGACGGGCACGCCCCGGTCGCGGGCGAGCGCCTGGAGCGCGGGCAGCCCCATCCCGGCCGACGGCGTGAAGCCCGCGTAGGGGGCCCCGGCGAGCAGGGCGGCCCAGGCGGTGACCGCGGACGGCGGGAGCACGACCCGGTCGGATTCCTCCAGGGCGGCGAGCAGGGCGTCGGGGTCGTCGTGCTCGGGCACGTGCTCGGCGATCGGCTCCGTCGACGACACGTCGACGACGACGACCCGCGCGAGGTCGTGCCGGTCGGCGAACCCGGTGATGTCGGCGGCGAGCCGGCGGGCGACGTCGGCCTGGGACTCGCCGGGGGCGAGCAGCCCGCGGTGCCCGGGGCGGATCTCGGCGTCCGCGGCGTCGAGCGTGTGCGCGGTGGCGGCGAGCAGCGGGGCGGGGACCATCCCGGCGTCGACGAGCGCCTCGGCGTGCTTGGTTAGGGACACGTCGGACACGTCGTGGCCGCCGACCACCAGGTCGTCCCAGGCGGGCAGCCCGAGCCCGGCGAACGGTGGCGCGGCGGTGACGCAGCCCTCGGCGGTCGCGTGCCCCTGGGCGAGCGCGGCCAGCCCGAGCGCGGCGGTCGTGCCGACGGACCCCCGGGCGCCGACGAGCCACAGGCCGGTGCGGTGGCCGGTCACGCGTCCCCCTTCGTGCTGAACGCCGCGTCGAACGCGGCGTCGGGGGCGTCGAACGCGAGCCGCCGGACGAACGCGAGCGCCTCGGGCGCGCCGACGAGGCGGTCCATCCCGGCGTCCTCCCACTCGACGGAGATCGGCCCGGTGTACCCGATGGTGTTGAGCGTGCGGAACGCGTCCTCCCAGGGCACGTCGCCGTGGCCGGTGGAGATGAAGTCCCAGCCGCGGCGCGGGTCGGCCCACGCGAGGTGCGAGCCGAGCCGGCCGTTGCGGCCGTTGGCCATCCGCTTCTTCGTGTCCTTGCAGTCGACGTGGTAGATCCGGTCGCGGAAGTCCCAGAGGAAGCCGACGGGGTCGAGGTCCTGCCAGACCATGTGGCTGGGGTCCCAGTTGAGCCCGAACGCCTCGCGGTGGCCGATCGCCTCGAGGGTGCGCACGGTCGTCCAGTAGTCGTAGGCGATCTCGCTGGGGTGCACCTCGTGGGCGAACCGCACCCCGACCTCGTCGAACACGTCGAGGATCGGGTTCCACCGGTCGGCGAAGTCCTGGTAGCCGGCGTCGATCGCCGCCGCGGACACGGGCGGGAACATCGCGACGTACTTCCAGATCGACGACCCGGTGAAGCCGACGACGGTGTCGACGCCGAGCCTCGCGGCGAGCCGGGCGGTGTGCTGCATCTCCTGGGCGGCGCGCTGCCGGACGCCCTCGGGGTCGCCGTCGCCCCACACGACGTCGGACAGGATGTCGCGGTGCCGCTGGTCGATCGGGTCGTCGCAGACGGCCTGGCCCTTGAGGTGGTTGGAGATCGCCCAGACCTTCAGGCCGTGCTTCTCCAGGATGTCGAGGCGGCTCTGCACGTAGGCGTCGTCGTCCCAGCGCCAGGGGTCGAGGTGGTCGCCCCAGCAGGCGATCTCGAGGCCGTCGTAGCCCCAGCCGGCGGCGAGCCGGGCGACCTCCTCGAACGGCAGGTCGGCCCACTGGCCGGTGAACAGGGTGATCGGGCGTGCCATGTCGGTCTCCTCGTCGAGAACGGTGGGGGTCTGCTCCCCGCAGGTCGATGATGCGGGGTCGGTCGGGGCGCGGGCGGTCAGGTCACGGCGTCGCCCCCCGGGCGGCCAGCGCGGCGGCGACCGCGTCGTCGAGCTCGCGCTGCCGGCGGACCGTGCGCCGCCGGCGCGCACGGACCCGCAGCACCACGAGGGCGACGAGCAGGGCCAGGACGGCGAGCGCGACCCACGGCACCGCCCAGTCGGCGCCGCTGGCGACGACGCCGGGCACCCCCGGGGCGGCGGCCGCGTCGGTGGCGCCGGGCAGGGCCACGACGGTGCCGCCGAGGGCGACGCTGGCGGTCGCCCGGACGAGGGGCCAGACGCCGTCGACGACGACGCTGCGCTCGACGGACGCACCGGGGATCAGCTCGGGGACGTCGACGGCCGCGGCACGCACCCCGCCGAGGCCGAGCAGGCCGGCGACCTCGACCTCCTCGGCGGGGGCGATGCGCGCGTTGCCCGTGTTGGTGACGGTGAACGTGACGGTCGCGCTGCCGGGCACGACGGGGTTCGCGCCGGCGCGGTAGTCGACGTCGACGCCCGACACGAGCAGCGCGGGGGCGAGGTCGCCGCCGACGCGCACGTGCATGCGTGAGCCGAGCCGGCGGTCGACGCTGACGCCCGCGGCGTTCTCGACGAGCAGGGTGGACACGACGCCCGCGGCGTAGTCGCCGGGCTGGGCGTCGGCGGGCACGGTGAGGGTGAACGGCACCTCGACGCTCGCGCCGGGCTCGACGACCACCTGCGGGCTGGCGACCTCGACCCACGCGCCGAGGGCGGTGGACTGCTCCCCCGCCTCGAGCAGGTCGAGGGTGCCGTCCGGGGTGAGGAAGCCGTCCGCGGCGTACACGTCGAGCGCGAGGGGGGCGTCGCCCTTGTTGGTCAGGACGATCGCGTCGGTGAGGGTGCCGCCGGGCGGCAGGGAGTAGGCGAAGTTCGGGCGCTCGGCGCCGTGCACGGTGTCGGCCGGGCGCACGCCCCAGGAGACCTGGGTGGCGGCCGCGGCGGGCGGCGGCTCGACGGCGGCGGGCGCGGCGGCAGCAGCGGCGGGCACAGCGGCGGCGGCCGGCGCGGCGCCCAGCGCGAGGGCGGCCAGCACGGCGAGGACGGCGGGGACGCGGGACGTCGGGGTCACGACGGGACACCTCTCGTGCGGGGCTGAGCGGGGTGGAGCCTGGGTGGAACGGGCGGAGCGGGTGGTGCCCCACCCCCGCGCGCCGGGACGAGGACCGGCGCGCGGGGGCGGGACGGGGGTGCTAGCTGAGCGCGGTGAGCGTCAGCGTCGCGGTGTAGGTGCCCGACGGGGCGTCGAGCGGGAGCTGCAGGTCGAGGTCCGCGCCGACGAGGGACGAGCCGCGGGCGTGCCCGGTCTCGGCCTCGGCGAGGGTGCGGGCGACGGACAGACCGTCCCCGGACTCGAACCCGGACGGCACGGCGGGCCCGGCGACGGCGTCGCCGCCGTTCTCGAGCACCTCCGGGGTCCAGCCCAGGTACTTCGACGACAGCGTCTGGCCGCCGGCGACGAAGTCGCTGACCTGCGCGGTGACCGACCACTCCGGGTCGCCCGCCCGGGTGTCCTGCACCCGGACCGGGACGATCTCGCCGGTGGCCTGGTACCGGTCCTCGAGCTCCTCGGCCACGCCGAGGTTCACGAGGCCGGACGAGCCCTCCAGCGACCACGTGAGCTCGCCGGCGCGCTGCTCCGGGACGGTGACGGCGAGCGACTGGTCGCCCTCCGCCACGGTGCCCGGCGCCTCGCCGGTGTGGTCGCCCTCGACGGCGCCGGCGGTGTTGCCCGGTCCGAACGCCGCGACCGGGTCGTTCTCGGCGAGCCGGATCGTGCCGAGGACGGTCGTGCCGGCCACCCGCAGGTTCGCGGTGTTGCCGGTGAGCACGAGGTCGCCGCCGACGGTGTTGCCCCAGGTGTCCGCGGCGCCGTCGGGGGTGGACCCGATGAGGACGTCGCGGCTGCTGCCGGTGACCGACAGCGAGCCCTGGACGACGGCGCCGGCGACGGTGGTGCCGTAGCCGGAGTCGCCGAGCGCGACGTCGCCGCCGACGCCGGTCTGCAGCAGGTCGACGTAGGTCGCGGCCTGCGTGGTCAGCCCGCCGGTGATGTCCGAGCCGGTGATCTCCACGTCGAGACCGCCGGCCGCGACGCTGCCGCCGACCTCGAGGTCGTTGAGGTAGAGGAACCCGACCCGGGACCCCGTGGTGTAGGCGCTGACGTCCCCGCCGACCCGGGTGCCGTCGAGCAGCACCCCGTACGGGTCGGTGGCGACGACGTCGCCGGTGACGGTGACCGAGGTGGCGTCGAGCCAGCCGTCGGCGCCGACGGTGATGCTGCCCTCGACGGTGGCGCCCGCGAGGACGCACTCGGCGCCCGCGGGGACCACGAGGTCACCGGTGATCGTCTGGTCGCCGAGGTCGCCGGTGCAGTCGGTCGACGCGGCCTGGGCGACGGTCGCCCCGAGCGTGACGAGCCCGAACGCCCCGACGAGTGCCGCCGGGACCGAGTAGATGCGCTTCATGGTCGTCTCCCTCTCAGCCGCGCAGGCCGGCGATGGCGTCGTAGCTGCGGTCGGCGTTGCCGAGCGAGTCCAGCGGGTTCGGCGGGACGGCGGTGCTGGCCGCGTTGTCCTGCTCGTAGAGCCCGAAGTGCTGGCCGCGGGTCCGCAGCTGGGACAGGAACTGCTGGTAGGGCAGGTCGCCGGCGCCGAACTCGATGATGTCGTAGCCGTTGGCGCTGGCCCCGTTGGCCTTGCCGTCCTTGAGGTGCAGCAGCGGGTAGCGCCGCGGGTTGCGCAGGATGTAGTCGACCGGCTCGAACCCCGGGTACTTGTGCTGCCCGACGTACGCCCAGTAGATGTCCATCTCCAGGTAGACCAGGTCCGGGTCGGTGTTGTCGTAGAACACGTCGTAGAGCCGGACCGACGGGTCGACCGGGTCGAACCGGAACTCGCCGTCGTGGTTGTGCTGGTAGAGCTTGAGCCCGGCAGCCTTGACCTGCGCGCCCCAGGCGTTCCACTCCTCCGCGGCGGCGAGGTAGCCCTCCTTCGTCGCGGTGTTCGTGGGGGCGTTGCCGGTGCCGAGGTGCGGCATCCCGAGCGTGTGCGCGATGGCGATCTGGTTGGCCAGGTCGGTGCGCAGCAGGTTGGTGCCGACGTGCGAGCCGACGGCCCGCAGGCCGTTGTCGTCGAGCAGGGTGCGGATCTCGGCCGGGGTGATGGCCCCGACGTTGCCCTGCGTGTAGCCGGCGAACTCCACCTCGGAGTACCCGATCCGGCCGAGCTCCTCGAACACGGCCCGGAAGCCCAGGGAGCTGACCTTGTCGCGGATCGTGTACAGCTGGATGCCGATGCGGTTGGCGGGGACCAGGCGGGTGCGCCCGGCTCCCGGTGCGGCGGCGGGCAGCGGGCCCGCGGCGCCCGCGGCGGAGGCGCCGAGGGCGGTCCCGACGCCCACGGCCACGGTAGAGGCGGCGAGCGCCTTCATCAGGGACCGCCGGCTCAGGGGCCGGTCGGGCAGGGACGGGTGCTGGTGCGTGTGCATGTCTCTCCTTCGAGACGGCCGGTCGGCCCGGGTCGGTGCTGCGTGGCCCCGACCCGGGCCGCCGGCGCGCGGTCAGCTGCGGACGGTGAGGGTGGTGCTGGTCGTGCTGCCGGCGACGCCGGCCGTGCCGCCGTAGGCGACGTCGACCTTGTAGGTGCCCTCGGGCAGGCGCCCGAGGGGGACGACGCTCGCGCCGGTGGCGTCGAGGGTCCCGGTGAGCGAGGCCACCACGGTGTTGTTGCGCTTGACCGTGACGGTGACGCCCCCGGTCGGGACGGCCCCGCCGGCGGAGACGACCTGCACCGTGGCCTTGGCGGCGACGGCCGGCTTCACCGGGTTCGGCGACACCGTGACGGTCGTGGTGGAGGTGGTGCGCGCGACCGTGAGCCGGACCGTGCCGGACGACGGCTTGAACACCTCGCCGCCGACGAAGGACGCGGTCACCGTGTGGGTGCCCACCGCCAGCGTCGGGTCGAGCGCGACGTCGACGGTGCCGCCCGCGAGGGTGCCCCGGCCGACCTCCGTCTCGCCCACGGTCAGGACGACCTCGCCCTCGGCGGTGCGGTCCCCCGCGCCGACGGCGACGGTGACCACGCCGGGGGCGCCGTACGGCACCCGGGCCGCGGCGACGGTCGCCGTGGTCGTGGTGTCGACGGTGGGCTCCTCGGGGGCGTCCAGGTCGATGGTGAACGCGACCTGACCGACCTCGGAGACGTGCCCGCCGGTGTCGGTGGCCCGGTACCGCAGGTCGTACGTGCCGCTCTCGGAGAACGTCACGCCGTACTGCTGGTTCGCGGCCAGGTTGACCCAGGTGGTGCCGCCGTCGCGCGAGTACTGCACGCTGGCGAGCGCCCCGTCGTCGGCGGCCTGGACGGAGAACCGCACGGGCACCGTGTAGACGCCGCCGGCGCCGGTGGGCGCCGCCGGGGCCAGGGTGTGCGCCACGGTCGGGGCGGTGACGTCGGCGACGCCGGGGCCCGTCATGGTGAGCGCGTCGAGGGCGAGCTCGTCCGCCGAGGTGACGAACAGGCTGCCGGTGCCCTCGGGGGCGTCGAACGTGACCGGCACGTCCTTCCAGCCCCCGCCCGCCGGGATGGTGGCGGTCGCGAACGGTGCCGCGTCCACCGCGCCCCAGCGCAGCTGGACCTGCCCGCCGCCGTTGGCCCGGACGACCGCGCCCTCGATGCCGGCGAAGTTCACCGTGTCGAACCGGACGAAGTCGCCCCCGCCGAGCCCGCGGACGGCGTTGCCGGCCAGCGCGGTCTCGTCGGCGTAGACCGTGACGCCCTGGCGGGCGGCGTGCTCGGCCTGCTGCTCGCGCGGGTTGAGCCGCACGGTGGCCTCACCGGTCGCCGCCGGCAGGCCGTTGGCGCCGGCGTCGCGGTACGTCACCACGACCGCGCCGTACAGCAGCGCGCCCGGGCCGTGCTCCGGCGAGTTGGGGTCGGTCTTCCACGCGCCCTTGCAGCCCGTGCCCGAGACCTCGGGGTGGGCGTGCTCGTCGTGGCCGAGGCCGTAGGTCCACGCGACGCGGCTGCAGTCGGTGGTGGTGCCGTCCTCGGCGTCCTGCGTGGTCACCTGGAACGGGATGGCGTCGCCCCAGGAGAAGAACCCGCCGTTCGCCGGGTAGGCCACGGTGACCTCGGGCGCCTGGTTGCCGACGGAGATGACCTCGGAGGTCAGCGTGAACTTGCCCTCCGGGTCGGTGACCTTGAGCCGGGCGGTGTAGGCGGCGAGCGCCGTGTACGTGTGCTCGGCCTCGACCCCGGTGGCGTCGAAGGTGCCGTCGCCGTCGAAGTCCCACTCGTAGGTCAGCGCGCCCTCCTCGGGGTCGGCCGACGCACTCGCGTCGAACGCCACGGTGAGCGGCGCGGACGACGACGACGTCGGCGTCGCGGTGAACGCGGCGCGGGGCGCCTTGTTGCCCTCGGCGTAGGCGATGCGGTGCAGCCCGGCGTCGGGGTTCGCGCGGAAGAAGCCGTCGCCGTAGTCGAGGACGTACATCGACCCGTCGGGGCCGAACTCGATGTCCATCGGGTTGTCGATTGGGGGCCAGCCCTCGGCCGTGATCGCGGCGTTCGGCGTCACGTCCTCGATGTGCGTGACCTCGAAGGTGTCCCAGTCGACCGTGAAGGCCGCGATGTAGTCCTGGGAGAACTCGCCGAAGAACGCCTTGCCGTCCCAGTACTCCGGGAACGCGTCCGGGCCGGCGTCGGCGGGCCGGTGGTAGACCGGGCCGCCCATCGGGCCCTGGCCGGTGCCGGTGCCGAAGGTCACGAGCTCGTCCCACGGCTGGTCACCCGGGTTGTCGCCGTAGTACAGCGTGGCGGGCCGCGCCGGGGGCAGGTCGACGAGGCCGGTGTTCCACCGGGACTCGTTCTTCAGCGCGGCCGGGTCGAAGAACGCCCCGGGCGTGCCCGTGGCGAAGTCCCAGTCGTTGTAGGCGAAGTTGTCGCCCGTGACGAACGGCCAGCCGGAGTTGTGCGGGTCGTCGAGGCCGACCACGTTCCACTCGACCAGGCCCATCGGCCCGCGGCCCGCGGTCGCCGCGACGGCGGACGTGGCGTCCGGGCCGTAGTCGCCCCAGGACAGCGAGTTCGTCTCCGGGTCGACGTCCAGCTTGAACGGGTTCCGCACGCCCATCACGAAGATCTCGGGGCGGGTGCCCTCGGTGCCCTCCGGGAACAGGTTCCCCTCGGGGACCGTGTACGAGCCGTCCGCCTCGACGTGGATCCGCAGGATCTTGCCGCGCAGGTCGTTGGTGTTGCCGGCGCCGCGGCGGGAGTCGAAGCCCGGGTTCATGCCGGGGGCGTCGTTGTTCGGCGCGAAGCCGTTGGCGCCCGGCGTGCCCGCGGGCGTGTTGTCGCCCGTGCCCAGGTACAGGTTGCCCTCGGCGTCCCAGTCGAAGTCGGCGCCCACGTGGCAGCACTGCCCGCGCTGGACCTCGACGTCGAGGATCTGCTGCTCCGAGGCGAGGTCCAGGCCGTCACCGGTCCACTGGAACCGCGACAGCCGGTTCACGCCCTTCCACTGGTCCCAGTAGGACTCGTCCTGCCCGGCGGGCAGCGTGTTCGGCGCGGAGCCCGCGGGGGTCGACCCCGGGGGCGCGTAGACGAGGTAGACCCAGTTGTTCTCCTCGAAGTCCGGGTCGATGCCGATCGACTGCAGGCCGTCCTCGGAGTTCGCGTACACCGGGATGGTGTTCGTGATCCGGGTCACGCCCGTGGTCGGGTCGGTGAGGCGGACGTCGCCGTTGCGCGCGGTGTGCAGCACGCGGCCGTCCGGGAGGACCGCGAGGTCCAGCGGCTCGCCGACGTCCTTCGTCAGCGTCGTCTTCTCGTAGTTGCCCCAGTCCAGCGCGGCCTGCGCGCCGGGCTCGGCCCCGTGGTCCACGCCGTCGTGGGCCACCACGGGTCCGGCGCCGAGCGCCAGCCCCGTCACGGTGAGCACACCGGCGAGGGTGAAAGCCACCGTTCTCCTGCCGCGGTGCGACCGCGGCTCGATACGCTTCATGGGTGATGCAGCTCCTCTGGAGTGTCGTCGCAGAGGTCGGGTCTCTCGTCGTCCCCACGGTGCCGGGACCCGACCTCCTCACGTGACCGGCGCCGTTGCCGGTCGGTCGCGCAGGTCCTCACCTCCTCCCCCTCGAGCGGTGCGCGGCGATCTGTCGGATGCGTGCGTGGGTGGTGCGGGTCGTGCGGCTCGCCGGTCAGGCGAGCGGCACCCAGCGGCTGTCGTCGGCCGCGCTGCGCTCGACCGCGTCGAGCACGCGCTGGACGGCGAGGCCGTCGGCGAACGACGGCGTCGGCTGCTCGCCCGCCGCGATGGCCCCGACGAGGTCGACGACCTGGTGCGTGAACGCGTGCTCGTAGCCCAGGCCGTGGCCGGCGGGCCACCACTGCGCGACGTACGCGTGCTGCGGCTCGGTGACGACGATCCGCCGGAACCCCGCGACGGCGGCGTCCTCGGTGGCGTCGTAGAAGTGCAGGACGTTCATGTCCTCGAAGTCGAACGACAGCGACCCGCGCTCGCCGTTCACCTCGAGGCGGATGGCGTTCTTGCGGCCCGTGGCGAACCGGGTCGCCTCGAACACGCCGAGCCCTCCGCCGGACAGCCGCGCCAGGAACACCGCGGCGTCGTCGACGGTGACGGGCCCGGTGCCGGTGCCGCCGGTGCCGTGCAGCCCGGCGAACGCGGCCGCGACGGGCCGTTCGTGCACGAACGTCTCCAGCACGGCGGACACCCCGGTCAGGCGCTCACCGGTGATGAACTGCGCGAGGTCGACGGCGTGCGAGCCGATGTCGCCCAGCGCGCCGGACCCCGCGGCCTGCTTGTCGAGCCGCCAGGACAGCGGCGCCTGCGGGTCGGCCAGCCAGTCCTGGAGGTACTGCACGCGCACGTGCCGGACGGTCCCGATCCGGCCGTCGGCGACGAGCTGCCGGGCGAGCTGCACGGCCGGCACCCGCCGGTACGTGTAGCCGACCATCGAACGGACTCCGCGGGCTGCGGCGGACTCGGCCGCGGCGACCATCGCCTCGGCCTCGGCGATCGTGTTGGCCAGCGGCTTCTCGCACAGGACGTGCTTGCCCGCCTCGAGCGCGGCGACCGCGATCTCGGCGTGCGTGTGGCCGGGGGTGCACACGTCGACCAGGTCGACGTCGTCCCGCGCGACCAGCTCCTGCCACGACGTGACGGAGTCCTGCCAGCCGAGCCGGTCGGCGGCGGTCTTCACCGCCGAGGCGTCCCGGCCGCCGAGCACCCGCATCACGGGCGTGCGCGGCAGGTCGAAGAACCGGGGGGCGGTGCGCCACGCCTGGGAGTGCGCGGCGCCCATGAACGCGTACCCCACCATGCCGACGCCCAGGGTGTCCCGGGGACCGGCGGTCGTCTCGTCCATCGTGGGTCCTCTCGTGAGGGGCGCGGGGGCCGGCCGGTCGAGGACCGGACCCCCGCGCCGCGGCGGATCAGGACTCGAAGGCCGAGTCGATGTACTGGTCGACGTTGTCCGCGGTGACCACCGGCGCGAACAGCTGCACCGTGCGCGGCACGCCCGACGACGCGAGGTCGGCCAGCGACTTCTCGTGCGCCACGAGGCGCGCGAGCCGGATGCCGTCCGCCGCCTGCGTCGACGGGTAGACGACCGTCGCCTGGAGCACGGAGTCGCCGGACTGGATCTCCCGCATCACGTTCGCCGAGCCGGCGCCGCCGACCATGAAGAACTCGTCGCGCCCGGCGTTCTCGATCGCCGCCAGGACGCCGACGCCCTGGTCGTCGTCGTGGTTCCAGATCGCGTCGATCTGCGGCGCGGCCTGCAGCAGGTTCGCGGCCGCCTGCTCGCCGCCCTGGACCGTGAAGTCCGCGGCCACGCGGTTGCTCACCTCGAGCCCGCAGCCCTCGAGCGCGTCGGCGAAGCCCTGGCTGCGGTCCTGGGTGAGCGGCAGCGAGTCGATGCCGGCGATCTCCGCGACCACGGCGTCGGGGTTGTCGCCGAGCTCCTCGCACAGGTACGTGCCGGCGGAGACGCCCATGCCGTAGTTGTCGCCGAGCACGGTCGCGCGGGACGCGAACGGGCTGGAGAACTCGCGGTCGACGTTGATGACCGGGATGCCGGCCTCCATCGCCCGGGTCGCGACGTCGGTCAGCGCGCCGCCGTCGAACGGCAGCAGGACGATCGCGTCGACGCCGTCGTTGATGAACTGCTCGATCTGGCTGATCTGCAGGTTGACGTCGTTGGTGCCCTCCGCGACGCGGAGCTCGACGTCCTCGTACTTCTCGGCCTCGGCCTGGGCGGCCGTGGTGATCGCGCCCATCCAGCCGTGGTCGGCGGCGGGGGCCGAGAAGCCGATGACGACCGTGTCGCCCGGCTCGTCGTTGTCCGAGACGGCGACCGGAGCGGCGTCCGAACCACCCTCGTCCTCCTCGGCGGGGGCGTTGGAGGTGCACGCGGTGAGGAACGCGGCGACCGACAGCACGGCGACGGCGGCGTAGCCGCGACGACGGCGCGAGGTCAGGGATGCGGACATGGGATCTCCTTCGACGATGTCCTACGGGGCGGGCGGTGGGTGTGCGGTGCCGTGGGCGCCGCGGGGGCGGCGTCCTGGCGAGGGGGGGTGCGGGTGGAGCGCGAGGGGCGCTACGTGGTGCGGGGCGTGCGGGTGGTGAAGCGCTGCTGGAGCAGGACGGCGGCGATGATGATCGCGCCCTTGACGACGGACTGGACCGAGGAGTCCAGGTTGTTCTGGACGAAGATGTTCGTCAGCGTCGCGAAGATCAGGACGCCGAGCACGGTGCCGACGATGGTGCCGCGACCCCCGGCCAGCAGGGTCCCGCCGACGACGACCGCGGCGATCGCGTCCAGCTCGTAGAGCGTGCCGTTGGTCGACGAGCCCGCACCGGTGCGGGCCAGCATCATCACGCCGGCGATGCCGGCGGTGAGGCCGCACAGCGCGTAGAGGTACATCGTGTGCCGCTTGACGGCGATGCCCGCGAGCCGGGCCGCCTCGGGGTTGCCGCCGACCGCGATGGTCCGGCGGCCGAACGTCGTGCGGTTGAGCAGGAACCAGCCCGCGACGGCGACGACCGCGAAGATCCAGACGATCTTCGGCACGCCGAGCAGGTCGCCCTTGAAGGTGCTCTCGAACGAGGACACGTTCACGAGCTGCGTGCGCCGGCCGGCGATCAGCTCGGCGAGCCCGCGCGCCGCGACCAGCATGGCCAGCGTCGCGATGAACCCGACCACCTTGCCGTACGCGATGAGCACGCCGTTGATGACGCCGGCGGCGAGCCCGACCGCGAGGGCGCAGCCGACCATGACGATCCAGCCGTACTGCTCGGCCATCGTCTGCGTAGCGACCGTGGTCGCCCACACCGAGGACAGCCCCAGCACCGACCCGACGGACAGGTCGATCCCGCCCGCCGTGATGACGAACGTCATGCCGATGCTGACGACGCCGATGATCGCCGCCGTGCTGACGATCACCGTCGCGTTGTCGAGGCTGGCGAACCGGCTGCCCGAGGTGATGGCGCCGACGACGCAGATCGCCGCGAGGGCGACCACGAGCCCGAGGATGCGGGCCGAGCCGCCGCTCGAGCCGCCGCGGCGCGCGCGCCCCGTGGACTCACGGGCGACCTTCTCCACCCGCGCCGACTCGTCGGCGGCGGGCGGCGGGGGCGCGGTGGGGGTGCCCGGGGGCTGGGCGGAGAGCTGGTGCTCGCTCACGCGGCACTTCCTTCCATGACGAGGTCGAGCACGGCGTGCTCGTCGATCTGGGCGGCGGGTCCCTGGTGGACGACCCGGCCGTCGGACACCACCAGCACGCGGTCGGACAGACCGAGCACCTCGGGGATCTCGCTGGACACCACGACCACCGCGGCGCCCGAGTCGGCGAGCCGGCGCACCAGGGCGTAGATCTCGGCGCGGGCGCCGACGTCCACGCCGCGGGTCGGCTCGTCCAGCAGCAGCACCCGGCAGCCGTGCACCAGCCAGCGAGCGAGCATCGCCTTCTGCTGGTTGCCGCCCGACAGGGTGCGGATCGCGCGGTCGACGCCGGTGGGGCGCAGGTCCAGCGCCTCCGCCTGCTCCCGCGCCACGGTCCGCTCGGCGCCCTCGTCGAGCACGCCGCCCTTCGCGAACCGGCCGAACGTCGACAGCGTGATGTTCCGGTAGACCGGCTCGTCGAGCAGCAGCCCCTGGGCCTTGCGCTCCTCGGGGGCCAGGCCGACGCCGGCCCGCACCGCGGCGGACACCGCGCCGGGCCGCAGCCGCTGGCCGGCCACCGTGACCGTGCCCGCGGTCGCGCGGCGCGCGCCGTAGACGGTCTCGATGATCTCCGAGCGTCCCGACCCGACCAGGCCCGCGAGCCCGACGATCTCGCCCGCGCGGACCTGGAAGCTCACGTCCGCGAACGACCCGCGCAGCGCGAGGCCCTGCACGTCGAGCACCACGCCCGCGTCGGGCGGCAGCTCGGTGCTCGGCGGGAAGACGTACTCGACGGTCCGCCCGGTCATCAGGCGGATCAGGTCGCCGGTCGGCGTCGTCGCGACCGGCAGGTCCCGCGCTACCGTGCGTCCGTCCTTGAGGACGGTGATCCGATCCCCGATCGCCCGGATCTCCTCCATGCGGTGCGAGATGTAGACGATCGCGACGCCCGCGGCGGTGAGCTCACGGGTCACGCGGAACAGGTTCTGCACCTCGTCGGAGTCGAGCACGGCGGACGGCTCGTCCATCACGATCACCCGGGCGTCGTGCGACAGCGCGCGGGCCATCGACACGATCTGCTGGGCGGCGGCGGGCAGCGACCCGACCTCGTGGTGCGGGGAGATCTCGGGGTGGCCGAGCCGGGCGAGGATCTCCCGGGTGCGGCGGCGCGCCTCGCGGCGGCGGGAGACGCCGGCCGTGGCGAGCTCGTGGCCGAGGAACACGTTCTCGGTGACCGTCAGGCCGGCCACGACGTCGAGCTCCTGGTACATCGTCGCGATGCCGAGCTTCAGCGCCGCGACGGGGTTCGGGATCGTCACGGCCTCGCCGTCGACGAGCACCGTGCCCTCGGTCGGCTGGTGGGCACCGGCGAGCACCTTGATGAGCGTCGACTTGCCGGCGCCGTTCTGGCCGAGCAGGCAGTGCACCTCGCCGGGCAGGACGTCGAGGTCGACGCCGTCGAGGGCGCGGGCTCCGGGGAACTGCTTGACGATGCCGCGCATCTGGAGCAGCGGCTGCTGCGGGGGGTCCACGTTGACCATGCGGCGAACCTAGGCGCCACTTCTGTCGGGCGTCAAGCATAAGTTGCTCCTGGTTTGTCCGAGTTACCGAACCGTGACCGCCACAAGTGGTGCGACTTTTCTGGTTCACTGTGCGCCATGCAGGACGTCGTCAGGCTCCCCCAGCGCCATGCGGGCGCCGGCGAGCTCTTCCAGCTGCTCCGCGACGGCAGGCCGCGCACCCGCGCCGACCTCGCCGCCGCGACCGGGCAGGCCCGCTCCACCATCGCCGCGCGCGTCGACGTGCTCATGGCCGCCGGGCTCGTCGCCCCCGCGGGCGAGGCGTCGTCCACCGGCGGCCGCCCACCCGCGACGTTCGCGTTCCGGCCGAGCGCCCGCGTCGTCCTCGCCGTCGACCTCGGGGCCTCCCACGCCCGGCTCGCCGTCACCGACCTCGCGTCCACCGTCCTCGCCGAAACCGAGGCGACGCTCGCCATCGCCGACGGGCCCGAGACCGTCCTCGCCTGGGTCGTCGAGCACGGCCGCGCCCTGGTCCTCGAGGCCGGGCGGGAGCCCGGCGACCTCGTCAGCGTCGGCGTGGGCCTGCCCGGTCCCGTCGAGCACTCCACCGGCCGGCCGATCAACCCGCCGATCATGCCCGCGTGGGACGACGTCGACGTCCGCGGCATCCTCGCGGCCGCCCTGCACGCCGAGGTCCAGGTCGACAACGACGTGAACCTCATGGCGCTCGGCGAGCACCGCACCGCGTGGCCCGACGTCGACGACATGCTGTTCGTCAAGATCGCCACCGGCATCGGCTCCGGGATCATCTCCGACGGCAGGCTGCGGCGCGGCGCCCAGGGCGCCGCCGGGGACATCGGCCACATCGCCGTCCCCGGCGCGCAGGACGTGCCGTGCCGGTGCGGCAACGTCGGCTGCCTCGAGGCCGTCGCCTCCGGACGCGCCCTCGCCGAGGGACTGCGCCGCGAGGGCCTGGAGGTCCGCGACGGCGCCGACGTCGTCGCCCTCGTGCGCTCCGGCGACCTCGCCGCCGGGCGTGCCGTCCGACAGGCGGGCCGCGAGCTCGGCGCCGTCCTGGCGGCCTGCGTCAGCCTGCTCAACCCCTCGCTCGTCGTGATCGGCGGCGTCGTCGCCGAGGCGGGCGAGCACCTCATCGCCGGCATCCGCGAGGTCGTCTACCAGCGGTCGCTGCCCCTCGCCACGCAGCACCTGCGGATCGTCACCTCCCAGGCCCGGTCGCAGGTCGGCATCCTCGGCGCCAGCGCCATGGCCGTCGACCACGTGCTGTCCCCCGGCGCGATCGACGGGCTGCTCGACTCGATGCTGGGGTCCGAGCGCACCTCCGGCGTCGGGTAGCGCTCCACGAGCGGGCACCGAGCCGTCCACAGGCGGGGTCGGCGCGCGTCGTCCCCAGATCGGCGCCGGCGGGCCGACGTGCGCGGCCCGGGCGCTCCTACCGTGCGGCGCATGAGCACACCCACGCAGCAGATCGACGCCCCCCGCTCCGACGGCCTCCGACGGCCTCGCCCTGCCCTGCCCGCGGCCGAGATCGCCGCCGCCCTCCGTGCCGCCGCGACCGGCCCCGAGCTCGTCGCCGCGCTCGACGCCGCCGTCGAGGCGACCGACCTCACCACCGCCTCCGCCGCGGAGCTCGCCGGCCTCTGGGTGGCCGCGGTGCGCACGGCGCTGTGGGCGGACCACCTCCAGGGCACCGTCCGCGCCGAGGTCGACGCCCGCATGCGGAGTCGCCGGCACGACAGCCGCTCCGACGAGGTCCGCTGGGAGGACCTGGTCGACGACGCCGAGGACGACCTCGTCGACGGCGCAGAGGACGACCGGGACGACGACACCGCCGACGACCTGCCCGACGGCGCCTGGGCGCAGTTGTGCGAGTGCTGCCGGTGAGCGACCGGTCGGTGGCCGGTCAGCCCTCTCAGGCGCCCGCCAGCACCGCTTCACACACCTCGAGCAGCCGCCGGCGCAGCTCCTGCGACCGCGCGGCGAACCCCCGCTGCAGCCGCACGTACTCCGCCTTCCCCTCGGCGGTCTCGATCGGCAGGGGGGCCAGCCCGTAGCCCGACACGTCGTACGGGGACGCCTGCATGTCGACCACCCGGATCTCCCGGGCGAGCGCGAACGCGTCGAGCAGCAGGTCGCCCGGCACGGCCGGCCCGAGCTTGAGCGCCCACTTGTACAGGTCCATGTTCGCGTGCAGGCACCCCGGTTGCTCCATCGCGACCTGGGTCTCCCGGCTCGGCTGGACGGTGTTGAGCGGGGTCGCGGGCGGCGTGAAGAACCGGAACGCGTCGATGTGCGTGCACCGGATCCGGTGCGACTCCACCACGGCGTCCGTCCCGGCCCCGCCGAGCCGCAGCGGCAGCCGGTGCCGGTGCTCGTCGTCGCCCTCGCGGTACACCATCGCCCACTCGTGCAGGCCGAAGCACCCCGTCGCCGCGGGGCGGGCCGCGGTGGCGCCGACGAGCGCGTGCACGTAGCCGACCGTGCTCCCCCGGTCGGCGAGGAACGCCGGGACGTCGAGCGCCACCGCACCCGCGTCGTCCACCCCGTACCAGCGCCAGCCCGCCTGCGGGCTGCCCGCGGCGTCGGCCAGCACCGTCCCGACCCCGGGGTGCCAGCGGCGCAGCTGCGCGGGCTTCGCCGGGTAGTACTCGAACAGGAAGTCCTCGATCGCGTGGCGCTCACCGGCCGCCCGGCGCGCGCGGTGGCCCGCGGTCAGGGCGTCGGCGCGCTCGGCGTGCGCGTCGGCGGCGGCCGTCCAGCTCGCGGCGTCGAGGACCCGCGGCCGACGGTCGCCCGCGTGCCCCGCCCCGCGCTCGACGCGGGCTCGGGTCGACGGTGCCGGGTCGGTGACGGTCATGACGTCCAGGGTAGGAGCCGCGCGCGCCGTACCCGACCGGCGTCACCCCCGACGACCACGGGCGCGCTCCGCACCGGGACGGCGAGCACCGCCAGGCACGCGACGACCAGCCCGACGCCCGCCCAGCCCGCTGCCGGCAGCTGCTCCCCCACCACGACGACGGCCAGCACCGCCGCGACCGCGGGCTCGAGCAGCGTGAGCGTCGTCGCGGTGCTCACCGCGACCCGGGCCAGCCCCCAGCCGAACAGCACGTAGCCGCAGAACATCGGGACCAGCGCCATGTAGGCCCCCACCGCGGCGTTCCCCGGCGAGTCCAGCAGCGGCGCGCCCGTCGCGGCGAGCACCGGCAGCAGCGCCAGGCCACCCACGCCGAACACGGCCCCCATCGCCGCCCGCGACGGCACCCCGCCGAGCATGAGCCGGTGGGCCACCCAGGAGTACAGCGCGTAGGTCGCCCCGGCGACGAGGCCGAGCAGCACGCCGGCCGCTGACTCCCCCGGCGTCCGTCCCGTGACGGCCCCCGAGCCGGCGTCGGCCAGCGCCGTCGCGCCGCAGATCAGCGCGATCCCCGCCAGCCCCACCGCGGCCGCGAGCAGCCACCGCCGGGACAGGGTCCGCCCGTCGACCACGCGCTCGACCAGCGCGGACGCGAGCGGCGCCGAGCCGAGCGACACCACGGTCCCGACGGCGACGCCCGCGAGGTGCATCGAGGAGTAGAACGCGAGCGGGTACACGGCGACGGCGAGCCCGCCGACGGACACCAGCCCGCGACGCCGCACCAGGACCGCGCGGTGCCGGCGCAGCAGCCGCCACGCGGTGCCCGCCTGGAGCAGGCCGCCGATCCCCATCGCGGCGGCGCCGATCGCGAGCGGCCCGACGTCCGGGGCGAGCGTCGCGGCCGTCCCCGTGGTCCCCCAGAGCACGGCGGCCGCGAGCACCGCCAGCACACCGGTCACGCGACGCCCAGCAGCTCGGCCACGAGCCCGCGGGCGTGCCGGATCCGCTGGTCGTCGCCCTCGAGCCCGGCGCGGACCATCGAGCCCTCCAGCAGGAACGCGAGGTGCTCGGCGAGCGACCCGACGCGCGCCGGGTCGTCGGGCAGCAGGTCGGCCAGGTGGTCGCGGACGATCTGCTCGACCTCCTCCTTGTGCCGCCGCACGACCGCGCGACCCGGGTCACCCGCAGGCAGCTCGGCGGCGGCGTTGAGCAGCCCGCAGCCGCGGAACCCCCGCACGTACTCGGCGTTCGCGTGGTCGGCGTAGGCGTCGAACACGGCGAGCACCCCGGCGCGGGGATCGTCCCCCGCGGCGGCGAGCCGGACCCGGTACAGGTCGAGCCACTCGGCGTGGCGCTCGACGAGGTACGCCGCGACGAGGTCGGCCTTGGACGCGAAGTTGTTGTAGAGGCTCATCTTCGCGACCCCGGCGTCGGCGGTGATCGTGTCGATGCCGGTGGCGGCGATCCCGTCGGCGTAGAACCGGACGGCCGCAGCCTCGAGCAGCCGGGCCCGGGCCGGACGTCGCGTGCTGCTCATCTGCTCCCCTGTCGATCGCCAGCAACTAGGTAGACCTGTCTACCTACCCGCGATCGTCACACGGCGTCGGCGTAGCTGTCCACCACCGACACGTCGAGCGCGAACTCCACCGGCGTCGCCCCGAACAGCAGCCGCCCCGCCTCGACGGCCGACTCCCGCACCGCCACCGCGACCTCGTCCGCGACCGACGACGGCGCGTGCACCATCACCTCGTCGTGCAGGAAGAACACCAGGTGCGGCCGCCCCGGGATCGCCAGCAGCCGGCGCCGCAGCACCGCCATCCAGCACAGCGCCCACTCCGCGGCCGTGCCCTGCACCACGAAGTTCCGGGTGAACCGCCCCCAGTCCCGCGAGCGGCGGCGGGCCTCGCGCGCGTCCTCGGGCGCAGCGCCCTCGGCCGAGGCCGCCTGCCGCTCGGCCAGCCAGGCCGCGCTCGGCAGCGGCGAGGACCGCCCGAGCCAGGTGGTCACCTGCTCGCCGCGCTCCCCGGCGCGGGCGGCCTCCTCGACCAGCGCGACGGCCCGCGGGTAGGCGCGCGCGAGCTGCGGCATCAGCACCGCGCTCGCCCCGGTCGTGGCGCCGTAGATCGCGCCGAGCATCGCGTACTTCGCCTGCTGCCGGTCGGCCACGATGCCGGCCGCGACGACCCCCGCGTACAGGTCGGCCTGCTGGCCCGCCGCCGCCATCGCCCCGTCCCCGGACATCGCGGCGAGCACCCGCGGCTCCAGCTGCGCGGCGTCCGCGACGACGAGCCGCCAGCCCGGGTCGGCGCGGACGGCGTCCCGGATCACCGCGGGCAGCTGCAGCGCGCCGCCGCCGCTGCTCGCCCACCGACCGGTGACGACGCCGCCGGGCACGTAGTCGGGCCGGAAGCGCCCCTCGTGCACCCAGCGGTCGAGCCACGCCCAGCCGTTCGCGGACAGCAGCCGCGCGAGCTTCTTGTACGCGAGCAGCGGCTCCCGCACGGGGTGGTCGAGCGCGCGGATCTCGGCGGTGCGGGTCGAGGCGACGTCGAGCCCGGCGGCCCGCAGCGCGCGCAGCAGCTCGGGCTGGGAGTCGGGGTTGAGCGTCGGCCGGTCCAGCGCGGCGGCGACCTGGGCGGCGAGGTCGGCGAGCCGCTCGGGCCGCTCGCTGCCGCGCGGGCGCGGCCCCATCAGACCGGTGAGCAGGGCGTCGTGCAGGTCGGGCCGGAACGGCATCCCGTCGTGCCGCATCTCCGCGGCGATCAGCGCGCCGGTCGACTCCGCCGCGAGCAGCAGCCGGAGCCGCCCGTCGTCGCCCGCCTCGGTCAGCGCCCGCAGCTGGCGGCGCAGCTCGGCCGGCACGTCCGGGACGTCGGCCGGTGCGGTCGCGGCACCCGGCAGGTCGTCGAACAGGCTCGGCACGTCCGGCTCGTGCGGCCCGCCCTCGACGCCCTCGGGTGCGCGGTCCCACGGTCCCGCGGGTCCCCGGGCCACGCCGCTGCCCGCGGACCGGGTGCTGCGGCGCAGGATCGTGTGGCACAGCCGCAGGTCGTGCGCGCGTTCCACCCGCACCCCGGCGGCGAGCAGGTCGGGGTACCAGCGTGCGGTGTCGTCCCAGACCCAGCGGGGCCGGTCGACCTCCCGCTCGGCCACCGCGGCGGGCAGGTCGACGCCCGCGACGCGCACCGGCGGGCCGACCTCCCCCGCCTCGGCGGCCGCGACGTCCGCGACGGCGCGCAGCACCGCGCCACCCGGTCGGTCCGGGTCGGCGGCGACGAGGACCAGCGGCACGCGGGCCATCATCCCAGCCGGGTCCGACACCCCGGCCCCGCACGTCCTACGCTGGGCCGATGACCGAGCAGGCGAGCACACCACCCCCGGGCCTCCCCGAGCAGGAGACGATCCTGCTCGCGGCGTTCGAGGGCTGGAACGACGCCGGGTCCGCGGCGAGCCAGGCGCTCGAGCACCTGCACGAGGTCTGGGGCGCCGAGCAGGTCGACGAGCTCGACCCGGAGGAGTACCACGACTTCCAGGTGAACCGCCCGGTCATCGGCGCGGGCGCGGACGGCCGGCGCGAGATCACCTGGCCGACGACCGCCGTGGCCGTCGCGACCGCACCCCGCACGGGCCGGAAGGTCGTGCTCGTGCACGGCATCGAGCCGTCGATGCGCTGGCGCCGGTACAGCGGCGAGCTGCTGGACATCGCCGAGGGACTCCGGGCGCGCACCGTCATCACGCTCGGCGCCCTGCTCGCGGACGTGCCGCACACCCGGCCCATCCCGGTGACGGCGACCAGCGAGGACGCCGACGTGCGCGCGGCGCTCGACGTCGAGGCGAACTCCTACGAGGGCCCGACGGGCATCGTCGGCGTGCTCCAGCACGAGGCCGCTGCGCGCGGCATGCGCACGGTCTCGCTGTGGGCCGCCGTCCCGCACTACGTCGCGCACCCGCCGTCGCCGAAGGCCACGCTCGCCCTGCTGCACCGGATCGAGGCCCTGACCGGGGAGCCGATCCCGATGGGCGACCTGCCCGAGGACGCGGCGGCGTGGCAGGACGGCGTCGACGAGCTCGCCGCCGAGGACTCCGAGATCGCCGAGTACGTCCACCAGCTCGAGGAGGCCAAGGACACCGCCGAGCTGCCCGAGGCGAGCGGCGAGGCGATCGCCCAGGAGTTCGAGCGCTACCTGCGCCGCCGGGACAAGGGCATCGGCGGCTGACCCGACCTGTGGCGGTCCTGTGCGGATCGCCGGGAGGGCGCGCGGACCGGGCACGGCGACCGTCGTCGCTGGCTAGCGTCACGGGCATGCCCACCCGCTCCGCGACGGCCCGGGTCGCCGGCCTGGTCCTGACCCTCGCCCTCGCGCTCGCCGCGTGCACCGCGACGCCGTCCGACCCGCACCGCGACGACGTGGCGCGCGTCGCCGCGGCGGTCGCGGCGCTGGACGGCGTCGTGGAGGTGACGGACGACCTCGGGCCGGTCGAGGCGACGTCGGACGAGGCGATGTCGGACGACCCCGCCGCGCGCCCGTGGAACGAGCTCGCGGTGCGCACCTCCACCCCGGACGCCTCGACCTTCGCCGAGGTCGCCGACGCGGTCGCCGACGAGCTCGCCGGGGCGACGCGCCTGACGGGCCGCGTGTGGCAGGACGCGGTGGCCGACGTCCCGGCCCTGGCCGTGCAGCTCACCGGCACCGGCACCGGCGACGTCGTCCGCACGCGGGTCGTGACCGACCTCGCGGCGGTCGCCGGGGTGACGGGGGTGCAGGTGACCCCGGACGCCGTGAGCGCGACCACCGCGACCGCGGCGGACCTGCCGGCCCTGGCCCGCGCGACCGCGACCCTCCGCACGACCTCGGTGCTGCTGTCGACCGCGGACCAGCGGTTCAGCAGCGCCGCCGACCCCCGCGTCCTGGATGCCCGGGTCGCCGCGCTCGTGGCCGACGTGGACGGCCGACCCGGCGTGACCTCGCAGTTCCTGGGCGACCAGGGCACCGGCGAGGCGTGGTTGCGCGTGCAGGTGCAGGGCGACGACACCGTCGAGCTCCTCGCGGCCGCCCTCGCGGCGACCCCCTGGCCGGCCGACGCGGGCGTCGTGCACGCCGTGGTCGCGTCGTCGTTCCGGGAGCACGGTGTCGTGGTCGGACGTCCCGAGGACCCGACGACCCCCGCGCCGGACCCCTCCGCACCCCCCTCGGCAGGCGACCCCACGGCGCCGTCGTGCCGGGGCGACGCCCTCGACGTGGCGAACGCCGGCGACGACGCCGCGCTCGGCCGGCGGTACCTGCTGCTGACCGCGACCAACGTCACCGGCACCGCGTGCGCCGTCGAGGGGCGGCCCGAGGTGGCGTTCCGCCGTGCGTCGGGCACGCCGGTCCCCGACGTCGAGACCGGCACCCCGAGCGGGACGCCCGCCCCGGCGCGCGTCGTCGTGCCGCCGGGTGGGGTGGTGCACGCGGAGCTGACCTGGCGGGCGATGTCGACGTCGCAGGACCCGGACGTCACCGTCGCGCTGCTGGTCACCGCCGTCCCGGGCGCCGACCCGGTCACGCTCGACACCCGCGAGGGCGGGCTGGACGTCCTCGCGGGCGCGGCGGTGGAGATCGGCGCCTGGGAGCCGGGCGCGGGCTGGTCGGACGCCCAGCCGTAGCCCGTGACCCGGTCGACGGATCGACGCCCCCACCGCACGGGGTCGTCGGAGGGTGGCGCCAGACCGGGGTCTGCTTCCTGACCTTCTCGGGCCCCCACCGAGGCAGCGACCCGACCCGAGTCGTGGCCTCACCGTCAGGTCGGCCACCCGCGGTCCACGGTAGCGCCGACCCCGACCCGGCGTCCCTCGCGCGCGTCGACCCGGTCACCCGGGGTCGGTGAACGACACCGGCTTCCCGTGGGCCCGCGCGTACGCGATCTCCCCGCGCATGGACTCGCCGACGTACCCGCCGGGGTTGACGACGAGCACCCGGTCGGCCCGGTCGATCCTGCGCAGGTGCTGCCGGCCGAGAGCCGCCCGCTGCTGCGCGTCGAGCGGCCCGGCCACCTCGCTCGGCGCGAGCACGACGGCGCCCGCGGCCGTCAGCTCGTGCGCGGCGGCACGCAGCTCCGCGGCGAACCGCAGCGACCCGCAGAGGCAGACGACCTCCGCCCGGTCGGGCACGGCTAGAGCCGGACGCCGAGCAGCGCGTTCACGGTGCGCGCGATCACGCCGGGTGCGCCTTCGTGCACCTCGGTGGCGTCCCCGGCGAGCGACGCGTCCGCCCAGGCGTCGACGGCCCGCAGCGCGCGCGGTGCGTCCAGGTCGTCCGCGAGGGCCGCCCGCACCTCGGCGAGGGTCGCGTCCGCGGCGGGCCCGCCGTTGCCGGACACGGACGCGCGCCACCGCTCCAGGCGGGCCCGGCCGGCGCGGAGCACGTCGTCGGTCCACTCCCAGTCGGTGGCGTAGTGGTGGTCGAGGATCGCCAGCCGCACGGCCATCGCGTCGACGCCGTCGGCACGCAGCCGGGAGACGAGCACGAGGTTGCCGAGCGACTTGCTCATCTTCTCGCCGTGCAGCCCCACCATGCCGGTGTGCACGTGGCTGCGCGCCCCGTGACCGGCGTCGAGCAGGCGGGCGTGCGAGGTGCTCATCTCGTGGTGCGGGAACCGCAGGTCGGAGCCGCCGCCCTGCACGTCGAACGGCAGGCCGATGCCGTCCCGGGCGATGACCGCGCACTCGATGTGCCAGCCCGGCCGGCCGTGGCCGAGGTCGCCGCCGTCCCACGAGGGCTCGCCCGGTCGCGCGGACCGCCAGAGCAGCGGGTCGAGCGGGTCCCGCTTGCCGGGCCGGGCGGGGTCGCCGCCGCGCTCGCCGAACAGCGCGAGCATCGCGTCCCGGTCCAGCCGGGCGACCTCGCCGAACGCCGGGTCGGCGGACACGTCGGCGTACACGTCCGCGGCCCCCTGGCCGTGCGCGTCCGGCGCGCCGACGACGTACGCGGTGCCGGACGCGACCATCGCCCGCACGGCAGCGACGACGTCGGGCACGGACTCGACGGCACCGGTGTAGACGTCGGGCGGCACGACGCCGAGCGCGGTCATGTCCTCGAGGTACAGCGCGGTCTGGTCGGCGGCGAGCTCGCGCCAGTCGACGCCGGTCGCCTCGGCGCGCTCGAGCAGCGGGTCGTCGACGTCCGTCACGTTCGAGGCGTACCGCACGCGCTTGCCCTCGTCGAGCCACGCCCGCACGAGCAGGTCGAACGCCACGTACGTCGCGGCGTGCCCCAGGTGGGTCGCGTCGTACGGCGTGATGCCGCAGACGTAGAGGGTGGCGTCGGGACCGGGGGCGGCGACGACCAGCTCGCCCGTCGAGGTGTCGCGGACGCGCACCGGTCCTCCCTGGCCGGGGAGCTGCGGGATCTGCGGGGCGGGCCAGGTGAGCACGACGTCGAGCGTAGTGGCCGCGCGGCCCGCATGAGCGCGGCGCCCGGGTGGTGTCCCGCACACCGCGGCGCGCCGCGGGGGTCCGGCGGGCCCGGCCCGGCGAGAATGCGTGCCGTGGAGAGCGCATGGGTGCAGGGCGGGGACGGCTGGACGGCCATCGACCCGGACGGGGTGCTCCCGCTGCTGGCGGCCCCCGAGCCGCCGGCCGCGTGGGTGCACGTCGACTCGGTGGACCTGCTGGCGGACGCCGCCCGGCAGGCGGGCGTCCCGGAGTCGGCCGTGCGGCGCGCGACGACGGGCGGCGTCGGCGACGACCCCCGGCACCCGCAGCTGCGCCGGCTGCCGGGCGGCGGCAAGTACCTGGTCAGCTCCACGCTCGTCTACGACGACACCACCCGGGACGTGCGCACGGGCACGTGGGCGACCCTGGTGGTCGACGAGGTGACCATCACCGCCGAGGAGGGCGACGCGCGCCTCCTCGACGAGGTGCTGGAGCACCTGCAGGACGCCGACCACCTGCCGCCCGACCGCGGCAGCCACGTGTTCGCGGCCACGCTTGCCGCCCTCGTGCACCGCGCGGGCGTCGTCGAGCAGGGCATCGGGGAGGCGGTCGCGGACGTGGAGCGGGTGGTGTTCACCCCCGACGTCGCCGACCCCGCCGAGGTGGTCTACGACCTCAAGCGCGAGATCGCGGAGGCGCGCCGCGGCCTGGTGCCGCTGCTGGCGGCGTTCCCCGAGCTCGTCGCGGAGCAGGAGGACAGCGAGCGGGAGACCCGCACGATGCGCTGGATGCGCCGCCTCGACACGGCGCTGAGCAAGGTCGACCGGCACCTCGACTCCCACGACTCCCTGCTGGGCGACATGCTCGCGGTGCACCTGTCGCGCGTCTCGGTGCAGCAGAACGAGGACATGCGCAAGATCTCCGCGTGGGCGGCGATCATCGCCGTGCCGACGCTGGTCGCCGGGATCTACGGGATGAACTTCGACCACATGCCCGAGCTGCACTGGCTGCTGGGCTACCCCGCGGCGCTGGTGCTCATGGGCGCGGCCGCCGGGACGCTCTACCGGCTGTTCCGGCGCTCCCGCTGGCTCTGACGACCCGCGCGGCTCACGCCCCGGCGAGCGGGTGCAGCACGCCGACGACGAGCAGCAGCGCGACGACCACGGCCAGGCCGATCCGGTAGAGCACGAACGGCCGGTACGAGTACGTCGAGACGATCTTCAGGAACCCGATGATCACGACGTACCCGACGACGAACGCCACCAGGGTCGCGACGAGCGTCACGCCGACGGCGGGGGTCCCGGCCTCGCCGAACGTGCCCACGCTCTTGGCCGCCTGGTAGACGCCCGAGCCGAGCACGGCGGGGATCGCCAGCAGGAACGAGTACCGCGCCGCGGCCTCGCGGGTGTAGCCCATCAGCAGGCCGGCGGTGATGGTGCCCCCGGAGCGCGAGACGCCCGGGATCAGGGCCATCGCCTGCGCGAGCCCGAAGAGCACGGCGTGCCGCGGGGTGAGCTCGGTGAGCACGCGCTCCTTGCGGCCGCGCCGGTCGGCCCAGTCGAGCACGAGCGCGAAGCCGGCGAGGGTGAGCACGATCAGCCAGAGGTTGCGGAACGGCTGCTCGATCGCGTCCTGGAACAGCAGGCCGAGCACGACGATCGGCACCGAGCCGAGCGCGATGAACCACGCCATCTGCGCGTCGGGGTCCCGCTCGCCGCCGACCGGGGCGCCCGTCCGGGACCGCCAGTCGGTGCCGAGGTCGCCGCGGACCGCGCGCCACCAGTGCACGCAGATCCGCGCGATGTCCCGCCGGAAGTAGAGCAGCACCGCGGTCTCGGTGCCGATCTGGGTGATCGCGGTGAACGCCGCGCCGGGGTCGCCGGAGCCGATCAGCTCGCCGACGATCCGCAGGTGGGCGCTCGACGACACGGGCAGGAACTCGGTGAGCCCCTGCACCAGGCCGAGGACGATCGCCTCGAGGACGTTCATGCTCGGGTGCCGATCTCGGACGGGAGGTTCGCGCGCGCTGCCACGAGGCGCCACCCTAGCGGCTGCACCTGCCCGGCAGGCAGCGGGGGCGCCGGACGCCTGCGACCGTCACCCGGCACCGGCGATACCCTCGCTGCATGCACACGCGCCAGCTCGGACGGACCGGCCTGCGGGTCTCCCACCTCGGACTCGGGACGCTGACCTGGAGCAGGGACACCGACGAGCACGACGCCGCGGAGCAGCTGCGCGACTTCGCCGACGCGGGCGGCACGCTCGTCGACACGTCGGCGTCGTACGCGGACGGCGGCGCCGAGGAGCTGCTGGGCTCGCTGCTGGGCCGCGTCGTTCCGCGCGACGAGGTCGTGCTGTGCACCAAGGCGGGCGTGCGGCGCACCCCGGCCGGCGGGGTGGTCGACGCCTCCCGCGGGGCGCTGCTGGACACCCTCGACGCGTCGCTGCGCCGGCTGGGCACCGACCACGTGGACCTCTGGCTGGTGCAGACGCCCGACCCCCGCACGCCCCTGGCGGAGACGGTCACCGCGCTGCGTCGCGCCGTCGACTCGGGTCGCGCCCGGTACGTGGGCCTGTCGAACCACGCCGGCTGGCAGGTCGCGCGCGCGGCGACGCTGCTCGGCGAGGACCCGGGGCTGACCGCCGTGGAGGCGGAGTACTCGCTGCTGCAGCGCGGCATCGAGCGCGAGGTGCTGCCCGCCGCGGAGGACCTCGGCGTCGGCGTGCTCGCCTGGTCGCCCCTGGGCCGCGGCGTGCTCACCGGCAAGTACCGCCGGACCGTCCCCGCCGACTCGCGGGCGGCGTCCCCGCACCTCGCCGGGTTCGTCGAGCCGTACCTCGGCTCGGTGGCGGCCGCCGTGGTCGAGGCCGTGGTGATCGCCGCGAAGGGCCTGGACCGGGCGCCGCTCGAGGTCGCGCTCGCGTGGCTGCGGGGCCGCACCCAGGTCGCCTCCGCGATCGTCGGGGCGCGCACCCCCGCGCAGCTGCGCGACTCGCTGGCCTCCGAGGAGGTCGAGCTGCCGCCGGAGATCGTGCGCGCGCTCGACGAGGTCAGCGCGCCGGAGCTCGGCTACCCCGAGCGCCGCTGACCCCGACGGCCGGCGCGCACCGCCGAGGGCCGGGCACCGCCCGCTCAGGCGCGGGGGGCGTCGTCCTCGTCGTCGAACGACCCCTCGGCCAGCTCGTCCGCGTCGTACTCGTCGTCGTCGTGGGCGTCGTCCTCGTCGTCGTGCTCGTCGTCGTCCTCCTCGTCCGCGAGGTAGAACGGCGTCGCCTCGCCGTGCACGGCCACGAGGGACTCGTCGTACACCTCGAACGCGTCGGCGAGCACGTCGTACGCGTCGTCGACGGCCGGGTCGTCCTCGCGGCCGGAGGCCACGGCGGAGAAGTGCGCCTCGAGAGCGGCGATGAAGCGGTCCAGGGCCGCGCGCGGGTCGATTGCCATGCGATGACCGTAGCGCCGCACCAGGCACAATGGCACCACGATCGACCGGAAGGCGGTGGCATGGCACGCAGCGACCTCGACGCAGGGCACCGCGGCACCCCCAGCGGGGTGCGGGAGTACGAGTACCGCGTCCTCACGATCCCCCGGAGCACGAGCCGGCACGACGCCCGCCGGCTGCTCACCGACCAGGCCGAGTACGGCCGGTGGGAGCTCGCCCGCACGCTGCTCTACACGGGCGGCGAGCGGAAGGTGTGGCTGCGCCGCCGGATCATCCGGGTGCGCTCCACCCTGAACGACCTCGGCGCCTGACGGGCCACGGCGGGCTGCTGCCCCGCGCGGCCGACCTGGTCAGGCCTCCCGCAGCAGCCCGTCGAGCACCCGCACGCCGAACCGCAGCGAGTCGGCGGGCACGCGCTCGTCGACGCCGTGGAACAGCGCGGTGAAGTCGAGGTCCGCGGGCAGGCGCAGCGGCGCGAACCCGTAGCCGGCGATGCCGAGCCGGGCGAGCGACTTGTTGTCGGTGCCCGCCGAGAGCATGTAGGGCAGCACCAGGGCCTCGGGGTCCTGCGCCCGGAGCACGTCGGTCATCGTGTCGACGAGCGCGCCGGTCGCGGGCACCTCGAGGCCGATGTCCAGGTGCTCCGGCTCGACGCGCACGTTCGGGCCGGCGAGCTCGCGGACCTTCGCGAGCACGGCCTCGTGGTCGCCAGGCAGGGGGCGGACGTCGACGGTCGCGGTCGCGCGCCCGGGGATGACGTTGGTCTTGTAGCCCGCGTGCAGCTGCGTCGGGTTCGCGAGCGTGCGGATGGACGAGCCGACGAACCGCCGGGCCGGGCCGAGCGCGCCGATCAGCCGGTCGATGGCCAGCGGGTCGTCGACGTCGAGGGGCAGGCAGGTCAGGTCCGCGACGCCCTCCAGCAGCGCGAGGACCGTCGGGGTGAGCCGGGTGTCCCACTGGTACGCGCCGATCCGCGCGACCGCGCCGGCGAGCTCGGTGACGGCGTTGTCCGCGTTGACCGCGGACCCGTGCCCGGCGGTGCCGTCGGCGATCAGCCGGAGCCAGGCGATGCCCTTCTCGGCGGTCTGCAGCAGGTACGCGCGCCGCCCGTTCACGTCCACGGAGAAGCCGCCGACCTCGGACACGGCCTCGGTGGCGCCCTCGAACAGGTCGGGCCGCTCGTCCACCAGGTGCCGGGCGCCGAACTTCCCGCCGGCCTCCTCGTCCGCGAACATGGCGACGACGACGTCCCGGGCGGGCTTGCGGCCCTCGCGGACCATCTGGCGGACGACCGCCAGGATCATCGCGTCCATGCCCTTCATGTCGACCGCGCCGCGGCCCCAGACCATGCCGTCGAACTCCTCGCCGGCGAAGGGGTCGACCTTCCAGTCCTTCGCCTCGGCGGGCACGACGTCGGTGTGGCCGTGCAGCACCAGAGCGGGGCGGCTGCGGTCGGTGCCCTCCAGCCGGACGACGACGTTCGCGCGGCCCGGCGCGGACTCGATGAGCTCGGGCTCCAGGCCGACCTCGTGCAGCAGCGCGGCGACGTGCTCGGCCGCGGCGCGCTCCCCCGGCCCGGAGCCGTCGCCGTAGTTCGAGGTGTCGATCCGGATGAGCTCCTGCGCGAGCCGGACGACCTCGTTCTCGGCCGCCGAGGTGTCGTGCGGGTCGGCGGACGGGCTGGTGGGTGCGGAGGTCATGCGCTCCACCGTACCGGCGTCACCGGGGGTCGGACGCCCCCGGTGACGCCGGTCCGGTCAGGACGCGGTGCCGCCCGTGAGCCCGCGGCGGGCCAGCAGCGGGGCGATCTCCGGGTCGCGGCCGCGCAGGTCGCGGAACGCGTCCATCGGGTCCACCGAGCCGCCGCGGGACAGCAGCCGGGCCCGGAACGCGTCGCCGTTCGCGCGGGACAGGCCGCCGTTCTCCTCGAACCAGGTCACGGTGTCCGCGTCCAGCACCTCGGACCAGATGTACGAGTAGTACCCGGCCGAGTAGCCGCCGCCGAACACGTGGTTGAAGTACGTCGTCCGGTACCGCGGCGGCACCGGGGCGAACGCCACGCCCGCGGCCTCGAGCGCCGCGGCCTCGAAGGCCTCGACCTGCTCGACGTCGGTGGGCACGTCCTGCGGCGCGAGCCGGTACCAGGCCTGGTCGAGCAGCGCGGCGCCGAGGTACTCGGTGGTGGCGAAGCCCTCGCCGTCCTGACGGGCGGCGAGCATGGTCTCGACCCACTCGGCGGGCATCGGCTCGCCCGTGCGGTGGTGCACCGCGTACGACCGCAGCACCGCCGGGTCCCACGCCCACATCTCGTTGACCTGCGAGGGGTACTCGACGAAGTCGCGGGGCACCTCGGTGCCGGACTGCGACGGGTACCGCACGGCGGAGAACAGTCCGTGCAGCGCGTGGCCGAACTCGTGGAACAGGGTGATGACCTCGTCCCAGGTGAGCAGGGTGGGCTCCCCCGCCGGCGGCTTCGGGATGTTGAGGTTGTTCACCACGACCGGGGCCTCGCCGAGCATCGTGGACTGGTCGACGAGGTTGTTCATCCAGGCGCCGCCGCGCTTGGAGTCGCGCGTCCAGAAGTCGCCGAGGAACAGCCCGAGCCCGGTGCCGTCGGCGTCGAGCACCTCGAACACCCGCACGTCGGGGTGGTAGCCCACCAGGTCCGCGCGCTCGGTGAACGTGAGGCCGTAGAGCTCGCCGGCGGCACGGAACACGCCGTCGCGCAGCACCCGGTCCAGCTCGAGGTAGGGCCGCAGCAGGGCGTCGTCGAGGGAGCGGCGCTCCTTCTTGACCTGCTCGGCGTAGTAGGCCCAGTCCCAGGCCTCGAGGGTCGCGCCCGGGACGTCGCGGCGCAGCGCGGCCTCGAGGTCGGCGGCCTCGGCGCGGGCGTTCGCCACGGCGGCGGGCGCGAGCCGGGCCAGCATCTCGGCGACGGCCTCGGGGGTCTTCGCGGTCGCGTCCTGCGCGACGTACGCGGCGTGGTGCGGGTAGCCGAGCAGCTGGGCGCGCTCGGCGCGCAGCCGGGCGAGCGCGAGCAGGGTGGCGCGGGTGTCGTGCGCGCCGCCCCGGCCGCCGCGCCGCACGGACGCGGTGTGCAGGCGCTCGCGCAGCCCGCGGTCGCGCAGCGAGGACAGCGCGGGCTGCTGCGTGGGCAGGACGAGGTCGATCAGCCACGCACCCGCGTGGCCGCGGCGGCTCGCGGCCTCGGCGGCGGCGGCGCGGGCGTCCTCGGGCAGGCCGTCGAGCTCGGCGGCGTCGGTGACGAGCACCGCGGAGTCGTTCGTCTCGGCGAGCAGCAAGCGACCGAACACGGTCTCGAGGCGGGTGATCTCGGCGTTCAGCTCGCGCAGCCGGTCCTGGGCGGCGTCGTCGAGGCGCACGCCGGCGCGGACGAACGCGGTGTGCTGGCGGTGCAGCAGCCACGCGGTGTCGGGCTCGAGGACGAGGTCGCCCGCCTCGGCCGCGACGTGCAGCGCCTCGACCCGGGCGAACAGCCGCCGGTCGAGGTAGATGGCGTCGTGGTGCGCGGCGAGCAGCGGCGCGACCTCCTCCTCCAGGGCCTCCAGGCCCGGGGTGGAGTCCGACGACGACTGGTTGAAGAACACGGTGGCGGCGCGGTGCAGCAGCCGGCCGGACCGCTCGAGGGCGTCGAGTGTGTTCGCGACCGTCGCGGGCTCCGGGTCCGCGGCGATCGCCTCGACCTCCGCACGCTGCTCGGCCATGCCCGCCAGCAGCGCGGGCCGGTAGTGCGCCTCGGTGACGCGCGTGAAGTCGGGCAGGCCGTAGGGCAGGGCGGACGGTGCGGCGAACGGGTTGCCCGCGTCGAGGGAGGAGGTCATCGGCCCATCATCTCCGACGCCACCGACATGCCGGGACGGACCGGCAGGTCCAGCACGCCGGTCCACTCGTCGCGCGGGGTCCCCCGGTGGTCCGCGGGCGTGACCTCGACGGCGACCCGGAACCCCGCGCGCTCGGCGACGCGCCGCGAGGGCTCGTTGCCGACGAACGCGCGCCAGGTCAGCCGTCCGACGCAGAGCCGGTCCGACGCGGCGGCGACGACCAGCGCCACGGCGCGGGACATCAGCCCCCGTCCGCGCGCCTCGGGCGCCAGCCAGTAGCCGAGCTCCCACGCCCCGTCGTCGCGCGACGCGATGCCGACCATGCCCACGAGGACGTCGTCACCCACCGTGCGGACGGCCCAGTTGAGCTGGCTGCCGTCCTCCCAGCCGCCGCGCACCATGCCGGTGAGGAACCCCTCGGCGTCCGCCCGGACGTACGGGCTCGGCACGGTGGTCCACTCCTGGATGGCGGGGTCCTGGCACAGCGCGGTGACGCGGTCGACGTCCTGGGCGCCGGGGGCGCGCAGCAGCACGACGCCGTCGGTCAGCTCGAAGGTCTGCATCGGTCCACCGTGCCAGACCCGCCGGGCCGGTGTCCCCGGCTTTCCGGGCCCCACCTGCTCGTCCGCACCCCCGGCGGGCTCAGCCGGCCAGCACCGCGTCGGGGTCGCCCACGGGCAGCCCGTGCGCGGCGCCGACGCCCGCGTGCAGCAGCGTCCCGGCGTGGGTGGCGAGCCCGCGGGCGAGGGCCGCGTCCGCGGCGAGCGCCCCGCGCCACCCGTGCCCGGCCAGCGCCGTCAGGTACGGCAGCGTCGCGTTCGTGAGCGCGTGCGTCGACGTGACGGGCACCGCGCCGGGCATGTTCGCGACGCAGTAGAACACCGCGTCGTGCACGGCGAAGGTCGGGTCGGCGTGCGTGGTCGGGCGGGTCGACTCGAAGCAGCCGCCCTGGTCCACCGCGACGTCCACGAGCACGGACCCGGGACGCATCGTCGCGACCATCGCGTCGGTGACCAGCTTCGGCGCGCGCGCGCCCGGCACCAGGACGGCCCCGACGACCAGGTCCGCGTCGGCGACGGCCTCCTGGACCGCGTACGCGGAGGACGCGAGCGTGCGCACCCGGCCGCCGAACGCGGTGTCGAGCTCCCGCAGGCGCGGCACGGACAGGTCGAGCACGGTGACGTCGGCGCGCATCCCGAGCGCGACCTCGGCGGCGTGCTGCCCCGCGACCCCGCCGCCGATCACGACGACGCGCGCGGGTGCGACGCCGGGGACGCCGCCGAGCAGCCGCCCCGACCCGCCGGCGCTGCGCATCAGGTGGTAGGCGCCGACCTGCGCGGCGAGCCGCCCGGCGACCTCGCTCATCGGGGCGAGCAGCGGCAGGCTGCCGTCCGCGAGCTGCACGGTCTCGTAGGCGACGGCGGTGACGCCCGACGCGAGCAGCGCCTCGGTCTGCGGGCGGTCGGCGGCCAGGTGCAGGTAGGTGAACAGCACCAGGTCGTCGCGCAGGTACCCGTACTCGGACGGGACGGGCTCCTTGACCTTGCAGACCAGGTCCGCCGCGGCCCAGACCTCCGCCGCGGTGGGCAGCACCCGGGCGCCCGCGGCCGCGTACTGCTCGTCGGTGATCGCGGACCCGGTGCCGGCACCGGCCTGCACCAGGACCTCGTGCCCGGCGCCGACCAGCTGGTGCACCCCCGCGGGGGTGATCGCGACGCGGTACTCGTGGTTCTTCACCTCGGTGGGGATCGAGATCCTCATGTCGGGCTCCTCGGCTCGCGGGCGGCGCCGGCTCGGCGGCGCCTCGGGGGTCCAGCGTGAACTTCCCGGTGTTTCGGCGGGGTGTCGGCGTGTGTCGCTTCGTTACGCTGCCCTCGTGACCGAACATCCTGCGACCGGCACTGCGACGTCGGTCACACCGCCGAACGATCTTCGGACGCCGCTCGACGCGGTCGACCGACAGCTGGTGCGCCTGCTCCAGGAGGACGGGCGGATGGCGAACAACGCCCTGGCCGCCGCCGCCGGCATCGCCCCGTCGACGTGCCTCGCCCGGGTGCGCGCCCTGCGCCGCGCCGGCGTGATCCGCGGGTTCCACGCCGACGTGGACCCCGAGGCGCTCGGCCGGGGACTGCGGGCGATGATCGCCGTGCGGATGGCGGCGGGGTCGCGGGCGACGCTGGAGCCGTTCGCGCGGTCGGTCGCCGCCCGGCCGGAGGTGCTGGACGTCTACTTCCTGGCCGGGGCGGACGACTTCCTGCTGCACGTCGCGGTGCGCGACAGCGACGAGCTGCGCCGGTTCGTCGTCGAGCGGCTCAGCGACCGCCCCGACGTCGCGTCCACCGAGACCAGCCTGGTGTTCGACCACCTGCGGGGCTCGGTCGGCGGCTGAGGCCCCGTCAGCCCGCGAGCCCGTCTCGGACGCACGCCCAGTCCCCCGCGTCGCGCAGCCGCCGCCGCGTCGCCGCCGGGCTCGCGCCGTGCTGCCACGCCCACAGCGCGACCTCGGTGCCGCGCGCGAGCGACCACCCCGCGACCGCCACCGGGTCGAGCGCCGCCCGGTCCGCGACCAGCCGCAGCCGGTCCCGCAGCGTCCGCACCGGGTCCGGGGTCCGCCGGGGCGCGCCGACCTGCTCCAGGAGCGGCCACGGGTCCGCGGCGGGGTCGCCGACGGCCGCCTTCGGGTCGATCGCGACCCAGCCGTCGGTCCCGAGCAGCAGGTTGCCGGGGTTCAGGTCGCCGTGCAGCAGGACGGGACGGGCGACGGCCGGGGCACGCAGGACGTCCAGCGCCGCGCGGAGGCGCCCCGGGTCGAGCGGCACGCCGGCACGCGCCGCACGTCCGGCCCGTTCCTCGAGCAGGTCCCCCCAGGCCGCGGTGACCTCGTGCAGCGCCGGCACCCCGCCCGGCACCGGGGCCGCGTGCAGGTCGCGCAGCACGTCCGCCGCGGCGGCGAGCCGGCGGGGCACGGGGCTGCGGACCGCGCGCATCGGCGTCCCCGGGCGGACCCGGTCGAGCAGCAGCGCCCAGTCGCCGGCGTCCGCGTCCAGCAGCGCGACGGCGCCGCGACCGGCCCAGGCCCGCAGCACCGCGGCCTCGTGCCGGGCCTCGTCGTGCGGGAACGCGATCTTCAGCACCCGGTCCCGGCGGTCGGCGTCGCGCGCCGGGGCGCACCACGAGGCCGAACCGGACGCGAACGGCTCGCCGGGCACCAGCGACCACCGGTCGACCGCCCGCGCGACGAGCCCGGGCAGCCGCGCGACCCACGCGGCTCCCTCGGGCGTGCGGGCGGCGCCGTCGCGCAGCGCCGCGGGCAGGGGCACCATGGCCGGGACGGACGGCGTCGGGGGCACGACGCCAGGCTAGCGAGACGGGTGGGCCGGGTGAGGGACGGGACGGGCGCGGGCGGCACGGGCAGCACCGAGCGCACGGGCGGCGTCGACGCGGACGGCCCGCCGCCCGCCGGTGTGTTCCGCAAGCACCGCCGCGGTGCCCCGGCGGGGTTCTTCGCGTGCGAGGCCGCGGGCCTGGCGTGGCTGCGGGTGCCGGGCGGCGCCCCCGTGGTCGGAGTGCGCGGGGTCGGACCCGACCACCTCGACCTGGACCTGCTCGCCGAGACGGCGCCGAGCCGCGCGCACGCCCGCGCGCTGGGCCGGGGCCTGGCCGTGACGCACGACGCCGGGGCCGACCGCTTCGGCAGCCCGCCCGACGGCTGGTCGGGCGACGGGTTCTTCGGGCCGCTCGACCAGCCGCTGCCGATGCCCGCCGGCGACCACGACCGCTGGGGCGCGTTCCTCGCGGACTGCCGGATCGACCCCCTGGCCCGGGCAGCCGAGCGACGCGGGGTGCTGGGTGCCCGCGACCTCGAGCTGCTCGACCGCCTGGCCACGGTGCTCCGCCGGGGCGACCTGGACGACGACGAGCCGCCCGCCCGGGTGCACGGCGACCTGTGGTCGGGCAACGTCCTGTGGACGGCCGACGGCGCTGTGCTGATCGACCCGGCCGCGCACGGCGGGCACCGGGAGAGCGACCTGGCGATGCTCGCGCTGTTCGGCCTCCCCCACCTGGACGACGTGCTCGCCGGCTACCAGGAGGTGCACCCGTTGCGGCACGGTCGGCGGCACCGGGTCGCCCTGCACCAGGTCTACCCGGTGGGCATGCACGCCGTGCTGTTCGGCGGCGGGTACGTGGCGCAGCTGCACCGCCTGCTGGTCGACGTCCTGTCCTGACGCGGTTCCCGGGCAGGCTGTGGACCCCGGGGAACACGACGGCCCCGGGGGACCCGCGGGTTCTCGCCCGCTGGTCGACCCCGGGGCCGTCGGCGCCAGGTGCAGCATCTTCACGCCACCGTCCACCGCGCCCGCTTGTCCTTCTCACGCGCGGCCTGAACCGTCCCGGCCTCGTTGAGGACCGTCGGTGACGAGCCACCCGGCCCGCGTCCGTCCACCTCTCACAAGAGGCGCGTGCTCCGCGTCCGGGACGGTCCTCCCGCGGCGGGTGCTGCACCACCGCGCGGACCGTGAGACCTCAGTCTCGCCCGGTACAGCACCGTGGCGCCAGCTGTTATTCCCGGATCAGGAGATCGGGTCCGTGGTCATGCGGACCGTGAGGGTGACCTCGGTGCCGCGGTCGACCTGACCGGCCAGCGGCTCCTGGGTGACGACGACCCACTGGGTCGGGTCGTCGATGGTCCGGCCCTGGCCGGACGCGTCGGCGACGAGCACCTCGAGGTCGCGCGCCTCGAGCGTCTCCTGCGCGGTGGCGAGGAGCAGGTTGGTCTGGTCGATCACGGTGACCTGGGCGGCGACCGAGGCCGAGGCCTCGTCCGACGCGGAGAGGCTGCCCGACGGGCTGGACGAGCCCGCCGTGGTGCCGCTGGCGCAGGCGGCGAGCAGGGCGACCGTCGCGACGGCGGCGGCAGCCACGCTCAGGGTGCGCGTGACCGGACGTCCGACTCGGGCGGTGGACATGTTCATCGAGGCCCTCCTGGGCTTGTTGCGTGCTTCCTCGGACGCGGGCCCGGGATCGCCGGGCTCCGCGGAGGGCGCGGCGACAGGTTCTGCACCGCGCTGCGCGTCAACGCAGGACCGGTCTTCACGTCTGTCGAGCGGCCGCCCGGGAGTCCCCGGCGGGACGGCACGCCCTCGCGGTCAAGACTACGCCTGTCGACCGACAGATTTCGTCCACATTTCGCCCGTTCGTGACGCCCTGGGCTGCAGGACCGCCCGGCTGCGCGCGGTTTCACCCTCCGCGGACCGCCGCGGACGCCGTCGGGTGCCGGTACGGCCGCCGGTGCGGGCGCGGTCATCCCGGCAGCGCGGGCTCCTGCGGCTCCGACAGGGACAGCAGCACCCCGACGATCCCGGGGACGGCGGCGACCTCCCGCTCGACGGCCGCGAGGACGTGGGACGCCTCGTCCTCCGCGAGGTTGCCCGCGAGGTCGACCGCACCGGTCAGGAACAGCCGGCGCGCCCCGACGACCTCGAGCCGGATCTGCGTCACCCGGGCGACCTGGGGCAGCGCGAGCAGGGCCCGGACCGCCGCGCGGTCGATCGCAGGGTCCGCGACCTCCCCGACCAGGAACCGCCGGTTGCGGTCGATCAGCACCACCGCCACCACGCCCAGCAGCACGCCGACCAGGATCGACCCCACCGCGTCCGGCACCGGCGAGCCGGTCACCTGGTGCGCCGCGATGCCCCCGGCGGCGATCACGACGCCCACGAGCGCCGCGGCGTCCTCGAAGAACACCGCGCGCACGGTCGGGTCGGAGGTCGCCAGGACGTGCGCCCAGACGTCCTGGTCGCGCCGGGCCGCCCCCGCCCGCGCCTGACGCCACGCCTGCAGGAACGACACGCCCTCGAGCACGAACGCCAGCCCGAGCACGGCGTAGGCGACGCCGAACGAGCCGGCGGGCTCCGGGTGGACGAGCTCCTGGATACCGTGCGTGACGGACACCCCGGCGCCGACCGCGAACAGGCCGATCGCCGCGAACATCGACCACACGTAGACCTCGCGGCCGTAGCCGAGCGGGTGCGTCCGGTCGGCGGGCCGGTCGGCGCGGCGCTGCGCGACCAGCAGGAACACCTCGTTGCCGGTGTCCGCCCAGGAGTGCGCGGCCTCCGCCAGCATGGAGGCCGCACCGGTCAGCACCGCGGCGACGGTCTTGGCCGCCGCGATCAGGCCGTTGGCCGCGAGGGCGACGACGACGGTGAGCGTGCTCTCGGCGTGCGGCTCGGTGCTCCGGTCCGCGGCGGGTGACGTCATGGGACCGGAGTAGCACGCGTGGCCGGGCGGCGCGCGGGCAGCCACCGGCGTCGCCTCCCCGCGCGCGGCCCGGGGCGGCGCGTCTAGGCTCGACGGCGATGTCCGACGAGCACCCCACCACCCCTGACCCCACGGACGCCGGGCCCACGGGCGCCGAGCCCACGAGCGGACCCCGCACCGCGCCCCGGTGGCTCCGTGCGGTGGGCGCGCCGCTGCGACGGGTGCGGCCGCGTCGGCCGCGTGCGCGCACGGTGCTGCTCGGCACCCTCGCGGTGCTGGTCGCGGTGGTCACCGGGGTGACGACCGCGTCGGCCCAGCTGAGCTTCGGGCCGCACGAGGCCCGGTACGACGTCACGACCGACGCGACCGTGACCGTCGACCTCGGGCCCATCGGGACGCTGCAGATCGACTCGCCGCTGCCGCTGTGGCTGGGGGCGCGGGTGACGGTCGAGGAGATCCCGGCCGACGTCGACGCGCTGCACGGCGTCGACACGCTCCAGGCGCTGACCGGGGACCTCAACTCCTACCTGCAGTTCTTCACCGGCCCGCAGGCGACGATCGAGGACGCCGCCCGCGCGCTCGTCGCGGACGCGGCGCTGCGTGCGGTGGTCACGCTCGCGGTGCTGCTCGTGGTCTGGTTCACCGTGCGCGGGCTGCTCGGTGCCGCACGGCGCCACGAGCTCGGCGCGCGGGTTCGGCCGCACGCGCGGCAGCTCGTCGCGGGCGGCGTCGCCGTCGCGCTGGTCGGCACGCTCGTCACCGCGAGCGAGCACGGCCGCGCCCGGGCCCGGGTGGTGTCGGCGCCGTCGTCCGCCGTGTTCGACGGCACCCCGCTCGAGGGCGCGCGGGTGACGGGCCGGCTGGGCGGGATCGTCGACACCTACGGCGGGCTCGTCGTGCAGGCGTTCCGGGAGAACGAGGAGTTCTACGACCAGGCCGACGAGTCCCTGGTCGCCGCCTGGGCCGACTGGGAGGACCGCCGCCCCGCCGTCGAGGCCGAGGCCGCCGCCGCGCCCACCGCGTCGCCGACCGACGGCGGCGCACCGGGGACGGACCCGCAGGAGCCCGGCACGCAGGAGCCCGGCACGCAGGAGCCGACCGCCGACGCGTCCCCGAGCGACTCGCCCAGCGCCTCGGCGAGCCCGACCCGCGACGAGGCCGACGAGCCCGTGACGTTCCTGCTCATCTCCGACCTGCACTGCAACGTCGGCATGGCCCCGCTGATCGCCTCGCTGGCGACGATGTCCGGGGCGGCCGCCGTGCTGGACGCGGGCGACACCACGATGAACGGGACCTCCGTCGAGCAGTACTGCGTCAGCACGTTCGCGCGCGCGATCCCCGACGGCGTCGACCTCATCACCGCGCCGGGCAACCACGACTCCGCCGAGACCACCGCGCAGTACGCCCGGGCCGGTGCGGTCGTGCTGGACGGCTCGGTGATCGACGTCCACGGGATGCGCCTGCTCGGCGACCACGACCCCAAGGCCACCCGCCTGATCCAGACGCAGACCCAGGAGGAGTCCTACTCCGCGGTGGGCACGCGCCTGGCGGACGTCGCGTGCTCGGACCCCGACGGCGTGGACGTGGTGATGTTCCACAACCCGCGCGCCGCGCCGAACATGCTCGCCGACGGCTGCGTGCCCGCGCTGCTGTCCGGGCACATGCACACCCGCACGGACCCGGAGCAGATCGGCCAGGGCATCCGGTACATCTCGTCGTCCACCGCGGGTGCGCAGGAGAACGAGCCGCGGATCGGCCCGCTCAAGGGCACCGCCGAGATGACGCTGCTGCGCTGGGACCCGACCACCCGCCGCATCGTCGACTGGCAGCTCGTCGAGATCGGCACCGACGCGTCCGCGACGGTCCGCGACCCGCAGGCGTGGCCGGTGCCCGTGCCGGACCCCGACCCCGAGGCCGACGCCGACGACCCCGGTGCCGGCACCCCCGCCCCGGACATCACGGAGACGCCCGGCGGCTGACCCGGGACACACGCGTCCGCGGGATGAGACGACCGGCCCCGGGCCGTGCCTCGTCCCCGCCGGCCGTGCCATGCTCCCGCCATGACCACCGCGCTCCCCACGTGCCGCACCTCGCGGCTCGCTTGCGCGCGTCCGCTCTGTCGGGCCTGACCGCTCACCCCAGCCGTCAGCCACCCGCGCGGGACCCGAGTCCCGCCCCGCCGCCGCCCACCGGGCGCGGCGGACGCCCGAGGAGCACCGTCATGACCGTCCTGACCTCCGCCGCACCCGCCCGCCGCGCCGCCGACCGCCCGGTCGACCGCACCGCCGGCGCCGCCCTGCGGCACCCTGCCCGGACCGTGGCCCCCGCGCTGCCGACGCCGCAGCCGCACGGCGACGTGCGCGGCTTCGAGGCCCTGCTCGCCTCGCTGCCCCTGGTCCGCTCCGTCGTCGTGGACCTCCCCGGCCGCCGCCTGGTCGTCGACGGGGGCGTCGTGGACCTGACGCGGCAGGAGTTCGACCTGGTCGCGTACCTGGCCCGGTCGGCGGGCCGGGTCGTCAGCCGCGACGAGCTGTACGGCCAGGCGTGGCGCACGCAGGACCTGTCCGCCGCGACCCGGACGGTCGACGTGCACGTCCGCCGGGTGCGCGCGAAGTCCGGCCTGGACGACCTCATCACCACCGTGCGCGGCGTCGGCTACCGGCTGAACGCGGTCGAGGGCCTGCGCGTCGACGGCTGAACCGCCGCGCTCCCCGCCCGCAGGTGTGGCGGGCCGGGACGACCGGGGCGAGGGTAGATCCGCACCGGGTGCAGGACGCGCACGCCGGGCCGAGCCCCGCCGCCGTCGGCGGCGCGGGCGCCACGCCCCCAGGAGGACGCCATGTCCGCGACCCACGCCGAGCCCGCGCCGGACGACGAGCGCAAGCCCGACTCCCCCGCCGACCTGACGACACGCTCGTGGCGCTACGTGCTCCGCACCACGGTGCGCGAGTTCCAGGACGACCAGTGCACGGACCTCGCCGCCGCGCTCACCTACTACGCCGTGCTGGCGATCGCGCCCGCGCTGCTCGCCCTGGTCTCCGTGCTCGGGCTGGTCGGCGACGGCCGGCAGCTGGTCGACGAGCTCGTGGCGACGGGCGGGGACCTGGTCGGGCAGGACGGCGCCGAGCAGACGCTGCAACCGATCCTGGAGAACATCTCGAACGCACCCGGTGCCGGGATCGCGTTCGTGACGTCGCTGGTCGTCGCGCTGTGGTCCGCGTCCGGCTACGTCGCCGCCTTCAGCCGCGGCATGAACCGGGTGTACGAGGTCGACGAGGGCCGGCCGATCTGGAAGCTGCGCCCGGTGCTGCTGCTGGTCACGCTGGTGCTGGTCGTGCTCGCGGTCGTCGTCGTCGTGGCGGTGGTGCTGTCCGGGCCGGTCGCCGAGCGCGTCGGGTCGGTCGTCGGGCTCAGCGACGTGGCCGTCACCGTGTGGAGCATCGCGAAGTGGCCCGTCGTGCTGCTGCTGGTGGTGCTCGCCGTCGCGATCCTGTTCCACGTCACGCCGAACGTCCGGCAGCCGCGGTTCCGCTGGACCAGCCCGGGCGCGCTGCTGGCGGTCGTCGTCTGGCTGGTCGCCTCGACGGCGTTCGGGTTCTACGTCGCGAGCTTCGGCAGCTACGACAGCACCTACGGGTCGCTCGCGGGCGTCATCGTCCTGCTGCTGTGGCTCTGGCTGACCAACCTCGCGCTGCTGTTCGGCGCAGAGCTCGACGCCGAGCTGGAGCGCGGCCGGGAGCTGCAGGGCGGCATCGAGGCCGAACGCACCCTGCAGCTCCCGCCGCGGGACACCCGGGCGAGCGAGAAGCGGCGGAGGAAGGCCGAGGAGGACGTGCGCCGGGGCCGCGAGCTCCGGGAGTCGCGGCCCCACGACGGCTGAGCCCGCGGACCCAGGACGTCCCCGCGCTCAGGACGCCAGCACGCCCGCGAACCGCAGCAGGTCGCGCAGGCTGGCGATCTCGACCCGGGAGCCGTCCGCGGACTCCAGCGTCGGCACCGCGGCGTCGCCCCACGGCGCGACGGCGTTCCGGTACGAGTCCGGGTCGTGCTCGATGAGCCCGATGATCGTCTCCGCGACCAGGCGGCTGCCCACCGGACCCAGCGAGTCGCCCCCGGTGAGCACCTCCGCCTCCTTGAGCACGTAGTACCAGAGCGGGGTCCGCCCCGACAGCTCCGGGCTGCGCAGCGCGCTGCGCACGCCGGCCGGGGTGCTGCGCTCGAGCTCGGCCTGCGTGAGCGGGCGGATCAGCACGGCGCGCGCGACGGCCTCCCCGGTCGGGATGCTCAGCAGGTAGCCGCGCAGCAGGTTCCGCTTGGCGAGGTGCTCCTGGATCCCGGCGAGGTCGGCCGGCTCGTTGCGCATGACCGACAGGTCGTCCGCGAGCTGGGTGTCGATCGGGCGCGCGAAGTGCCGGGGGTCGGAGTCGCCCTTGTCGGTGAACCGGTCCCACTCGATCGCCCAGTTGAACGGCAGCGTCGGCGCGCCGCCGATGAACCCGCCGCGGCCGGTGAACTGGAACAGCTGCTCCAACGACGCGCGCGGTGCCACGAAGCCGGGGTCGCCGAAGTTGCGGTTGTAGTCGTAGCTGTTGCGGATCTGCGAGTGGCCGAACCGGAACGCCGCGACCGAGAACTCCAGGGGCATCACCGCGGGCTTCGACCGGCGGAACCGCCGCAGGTACAGCCCGGTGCTCTCCGCGAGCACCCAGTCGACGGTGCCGGGCACCGTGACGGTGCGCAGGTAGTCGTTGACGATCAGCCACTGGTGCGTGTGCCGGACGAACCGCTGCGCCCGGGCGAGCAGCCTGTCGGTGGGCAGGCCGGGCTCGTTGCGGGCGAGGACGTCGACGACCGCGTTGTGGAACCGCAGGTAGGCGACGTGCAGCTGCGCGACCACCAGGTTCTCGTCGTTGCGCGAGTCGCCGATCCGCGCGGGGAACGTGTCCGACCCGCCGGGGCGCGGGGTGCGCACGCGCCCCGGGAGGTCGCGGTGCTCCGGGTCGCGGGCCGCGGGCACCTCCTCGCCGGGGCCGCCGGTGGCGAGGGTGCCCAGCCGCATCCGGGCGCCGTCGTAGAAGTCGGCCGCCTCGCCGGCGGGGCCGTCCCCGTAGACCGAGTCGAGGTTGAGGTAGGGGTGGCGGGCGTTGCCCAGCCGACGGTGCACCACGTCCGGGGCGACCGGGCGCATCGCGGGGTCGCCGACCGCCGGGCCCTGGAGCCGGGGGTCCTCCGAGTCCTCGAGGGTGAGGTCGTGGTCGATGAACTGGCCCCAGTACGTGTAGACCGCCGGGATCGACGAGGACGACGCGGCGCCGGCCGCCGGCTCCGCCATCGCCCCGCCGAGCCGGCGCAGCAGGGCGATCACGCGCGGCGGGTCGTCGGCGGGCAGGTGGCTGTCCGCGTCGCGCCGCAGGCCGGCGAACAGGTAGTCGAACTCCGAGGCGTGCCGGTGGTGCCGCAGCACGGCCCCGTGGTGGACGTCCTCGATCACCGCGCCCGTGTGCACGGCGGCGGTGGCGGTCTCGGTCTGGGTGGCGTTCATCGGGGTCCCCCTGGGTGCGCTGCTCGCCGGTCGGCGGTCCCGTGCCCCGGTCGGGGCTGCGGGCGGGGGCGGTCCGGGGCGGGTCGACGTCGACGGGGCCCGGGTCGCGTGGCCCGGCGCAGTGCGGCCGGGCGGAGACGAGCCCATCGAACCACCGGGTGTCGCGCGGGCCCGCGCACACGTCCGGGGCGAGGCGGCGTGCGGGTCAGCGGGCCTCGGCCGCGCCGGTCGGCGGGGTGCCCGCGAACTCCCAGTGCCAGGGCTCGTGCGGCCCGGAGCCCCCCGGGCCCATCGCCGCCGGGTGGATCCATCCGAACGCCGGTGCGTGCTCGGCCATCCAGAGGTACAGCGGGTGGTCGAACTGCCCGACCCCGCCGAACCCGCTGAAGTCCACCGCGACACCCCAGCCGTGGTGCGACGTCCCCGGGGCGGCGGCCAGCCCGCCCTTCGCGGCCTTGAGGCGGACCTGCTCGTCGTACGTCCGGTACGTGCCGCCGACCGGCAGGTCGGTGCCGTGCTCGGCGCGGAACACCGCGTTCAGGGCCACCAGGGCGTCGACCGCGTCGCAGCGCAGCAGCGCTCCCGACGCGAACGGCACCGGGCACAGACCGGCCGGGTCGACGGTGCCGTCCGTGCGCAGCGGACCCGACGTCACCCGCCCCGACCGGGCGACCGCTCCCCCGCCCGCGAGCAGGCCGCCGGCGCGCACGCTCTGGGCCTGCGCCCGGGCGTCCGCGACGGTCTGCTCGAGGGCGGCGAGCGCGGCGAGCGGCTCCGCGGGCACCCCGAGCTCGTCGGTCGCGGTGCGCGGGGCGTCGCGCTCGACCTGCAGCGTGAGCTGGAACACCGCAGCCGCCGCGTCCCGGACGTCGGTCGCCACGGCGAGGCGGGCGGCGGGGTCGTCGGCGCGGACGGCCTGCGCGCCGCGGAGCTCACGGACGGCGGCGTCGAGGTCGGCGAGCGCGGGCACCGGCTCCGGGGCGACCCGCAGGCCGTCCACCCCGCTCGCGCCGACGAGGGCGGCGCTCGCCACGGCACGGGCGCGCTCGGCGGCCCGGTCCACCTCGGCCTCGGCGCGCGCCGTCCACCGGGCGGCGTCGGCCGTCCGCGGGTCCCCACCGGAGGGCCGTGCGGCACCGGCGTCGAACCCGGCCGCGTCCGCCGCGAGGACCGCGTCCGCCGGGACCCGTGCCGACGAGCCGACGGCCCCGGACCCGAGCGCGACGGCCAGCCCGAGGACCACCACGGCCCTGCCGGTCCGGCGTGCCGCGGCTGCCCGCGACCCCAGCCGCGCCCGGCCGGCCCGCCGGTGGCGGGGACGACGGGACGCACGCGACATCGCGGACTCCAGGACGGGCGGTCCGGCACGGACCGTCCCGCCGCCGGTGCGGCGAACCCGGCAGCGTGCCGTCCGGCCAGGGTAGGAACGCCCCGTCCGCGGTGTCAACGACCCGACGTGACCCGCGTCACAGCGGTCGTCGCGCGCACGGCGCAGCGGCGAGAGGCCGTCAGAGGTCCGTCAGAGGCCGTCACGGTGCCGCTGCGCCTCGCGCCACCGTGCCTGTGCCTGGTCGGCCGCGCGCGCCGCCGCAGTCCGGGCCGCGCGGGCGTGCCGGGCCTCCAGGCCGACCTCCCGGGCCTGCTGCCGGGCGTCGGCGAGCACCGCGCGCAGCCGGTCGACCTCCTGCTGCGTCTGCTCGGCCAGCGCGGTGAGCTCGGCGGCCCGGTTCTCCGCCGCGGCGACCCGCGCCTCCGCGGCGTCGCGCGCCGCCGCCCGGGCCGCGGCGTCCTGGCGGGCGAGCGCGACGTCCGCGTCGGCACTGCGTCGTGCGGCCTCGCGACGCCGGGCACGCTCCTGCTCGGCCCGTTCCTGCTCGGCCCGCTCCTGCTCGGCCCGCTCCTGCTCGGCCCGCTCCTGCTCGGCCCGCTCCTGCTCGGCCCGCTCCTGCTCGGCCCGCTCCTGCTCGGCACGGGCCCGCTCGGCACGGCTCGCCGCCTGCTGGCCCCGACCCCGTCGCGCCGCGTCGACCCGGGGCGCCGGGGCGTCCGCCCTGCCGCCGGTCGAGGCGTCGGTCGAGTCGCCGGTCGAGTCGCCCGTGACGACGCGGCCCCGTCGGCGCCCGGGCGCCGGCACCGCGCGCACGGGGCCTGCGGACGGGTCGGGCTCGTCGACGGTGATCACCCGCCCCCGACGCCGCCGGCCGCCTGCGGTCTCCCCCGACCCGGTCTCCCCCGACGCGGCAGACTCCGCCGGCTCCGGCTCCGGCACCGGCGGCGGGTCCTGGACCGCCCGCAGCGGGGTGCGCCGGGCCGGGACACCGGGCAGCGGCGGCGCGTCGGGCACCGCGACGGCGCCGGCGACGTCGACCGGCTCGAACCCGGAGGAGAACAGGTCGCGCGTGAGCAGCCCGGTCGCGACCGCGGCGGCGGCCCCGGCGTCGCCCATCGCGGCGCGCAGCGTGCCCTCGACCTGGCCGCGCACCGCGGGACCCGCCGCACCGCCGGCCGCGGTCAGCAGCGCGACGGCCGCACCGGCGACGTCGGCCATCGTGCCCTGCTGCTCGGCGTGCAGGACGCGCAGGTCCGCCCCGGCCAGGGCGGCCTGCGCCTCGCGGAGCCGGACACCCAGGTCCAGCAGCCGCCCGACGTCCTCGGGCCGCTCCCGCACCAGCAGGTTCACCGCGGCGGCCGCGGCCGACGGTCGGCGCAGCGCCCCCACGGCCGCGGCGAGCCGGCGGTCCCCTGCGGCGCGTGCCGCCCGGACGGCGGCGGTGCGCGCGGCGACGAACGCCCCGGGCTGCTCGGCGTACAGCCCGGCCGCGACCTCGGTCAGGTCCGCCACCCGCGCCCCTCGTGGTCCCCCGCCGCGCCGGTCAGCGCCCGGGCCGGTGCATCCCCAGGAAGAACGACGACCCGCTGACCAGGATCCCCAGGGTGAACAGCACCGACGAGGCGTGCTCGAACGCGTAGCCCATCAGGTAGAACCCGCCGAGCAGCAGCGCGAGGCACAGCACCGCGAGCGCGACCCGACCGGCGGCCGGCGCCGGGGGCTGCTCCTGCGTGCGGCGGTCCAGCTCGTCGCCGACGGTCTCGGCACGGGTGTGGCTCACGGGTCCTCCTGGTGGTGCTGCGGCGGGCACGGACGGTGCGCCGCCCGTGCCCGCACGGTAGGCCGCACCCGGGGCCGCTGCCACCCGGGCCCCCCTCGCGCGGATCCGCCCCGCCCGGCCCCTCCCGTCCGGCCCCCCGGCGCCCTAGGCTCACCGCCAGCAGCGCCGATCCCCGGGGAGCGCCCGTGCCCACGACCCCGCCCGCACCCACCCCGCCCGTGCCTCCGCCGTCCGTGCCGGCCCCGCCCGGCCCGACCGAGGTCGACGAGCGGTTCACCGCCCCGCCCGAGGACCGCGGCTGGACCACCGCGTACCTCCCGGCGTGGAGCTCGCGCGCGGCCGCGGCGGCGCGGGTGCGCACGGACGCCGAGGGCCTGCACCTCACGGTGCCGCCGGAGCACCCCGTCTGGTGCCCCGACCTGCACCACCCGCCGCTGCGGGTCTCGGCGGTGCAGAGCGGGAGCTGGTCCGGGCCGGTCGGCAGCACCCGCGGGCAGCAGCCGTTCCGGGCGGGGCTGCGGGTGCGCGAGGAGCAGCCGGCCCGGTGGGCGTACACCCCGCACCACGGGCGGGTCGAGGTCACCTGCCGGGCGGTCGTCGGACCGGGGTCGATGTTCTCGGCGTGGCTGATCGGCATCGAGGACGTGCCGGAGCGCAGCGGGGAGATCTGCCTGGTGGAGGTGTTCGGCGACACGGTCCGCACCGAGCCGGACGGGACCGTCACCGTCGCGCTCGGGTCCGGGGTGCACCCGTTCCGCGACCCCGCGCTGCGCGAGGACTTCACCGCCCCGCGCACCGCGCTCGACGTCGCCGGGCTCCACACCTACGCGGTCGACTGGCGGCCCGACGGCGTCACGTTCGAGGTCGACGGCGTGCCGACGCGCACGGTGCGCCGGGCGCCGGACTACCCGGTGCAGCTGGTGCTGGGTGTGTTCGACTTCCCCGACCTGCGGCACGACCCGGCCGGACCGGCGGTCCCGGAGCTCGTCGTCACTCGCGTGCGGGGCACCGCCGCGCAATGAGCTCGGTCGGGCGCGAGCCGGGGGCTAGCATCTCGCCCTTGTGAGCCGCCTCGTCGAGACCGTCGTCCCCGCCCGTCTCGGGGTGCCGTTCCGGTGGCTGCTCGCGTCGTCGTGGGTGAGCAACCTGGGCGACGGGATCGCCCTGGCCGCGGGCCCGCTGCTGGTCGCGTCGCTGACCGACGACGCGCGTCTCGTGGCCCTCGCCGCGACCGTGCAGTGGCTGCCGCCGCTGCTGTTCGGGCTGCTCGCGGGTGCGCTGGCGGACCGGTGGGACCGCCGGCGGATCGTGCTGGTCGTCAACGTCGTGCGGACGGTCGTGCTGGCCGCGCTCGCGCTGACGGTCGCGGGCGGGCACGCGACGATCACGCTCGTGCTGGGGCTGCTGTTCCTGCTCGGGACCGCGGAGGTCTTCGCCGACAACGCCGCGCAGACCTTCCTGCCGATGCTGGTCCGGCGCGACGACCTCGCGGTGGCGAACGCCCGGCTGCAGACGGGGTTCATCACCGTGAACCAGCTGGCCGGGCCGCCGCTGGGCGCCGCGCTGTTCGCGCTGGGCTCGGTGTGGCCGTTCGGCGCGCAGGCGGTGGTCGTCGGCGCCGCCGCGCTGCTGGTGGCCCGGATCGCGCTGCCGGCGCACCCGCGCGACCCGGCGACGCGCAGCCACCTCGGCCGGGACATCGCCGAGGGCTTCCGGTGGGTGTGGCACCACACGGCCGTCCGCACGCTCGTGCTGACCATCTTCATCTTCAACATCACGTTCGGCGCCGCGTGGTCGGTGCTCGTGCTGTACGCGACGCAGCGGCTCGGCATGGGCGAGATCGGGTACGGGCTGCTCACGACGGTGTCCGCCGCGGGCGGCCTGGCGGGCACCGCCACCTACGGCTGGATCACCCGCCGGGTGTCGCTCGGCAACCTGATGCGGATCGGCCTGGTGGTCGAGACCCTCACGCACCTGGGCCTGGCGCTGACCCGGCAGCCGTGGGTCGCGCTGGTGATCTTCTTCTTCTTCGGCGCGCACGCGTTCATCTGGGGCACGACGTCCGTGACGGTGCGGCAGCGCGCCGTCCCGGGGGCGCTGCAGGGCCGGGTCGGGGCGGTCAACACCGTGGGCGTGTTCGGCGGGCTGGTGCTCGGGTCCGGGCTCGGCGGGGTGCTCGCGGAGCACTGGGGCGTGGCGGCGCCGTTCTGGTTCGCGGCCGTGGGGTCGGCGGTGTTCGTCGTGGTGATCTGGCGGCAGCTGCGGCACGTCGCCCACGCGGACGAGGCGGCGGCGCCGCTGGACGAGGCGCCCGCCGAGGACGTCACCGGGGAGCGGTGACGAACACGTCCAGCAGCTCCGGGTGGTGGGCGTGCACCAGCACCCCGAACACCACCAGGTCGAACAGCAGGTGCACCGCCACGACGTACGACAGCGACGTGCTGCGCACGAAGATCCAGCCCTGCACCAGCGCGAACGGGATCGTGAGCAGCGGGCCCCACTCCCGGTAGCCGAGCTCCCACAGGAACGACACGAACACGGTCGCCTGCAGCAGGTTCGCCACCCACAGCCCCAGGTGGCGGCGCAGCAGCGCGAACACCACGCAGATGAAGAACAGCTCGTCCCAGATCCCGACGGCGTTCACCCCGACGAACAGCCGGGCGATCTCCGCCCCGCCGGTGATCTCCGGCCAGTTCCGGTACGCGCCGGACCCGATGAAGTAGAACGGCAGGATCAGGTAGCCCGCGACCGCCACCACGACCAGGTAGACCCACTGCGCGCGGGTCCAGCGTCGGCCGGTCGCGACCGGGAACCGGATGGTCCGCTGCCCGAACACCCACCGGGACAGCGCCCACGGCACGAGCACCGCCAGGGACAGCGCGACGGTGAACCGCAGCATCCCGGCGTCGGACAGGTCCGCCTCGAGGGAGATGGTCGAGATGATCGCCATGCCGGTGCCGATCAGCGCGAGGTCGCGGCCGAGCGCGCGGTCGACGAGCAGGCCCAGCACGACGCCCGCCACCAGCGGGAGGTAGCCGAGCGGCCGGACGTGCACCGCGAACAGCAGCACCGCGGACCCGCAGACGAGCGCCGCGGCGAGCAGCCCGGCGGGCGACCCGACGTGCCAGGCCGCGTGCACGGGCGGGCGGTCGTGGACGGCGAGGGTGTCGGCCCGTGCGTCGGTCGGCATGCGGGCACGATGTCACGGCTCGGGTCGGGCGGCGACAGGACGGCGGTCGGGTGCGACCGGCGTCAGGCGCCCGCGGTCTCCCACCCCGACGCCGCCGCGACGTCGCGCGCCACGACCTCGACGTCCCGCCCGTCGGTGGGCACGCGCGCGACCCACGCCCCGGCCGCGCGGTCGAGCAGCTCCGCGGCGGCCGCGCTGCGGTCGAGGTGCGCGCGCAGCTCGGTGCCGATCTCGCGGGCGCCGAGCCGGTCGTGGATGGTGCGGGCCGAGGCGGTGAGCAGGGCGCCGGTCACCCGCGCCCGGCCGCCGAGGGCGCGCACGACGAGCTCCCGCTCCAGGACGCTCACCGTGTTCACGTAGACGAGGCGCCGGTAGCCCGCGGCGGCGTACGTCGCCCAGACGGCGCGCAGGTTCGCCTCGGTCAGCCCGGTCCCCTGCGGGTCGCGCGCCGGCTTGGGGTACGCGGCGCTGAGGTTGTCCCCGTCGACCAGGCAGTGCGCGAGGCCGGCGCGCGCCCAGCGGGCGGACAGCTCGAACGCCACCGCCGACTTCCCGGAGCCGGAGCGGCCCGCGACCAGCAGGACCTCCGGCTCCGGGCGCGCGTCGACCGGGGTCATGCCGTGGGTGCCACGCCCGCGACCGGCTTGGTCCGCGAGCGGCCGGTGGTGTCCTTCAGCACGACGTACTTGAGGTCGACGTGCGGCTCCAGGGCGCTGAACTTGTCGTTCGGCGCGCCGATCACCAGCTGGAACCCGAGCCCGCGCCACGCGCCGATCGCGCGGCCGGTGAACCGGGCGTCGGCCTTGATCAGCGCCTCGTCGAGGAACACCGGCGCGTACCGGGGACGCTCCGCCCCGGCGTCGCCGAGCTGGTACCGCAGGGCCGCGCCGACGATGAACGCCACCAGCTCCTGCGACTCGCCACCGGACTTCTCCCCGATGTGGTCGTACAGCGCCACGTGGTTGCCCTCGAGGTCGACCTTCTCGGCGCTGAGCCGCACGTGGCGGCGCACGTCGACCAGGTCGGCGAAGTCGGGCGCGGTCCGGCGGATCCGGTCGATGACCTTCGCCATCCGGTGGTACCGGCGCTCCCGCTCGGCGTCGGTGGCCTCGGTCGCGAGCAGGTCGCGCAGGTCCTTGAGCTCCTTGCGGAACCGGGCGACGACCGTCGACTGGGTGTCGCGGGCGTCGATCCGCAGCCGGTGGTCGTCGTCGGCGAACGGCAGGTCCGCGAGGATGTCGTTGACCGGGCGGATCCGCTCCTTGATCTCCCGGACCGAGCGGCTGAGCGCGTTGTGCAGGTCGCTGAGGTCGTTGCCGGACAGGCGCAGCAGGCTCTTGCGCCACTCCGCCTCGAGCTCGTGCAGCCCGTTGGTCTCCAGCGCCGACAGGATGCGCTCGAAGTCCCCGTACGCGCCGTCGGGGTCGGTGCCGAGGTTCGGGTCGGGCCAGCGCTCGACGAACGTCTCGAACGTGCGGCGCAGCGACTCGCGCGCGGTGCCGATCGTCTGCTGGGCGGCCTGCCGGTCGCCCCGGAGGATCTCGTTCGCGCGCGCGACGGTGCCGTCGAACGCGGCCAGCGCCGTGACGGGCGCGGGTGCGACGGCGCCCGGGCCGCCGGACGAGCCGGTGCCGCCGAGCAGCGCGTCGAGGTACGCGCGCTGGTCGTCCCCGACCTCGACCCCGGCGTCCTGCGCCGTGTCCAGGGCGAGCTGGGCGACGTCGACCTCGTCGGTGACCGACGACCAGCGTCCGCCCAGGTCCTCGGCGGCGCCCTTGGTGCGGCCGACCTCCTCGGTGAGCGACCGGATCGTGGCCTCCAGCTCGGCGACCCGCTGCTGCAGGCGCGTCACCTCGGGGTTGCCGGCCGTGACGTCCTCGATGACCCGGGCCCAGCGCGCCTGCTCGGCCTCGACGGCGGCGACGTCGACCTGGTCCCAGCTGACGGCGTCGAGCTGCTCGTACGCGCGCAGCTCGACGTCGTGGGAGTCGAGACGCTCCTCGGCGGCCTGCACCTGCTGCTCGGCGGCCTCCAGGCGCACCTGGGCGGCGGCGATCTGCTCGTCCAGGTACGCGAGCCGGCGGCTGTTGGTGAAGCCGAGGACGTTCGCGTGCCCCTGGCCGCCGTGCGCGCCGCGGCGCCCCTCGGAGACCTGGCCGCCGCGGGTGAGCGCCTTGGCGTGCTGCGACAGCTCGCCGGGGGTGTCGACGCAGACGTAGGCGAACTTCGCGGCGAGCTCGCTGCGCAGCCAGCCGGTGAACGGCCCCGGGCGGAAGTCCAGCCGCCCCGGCAGCGTCCGGCCGTCGAGCGCCACGTCGGACGTCAGGTCCGTCGGCACGCCCTCGAACCGGATCCGGCGGCCGGTCGGCACGGCGTCGATCGCCCGGCGGAACGCCGTCAGGTGGGCCGAGTCGATCAGCAGCCGGGTCGCGAACCCGCCGAGCGCGAGGTTGAACGCCTCGCGCCACGGCTCGTGCTCCGTGCGGACCTCGATCAGCTCGGCGACGAACGGCAGCTGCTCGGGGGTGAGCCCGGCCGCCTCGGCCAGCGCCGCGCGGGCGCGGTGCAGCTCGCCGGGGATGTTGTCGGACCGGCGCGCGACGGCGTCGCGGTCGGACCGGAGCACGGCGAGGTCGACGCCGGCGGCCTTCTTCTCCGCCATCGCGGCGCCGAAGTCGGTGCGCGCGGCGGACTTCGCGTCGCCGTCGGACTGCGCCGCCCGGCCCCGGGCGGCGAGGGCGTCGAACTCCGCCTCGGTGCTGACGGCGGTGCCCAGGCCGGTGCGCAGCACCTCGTCGAGCCGGGTCCGCGCCCGGGTCACGCGCTCCAGCTTGTCCTGCGTGGCGCTGAGCTCGCGCTGCGCGGTCGCCAGCCGGTCGCCGCCGGAGGACCACAGGGTCTCCCGGACGCCGTCCAGCTCGGAGCGCGCCGCGGCGATCCGGCCGGTGGTCTCCACCGCGCGCCGCTCGGCCTGCTGGTGGCCGCGCTGCAGCTCCTCCTCGACGGCGCGCAGCAGCCCGAGGCGCCGCTCGTGCTTCCACAGCGCGGCGGGCGAGCCCTCGTCGTCGAACGTGCCCACCTGGTCGATCACGCGCAGCCGCTCGGCGGCCTCGTCGACGGCCGCGCGGTGCCCGCGGATCGCCTCCAGCGCCTTGACCTGCTGGCGGGCGGTGATCATCTGCTCGCGGGTGCCGGACAGCTTGTCGAACTGCTCGACCACGGCGTCCGCCGTGGCGAACGTGCTCGGCTCCTCCAGCACCATCGCCTTGTACAGGGCGTCGACGGTGGTGATCTGCTGGCCCGCCTGGATCCGGCCGAGCAGCGCGACCGCCTTGGTGCCGTCGCCGGTGGCGCCGATGCCCAGCGTGGAGTGCAGTCGCGCGGTGAACTCGCGGTCGGTGTCGAACGGCGTCAGGCCGAGCGCGACGACGACCGGCCGGGCGAACCGGTCCGCGGCCGCGTCCTCGAGCTCCCGCAGGTCGAACGGTCCGTCCGCCGTCGCGCGCAGCGCCAGCACGTCCTCGAGCGTCCGGGCGGCCGACGGGACGTACCAGGCGCGCACGCCGGTGAACTCGCGGCCGGCCTGGTCGACCCAGGTCATCGCGATCGCCGACCAGGTGTCCCGGTCGTCGCCGCGCAGCACCCGCTGCCGGGTGCCGTCCTCGGTCCGCGACTCGTCCACCTTGCCGCGCGCGTAGGACAGGATGTTGCGCTGGTCCTTGCCGCGCGGCCGGCCCACGACCCCGCCGTTGGACGCACCGTTGAACGGCGTGGTGTGCGGCATGAGCAGCGCGATGTAGGCGTCCATCAGCGTGGACTTGCCCGAGCCCGAGCCGCCCGACAGCAGCGTGGCGGTCGAGGCCAGGCGCACCCGGTGGTGGCCGTCGTAGCCGCCCCAGTTCACCAGCTGCAGGTCGCGGGCGACCCACTGCTGCCCGGTGGACGCGGCGGGCACCAGCCCGAACAGCGTGTCGACCATCGTCATCGCGCGACCTCCTCGGTCGTGGTGGTGCCCGTGTCCGCCGCGGCGGCCTCCTCGAGGGTCGGGCCGGGGTCGGGCTGCGGCTCGTCGCCGGTCTCGGGCGCGGCGTCGGCCTCGGACACGGCGTCGGTCTCGACCTCCGGCACCGCCTCGGCGTCCGGCTCGTCGATCACCAGCGGCTCACCGCCCGTGCGCACCTGCTCCCGCAGCCAGGCGCTGAGCTCGGCCAGCCGCTCGTTGCTGAGCACGATCTCGACCAGCGCCGTGACGCGGAACCGCCCCTCGGACTCCTCCTCGACGACGCCCTCCTTCGCGAGGCGTGCGACGGCGGTGCGGATCTCCCGCTGCCGCGCGGCGACGTTGGTGTCGTCGGGGTCGAAGTAGGTCAGCGCCGTCTGCTCGATCTCCTCGACGTCGACGCGCACCGACGCCTCCCCCGCGCTCTGCCCGCGCAGGTAGACGGACCGCAGGTGCACCAGCACCAGCGTCTCGGCGCGGGTGTACGCCTCGTCGCGCAGCAGCACCGGCACGTCGAGCTCGGCGGAGCGGACCTGCTTCTTGTACGCGACGCCGCGCTGGTGGTCGACGACCAGGTGCACGAACAGGTCGTGCAGCCGCGACTCGATGACCTGCTGGTTGTCGAGCAGGGTCCGCCACTGCGCGCGGTTCCTGTCCGCGAGCAGGAACCGGCGCTGGAGCAGCCGGACCAGGACGCGGCGGACGTCGGCGTCGAGCGTGCCGGAGTCGCCGGCGAACAGCTCGGCCGGGTCCTCCTCCATCGGCACGGGAGTGATGAACGGGTCGCCGGGCTCGACGACCTCGTCCGGCACCTCGGTCGTGGTGGTCTGGTCGGTCATCGGTCGCGTCCCTCGTCCTCGTCGTCCGTGCTCCTGGTGGTCACCGCGCCGAACGCGAACCGGCGGCGCGTGCCGTCGGGGCGGACCGCGTCCACGTAGGCGACCTCGTCCGTCTCGACCATGCCGCGCTGGTGCGCGATCTCCAGCAGCCCGAGCAGGTCCACCGGCCGGCGCAGCACCGCGGGGGCGGCGTTGAACGCCGCGGCGACGTCCACCTGCGCGGCGTCGCGCGCGAAGCCCCGCAGGTGCTGCCCCAGCTCGGCGTAGTGCGGCCCGCCCCAGGCCAGCGCCTCGTCGGCCGCGGCGTCGCCACCGTCGTCGTCCCACTCGGCGAGCGGGCTCGGCGGCTGGGCCCGGCGCAGGTCGCCGGCGGACTGCCGCAGGTGCTCGACCTCCGCGACGGGCAGCCGGCGCAGCGGGTCGACGGCCTGCCCCCGGCGGGCGCCGGGCACCCACGCCTGCAGGCCGGTCATGACGTCGCGGAGCAGCTCGTCGACCTGCCGGTCCCGCAGCGGGTCGTGGTTGCGGACCTGCGCGGTGATGACGTACGACGCCTCGCGCTGGGCGGTGAACACCTGGTCCAGGCCCTGCTCGATCCGCCGACCGATCTCCCGCAGCTCGGCGCGCTGCGGCGCGGGCAGCCGGCGGGTGAACCGGTGCCGCAGGACGACGTCGAGCTGGCTCGCGAGCTGGTCGAGCCGCTGCGGGTCGCCGATCAGGCGCAGCGCGCCGGCGAACGCGCGGCCCTCGGCGGTGGACTCCATGACGTGCTCGCCACGCTCCAGGTACTCGCGCAGCACCTCGCCGGTGGGCCGCTCGTCCTGACGCAGCGCGGTGACGACGTCGCGCTGCATCGCCTTGATCGACTCTGCGACGCGGGCGAAGTCCGCGGGCAGCTCCCGCACGAGGTGCAGGACGTTCTCCGCCTCCTCGAGCAGCTGCTCGTCGTCGACCTGCTCGACCGTCCCGGTCTTCTGCACGTGCTCGAGCTCGGCGCGCAGCCGGGCGATCTCGGCGTCGAGCCGGGCCATCCGCATGAGCACGTCGGGGTCGGCGTCCTCCGCGAGCCGCCCGACGGCGTCGAGCAGCGTCCGGACCCGGGACTGGGACACGCGCGCGCGGGTGCCGCCCGCGCGCCCGGCGACCTCGAGGGCCCCGACGGCGTGCGCGGACAGCTGGTAGACCTCGACGTCGTCGTCGAGGACCTGACGCACCAGCCAGCCCGCGTCGGCCCACTGGCGGCACAGGTCGCGCGCGGTGCCGGTGGGCAGGTTCTCCTCGTACCCGGCGGCGCGCAGCTGGTCGAGGGCGTCGCCGACCTCGGTGTGCGCGTCCGCGACCGGGACGTGGGGTCGCTCCGCGGTGAACACCACCGACAGCAGCGACACCACCAGGGGGGCGTACCGCTTGTGCAGCAGGTCCAGCATCGGGTTCTGGAAGGCCCGGACGGCGCCCAGGTACGCCCCTTCGGCACGAGTGATCATCGCCGGACAGCGTAGTTGCGGGGCGGGGGTGGTCGGGACCAGACCGCGCCCCGCGGCGCCGGGCTCAGACGCCGGCGCCCACGAGGGTGAGCACCTGCTCCAGCTCCGCGGCGTACCCGGGGACCAGCGGGGCCGCGAGCGCGTGGGCGCCGAACCCGAGCTTCTTCGCGACCGGCGCCGCCCGCACGGCGCTGTGCGCGACCAGTCCTCGGGTCGACACGAGCAGGTCCACGTGGGTGCGCTGGTCGGGGTACAGCTGCGCGCCGGTGGCGTAGCGGGCGTCGAACGCGGGGTCGAGGTGCGGTGCGTCGGTGGCGGCGAACAGGTGGGCCAGCTCCGCGAGCCGCCCGATCGCGCCGGGGCTGTGCTGCCGGTGCTCGTCGGCGTAGGCGTCGAGGAACCCGAAGTACGTGCCGCCCGACCGCAGGGTGTAGCCCGTCCAGAGCGTCTGCCCGCCGGCGACGAGGCGGAGCGCGAGCACGTCGCCGTCCCGCCGGAACCCGGCCAGCACCTCCCGGAACCAGCGCAGGGCGACGGGGTCGAGCCGGAGGGCGGCACCACCCCGCTCGCCGTCGCCCTTCCACCCGGAGGCCTGCAGGTCGACGAACGCGTCGTCCGCGCCGGGGTCGGCGCTCACGTCGTGCAGCTCGAGGGGGCCGCCGAGCTCGCGCTCGAGCTTGCGGACCCGGCGGCGCAGGTCCTTGCGCCGCCCGGAGCCCATGTGGTCGCACGCGAGCGGCGGGTCGACGACCATCGCGCGAGCGCCGGCGTCGAGGCGCCGCACGGACGGGAGGCTGGTCCGGGTCGCGAAGGCGCTGGTGGCGCGCCGCCGCTCGTGCACGAGCATCGAGGACCGGCGCAGCACCCGGGCGAGCGCGTCGGCGAGCGGGCCCTGGGCCGGGAAGTGCTGCAGCTGGACGAGCCCGGGCAGGCCGACCCGGCGTGCGCCGCGCAGCAGCGCCTCGAGCGCCTCGGTCTCGCGGCCCCGGCGCAGCAGCGGGTGGTGCCGGTCGGAGTGCGTCGTCATGAACCGGCCGCCGGTGGTGGCGGCGCGCACCGGGACGCCCGGGGCGACCGCCTTGGTGGTGACCGCGAGCGCCCCGACCCACTCCCCGCCGTCCTGGACGACGAGCAGCCGCAGGTCGGCGGCCTCCCCCGCGCGGTGCCGCGCGGGGACGAGGAACCGGGGGTCGAGGAACGCGTTGGGCTCGGCGGCGTCCTCGGCGAGGCGTCGCCAGGCCTGGACGTCGGCGTCGGTCACCGCGGGCAGGGCGATGAGACGGGTGTGCACGGTGTCCTCCGGGGGGTGGCGACGCTGCCGGTGAGCCTCGGTGCCCCGAGGCTAGTGTCCGGTTTGACCACTTTTGGGCTGATTCGCGGGTGAACTCGTCGCTCTCACCCGAACGGCCGGTGGGAAGAATCCCCGCGCGCCGGACGAGCGACCCGCCCTACCGTGACCGCGATCCCCCGACGACGAGAGGACCACCCTGTGCGCGAGCTCGTGTACTACGTCGCCGCCAGCCTGGACGGCTACATCGCCGGCCCGGACGGCCAGTTCGACGCGTTCCCCGTCACCGGCGACCACATCGCCTTCCAGGCCGCCGCGTACGCCGACACCCTCCCGACGGCCGCGGCGGAGCACCTGGGCGTCCCGCAGACCCGCAGCCGGTTCGCAACCGTGCTGATGGGCTGGAACACCTACGCCGTCGGCCTCGACCAGGGGGTCGACAGCCCGTACCGCCACCTGGAGCAGATCGTGTTCTCCCGGCGCCGCACCGGCACGGCCGAGAACCTCGTCGTCACGGACCGCGACCCCGTCGCGACGGTGCGCGCGCTCAAGGAGCAGCCCGGCGCGGACATCTGGCTCTGCGGGGGCGGCGAGCTGGCCGCACAGCTCGTCGGCGAGATCGACCGGCTGGTGGTGAAGCGCAACCCGCTGCTGCTCGGCGACGGCATCCCCCTGTTCGGCCGCACCGCGTACGCGCCGGTCGCGCTGGACCTGGTGGCGTCGCGGACGTTCGAGTCCGGTGTCGTGGTCGCGGAGCACGCGCGGCGGCGCTGACCCTCTCGCCTCCCCTGGCGGAGTGGATCACCGACGCCCTCGTGTGTATCGTCTGTCGATAACATCGAGAAACGATATGAGGAGACCGCCGTGCCGGAGAAGTCGCCGCTGTTCGCCCGCCCCGCCGACCTGTGGAGCGTGCTCGTCGTGGGCGCGGTCGTGATCGTCGCGAGCCTCGTCCGGCTGGTGGGCGACGTCGCCCGGCTGCTGCCGAACCGCGACGTCCCCGTCGACGTCCTGCTCACCGGCGCGCACGTCGAGCTGCCGATCGGCCCGGGCGGCGCGCTCGTGCCCGCCACCGTCGACGGCGCCGCCCTCCCGGTCTCCGACATGCCCGTGGCGACCTTCGCGTCCGCCCTGGGCGCCGCCGCGGTCCCGCCGCTCGCGACGATCGCCGTCACGGTCTGCGTGCTGCTGCTGTGCCGGCAGATGCTCTCGGGCCAGTTCTTCTCCCGCACGGCCACCCGCCTCATCACGGCCGCGTCGGTGCTGGTCGCCGGCGGCTGGGCGCTGCACCTCGCGTTCACCGTGATGGCCACCAACGGCGTCCTCGCCCTGGTCGCGGACCCCGCCGTCGCCGACGAGGTGCGCACCCCGGTGTCCTGGACGGCGATCCTCGCGGCGATGGCCGTCGGGGCGCTCGCCGCGGCGTTCGGCGCCGGCGAGCGGATGCAGCGCGACACCGAGGGCCTGGTCTGATGCCCCCCGAGGACGACGCCGGGCGGATCCACTGCCGGCTGGACGAGCTGCTGGCCGAGCGCGGGATGACGCTCACCCGGCTCGCCGAGCTGGTCGGGGTGACGGTGGTCAACCTGTCCGTGCTGAAGAACGACCGGGCGCGCGCGATCCGGTTCTCCACGCTGACGGCGGTGTGCGACGTGCTCGGGTGCCAGGTGGGCGACCTGCTGGTCGTGACGCCGCGCGGCGAGCCGGCACGGTGACACCGAGCGCCTGACGGGAGGCCGTCGACGAACCCGCGACGCCCGACCGCCTAGGACGCCCCGAACACCGCCGCGAACCCGAGGTCCCCCGCCAGCCGGGCGACGAGCTGGTCGTAGAACGCGTCGGTCTCGACCACCCGGACGTAGTGGCCGAACAGCTCGAACGAGACCGCGCCGAACAGCGTAGTCCACGCCATCAGCGTGCGGACCGTGACCTCGGGGGCGTCGTCGCCGGTCACGTCGCCGCGGGCCCGGGCGAACGCCAGCGCCTGCGCGACGGCCTCCTCGGCCCCCGCAGGCGCTCCGGCGGGGCGGGCGGGCGCAGCGCCCTCGGCCACGGCGGCGAGCACCACGCCGAGCAGCACCGCGACCACCCGGGTCGCCGGGACGACGGTGTCCTGCGGGGCGGCGTACCCCGGGACGGGACTGCCGTAGAGCAGCGCGAACTGGGCGGGGTGCGCGAGCGACCAGCGGCGGATCGCGCGGCACGCGGCGACCCAGCGGGCGCCGACCTCGGGACCCGCGGCGGCGTCCGCCTCCTCGACGGCCGCGCCGAGCGCGTCGTACGCCTCGACCAGCAGCGCCGTGAGCAGGTCGTCGCGACTGGGGAAGTACCGGTACACGGCCGACGACACCATGCCCACGTCCCGCGCGACCGCCCGCAGGCTCAGCCCTGCGGCCCCGTCCTGCGCCAGGCGGGCCCGCGCCGCGGCGAGGATCCCGGCGCGGACGGTCTCGCGGGCGAGCTGGCGGGCGGTCGGGGCGCGGGAGGTCACGCTGCATCCTGCGACAGGGAGAGCACCTGCCACAACCGAGAGCACTGCTCTTGCCAGGCGGCCCCGTGCGCGCCAGACTGACTCCGAGAGCACCGCTCTCCCTTAGTCGGAGGAGTCGTCATGACCGCATCCCACCTCGTCGTCGGGGCCGGCCCCGTCGGCCGCGCGCTCGCCGCCCTGCTCACCGCCCGCGGGGACGCCGTCACCGTCGCGACCCGCTCGGGCCGCCCGACCGGCGTGCCCGGGGCCCGGCACCTCGCGCTCGACGCCGCCGACGCCGAGGCGCTGCGCCGCGCCGCGGACGGCGCCGACGTGCTCTACAACGCCGTGAACCCGGGCAGCTACACGCAGTGGGCGCGGGTGTGGCCGCCCGTCGCCGCGTCGCTGCTCGCCGCCGCCGAGAGCTCCGGAGCGGTCTACGCGATCGTCGGCAACCTCTACCCGCTCGGCCGGGTCGACGGACCGATGCACGAGGGTCTGCCCGACGCCGCGGCGGACAGCAAGGGCGTCCTGCGGGCACGCCTGTGGGCCGACGCCCGCGCCGCGCACGAGGCCGGCCGGGTCCGCGCGGTCGAGGTGCGCGGCTCCGACTACGTCGGCACCGGCGTCGGGCACGTCAGCCGGGTGCTGCCCACCGCCCTGCGCGGCCGGCCGGTGACGATGGTCGGGCGCGTCGACCAGCCGCACACCTTCACCGACGTGCTGGACGTCGCCCGGACGCTCGTGGCCGCGGCGGACGACCCCGGCGCCCACGGCCGGGTCTGGCACGTCCCCAGCAACCCGCCGCGCACCCAGGCCGAGGCCGTCGCGGACGTGCTCGCCGCCGCGGGTCGCCCCGCCGTCCCGGTCCGCGCGATCGGACCCGCCGGTGTGCGCGCCCTGGGGCTCGTCTCCCCGCTGATGCGGGATCTCCGCCCCCTGCTCTACCAGTTCACCCGACCCTACGTGCTGGACTCCACCGCCGCGCAGGAGCGGTTCGGGATCGCCCCGACCCCGTGGGACGAGGTCTGCCGGCGGACCGCGGCGAGCGCGGGGGCCGCGGGGGTCACGGTGCGGGCGTAGGGCTCACGCGTCCGAGTCCTCCCGTCGCAGCCGGGAGAGTCCGACCAGGGCCCGACCGCCGAGACCGAGCGCGAGCGCGAGCAGCGCCACGGAGGTCGCCGCCACCCCGGTCACCGCCAGCACCCCGTCCCCGGTCCCGGGTGCACCGGCTCCGGGGGCACCGGCGTCGGCGGCCGGCCGGACGGCCACGGTCACGGTCGCGTGGGCGACCTGGCCGAGGTCGTCGGCGTAGGCCACCCGGAACGCGTCGGTCCCCGCGTACCCGGCGGGTGCGCGGTGCTCGAACGCCCCGTCCGCGCGCACCTCGAACACGACCGCCCCGGTGCCCGCGTCGGCGGACACCAGCTCCAGACCCGGGGCCACGCCCAGGTCCTGCGGGGTCACGACCGACGTGGTGCCGGCGACCGCGTCCACCCGCACGTCCCGCAGCACCGGCGGGGCCACCACCTCGAGGGTCACCTCGCCGCTGCCGGTCTGGCCGAGGTCGTCCCGCGCGACGAGCCGGACGGTGTCGGTCCCGACGAACCCGGCCGCGGCCCGGTACGTCAGCACGCCGTCGACGAGGTCGACGCTCCCGTACCGGGCACGCGCCTGCGTGACCTGCGCCGGGCGGCGCAGCCCCGGCAGCGCCAGACGGGCCACCGGCGCGGCGGCGGGCGGCTCGACGAGGCGGGCGACGTCGAGCTCGATGCTGCCCTCCGCGGCGATCCGCCGCGTCAGGTCGTGCACGAGGGGCGGCGCGTAGACGTGCACCGTCACCGTCGCCTGGGCCCGCTGACCGACGGCGTCCTCGATCGTGTAGTCCACGACCGTGCTGCCGACGAAGCCGGGCGCGGCGGTGAACAGCACGTCCTGTCCGTCGGGCGACGGCCGCGCGGTGCCGCCGTGCGACTGCCGCACCACCGCGTCGACCACCCGCGGCTCGTCCCCCGAGTCCCCCGCCAGCGCGTCGAGCGGGACGTCGACGACCTCCGAGGCCACGTCCGCGACGTCGTCGCAGGCGACCAGCGGGGGCGGCACGACCGTGACCGTGACGGTCGCTGTCGCCTGCTGCCCGAGGTCGTCCGCGTAGGTCACCGCGAACGAGTCGGTCCCGACGTACCGCGCGACCGCGTGGTGCCGGAACGACCCGTCGCCGAGCCGTTCGAAGCGCACGTCTCCCGCACGCTCGTCCACGGACACCAGCTCCAGGCCCGGGGGCACGCCCAGGTCGGCCTCCGTGACGACGGTCTCGGTGCCGTACGGGACCTCGAGCGCGACGTCCCGCAGCGTCGGCGGCGCGACGACCTCGACCTCGACCTCGCCGGTCGCCGTCTGCCCGAGGTCGTCGGTCGCGGTCAGCACCACGGTGTCGGTTCCGGTGAAGCCGGGCGTCGCCCGGTACGCGAGGACGGCGCCCACCAGCTCGACGTCGCCGTGCAGCGCCTCGGCCGCCGTGACCGTCGCGGAGCGTCGCAGGCCGGGCAGCGGCCCGGCACCCTGCGGCGGGTCGACCGAGCCGACCACCAGGGCCTGCACGTCGACGTCGACGGTCCCGTCCACGCCGACCCGGTGGCGCGCGCCCTCCAGCGCCGGGGGTGCGAACACCGTCACGGTGACGAGTGCCGTGTCGCGCTGGCCGAACCCGTCACCGACCTCGTAGCGCAGCGCGGTCCGGCCGACGAAGCCCTCCGCCGCCGTGAACAGCAGCGCAGCGCCGTCCGGGGAGGGACGCGCCGAGCCGTGCGCGGGGTCGACGTCGCTCACACCGAGCACGCGCAGCCCGTCCCCGTCGTCCCCGTCGAGGACGTCCAGGGCCGCGTCGACGGCACCGGACGGCAGGTCGACGGCGTCGTCGCGCGCGACCACCGGAGGCGGCACCGCGGTCACGCGCACCGTGGCGGTCGCCCGCTGCCCGAGGTCGTCCGCGTACTCGACCCGGAACGCGCTGGTCCCGACGTGGCCGGGCTCCGCGTAGTAGCGGAAGGTCCCGTCCGCGCGCGCCTCGAACGTCACGTCACCGGAGCCCACCTCCGCGGACACCAGGTCCAGCCCGGGGACGACCCCCAGGTCCGCCGGCGTGACGACGAGCTCCGTCCCGTACCGCACCTCCCGCGTCACATCACGCAGCACCGGCACGGCGACGACGGTCACCAGGACCTCGCCCGACCCCTGCTGCCCGAGGTCGTCGCGCGCGGTCACCTCGACCGTCGCGGTCCCGACGTACCCGGCCGGGGCCCGGTAGGTCAGCACGCCGCCGGTCACCGACGCGGTACCCCGGTCGGCCGACGCCGCGACGACCTCCGCGGGACGGCGCAGCCCCGGGAAGGTCCCGTCGCCCTGCGCGGGGGCGTCCGAGGACAGGACGAGCGCCTGGACGTCCACGTCGACGGTGCCGCCGACGCCCACCCGGGCGGCGCCGTCCCGCAGCGCAGGAACCGCGTACGCCGAGGCGGACACCGTCGACGCCGCCGCGAAGCCGTGCGCGTCGAGGACCTCGTACCGGACCGTCGCCCGACCGGCGAACCCGGGTGCCGTGTCCAGCAGGAGGTGGCTGCCGTCCGGGGCGACGCGCACCGCACCCGCCGCCGCCTCGAGCGAGGCCGTCACCACCCGCAGCGCGTCGCCGGAGTCGTTGGCCAGCACGTCGAGCCGGACGTCCCGGGCGCCCGCGGCGAGCTCCGCCGTGTCGGGGCGCGCCACGGCGGGCTCGACGAACGTCACCGTCGCCGGGGAACCCGCTGCCGACGCGGTGACCGGGTACGCGCCCGGGGTGCTCGCGGTGACGGGAGCCTCGTAACGACCGCCGGCCACCTCGCGGAACGCCCCGAGCGAGGCGCCGGGCACCGCGACGTCCGCGGTCGACCGCACCTGCGCGTCCGTGAGGCCGGTGAGCCCGACCCCGGATCCGTTGCGCAGGTCGAGGGTCACGGTGTGCGCGTGCTCGCCGTCCGCCCGACGCGGCCCGTCGGACACCGAGAGCGCGGAGTCCGCCGCCGAGTAGACGCTCGTGAACACCAGCGAGCGCGGGCTGCCCTGCGCGCCGGCGGTCACCTGGGCGGTCCCGGCGGTGGTGGAGGTCACCGGCGCGCGGTAGAGGCCGTACTCCGCCTCGTCCGCGCCCGGCTGTTCGACGAAGGCGCCGATCCGGGCGCCCGTCACCTGGAGACCGACCGCCTGCACGACCTGCGCGCTCGACAGCCCGCCGAGCGGCACCCCAGCGGCGCTCCGGACCCCGACCGTGACGTCGTGGGCGTCGAGCCCGTCCGCGCGGCGTTCGCCGGTCGAGGACGTGAGCGTCGAGTCCGCGGCGGACGACGTCCCCGGCAGGACGGTGATCGTGATGGTGGCGCTCTCCTGGAACGAGCCGAACCGCAGCGTCACCGGGACCTCGTAGGTGCCGGGCGTGGTGGGTCCGCCCCAGAGCTCGGCGATGCCCATGCACTGGTAGACGCCTCCCCCCTGGCCGATGCAGTCCGAGACCGGTCGCACCCCGAGACCCCGGGGCACGTCGCCCAGGGTCATCTCCAGCGTCACCCGGCCCATGCCGCGCACCAGCGAGGTCGCGGCGATGCGCGTGGTGGCGATGCGCTCGCCGGCGGTGAGCGTGAACGACGTCTGGAGCCAGGTGAAGCCCGCGGCCGCCGCGACGCCGGCCGGCGCCACGAGCGCGACCACCAGCAGCGACAGGGAGAGCAGCAGGGACAGCAGGCGCTTCGGCATCGGTGTCGGTCACGTCTCCGGAACTCGGCCCCGCGGTGGAGCGACGACGGCCCCGGGAGTCCGGGGCCGACGCCCAGTGCACCTCACGGCTCCGGGCCCCCCGGTGGTGTCGTGCTACTTCTCCGTAGCACGACACCGTGACCGCGTGCCGGCCGCGCTCCTCTTCAGTAGCGCACCCCGCGGCTCCGCGTCACCGCCCGTGCGGGTCCGTCCGGTTGAGCGTCTCGACGACCCGCGCGTAGTCGCCGCGCGCCTCGCCGTACCGGAGGAACTTCACCGCCTCGACCAGGATCTCGGTGGCGTCGGGCTCCGCCTCCACCAGCGCGAGCACCTCCGCGACGAACGCGTCCAGCGGCATCGCCGCCGCGTTGTCCTCGTGGCCCGGCATCAGGGGCGTGCGGACCGCCGGCGGCACCAGCTCGACCACCCGGACGCCGGTGCCCGCGAGCTGGAGGCGGATCGACTCGCTCAGCTGGTGGATCGCGGCCTTGCTCGCGTTGTAGCTGGGGGTCGCGGCGAGCGGCGCGAACGCCAGCCCGGAGGAGACCGTCATGATCGTCGCGTCGGGGCGGGTCTGCAGGTGCTCGACGAACGCGCCGATCAGCCGGACCGGCCCGAGCACGTTGGTGGTCACCGTCCGCACCGCGGAGTCGACGAACCCGGCCGGTGTGCGCCAGTCCTCGGCCTGCATGATGCCGGCCATCGCGACCAGCACGTTCACCTCCGGGTGGGTGGCGATCACGTGGGCGGACGCCGCGGCGATGCTCTCGGGGTCGGTCGTGTCGACCACGACCGTCCCGATGCCGGGGTGCTCGGCGGCGACCTGCTCCAGCACGGCGGCACGGCGCCCGCCGACCACGACGGTGTTCCCGCGCTCGTGCAGCGCGACGGCGAGGGCGAGACCGATGCCGCTGGTCGCGCCGGGGATGAAGACGGTGTTCCCGGTGATGTCCATGCCTCCACCCAACCGAACACCCCGGCACCCTGCCAGAGCAGGCCGATCGGGGGATCCGCGGTCCCTGGCTGCGCCGACGCGCCACGACGATGATGGGCGGGTGAACCGCGCCGAGCTCGCCGCCTTCCTGCGCCGCCGCCGCGAGGAGCTGCGCCCGCAGGACGTCGGCCTGCCCGCGGGCGTCCGCCGCCGGACCGCCGGGCTGCGCCGCGAGGAGGTCGCGCAGCTCGCCGTCATGTCCGTCGACTACTACACGCGCCTCGAGCAGCGGCGCGGCCCGCAGCCGAGCGTGCCGATGCTCGCCGCGGTGGCCCGCGCGCTGCAGCTCACCGACGACGAGCGCGACCACCTGTACCGGCTCGCCGGGCACGCCCCGCCGGACCGGCGCGGCACCGCCGCCGGGGTGCCGGGCGCGCTGCTGCGGGTGCTCGACCGGCTCGAGGACTCCCCCGCGCTCATCCTGTCCACCACGGGCGAGACGCTGGTGCAGAACCGGATGGCCGTCGCGCTGCTCGGGGACGCCTCCGGCTGGACGGGGCTGGACCGCAGCGAGGCCTACCGGTGGTTCACCCGCCCGGAGACCGAGCGGGTCCGGTACCCCGAGGCCGACCACGCCCGGCACTCCCGGGCGCTGGTCGCGTCGCTGCGGCTGGCGCACGGCGCGGACGGGCCCGGCTCCCGCGCCGCCGAGCTGGTCGACGCGCTCCTGCCGCGGTCGCCCGAGTTCGCGGCGCTGTGGGACCGGCAGGAGGTCGCCACCCGGTTCGAGGACCACAAGACGCTCGTGCACCCCGAGCTCGGGACGATCGAGCTCGACTGCCAGGCCCTGTTCACCGAGGACCGGTCGCTGGCGCTGCTCGTGCTGACCGCCCCCGCGCGGTCGCGGGGCGCCGAGCAGCTGCGCCTGCTGTCCGTCGTGGGCGAGCAGCGCTTCGCGTCCGAGCGGGCCTGAGTCGCTGCTAGCCTGACGCCGTGACCACCGCACCGACCCCTGCCCGACGGACCCCCGTCGTGCCCGGGTCGTGTTGTCGCCGCCCCCGACGCTGACGCGTCGCCCCGCGCCCCGCGCTCACCAGGAGCCCTCCCGCTCCCCGCAGCCGCTGCTCCCCCGGAGCCGCCGCCCCGCCCGAGCCCGGGCGCCCCGGAGCCGCCCGGCCTCGCGCCCGTCCGGCCCCACCCCCCCGCCGCGCCGGCGCCGCGTCCCGCGTGCCGCCGCCCGCCGCACCCCTCACACTGATCCCCTCGACGACCGGAGACCCGTCATGACCGCACGACCCCTCGCCCAGCGCCCCACCCGCACGCGCGCCCTCGCCGCGGCGGCCGTCGCCGCCACCGCGCTCGGCCTCGCCGCGTGCGGCTCGGGCTACGCGTCGGACGACGGCTCGGGCTCCACCGCCGCACCCGGCTCCGCGCTCGCCGCGGTCCAGGAGGCCGGGGTGCTGCGGGTCGGCACCGAGGGCACCTACTCGCCGTTCAGCTTCCACGACCCGGGCACCGACGAACTCACGGGCTACGACGTCGACGTCATCACCGCCGTCGCGGAGCAGCTCGGCGTCGAGGTCGAGTTCTCCGAGACCACGTGGGACTCGATCTTCGCGGGCCTGGAGGCGAACCGGTACGACGTGATCGCGAACCAGGTCAGCATCACCGACGAGCGCACCGCGAAGTACGACTTCAGCGAGCCGTACACGGTGTCCACCGGTGTCGTCGTGGTCCCGGCCGGCACCACGGACATCACGTCGCTCGCCGACGTCGACGGCAAGACCACCGCGCAGTCCGCGACGTCGAACTGGTCCACCGTCGCCGCCGACGCGGGCGCGACCGTCGAGTCCGTCGAGGGCTTCACGCAGGCGATCGCGCTGCTCAAGCAGGGCCGCATCGACCTGACGTTCAACGACAACCTCGCCGTCCTCGACTACCTGAAGTCGACCGGCGACACCGACGTCGAGATCGCGTTCGAGACCGACGACGTCGTCGAGCAGGGCTTCCCGGTCCTCAAGGGCTCCGACCTCGCACCCGCCATCGACGAGGCCCTGGACGCGCTGCGCGCCGACGGCACGCTCGCCGAGATCTCCACCACCTGGTTCGGCGAGGATGTCTCGCAGTGAGACCCCGGCGGGCGCGGACCCGGTCCGCCGCCGGTGAGGAGGGCCGGTGAACGACACCACCTGGGAGCTGGTGCGCACGTCCATCGGCCCGCTGCTCGAGGGCGCGGTGCGCGGCACGATCCCGCTGACGATCATCTCGTTCGCCGCCGGCCTCGTGATCGCGCTGCTGGTGGCGCTCGCCCGGCTGTCCCGGGTCCCGGTGCTGTCCTGGCTCGCGCGGGCGTACATCTCGGTGATCCGCGGGACGCCGCTGCTGGTGCAGCTGTTCCTCATCTTCTACGCGCTGCCGTCGCTCGGCGTCGTCATCGACCCGTTCCCGTCCGCCGTGATCGCGTTCTCGCTGAACGTCGGCGGGTACGCGGCGGAGACGATCCGGGCGGCGATCCTGTCCGTCCCGCGCGGCCAGTGGGAGGCGGCGTCGACCATCGGCCTCGGTCCGACGATGACGCTGCGCCGGGTGGTGCTGCCGCAGGCCCTGCGGGTGTCCGTGCCGCCGCTGTCGAACACCTTCATCTCCCTGGTGAAGGACACCTCGCTCGCCTCGACGATCATGGTGACCGAGCTGCTCCGCAAGGCCCAGGAGATCGCTGCCCCGACGTACGAGTTCATGACCCTGTACTCGCTGGCCGCGGTGATCTACTGGCTGATCTGCCTGGTGCTCTCGTCCGCGCAGGGACGGCTCGAGCGGCGCCTGGACCGGTACGTGGCGACATGACGGAGCGCAGCATGACGACCCCCTCCCCCGGCACGCCGCTCGTGCAGGTGCGTGGCCTGACCAAGTCGTTCGGCGACAACCAGGTGCTGCGCGGCATCGACCTCGACGTCGCCCCCGGCAGCGTCACGGTCGTCATCGGACCGTCCGGCTCGGGCAAGACCACCCTGCTGCGCTGCCTCAACGCCCTCGAGATCCCCGACGCCGGCACCGTCGAGGTCGCCGGCGTGCGCCTGGACTTCACTGCACGCCGCAGCCAGGCCGAGCTGCGGCGCCTGCGGGCCCAGTCCGGGATGGTGTTCCAGTCGCACCAGCTGTTCCCGCACCGGACCGCGCTGGAGAACCTGGTCGAGGGCCCCGTGCACGCCCAGCGCCGCCCGGTCGCCGAGGCCACCGCCGAGGCCCGCGCCCTCCTGGAGAAGGTCGGCCTGGGCGCGAAGGCCGACGCGTACCCGCACGAGCTCTCCGGCGGGCAGCAGCAGCGCGTCGGCATCGCGCGGGCGCTCGCGCTGCGCCCCCGGCTGATCCTGTTCGACGAGCCGACCTCCGCGCTCGACCCCGAGACCGTCGGCGAGGTGCTGACCGTCATGCGCGACCTCGCCGCCGAGGGCTGGACGATGGTCGTCGTCACCCACGAGATCCGGTTCGCCCAGCAGGTCGCGGACCACGTGCTGTTCATCGACGGCGGCGTGGTCGTCGAGGAGGGGCCGCCCGCCGAGGTGCTCGGCCGGCCCGCGCACGAGCGGACGCAGCAGTTCCTGCGGCGGATCCTCGACCCGCTGTAGGCGCCGTACCGGGCCGCCCGACACGCTGACGCACCGCGGGTGGACGACGAAGGCCCCGACCCTGGCGGGGGTCGAGGCCTTCGTCGTCGCTGTCTCAACGAGTGTCCGGAGGGGGACTTGAACCCCCACGCCCGTTAGGGCACTAGCACCTCAAGCTAGCGCGTCTGCCATTCCGCCACCCGGACAGGTGTCTCCCGAACGGTCGTCGTGAGGCGCACACCGGCGCCCTGACAACCCCTCAGGTGCGGGAGAAAACCTAGCACGGACTTGCCGCCGAGCACGCATCCGCAGGTAGGAGCACACTGGCCGGAGCCCGCGAGCCGCGCCGAGACCGCCTCGGGACGCCCCTGCCGCGGTGCGGAGGTGATGCACGTCATGGCGGAGCAGATGGGCGGCACCCGGCGGGTGGCCGGACCGCGACGGCCCGGCCCGGCGACGGGGGACGACGGCGTCCCGCGCTGGCTGCGGACCTCCGCGGGCGTCACCTGGCGGATGCTGGTCCTGCTCGCCGGGGTGGCGCTGGTCTTCTTCGCCACGTCCCAGGTGCAGCTGCTGTTCGTCGCCGTGTTCATCGCGTTCGTGTTCACCGCCGTGCTGCGCCCGGTCGTCGACTTCTACAGCCGCGTGATGCCCCGGCCGCTGGCGACGGCCCTCGGGCTGCTGTCCGGGTTCCTCGTGCTCGCCGGGATGGTGTTCTACGTCGGCTACTCGGTCGCCAACCAGTGGCAGGCCCTGTCCCGGCAGTTCGGCGACGGCATCGACCAGATCGTCGACTTCCTGGAGAACGGGCCGCTGCCGGTCTCGATCACCAACGAGCAGATCGCCGAGTGGATCGACAACGGCCGCGAGTGGATCCAGCAGCACGCCGGGGACCTCGCGAGCCAGGCGGCGGCGTCGGCGGGCTCCGTGGTCGAGGTGTTCACGGCACTGGCGCTGTCGGTGTTCTGCGCGATCTTCTTCCTCGCGCGCGGCGCGGAGATGTGGACGTGGTTCGTCAACCAGATGCCGGCCGGCGCGCGTGAGTCCTGGAAGACCGCGGGCGGCGCGGGCTGGTACACGTTCTCCGGCTACACCCGGGGCACCGTCATCATCGCCGTGACCGACGGCATCCTCGCGTTCGTCCTTTTGTCGCTGATCGGGGTGCCGCTCGCCGCTCCGCTCGCCGTCCTGGTGCTGATCGGCGCGTTCATCCCGCTGATCGGCGCGCCCGCGGCGATGGTCGTCGCGATGATCGTCGCGCTCGCCGCCAACGGGCCGGTGCAGGCGGCGGTCGTCGGCATCGGCATCGCGCTGATCGGGCAGTTCGAGGGCCACGTGCTCCAGCCGCTCGTGATGGGCAAGCAGGTGTCCCTGCACCCGGTCGTCGTCGCGCTGGCGGTGACCGGTGGCACGCTGACCGCGGGGATCCTCGGCGCGGTGATCGCCGTGCCGCTCGTCTCGGTCGCGTGGGCGATCTACTCCCGGTTCCACCAGACGGACCCGCCGATGACCACCGAGGAGGCGGCGCCGGTCGTCGACCCCGCGGACGAACCGGCCGACGAGGGCGACGCCTCCCCCGCGTGACCCACCTCACGCACCCGGTTCGTCCCCGTTCGTCCCCGGCGGGAACTCCCCGGCCGGGTCGACCGTTGGAGCGCTGACCTGACGGGCGACCTGGAGAGAGATGGACAGCGACAGTAGGCACCCCCTGGACCGGCACGAGACCGCGACGGGGGGTGAGAGGTGATGTGGGTCCTGTCCCTGCTGCTCGGCCTGGTGGTCGTGCTGGCGATCACCGCGGTGACCGGCTACTTCGTGGCCCAGGAGTTCGCGTACATGGCCGTCGACCGGTCGCGCCTGAACGCGCGCGCGGCCGACGGCGACGCCGGTGCCCGGCGCGCGCTCCAGGTGACGCGCCGCACGTCGTTCATGCTGTCCGGCGCCCAGCTCGGCATCACCGTGACCGGGCTGCTGGTCGGCTACGTCGCGGAGCCGCTGATCGGCGAGTCGCTCGGTGAGGCGCTCGGCGGCGTCGGGGTCCCCACCGGGGTGGGCATCGCGGTCGGCACCGTCCTCGCCCTGCTGGTGTCGACGCTCGTGCAGATGCTGTTCGGCGAGCTGTTCCCGAAGAACCTCGCCATCTCCCGCCCCGAGCCCGTCGCGGTGGCGCTCGCCACGTCGACCACGCTGTACCTGCGGGTCTTCGGCTGGTTGATCCGGGTGTTCGACTCCGCGTCCAACGCGCTGCTGCGCGTGCTGCGGATCGAGCCCGTGCACGACGTCGAGCACTCCGCGACGGCGCGCGACCTCGAGCACATCGTCGCGGAGTCCGCCGAGAGCGGTGACCTCCCCCGCGAGCTGTCGATGCTGCTCGACCGCATCCTCGACTTCCCGGACCAGGACGTCGAGCACGCGATGATCCCCCGGTCCCGCGTCGACGTGGTCCGCGTCGGCGACACCGTGACCCAGGTCCGCGAGCTCATGGCCAGCGGGCACTCCCGGTACCCGGTGCTCGGGCCGGACGACGAGGTGCGCGGCGTCGTGCACCTCCAGGACGTGCTCGCGGTCGCCGGCCCGTCGCAGGCCCCGGTCGAGACGCTGATGCGCCCGGCCGCACTGCTGCCGACGTCGATGAGCCTGCCCGACGCGCTCGGACAGCTCGCCACCACCCGCAACCAGCTCGCGTGCGTGCTCGACGAGTACGGCGGCCTGGCCGGCGTCCTGACGTTCGAGGACCTCGCGGAGGAGCTCGTCGGCGAGATCACCGACGAGCACGACCCCGGCGACTTCCCCGCGACGCTGGTGGAGGACGACGGCACCTGGACGATGGCCGGCGACGTGCACGTCGACGAGGTGGAGCGCGCCGTCGGGCGCGACCTGCCGCGCGGCGACCACGAGACCATCGGCGGTCTGGTCATCGCCGCGCACGGCTCCCTGCCGGCGGCCGGCACGAGCGTCGTCGTGCTGCTGCCCGACGACCCCGGGGAGCTCGCCCACGCCGGCGAGCCCGACCCGGTGTGGATGCGCGTCGACGTGCTGACGATCGAGCGGCACGTGCCCGCGCTGGTCCGCGTCACCGTCCCCGCCGACCCGCCGCCCACCGAGGACGAGCGCGCCGCCGCCATCACCCGCGACCAGGAGGAGGACCGATGAGCGACCCCGTCGTCGTCATCGCGATCACCGTGGCCCTGATCGCGCTCAGCGCGTTCTTCGTCGCGGTCGAGTTCGCGGCGCTCGCCGCCAAGCGGTACCGCCTCGAGGAGGCCGCGCCCCGCAGCCGGTCGGCGCGCGCCGCGCTGCGCAGCTCCACCGAGCTGACCGTGCTGCTCGCCGGGTCCCAGCTCGGCATCACCGCGTGCACGCTCGCGCTCGGCGCCATCACCAAGCCGGCCGTGCACCACTGGCTGACCCCGTTGTTCGCCGACTGGGGCGTCGCGCTCTGGGTCGCCGACGCCGCGGGCTTCGTGCTGGCCCTCGTGATCGTGACGTTCCTGCACCTCGTGGTCGGCGAGATGGCCCCGAAGTCCTGGGCGATCGCGCACCCCGAGACGTCCGCGATCCTGCTGGCCACGCCGATGCGCGCGTTCATGTGGCTGACCCGGCCGGTGCTGCGGGTGCTGAACGAGGCCGCGAACTGGTGCCTGCGCAAGGTCGGCGTCGAGCCGGCCGACCAGGTCGCCACCGGCCAGAACCCCGACGACCTGCGGCACCTCGTCGAGCACTCCGCGAACGTCGGTGCCCTCGACGAGGCCTACTCGGCGCAGATCACCGGCGCCCTGGAGCTCCAGACGATGACCGTGCAGGACCTCGTCGCGGCCGGCGGGGGGCCCACGTCGGTGCGCCCCGGCGCCACGATGCACGAGGTCCGCGCGATCAGCCGCACCTCGGGGCACCTGCGGGTGCTCGTCGGCTCGGGCGAGGCGCTGGACGGCGTGGTGCACGTGCGCGACACCCTCGCGCACGACGACGACGCCCCCGTGGCGCCGATCGTGCGGCCCGTGCTGCGGCTGCCCGCCGACGCACCGGTCGCGGCCGCGCTCACCGAGATGCGCGAGAAGCGACGGCACCTGGCGGTCGTGGTCGACGGCGAGCGGGTCGTCGGGGTCGTCACCCTGGCGGACGTCCTGGCCCGCCTCTTCCCGGTCGCGACGGGCAGCCCCACCCCCGCCTGACCGGCCGCGGGCCGCGGGTCGGCGGGTCGGTCGAGGTCGAGGGTTTCAGCCGAGGTCGAGGGTTTCAGCCCCGTTCCGGCGGCGAAACCCTCGACCTCGCCGGGTGCGGTGCTACGGGGTGCCGAGGGCGTCCAGGGCGCGGGTCAGGGCCTCGGTGCCCTCGCGGGGGACCGGGAGGAGCGGGGCCGGGAGCAGGCCCAGGTCGACGCCGGTCAGGGGCGCGAGCGCGTGCACGGCGCGCGGGCCGCCGAGGGCGGCGACGAGCTCCGCCACAGGGGTCAGCCGGGCCATCAGCGCCCGGGCGCGGTCCGCGTCACCCGCGGCAGCCGCCGTCGCGACCGCGACGTACCAGTCCGGCAGGACGCTCGCGAGCCCGGAGTGCCAGGTGCGCGCCCCGGCGAGCAGCCCCTCCACGCCGAGGACGTCCCCGGAGCAGCCGATCTCGACGTGCGCGGGCACGGAGGCGGCCAGCGCGTGCACGCGGTCGCGCAGCTCGCCGACGTCGCCGCCACGGTCCTTCACGCCGCCGACGCCGGGGACCTGGGCCGCGCGGGCCAGCGCCTCGACGCCGAACCTGAAGCTCGTGCTCACGGGGTTGTGGTAGATCCACACCGGCACCTGCGCCGCACCGGCGACGTCCTGCACGAGGCCCAGCACCTCGGCGTCGGTCAGCGGCAGGTACGCCAGGGTCGGCAGCAGGACCGCGGAGACGCCCGCGCGCTCGGCGACGATGGTGTGCACGACGACCTCGTCGGTGGTGAACGCACCGACCCCGGCGACGACCGGCACCCGACCGGCCGCGGCCACGACGGCAGCCTCGACGACCCGCCGCCGCTCGGCCGCGGTGAGGTACGGGTAGCCGCCGGTGCTGCCGAGCACGGCGACCCCGGACGCCCCCGCGGTGACGGCCCGGTCGACGAGCTGCTCGAGCGGCTCGGTGAGCACCTCGCCCTCGGAGCCGCGCGGGGTGGGCAGGTAGGCGACCAGGGGTCCGAGGAGCGACATCGGCCCAGCGTAGGCCGGTGCCCGTCCGGGTGGTCGGTCCGGCTCACTGGAAGTCCCGGGACGTGGTGGCGACGCTGAGCGACAGCGGGGTCAGGTGCTCGGCGATGAGGTTGGTCGCGCCGTCGGCGCGCTCGAGACGCCCACGGACCACCAGGGCCCGGGAGGTGCGCGCGACCTTGCGGAACCGCTGCCAGAGCCCGGTGCTGCACACGATGTTGAGCAGCCCGGTCTCGTCCTCCAGCGACAGGAACGTCACACCGCCCGCGGTCCCGGGCCGCTGCCGGTGGGTGACGACCCCGGCGACCGCGACCCGGCGGCCCGCCTCGTGCCGGAACGCCTGCTCGACGCGCAGGACCCCGGAGGCGTCCAGGCCCTCGCGCACGTGCTGCGTCGGGTAGGAGTCGACGGTGATGCCGGTGGCCCACACGTCTGCGACGGCCAGCTCCAGGGTGCTCATGCCGGGCAGGGTGGGCGCCTGGACGCCGACGGAGACGCCCGGCAGCGTGTCGGGTCCCTCCTGGGCGAGCGCGCCCCCGGCCCACAGCGCCTCGCGGCGGGTCACGCCGAGCGGCTCGAGCGCGCCGCCGGTCGCCAGCGCCTCGAGCTGCGCGGTGCTGAGCTCGACCCGGCGGACCAGGTCCCGCAGGTCCGCGAACGGGCCGTGCGCGTCCCGCTCGGCGACGACGCGCATCGCGACCTTCTCCCCCACGTTGCGCACCGACGCGAGCCCGAGGCGCACGGCGAGCGACCGGCCGGGGTCGCCCGGCTGGTCGGTGGTCGGCACGTCACCGGCGCCACGCCGCGGCGGGCGGACGGGCGCGGTGCCGGACGGCAGCGGCACGAGGCGCGGCTCCCCACCGGGCGGCTCGGGCGCGACCCGCTCGACGATCGCCTGCACGCCGGAGCGCTGCACGTCGGGCCGCAGCACCCCGACGCCGTGCCGCCGGGCGTCGGCGACCAGCGACTGCGGCGAGTAGAAGCCCATCGGCTGGGCGGCGAGCAGCCCGGCGTAGAAGGCCGCCGGGTGGTGCACCTTGAGCCAGGAGCTGGCGTAGACGAGGAACGCGAAGGAGTACGCGTGCGACTCGGGGAACCCGAAGTCGGCGAACGCCTTGAGCTTCTCGTAGACCTCCTCCTGGACCGGGACCGGGATGCCGTTGCCGGTCATGCCGGCCATCAGGCGGGCACGCAGCGCCTCCATCTTCTCGATGCTGCGCTTGGAGCCCATCGCCCGACGGAGCTGGTCGGCCTCGGCCGGCGTGAAGTCGGCGACGTCGATCGCCATCTGCATGAGCTGCTCCTGGAACAGCGGGACGCCGAGGGTCCGGGCCAGCGACTTCTCGAGCTTGGGGTGCAGGTAGGTGACGGGCTCGCGGCCCTGGTAGCGCTCGATGTACGGGTGCACCGAGCCGCCCTGGATCGGCCCGGGGCGGATGAGGGCGACCTCGACGACGATCGCGTAGAAGTTCCGCGGCTGCAGGCGGGGCAGCGTGCCCATCTGCGCGCGGGACTCGACCTGGAACACCCCGACGGTGTCCGCGGCGCACAGCAGGTCGTAGACCAGCGGGTCCTCGTCGGGCAGGCGGTGCAGCTCGGGGCGGGGGCTGCCGTGCCGCTCGACCTCGTCGAACGCGAGGCGCAGCGCGGTGAGCATCCCGAGGCCCAGCAGGTCGAACTTGACCAGCCCGGCGTCGGCGCAGTCGTCCTTGTCCCACTGCAGGACGGTCCGGCCCTCCATGCGCGCCCACTCGACGGGGCAGACCTCGATGACCGGGCGGTCGCACATCACCATGCCGCCGGAGTGGATGCCGAGGTGCCGGGGCAGGCGCAGGAACCGGTCGGCGAGGTCGATGACCTGCTCGGGGATCTCGTCGAGGTCGCTGGCCGGCGGCGGCCGGTGCGCGGGGACGACGTCGTGCCGGTCGGCGGTGGGCTCGCCGGCGGCGGGCTCGTGGTTCCAGCCCCAGACGACGCCGTCGGGGTCGCGGCCCTGGGCGGCGTACTGGGCGCCGGCGGCGGGGCCCGAGGCGCTGGGCGTGGCGGGGCCGGACGTGGCGGGGCCGGGCGCGGCGGGGCCCGGTGTCGTGGCGCCGAGGGCGGGACCGCGGTTCTCCCCCGACCACCAGGGGTGCTGCGGCTGCGGGCCGCGCAGCGTCCCCCAGCGCTCGATCGACTTGCTCCAGGCGTCCTGCTGCCCGACGTCGTAGCCGAGCGACCGGGCGGCGTCGCGGACGGCGGACCGCGCGCGGTAGGAGATGACGTTGGCGACCTGCGCGGCGTGGGTGCGGCCGTGCTTGGCGTAGACGTACTGGATGACCTCCTCGCGGCGGCCGGACTCGATGTCGACGTCGATGTCGGGCGGCCCGTCGCGCTCGGGGGCGAGGAACCGCTCGAACAGCAGGCCGTGCTTGACGGCGTCGACGGCGGTGACCTTGAGCGCGAAGCAGACCGCGGAGTTCGCGGCCGACCCCCGACCCTGGGCGAGGATGCCGTTGCGGTGGCAGAAGTCCACGAGGTCGTACACGACGAGGAAGTACCCGGGGAACCCGAGCTGCTCGATCACGCGCAGCTCGTGCTCGAGCTGCGCGTACGCGCCGGGGACCCGCTCGGCGTCGGGCGGCCCGTAGCAGTCGAGCGCGCCGCGGCGGACGAGCTCGCGCAGCCACGTGGCCTCGGTGTGCCCGGCCGGGACGGGGTACGGCGGCAGCCGCGGCGCGACGAGGTGCAGGTCGAACGCGCACTCGTCGCCGATCGCGGCGGCGTTGGCCACGGCGTACGGGTGCCGGCGGTGCCGGTGCAGCATCTCCGTCGCGGAGGCCAGGTGCGCGGTCGGGGCGCCCGGCAGCCAGCCGTCGAGGTCCTCCATCGAGGACCGGGCGCGCACCGCGGCGAGCGCCATCGTCAGGTCGGCGTCGCGCGGGGTCGCGTAGTGCACGTTGCCGGTGGCGACGAGCGGCAGCCCGGCGTCGCGGGCCAGCGAGGCGAGGGCGTCGACCGTCTCGGAGTCGAACGGCCCGCCGCCGTGGGTGGCCTCGACGGCGACGTTGTCCCGGCCGAACAGCGCGACGAGCCGGTCGAGCTCGACCCGCGCCCGGTCGACGCCCGCCGTCGTCACCCCGGGCTGCCGGCCGGCGTCGGTGAGCGCGCGGCGCACCGGGCCCTTGCGGCAGCCGGTGAGCACCAGCCACTGCCCGGCGGCCTGCTCGGCGAGCGACTCCATCCGGTACTCGGCAGCGCCCTTGGTGCCGGTCGCCAGGTGCGCCTCGGCGATGGTGCGGGACAGCGCCCGGTAGCCGTCGGGGCCGCGGGCGAGGACGGGCAGGTGCAGGGCCCGCGGGTCGGGGACGCCGGTGGGCGGGTCGAGGACGTCGGGGCCGCCGACCCCCGGGACGGGCAGGTGCAGCTCGGCGCCGAACACGGTGGGCAGCCCGACCTCGCGCGCGGCCTCGGAGAACCGCACGACGCCGTAGAGGCCGTCGTGGTCGGTGAGCCCGAGCGCGCTGAGCCCGAGCCGTCGGGCCTCGGCGGCGAGCTCCTCGGGCTGGCTGGCGCCGTCGAGGAAGCTGAACGCCGAGTGCGCGTGCAGCTCCGCGTAGCGGGGGGTGTCAGTCATAGACGGCCTCGCAGGTCCAGCCCTCCGGTCGGCAGGCGAGCAGCAGGGCGCGCCCGTCCCCCAGCGTGACCTGCAGGTGGACGCGCAGGCGGGCCTGGTCGGGCGACCACCAGCGCTCGGCGAGCGGCCACGGCCCGGCCCAGCCCGCGACGTCGTGGTCGGCGGCGGGCCGACGGTCGGTGCGGGGCGTGCGCACCCGTGCCGGGACGCCGCTCATGGCGAGCCGCTGGTCGAAGGTGACGGGTCGGCCCGCGGCGTCCAGCACCTCGACCGCGGCGGGCTGCGCCGGGACGGTCGCGGGTGCGGGCGACGGCAGGTGGCCGGGCCAGGGCCGGTCGACGGGACGCGGCGCGACGGCCTGCGCCCCCCAGGGCTGCAGGTGCACCTGGTCGCGCACGTCCCGGCCGCCCTGCAGCGCGGCCGTGAGGACGCCGTCGCCGCCGAGCAGCCCCTGCACCCGGTCGAGCGCCCGGTGCGCGCGCAGGTCCCCGCCGGACGGACCGCCCCAGAGCCGGCCCTGCTCGGCGCCCGCGGGCGCGACGTCCTCCGCGGTGATGGCGAGCGTGACGAGGCCGACCGGCTCGCCGTGGTCCTCGGGCTCGGTGCCGCCGCCCCGCTCCGCCGCCGCGGCGGTCAGCCAGCCCTCGAGCTGCCAGCGGATCCGGTCGGTGATGCGCGCGGCCGACAGCCCGCCGAGGCCGCCCAGGTCGGTGCGCCAGGTCCGGGTGAGGTCGGTGCCCTCGTCGGTGCGGGCGGTGATCCGCAGCCGGGCGCAGGTGACGGAGTGGTCGGTGAGCAGGGTGTGCAGCTCCTCGGCGAGGCGGCGGCCGGCGAACGTGGCGACGTCGACGCGCTGCGCGGGCGGGTCGAGGACGGTCGCGACCTCCAGGTCGGTCTCCGGGCGGCGGCGCGCGGGCGGGCGCAGGTCCTCCCCGCGGACCAGGGTCCACGCCCAGGACCCCCACGTGCCGAACCGGGCGTGCACGTCCCCGGCGTCGAGCGCGGCGAGGTCCCCGAGGGTGCGCAGGCCGAGCCGGCGCAGCAGGTCCACCAGGTCGGCGACGGCGCGCAGGGCCTCGTCGGTCACGGCGGCCGGGGCCAGGTCGTCGACCGGACGCGGGGCGAGGTACGCGCGGGAGCCACCGGGGGCCACGACGTCGTCGGTGCGGGCGGCGAGGACCGCGGCCAGCAGCCCGTCGGCGGTGCCGACCTGGCACTCGTGCCCGGTGCGCTCGGCCACCGCCGACACCAGCCGCTCGGCCAGCACCTCCTCCGTGCCGTGGAACCGCGCCGCGCCGCCGGCGGGCAGCAGCAGCATGCCGGGGCGCACGACCTCGATGCCCGCGACGACGGTCTCGGTGGCCGCGGCCACCGGCTCGAACAGCCGGGCGTCGCGGTCGTCGTCGGCGGGCAGCAGCACGAGCTCGGGGCACACGGCCTGCGCCTGCCGGCGGCGCATCCCCCGGCGCACGCCCTGGGCGCGGGCGAGCGCGGAGACCGCCACGAGACGCGCGCCGGACTGCACGGCGGCGGGCAGGTGCGGGGGCACCTCGGCCGCGCGCACGGCGGCGCCGACCGGCCAGTCCGGCACCCACAGGACGGTGGTCCGCGTGCTCATCCGACCAACCTCAGACCGGGCGCCGGCGCCTCGACGACCGGCCGCGCGGGACGGTCGGGGATGCCGTACGGGTCCGCGCCGACCTCGAGCGGGAGCACGACGCGCAGGTCCTGCGCCTGGCCGGCGCTGCCCCGACCGGTGCGGGTGACGTGCAGCTCGTGGGCGCGCAGGCGCCCGTCCCCGTCGCCGACACCGGTCCAGCGGCCGCCCTCCACGGTGAGCACCGTGCCCGCACCGGACCACGGGGCCGTCGACAGCAGCACGGAGCCGCGGTCACGGGCGCGGGCCATCAGCCGACGGCGGTCGGAGTCGGCCAGGTGCGCGGCGGGGCCGACCACCACGACGTCGATCCCGTCGAGCAGCGCGGCGACCACGGTGGGGGTGTCCACGCCGGGCCGCGGCACCACGGCGAGCCGGTCCAGCGCGACCCCGGACTGCGCGGCGGCGAGCAGCCCGAGGCTGGGCTGGCCCACGACGGCCGCCCACGCCTCCCGCGCGGTGCAGGCCGCGGCGATCATCGCGAGCACGAGCGACGTCGAGCCGAGCACCGCCGTGGTGCTGCCGCGCCGCAACCCGTCGGGCAGCAGCGGCGCGAGCGCCGGGGGCACCGCGAGGGGTGGCCGGTCGGTGAGCAGCACCGACCCGCGCGACGCCCGGACGGGGGCGGTGGCGGGTGGGGGCGTGCTCGGCGCGCCGACCGGCGGACCGGGCGGGGCGGGCAGGTCGGGGACCGCCACCGGCCCGGACGGCGAGGCCGGCCGCGGCACGGTGCGGGTGGTCGACGGGCGGGGCACGGCCCGGACCGGCTGCGCCCCGGCGAGCGCCGCGGTCCCCTGGACCAGGCCGACGGCGCTCGGCGCCGGAGCGGCAAGGGCCGGTGCGGCCGGCGCCGGTGCGGTCGGGGCCGGAGGGGCCGGTGCAGCCGGGGCCGTGTCGGCCACCCGTGCCAGGCTGCGCGCGCCGGTGCGCAGCTCGGCGGACGCCAGGGCGGCCCGCGCCCGGGCGATCCGGTCCTCGTGGCTCACCGCCCCCACCCCTCTCCTCCGGTCGCGCGGCCGGGTCGACATCCTTCGAACACGTGTTCGATTGTGCCAGTAGACGCTGACACTCCCGGACCCGTCAATCCGAGTTCACCCACCTGGGGACGACGCCCGGCGCGCCTCCGAGGACCGCCCGGACACTCCTGCCCGACTCCCCCGCGCGAACCCCCGTGCACCCCCGCTCCCGCGCCCGACGAGAGGTCACGACACGCTGGACGACGCCGCCCTGGACCCGCGTGTCGTGACCTCTCGTGCTCCACACGGGGGGCGGGGGCATGATGGCGAGCGGCACGCCCGTCCGTGTCCCCGACGCGCCCCCGGCGCCCGCACCGAGGAGGACCCTGCATGGCCGTCTCGCTGACCCGTCCCGTCGCCCCGGAGCCCTACGACCTGCTGCCGCCCGTCGCCGCGTTCGACGTCGCGAGCGTCGACGTCACCCACGGCGAGCCGCTGGCCGCCACGTTCGCCGCCGACGGCGAGGACCTGTCGCCCGCGCTGGAGTGGTCGGGGTTCCCGGAGGGCACGCGCTCGTTCGTCGTGAGCTGCTTCGACCCCGACGCGCCGACCCCGGCGGGGTTCTGGCACTGGACGGTCGTGGACGTCCCGGTGAGCACGACCTCCCTCCCCCGCGGGGCCGGCGCCGAGGCCGGTGACCTGCTGCCGGCGGGTGCGTTCCAGCTCCGCAACGACGGTGGCTCGACCGGGTACGCCGGCGCCGCGCCGCCGCCCGGCGACCGGCCGCACCGGTACGTCTTCGCGGTGCACGCGCTCGACGTGGAGCACCTCGACGTGCCCCCCGACGCGACGCCGACGGCGGTGGCGTTCACCGCCCTGTTCCACACGCTGGCCCGCGCGGTGATCGCCCCGACCTACCAGCGCTGACCAGCGGGACCCGACCCGGCGACGCCGGCGGTCGCGGGCCCCGGCCTCAGCCCGCCGACGCCGCCAGGTCGAGCACCATCCCGGTCGCCCCGGGCGCGACGTCCCGGAACCCGAGCGACTCGTACAGCGCCCGCCCCGGCGGGTCCGCGACCAGGGTGACGTACGCCCCCTGCGGCGCCCGGGCCCGGACGTCGTCGAGCAGCCGCGTCAGGACCCGGCGACCGAGCCCGCGGCTCTGGTGCGCGGGGTCGGTCGCCATGTCCGCCACGAGGAAGTACCAGCCGCCGTCGCCGACGACGCGACCCATCGCGACGACCCGCCCGTCGGCGGTGCGCACGTGGCACCAGGACCAGCTCCCGGTCAGCGCACCGGCTCCCTGGTCGGGCCGCTTCGGCGTGAGGCCGGAGTCGCGGCGCAGGCGCAGGTACGCGTCCAGCGGCGGCGCGGCGGGGACCAGCACGTAGGGGTCGGCCGCGAACGGGTCGGCGGGCGGTGTCACGTCGGTCACCCGACCATCCTCGCGCAGCGCCCGCCCCGCGCCGGGAGGCGCCCGCCCCGCCCCGCGCAGGTGGGTAGCCTGCGGGGATGCCGCTCACGCTCGGATCCCTGACCTGGCTGCGTGCCGTCGACCGTCTCGACCTGCTGGCCGGGCCCACCGCCGCGGCGGTGTCCGCCTGGGCCGCGGCCGACCCGGCGGTGGCCGACGCCGTGCTCGTGACGGAGATCGACCCGGAGCTCGCGGACACCGCCGCGATGACCGAGGCGTACGCCCTGCCGCTGGTGGTCTCGGCGAACTGCGTGCTCGTCGCCGGCCGGCGCGCGGGCGAGGAGCGGGTCGCCGCGGCCGTCGTGCGGGCGACCACCCGCGCCGACGTGAACGGCGCGGTGAAGGGCCTGCTGGACGTGCGCAAGGCGTCGTTCCTGCCGGTGGACCGGGCGGTCGAGGAGTCCGGGATGGAGTACGGCGGGATCACGCCGCTGGGACTGCCGTCCGGGTACCGGGTGCTGCTGGACGCCGGCGTCGCCGCCGCGGACCCGGACGCGGGCGGCACGGTCGTGATCGGCTCGGGGCTGCGCCGGTCGAAGATCGCCCTGCCCGGGTCGCTGCTGGCGACCGCGCCCGGCGTCGAGGTGGTCGGGGGCCTGGCCCTGGCCTGAGCCGCGACCCCCGCTCGGCGCGCGCGTCGGGTGCCCCGCGGTTAGCGTCGTCGCACGGGAGCACCCCGGCGCGCACCGCCACCCGGACGCTCCCGGCCTCAGGCAGACGGGGCCGCGCACCGCCGCGCGACCCGCGGCAGCGAGAGAGGCCACCATGCGAGCACCCACCCCCCGCGGGCCGTTCAGCACCGCCGTGCTGACGAGCCTGACCTCGGGCTCGGTCGACCCCGCGCTCCCGGAGCGGGCGGCAGAGGCGGTGGACGGCGTCCCGGACCTGCTGGTCGACGACGACGTCCAGGTCGCGCTGACGATGCTGTACGAGCTGCACCACCAGGGTCTGGACGGCGTCGACGACGCCCTCGAGTGGGACCCGACGCTGCTGCGGGCCCGCGCGGTGCTCGAGGCGCGGTTCGAGGCGCAGCTGCGCCGGGACGTGCAGGTGCCGGCGGACCTGGTCGCCGACCTGGAGGCGCGCGCCCCGGTCGAGGGCCTGGGTCCGGCGGTCGCCCGCGCGCTGTTCGACCTGACGAGCCGCGACGACGGCCCCGGCCTGTCCGCGTACGTCGCGCGGAAGGCCACGGACGACCAGCTGCGCGAGCTCCTGGTGCAGCGGTCGGTCTACCAGCTCAAGGAGGCCGACCCGCACACCTGGGCGGTCCCGAGGCTGGCGGGCGTGCCGAAGGCCGCGCTGGTGGAGATCCAGGCCGACGAGTACGGCGGCGGGCGTCCCGAGCGGATGCACGCGGCGCTGTTCGCCCGCACGATGCGCGGGCTCGGGCTGGACGACACGCACGGTCGGTACGTCGACGACGTGCCCGCGATCACGCTGGCCTCGGTGAACATGATGATGATGTTCGGCCTGCACCGGCGGCTGCGGGGCTGCGTCGTCGGCCACCTCGCGGCGTTCGAGATGACGTCGTCCCAGCCGAACCGGCTGTACGGCAACGGGTTCCGGCGGCACGGCTACGACGCCGACGTGACGTGGTACTTCGACGAGCACGTCGAGGCGGACGCGGTGCACGAGCAGATCGCCGGGCGGGACCTCGCGGGCGGGCTGGTCGAGCAGCAGCCGGACCTGCTCGGCGACGTGCTGCTCGGCGCGGCGGCGTGCCTGGCGGTCGACGGTCGCGTCGGGGCGCACCTGGTGTCGAGCTGGTCGGCGGGCGTCACCTCGCTGCGCCGTCCCGGGGCGCAGGGCACCGCCGTGGCGGGTGCGGCGTGAGCGGCGTCGGCCACGACGCGCCCGTGGTGCTGACCGCCTGCCCGGACGGGCCGATCCTCGTGCGCGGGGACGTCGAGATCCGTGACGCCGCGGGTCGGGCGGTGCCGCGCCGGCGGTCGACGGTCGCGCTGTGCCGGTGCGGGGCGTCGGGCATCAAGCCGTTCTGCGACGGCTCGCACAAGGCCGTCGGCTTCCGCACGGACGACGAGGTGCCCCGCCCGCCGGAGCCCGACGCGCACCCGGCGTGACCTCCGGCACGGTCGGCGGCCGGGCGGTGCGGGCCCGGCGCATCACGCCTACGGTCGGGAGGGTGACACCTCGAGCCGCCGACTCCCCCGACCCCGGTCGGGCGCCCGCGCACCCGACGGCCCGGCACGCGTCGGGCGGCCGCACGACCCGGCCCGGCGCCTCCCGCACCCGCCCCGCACCGCGTGGCTCGGACGCGTCGTCGCGCGAGCCCCGCCCCGTGGACGCCGTGGTCGTGGGCGCGGGCCCGAACGGGCTGGCCGCGGCGGTGACCCTGGCGCGCGCGGGGCTCGAGGTCGTGGTCCTCGAGGCGCAGGGCACGGTCGGCGGCGGCGCGCGCACCCTCGACCTGGGCCTGGCCCCGGGCATCCGCCACGACATCTGCTCGGCCGTGCACCCGATGGCGTGGGCGTCGCCGTTCTTCCGGGCGCTGCGGCTGCACGAGCGCCTGGAGATGCTGACCCCGGAGGTGTCGTTCGCGCAGCCGCTCGACGGCGGCCGCGCGGGGATCGCCTACCGGGACCTGGAGCGCACCGCCGCCGGTCTCGGCGCCGACGGGGACGCGTGGCGGCGGCTGTTCGGGCCGCTGGGCGAGCGCTGGCGGGACGTCGTGGGCCTGGTGCTGGGCGACCACCGGAGCGTCCCGCCCGGCGCGGGCCCGCGCACGGCGGTCACCGCCGCCCGCCTCGGCCTCGGGGTGCTGCGCAACGGCCAGTCCCTGGTCCCGTCGTCGCTGCGCACCGAGGAGGGCGCCGCGCTGCTCACGGGGGTCGCCGGCCACGCGATCACGCCGCTGCCGTCGCTGGCCGCCGCGGGCACCGCGGTGCTGCTGACCACGCTCGCGCACACCGGTCAGGGCTGGCCGGTCCTGCGGGGCGGGTCGCAGGCGATCGTGGACGCGCTGCTCGGCGACCTGGTGCGGCTCGGCGGGCGGGTCGTCACCGGCCACCCGGTCGCCCGGCGGTCCGACCTGCCCCCCGCCCGCGCCTACCTGTTCGACACCGGCCCGCGCGTCGTCGCGCAGGTGTTCCACGACGCGATGCCGCCGCAGCTCGCGCGGGCCTACGCGGGCTTCCGGTACGGCAACGCCGCGGCCAAGGTCGACCTGGTCGTCGACGGGCCGATCCCGTGGACCCACCCGGAGGTCCGCCGGGCCGGCACCGTGCACCTCGGCGGCACCCGGGACCAGGTGGTGGCCGCCGAGCGCGAGGTCGCCCGCGGCCGGCACGCCGAGCACCCGCTGACCCTGCTGTCGGACCCGGCCGTGGTCGACGGCACGCGCGCGGCGGGCGGGCGCCGGCCGGTGTGGGCGTACGCGCACGTCCCGGCGGGCTCCGACGTCGACCCGACCGAGGCGGTGCTGCGGCAGGTCGAGCGGTTCGCCCCCGGGTTCCGGGACACCGTGGTGGCGCACCGGTCGATCCCCGCCGCACGGCTCGCCGAGCACGACGCGAACCTGGTCGGCGGCGACATCTCCGGCGGCGCGATCTCGGTGTGGGGCATGGCGACCCGGCCGGCGCCGCGGCTGGACCCGTTCTCCGCGGGCGTGCCCGGGGTGTACCTGTGCTCGGCGTCGGCGCCCCCCGGTCCCGGCGTGCACGGCCTGTCCGGCTGGTACGCAGCCCGGCGCGCGCTGCGTCAGGTGTTCGGGCGCACCGACGACCTCGACCCGACCGTCTGAGCGGGCACCCCGTCGGGCGCCCGCGCCGTCAGGAGATGACCCCGGCCTCGGCCAGCTGCCGGGCCAGCGCCTCCCCGTCGGGGGCGTGCACCGTGACGACCGCGGACCGGTCCAGGTCGTCGACCGCCCGGCGGGTGGCGGGCGTCGGGCCGGGCAGGCCGTTCTGGGCGACCTGCTCCTGCACGGACAGCTCCCGCACGGCGATGGCCGCGACCCGCCCGGGGTGCTCGGCCGCGAACGTCTCGTAGACCTGCGGGTCGTGCTGGCCGTCGTCGCCCACCAGCACCCACTGGAGCCCGGGCAGCTCCTCGGCGAGCCGGCGCAGCGTCGCGGCCTTGTGCTCCCGCCCGGAGCGCAGCAGCGCGGTCCCGGTGGGGCCGAGGTCGGTCAGCAGCAGCGAGCCCTGGGGCAGCCCGACGCGGTGCAGGAACCGGCCGAGCGCGCTGGCGGTGTTCCAGGCGCCGGTCGACAGGTAGAACACCGGGGCCTGCGGGTACGTCGCGGTCAGCCGGCCGTACAGCTCGGGCATGCCGGGCACGGGCTTGCGGCGGGCCTCGGACCGGACCAGGAAGTTCCAGGCCGCCTGGTGCGGGCGCGGCACCATCGTGACCAGCACCGTGTCGTCGATGTCGCTGACGATGCCGTGCGTCGCGGCGGGGTCGACGACCTGCACCGGGGCGGGCACGTCCGCGTCACCGCCGTCGACCGACAGGTAGAGCGTCTGCCAGCCGGGCTCGAGGTCGATCTCGACCGGCGCGTCGACGTAGCCGCTGCGGTCGGTGCGGACCTCGAGCACCTCCTCGCCGTCGGTGCCGGGGGCGGTCCGCGCGCGGACCACGGCGTCGGGCAGCTCCGCGGACAGCAGGTTGCGCCACCCGCGCCGCTCGACGCTGCCGGGGGTGGGCGCGTCCGGTGCGGTCAGCAGCACGCGCGCGCGGACCCGGGACCGGGAGACGGTCCCGTACGACGGGTAGGCCACCACGCGGGGCGTGTAGCCGCGGCGGGTCAGCACGCGGACGACGACCGCGTTGACCCGGTCCTCGGCGCGGGCGGCGAGCTCGGCGATGGTCGGCATCGACCCAGTATCGGTACGTGCGCCGGGACGCGCCCGTCGGGCACCGCGGGCGGCACCGTGCCGCGCAGCGCGCCGCAGCCGGCGTCAGCCGCGCGCCACGGCCACCGCCGCCACCGGCCCGGACGCGACCTGCGCGTCGTACCGGTCCAGCACGATCCGGGCGAGCAGCGGGTGCGGGCCGAGCGGCCGGGTGAGCACGTCCGCACCGGCGCCGAGCAGCGCGCCGTGGAAGTGCCCGGGCGCCAGCAGGTACGCGGCGACGACCACCCGGGCCGCCCCCGCCGCCCGGGCCGCGGTCACGGCCTCGGGCACGCTCGGGCTCGCGGCGGCGCCGTACCCGACGGTGACCGGGCCGTGCCACGCGGCGCGCACGCCCGCGACGACCTGCTCGACGGCGCCGGCGGCGGCGGGGTCGGTGGACCCGGCAGCGGCGACGACGACCGCGTCGTCCGGCTCGGCGCCGGCCTCGCGCAGCCGCTCCAGCAGGACCGCGACCAGGCGCTCGTCCGGGCCAAGGGGCTCGGCGGCGCGGACGGGCCGGCCCGCGACCGCCGCCCCGATGTCGTGCCGGACGTGGTGCCCGGTGGACAGCAGCAGCGGCGTGACGACCGCACGCAGCCCACCGTCCGGGCCGGCGAGGGTCGCGTCCGCGACGGCGTCCGCCACCGCCGGCTCCTGCACGTCGACGAACGCCTCCACGACCCGCAGCCCCGGGCGCAGCGCGCGCACGTCGTCCGCGAGCGCCCGCACCGTGGCGCGCCCCTCGGCGCTGCGGGTGCCGTGGGCGCAGGCGACCAGGACGGGCGCGTCCACCGGTCCCCCGGTCACCGCGTCGCTCCGGCCAGCGCGTCGGCAGCGAGGTCGGCGGCGCAGGCGGCATCGGGCGCCGGGTGGAGCAGCCCCTCCCGGGCCACCTCCCCGAGGACCACCACCGCCGGCGACGGCAGCCCCGCGGCGGCGGCGCGGGCGGCGAGCTCCCCCAGCGGCGCGCGCAGCACCCGCTGGTCGGGGAACGTCGCCCGGGACACCACCGCGGCCGGTGTCGCGGGGTCGACCCCGGCGGCGAGGGCCTGCTCCGCGAGCCGGTCGAGCCAGGCCAGCCCCATGAGCACGACGACCGTGACCTCGGGGGCGTGCAGCGCGGCGAGGTCGGCGTCGACGAGGCCGCCGTGCCCGTTCACCACGTGCACGCGGGACGCGACCCCCCGGTGGGTGACCGGGATGTCCGCGGCGGCCGCGGCGGCGACGGCGGACGTGATCCCCGGGACCACCCGCACCGGGACCCCGGCGGCCCGGCAGGCGAGCACCTCCTCGCCGCCGCGTCCGAGCAGGAACGGGTCCCCGCCCTTGAGCCGGACGACCCGGCGGCCCGCGCGGGCCTGCTCGACGAGGATCGCGTTGATCCGGTCCTGCGGGACGTGGTGCACGCCGGGCGCCTTGCCGACGCCGATCACCTCGACGTCGTCGCGCAGCTCGTCCAGCACGGCGGTGGGGCCGAGCCGGTCGGCCACCACGACGTCGGCCTGCGCGAGCAGCACCCGGGCGCGGACGGTCATCAGCCCGGGGTCGCCGGTGCCGCCGCCGACCAGCGCGACCTCACCGGGGTGCAGGACGTCCGGGCCGGCGGTCGCGGGCCGGCGGGCGCGCGTGTCGGTGCGCGGGTCCAGCAGCGCGAGCACGAGGCGGTCGCGCACGGCGGCGGCGCGACGGGGGTCGGGACGTCCCTCGGACAGGACGGCGAGCTGCATGCCGCCGACCCGGGCCGCGGCCGGGGTCCGGGCGGAGCCGGCGGCGGCGTCGGCCGCGACGACGCAGAACACGCGGCGCGCCGTGGCCCAGCCGTGCACCGCGTCGTCGACCGCGGGGTCGCCGGTGCACGTCCAGACGAACCACACGTCCTCGACGTCCTGCTCGCGGACGGGGCGCCGGTCCAGCCGGACGTCGCCCGCGGCCACCAGCTCCTGCACGTCGGGCGTCGCGTCGACGGCGACCACGCGGACGTCGGCGCCCGCGGCGACGGCCGTCCGGGCCCGCCGGGCCGCGACGGGCCCGCCACCGACGACGAGCACGGGCCGCCCGGCCAGCTCGAGGCCGGCCAGGAGCGTCACGGGGTCACCGCCACGAGGACGTCGCCGTCGACGACGGTCACGGGGTAGCAGCGCAGGTCGACGGGCTCCTTGCCCACCGGGTCGAGGCACGCGCCGGTCCGCAGGTCCCAGACCTGCTTGTACATCGGCGAGGTCACGACGGGTGCGCCGTCCTTGTCCCCGACGATGCCGCGGCTGAGCACGTTCGCGCCGGAGTACGGGTCGCGCTGCTGCACGCCGAGCACCCGGTCGTCCGCGAGCCGGAACAGCGCCACCCGGTGCTCGCCGAGCAGGGCCCCGGTGCCGCGCTCGGGCAGCAGGTCGTCGAGCCGGCAGACGCGGACGGGGGTGTCGGCGGCGGTGGTGCTCACGGGGTGACCTCCAGGACGGGGACGGCACGGCGGGCGGTGCGCAGGTCGGGCGCGCCGGTCTCGCCGGGCCGCGCGGGGCGGGCCTGGCCGCGCTCGGCGACGTAGGCGAGGTCGGGGTCGCCGGCGTCGGGGGCGTTGACGTAGGGCGTGAACCGGCGCAGCTTCTCGGGGTCGTCGAGCGTGGCGCGCCACTCGTCGACGTACCCGGCGACGTGCCGCTCCACCTCCGCCTCGAGCTCGGCGCCGATCCCGCGGGAGTCGTCGACGACGACCCGGCGCAGCTCGTCCAGGCCGCCGGGGAACGCCGCGACCCACGGGGCGGTGCGCTGCAGCCGGTCGGCGCTGCGGATGTACAGGGCGAGGAACCGGTCGATCACGCGGACCAGCGCGTCGTCGTCCAGGTCCTCGGCGAGCAGGTCGGCGTGCCGGGGCGTGAAGCCGCCGTTGCCGCCGACGTAGACGTTCCAGCCCTTCTCCGTCGCGATGACGCCGACGTCCTTGCCGCGCGCCTCCGCGCACTCGCGGGCGCAGCCGGAGACGCCGACCTTGAACTTGTGCGGCGACCGCAGGCCCCGGTAGCGCAGCTCGAGGCGGACGGCCATCGACGAGGAGTCCTGCACGCCGAACCGGCACCAGGACTGGCCGACGCAGGTCTTCACGGCGCGCAGCGACTTGCCGTACGCCTGGCCGGACTCGAACCCGGCGTCGACCAGCCGGCGCCAGATCTCCGGCAGCTGGTCCTGGCGGGCGCCGAACATCGCGAGGCGCTGCGCCCCGGTGACCCGGGTGAACAGCCCGAAGTCGCGGGCGACCTCGGCGAACGCCATCAGCCGCTCGGGGGTGACCTCGCCGCCCGGCATCCGCGGCACGACCGAGTAGGTGCCGTCCTTCTGCAGGTTCGCGAGCAGGTGGTCGTTGGTGTCCTGCAGCGGCGCCTGGTCGGGCTGCAGCACGTGGCCGATGCCGAGCGAGGACAGGATCGACGCGACCACCGGCCGGCAGACGGCGCACCCGCGCCCCCGGCCGTGCCGGGCGACGACCTCGGAGAACGTCCGCAGCCCGCCCTCGCGCACCAGCGCGAACAGCTCGGCGCGGGACATCGCGAAGTGCTCGCACATCGCGGTCGAGACGGTGAAGCCCGCGGCCTCGAGGGTCCGGTTCACCACCGTGGTGAGCAGCGGGACGCACGACCCGCAGACGGTGCCCGCGCGGGTGCAGGTCTTGACCTCGCCGACGCTGCGGCAGCCGTGCTCGGAGACGGCGGCGCGCACCGTCCCCACCGAGACGTTCGAGCACGAGCACAGGACCACGTCGTCCGGCAGGTCGGTCTGCACGGGCGCGGCGCCGCCCTCGGGCGCGAGGAACGCCGACGGGTCGGCGCCGAGCGCGCGGCCCAGCATCGGGCGCAGCGACGCGTACAGGGCGATGTCCCCGACGAACACCCCGCCGAGCAGCACCCGCGCGTCGTCGGACACGACGAGCTTGCGGTAGGTCCGGGCCACGGGGTCGGCGAACGTGACCTCGAGAGCGCCCGGGGTCAGCGCGAGGACGTCGCCGAAGCTCGCGGCGTCGATGCCGGCGCCCTTGAGCTTGGTGCCGTCGGCGGCGCGCTCGTAGACCGCGGTCCCGCCGCAGAGCTGGTCGACGACGACGTCCGCCATCGCGTTGCCCGGGGCGATCAGGCCCGCGCACTCGCCGTCGTGGCTCGCGCACTCGCCGATCGCCCAGACGGCCGGGTCGGAGGTGCGGCAGGTCGGGCCGATCACCACGCCGCCGCGCTCGGCGACGACGAGCCCGGCCTCGCGGGCCAGCCCGTCGCGCGGCCGGATGCCGGTCGAGTAGATGACGACGTCCGCCGCCAGCGCGTCGCCGGTGGACAGCTCGAGCGAGCCGACGGCGCCGTCGGCCGCGGCCACCACCCGGGTCGCGGCGGCGGAGGTCCGCACCGCCATCCCGCGCTCGGCGGCGAGCACCCGCAGCGCCTCGCCGCCGCCCGCGTCGAGCTGGACGGCCATCAGCCGGTCGGCGAACTCCACGACCGTCGGGGCCACGTCGAGCGTCTGCAGCGCGGCCGCGGCCTCCAGACCGAGCACGCCCCCGCCGACGACGGCCCCGCGCAGCGGCCGGCCGAGCGCCGCCGAGCGGTCCGCGACCCAGGCCCGCAGCGCGGTCACGTCCGCGAGCGTCCGGTAGGACAGCACCCCGGGCAGGTCCGTGCCCTCGGTGCGCGGCACCCACGCCCGCGAGCCGGTGGCCAGCACCAGGGTGTCGTAGCCGAGCACCCGGCCGGAGCCGGTCCGGACGGTCCGCGCGGCGAGGTCGACCGCGACGACCCGGTCCCCCACGACGAGGTCCACGCGCGGGTCGTCCCACACCGCGGGGTCGAGCGCGAGGTCGGCGTCGGCGCGTCCGGTGAACACGTCCGACAGGTGCACCCGGTCGTAGGGCGCCCACGGCTCGTCGCCGACGACGGTCACCTGCCAGGCGCCCGCGGCGTCCCGGCGGCACAGCTGCTCGACGAACCGGTGGGCGACCATGCCGGCGCCGACGACGACGACGCGCCCGGGCTCGGGCCGGGCGCTGGGGGGCGGGGGCTGCGTCATGCGCCCAGTTTTCAACGGCTCGGGCCGTGCATATTGGGCCCAACGGCCCACGGACCACCCCGCACGGGCGTCAGGGGGCGAGGCCGGTCAGGTGCAGCACGCACAGGCCCGGCGCCGCGAAGGGCTGGACGGCGTCCGCCGCCACCGGACCACCGGTGCGGGCGAGCACGCCCTGCGCGAGGCCGAGGTGCACGCGGCACACGACGTCGGGCCGGTCGCGCGCGAGGTCGAGGAACGGGCAGGCGCGCAGCCGGACCTCGCCGGTCCCGGCGACGCGGTCGAGGTCGGGCTCGAACCCCATCCGGTCGAGGTGCTCCGCCAGCGCCCGCAGCTGCGCGTCGGCCCCGGCTGCTCCCGCGTCCCCCGGCGGCTCGGGCAGGTCCGCGCTCGCGCGCAGCCCGTGCCGGCGCGCGGACTCCGCGGCGTCGGGGTCGGGCACGCCGTAGCCGTCCAGCAGGGCGCGGGCGAGCGCGGCCTGGGCGACGAGCACGCCGGCCTGCCGCTCGACGAGCGACGCCTCCGGGTCGGCCCGGAGCGCGCGGTACCGGGTGCTCGGGCGCCCGCGGCCCGCGGGGGCGCCGGTCCGTGCCTCGACGTGCCCGGAGTCCACCAGCACCCGCAGGTGCTCGCGGGTGGTGTTCGGGTGCAGCCCGGTCTCCGCGGCCAGCTCTGCCGTGGTGCTCGGTCCGCGCCGGCGCAGCACGGTGAGCAGCTGGGCGCGGCGGTCCGGGGCGGCCGGTACCCGGGCGCGCGCAGGTCGCGGACCCACGGGGGCGTCCCCGGGCATGGCTCTCCCTGCGTCGGCGGCTGACGTCAGCAGGGTGCTCCCGGCGGGCGCCCCGGAACCGGGACGTAGGTCACCGGGTCCGCGGGGACGAGCCCTGTCCGGGGGTCAGGCGACGAGCCGCCGGTCCGCGCGCCGGGGGTGCTGCACCACGGCGCCGGGCTCGACCCGCGTCTCGGGCTCGACCACCGCGCGCGGGCTCAGCCGCGCGTCGGCGCCGACCTGACTGCGGGTGCCCACCCGGGCACCGGCACCGACCTGGGCGCCGCGGCCGACGTGGACGTGGGAGTCGACGGTCGCCGCCACCTCCACGTGCGCGCCGGGCTCCACCCAGCAGTGCTGCCCGATCCGTGCGCGGGCCTCCACCCGCGCGCCGGGATCCACCCACGCGGTGTCGGCCACGTAGGCGCTGTCGTCCACGACGGCTCCCTTGGCGACGAGTCCGCCGCCGTTGCCGTGCCGCTGGTAGCGCACGACCGTGCCGTCTGCCTGCTCGAGGTCCTCGTATCGCTTCTTCATGGCACCCGTCTGAACGCCCGGACCGGGGAGATTGTTCCCCGGGTCACGAGGCGCCGTGACCGGTTCGTGACCTGCGCGGCAGGTCGAGATATCCGTTTCGCCCCGGCTGTCTGCCCGGATGGTTCTGAGTTTCTGCGTTTCTGTTGACTCGGGCACGTGATCCGCGCCACAGTGGGTCCCGAGCCCAGCGGGACGCCCGCACGGCAGCACAGCAGCACGCAGACCCGCAGCACCGCCAGCGCAGCTCCACGCCGAAGTGGACCGACACGAGGACGACGACGTCTCATGTACCCGCCCGAACGCCACAGCGTCATCGTCACGACCGCGCGCGCCGCGGGCCGCGTCGAGGTGCAGGCGCTGGCCGCCGACCTGGACGTGACGCCCGAGACCGTCCGCCGCGACCTCACCGCGCTCGAGCGGATGGGCCTGCTCCGGCGCGTGCACGGCGGCGCGGTCCCCGTCGAGCGGCTGGGCCACGAGCCCGCCCTCGCCCAGCGCGAGCACGTGCTCGCCGCGGAGAAGGACCGGATCGCGAAGGCCGCCCTGGACGAGCTGCCGACCGGCGGCTCCGTGCTGATCGACGCGGGCACCACCACCGTGCGGCTCGCGGAGATGCTGCCCGCCGACCTCGAGCTCATCGTCGTCACGCACGCGCTGCCGGTCGCGACCGCGCTCGCCGGGCTCCCCCGCGTCACGCTGCACCTGGTCGGCGGCACGGTCCGGCCCCGCACGCTGGCCGCGGTCGGCGACTGGGCGGAGCGCGCGCTCGCCGAGGTGCGGGTCGACGTCGCGTTCGTCGGCACGAACGGGCTGTCCGCCGAGCACGGGCTCACCACACCCGACCTCGCGGAGGCCACGGTCAAGCGGGCGCTGGTGGCGGCCGCGCGCCGCACGGTGGTCCTCGCCGACCACACCAAGATCGGCCGCACCGAGCTGGCGGTCGTCGCACCGCTGCAGGCCGTGGACACCGTCGTCACCGACTCGGGCGTCGCGCCCGAGCTCGCCGACGAGATCGAGCACGCCGGCCCGCGCGTCGTGCGGGCCTGACACCCACCGGCGCGCGCACCCGCGCGCCCGGACGGATCGACGAAGGAGAACGATGAAGGTCTTCCGCTTCTACGCCCCCGGTGACGTGCGCCTCGAGGAGGCGCCGGACCCCCGCCCCGGGGACGGCGAGGTCCTGATCCGGGTGCGCGCCTGCTCCATGTGCGGCACGGACGTGAAGATCTCGACGTCCGGGCACCAGCGGATCGTCCCGCCGCGCGTCATGGGCCACGAGATCGCCGGGGAGGTCCTCGAGACCGGCGCCGGCGTCCAGGGCTGGGCCCCGGGCGACCGCGTCCAGGTCATCGCGGCCATCCCCTGCGGCACCTGCGAGTTCTGCCGCGCGGGCGTCATGACGATCTGCCCCAACCAGGTCTCGATGGGCTACGACTTCGACGGCGGGTTCGCCCCGCTGATGGTCGTGCCCCGCGAGGTGCTCGCCGTCGACGGCCTCAACCGCATCCCCGAGAACGTCTCGTTCGCCGAGGCGTCCGTCGCCGAGCCGTTCGCCTGCGCGATCAACGCCCAGGAGATCATCGACGTCCACGAGGGCGACACCGTGGTGGTCGTGGGCTCCGGCCCGATCGGCTGCCTGCACGTGCGGCTCGCCCGCGCCCGGGGCGCCGCGCAGGTGTTCCTGGTCGAGCTCAGCCGCGAGCGCCTGGATCTCGCCGCCGCGGTGGTGCAGCCGGACGCCGCGATCTGCTCCGCGGAGACCGACCCGGTCGCCGCGGTCAAGGAGCTCACCGGCGGCAAGGGCCCGTCCGTGGTCATCACCGCCGCGGCCTCGGGCGCGGCGCAGGAGCAGGCGCTGCAGATGCTCGCCCCGCAGGGCCGGCTCAGCCTGTTCGGCGGCCTGCCCAAGGACAAGCCGACCATCACGTTCGACTCCAACCTCGTGCACTACCGCGAGCTGGCGGTGTTCGGCGCGAACGGGTCGAGCCCCGAGCACAACCGCCAGGCGCTCGCGCACATCGCCGACGGCAGCGTGCCGGTCGCGGACCTCATCACCCACCGGCTGCCGCTCGACCGGGTCGCCGAGGGCATCGACGTCGTCCGCAGCGGTGCGGGCATCAAGGTCACCATCGAACCCTGACGACACCCGACGGCCCCGGCCGTCACGTCACCGAAGGAGCAGGTCAATGCCGATCCACTCCACGCCGGGCACCGCCGCCCGGCCGAGCGCCCCCCAGGAGGGCTGAGCCCGTGTCCACCACAGCCGCAGCAGCACCGGCCCCGTCGCGGGGCAAGCAGGCCCAGGTCCGCGTCCAGCGGTTCGGGGCGTTCCTCAGCGCGATGATCATGCCCAACCTCCCGGCGTTCCTGGCCTGGGGGCTGATCACCTCGCTGTTCATCGCCGTGGGCTGGTTGCCCAACGGCATCCTCGGCGGCTTCGGCAACGCCGACGAGATGAGCTGGCAGGGCGCGGCGACGCAGCTCGCGCTCGCCGACGACGGCACCACCTTCCGGCAGTACATCGGGCTCGTCGGCCCGATGGTCACGTACCTGCTGCCGATCCTCATCGCCAACGCCGGCGGCCGGATGGTCTACAAGGAGCGCGGCGGCGTCGTCGCGTCGATCGTCGCGGTCGGGATGATCACCGGCAGCACCGTGCCGATGTTCCTCGGCGCGATGATCGTCGGCCCCGCCTCGGCGTGGGTGATGAAGAAGGTCGACGGCCTGTGGGCCGGCAAGATCAAGCCGGGCTTCGAGATGCTCGTCGACATGTTCTCCGCGGGCATCCTCGGCGCGGCGATGGCGGTCGGGGCGTTCTTCGGGTTCGCGCCGATCATCACGCAGGTGTCGGACTGGCTCGGCACGATCGTGTCGTGGATGGCCGACAACCACCTGATGCCCCTGATGGCCCTGGTGGTCGAGCCGGCCAAGGTGCTGTTCCTCAACAACGCGATCGGCAACGGCGTGCTGGTGCCGCTCGGCGCGCAGGAGGTCGTCGAGACCGGGCAGTCGCTGCTGTTCCTGGTCGAGTCGAACCCCGGCCCCGGCCTGGGCATCCTGATGGCCTACACGTTCTTCGGGGTCGGCGCGGCGCGCTCGTCGGCGCCGGGTGCGGCGATCGTGCAGTTCGTCGGCGGCATCCACGAGGTCTACTTCCCGTTCGTGCTGATGAAGCCGACGCTCATCATCGCCGCGATCCTCGGCGGCGCGACCGGCATCGCCACCAACGTGGTGTTCGGCAGCGGCCTGCGCGGCCCGGCGGCACCGGGGTCGATCCTCGCGGTGTTCGCCGCGACGCCGCGCGGCTCGTTCGTCGGCGTGATCCTGTCGGTGGTGCTGGCGTTCGCGGTCACGTTCCTGGTCGCCGCCGTGATCCTGCGGGCGTCCCGCAAGCGCGACCTCGAGTCGGGCGGCGGCGACCTCGCGGCGGCCATCGCGCAGACCGAGGCGAACAAGGGCAAGTCGTCGTCGGCGCTCGGGGCGATGTCGGCCGCGGCCGGCGGCGCCACGGCGGCCGACGCCGCACCCACCGGACCCGTGCGGTCCATCGTGTTCGCGTGCGACGCCGGCATGGGGTCGTCCGCGATGGGCGCGAGCATCCTGCGGGACAAGCTCAAGAAGGCCGGCCGGCCCGACATCACGGTGGTCAACAAGGCCGTCGCGAACCTGGAGGACGACGTCGACCTGGTGATCACCCAGCGGGAGCTCACCGACCGCGCCCGGCGGCACGCGCCGTCGGCCCGGCACGTCTCGGTCGACAACTTCCTGTCCAGCCCCGTGTACGACGACGTCGTCCGAGAGGCGTCGCAGGAGAGGAGCACCACGTGACCGAGCTGATGAGCGCGGACCTGATCGTCCCCGCGGGTCGCGCCACCACCAAGGATGAGGCGATCCGCGAGGCCGGGGCCCTGCTCGTGCAGTCCGGGGCCGTCGCGCCGCACTACGTGGACGCGATGCTGGAGCGGGAGCAGACCGTGTCGACGTACATGGGCAGCTTCCTGGCGATCCCGCACGGCACCGACCAGGCGAAGGGCGAGATCACCCGCTCGGCCATCTGCCTGATTCGGTACGAGCACGAGATCGACTGGGGCGGCGGCCCCGTGCGCGTCGTGGTCGGCATCGCCGGCGTCGGCGACGAGCACCTGTCGCTGCTGTCGCGGATCGCGCTCGTCTTCACCGACGCCGACCGCGTGGCCCGCGTCCTCGCGGCCACCACCCGCGAGGCCCTGACGCAGATCCTCGCGGAGGTCGAACCCGCCTGACCCCGCGGCCCGCGCGGCCCGCGCGGCCCACGAGGGCCCCACGGGTCGCGAGGGCGCACCCGACACCACGAGGGCGCAACCGATGGGTTGCGCCCTCGTGGTGTCTCGTGCGCCCTCGCGGGGGCGTGGGTGGGGTGTGGGACGATCGGGCGCGTGTCCGACGAACCCCTGCGCCCGCATGCCGGGGACGGGTGGCGAGGGGTGCTCGACGGGCTGCTGGCCTGGGGGGCGGGCGAGGCCACGCACCGGGCGCGGCGGGCCGCGCTGCAGCTCGAGCTGCGGGAGCTGACCCCGCACACCCGGGAGCGGTGGAACGGGCCGGTCTCCCGCACGGCGACCGCCCGGACGCCCGGCGCCGGCACGGGCGCGGGCACCGACGCGTCGTCCGCCACCGACGCCCCCGCGTACGCGCTCGGCGTCCGCCCGGTGGTCCGCTCCGAGCGGGGCTGGACCCGCGGGACCCTGACCTGGGCGAACATCCCGCACATGCGCGCCCGGCTCGACCTGGACGACGAGCAGCACCGGTGGTTCTGCCAGGTGGGCGCACTGCACCGCGCGGCGGGCCCGCCGGTGCCGGGGACGGACGCCGCCTGGGTGTACCTCGACGAGTTCGTGAACCCGGTGCTCTGGGAGCTGCTGGACCAGGCGCGGGCGCTGGGCATCCCGTTCGTCGGCTCGGGCGCGGGGGCGCGGGTCGAGGTCGCCGGGTCGGCGTGGCTCGGGCTCGACATCGCGCAGGACGCGGCCGGTGACGTCCGGGTGCGGGCGCGGCTGACCGTGGACGGCGCGGAGCACCCCGTGGACCGGGCCCACCCGATCGGCGACCACGGCGTGTACGTCGTCGACCCCGCGCAGCCGCGGCAGCTGCTGCTCGCCCCCACGACCGAGCGGCTCGGCCCGCACCAGCTCGCGCTGCTGGCCGGTCGCGGCGGGCAGGGCGGCCGGGGCGGGCGCGGTGGGCGGTCCGTCGCCGACGCGCTGCGCGACGGCGTGCACGTGCCCGCCGCGGACGCGGAGCAGCTGGTCCGCGACCGGCTCCCGGCGCTGCGGGCCGGGCTCGAGGTGGTCAGCGCCGACGGCAGCGTGGTGCTGCCGCCGCCCGCGCCGCCGACGCTCGTGCTCGCCGTCCGGTACGCGGCCGGGGACGTCGTGCACCTGGCCTGGTCGTGGGACGGGCACGCGCGCTCGGGCCCGACGCCCCTGCCGCGGCGCGTGGTGCCGGCGCACCTGGTGCCCGGCGGGTGGCCGACGGTCGAGGACGACCCGACGGCGCTGCCCGAGCCCGTGCGGCTGGCGGGCGTGGACGCCGCGGAGTTCGTCACGACCGCGCTCCCCCGCATCACCGCGCGGCCCGGGGTCCGGGTCGACACCACCGGCACCGCCCCGGCCTACCGCGAGCTGACCGGCACGCCCGTGCTGACCGTCACCACCCAGCCGACGGACAGGACCGACTGGTTCGACCTCGGCGTCCTGGTGACGATCGAGGGCCGGACGGTGCCGTTCGGGCCGCTGTTCGCCGCGCTCGCGAAGGGCCACCGGCGGCTGCTGCTGGTGGACCGGACGTACCTGCGCCTCGACCACCCCGTGCTGGAGCCGCTGGCGGCGCTCGTCGCGGAAGCCAAGGAGCTCACCGAGTGGGAGACCGGGCTGCGGCTCAGCCGGCACCAGACCGCGCTCTGGACCGACCTCGCGGAGCTCGCCGACGTCGCGGAGCCCGCGGACGCCTGGCGGGACCTGCTCGCGGACACCGCCGGCGACGCACCGCGACCGACACCCGCGCCGCGCGGGCTGCGCGCCGCGCTCCGCCCGTACCAGGCCGAGGGGTTCTCCTGGCTGGCGTTCCTGTGGCGGCACCGGCTCGGCGGGATCCTGGCCGACGACATGGGGCTCGGCAAGACGCTGCAGTGCCTCGCGCTGGTGCAGCACGTGGTCGAGGAGCGGCCCGCCGACGAGCCGCGGCTGCCGTTCCTGGTGGTCGCGCCGACGTCCGTGACGCCGAACTGGGTCGCCGAGGCCGCCCGGTTCACCCCGGGCCTGGTGGTCCGCCGGGTCACGGCCACGGAGGGCGCGGGCACGCCCGTCGCGGAGCTCGCCGACGGCGCCGACGTGCTGGTGACGAGCTACGCGCTGCTGCGGCTCGACGACGACGCGTACCGCGACGTCGCGTGGGCCGGTCTGGTGCTCGACGAGGCGCAGCAGGTGAAGAACGCCGCGTCCCGGGTGCACCGGGCAGCCGCGGACGTCGGCGCGCCGTTCGTGCTGGCCCTCACCGGCACGCCGCTGGAGAACTCGCTCACGGAGCTGCACGCGCTGCTCGCGCTGACCGTGCCCGGGCTGCTGCCGCCCGCGACGGCGTTCGGCCAGCAGTACGTCCGGCCGATCGAGGACGCGCACGCGGGCATCACCGACGGCGCCGGCGCGGGCGACGTCCCCGCGTCCACGGCGCGGCTGCGGGCGGAGCGGCTCGCGCGGCTGCGGCGCCGGATCCGCCCGTTCCTGCTGCGCCGCACCAAGGACCGGGTCGCCGCGGACCTGCCCGAGAAGCAGGAGCAGACGCTGACCGTCGAGCTCGCGCCCGCGCACCGCGCCGTCTACGACCTGTACCTGCAGCGCGAGCGGCAGAAGCTGCTCGGCCTGATCGACGACCTGGACCGGCAGCGGTTCATCGTCTACCGGTCGCTGACGCTGCTGCGGATGCTCGCGCTGGACGCGTCGCTGATCGACCCCGAGCAGGCCGGGACGCCGTCCAGCAAGCTCGACGCGCTCCTGGAGCAGCTCGAGGACGTGGCCGCCGAGGGGCACCGGGCGCTGGTGTTCAGCCAGTTCACGTCCTACCTGCGCAAGGCCGCCGACCGCCTCGAGGCCGCGGGCATCCCGTACGTCTACCTCGAGGGGTCCACCACGCGGCGAGGGGAGGTCGTCGACGAGTTCCGCACCGGGACGGCGCCGGTGTTCCTCATCAGCCTCAAGGCCGGCGGCACCGGGCTGAACCTCACCGAGGCCGACTACGTGTTCCTGCTCGACCCCTGGTGGAACCCCGCCGCGGAGCAGCAGGCCGTCGACCGCGCGCACCGGATCGGCCAGCACCGCCCGGTGATGGTCTACCGGCTGATCGCGGCGGGCACGGTCGAGGAGAAGGTCGTCGCCCTCCAGGCGCGCAAGGCCGCGCTGGTGGACGCGGTGCTCGACGACGGCGAGCTGTTCGCGTCCGCGGTCACCGCCGACGACGTGCGCGAGCTGCTCGCCTAGTCCCAGCCGGCGCGGGCGTCAGCCGACGAGCATCTGCCGCTCGACCCGCTGCTCCAGCACGTGCGCGGGGCCGGGCCGCCCGAGCGCCCAGCCCTGCGCCAGGTCGCAGCCGAGGTCGCCGAGCAGCGCGGCGGTGTCGTCGTCCTCCACGCCCTCCGCGACCACCTGCATGCCGAGCGCGTGGCCGAGGTCGATCGTCGAGCGCAGGATGGCGGCGCACACCGGGTCGGTGGCGGCCGGGGCGACGAACGCCCGGTCGACCTTCAGCACCGTGAACGGCAGCCGTCGCAGGTAGTCCAGCGACCCGTACCCGACGCCGTAGTCGTCGACGGCGAGCAGGACGCCGAGGTCGGCGAGCGCGCGCAGCGTCTGCTCGGCCCGCGGGACGTCGCGCATCGCCATCGTCTCGGTGACCTCGAGGGTGAGCGCGGACGGCGGCAGCGCGTGCCGCTCGAGGGCGGCGCGGACGTCGCCGACCAGCCGGGCGTCGTCGACGTCGTGCGCCGAGACGTTCACCGCCACCGTGAAGTCCGGGACCAGGGCGCGCAGCCGGGCGCACTCCTCGAGGGCGACGTCGAGCACGACCAGCGTGACGGTGCGGACCAGCCCGGTGCGCTCGGCGGCGGGCACGAAGGCGGCGGGACCGAGCAGGCCGTGCACCGGGTGCTGCCAGCGGACCAGCGCCTCCGCCCCGGTGACCGCGCCGCCGAGCACCGTGGTGACGGGCTGGAAGTGCACGACGAGCTCCCCGCGCGCGGCCCCGGCGACCAGCCCGCGCAGCAGCGCGCCCCCGGCGGGGACCGCGCCCCCACCCTCGCGGGTGCCGGGGCAGTCGACGGCGAACCGCTCGGGGCCGCGCCGGGCGCTGGACACGGCGGTGTCCGCCCGGGCGACGAGGTCGTCGAGCGCGGCGGGCCGGGCCGGGGCCACCGCGACCCCGACGAGCGCACCGGGCAGCAGGTCCATGCCGTGCACGTCCAGGGCGGTGCCGAGGCGGGCGAGCACGGCACGCGCGGCGTCCGCCGCCTCCTGCGGGTCGCGCACCTCCACCGCCAGGGCGAACACCTCCCGGCTCAGGCGCGCGGGCAGCCCGCCGGGTACGACGTCGTCGGCGAGCTCGGTGCCGACGGCCCGGAGGAGGTCGTCCGCGACCGCGTGGCCGAGGGTCTCCACGACGTCGCGGTAGCCGTCGAGCGCGATCAGCAGCACCGCGGGGAGCGTGCCCGGCTCGGCCTGGTCGGCGTCCCGTCCGACGTGCTCGGCCAGGGCGACCGCGTTGGCGAGGCCGGTCAGGGGGTCGGTCATCGCGAGGTGCTCGAGGCGGACGTTCGTGGCGCGCTGCTCCCGGACCAGCCACCAGAACCGCAGCAGCAGCGCGGACATCATCACCGACCCGACGACGCACACCTCGAGCAGCGGGACCGCTCCGGCGCCGAGCGCCGAGACCACCAGGGTCACCGGGACCGTCGCGGCGGCCGCGGAGAACAGGGCCATGTGCCGGCCGGTGAGCTCGCCGGACGCCTGCGGGGTCGAGATCACGTCCGTCGCGTGGGCGCGCGCCGCCCGGGCGACCAGGACGTACCCGAGCAGCCACAAGGAGTCGAGCAGGTAGAGGGGGTCGTCGACGCCGTGCGTGCTGCCGAGCTGGAACAGCACGTCGGCCGCGAGGATCGCGAGCACCGAGGCCGAGGTCAGCACGTACGCGCGGGTCTGCCGGTGCCGGGCCAGGAACGGTCGCGCCAGGGCGATCAGCAGCAGCGCGTCACCGGCCGGGTACAGCGCACCGACCACCGAGCCGCCCGGGTCCGACGCCCACTCCAGCACGGTCGGCGCGAGCAGCAGCTGCCACAGCACCAGCAGCACGCCGCCCGTCATCAGCACCGTGTCGAGGAACCACTCCCGGCGGTGGTCGCGCGGTGCGGGGAACGCCCGCAGCAGGCCGGCCGCGAGCAGCGGGTAGGACGCCAGGTAGGGCACGTCCGCCACCGAGGGGAACGGGTCGAGGCCGAGGACCCGGTCGAGCACGGTCCAGATCACGTCCCCGGCCACCCAGGCCGCGAGGCCCGCGCTGAGCAGCAGCCAGGCCCGCCGGGCGGGTCCGGACATCTGCCGGGCGGCGCGGGTGGCGACGACCGCGGCGGCGGCGCCGACCGTCACGTAGAGCGCGTCGCGCCCGGCGCCGTCGGGCAGCAGGGCGTGCGCGACGAGCACGGCGACGACGCTGGTCGTCCTCGCACCGGCCCCGCTCCACCACCTCACTCTGCTGGGATCGGCGTCCGCGGGACGTTCTTGACGCATCATGCGGGTGGAGTTCTGCTCGACACGTGCGGGCGGTGCCGACAGGATGACGCCCGTGACCCCTCGCCGCGCCGGCACCCCCGGCCCCGCCGCGTGACCGCTCCCCTGGCCCGCCGGCTCGGGACGGGCGCCGCGGTCACCCTCGGTCTCGGGTCGATGATCGGCGCGGGCGTGTTCACCGCGTTCGCGCCGGCCGCCCGCGCGGCGGGTCCCGCGCTGCTGCTGGGGCTGGCGCTGGCGGCGCTGGTCGCCGCCGCGAACGCCACCTCGTCCGCGCAGCTCGCGGCGCAGCACCCGACCTCGGGCGGGACGTACGTCTACGGGCGCGAGGAGCTCGGCCCCTGGTGGGGGTTCCTGGCGGGCTGGGCCTTCGTGATCGGGAAGACGGCGAGCTGCGCGGCGATGGCGCTGACGTTCGCGGCGTACGCGGCGCCCCCGGGCTGGGAGCGTCCGCTGGCGGTCGCCGCGGTGGTGGGGCTCGCGGCGGTGAACTACCGCGGGATCACCCGCACCTCGCGGCTGACCCGGCTGCTGGTGGCCGCGACGCTCACCTGCCTGCTCGTGGCGGTCGTGGCGGTCCACGTCGGGGCGGACCAGGCGTGGGCGCCGGTGGCGCCGTGGTCGGCGGGCGGCGAGGTCGGCTGGTACGGCGTGCTCCAGTCGGCGGGCCTGCTGTTCTTCGCGTTCGCGGGCTACGCGCGGGTGGCGACGCTGGGCGAGGAGGTGCGCGACCCGCGCCGGACGATCCCCCGGGCGATCCTGATCGCGCTGGCGCTGACGGTGCTGGTCTACGGAGTGGTCGCGGTGACGCTGCTCGCGACGCTCGGCCCCGACGGGACCGCCGCGACCGCCACCCCGCTGGCCGCAGCGGCCGCCGCGACCGGCTGGCCCTGGGTCGGACCGGTCGTGCGGGTGGGCGCCGCGGTCGCGTCGCTCGGCGCGCTGCTGGCGCTGGTCGCCGGGGTGAGCCGCACGGCCCTGGCGATGGCCCGGCACGGCGACCTGCCGGGGTGGCTCGCGGGCGTGCACCCCCGCTACCGGGTGCCGCACCACGCCGAGGTCGCCCTCGCGGTCGTGGTGGGCGCGCTCGTGCTGGTCGTCGACCTGCGCGGGGCGATCGGGTTCTCGTCCGCCGGGGTGCTGCTCTACTACCTGGTCACGAACGTCGCCGCCGCCACGCAGCGCGGCGAGCACCGCTGGGCGCCGCGGGCCGTGCAGGTGCTGGGCGCGGTCGGCTGCGCGGTGCTGGTCGCGACGCTCCCGCCGACGTCGGTCGCGGCGGGCGCCGGGGTGCTCGGCGTCGGCGTGCTCGGGCGGGCCTGGCAGCACCGCCGCGCCCGGGCTCGCGCCGCCGGCTGACGCCCCGCTCGACGCGAGCACGCCCCCCGGTCAGCGCAGGTACCGCGCAGCGGCGGCGCGGACCGCGGCGCCGGTGCGCTCCAGGGCCCGGGTCGGCAGCGTCCACTGCTGCCAGAACAGGGTCACGTCCTCGTGCCGCCCGGGGTCGAGGTCGACGAGCGTCCCGTCGCGCTCCCCCGCGGTCGCGTCGGCCTCCGGCAGCATGCCCCACCCGAGCCCGAGCCGGACCGCCAGCACGAAGTCGGCCGAGGCCGGGACGTGGTGCCGCGGCGGGAGCGCGGGGTCCGCGCCGCGGCGGCGCAGGTAGCGGTCCTGCAGGTCGTCCTTGCGGTCGAACACCACCAGCGGCGCCGCCTCGAGCGCGGCGGTCGTCGGCCCGTCGGGCAGGTGCCGCGCGGCGCCGGCCACCGCCATCATCGGCCGGTACCGGAGCACGCCCAGGCGGTGCACCGAGCAGCCCTGCACGGGCCGGTCCGCGGTGGTGATGGCCGCGACCACGGTGCCGGTGCGCAGCAGCTCCGCGGAGTGGTCCTGGTCCTCGCGGTGCAGGTCCAGGACGACCTCGTCCGCCAGCGGCGCGAGCGCCGGCAGCACCCACGAGCCGAGCGAGTCCGAGTTCACCGCGATCGGCAGCACGGTGCGGCCGGGCGTCGCGTCGGTGGCGACCGCGGCCCGGGCCTCGTCGGTCAGGTCGAGCACCTGCCGGGCGAGCCGCAGGTACACCGCGCCGGCGTCCGTCACCCCGGCGGGTCGGCTGCGGCGGACGAGCACCTGGCCGACGGCGGTCTCCAGAGCGCGGATCCGCTGGCTCACCGCGGACTGGGTGATCCGCAGGGTGAGGGCCGCGCCCTCGAACGAGCCCTCGTCGACGACGGCGAGCAGGGCGCGCAGCTGGGGAAGGTCCACGTCGGTCACGCGCCGACCCTACTATCAGCACTGCTGATGGACGGCTCGTCGCAGTCATTGGACCGATGCGGGTGGGCGGACCTACCGTCGCCGGGTGCCCGCTCCCCTGCTCTCCACCCTCACCGGACTCGCGTTCGGCCTGTCGCTGATCGTGGCGATCGGCGCGCAGAACGCGTTCGTCCTGCGCACCGGCCTGCGCGGCGTGCACGTCCTGCCGGTCGTGGCGGTCTGCGCGCTGTCCGACGCGGTGCTCATCACCGCCGGCGTCGCCGGGGTCGGCACCCTCGTCGACCGGGCGCCGGCCGTCCTGGTCGTGGCCCGGCTCGGCGGCGCGGCGTTCCTGCTCGGCTACGCGGTGGTCGCCGCGCGCCGGGCCCTGCGCCCCCGCGCCGCGCTCACCGAGGACGCCGACGCCGCACCCGCCGCGCTCTGGCCCGTCGTCGCCACGAGCCTGGCGCTGACCTGGCTCAACCCGCACGTGTACCTGGACACGGTGGTGCTGCTCGGCTCGGTCGCCGGGACGCACGGCGACCTGCGCTGGTGGTTCGGCGGCGGCGCCGTCCTCGGCAGCCTGGTCTGGTTCACCGCGCTCGGGTACGGGGCGCGGGTGCTGCGCCCGCTGTTCGCGCGCCCGGCGGCGTGGCGCGTGCTCGACGCGGTCATCGCCGTGGTGATGGCGTCGATCGCGGTCGGGCTGCTGCGCGGTCTGTGAGGCGCGCGGCCCTCCCGCGCGGGACGGGTCAGCCCGCGGCCGCGCCCCGGCGCCGGCGCACCAGCACCGTCACCCCGTAGACGCCCACGACCACCGCGACCAGCCCGGCCGTCGACAGCAGCTGCCCGCGCGCGGTGCCGTCCGCGAGCATCAGCACCACCAGGCCGGCCAGCGCCGCGAGCGTCGCCCAGGTGAGCCACGGGTACCCCCACATGCGCAGCGGCATCTGCTCACCGCGCGCACGCGCCTCGGCCGCCAGCCGCGGCCGGAGCCGCAGCTGCGCGACCGCGATCAGCACCCAGACCACCAGCAGCGCCGCGCCGACCGCGTTGAGCAGGATGCCCAGCAGCGTGTCGGGCAGCACCGCGTTCAGCCCCACGGCCACGAGGCCGAACGCCACCGACACCAGGACCGCGACCCACGGCACCCCGCGGCGGGACACCCGGTGCAGCACCCGCGGACCGTCGCCCCGACCGGCCAGCGAGAACGCCATCCGCGACGTCGCGTAGACGTTCGCGTTGAACGCCGACAGCAGCGCGATCACCACGACGGCCTCCATCAGACGCGCCGCGCCCGGCAGCCCCGCGACCTCGAGCACCGCGACGAACGGGCCCTGCTGGAGCACCGGCGCGTCCCACGGCAGGACCAGCACCATGATCGCGACCGAGCCCACGTAGAACAGCAGGATCCGCCACAGGATCGTCCGGGTCGCCCGGCCGACCGCCTGCTGCGGGTCGCGGGCCTCGGCGGCGGCGATCGCGACGATCTCGATGCCGCCGAACGCGAACACCACCACGAGCAGCCCGGCCGCCACGCCCCCGACGCCCATCGGCGCGAACCCGCCGTGCCCCAGGAGGTTCGCGGTCCCGACGGGCTCGGTGCCCGGCAGCAGCCCCGCGACCAGCAGCACGCCGACCACCAGGAACACGACGATCGCCGCGACCTTGACGAGCGCGAACCAGAACTCCAGCTCGCCGAACCGGCGCACCCCCGCCAGGTTCACCACCGCGAACACGGCGACGACCACCAGCGCCACGCCCCACTGCGGGACGCCCGGCAGCCAGCCGGTGACGATCCCGGCGACGCCGGTGATCTCCGCGCCCAGCACCATGATGATCGTGAACCAGTAGACCCAGCCCAGCGTGAAACCGGCCCACCGGCCGAGCGCCTGCTCCGCGTACACCGAGAACGACCCGCTGGACGGCACCGAGGCCGCCATCTCCGCGAGCATCCGCATCACCAGGACGACCAGCACCCCGGCGACCGCGTACGACACCAGCACCGCGGGCCCGGCCGTCGCGATGCCGACGCCGCTGCCGAGGAACAGCCCGGCGCCGATCGCCGAGCCGAGGCCCATCATCGTCAGGTGCCGGGTCCGCAGGCCGTGGCCCAGGCCCTCACCGGTCGGGTCGGCCGTCCCGGGGGTGGCGGGGAGCGCGGGCTCGGGGTGCGGGGCGGGGGTGCGGGGCATCAGGACTTCCGGTGGTGCGGGTGGACGGCGCGCCGGACGCGGGCCGCCGAACACCGTAGCCGCTCAGTCGGCGGAGCGTCCCCGCCGACCGCCACCGAGCGGGCCGCGGCGCGGACGGGGGCCGAGCCGCTCGTCGACGTGCCGGGTCACCTGCGTGGCGACGTGCGCGGTGATCGCCGACCGCAGCTGACGGCGCTCGGCCCGCAGGAACGCCTGGTGCTCCAGGTGCAGGGCGCGCGACGTCGAGACGACCATGCCGATCATCACCACGCTGAACGGCAGCGCGATGAGGATCGCCGCGGTCTGCAACGCCGTGAGGCCGCCGGCGACGAGCAGCGCGATCGCCAGCACACCGCCCAGCGCCGCCCACAGCACGCGCAGCGGGGTGCGCGGGTTCGGGTCGCCGCCGGCGGACAGCATCGCCACGACCAGGGCGCCGGAGTCGGCGGAGGTGATGAAGAACAGGGCGACGAGGATGATCGCGCCGACCGACAGCACCGCACCGCCGGGCAGCGACGCCAGCAGGTCGAACAGCGCGTTCTCCGGGACGACCTCGCCGTCCGGCCCCACCAGCCCGCCGCCGCCGAACAACTCGCGGTACAGGGCCGAGCCGCCCAGCACCGAGAACCACAGGAAGCACACGATCGACGGGACCAGCAGCACGCCGGCGACGAACTGCCGCACGGTGCGACCCCGGGAGATCCGGGCGATGAACACCCCGACGAACGGGGACCAGCTGATCCACCACCCCCAGTAGAACGTCGTCCACGACGCCTGCCAGGCCTCGCCCTCGGCACCGGCGTACGCGGAGACGTTGAACATCATCGGGACGACGTTCGCCAGGTAGGCACCGAGCGACTGCACGAACTCCCGCATCAGGAACAGGGTCGGCCCGAGCACCAGCACCGCGATCATCAGCACGCCCGCGAACGACACGTTGATGTTCGACAGCCACTTGAGCCCGCGGTCCAGCCCGGACACCACCGACAGCGTCGCGATGCCGGTGATGACCACGATCACCACCACCTGAAGCACCGTGGACGACTGCGCGATCCCGATGTGCTCCAGCCCCGCGGTGATCTGCAGGACGCCCAGACCCAGCGACGTCGCGACGCCGAACACCGTGCCGACGACCGCCGTCACGTCGATCGCGTCGCCGAGCCGGCCCCGGACCCGGTCGCCGAGCAGCGGCTCCAGCGCCCACCGGATCGACACCGGGCGACCCTTGCGGTGCACCGTGTACGCGACGGCGAGGCCGACGACCACGTAGATCGCCCACGCGCTGACGCCCCAGTGCAGGTACGTCTGGCTCATCGCGGCCTGCGCGAGCTGCTCGGGGGTGCCGGTGACGCCGGGCTTCGGGTCCGCGTAGTGGCTCAGCGGCTCCGCCACGCCCCAGAACACCAGGCCGATGCCCATGCCGGTCGCGAACAGCATCGCGAACCAGGACCCGAGCGGGTACTCCGGCTCCTCGTCGTCGTCCGGCCCGAGGGTGATGTCGCCCCACCGACCGACGCCCACCCAGATCGCGAACGCCACGAACAGCGCCACCAGCAGCACGTAGTACCAGCCGAACGCGCTGACGACGTGCGTCTGGACGGCCCCGATCACCTCGCTCGCGGTGTCGGGGAACGCGATCGTGAACCCGGACACGGCCAGGACGACGACCACCGCGCCCCAGAACACGACGCGCGACGTGCCCCAGGGACCGGAGTGGTCGGTCTCGGGCGGCCCGGGGCGCTCGGCGGTGGGCTCGGCGGCGGTCCCGGGCTCGGACCCGGTCGCGGCGGGGTCGACCGGTGCGGGGCCGGCGGTCTCGGGCGTGGACGACGTCACGGGGAACCTCACGATGTCGGGGCGTCGGGGCAGCGCGTCAGCGTATCCGCGCACGTCGCAGGCGGCGACCGGGAGCACCACCTACCCCATGCGCTCAGTCCAGGGCGGTGACGTGCAGCAGCACCGTGTGCTCGGGCAGCTGCGCGGGCACCCGCAGCCCCACCGCGGCGAGCGCACGACCCGACAGGCGCGCGCCCTGCGTCCACCACGGCGGCGGCGGGAAGTCGTAGGCGGACGTCGCCCGGTCTCCGGGCGCCAGCGGGCGTACGTCGTACACCCGGTCCGGGTCCAGACCCGGCAGGCGCACCGCCGCCGGCGGCGCGGACACCCCGGTGGTCAGCTGGACGACGGCGATGATCGCCTCGCCCCCGTCGGGGCGCACCACGCCGTGCACGCGCAGCGCGGGGTCGGCGACGTCGAGGCGCACCGACCGGCCGTGGTGCAGCAGGTCGCGGTGCTCCCGGTACGCCCGCACCCAGCGCGCGACCTCGGCCCGCTCCGCCTCGGTGGCGCGCGTGAGGTCCCACTCGATCCCGAGGTGCCCGAACAGCGCGGTCGCGCCGCGGAACGACAGGTCGTGCTGCCGGCCCGTGGTGTGGGCGCGCGGCGAGCCGATGTGCGAGCCGAGCATCTCCGGCGGCACCAGCAGCCCGGTCCACTGCTCGATGGTCTGCCGCTCGAGCGCGTCGATGCAGTCCGACGTCCAGACCCGGTCGGTGCGCTCGAGGATGCCGAGGTCCGCGCGACCGCCGCCCCCGGAGCAGGACTCGATCTCGACGTCCGGGTGCGCGGCGCGCAGCGCGTCGATCAGCCGGTACGCGGCCAGCGTCTGCCGGTGCACCCCCGCCGCGCCGGTCGCGGTGTGCCCGGCCTCGATCAGGTCGCGGTTGTGGTCCCACTTCACGAACCCGATGTCGTACGCGGACAGCACCGCGTCGACCTGGTCGAAGACGTGCTGCCAGGCGCCCGGGTGCGCGAGGTCGAGCACCTGCTGGTTCCGGGCCGCCGGGGGCAGCCGGTCGCCCGGCCGCAGGATCCACTCCGGGTGCGCGCGTGCCAGGTCGGAGTCGGGGTTGACCATCTCCGGCTCGAACCACAGCCCGAACTCCATGCCGAGCCCGCGGACGTGGTCGACCAGCGGCGTGAGCCCGTCGGGCCACACCGTCGGGTCGACCTCCCAGTCGCCCAGGCCGGCGGTGTCGTCACGGCGACCGCGGAACCAGCCGTCGTCCAGGACGTACCGCTCGACCCCCACGGCCGCCGCGGCGTCGGCGAGGGCCTTCAGCCGGTCGAGGTCGTGGTCGAAGTAGACGGCCTCCCAGACGTTGATCAGCGCCTTGCGCGGGCTGCGCGGGTGCTGCGGGCGCGACCGCAGGAACGCGTGGAACCGCGCGGAGAGCGCGTCGAGCCCGTCGCCGTAGGACGCGTACACCCACGGCGTGGCGTACTCCTCGCCGGTCGCGAGGCGGACCTCGCCGGCGAGGAGCAGCTCCCCCGCGCCGATCAGCCGGGTGCCGGACGGCATCGCCTGCTCGGCGAACGTGCGCGTGTTGCCCGACCACGCGACGTGCACGCCCCAGACCTGGCCGGACGCGAACCCGAAGCCGTGGCGGCCGGCGGTCAGCAGCAGGGTGCCGTCGTGGCTGCGCGCCCGCCGCGACTCCCGCAGGTGCTGACCGGCGACCAGCGGGTGGCGCTGGGGACTGCGCTCGCGCAGGTGCCGGCCGGTGAAGTCGAGGATCTCGTCGGCCTCGCCCGGCAGCGGCAGCACCAGGTCGAGCGTGCCGAGGGTGAACACGCCCGCGCCCGTGCTCGTCACCGTGGCGCGGGTGCGCAGCAGGCCGTCGGGCAGCAGCTGCTGCACCAGGCGCAGCGCGAGCCCCGCGACGGCGTCCTCGGCGTCGACCAGCACCTCGTGCGCGACCGGGACGCCGTCGCGGGTGACGTCGCGGGCGACCCGGACCGCGGTCACCTCGAACAGCGTGCTGAAGTCGGCGCCGTCCCGGTGCCCCGTCAGCCCGGGGGTGCCGAGCCAGCCCGCGGACTGCTCCGGCAGCACCGACAGCGCGACCGGCTCGTCCGTGGTGCCGGAGACGAGCTGCGGCACGGCGACGTCGCGCAGCGTGCGCAGCTCGTCGGCGCCCAGGTCGCCCAGGTCCGGGCCCCAGTGCAGCACCCGCGGCAGCCGCGCGCCGGCGGTGTCGAGGACGACGCTCACGCCCCCGGCCCGCAGGTGCAGCGGGGTGCTGCGGGCGGTGTCGTCGAGCGTCGGGACCACGTCGTCTGCCATGAGGGTAGGTTCTATCCGGAAACGAATTCGACCGTCAAGACGCGCTCAGCGTCGACCGTGGACCCGGTTTCGTTCCGCATGGCAACATACCCGGATGACCTGGCCGCTCGACGCCGCCCCGTGGGTGCCCCCGGGACCCGCCCACCCCCTCGCGCTCGACGTCCTGCTGCACGGCCCGCTGTCCCGCGCCGCGCTCGCCCGCCGCACCGGCCTGTCCCCCGGCAGCGTCACCCGCCTCACCGCGCCCCTCGTGTCCGACGGCGTGCTGGTCGAGGTGACCGGCGCCGGCCCGACCGGGGTCGGGCGCCCGTCCCAGCCGCTCGACGTCGCCCCGGACGCCCACCACTTCGTCGGCGTCAAGCTCACCGGCGACCGCGCGCACGGCGTCCGCACGACGTTCCGGGCCGAGGTCGTCGCGAGCGCGGAGCGTCCGCTGGACGACCACGACCCGGAGGCGGTCGCCGAGGTCACCGCGGCGCTGATCGCCGAGCTGGCCGAACCGACCGGGCGCACCGGCGGACGCCCCGCGACCGCCGCCGGCGTCAGCCTCGGCGCCCGTACCACCGACGCCGGCCACGTGGTCCGCGCCCCGTTCCTCGGCTGGGAGGACGTCCCGTTCGGCGACCTCGTCCGCGCCCGCACCGCCGTGCCGACCGTCCTCGCCAACGACGTCGAGGCGCTGCTCGCACTCACCCACTGGTTCGGCGAGGGCCGCGGCGTCCCGACGTTCGCCCTCGTCACCGTCGGCGCCGGCATCGGCTACGGCCTGGTCGCGAACGGCCGCCCGGTGCGCGCCGCCGACGCGGGCCTGGGCCTGCTCGCCCACCACCCGCTCGACCCCCACGGCCCCGTGTGCCCCGCCGGTGACCGCGGCTGCGCGACCGCGATGCTCACCACCGGCTCGATCACCGCGCAGGTCGGCGTCGCGCTGCGCCGGCCCGTCGACCTCCCCGAGGTCCTGGCGCTCGCCGCCGCGGGCGAGCCGGCCGCGGTCCGCGTGGTCGACGACGCGGCCCGGTCGCTCGGCCGGCTGGTCGCCGCCGCCGCGAACTTCTCGCTGTCGGGGCTCGTGGTCGTCGGGGGCGAGGGCAGCGGCCTCGCGACCGCCGCACCGGCCGCGCTCGCCGAGGGCCTGCACGCCGACCGCGACCCGCTGGCCGCCGACCCGGTGCTGGCCGTCCAGTCCCCGGAGCTCGGGCAGTGGGCCCGCGGCGCGGCGGTGGAGGCAGTCCGGCGGTTCGTCCTGGGGGCCTGACGCGCCGTCGACACCACCGCCGACTCGTCGTCGCACAACCGAGAACAGGAGGGCGCCTCGTCTCGCTTTGCTAGGATAAGCGAGAACAGTGACGAGGATGTTCTCGCTGAGGAGCACAGGATGGCCCACTCCCCGCGCCCGGCGCGCGTCGCCACCGACGGCGGGTCCGTTCGTGGCGCAGCGGACGCGTCGCCGGTCGTCGGCGGTGCGCGCGTACCGGGGCACGAGCGCGAGGTGCTCCCCTGGGTCCCCCGCTCCGGACGCCGCTCGGAGATCACCGAGTACGCCGCCGCGATCCCTCCCCTGATCGCCGACCTGCCCCTGACGCCCTCCCCCGAGCTGATCGATGCCGCCCGCGCCGCGCTGGTCGACATCGCCGTGCTCGAGCGCACGTACGCCGCCCAGGTGGCCACGCTCGAGCCGTTCCTGCTGCGCACCGAGGCCATCGCCTCCTCGCGGATCGAGGAGGAGCTGACCACCGTCGACCAGCTCGCACGCGCCCAGTACGGGATCACCGCACCCAAGACCGCGCGCACGGTCAAGGGCGCCATCGACGGCCTCAGCCTGCTCGTCGAGCGGTCCACCCTCGGGATCGACCTCGACGACATCCTCGCGGCGCACCGCCCGCTCGTGGCGGACGACCCGGAGGAGAAGTGGGACGCCGGCACGCTGCGCACCGTCCAGAACTGGATCGGCGGGTCGAACCGCTCCCCTCTGGGCGCCGTGCACGTGCCGCCCGCGCCCGGACGCGTGCCCGAGCTCATGGACGACCTGGTCGCGTTCACGCGTCGCACCGACGTCGACCCGATCGTGCACGCCGCGGTGACGCACGCCCAGTTCGAGTCCATCCACCCCTTCACCGACGGCAACGGGCGCCTGGGTCGCTCCCTGATCAACGGCGTGTGGCGCTACCGCCGTGTGACCACCCGCATGGCAGTGCCGGTCGCCTCGGCGATCGTCGCCGACCGGGAGCACTACTTCGACCTCGTCAACAGCTACCGGACCGGCGACGTCGAGCCGTTCGCCGCGTACCTGGCCGACGCGACGTCGCGCGCCGCCACTGAAGCAGCGGTGTCAGCCGAGCGGCTCATCGCACTGCCCGCGCAGTGGCACGAGCGCGTCCGGCCGCGCGTCGGGTCCGCCGCCGCTGCGCTGCTCCCGCTGCTGCCCAGCCGCCCGATCGTCGACGCCCACGACGTCATGACGCTGACCGGCACCTCCCGGGCCCGCGCGTACGCCGCGATCGAGCGCCTCGTCGAAGCCGACGTCCTGCGCCCGATCACCCAGTCCAGGCGCGACATGACCTGGGCGGCCGGCGAGGTGCTGGACGAGGCGGATCTCATGGTCGAGCGGCTCCGTCTGCGCTGACCGAGCCCGCGGACCGAGCGGCCTCGGTCCCGTCGTGCGACCTCGCCCGGGCGTCAGCCCCGCACCCGCGTCGCCCAGAACGCCACCGCACCCGCCGCCGCCACGTTCAGCGAGTCCACCCCGCCGGCCATCGGGATCCGGACCGTCAGGTCCGCGGCCGCGACCGTCTCGGGCTTCAGGCCGTCGCCCTCGGCGCCCAGCACCAGCGCCAGCCGCTCCGGCGCCTGCGCCTCCAGCACGTCGAGGCTGACCGAGTCGTCGGACAGCGCCAGGGCCGCGGTCACGAAGCCCGCCTCGCGGAGCTGCGCGATGCCGTCCGGCCACGGGTCGATCCGGGTCCACGGCACCTGGAACACCGTGCCCATCGACACCCGCACGGACCGCCGGTACAGCGGGTCGGCGCAGCGGGGGGTGACCAGCACCGCGTCCACCCCGATCGCGGCGGCGGACCGGAACGCCGCGCCGACGTTCGTGTGGTCGACCACGTCCTCCAGCACCGCCACCCGGCGCGCGCCGGCACCTCCGCGGGCACCGGCGAGCACGGACGCGACCGTCGGCAGCAGCGGCCGGTGCATCGACGCGAGCGCCCCGCGGTGCACGTGGAAGCCGGTGACGGCCTCCAGCACCGCGGGCTCGCCGACGTACACCCGCACGGGCTCGCCCTCGGGGTCGCGCGCCTCGAGCATCGTGCGCAGGTCGGGCAGCCAGCGCGGGGACACCAGCACCGACCGGGGTCGGTGCCCGGCGGCGAGCGCCCGGCCGAGCACGGTCGAGCTCTCCGCGATGTAGAGGCCCTTCTCGGGCTCGTGCCGCGAGCGCAGCGCGACGTCGGTCAGCGACACGTAGTCGGCGAGCCGGTCGTCGTCGGGGTCGGTCAGGTGGACGATGTCGAGCGCGGGCACGCCCGCCATCATCCCCTGTCCGGGACCCGCCCGGCGTCAGGCCAGGAACTCCAGGGCGGCGGCGACCAGCAGGCGGCGCCCGGCGGCGATCGTGGGCTCGTCGAGCGGCGCGAACTGCGCGGTGTGGTTGCCGGGCACGGACGCCGAGAACCCGGTGGTGTAGTCCGCGGGGAACAGGTCGGGGTCCATCCCGCCCCAGAACCAGAACGCGTACGGCACCGGGTCGCCCGCGTACCGGCCCTTCGGCAGCCCGAACTCCGAGAAGTCCTCCGAGCCCATCAGCGGCTCCGCGACCCGGATCGCGCCCGCGGGCATCACGGCCTCCTGCGCGGCCATCACCCGGTCCACCAGGGCGGGCGTGTTCACCGTGGCCGGCGGGTTCTCCCGGACGCCGATCGTGGGCGGCTGCGGGCAGCCCGCGGCGGCCGACTCGGCCTCGACGACCCGGTGGACCGCGGCGACCGCGCGCGCCATCGACGCGTCCGAGCGGGCGCGCAGGTTGACCGTGAACGTCGCCGTGTCCGGGATGATGTTCGACTTCGTCCCCGCGTGGAACGTGCCGACGGTGACGACCACCGGGTCCCCGCTGGGCGTCTCCCGCGACACGATCGCCTGGAGCCGGGTCACGGCGTACGCGGCGGTCAGCACGGGGTCGACGGTGACGTGCGGCATCGACCCGTGGCCGCCCCGCCCGTGGATCGTCACGTCGAGGGTGCACGCCGCCGCCATCAGCAGCTCGCGCGAGTGGTTGGCGACCCCGGCGGGCAGCGGGCCGACGTGCTGGCCGAGCGCGACGTCGGGCTTCGGGAACCGGGTGAACAGGCCGTCGTCCAGCATCGCGTTCGCGCCCGTCGCGGTCTCCTCCGCGGGCTGGCCGACCACGAGCAGCGTGCCCCGCCAGGCGTCGCGCGCCCCGGCCAGGGTGTCGACGGCCGCCGCGAGCGCCGTCACGTGCATGTCGTGGCCGCAGGCGTGCATGGTCGGCACGGTGTCGCCCGCCGGGTCCGTGTCGGTGTGCCGGCTCTGGTACGGCTTGCCGGAGTCCTCCAGCACCGGCAGCCCGTCCATGTCGGCGCGCAGCATCACGACGGGGCCGTCGCCGTTGCGCAGCACCCCGACGACCCCGGTCCCGCCGACGCCCTCCGTCACCTCGAGGCCCGCGGCGCGCAGCTCGGCGGCCAGCACCCCGGCGGTCCGGTGCTCGCGTCCCGACAGCTCGGGGTGGGCGTGCAGGTCCCGGTAGAGGTCCCGCCAGTGCTCCGTGCGCAGGTCAGCGGCGTCGAGGACACGGGCGGCGCGGGTGCGGTCGGGGGTCGCGGCGGGGAGGGTCGTCATCCCGGCACGGTACCCGGGTGCCAGGAGGCCCTGCCGCTGGGCCCCCGCGACCCCTACCATCGGGCCCATGCGGTACGGGGTGCTGGGACCCGTGGAGCTCCACACCGCCGACGGGGACGAACCCGTCCGCGGCGCCCGTCAGCGCGCCCTGCTCGCCGTGCTGCTCGCGCACCGCGGGTCGCTCGTACCCCGGGAGCGGCTGATCGTCGCGCTGTGGCCCCAGGGGCCGCCCCCGAGCGCCGAGCACACGCTGCACAGCCACGCGTCGCGGGTGCGGGCGCTGGTCGGCGCGGACCTGCGCGCCGTGCCCGGCGGCTACCGCCTCGACCCGGAGGACCTGGACGCCGACCGGTTCGACCGCGCGGTCCGCGAGGCCGCGCGCGGCGCGGCGCGCACGCCCGACGACGCCGCCGCGCTGCTCGGGGCCGCGCTGGCGCTCTGGCGCGGGCCGGCGTTCGGGACGGAGGCGGACCTGCCGGAGGTCCAGGCCGAGGCCGACCGGCTGGAGGCGGCCCGCCGCACCGCGCACGAGGCCCTGGCCCGCGCCGTGCTGCGCACCGACCCGACGCGAGCCGCCGAGCACGCCGAGCACGCGCTCGACGCGGACCCGTACCGCGAGGGCGCGTGGGCGCTGCTGGTCCGGGCCCGGACCGCCGAGGGACGACCCGGCGAGGCGGTGCTCGCGTACCTGCGGGCGGCGGCCGCGCTGGACGAGATCGGGCTGCTGCCCTCGCAGGAGCTGCGGGCGGCGCACCACGAGGCGCTCACGGCCGGGCGGACACGGCCCCACGCAGCGCCCGGCGGGCCGGTCGGCGGCGTCGGGGCCGCCGCCCGCGCCCGGGCCCGGGGCTCGCGCGTCCCGCACCCGAACCCGGCCACCCGGCCACAGCCGTCCCCCGGGGCGGCGTCGGCCGGGGCGGCATCGACCGGCGTGGGGCCCGGCTCCCCGACGCGACGCCGGCACCCCGTCGGAGCCACACCGCACCCCGCCGACACCACGCCGCACCCCGCCGAGCGCGTCCCCCGGCCGTCGCCGCCGGTCTCGCGCCCGCGCACGAGCCTCGTCGGCCGGTCCGACGACCTCGCGGCGCTGCGGGACCTGCTCGCCCGCACCGCGCTGGTCACGCTGGTCGGGCCGGGTGGGGTGGGCAAGACCCGGCTCGCGCTCGAGGCTGCGGCCGGTCCGGGCGCGCCCCCGCACGCGCTGTTCGTCGAGCTCGGCGCCGTCCGGGACGCCGCCGCGGTCGCGTCCGCGGTGGCGGAGGCCCTGGACGCCGACCCGGAGGACACCCCCGCCCGCACGCTCGCACGCGCCGGCGAGCGTGACCTGCTGCTCGTGCTCGACAACTGCGAGCACCTGCCCGCGGCGGTCGCGGACTGCGTCGACCTGCTGCTGACCGAGCCAGGGCCGCTGCGCGTCCTGGCCACGAGCCGCACCCCGCTCGGGGTCGTCGGCGAGCACGTGCTGCCGGTCGAGCCACTGGGCACCGACGGACCGGCGTCGGCGGCGGCACGGCTGTTCCGCGACCGGGCCCGTGCGTCCGGCGGCGGTGGCCGCCGGAGGGTCGACGTGGCCGGCACGGACGGTGCCGCCGCCGACCCCGTCGCCCGGATCGTGCGTCGGCTCGACGGCCTCCCCCTCGCGGTCGAGATGGCCGCGGCGCGCACCGCGACGCTCAGCGTGGCCGACCTCGCGGACCTCCTCGACGCGCGGCTCGACGCGCTCGTGTCCCCGGTGCGTGCCGCACCCCCGCGGCACCGGTCGCTCGCCGCCCTGGTCGCGTGGTCGCGCGAGCTGCTGCCCCCCGAGGCCCAGCGGGCGCTCGACGGCTGGCCCGTGTTCGCCACCGCCTGCCCGCCGGACCTCGCGGCACGGGTGCTGGACGTGTCCGCCACGACCGCCGAGCACCTGGCGGCGGCGTCGCTGCTGGTCCGCGACGACGTGGCCGGCCGCACCCGCTACCGGATGCTGCAGACCGTCCGCGCGGTGGTCGGCCCGCCCGCCGAGGCCGTCCGCGCCCGGCACGCCGCGGTGCTGCTCGACGTCGCCCGCGACGCCGACCGCGCGCTGCGGGGCGCCGTCGAGCCGGACGCCCGGGTCCGGCTCACCGCGCTGCTCCCCGACCTGCGGCTCGCGCACGCCTGGGCCGCGACCCACGACCCCGACCTGGCGCTGCGCCTGACCCGGACCCTGCACCTGCACGCCGTCGACGCCCTGCGCACCGACGTGCTCGCGTGGCCCGTGCCCGGACGCGAGGACGCGCCGCCCGTGCTCGCGGCCCTGGCGGCCCGCGCCCTGCTCCAGGGGCACCGGTCGACCGCCGGGCGCCGCGCGGAGCTCGCGCTCGCCACCGCGACCGACCCGTCCGACCGGCTGCACGCCCTGGAGGTGCTCGCCGACCTGGCCCTGTTCGAGGGGCGCACCGACGAGGCGGTCCGGCTCGGCGCCCGGCTCACCGCCGAGGCCCAGCACGCCGCCGACCCGCACTACCGGGTGATGGGCCTGACGTACCCCGCGCTCGTCGCCGCGTACCGGGACCGGCCGACCACCGCGCAGACCGCCCTCACCGCCCTGGAGCACGCCGTCGGGACCCTCGCCGCCCCCTCGGACCGGGGCTGGCTGGCGTTCGTCACCGGCGAGACCCTGGCCCGCAGCGACCCCGACGGGGCGCTCGCGGCCCTCGGGCGGGCGCGCCGGCTCGCCGACCAGGTCGGCAACCGCTACCTCTCGGGCGTGGCCAGGGCGGCGACGGTCGCGGCCGTGTCCCGCCGACCCGACCCCGCCGGGGCGCTCGACGAGCTGCTGGACCTCGCCCGCACCTGGGCGCCCACCGGCGACCGGACGCACCTGCTGACCGCGCTGCGCAACGCCGTGCCGCTGCTGGTCCGGCTGGGCCGGCACGCCGACGCGGGCCTGCTGCTCGGCACGGTCACGCACCCCGACCTGCCGCCGACGTACGGCGTCGAGGCCGACGCCCTCGCCGCCGCGCACGACACGCTCACCGCCCTGCTCGGCGCCCCGGCCGTCGCGGCGCTGGCGGCCCGGGGCCGGTCGGAGGACCTGGTCTGCGCCGTCGCACGGCTCGGCGGGCCCTCACCCACGGAGCCGGTAGAACCGGAAGAGGTCGTGCTCGACGGGCAGGACGTCGAGCGCTGAGAACCCCGCGGCCCGCGCGTAGCCCGCGAGCGTCGCCGGGCGCATGACCGTCCCGGTCCCGGCGCTCGGCGCGTGGGACAGCCCGTCGGGCAGGCACACGGTCAGCGAGAACCCGTAGCACCACCGGTCCAGGACCCCGGCCGGTGTCGTGGGCTCCGGGTCGACGCGCTCGTCGACGACGAGCACCCACCCGTCCGCCGCGACCAGCGCGCGCGCCGCCGCGAGCACCGCCACCGGGTCGGCCAGGTCGTGCACGCACTCGAACGCCGTCACCACGTCGAACGCCCGGCCACCGGCCCCGACGGCGGCCCCCAGGGTCGCGGCGTCCGCCGCCACGAACCGCACCCGGTCCTCGACCCCGTGGGCGACCGCGTGCCGCCGGCCCGCGGCCACCGACGCCTCGTCGAGGTCGACACCCGTCACGTCCAGCGCCTCGTGCGCGAGCGCGAGCCCCACCGCCGACCAGCCCTCTCCGCAGCCGACGTCCACCACCCGCGCGCCCGACCGCAGCCGCGCGTCGAGCTCCGGCACCGTGGACGCCAGCAGGTCCGCCAGCCCGTGCAGGAAGAACGGCCGGTTCAGCGCCGCCTGCGCCGCGCGCGCGTCCGCACCGAGCCGCTCCCACGACACGCCACCGCCGTGCCGGTACGCCGCGTGCAGGTCGTCGACCACCCGCCCCGACGCCGCGTGCAGCCGCCCGAGCGGGGCGAGGTACGACGGCGAGTCGGCGTCGGTCAGCACCTCGACGGCCCCGGGCGTGAGCGCGAACCGGTCACCCGCGGCGGTCACGAACCCCGCCGCCGCCTGGTGCTCCAGCCACTCCCGCACGTACCGCGCGTGCGTGCCGGTCAGGCCCGCCAGCCCGTCCGCCGTGCACGGTCCGTGCTGCGCGAGCGCCCGGTACCAGCCCAGCCGCTCCCCGGCGTGCAACGCCGCCATCTCCTGCGCGCCCAGGCTGGCCGCGAGCACCCGGGCGGCGACCTCCGGGGTGCTCCCGCCGACCGGCTGCGCCAGGTCCGACGGGGTCGTGGTGGTCGTGGTGGTCGTGGTGGTCATCGGGTCCTCCCCGGGGTCACGGGCCGGCGGTGTGCCGACGCCCGGTGCCCAGCGGACACCCGGGTCCTCGAGCCGCCCTCGCAGCGAGGTCGCAGCCGGGTCGCAGGTGCCGTCCACCGCCCCACCCCGCGCCGAGACAGGACCTGCGCGCCGAGACAGGACCTCCGGACGCCCGGTCTGGGCGCGGAGGTCCTGTCTCGGCGTAGGCAGCGGCGCGGGCGGACGCGACGGCGCGCGGCTACGGCGCCGGGCGCTCCGTCCGCCACGCGCGGGCGCCCGCGAGCGCCGCGACGCCGCCGACGACCGCCAGCACCGGCACCACCAGGAACGCCGTGTGCGGGCCGGCGGCGTCGGCGAGCGCCCCGAGCACGAACGGCGCGACCCCGATCGCCAGCCCTCCGGCCACCGTGGCGCGGGCCTGGGCCGCGTCGGTCGCGCCGCCGGACGCGCCGAGCAGCAGCGCGATGCCCAGCGGGTAGTGCGCCCCGTAGCCCAGGCCGGCCAGCACCAGGCCGGCCAGCGCGACCGGCGCGGAGGTCGCCGTCCACAGCACCGCCCACCCGGCGATGGCGACGCCGTACGCGCCCGCGAGCAGCCGTGCCGGCGACACGCCCAGCGACAGCGGGCCCACGACGAACCGCACGAGCGTCATCCCGGCGACCAGGCCCGCGGTGGTGGCGGTCGCGATGCCCGCGCCGGCGCCGGTGCGGTCCCGGACCAGGTCGGTCGCCCAGTAGGTCGTCGCGTTCTCCACCGCGAGCGCGACCACGACCGTGACCAGGAACCACCGCGAGGCCCGGACCGCGCGCCGCCCGTCGCGCTGGTGCCCGGCGTCGCGCTCGGGTCCTGCCTCGCGCGCGGGTCCTACGTCGCGCCCCCGCAGGGCGGACGCTCCTGCCCGACCCGCCCGGCGGGTCCGGCCGGGACCGCCACCCTGCGGCAGGATCCGCACCGCCACCGCGGTCCCGAGCGCGAGCACCGCCGTCACCGCGACGGCGGGCCGCCAGCCCCACCCGAGCGCGACGCACGCCCCGACGGCCAGCGGACCGAGCAGCCCGATGCCGGAGCCCACCCCGTTCGCCTCGGTGACCGCGGCCGACGCGGCGCGGCCGTGGTGGTCGGCGAGACCGGCCTGCGCCGCGCTGATCGCCGCGTTCCCGCCGACCGCGACCACCGCCATCCCGGCGAGCGTGACCGGCAGCGCGGTCCCCGTGGCGAGCAGCACCACCCCGGCGGCGAGCAGCACGCAGGCCGCCGCCAGCGCGTCCCGCCGTCCCAGGCGGCGCACCGCACGCGGCGTCACGGCGGCGGCGAGCACCGCACCGACGGCCATCGCGGTCCCGTGCAGACCGGCCTGGGCGTTCGTGATGCCGAGCTCGTCGGCGAGCAGCGGCACGCTCGGGTTGAACGAGTAGAGCAGCCACCCCCAGGTCACGAACGACCCGTAGAGCGTCACGGTGTACCGGTCCCGGTGGAGCCGCGGCGTCGTCGCCGCGGAGCGCGTCCTCACGCGACGACCCTAGGCCCCAGCACCCGACGCGGGGTGGGCCGTCCGGCCCGGGGACGGGGGGTCCCGGCGCCCGCGAGCGCCGGACGCCGGGACCCGCGGCTCAGTCGGTGACGGCGACGGCCGCCGCGAACTGGCTCGCGTACAGCCGTGCGTAGGCGCCGCCGGCCGCGAGCAGCTCCTCGTGCGAGCCCTGCTCCACGATCGAGCCGTGCTCCATCACGAGGATCACGTCGGCGTCGCGGATCGTCGAGAGCCGGTGCGCGATGACGAACGACGTCCGGCCGGACCGCAGCGCGTTCATCGCCTGCTGCACGAGCACCTCGGTGCGGGTGTCCACGGACGACGTCGCCTCGTCGAGCACGAGGATCGCCGGGTCCGCCAGGAACGCGCGGGCGATGGTCAGCAGCTGCTTCTCCCCCGCCGACAGGTTCGCGGCCTCGTCGTCGATCACGGTGTCGTAGCCGTCGGGCAGCGCCCGGACGAACTGGTCGACGTGCGTGGCGACGGCCGCCTCACGCATCCGCTCCTCGTCGACGTCCTCGACGCCGTACGCGACGTTCTCCCGGATGGTCCCGCCGAACAGCCAGGTGTCCTGCAGCACCATGCCGACCCGCGAGCGCAGGTCGTCGCGCGTCAGGTCCCGGGTGTCGACGCCGTCGAGGGTGATCCGGCCCTCGTCGATCTCGTAGAACCGCATCAGCAGGTTGACCAGGGTGGTCTTCCCGGCTCCGGTCGGCCCCACGATCGCCACGGTCTGCCCGGGCTCGGCGACGAGCGACAGCCCGTCGATCAGCGGGGAGTCCGGCACGTACCGGAACGCGACGTCCTCGAACACCACGCGCCCCTCGACCCGGGCCGGCAACCGCGCGGGGTCGGCGGGGTCGGGCTGCTGCTCGTCCGCGTCGAGCAGCTCGAACACCCGCTCCGCCGACGCGACCCCGGACTGCAGCAAGTTCATCATCGAGGCGATCTGCGTGATCGGCTGCGTGAACTGCCGCGAGTACTGGATGAACGCCTGCACGTCGCCGAGGGTGAGCGTGCCGGACGCGACCCGCAGGCCGCCGACCACCGCGACGATGACGTAGTTGAGGTTCGCGATGAACCCCATCGCCGGCTGGATGATCCCGGAGATGAACTGCGCCTTGAACGACGCGGCGTACAGCTCGGCGTTCTGGTCGTGGAACTGGCGCACGGCCTGCTCCTGGCGTCCGAACACCTTGACCAGGGCGTGGCCGGTGTACATCTCCTCGATGTGGGCGTTCAGGGTGCCGGTCACCTTCCACTGCGCCATGAACTGCGGCTGGGACCGCTTGGCGATCGCCGCGGTGACGACGACCGACAGCGGCACGGTCACCAGGGCGACGAGGGCCAGCAGCGGGGAGATCCAGAACATCATCGCGAGCACGCCGACCACCGTCAGCACCGAGGTGATGAGCTGGGACAGCGTCTGCTGGAGCGTCTGGGCGACGTTGTCGATGTCGTTCGTGACGCGGCTGAGCACCTCGCCGCGCGGCTGGCCGTCGAAGTACCGCAGCGGCAGCCGACCGAGCTTCGCCTCGACCTGCGCCCGCAGCCCGCGGACCACCCGCTGCACGACACCGGTCGTGATGAGGCCCTGCAGCCAGCTGAACAGCGCGGACGCGACGTAGATCGCGACGACCGCGAGCAGCAGGTCCCGCAGCCGCGAGAAGTCCACGCCCTGGCCGGGGACGACGTCCGTCCCGGACAGCAGGTCCGCGAACGTGTCCCGGCCGTCGGCCCGCAGCCCCTCGACCGCCTGCTCCTTCGACACCCCCGCGGGCAGCTGCGCGCCGATGATGCCGTTGAAGATGACGTTCGTGGCGTTGCCCAGCACCTTCGGGCCGGTCACCGCGAGCGCCACCGAGACGATGCCGAGCAGCACCACCCCAACCAGCCGCAGCCGCTCCGGGCGCAGCACGCCCAGCAGCCGCCGCAGCGACCCCCGGAAGTCGAGCGACTTCTCCCCCGGCATCCCCGCGCCGCCGCCCATCGGACCGTGTCCGGGCCGGGGCATCCGCCGTGCGGGCGCCGCCGTCCGCTGCTCGCCGCTCATGCCGCCTCCTCCGCGCTGATCTGGGAGAGCACGATCTCCCGGTAGGTCCCGCAGGTCTCGAGCAGCTCGGCGTGCGTGCCGGTGCCGACCACCGCCCCCTCGTCGAGCACGACGATCCGGTCCGCGTCGCGGATGGTCGCCACCCGCTGCGCGACCACGACCACCGCCGAGTGCCGCGTCTCCGGCACCAGCGCGGCGCGCAGGGCGGCGTCGGTGGCGAAGTCGAGTGCGGAGAACGAGTCGTCGAACAGGTAGACCGCTGGCTTGCGGACCAGCGCCCGCGCGATCGCGAGCCGCTGCCGCTGACCGCCGGAGACGTTGGTGCCGCCCTGGGCGATCGGCGCCTCGAGGCCCTCGGGCATCTCCTCGACGAACGACCGCGCCTGCGCGACCTCGAGGGCGTGCCACAGGTCGTCGTCGGTCGCGTCGGGGTTGCCGTAGCGCAGGTTGCTCGCCACGGTCCCGCTGAACAGGTAGGGGCGCTGCGGGACCAGGCCGATCGTCGACCACAGGTCCTCGGGCGCCAGGTCCCGCACGTCGACGCCGTCGATCGTGACCGTGCCGCCCGTCGCGTCGAACAGCCGCGGCACCAGGTTGACCAGCGTCGTCTTGCCGGAGCCGGTCGACCCGATCACGGCGGTCGTGCGACCGGGCTCGGCCACCAGGTCCACGCCGTGCAGCACCGGGCGCTCCGCACCCGGGTAGCGGAACTCGACGTCCCGCAGCTCGAGGCGGCCCCGCGGTCGGGGCAGCCGCACCGGCGCCGCGGGCGGGACGACCGAGCTCTGGGTGTCGATCACCTCGGTGATGCGCTCCGCGGACACGACGGCCCGCGGCACCATCACGAACATCATCGAGGCCATCATCACGGCCATGAGGATGTACATGATGTAGGACAGGAACGCCGTCAGGGCGCCGATCTGCATGTCCCCCGCGTCGATCCTGCGGGCGCCGAACCACAGCACGCCGACGCTGGTCAGGTTCATGATGAGCATCACCGACGGGAACATCAGCGACATCAGCCGGCCGGCCCGCAACGACGTGTCGAACAGCGCGTCGTTCGCGACCCCGAACCGGCGGGACTCGCGCCGCTCGCGCACGAACGCCCGGATCACCCGCAGGCCCGTGATCTGCTCGCGCAGCACCCGGTTGATCGCGTCGACGCGCAGCTGCATCTGCCGGAAGTACGGCACCATCCGCGACACGATCAGCCCGACGACGAGCCCGAGCACGGGCACCGCGACGAGCAGCAGGCCGGACAGGGCGACGTCCTCCTGCAGGGCCAGCACGACGCCGCCGACCAGCATGATCGGCGCCATCACCATGATGGTGAACGTCAGGAGCACGACCATCTGGACCTGCTGGACGTCGTTGGTGGTGCGGGTGATGAGCGACGGGGCGCCGAACTGGCCGACCTCCCGGGCGGAGAACTCCTGCACGTGCGCGAACAGCGCCTCGCGCAGGTCCCGGCCGAACGCCATCGCGACGCGCGCGCCGAAGTAGACGGCCAGGACGGAGCACGCGACCTGCAGCAGGCTGATGCCGAGCATCAGCGCGCCGATCCGCATGATGTAGCCGGTGTCGCCCACGGCGACGCCCTTGTCGATGATGTCGGCGTTCAGGCTCGGCAGGTAGAGGGTGGCGACGGTCTGCGCGAGCTGCAGCAGCAGCACGTAGACCACCTGCGGCCGGTACGGCCTCAGGTGCTCGCGGAGCAGGCGGAGAAGCATGGGACTCCCGGTCCGGGTGGTGCGGGTGGGGGCTCGGCGCGGGCGTGCACGGGGGCAGCGGCGGGGCCGGGGTGCGGCGTCCGGGCGAGCGGGCGTCGGGAGCACGCGGGGTGCGTCGGCGGTCGTGCGACGGAGGTCGTGCGATGGCGGTCGTGGTTCGGGGTCGGGTCAGGGGTCGGGCGTGCCGGTGGGCCGCGCGGCGCCGTGCAGCAGGACGTCGACCAGGTCGGCCGCGGGGATCTCGGCCTCGTCGAGCAGGCCGGGCGGGCCCTGGCCCATCACCGCGGCGAGCAGCAGGTGGGCGACCCGCTCGGGGTCCACCCGCAGGTCCTGGCGGTACGGCTCGAGCCGGCGCGCGATCGCGGACCGGGTCTCGGTCATGGCCCGCAGGTGCGCCCGGCGCCCGTGCCCGTGCGGCCCGGGGTGCGGCGGGTGCGGGTGCGGCGTGCCGGGGGTGGCGTCCCCGCGACGCGAGGCCGGCTCGTGCGTGACGGGGCCCGGCACCGGCCGACCGAACACGTCGGCCCCGCGGGCGGCGCGCACGGCGGCGGCCCGGCGCCCCTCCTCCGAGGCGAGGATCCCGTGCACGGCCAACATCACCTGCCGGACCCGGCGACCACGGTCGGCGAGCAGCTCCACCACCTGCGCGAGCTCCGCGGCGAGGTCGGCGGCGCGCGGCAGGTCGTCGATCTGCGCGACCGAGGACGTGGGGTCCAGCGCGTGCTCGGCGGCGGTGGTGAGGATCTCGACCTTGTCGTCGAACGCCCGGAACAGCGTGCCCTCGGCGACCCCCGCGGCCAGGGCGATCTGCCGCGTGGACACCTGCGCGCCGTGCTGCTCGAGCAGCGGCACGGTGGCGACCGCGATGGCGGCCCGCCGGTCCTCCCGGCTCATCGCCCGCGCCCGCCCGCTGCCGCGCTCGCTCATGCCGCTCACTGTAAGTGAGTGAGCACTCACTCGTCCAGCCGCACCCGGCGTAGCCCGCGCACACCACCCTCCCGGCCCCGCCCCCGCGTCGCCCGACCCCCAGCCGCCCGACCCCGCTCCGCCCTGCCCACCCTGCGGAGTGGAACGATCGCGCGCGACACGCCGGCGTGTCGGACCGGATGGATCCACTCTGCGTCGCAGGGGCAGTGCGGGAACGGGGGCCGGGTGGGGAACAGGGGCCGGGTGGGGACCAGGGGCAGGGCGGGGACCAGGGCCGGGTGGACACCGCGGCCGGGCACGGCGACGCCCGCCGGGCCAGGGGCGCGGCGGGCGTCGGGGGCCGGGAACCGGTCCCGTGCGTCAGGGCGTCGGGGGCTCCGGCTCCGTGGGCGGCGAGGCGTGGCCGGGGCGGGGCCGCTGACCGGCCTCCGCGACCGGGTCGAACGGGCGGCCGCTGAACGTGCCGGCGCTGGTGGCGTCGGCGGCGGCGGCCTCGGACTCGCGGCGGGCCTCGGCGAGCGCCTCCTTCGGGTCGGTCAGCGCGACCGGCGGGAGGTCCCCCGGGCCGAGCGGCGACGACCCGGGCGGGCGCGTGGGCGCGGGGGCCGCTGCACCGTCGCCGCTGCCGCCGCCGAACGCGCCGGCGAAGCCCTGGGTGAACTGGCCGAGGGCACCGGTCAGCTCGGACGGGACGATCCAGACCTTGTTCGCGGGCGTCGCGGCGAGCTTCGGCAGCGCCTGGAGGTACTGGTAGGCGAGCAGCTTGGGGTCGGCGTCGCCGCGGTGCACGGCGTCGAACACCTGCAGGATCGCGCGGGACTCGCCCTCGGCGGTGAGGATCGCGGCCTGCGCGGCACCCTCGGCCCGGAGGATCGCGGCCTGCTTCTCGCCCTCGGCGGTGAGGATCTGCGACTGCTTGACGCCCTCCGCGGTGAGGATCGCGGCACGCCGGTCGCGCTCGGCGCGCATCTGCTGCTCCATCGCGCCCTGCACGGACTGCGGCGGGTCGATGCTCTTGAGCTCGACGCGGTTGACGCGGATGCCCCACTTGCCGGTCGCCTCGTCGAGGACCCCCCGCAGCTGGCCGTTGATCTGGTCGCGGCTGGTCAGCGTCTGCTCGAGGTCCATCGAGCCGATGACGTTGCGCAGGGTGGTGACGGTGAGCTGCTCGATGCCGGTGATGTAGTTCGCGATCTCGTAGACCGCGGACTTCGGCTCGGTGACCTGGAAGTAGATGACGGTGTCGATGCTCACCACGAGGTTGTCGGAGGTGATCACGGGCTGCGGCGGGAAGGACACCACCTGCTCGCGCAGGTCGACCCCCGCCCGGACCCGGTCGACGAACGGGATGATGAGGTGCAGGCCGGCATCCATCGTGCGGTTGTACCGGCCGAGCCGCTCGACCAGGAGGGCGACCGTCTGCGGGACGATCCGCACCGCCCGGGCCAGCGTCACCACGACGAAGATCGCCAGGACGGCGAGGAACACCCATCCCACGATCGCGCCGACGTCGGGTTCGTTCACGCGCGTCTCCTGTCTGCTGCGGCCCGCGAGGGCCGGGTCACGCGGCGTCGACCGGTCGGTCGTCGCCGTTCGTCCGTCGCTCGACGGGCTCGACCACCGCGGTCGCCCCGTCGATCCGGGCCACGCGCACCTCGGCGCCGGCCGGGAACGTGCTGCGCTCGTCCGCGGTGCGGGCCGACCAGACCTCGCCCGCGAGCTTCACGCGGCCGCCGGTGAGGTCGGTCGGTGCGACCACGACGGCCGCGCGCCCGACGAGGGCGGCGGAGTTGGTCTCGACCAGGGCGGTGCGGGCCCGCAGCTGCCGGAGCAGGAACGGCCGCAGCGCGAAGAGCATGAGCAGCGACGCGACGGCCGCGGCGATGATCTGCACGGGCAGGGGCGCGCCGAGCGCATTCGCCCCGGCGCCGACCAGGGCCCCGCTGGCGAGCATGAGGAAGATCAGGTCGAGCGAGAACATCTCGAGCACGCCGAGCAGCATCGCGCCGCCGAGCCACCAGAGCCAGCCCATGTCGACCCCCTCCACCGGGGCGCCCGTCGTGCGGACGCCGTCGTCGTCGAGCGGCGGGACCGCAGCCGCTCCCCACCGATCCTAGACGATCCCTTGACCGACCTGTGAGGGAACGCCGGTACCGGGTCAGCGGGCGCCGCGCGCCGTCCAGCGGTCACCGACGCGCTCGACGGTCAGCAGCGTGCCGAACGCACCGGACAGGTTCTCGGCGGTCAGCACCTCGTCGACGGGCCCCGCGGCGTGCACCCGGCCGTCGGCGAGCAGCAGCAGGTGCGTGAAGCCCGGCGGGATCTCCTCGACGTGGTGCGTGACCAGCACCAGGGCCGGCGACCGCTTGTCGGACGCGAGCTCGGCCAGCGCGGCCACCAGCTCCTCGCGCCCGCCGAGGTCCAGCCCGGCGGCGGGCTCGTCGAGCAGCAGCAGCTCGGGGTCGCTCATCAGCGCCCGGGCGATCTGCACCCGCTTGCGCTCGCCCTCGCTGAGCGTGCCGAACCGGCGGTCCGCGAACCGCGACACCCCGAAGGCGGCCATCAGGTCCGCCGCGCGGTCCTCGTCGACCGCCTCGTACGCCTCGCGCCAGCGGCCGGTGACGCCGTACGCCGCGGTCAGCACGACGTCGCGGACGACCTCGGCGGCGGGGATCCGGTCCGCGAGCGCCGCGCTGGCCAGGCCGATCCGGGGCCGCAGCTCGAACACGTCGACCCGACCGAGCCGGGAGCCGAGCAGGTCCGCGGTGCCGGAGGTCGGGTGCATCCGCCCGGCGGCCACCTGGAGCACGGTCGTCTTGCCGGCGCCGTTGCGGCCCAGCACCACCCAGCGCTCGCCCTCGCGGACCGTCCAGGACAGCCCGTCGAGGATCGTCGTGGTGCCGCGGCGGATGGTCACGTCCTGCAGGTCGAGCACGTCGGTCATGGTCACCGACCCTAGCCGTCCGGAGCACCGGGGACGGGGACGTACGTTGGTGGCGTGGACCGCACTCCCCTCGATCTCCCGCGCTCCGTGCTGCTCGCCCTGTGGCTCGCCGAGCCCGGTGCCGGCTCCGGGCCGGTGCAGCGCACCCTCGACGCCGTGCAGGGCGAGGACGAGCCGCACCGGGTGGTGGTGCCGGCCTCGCGCCTCGCGGGACTGGCCGACGGCACCGCGACCCTGGCGGACCTCGTCGCCGCGTGGGCGAGCGGCCCGCGGACGGTCGCGGCGGTGCTCCCCGCTCCCGGCGACCCGGCCGGTGCGCCGGCGGTCGTCGCCGGTCCCGCGCAGGAGGCGGGCGAGGCCGTCCTCGTGACCACCGCCGACGGCGACTTCGCTGCGGTGCCGGTGGTGACGCGGTTCGGCAGCGTCTACGAGCCCGGGCACCAGGTGACCTGGCACGTGCACGCCGTCCCGGACTGGCGCACGCCGCTGGTCGGGCAGGTGGGGACGCTCGCCGAGGCGGAGCGCGAGCTCACCACCGCGCTCGCCCGCGCGACCGAGGCCCTGACCACCCTGGACGTGGCGCGCTGGCGCCCGGACGCCGCCGAGCGGATCGCGGCGCTGCGGTCCACGCCGGACGCGCGCGGTGTGCTGCCGCCCGGCCTGGACCCGCGGCGCGTGCGGGTGATCGGGTCGGCGCTGCGGCTGCGCGCGATCGTCGACCTCGCGACCGCGGACGACGGCGCGGCGGTGAACCTGTGGCAGGCGGACCAGCGGACGACGGCGCTACGGGACGTGGACCGCGCGGCGCGGCGTGCGCTGGCGGCCGCGACCCACCCCGGCCCGGACGACCCCGACCCCCGCCGGGTCTGACGGCGCGGGTCGCCGCGTCCGGCCGCGCTCAGCGCAGGACGGAGCGGTACACCTCGAGCGTGCGCTCGGCGATCGCGTCCCAGGAGAAGTGGTCCTCGACGCGGGTGCGTGCGGCGACTCCCCAGGCCCGGGCGCGGTCGGCGTCGCGCACGGCCTCGGTGAGCGCCGCGCCCAGGTCGGCGACGAACCGGTCCGGGTCGACCGGCGTGCCGGTGCCGTCCTGGACCTGGTCGATCGGCACCAGCCAGCCGGTGGTGCCCGCGTCGACGACCTCGGGGATCCCCCCGGTGGCGGTGCCGACGACCGGCAGGCCGACGGCCATCGCCTCGAGGTTGACGATGCCGAGCGGCTCGTAGACGGACGGGCACGCGAACACCGTGCCGGTCGCGAGCACCGCGACCAGCTCGTCGCGGGGCAGCATCCGGTCGATCCACACCACCCCGTCGCGCTGCGCGCGCAGCTGCTCGACCAGGGCGGTGACCTCGGTCAGGATCTCGGGGGTGTCGGGCGCGCCGGCGCACAGCACCAGCTGCACCTCGGGCGGCAGGGACTCGGCGGCCCGCAGCAGGTACGGCAGGCCCTTCTGCCGGGTGATCCGGCCGACGAACACGACGGCGGGCCGGTCGGGGTCGATGCCGTTGGCGAGAGCGACGCCGCGGGCGGCGGCCCACTCGTCGTCGGTCTCCGGCCGCCGCCACCCGGCGAGGTCGATGCCGTTGTGCACGACGTGCACCCGGTCGGGGTCGATGGCCGGGTAGCAGCGCAGGATGTCGGCGCGCATGCCCCCGCTGACCGCGATCACGGCGGCGGCCGACTCGAAGGCCGTCCGCTCCGCCCAGGACGACAGCGCGTACCCGCCGCCGAGCTGCTCGGCCTTCCACGGACGCAGCGGCTCCAGGCTGTGCGCGGACACCACGTGCGGGACGCCGTGCAGCAGCGACGCGAGGTGGCCCGCGAGGTTCGCGTACCAGGTGTGCGAGTGCACGAGGTCGGTGGTGGTGCCGTCGTCGGCCCGGCCGATGCCGTCCACGACCGCGAGGTCGACGCCGAAGGTGCGCAGCGCGGGGTTCGCGTCGCCCAGCCCGCCGGGCACGTCGTACCCCGTCACGCCCGGCTCGTCGCGCTCGCCGTCGAAGCAGTGCACCCGCACGTCGGTGCTGCGCCGCAGCACCGCGGCGAGCTCCGCGACGTGCACCCCCGCGCCTCCGTAGACGTGCGGCGGGTACTCCCGGGTCAGCAGGTCGACTCTCACGCGCGACACGCTAGCGCGGATCGGTCCGTTCGCCTCGCCGTGGAGCCCCCCGTGCCTCTAGGGTCAGGGCATGGCAGCGCCGCGCATCCTGGCAATCGTCCTCGCAGGTGGAGAGGGCAAGCGGCTCATGCCGCTGACCGCCGCCCGCGCCAAGCCGGCCGTCCCGTTCGGGGGCATCTACCGACTCGTCGACTTCGCCCTGTCGAACCTGGTGAACTCCCGGTACCTGCACATCATCGTGCTGACGCAGTACAAGTCCCACAGCCTCGACCGGCACGTCTCGAAGACGTGGCGCATGTCGACCCTGCTGGGCAACTACGTCTCCCCGGTGCCGGCGCAGCAGCGGGTCGGCAAGCACTGGTACCTCGGCAGCGCCGACGCGATCTACCAGTGCCTCAACATCCTGGACGACGAGCGTCCGGACATCGTGGTCGTCGTCGGTGCCGACCACGTGTACCGGATGGACTTCTCGCAGATGGTCGACCAGCACATCGCGACCGGCGCCGAGATGACCGTCGCGGGCATCCGGCAGCCGATCTCGATGGCCGACCAGTTCGGCGTCATCGAGACCGACCCGACCGACCCGACGAAGATCACCGCGTTCCGCGAGAAGCCCGAGGACCCGGTCGGCCTGGCCGACTCCCCCGGCGAGATCCTGGCGTCGATGGGCAACTACGTCGTCAACACCGACGCGCTGATCCGCGCGGTCACCGAGGACGCCGAGAACCCGACCTCCCGGCACGACATGGGCGGCGACCTGGTGCCCGCGTTCGTCGAGCGCGGCACGGCGGCGGTCTACGACTTCATCAACAACGACGTCCCCGGGTCGACGGACCGCGACCGGCAGTACTGGCGTGACGTCGGGACCCTGGACTCGTACTACGACGCGAACCAGGACCTCATCTCCATCGAGCCGGTGTTCAACCTCTACAACGACGCGTGGCCGGTCTACACCGGCTACACCGGGCTGCCGCCGGCGAAGTTCGTGCACGCGGGCGCCGGGCGCCTCGGGCACGCCGCCGACTCGATCGTCTCCCCCGGCGTGATCGTCTCGGGCGCGACCGTGTCGGGGTCGGTGCTGTCCCCCGGGACGTACCTGCACTCGTGGGCGCAGGTCACCGACTCGGTGCTGATGGACGGCGTGATCGTCAACCGGTACGCGCAGGTGCACCGGGCGATCCTCGACAAGAACGTCGTCGTGCAGGAGCGCGCGCGGGTCGGCATCGACCGCGAGCAGGACCTGGCCCGCGGGTTCACGGTCACGGAGTCGGGCATCACGGTCGTGCCGAAGGGCGCGGTCGTCGAGCTCTGAGCCACCGGGTGGACGGGCCCGGCGGACTCCCGCCGGGCTCGGTAGCCTCGGGCGCGTGAGCCAGCCCACGCCGCCCCGCCTCGTCGTCATGGACGTCGACTCGACGCTGATCACCCAGGAGGTCGTCGAGCTGCTGGCCGATCACGCCGGGTCGCGGGCCGAGGTCGCGGAGATCACCGACCGGGCCATGCGCGGCGAGCTCGACTTCACCGCCTCGCTGCGCGCGCGGGTCGCGACGCTGGCGGGGCTGCCGGTGTCGGTGTTCGCCGAGGTGCTGGACGAGGTCGTCGTCACCCCCGGCGCCGTCGAGCTGCTGGCCGAGCTGGACCGACGCGGCTGGCCGGTCGCCCTGGTGTCCGGCGGGTTCGAGGAGGTCGTCGCGCCCCTGGCCCGGCGGCTCGGGATCACGCGGTTCCTGGCGAACCGGCTCGAGGTGGAGCACGGGGCGCTGACCGGCCGGGTCGCGGGCGAGGTCGTGGACCGGGCGGTGAAGGCCCGCACCCTGCGGGAGCACGCCGCCGCGCTCGGGGTGCCGCTGGACCGGACGGTCGCCATCGGCGACGGCGCCAACGACCTCGACATGCTGGCCGCCGCGGGCTACGGCATCGCGTTCAACGCCAAGCCGGTGGTCCGCGCGCAGGCCGACGCCGCGGTCGACGACCGCCTGGACGCGGTCCTGACGCTCCCCCCGTTCGCCACGTAGCGGCGGCGCCCGGCGTCAGGCCGGGGCGACCACGCGGAGCAGGCGGGCGGCGTCGGGCTGGAGCGACGCCCACGGGGTGTCGAGCTCGAGCACCGAGTACGCGGCGGTCGGCACGCCCACCCGGACACGCGCGACGGCGGCGTCGTCCGACCCCGGGCCGGCGAGCGCGGCGGCGGTCTGCGAGACCGTGGGCTCGTGCCCGACGACCAGGACCGTCCCGACGGACTCCTCGACGGCGGCGACCAGCGCCAGCAGCGAGCGCACGCCCGCCGTGTAGACCTCGTCGCTGAGGCGCGCCACGTCGGCGGGCAGGTCCAGCGCGGTGCGGACCAGGTCCCACGTCTGCCGGGTGCGGACCGCCGTGGACACCAGCACCAGGTCGGGCACGATCCCGGCGGCGCGCAGCCCGGCGCCGACCTCGGACGCCTGCTTGCGCCCGGGCAGGGCGAGCGGCCGGAGCTGGTCGTCGAGGGAGCCCGCGGGCTCCGCCTTCGCGTGGCGGAGCAGGACGAGCTGGTGCGCGGAGCCGTGGTTCACGCGCACCAGCGTCGCACGACTACTGACCCATCGCGTGCACGCCGCCGTCGACGTGCACCATCTCCCCCGTGGTCTTCGGGAACCAGTCGGACAGCAGCGCGGCGACCGCACGCGCCGTGGGCTCCGGGTCGTGCACGTCCCAGCCGAGGGGCGCGCGGCCGTCCCAGCCGCCCTCCATCGACTCGAAGCCGGGGATCGACTTCGCGGCGGTGGTGCGGATCGGGCCGGCGGACACCACGTTGACGCGGATGCCGGACGGGCCGAGGTCGCGGGCCAGGTAGCGGGAGGTCGACTCGAAGGCGGCCTTGGCGACGCCCATCCAGTCGTAGACCGGCCAGGCGAACCGCGCGTCGAACGTGAGGCCGACGATCGAGCCGCCGCCGGTGAGCAGCGGCTGCGTGGCGGTCGCGAGGGACTTCAGCGAGAACGCGGAGACCTCGAGCGCGGTGGCGACGTCGGCCCACTCGGCGGCGAGGAAGTTGCCGCCCATCACGGACTGGGGCGCGAAGCCGATGGAGTGCACGACCCCGTCGAGGTGGTCGACGTGCTCGCGGACCCGGTCGGGCAGGGCGGCGAGGTCCTCGGCGTCCGTGACGTCGAGCTGCACGACGGGCGCCTCCTTCGGCAGCCGGCGGGCGATGGCCTGCGTGAGGCGGGCCTGGCGGCCGAACGAGCTCAGCACGACCTCGGCACCCTCCTCCTGCGCGAGGCGCGCCACGTGGAAGGCGATCGAGCCGTCGGTGAGGACACCGGTGACGAGGAGCTTCTTGCCGTCGAGGAGACCCATGGTGGTTCCGTTCTGCGAGTCGGTGCGGGAGGAGAGGTCTTAGTGGCCCATGCCGAGGCCGCCGTCGACCGGCAGCACGGCGCCCGAGATGTACCCGGCGGCGGGCGAGGCCAGGAACTCCACGGCGGCGGCGATCTCGTCGACCGCGCCGAACCGGCCCGCGGGGATCGACGCGAGGTACGCGTCCTGGCGGTCCTGCGGCAGCTCGGCGGTCATCGACGTCTCGATGAACCCGGGGGCGACGACGTTCGCGGTGATCCCGCGCCCGCCGAGCTCGCGGGTGATCGAGCGGGCCATGCCGACGAGGCCGGCCTTCGTCGCCGTGTAGTTGACCTGGCCGGCGTTGCCGTAGAGGCCGACGACCGAGCCGATCATGACGATGCGCCCGCGGCGCAGCCGGATCATGCCCTTGGACGCGCGCCGCACGCACCGGAAGACGCCGGTGAGGTTCACGTCGAGCACCTGCTCGAAGTCCTCGTCGGTCATCCGCATCAGGAGGCCGTCACGGGTGACCCCCGCGTTGGCGACCAGCACCTCGACCGGCCCGTGCTGGGCCTCGACCTCGGCGAACGCGGCCTCGACGGACGCGGTGTCGGTGACGTCGCCGGTCACGGTGAGGACACCGTCGGGGGCGCCACCGCTGCGGGCCAGCGTCGCGACCTTGTCGCCGTTCGCGAGGAACCGCTCGGCGATGGCGCGGCCGATGCCGCGGTTGGCACCCGTCACGAGCACGCTGCGCGGCTCCGGGCGTGGGGTCTGGGGGTTCTCGGACACGGAAGTCGACGCTATCCGACACGTCCGGGGCTGCGGTGCACCGGCGCGGCACACGTTGACGGGTCCGGGTTGTCCGGTTCGCACAACGGCGCGACCGTACCCACACCGGCGGCATCCCCGCGGGGCGCCTACGATCAGGTGTGAGCAGGCGGACCCCCGACGCGGCGCAGAGCATCACCAGCGCGCCCGAACCCCTCGGCGCCGACCAGTCGCGCCGCGCGCGCCGCTACCTGCAGCAGATGAGCGTCCGGGTGGTGTGCTTCCTGCTCGCGGTGCTGCTGTGGGGCCGGGTGCCGATGTGGCTGAGCATCGTGTTCGTCGTGGGCGCCGTCGTGCTGCCGTACACCGCCGTGCTGTTCGCCAACGCGGGCCGCGAGCGCCGCGACGTCGGGCCGCAGGTCGTGCTGCCGCCGGTGCTCGGCGCCGCACCCCGGGTCCGGCCGCTCGCGGAGGACACGCCCGCGCCCGCCCGCGACGACGACCCGCCCGCGACGACCCGCGACGACGACCCGACCGGAGGACCCCGATGACCGCCACGCCCGACGCCGTCGGCGAGCTCGACTGCAGCGCCCGCGGCTGCCGCGCCGAGGCGGCCTGGGGCGTGCTGTGGAACAACCCCCGCCTGCACACCCCCACGCGGCGCAAGGTGTGGCTGGCGTGCGACGACCACCGGGAGCACCTCGAGGAGTACCTGCGGGTGCGGGCGTTCTTCCAGGAGACGGTCCCGGTCGCCGACCTGCCGCGCCTCGACCTCGGCGAGCGTCCGGGTCTCCCCGACCTGCTGGGCCCGCGATGACCGAGGCTCCCCCCACGTCCGGCCGGCTCGTCCTGCGGGGCAACCCCGCGCTGCGGCGGGCGGTCGGCCTCGTGCTGCTCGCCGTCGTCGTGTCGGTCACCTGCGTGTTCCTCGGCCGGTGGCAGTGGCACCGCCACGTCGACCGTGACGCCGCGATCCGCCTGGTCGAGCAGAACTACTCGGCGGGCCCCGCGCCGTTGGACGCGCTGCTGCCCGCCACCGGCGCGACGCTCGACCCGGACGACGTCTGGCGGCAGGCGACCGTCACCGGCACCTACGACGAGGACGCCACGGTGCTGCTGCGGAACCGGCCGGTGGACAGCCAGCCGGGGTTCCACGTGCTGGTGCCGCTGGTGCTCGACGAGGGTGCGGGGTTCGACGCGGGGACCGTGCTGGTGGTCGACCGGGGCTGGGTCGCGTGGGACGCCGACGCGAGCAGCGAGGTCTCCGTGCCCGCGCCCCCGTCGGGCGAAGTCGAGGTGACCGTGCACCTGCGCCCCGACGAGCCCGCGAGCGCGCGGTCCGCCCCCGCCGGCCAGGTGCAGGCGATCCACGTCGACCAGGTCCTCGTGGCCGGCGACGTCGACGCGCCGTCGTTCGGCGGGTACGGCGCCGCGGTGGCGGAGTCCCCCGCCGCGGCGACGGCGCTCGGCGGGCTGCCGATGCCGAGCACCGACCCGGGCTCGCACCTGTCGTACGCGTTCCAGTGGTGGACGTTCGCGGTGGGGTCGCTCGCGGCGTTCGGCTGGATGGCACGGCGCGAGCTGCTGGAGGGCGGTGCGGAGCCCGCCGGTCCCGGCAGCCCCGAGCCGGCCTCCGCACCGTCCCGCCGCCGACGCACCTCGGACGAGGACACCGAGGACGCCCTGATCGACGCGCAGCTGGGCTGAGGGCCGCCCCGCGTCAGGCGGTTCTCGGGCCTGGCTCAGACCTGGCTCAGGCCAGCGTCACCAGCTCCAGGTACGACGGGTTCCACAGGTCCTCGTCGCCGTCGGGCAGCAGCACCACGCGCTCGGGCTGCAGGGCCTCGACCGCTCCCTCGTCGTGGCTGACCAGCACCACGGCGCCGGTGTACCCGCGCAGGGCGGCGAGGATCTCCTCGCGGCTGGCGGGGTCCAGGTTGTTGGTGGGCTCGTCGAGCAGCAGCACGTTCGCCGACGACACGACCAGCGCCGCGAGCGCCAGGCGCGTCTTCTCGCCGCCGGACAGCACGCCCGCGAGCTTGTCGGCGTCGTCCCCGGAGAACAGGAACGAGCCCAGCACCGAGCGCACCTGGGTGTCGGTGAGGTCCGGCGCGGACGAGCGCAGGTTCTCGACGACCGTCCGGTCCATGTCGAGGGTCTCGTGCTCCTGCGCGTAGTAGCCGAGCTTGAGCCCGTGCCCGGCGCGCACCTCGCCGGTGTCGGACTCCTGCAGGCCCGCGAGCATCCGCAGCAGCGTCGTCTTGCCCGCGCCGTTCAGCCCGAGGACCACCACGCGCGACCCGCGGTCGATCGCCAGGTCCACGCCCGCGAACACCTCCTGGGAGCCGTACGACTTCGACAGGTCCGCCGCGGTGAGCGGGGTCTTGCCGCAGGGCGCGGGCTCGGGGAACCGCAGCTTGGCGACCTTGTCGGACACCCGCACCTCGTCGAGGCCCGCGAGCATCCGCTCGGCCCGGCGCGCCATGTTCTGCGCCGCGACCGCCTTGGTGGCCTTCGCGCGCATCTTGTCGGCCTGCGCCAGCAGCACGGACGCCTTCTTCTCGGCGTTCGCCCGCTCCCGGCGGCGGCTCTTCTCGTCCGTCTCCCGCTGCTGGACGTACGCGTCCCAGCCGAGGTTGTACTGGTCGAGCTCGCCGCGGTTCGCGTCCAGGTGGAACACCTTGTTCACGGTCGCGCGCAGCAGGTCGACGTCGTGGCTGATGACCACGAACCCGCCCGGGTAGACCTTGAGGTAGTCCCGCAGCCAGCCGATCGAGTCGGCGTCGAGGTGGTTGGTGGGCTCGTCGAGCAGCAGCGTGCCCGAGCCGGAGAACAGGATCCGCGCGAGCTCGACGCGCCGCCGCTGACCGCCGGACAGCGTGCCGAGCGGCTGACCGAGCACGCGGTCGTCCAGGCCGAGGTTCGAGGTGATCCGGTGCGCCTCGCTCTCGGCCGCGTACCCGCCGCCGGCGGTGAACCGCGCCTCGAGCCGGGAGTACCGCTCCATCGCGGCCTCGCGGGTGTCGTCGTCCGCCGACGCCATCTGCCCCTCGGTCTCGCGCATCGCGGCGACGACCTCGTCGAGCCCGCGGGCGGACAGCACCCGGTGCATCGCCAGCGTCGACAGGTCGCCCGACCGCGGGTCCTGCGGGAGGTAGCCGACGTCGTCGCTGCGGGTGATCGAGCCGCCGCTGGGCTGGCTCTCCCCCGCGAGCGTCTTGGTCAGCGTGGTCTTGCCGGCGCCGTTGCGCCCGACCAGGCCGATGCGGTCCCCCGGTGCCACGCGGAAGGTCGCCGCCGACAGCAGCACGCGCGCCCCCACGCGGAGCTCGACGCCCTGGGCTGTGATCACTGGTGTTCCCTCGTCCCTCTGCCGTGCACGTGCGCGGACCCACTGGTTGCCGCGCGTCCCCGTCGCCACCCCGGCACAAACGCCGACCAGTCTACGAGCCCCAGCGCCCGGTCCCCGACCAGAATTCCCGCAGCGGCCGCCCCGGACCGCTCGGGGGGAACCTCCAGCACCGGGGCCACGGCGTTGGTGGGGTCGGTGAGCGCGTCGCGCCGCGGGCGGCGGCTAGCGTGACCGCGTACTGTCCGCCGACCCCCGCGAGGCACCCCGATGTCCGACCTCCCCCGCCCCGACGCCGCACCCGGCGACGCCGCGCTGCCTCTGCCGGTCGAGCGGTCCTCCGTGGCGACCGACGTGGCCCTGGTGGCGACGTTCGCGGCGTTCGTCGCCGTGTGCGCCGTGCTGCCGGCGATCCCGACGGGCGGGGCGGTGCCGATCACGCTGCAGACGTTCGGCGTCGTGCTCACCGGCCTCGTGCTGGGGCCGCGGCGCGGCGCCCTCGCGCTGCTGCTCTACGTGGCCGTGGGCCTCGCGGGGCTGCCGGTGTTCTCGGGCGCCGTCGGCGGTCTGGGCGTGCTCGCCGGGCCGTCCGCGGGCTACCTCCTCGCGTTCCCGCTCGCCGCCGCGCTCGCCGGGTGGCTCGGGCTGCTCGCCCGGCGCGCGGCGCCGCGCTGGCGGGTGCCCGCCCTGTTCGCCGCCGCCGCGACGGCCACGCTGCTGACCGTGCACCCGCTCGGCATCGCCGTGCTCGGCTGGCGGCTCGGCCTGTCGGCGTCCGAGGCCGTCGCGGCCGGGGCGGTGTTCCTGCCGGGCGACCTCGTCAAGAACGCCCTGGCCGCCGTGGTCGCCGCCGCCGCCCTGCGCGCGTTCCCGGACCTGCTGCGCGGCCGGTGATCGAGCTCGACGCGGCGCTGGTCACCGCGCACGCCCCCGGGTCCGGCCGCCGCGGCGGGTTGGCGGTCGTGCGCCTGCTCGGACCGGTCACCTGCACGCTCACCGAGCGACGGGTCGCCGTGGTCGGCGCGAACGGCTCGGGCAAGTCCACGTTCGCGCGGCTGCTGAACGGCCTGACGCTGCCGTCGTCGGGGTCCGTGCGGGTCGACGGGGTCGACACCGCCCGGGACGGCGCCGCGGTCCGCCGGCGGGTGGGCTTCCTGTTCACCGACCCCGACGCGCAGGTCGTCATGCCGACCCCGGTCGAGGACGTCGCCCTGTCCCTGCGCCGCACCGGCGTGCCGGGCCGGGAGCGGGACGACCGGGCCCGCGCGTGGCTGGACCGCGTCGGGCTCGCGGACCGCGCCGACGTACCGGTCCGGGCGCTGTCCGGCGGGCAGCGGCAGCTCCTCGCGCTCGCCGCGGTGCTCGCGACGGAGCCCGCCGTGCTGGTCTGCGACGAGCCGACCACCCTGCTGGACCTGCGCTGGCGCCGCGTGGTCGACGCCCTGCTCGCGGACCTGCCGCAGCAGGTCGTCCAGGTGACCCACGACCTCGACGCCGCCGCCCGCGCCGACCGGGTGCTCGTCGTCGACGACGGCCGGATCGTCCACGACGGCCCCCCGACCCCGGCCCTGGCGTCCTACCGCGCCCTGATGTCCGCGTGAGCCTGCTCGGGACGCACCGGACGGCGCGGACGCCCCTGGACCGGGCCCCGGTGGGCGGGAAGCTCGGCGCGCTGGCCCTCCTCGGCGCGGCGGTCGTGGCGACCCGGGGCGTGCCGTGGTCGCTGGGGCTGCTCGCCGTCGTCGTCGCCGCCGCGGTCCTCGCCGCGCTCCCGCCGCGCGCGACCCTGCGCGGGCTGCTGCCGGTGCTCGTGACGGCAGTGCTGGCCGGCGCCTACCAGGCGTGGGCGCGCGGCCCCGGTCCCGCGGTCGAGGTCGTCGCGGACCTGCTCACGCTGGTGCTCGCTGCGGCCGTCGTCACCGCCACCACCCCGGCGGACCGGCTGCTCGACGCCCTCGCCCGCGCCGCCCGCCCGCTGCGGCACCTCGGAGTCTCCCCCGACCTGCTCGCCCTGGCCGTCGCCCTGGTCCTGCGCACCGTCCCGGAGATCGCGCGCACGGTGCACGAGGTCCGCGACGCGGCCCGGGCGCGCGGGCTCGAGCGCGACCCCCGCGTCTGGCTGACCCCCGCGGTGCTGCGCGTCGTCGGGCGGGCCCGTGACCTGGGCGAGGCGCTGGCGGCCCGCGGCGTCGTCGACTGACCCGCGACCCCGCCGGCCGTCACCTCGCCGCGCGGGGCGCCGTGTCCCCGACTAGCGTCCGGCGCATGACGTTCCAGCAGGGTGGTCAGTTCGAGGGCGGTCGCGTCCAGTCCCGGCGCGGGGGCGGCCGCGGGCGTGGCGTGGCGGTCGGCGGCGGGCTCGGCGGCCTGGTGCTCGTCGTGCTCGTGGTGCTGCTCGGCGGCAACCCCGCGTCGCTGCTGGGCGGGGGCGACTCCGGAGCGGGCACCGAGGAGCAGGTCGGCACCGTCGACGCGTGCTCCGCCGAGCAGGCCAACGCCGAGCGGGAGTGCCGCCTGTCCGCGACCGTGCAGGCGCTGGACGCCTACTGGGCGCGGGCGCTGCCGGCGGCGGGCGTCGACGTCGCGGCGGCGGACGTCCCGCCGGGCGTGGTCGAGTTCGCGGACGCGACGTCCACGGGGTGCGGCGACGCGACGGCCGCGACCGGGCCGTTCTACTGCCCGCCGGACCGGACGATCTACCTGGACCTGACGTTCTACGACGTGCTCGCCCAGCAGTACGGCGCCACCGACGGGCCGCTGGCGGAGATGTACGTCGTCGCCCACGAGTACGGGCACCACGTGCAGCAGCTGACCGGGGTGTTCGACCGCGCCGACCGCTCGGGCACCGGCGACGACTCCGACTCCGTGCGCGTCGAGCTGCAGGCCGACTGCTACGCCGGGCTGTGGGCGGGTGACGCGGCGACGACGGTCGACCCGGACACGGGCGTGACGTTCCTGGAGCCGATCAGCCGGACCCAGCTCGCCGACGCGCTGTCCGCCGCCGCCGCGGTCGGCGACGACCACCTGCAGCAGCAGGCGGGCGGCACGGTCGACCGGGACAGCTGGACCCACGGCTCCAGCGAGCAGCGCGAGCGCTGGTTCACCACCGGCTACGAGCAGGGCACGCTGGCGGCCTGCGACACCTTCGCGGCCGCGACCCTCTGACCGCACCGCGCCCCGCACCACCCGGCAACGCACCGGAGCACGGACGCCGAGACAGGTCCGGCGCGCCGAGACAGGGCCGCCCAGGGTCCTGTCTCGGCGCGGAGGTCCTGTCTCGGCGTCGGAGGTGCGGTGCGGCTCGGGTCAGATGTTGAAGCCGATGGCCCGCATCTGCGCGCGGCCGTCCTCGGTGATGCGCTCGGGGCCCCACGGCGGCATCCAGACCCAGTTGATCCGGAACGAGTCGACCAGGCCCTCCAGCGAGCTGCCTGCCTGGTCCTCGATCACGTCGGTCAGCGGACAGGCCGCGGACGTCAGCGTCATGTCGATCGTCACGTCGCGGCCGGACTCGATCGAGATGCCGTAGATCAGGCCCAGGTCGACGACGTTCACGCCGAGCTCCGGGTCGATGACGTCCCGCAGCGCCTCCTCGATGTCCGCGACGTTGGCCGGGGCCTGGTCCGCGGCGGTGCTCTCGCTCATCGCGTCTCCTCGTGGGTGGTGGTCGACGCCGCGGCCTGCGCCACGGCGTCCTTCATCGCGGCCCAGCCGAGCAGGGCGCACTTGATCCGGGCGGGGTACCGGGCGACGCCGACGAACGCGACGGCGTCCTCCAGGGCGTCGTCGAGCTCGTCGCCCTCGAACTTCTCCGGCAGCACCCCGCGGGAGTCCATCAGCTCGCGGAAGTCGCCGGACAGCAGCATCGCGTCCTCGACGGTGCGGCCGGAGACGGCCTGCGACATCACGGACGCGGAGGCCTGCGAGATCGAGCAGCCCTGGCCGCTCCAGGTGAGCTCGCCGATCACCGGCGCGCCCGTCTCCCCGGCGTCGAGGCGCACGCGCAGCGTGACCTCGTCCCCGCAGGTGGGGTTCACGTGGTGCACCTCGACGTCGTACTGCTCCTGCGCCCCGCGGTGGGCGGGGTGCTTCGCGTGGTCGAGGATGAGCTGCTGGTACAGCTGCTCCATACCGGTGCTCATGCGGTGCTGCTCTCGTTCCGTCGTCGGGCCATCAGTCTTCCACCCCGAAGAACGCCCGGACCCCCGCCAGTGCTTCCCGGAACACCGCGACCTCCTCGTCCGTCGTGTACACGGCCGCGGACGCGCGGGCGGTGGCGGCGACGCCGAACCGGCGGTGCAGGGGCTGCGCGCAGTGGTGCCCGACCCGCACGGCCACGCCGGCGTCGTCGAGGAACTGGCCCACGTCGTGCGCGTGCACGCCGTCGACCACGAACGACACCGTCGCGAGCCGGTCGCGGTTCTCGGCCGGGCCGATCAGCCGGACGCCGGGCACGGACGCCACGGCGTCGAGCAGCAGCCCGGCGAGGTGCGTCTCGTGCGCGGCGACCGCGTCCATGCCGAGCTCGGCGAGGTAGGTCGCGGCGGCGCCCATGCCGATGGCCTGGGACACCATCTGCGTGCCCGCCTCGAACCGGCGCGGCGGCGGCGCGTAGGTGGTCTGCTCCATCGTGACGACCTCGACCATCGAGCCGCCGGTGGTCACGGGCGGCAGGGCCTCGAGCAGCTCGCGGCGGCCGTACAGCGCGCCGACGCCGGTGGGCCCGAGCATCTTGTGCCCGGAGAACGCGGCGAAGTCGACGCCGAGCGCGGCGAGGTCGACCGGCAGGTGCGGCACGCTCTGGCAGGCGTCCAGCACGGTGAGCGCGCCCACCTCGCGGGCGCGGGCCACGAACGGGGCGACGTCGGTGACGGCGCCGGTGACGTTCGACGCGTGCGTGAACGCCAGCACCTTCGTCCGCTCGCCGACCACGGTCGCGAGCTCGTCCGCCCGGATCCGCCCGTCGTCGTCGACCCCGAGCCAGCGCAGCGTGGCGCCGGTGCGGGCCGCGAGCTCCTGCCAGGGCACGAGGTTCGCGTGGTGCTCGAGCTCGGTGACGACGATCTCGTCCCCGGGGGCGAGCGCGAACCGCCGCGCCGCCGCTCCCCCGCGCCCGAGCGTCGCGTTCGACATCGCGTACGCGACGAGGTTGAGCCCCGCGGTCGCGTTCGAGGTCCAGACGAGCTCGTCGTCGCGGACGCCGACGAACGACGCGACCTGGGTGCGTGCGGTCTCGAACGCCTCGGTCGCCTCCTCCGCGAGCTGGTGCGCGCCGCGGTGCACGGCGGCGTTGCGCTGCGCGTAGAAGTCCTGCTCGGCGTCGAGGACGACCTCGGGCTTCTGCGACGTGGCCCCCGAGTCGAGGTAGACCAGCGGCCGGCCGCCGCGCACGGTCCGGGTCAGCAGCGGGAAGTCGGCCCGCACGGCGGCGAGCTCGGTGGCCCCGAGCGTCGGCGTGCCGTCGGGCCGGTCCAGCGTGTCGGTCATCTCGGGAGTCCTCGTCGTCGTCGTGCTGGTGCGGGGCCGGGGCGACGGACGCCGCCCCGGCCCGGGTGGACCTGGTGTCAGGCGCTGGGCGCCGTGGTCAGGAACCGGTCGTAGCCCTCGTTCTCGAGGCGCTCGGCGAGCTCGGGCCCGCCCTCCTCGGCCACGCGGCCGTCGACGAACACGTGCACGAAGTCCGGCGTGATGTACCGCAGGATCCGCGTGTAGTGCGTGATGAGCAGGACGCCCACCTCGGTGGACTCCTTCACGCGGTTCACGCCCTCGGACACGATCCGCAGCGCGTCGACGTCCAGGCCGGAGTCGGTCTCGTCGAGGATCGCGAACCGGGGCTTGAGGAGCTCCATCTGCAGGATCTCGTGACGCTTCTTCTCGCCGCCGGAGAAGCCCTCGTTGACGGACCGCTCGGAGAACGTGGCGTCCATCCGGAGCTTGTCCATCGCGCCGGTCATCTCCTTGACCCAGGTGCGCAGCGGCGGGGCCTCGCCGTCGATCGCGGTCTTCGCGGTGCGCAGGAAGTTCGACACCGAGACGCCGGGGACCTCGACCGGGTACTGCATGGCGAGGAACAGGCCGGCGCGGGCGCGCTCGTCGACGGTCATCGCGAGGACGTCCTCGCCGTCGAGCGTCACGGTGCCGGAGGTGATCTGGTACTTCGGGTGGCCGGCCAGCGAGTAGGCCAGCGTCGACTTGCCGGAGCCGTTCGGGCCCATGATGGCGTGGGTCTCGCCGCTGTTGATGGTCAGGTCGACGCCGCGGAGGATGGGCTTGGGGCCCTCCTTCGTCTCGACGCTGACGTGCAGGTCGCGGATCTCCAGGGTGGACATGTCGTTCTCCTCGAAAGCTCAGGCAGTGACGTCGACGTCGACGAGCACGCGCTCGCCGTCGACGGTCAGGGGGTAGACGGGGACGGGGCGGACGGCCGGGGGGCCCAGCGGCTCGCCGGTGCGCAGGTCGAACCGCGACCCGTGCAGCCAGCACTCCACGGTGCAGCCCTCGACCTCGCCGTCGGACAGCGACACCGAGCCGTGCGAGCAGATGTCGCTGATGGCGTGCAGCGCGCCGTCCTCGTCGCGGACGACCGCGACCTCGACGGGGCCCGACGCGCCCTCGAGCTCGACCCGCAGGGTGCCGGCCACGGGGACGTCGGAGGTCAGGCAGGCGAGCTGCGCCGTCATGCCGGCTCGTCCTGCGAGGAGACCGACGCGGGCTCGACGAGGATGGCGCGCTCGGCGTCGGTCTCGTCGGTGATGTCGGACGCCAGGTCGCCGCCGCTGACGGCCGCCGCGCCGGAGAACTCCGACATCGACTGGGCGAGCTCGCGCTCGATCGCGGTGATGAGCCGCTCCTCGACCTCGGGGACGCCGATCTGGTGGATCAGCTCGGCGAAGAAGCCGCGCACGACGAGCCGCCGGGCGTCGGCCTCGGGGATGCCGCGCGCCTGGAGGTAGAACAGCTGCTCGTCGTCGAACCGGCCGGTGGCGCTGGCGTGGCCCGCGCCCTCGATCAGGCCCGTCTCGATCTCGAGGTTCGGCACCGAGTCCGCGCGCGCGCCGTCCGTGAGGACCAGGTTGCGGTTGAGCTCGTAGGTGTCGGTGCCCTCGGCCTCCTTGCGGATCAGCACGTCGCCGACCCACACGGTGTGCGCGCCCTCGCCCTGCAGCGCGCCCTTGTAGGTGACGCGGGACGTGCAGTTCGGGACCGCGTGGTCCACGAACAGGCGCTGCTCCTGGTGCTGGCCGGCGTCGGCGTAGTACACGCCGAGCATCTCGACCGAGCCGCCCTCGCCGACGAACTCCGCGTCCGGGGTGACGCGGACGACGTCGCCGCCGAGCGTCACGACGATGTGCTTGACCGTGGCGTCGCGGCCGAGCCGCACGCGGTGCGCGGCGGTGTGCACGGTGCCGGCGTCCCAGTCGTGCACGGAGACGACGGTGAGGTGCGCGCCGTCCTCGGCGACGACCTCGACGGTCTCGGTGAGCAGCGCCGAGCCGACGTGGTCCAGCAGCACGGTGGCCTGGGACAGCGGCTTGGCGTGCACCAGCACGTGGCTGGCGCTCGGCTCGAGCTGACCCTCGACGCCCTCGATCCGCACGGAGGTCACCGTCGACGCGACGGCCTCCTGCGGGACGGTGACGACGGTGGCGCGCGGGAACGACGCCCACGCGACGGCGGCGGCGCGGTCGCCGGGCTCGCCGGCGGTGCCGAGGCGCGCGTCGCCGCGGTCGACGATCTCGACCTCGACCTCGGGCGCGTTCACGACCGTGGTGAGGACGCCGTGGCCGGTGAGGGTGCCGGTCTGCGCCGCGAACAGCGGGGCGATCCGGTCGACGGGCGAGAACCGCCACTCCTCCTCGCGCCCGGTCGGGACGGGGAAGTCCGCGACGTCGAACGAGGTGGCGCGCGCGGCCCGCGACGACTGCGGGACGCCGCCGACGCCGTGGGTGTGCGCGCCGTCGGCGGTCGCGCGGGTGTGGTCCGTGGACAGACCGGTGGTCTCGGGTGTGGTGGTCGACATCAGCCGACGGCCCCTTCCATCTGCAGCTCGATCAGGCGGTTCAGCTCGAGGGCGTACTCCATGGGCAGCTCGCGCGCGATGGGCTCCACGAACCCGCGCACGATCATCGCCATGGCCTCCGTCTCGGTCATGCCGCGGGACATCAGGTAGAACAGCTGGTCCTCGCTCACGCGGGACACCGTGGCCTCGTGGCCCATCGACACGTCGTCCTCGCGGACGTCGACGTACGGGTAGGTGTCCGAGCGGGAGATCTGGTCGACCAGCAGCGCGTCGCAGAGCACGTTGGACGCGGAGTGCGACGCGCCCTCGAGCACCTGCACCAGGCCGCGGTACGACGTCCGGCCGCCGCCGCGGGCGACGGACTTCGACACGATCGACGACGACGTGTGCGGGGCGGCGTGGACCATCTTGCAGCCGGCGTCCTGGTGCTGGCCCTCGCCCGCGAAGGCGATGGACAGCGTCTCGCCGCGGGCGTGCTCGCCCAGCAGGTAGATCGCCGGGTACTTCATCGTGACCTTGGAGCCGATGTTGCCGTCGACCCACTCCATCGTCGCGCCCTCGGCCGCGGTCGCCCGCTTGGTCACGAGGTTGTAGACGTTGTTCGACCAGTTCTGGATCGTCGTGTACCGCACGCGGGCGTTCTTCTTGACGATGATCTCGACCACCGCGGAGTGCAGCGAGTCGGACTGGTAGATCGGGGCGGTGCAGCCCTCGACGTAGTGCACGTACGAGCCCTCGTCCGCGATGATCAGCGTCCGCTCGAACTGGCCCATGTTCTCGGTGTTGATCCGGAAGTAGGCCTGCAGCGGGATCTCGACGTGCACGCCCGGCGGCACGTAGACGAACGAGCCGCCCGACCACACGGCGGTGTTCAGCGACGCGAACTTGTTGTCGCCCGGGGGGATCACGGAGCCGAAGTACTGCTCGAACAGCTCCGGGTACTCCCGCAGCCCCGTGTCGGTGTCGACGAAGATGACGCCCTGCGCCTCCAGGTCCTCGCGGATCTGGTGGTAGACGACCTCGGACTCGTACTGCGCGGCCACGCCGGCGACGAGGCGCTGCTTCTCGGCCTCCGGGATGCCCAGGCGGTCGTAGGTGTTCTTGATGTCCTCGGGGAGCTCCTCCCACGAGGTCGCCTGCTTCTCCGTCGACCGCACGAAGTACTTGATGTTGTCGAAGTCGATGCCCGACAGGTCCGCGCCCCACCAGGGCATCGGCTTCTTGTCGAACAGGCGCAGGGCCTTGAGGCGGGTCTTGAGCATCCACTCGGGCTCGTTCTTCAGCGCCGAGATGTTGCGCACCACGTCCTCGGACAGGCCGCGCTGCGCCAGGGCGCCCGCGGAGTCCTCGTCGTGCCAGCCGTAGCCGTAGTTCCCGATCGAGGCGATGGCCTCGTCCTGGGTCATCGGCTCGGCGGGCTTGCCGGTGTCCGTCGTCGTCATCTTGTCGTCCTTCCGCGGGAGCACGGGGGGGTCGGGGGCTCGGTCAGGTTCGGTCGGTCGGCCGGCGGACCGGCACGATCGGGATGTTCGTGGTGCAGACGTGGCCGCCGCCGGCCAGCGTCGCGAGGCGCTGGACGTGCACGCCCAGCATCCGGGAGAAGGCGTGGGCCTCGGCCTCGCAGAGCTCGGGGAACTCGCTCGCGACGTCCTGCACGGGGCAGTGCCCCTGGCACAGCTGGATGGCCGCGGTGCCGGGCACCGGGCGGGCGGTCGCGGCGAAGCCCTCGAGGGCCAGGCCCTCGGCGAGGACCCGCACGCGGCTGGCGGTGTCGGCGCCGGCCTCGGCGAGCGCGTCGGCGTGCCGGACCTCGAGCTCGCGGACCCGGCGCTCGGCGAAGCTGCGGACCGCGTCGGCGCCGCCGATCTCCGCGACGAACCGCAGCGCCTGCGAGGCGAGCTCGGAGTACTGCTGGGACAGCGCGGCCTGGCCGGCGGCCGTGACCACGTAGCGCTTGGCCGGGCGCCCGCGGCGGGCCGGCCCGACGGGTCCGCCGTCGTGCACGGCGATCTGCTGCTCGCCCTCGAGCACCGCGAGGTGGCGGCGGATCGCGGCGGCGGTCAGGTCGAGGTCGGCGGCGAGCTCGGCCGCGGAGACCGGGCCGTCGGCGGCGACGATGTCGAGGACGCGGCGGCGGGTGCCGGCGTCCGCGTCGACGTCGGCCGGGCGGACCGGGGCGACCTCGGGGGGACAGTCGTCGTCGCGCGACGCGGCAGGCGCCTCGGGTGCGGGCGTCGTCGGGCTCATGCACACCTCCGGTTCGCTGCTGCGCGGCTGCGGGACGGGTCCGTCACGGAGCTCCCGATATCGGCAACATCCTTGTTGCCGAAATAAGTCCTGGCAAGCAAGGTTCGCCTCACCCGACGGCGCGGCCCCTACACTCGCGGGGTGCTCGGCCAGACCTCCTCCCCGCCGGCCGTCGAGGTCCGCGGGCTCGTGAAGCGGTACGACGGCCGCGCCGTCGTCGACGGGCTCGACCTGCACGCCTCCCCCGGTCGGGTGACGGCGGTGCTCGGACCGAACGGCGCCGGCAAGACCACGACCGTCGAGTGCTGCGAGGGGCTGCGGTCCCCCGACGGCGGCACCGTGCGCGTCCTGGGCCTCGACCCCGTCGCGGACGCGGCGGCGCTCCGGCCCCGCGTCGGCGTGATGCTGCAGGACGGCGGCCTGCCGACCGGCGTCCCCGCGCTCGGGGTGCTGCGGCACGTCGCCCGGATGTACGCCCGCCCCCGCGACGTCGACGAGCTCGCCGACCGGCTGGGCCTGCACCCGTTCGCGCGGACCACGGTCCGCCGGCTGTCCGGCGGGCAGAAGCAGCGGCTCGCCCTCGCGACCGCCGTCGTCGGCCGCCCCGACGTGGTGTTCCTGGACGAGCCGTCCGCCGGCCTCGACCCGCAGGCGCGCCGCGCCGTGTGGTCGCTGGTCGACGAGCTGCGCGCCGACGGCGTCGCCGTATTGCTCACCACGCACCTGATGGACGAGGCCGAGGCGCTGGCGGACGACGTCGCCGTGGTCGACCACGGCCGGGTCATCGCCCGCGGCACCGTGCCGGAGCTGCTCGCCGGGACGCACGACGGCACCGGGCCCGCGCTGACGTTCCGCGCCGGCCCCGGGCTGCCGGTCGACGACCTGGCGCGGGCGCTGACCCCGGCCGGCGAGCCCGCCGCGACGGCCGTCCGCGAGACCGGGCCCGGCGCCTACGCCGTCGACGCCCCCGCCACCCCCGCGCTCGTCGCCGCGCTCGCCACCTGGTGCGCGGACCGCGACGTCCTGCTCGCCCGGGTCGACGTGGGCGTGCGCACCCTCGAGGACGTGTTCCTCGACCTGACCGGACGGAACCTGCGATGACCGCGCCCGCGCCCGCGCCCGCCGCCGCGCCCCCGCCCGCGCACGCCCCCGACCGGGCCGCGCCCACCGCCCGCCGGGTGCGCGCCCAGGCGCGGTTCGAGACCCTCGCGGTCCTGCGCAACGGCGAGCAGCTGCTCGTCACGCTCGTCATCCCCGTGGTCGCGCTGATCGCCCTCGGCCGGTCGTCGTTCGTCGACGTCGGCACCGACGGCGCCGCGCGGATCGACGTCGTCACCCCCGGCGTCCTCGGTCTCGCCGTCATGGCCGGGTCGATGACCTCGCAGGCCATCGCGACCGCGTTCGACCGCCGCAACGGGGTGCTGCGGCTGCTCGCCACCACGCCGCTCGGCCGGGGCGGGCTGCTCGCCGGCAAGGCCCTCGCGGTGCTCGTCGTCGCGGCGCTCCAGGTGGTCGTCGTCGGCGCGGTGGCGCTGGCGGTCGGCTGGCGGCCCGCCGCGGCCGGGCTCGCACCCGCCGCCCTCGCGCTGCTGCTCGGCGTCGCGGCGTTCACGGCACTCGCGCTGCTGCTCGCCGGGACGCTGCGCGCCGAGGCCGTGCTGGCGGTCGCGAACCTGCTGCTCGTGGTGCTGGCGGTCGTCGGCGGCGTCGTGCTCCCCGTCGCCGACCTGCCGGGCTGGTGGGCGACGGTCGCGCAGTGGCTGCCGCCGGGCGCCCTCGGCGAGGCCCTGCGCGGCGCGCTGGTCGACGGCGCGTTCCCCGCGGCGCACCTCGGTGCGCTGGCGGCGTGGACGCTGGTCCTCGGCGCCGCCGTCCGCCGCTGGTTCCGCTGGAGCTGACGGCCACTGCGCCGGCCGGGTGATGAACGCCTCGTGCGCGGCGTCACGAGCGGCGCGCGGCGGCCCGTAGGCTGGATCCGTGAGCCGTTCCGAGGTCGCCGACGCCCCCGCACCCCCGTCCACGAGGGACCGGCTCGCCGCCTGGCGCGACCGGTTCGCCTACCCGGTGCTGGTCGCGAACCTGGTCGGCCAGATCGGGATCATCGTCACCGGCGGCGCCGTGCGGCTCACGGGCTCCGGCCTCGGCTGCTCGACCTGGCCGCAGTGCGAGCCCGGCGAGTTCACCCCGCGGTTCCACGAGGCGATGACGTACCACCCGCTCGTCGAGTTCGGGAACCGCACCCTCACCGGCGTGCTCGGCGTGCTCGCGCTGGCCACGCTGCTCGTCGTCGTCACCGACCGGACCCGCACGCGGTCCTACCGCTGGCTCGGCGCGGCCCCGCTGGTCGGCGTCGCCGCCCAGGCGCTCATCGGCGGCGTCATCGTGCTGCTGCACCTGCACCCCGCCTGGGTGAGCCTGCACCTGCTGGTCTCGATGCTCCTGGTGGTGGCCTCGACGCTGCTGGTGCACCGCAGCCGCGAGGGCGACGGACCGCGCGTGCCGGTCGTCGGGCCCGCCGCGCGCCGCCTGGTGCCCGTGCTCGCGGTCCTGCTGACCGTCGTCCTCGTGCTCGGCGCGATCACCACCGGCGCCGGCCCGCACTCGGGCGACGAGGAGGTCGGCTACCGGTTCACCGTCGACCCGTACCTGATGGCCCGCGCGCACGCCGCGTCGGTCTGGCTGTTCCTCGGCGTGCTGGCGGTGCTGCTGTGGCTGAACCGCCGCGGGCCCGCGGTGCTGCGCCGCCGCGGCTGGGTGATGGTCGTCCTGGTGCTGCTGCAGGGGGCGATCGGCTACGTGCAGGTGGCGACCGACCTGCCGGTCCTCATGGTGCTGCTGCACATGCTGGGCGCGGCGCTGCTCGCGGCGGGGACGACGCGGTACCTGCTGACGTTCCGCACGCGGGCCTGACGCCCGCCCCGCCGGACGACTCGCCTACGACGCCGCGACCAGCGGCGCCCCCGCGTCGAGCAGCGCCCGCGCGGCCGGGCCGTCCAGCGGCGCGTCCGTGACGATCCCGGTCACGTCGCCGAGCGGCAGCACGCGGAACGGCGACGCCGCACCGATCTTCTCCGCACTCGCCAGCACGTAGGTGTCGCCCGCGCGGGCCGCCAGCGTGCGCTTGGTCGCGGCCTCCTCGGCGTCGCCCGTGGTCAGGCCCGCCTCGGCGTGCACGCCGGTGACGCCGAGCAGGAACACGTCGGCGACGATCCCCGCGGCGGCCTCGGCCAGCAGCGCCCCGGACGTGACCACCGAGTGCTTGAACAGCCGGCCGCCGAGCACCAGCACCTCGACCGTCGGGTGCTCGGCGAGGGCGGCGGCGACCGTCGGGCTGTGCGTGACGACGGTGGCGCGCAGGTCGGCCGGGAGCGCGCGGGCGACCGCGAGCGCGGTGGTGCCGCCGTCCAGGATCGCGGTGCTGCCGGGCCGGATCAGCCGCGCGGCGGTGCGGGCGACGCGGTCCTTGTTCTCGACGGCGACCCCCTGGCGGACGGCGTAGTCCGCGACGGCCGGCGAGACGGGCAGCGCGCCGCCGTAGACCCGCTGGCAGAGCCCGGCGGCGGCGAGGTCGCGCAGGTCGCGACGGACGGTGTCCTCGGACAGGCCGAGCCGGTCGGCGACGTCCTTGGCCACCACCCGCCCCTCGGTGCCGAGCACCCGCAGCAGCTCGTCCCGTCGTTGTGCCGGCAGCATGGCGCCTCCTCGCTCATTCATGTTGATCCCTAGTCTTGCACGGTTCTGCACGTTACTGTCGGCGCCATGACCGCACAGATGATCCTGATCGCCGGCCCCTACCAGTCCGGCACCGACGGCGACCCCGCGAGGATGGCCGCGAACCTCCGCCGGCTGGAGGAGGCCGCCTGGCCCGTGTTCCAGCGCGGCCACGTGCCGATGATCGGCGAGTGGGTGGCCCTGCCCGTGCTCTCCAGCATGGGCGCCGACGGACCGACCGACCCGCGCGCCGCCGACGTCCTCTACCCGACCGCCGAGCGCCTGCTCGAGCACTGCGACGCGGTGCTCCGGCTGCCCGGCGCGTCGCAGGGCGCGGACAACGACGTCGCGATCGCGCGGCGCCGCGGCATCCCCGTCTACACCTCGGTGGACGAGATCCCGCACGCCACCGCCTGACGCCCGACGGCATGCGCTGACCTGCGCGTCCGTCGGCGCGCCTTCCGGACCCTCGTCTGTGTCGTAGGTCACATCTACGCTCGTCCCCATGGAACAGGCGATCGAGGCCCGCGGGCTCGTGAAGCGCTACAAGGGCGTCACCGCCCTCGACGGCGTCGACCTCACCGTGCCGTCCGGCACGGTGCTCGGTCTGCTCGGCCCCAACGGGGCCGGCAAGACCACCATCGTGCGCGTCCTGACCACCCTGCTGCGGCCGGACGCCGGGAGCGCGCACGTCATGGGGGTGGACGTCCTCGCCCGCCCCGCCGAGGTCCGGCGCCGGATCGGCCTGTCGGGCCAGTACGCGGCCGTCGACGAGTACCTGTCCGGGTACGAGAACCTCGACATGATCGGCCGGCTCTACCACCTCGGCGCCCGACGCTCCCGGGAGCGGGCGCGCGAGCTGCTCGCCGCGTTCCGCCTCGAGGACGCCGCCGACCGCCCCACCCGCACCTACTCGGGCGGGATGCGGCGCCGGCTCGACCTCGCCGGCGCGCTGGTGGCGGACCCGCCGGTGATCTTCCTCGACGAGCCGACCACCGGCCTCGACCCCCGCGGCCGCACCGACATGTGGGAGGTCATCCAGACCCTGGTGGCCGGCGGGACCACCCTGCTGCTCACGACGCAGTACCTCGAGGAGGCCGACGTCCTCGCCGACGAGATCGTCGTCATCGACCACGGCCGGATCATCGCGCAGGGCACCGCCGACGAGCTCAAGCGGCAGGTCGGCGGCGAGCGGCTGGAGCTCACCGTCGCGGACGCCGCGCAGCTGGCGCTCGTCGGTGCGGCGCTCGAGCCGCTCGGCGTGGCCCGCGCGACCGTGGACGAGGGCCGGCGCTCGTTCGTCATGCCCGTCTCCGGCGGCCCCGAGGTGCTCAGCGAGGCGCTGCGCCGCCTCGACGACCAGGCCGTCCGGCTCGAGGACGTCGGCCTGCGCCGTCCCACCCTCGACGACGTGTTCCTGTCCCTGACCGGCAAGGCCACGGACCCGGGCGACGAGCCCGGCCGCGGCGACGCAGGAGGTGCGTGATGGCCGTCCCGTACGTGCTCGCGGACGCGGCGGTGGTCGCGAAGCGGAACATCATCAAGATCAAGCGGGTCCCCGACCTGCTGGTCTTCACCACGCTCTCGCCGATCATGTTCGTGCTGCTGTTCTCGTACGTGTTCGGCGGGGCGATCGACACCGAGGGCGGGGGCGCCGCCTACCGGGAGTTCCTCATCGCGGGGATCTTCGCGCAGACGGTCATCTTCGGCTCGACGGTGACCGGCGCCGCGCTCGCCGAGGACCTCAAGAAGGGCATCCTCGACCGGTTCCGGTCGCTGCCGATGGCACCGTCGGCGGTGCTGACCGGACGCACCTTCTCCGACGTGATCAACAACGTCATCGTGCTCGTCGTCATGGGTCTGACCGGCCTGGTGGTCGGGTGGCGGATCCGGTCGTCCTGGCTCGACGCGCTGGCCGGGGTCGGGCTGCTGCTCGTGTTCGCCTACGCGATCAGCTGGATCATGGCCTGGGTCGGGATGCTCGTGCCCAGCCCGGAGGTCGTGAACAACGCCTCGTTCGTCATCATCTTCCCGCTGACGTTCGTCGCCAACACGTTCGTGCCGCTCGAGACGCTGCCCGGGCCGCTGCAGACCTTCGCCGAGTGGAACCCCGTGTCGTCGGTGACCCAGGCCGCGCGCGAGCTGTTCGGCAACATCCCGCCGGGCACCCCCGAGCCGACCGCCTGGCCCCTGCTGCACCCCGAGCTGTACACGCTGATCTGGTCGGCGGTGATCCTGCTGGTGTTCGTCCCGCTGGCGAACGCGCAGTACCGGGTGTCGACCAGCCGCTGACCAGCGCGCGGCCGCGGGCCCCGGGCTCAGGCCCGCTGCCGCTTCCGGGCGTACATCGCCGCGTCCGCGCGCGCCAGCAGGTCGCGCACGGGCTCGTCGCCGTGCGCCTGCGCCGTCCCGTGGGACCAGGTGGGGTCGTCGGCCCGTCGCCGCTCCCCCGCGTCGCGCACCCAGTCCTCGGCCGCCGCCGCGTCCCGGCCCGCGAGCACCACCACGAACTCGTCCCCGCCGAGCCGCCCGATCGCGTCGTGGCGGTCCAGCCCGGCGCGCCAGCCCGCCACCAACGACACCAGCACCGTGTCACCGGCCTGGTGCCCGCGCGTGTCGTTCACGCGCTTGAAGTCGTCGACGTCCAGGCACACCACGCTCGCCGGACGGCCGTGCCGGGCCGCGTCCCGGACCACCCGACCCACCTCCTCCTCGAACGCGGTCCGCCCGAGGGCGCCGGTGAGGTCGTCGGTCGTCGCGATCACCCGCAGCCGGGTGACCAGGTACGTCACCAGCGAGCTCATCGCGACCGTCGTCGCCGCCAGCACCAGCCACGACAGCGGGTGGAACGGCACCGGCGAGGCGAGCATCCCGGCCGCGAGCGTGACCAGCACCAGGGCCAGCGCCCGCCGCACCGTCCGGTAGCCGCCCAGCAGCGCCGCCGCCTGACCCGCGACGACCAGGCCGAGGCTCGTCGTCACCACCCCGACCTCGGTCCGGCAGCTCGCGACCAGCACACCGCCGACCAGCACCGCGACGACGAGCGCGACCAGCGACGCCCACGGCCGGTGCCGGACGAGCAGCACACCCCCGGCGAGCAGCGCCAGGACCGCCGCCGCGCCGTACCAGACCCCGACCAGGGCGACCCGCGACGGCGGCCACACCGCGCTCATCAGGCAGAGCACCGCGCACAGCGCCAGCGCCGCCGCGGAGTGGGTCGCACCGAGCAGCAGGCGCGCACCGGCGCCGCCGGACGTCGGGCGCGCGCTCACGTCCCGTCCATCGGCCGGTCGGGGGCCGTGCTGACGCCACGACGCCGCGGGTCGCCCGTTCGGGCTACCCGCGGCGTCCGGTGCGCGTGCGGCGCTGTGCGGTGACGTGCGCGTCAGTCGACGGGGCGCAGCGTCCGCCAGCCGCGGTCCCGTGCGGCGGCGGCGGCCAGGATCCCGACCACCGCGCTCGGGCTGTGCAGCTGCCCGGCGAGGACGGCCTCGACCGCCTCGTCCAGCGGCACCCACAGCGGGACCATCGTGGCCTCCTCGTCCTCGCGGGCGAACCGCTCGGCCTCGGGGACCTCGACCACGTCGCGCGCGAGGTAGACGAGGATCTCCTCGTCCGAGCCGCCGGGCGAGGTGTGGAACTCGGCGAGCAGGTGCCAGGTGGCCGCGCGCAGGTCGGCCTCCTCGGCGAGCTCGCGGGCCGCGGTGAGGTACGGCGGCTCGCCGTCGACGTCCCGCAGCCCGGCGGGCGGCTCCCAGAGCTCGCGCCGCACCGGGTGCCGGTACTGCTGCAGGAGCAGCACGCGGTCCTGGGCGTCGAGCACGAGCACCGCGACCGCGCCGGGGTGGTCGACGAACTCGCGGACCACCTGCGACTCGCCCAGGTCGACGGTCTCCGAGACGAGGTCCCAGATCTTGCCGTGGTGCAGGTCGGTGTGCGCCAGGACGGGCCGCGGGGCGGGCCGGTCGACCGGCCCGCCCCGCGGCGTCTGCCCCGCGTCGGTCACGCCTTCGCCTTCGCGCCCGACCGCGCCGGCGCGGCGGACCGTGCGGCGAGCGCCGCGGCGATCAGGCCGGCGAACAGCGGGTGCGCGCGGGTCGGACGGGACTTGAACTCCGGGTGCGCCTGCGTGGAGACGTAGTACGGGTGCACGTCGCGCGGCAGCTCGACGAACTCCACCAGCGACGAGTCGGGCGAGACGCCCGAGATCACCAGGCCGGCGGCCTCGAGCTGCTCGCGGTAGGCGTTGTTCACCTCGTACCGGTGCCGGTGCCGCTCGGTGACCCGGGTCGACCCGTACGCCTCGGCGGCGACCGAGCCCTCGGTCAGCACCGCCTCGTACGAGCCGAGCCGCATCGTGCCGCCGAGGTCGCCCTCGCCGCCGACGATCGCCAGCTGCTCGGCCATCGTCGCGACGACGGGGTGCGCCGGGTCGGTGTCGAACTCCGAGGAGGACGCCCCGTCCAGGCCGAGCACGTTGCGGGCGTACTCGATGACCATCGTCTGCAGGCCGAGGCAGATGCCGAGCGTCGGCACCTTCGACTCGCGCGCCCAGCGCAGGGCGCCGAGCTTGCCCTCGATGCCGCGCACGCCGAAGCCACCGGGCACGAGCACGGCGTCGACCCCGCCGAGCGCGCGCTTCGCGCCCTCGGGGGTCTGGCACTCGTCGGACGGCACCCAGCGGATCTTCACCTTGGCGTCGTTGTGGAACCCGCCGGCGCGCAGCGCCTCGGTCACCGACAGGTAGGCGTCGGGCAGGTCGATGTACTTGCCGACCAGGGCGACCTCGACGTGGTGCGCGGGCTGGTGCACGCGCTGCAGCAGGTCGTCCCAGCCGCTCCAGTCCACGTCGCGGAACTGCAGGCCGAGGCGCTGCACGACGTACGCGTCCAGGCCCTCGGCGTGGATGACGCGGGGGATGTCGTAGATCGACGGCGCGTCGACGCAGGAGATGACGCCCTGGGTGTCGACGTCGCACATCAGCGCGATCTTCGACTTGATGGACGCCGGGATCTCGCGGTCCGAGCGCAGCACGATGGCGTCGGGCTGGATGCCGATGCTGCGCAGCGCGGCGACGGAGTGCTGGGTCGGCTTGGTCTTGAGCTCACCGGACGGGCCGATGTACGGCACCAGCGACACGTGCAGGAAGAACACGTTGTCGCGGCCCAGCTCGTGACGGACCTGGCGGGCCGCCTCGAGGAACGGCTGCGACTCGATGTCGCCGACCGTGCCGCCGATCTCGGTGATGATGATGTCGACGTCGTCGGCCGCCTGCGACCGCATGCGGGACTTGATCTCGTCGGTGATGTGCGGGATCACCTGCACCGTGTCGCCGAGGTACTCGCCGCGCCGCTCCTTCGCGATGACGTGCGAGTAGACCTGACCGGTCGTCACGTTGGCGGAGCCGACCAGGTCGACGTCGAGGAACCGCTCGTAGTGCCCCACGTCCAGGTCGGTCTCGGCGCCGTCCTCGGTGACGAAGACCTCACCGTGCTGGAACGGGTTCATCGTGCCGGGGTCGACATTGAGGTAGGGGTCGAGCTTCTGCATGGTCACCCGCAGACCGCGGGACCGCAGGAGTCGTCCCAGGCTGGAGGCGGTCAGGCCCTTGCCCAGTGAGGAGGCGACGCCTCCCGTGACGAAGATGTGCCGGGTCGTGGAATCCGACCGCCCGGAGAGTCGATTTGCGCGCTCTGCCACGGGCTTCCACTGTACCGGACGCGGAGCCGGTGTGCGTCACCTCCGCGCGGACACGCCTGCGCCCGCGCTCCGGTCAGGCGGTGTAGACCACCCGGAGCTGGTCCAGGACGTCGGGCAGCGTCGGCAGCTCCGCCGCCCGCACCCGCGCGGCCGCCCGCAGGTCAGCGCGCCGGGCGTCGTCGGCCAGCACGCCCGCGACGGCGGTCCCCAGGGCGTCGGCGTCCCCGACCGGCACCAGCACCGCCGCCTCCGCGGTCACCTCGCGGGTCCCGCCCGCGTCGGTCGCCACGACGGCCGCACCGAGCGCCAGCGCCTCCTGCACGGCCAGCGGCTGCCCCTCCCAGACCGCGGCGGAGGCCACGACGTCGGCCGCGGCCATCAGGTCCGCCACGTCGGCGCGGCGACCCAGCAGCCGGACCGGCGCCCCCGCCTCGGCGACGCGCGCCGCGAGCTCGTCGTGCAGCGGCCCGTCCCCCGCGACCAGCCAGACCAGCGCGGGCCGGTCCCGGGACGCACGCGCCGCGGCGGCCACGAGCGTGTCCAGGCCCTTCTGCGGCGCCAGCCGGGCGACGGTCACCACCAGGTCCGCGTCGGCCGCGAGCCCGAGGGCGGCCCGCGTCGCGGCGGCGTCGGCCGCCGACGCCGGACGACCCGGCGCGGGCACCAGCGCGCGCTCGGCCACCCGGGCACCCTGCGCCGCCGCGAGGGCGACCAGGTCCCCGGACACGCCGAGCACCACGTCGGCGCCGCGCGCGACCACCCGGCCGAGCACCGCCGAGACCGCGCGGATCGCGCGCCCCCCGACGGGCAGGTTGTGCAGCGTCACGACCACCCGCGCCCGACGACCGGGCCGGGACCGCACCGCGAGCACCGTCAGCGCCCCCGCCCGCAGTCCGTGGGCGTGCACGGCGTCGGCGTCCCGCGCGAGCGCGGCGATCCGGGCGACCGCCCGCAGGTCGGACGCGTGCGGCCGGTCGGCGATCTCCACCGGGGCGAACCGCACCCCGTCCGGCACGCCACGGCCCGGCGCGACGACGTCCGCGAGCCCGGACGGGCCGGCGACGACGACCCGGTCCCCCGCGGCGGCCAGGGCAGCGGCGACCTGCTCCACGTGCCGGGCGACGCCGCCCGCGCTGGAGCCGAGCACCTGCAGCACGCGTCGTCCGGTCATCGGTCGTCCTCCTGGCGGGGTCGGTCGGGGGCGGCGAGCGGGGTGGCGGGCGGGGCGGCGGGGCCCGGGTCCGTGCCCGGCACAGCGGCGTCGGGGGCCGGGATCCCCGCGGCCGGGGTCCCGACCGCCGGCGTGCCCTGGGCCGGTCCCCCGCGCCGCAGCAGCTCGGTCACCGTGGACCGGTCGAGCAGCGCGACCAGCGCCACCACGACCGCCACCACCAGCGCGGAGCCACCCGCGGCCGCCGCGACGGCACCGGCGATGCCGTCGGTCAGCGCCTGCACGGCGTCGACGGTCCACCGGCCGGCGACGGCGGCGAGCCCGCCGGCCACGAGCACCACCGCGAGCGTGCGCGGCAGCCCGGCGACGGACTCCCGCCCGGCGGCGGACCGCAGCACCAGCACCAGCGCGACCCCCGCGACGAGCATGCCGACCGTGTTGCCGATCGCGAGCGCGCGCAGCGTCGCCCCGCCGTCGTCGGCCCCCGGCACGAGCACCGCGCACGCCGCCCAGGACGCCGCCACGACCGTCACCCAGCCGGCGCTCGCCGCGAGCACGGCGAGGCGGCCGCGCTCGAGGGCGTAGAGCGCGCGCGAGACGTGGAACACCAGCCCGAAGCCCAGCAGCCCGGGGGCGACCAGCGTCAGCGCCGGCGCGACGGCGTCGATGACCTCGGTGTCGCCGCGACCGATCAGCCGGAACACCGTGGTCGCGGCGGGCGCGACGGCCGCGAGCATCGCCGCGCCGACCGCCCCCGCGACCAGGACCGCGCGGGTGGTGACCGCGGCGAGCGGTGCGTACCCGGCGCGGCCGTCGCGCTGCGCCGCCGCCGCGAGCCGCGGGAACGTGCTGGTCGCGAGCGGCACGGCGAGCACCGCGTACGGCAGCAGGTAGGTGGGCTGGACCAGGGTCTGCCACGCGGTCAGCGTGCCCTTGCCGCCGTAGGTGCGCGCCAGGGTGATCGTCACGAGCACCGCGAGCTGCTGCGCGACCAGGGCGCCGATGCCGGCGAGCGCGAGCCCCCGGGCCCGGGCCGCGACGCCGGGCGGGAACCGCCACGCGGGCCGCAGCCGGACGCCGGACCGGTGCACCGGGACCAGCAGCGGCAGGCCCATCGCCGCGACCCCGGCGGTCGTGCCCCAGGCCAGCAGGGCGGCGGCCCCGGGCGGCAGGAGCGCCCCGTCCCCCGCGTCGGGGGTGTCACCCAGCAGGCGGCCGTACCCGGCGTAGGTGGCGATCACGACGAGGCTGGACAGCACCGGGGCGAACGCGGGCCAGAAGAACCGGCGCTGCGCCTGCAGCACGCCCGACAGCACCACGGCCAGGCCGTACAGCGGCAGCTGGACCGCGAACACGCGGACGAAGAACACGATCAGGTCCCGCTCGGCCGCGGAGTCCGCCCGGGCGAGCACGGCGAGCGGCTCGGCGGCGGCGGCCAGCACCACCGCGATCAGCGTCAGCCCGGCGAGCGTCCAGCCGAGCATCGCCGACGCGATCCGGGACACGTCCTCGCGCATCCCCCGCGCGATCGGCCCGGCGATCACCGGGATCAGCGCCCCCGCCAGCGCGCCGCCCGCGGCCACCTCGAACAGCACGTTCGGCAGGGTGTTCGCCCAGTTGTACGCGTCGCCGACGGTGGTGACGCCGACCGCGTTGGTGAAGACCAGCGTGCGGCCGAAGCCGAGCAGCCGGCTGACGACCGTCACCACGGCGATGAGGGCGGCGGCGCCCGCCAGACCGGACAGGACGCCCCGGCGGCTCACCGCGCGGGCACCTCGGCCGCGCCCGGCCCTGGGTCGGAGTCGGGGTCCGGGTCGCGGTCCGCCGCGGGCCCGGGCGGGACGTGCGCCGGGCGGCGGCCCCACGCGTCGATCTCCCGCAGCACCGGGGTACGCGCGATGACCGCGGTGAAGCTGACCTTCTCCGACGCCACGGTCAGCGCCACGACGCCGGCCAGCAGCGCGAGCCGCACCGGCCGCGGGCACGCCTGCACGGCGACGGTGCCGAGCACGGCGCCGACGGCGTTCGCCCCGGAGTCGCCGAGCATGTCGCGCTCCGCCAGGTCGTCGGGCAGCTCCGCCACGACGGCGCCGAGCACCGCGGCCGCGGTCCCGCCGCCGCGGCCGCCGAGCACGCCCGCGGGGGCGGCGGCGAGGGCCGCGGCCTTCAGCGCGCGCCCGGGCCGCAGGTCGAGCAGGTTCACCAGGTTCGCGGACGCGGCGACCAGCGCACCGTCCGCCGCGACGTCGGCGAGCCGCACGAGGGCGGCGCCGCCCCGACCGGCCGGCAGCCGGTCGTGCGGCCGGCTCAGCGCGGCGGCGACGAGTGCGCCCGCGCCGATGCCCAGCACCTTCAGCCCGCCGGTCGTGACCTCGCCGCGGGCCAGCGCACCGAGGTGGCCGCGCAGTCCCTTGCGCACGGTGCCCTCGCGGTCCTCGGTCAGGTCGTCGACCAGCCCGAACGCGGTGGCCGACGTGGTCGCCACCGCCAGCGCGGCGGCGTCCCGGCCGGAGGGCGACCCCACGAGGCCGCCGGCGAGCACGCCCGCGGCCACGGCGGGGCCACCGAGCATGCTGACCGGCTCGCCCCGGTGGTTCGTGCGCTCCCAGAGGCGCGCGCCACCCGGCGGCTCGTCGTCCAGCAGACCGCGCACGACCGTGGTGGTCAGCCGCGCCGTGACCGCGGCGGCGACGCGACGTCCGACGCTCATCCCTCGGCCCCGGCCTCGCCCCCGTCACCGGCGGCGCCGTCCACGGTGCCGTCGGTGCCCGGGTCCACCACGTCGCCGGTCGAGGCGGGCGTGCGGTCCACGGGGGGCAGCGTCGTGGTGGTCGGCAGCGTGGTGAGGTCCTCGCCGTAGCCGTAGTGGCCGTTGGTGCCGCCGATCCGCGCGTTGAGCGCGAGCGGGACGGACACCTGGCCGGCGATCGCGTCGGCGCCGCTGACGGTGGTGACCGCGGCCGCCGCGTCCTCGTCGGCGCGGATCGCGGCGACGAGCGTGCCCTCCGTCGCGGGGCCGTCGACGACCACCGCACCCTCGGACCGGCTCTGCGCGACGCGGGCCAGGGCGATCTGCGCGTCCAGGACGGCCTGCAGCTCGTCGGCGTCCGCGGTGGCGTCGGTGGCGACCGCGTCCGGCGCGACGGTCGGCGCCACGAGCACGACGGCGTCGGCGGGCGCGGTGATCTCCTCACCGAACGTCACGAGCGGGCTGTCGCCCGAGGTCAGCAGCTCCAGCAGGGTGCCGGCCGCGCTGCTGAGCCGGTCGGGCTGCGCGGGGTCGGCGCCCGTCAGGCCCTGCACCAGCGCCTCGGCGAGCGAGGTGTCGACGGAGGCGTCGTCCGCGGGCTGCGGGTCCAGGTAGGACAGGATGCTGCCGGACAGCGCCTGACGGAACGTCCGCAGGTCCGTCGACGTCCACGCCTCGTCCAGCGTCACGTGCGCGCTGACCGTGGCACCGGCGTCGGTGAGCTGGCTCTCGACCGCGGTCAGCGCGTCGCCGTCCACGGCGCCCAGCGACACGACGGCCACGCGGCGGTCGGACAGGGTGCCGTCCACGAGCTCGGCCCCGGCCGCGGCGATGTACGCGTTGCTCGCCGCGAGCTCGGAGGCCTGGGTGTCCAGGTCGGTGCGCAGCGCGTCCTTCTCGGCCCGCAGCTGGTCGACCTGACCGGTGAGCGTGTCGCCGATCGTCTCCTTCAGCGGGCCGGCGCCGAGCGCGATGCCGACGGCCAGCGCCAGGAACACCGAGATGAGGGAGACGAGGTGGTAACGGAAGTCGATCACTGTGCGGACTCTCGATCGGGTGCCGACGCGAGGGCGGCACGGTCAGGGGCGGGTCGGGGCGGCACGGCCGCGGACGTCACGGCGTCCCGCCGAACAGCGACCCCAGCCAGGAGGCGAAGTCGTCCCAGCGCGCGCCGGTCAGCCCGATCAGCGTCTGCCCGGCGGTGGTCGACGCGAGCGCGACCCCCAGGGCGAGCAGACCCGCGAGGACCAGCAGCGTCAGCTGGAGGTTGGAGATCCGGTTCCGGTAGAGCCGCGACACGCCCTTGGCGTCCACGAGCTTGCTGCCGACGCGCAGCCGGGTGAGGAACGTGCTGGCCATGCCCGCGCGGCCCTTGTCCAGGAACTCGACGAGGGTGGCGTGCGTGCCCAGGGCGACGATGAGCTCGGCGCCCTTGTCGTCCGCGAGCAGCATCGCGACGTCCTCGCTGGTGCCCGTCGCGGGGAACACGATGTGCGGCACGCCGAGCTGGTCCACGCGGGCCAGGCCGGGCGCGCGCCCGTCGCGGTAGGCGTGCACGACGATCTCCGCGCCGCAGCGCAGCGCGCGGTCGGACACGGAGTCCATGTCGCCGACGATCATGTCCGGCGTCCAGCCGGCCTCGAGGATCGCGTCCGCGCCGCCGTCCACCCCGACGAGCACCGGCCGGTACTCGCGGATGTACGACCGCAGCGTGACCAGGTCCTCCTTGTAGTGGTACCCGCGCACCACGATGAGGACCTGGCGGCCGTCGATCTGCGTCGTGATGTCCGGGACGCCCACGCCGTCGAGCAGCAGGTCGCGCTCGCGGCGCAGGTAGTCCATCGTGTTGGCCGCGAACGACTCCAGCTGGACCGACAGGCCCTCGCGCGCGGCGGCCTGGTCGGTCGCCACGGTCTCGACGGTCTGGACGACGCCCTCGGCGACGAGCCGGTCGCCGTCGTGCACGGCGCCGCCCTCGATGCGCAGGGTCCGGCCCTCGCGGATCGTCATCACGTCGGGCCCGAGGTCGTCGATCAGCGGGATGCCCGCGGTCACGAGGATGTCCGGGCCGAGGTTCGGGTAGCGGCCCGACGTCGAGCGGGCGGCGTTGAGCACCGCGGCGGGTCGGCGGGCGACGAGCGCCTCGGCCGAGACCCGGTCGATGTCGACGTGGTCGATCACGGCGATCTCACCGGGCCGCAGCCGCTTGGTCAGCGTCTTGGTCCGGGGGTCGACCCGGGCGGGGCCGACGAGCTCGCCCCCGTGGGGCGCGGCGGAGCGTCTACGCGAGGGCAGGAGTTTCATCGGTGTTCATCGTGCCACGCTTCCCAGCTCCAGAAGCTCCGCGGCGTGCGCGCGCGCCGCACCGGATTCCTCCTGACCCGACAGCATCCGGGCGAGCTCGCGCACCCGGTCCTCCCCCGTGACCTCCCGGACGCCCGACGCGGTGATGGTGTCGGCGTCGCGGGACTTCGTCACGACCAGGTGCCGGTCCCCGAACGCCGCGACCTGCGCGAGGTGCGTGACCACCAGGACCTGCGAACCCCGTGCCAGTGCGGCCAGACGCCGCCCGACCTCCGTCGCGGCGCGCCCGCCCACGCCCGCGTCGACCTCGTCGAACACGAACGTCCCGGGCCGGTGCTCGCCCTGGTCCGGGGACGTCGCGAGGGCCACCTCGAGCGCCAGCATCACCCGCGACAGCTCGCCGCCGGACGCACCCTTGCCCAGCGGTCGGGCCGGCGCCTCGGCGTGCGGGCGCAGGAGCATCTCCACGAGATCTCCACCGTGCGGGCCCAGCTCGGCCGCAGGCTCGACGCGGACCTCGAGCCGCGCGCCCGCCATCGCCAGCCCGGCGAGCTCCGCCGACACCGTCTCCGCCAGGCGCGCCCCGGCCTCCCGGCGGGTCGCGCCGATCCGCGCCGCCAGGTCGGCCAGGCGCGCGTCGAGGGCCTCCCGCTCCGCGGTCAGGGCCCCGACCTTGCCGTCCCCGTCGCCGATGTCCAGCAGCCGGCGGCCGCTCGCGTCGGCCCAGCGGAGCACCGCCTCGACGTCCTCGCCGTACGAGCGGGTCAGCGAGACCAGCTCCGCGCGGCGCGTCTGGGCGGCGTCGAGCCGCAGCGGGTCGGCCTGCAGGTCCTGGAGGTACGACGACAGCTCCAGCGCCGCGTCCGCGAGCAGAAACCCCGCCTCCGCGACCCGGTCCCGCAGCTCGGCGAGCCGCGGGTCGTGCGCGCCGCCCTGGTCCAGCAGCCGTCGGGCGTGCTCCACCGCGCCCGCGGCGCTCGCCGTGTCGTCGACCGCGTCCTCGTCGCCGACCAGCGCGGTGTGCGCCCCCGACGCCGCCGACCGCAGGTCCTCCGCGTGCTCCAGCCGCTCGATCTCCCGGCCGAGCTCGACGTCCTCCCCCGGCTGCGGGTCGACCCGCTCGACCTCGGCCAGCCCGAGGCGCAGCAGCTCGGCCTCACGGGCCAGGTCCTGCCGGCGCGCCGTCAGGTCGTCGATGGTCGCCTGCAGCCGGGCGCGCTCGCCCCAGGCGTCGCGGTACTCCGCGAGCAGCCCGGCGTGCGCCGCACCGGCGAACTCGTCCAGGGCCTCGCGCTGGTGCGCGGGCGACCGGAGCCGCGCCTGGTCCTGCTGGCCGTGCACGGTGATGAGCTGCTCGGCGAGCTCCCCGAGCACCGCCTGCGGCACCGACCGCCCGCCCAGGTGCGCGCGTGAACGCCCCGGTGACCCGTCCGTCGCGGCCGCGACCGTCCGCAGCAGCACGAGCCCGCCGTCGTCGTCGACCGACGCGCCCGCCTCCTCCGCCCGCGCCCGCACCGGCGAGCCCTCCGGCACCACCACGCGGCCCTCGACGACCGCCGAGCCCGCGCCGGTGCGCACCGTCGCCGGGTCCGCCTTGCCGCCGAGCAGCAGGTTCAGCCCCGTCAGCACCATCGTCTTGCCGGCGCCGGTCTCCCCCGTGAGCACCGTCAGCCCTGGGTGCAGCCGGATCTGCGCGCTGGTGATGACGCCCAGGTCGCTGATCGTGATCTCCTCGAACACGCCCGTCAGCTCCCGTCCGCCTCGTCGACCGGCTCGCGCCCGAGCCGGTTGTCCTGCGCCTTGCCCCGCCAGCCCACCACGGGCAGCCGGAACTTGTTCACCAGCCGGTCCGTGAACGGCGCCGGGGTCAGCCGTGCCAGCCTGACGGGCACCGGCGACCGGCGCACCTCGACCCGCGAGCCCGCGGGCACCTCGATCCGCCGCCGGCCGTCGCAGACCAGGATCGCCGCGGACGGGGACCGGGTCAGCACCTCGACGGCCACCACGCTGCGCGGACCCACCACCAGCGGCCGGGCGAACAGCGCGTGCGCGGACAGCGGCACCACGATCAGGCTGTCGACCTCCGGCCACACCACCGGCCCGCCCGCCGAGAACGCGTGGGCGGTCGAGCCCGTGGACGTCGCCAGCACGACCCCGTCGCAGCCGAAGCTCGACAGCGGCCGGTCGTCGACCTCGATGACCACCTCGACCATCTTCGCCGGCTCGGCCTTCTCCAGCGCCGCCTCGTTCAGCGCCCAGCCCGTCAGCGGGTCGCGCCGCCCGGGCACCTGGACCTGGACCTGGAGGGTCGTGCGCTCCTCGACCGTGTAGTCGCCCGCCGCGATCCGGCGCACCGCCTCGTGGATGTCGTCGCGCTCGCTCTCCGCGAGGAACCCCACGTGCCCGAGGTTGATCCCCAGCAGCGGCACCCCCGCACCGCGCGCCAGCTCGGCGGCGCGCAGGATCGTGCCGTCGCCACCCAGGATCATCGCGAGCTCGATGTCGTGGAACGCCATGCCGGGGACGTCCTCGCCCGCGAGCACCGGCGTGAAGCCCGCCGCGGTCAGCGCCGCCACGGCCTCCTCGGCCGCCGTCACCGCCTCGGCCCGTCCGCTGTGCGTGACGACCAGGACCCGCCTGCTGCTCATCTGCCTGCACCCTCCACGTCGGTGACCGCTGCCCGTACCCGGGCGACGAGGTCGTCGCCGGCGGCGGGTGTCCCGCGGCGCAGCCACAGGAAGTACTCCACGTTGCCGGTCGGACCCGGCAACGGGCTGCGCGCCACGCCGACGACCACCAGCCCGTGCTGCTGCGCGACGGTCGCGACCCCGAGCACCGCCTCCTGCCGCTGCTCCACCGACCGCACCACCCCGGTCGAGCCCAGCCGCTCCCGGCCGACCTCGAACTGCGGCTTGACCATGAGGACCAGGTCCGCGTCCGGCGCGGCCACGGCGGCCAGCGCCGGCACCACCAGCGTGAGCGAGATGAACGACAGGTCCGCGACCACCAGACCCGGCGCCGGGTCCACGTCGCCCGCCGCCAGGTGCCGCACGTTCACGCCCTCGCGGACCTCGACCCGGGGGTCGTCGCGCAGCCGCTGCACCATCTGGTCGTGGCCCACGTCGACGGCGACCACGTGCGCGGCACCCCGCCGCAGCAGCACGTCGGTGAACCCACCCGTGCTGGCGCCGGCGTCCAGGCAGTCACGCCCCTCGACCCGGACCCCGTCGAACGCCTCGAGCGCACCCAGGAGCTTGTGCGCCGCGCGGGACGCCCACTCGTCGTCCGACGGGTCGGGTGCGACCTGCAGCCGGTCCCCCTCGTCCACGGGTGTCGCCGGACGGCGCACCGGGCGGCCCTCGACGGTCACCCGGCCCGCCGCGACCAGCTCGGCGGCGTGCCGGCGGGACCGCGCCAGGCCGTCCCGCACGAGAGCCGCGTCGACGCGCGTCGGCACGCGCCTCAGCCCTCCGCGTCGGCGAGGCGGTCCTGCAGGGCCGCGTGCACGGCGTCGAACACGGCCAGCTGCTCGCGCAGCCCCAGCTCGGTGACCTCCGTCAGACGCACCAGCGTCTGGTCGACCGCCTGGTCACCCGTCGGCTCCACGACACCCTGCTCCCTCCACCGCCACCCCGGCGGTCCGCTCGTGCTCGGACGCGGGTGGGTCACGACGCGTGCGACCACGCCGTGACCCCGCCCGATGCTCCTGCTGCCCCCGTGCTGGCGGACAGGTTACCGGCCCGTGCCGCCGACGGCGTCGCCCTCGCCGGTGACGACCAGGTCCGGCACCGACGCCGGGTCGAGCTCCTCGCCGGCGTCCACCGACGCCCACGCCGCCGCGCACGCCGCACGGACCAGGTCGACCGAGGTCGGCCCCGGGCCCGCGAGCTCCAGCCGGCCCGCGGACACCCGCGCCGCCGCGGACCCGCACGTCCACCAGCCCTCCGCGCCGGCCTCCGGGGCCGGGTGCGGCACCAGCAGGCCGCCGAGGTCGGCGGCGATGTAGTGCGGCCGCAGACCGGGCGCGGCGAGCACGTCGTCGCGGGCCGTGCTCACGCCGGTCAGGACGTGCAGCCCGGCGAACCCGCCCGTGCGCGCCCCCGCGAGGTCCGTGTCCAGCCGGTCGCCGACGACGAGCGCCTCGCGGGCACCCGCCCGCTCGACGGCGATCTCGTACATCGTCGACGCGGGCTTGCCCGCGCTGTCCGGCACCACCCCGGTCGCCGCGACGACCGTGCCGACGAGCGCCCCGTTGCCCGGAGCGAACCCCCGGGCCGTGGGCAGGCTCTGGTCGAGGTTGCTCGCCACGAACCACGCGCCACCCGCGACCGCGTACGCGGCCTCCGCGAGCTGCGCCCAGCCGAGGTCCGGGGAGAAGCCCTGCGCGACCGCGTCCGGCTGCTCGTCCGCCGAGGTCACCACCGTGAACCCCGCGGCCCGCACCGCCGTCACCAGGCCCGCGCCGCCGACGACGAGCACCTTCGCGCCCGGCTGCAGCCGCGTGCCGAGGAGCGCCGCCGCCGCCTGCGCCGCCGTGAGCACGTCGGCGGGCTGCGTCGGGATGTCCAGCGACGTCAGCTGGTCCGCGACCGACTCCGGCTCCCGCGACGCGTTGTTCGTCACGAACACCAGCCGCATCCCGGCCGCGCGCGCCCCGGTGAGCCCCGCAGCGGCGCCGTCGATCGGCTCGTGGCCGCGGTAGGCCACGCCGTCCAGGTCGACGAGGGCGAGGTCGTAGCGCTCGGCCAGCGGGATGTCGCTGCCGAGCAGTCGTGCGTCCGTCACTCGTCCTCCGAGTCCTGGGCGCCCGCGGGCGCGTCGTCGGTGTCGGCGTCGGGCTCGGCGTCGGCCGGCTCAGCGGCGTCTGCCGGCTGAGCGGCCTCGTCCGGCTCGATCGGGTCGTGGGAGTCGAGGTCCGACGCGTCGCCCTCGTCCAGGTCGTCGGCGTCGTCCTCGTCGGCCAGGTCGAACACGACCACGTCCTCGTCGTCCACCGGGCCCACGACCTGCGCGAGCAGCGCCGGCGGGACCGCGGCCACCGCGGCATCGGCCTCGTCGACCCGCCCCGCGGCGCGCAACGCGTCGGACCGGGCCTGCGCGACGCGCGCGGCGAGCACCGTCTTCACGGGACCGTCCGCGACGCCGGCGAGCACCGCGACCGCCGCGTCCGGGTCGCCCATGTCGAGGCGCGCCCCGCTGACCACGATCGCGAGCTCGACGCGCGTCTCCGCGCTGATGCCCTCGGCCTCCTCGGACGCGGCGAGCGCGATCGCCCGCTCCGGCCGGCCGAGACCGCGCTCGCAGTCGGCCATGACGGCCAGGTGCTCCGACGAGCCGTTCAGCCGGCGGACGGTCCGCAGCTCGCGCAGCGCCTCCGCGAACCGACCCGTGCGGTACGCCGCCAACCCGGCAGCCTCCCGCACCACGTCCACGCGACCACCCCGCCGCACCGCGGCCTGGGCGTGCGCGTAGGCGAGCTCGGGCTCGTCCTCCAGCAGGCGCCCGGCCATCACCAGGTGCCGACCGACCACGCCGGCGTTGTCCTTGCTCAGCGTCCGGAGCCGAGCACGGACATCGCGGTCGAGCTCGCTGAACTCGACGTCCTCCGGGATGTACGGACCCTGGTCGCGGAACTCCTGGGGCGGTCGGCTCTCGCGACGCTCGTCGCCCTGCTCGCGCCGGGCACCACGCGGCAGGGGCCGACGCGACGCGTCCTGCCCGCCGCGGGCGTCGCGCTGCCGGTCGTCGCGGGGCCGGTCCTCGCGGGGCCGGCCGTCGCGGGGCCGGTCCTCGCGGGGCCGACCATCGCGCTGGCGGTCGTCACGCGGCCGGTCGTCACGGCGGAACCCGCCCGCCCGCTCGACCCGCTGCCCACCACGGTCGTCGCGGAACCCGCCGGAACGCTCACCCGAGAAGCCCCCCGACCGCTCGACGCGCCGGAACGCCGGACGGTCACCGGAGTCGCGGCGCGGTCCACGGTCCTGCCACGGTCCGCGCGCCCGGTCGTCGCCCGCGGGACGCCCGAACCCGCCGCGGTCGCCGTCACGGCGGTCCCCACGGGAACCGCCCCGCTCGGGACGGCCCCCGTCGGCACCGCGGTAGCCGCCGCGCTGCTCGTCGCGTCCGCCGTCACGCGGAGCCCGGAAGCCGTCACGCTGCGGACGGTCCTCACGCTGAGCGCGATCGGGCCGCCCCCCGCGATCGTCAGGTCGTCCGCCGGCACGGTAGCCACCCCGGTCGTCACGACCCGCACGGTCGTCGGGACGCCCACCGGCACGGTAGCCACCCCGGTCGTCACGACCCGCACGGTCGTCGGGACGCCCACCGGAACGGAAGCCCCCACGCTCGTCGGGACGACCCCCCGTGCGGAACCCGCCACGGTCGTCGCGAGCACCTCGACCGTCAGGACGGAACGCGCCGCGCTCATCCGAACGGGCCCCTGGACGGAAGCCGCCACGGTCGTCACGAGCCCCACGCTCGTCAGGGCGCCCACCGGCTCGGTACCCACCACGCTCGTCCGGACGACCCCCGGGACGGAACCCACCGCGGTCGTCAGGTCGGCCCCCACGCGCGTCAGGACGCCCGCCAGAGCGGAAACCACCACGGTCGTCACGACCGGACTCCGAGCGCCCGCCCCAGGACTCGCGCGGCGCGCCGGACCCACCACGGAACGCACCCGCGCGCGAGTCGTCCCGCGGCCCGCGCCGGTCGTCGCGGTCACGGGCGGCGTACCCGCCGCGCGCGCCCGAGCTGTCCCCACGCGAGGAGCCGCGGTCGTCGCGCTCACGGGTCTGGTACCCGCCGCGTGCAGCCGAGCCGTCTCCACGCGAGGAGCCGCGGTCGTCGCGAGCTGCGCCGGACCGGTAGCCGCCGCCCGCACGGTCGCCGGTCGCTCGTGCACCAGCGCCGCCGAAGCCCGGGCGCTCGGCACCACGATCGGGGCGCTGGGCCCCCCGCTCCCCGTAGGGCGCGCGCGCTGCCGGGGCGCTGCCCCGTGCGCTGCGGTCACCCTGCTGGTCACGGCTAGAGGGTCGACCTCGCGACCCGGCCACCTTGGGCCCGCGGACCGGTCGGGCACCACCCGTCGCCGGGCGTGCGCCGTACCGTCCGACACCGCCGGACCGTCGGTCCTCGTCGCGTCCCCCGGTGCCTCGACGGCCACCGTCGTCCGCCGAACGCGTCCCGCGCTCGTCGCTGCTCATATCCAGCTTCTCCTCGTCATTTGACCACTGACCATCGTCTCATCCGCGAGCCCCTGCGCCTGCATCCCGAGCGGTCCGAGCCGCACCGGCGCCTCGATCCGCGCCGCTCCGCCGCACGTGCTGCGACGAACGTCACCGGGTGTCCTGCCTGGACCTCGGGACCGCGCAGTCCACGCAGGCACCTCGAGGCGGTCCCCGGGAACGGCACCCGACGTCCAGTGCCGGTGCCCCCACGAGACGAGCGCACGTCCCGAGCACGCGCGAGCCCCAGCGGTTCATGCCCTCCTGCCCTCGCACGCGCGGCCACCGACCGCCTGACCAGAGAGCGGTTACGACACGCGGGTGCGCGGCGTCGGGGGCCGGCGTGTCGTGACCACTCGTCGGGGCCCGAGGACCTGGGTCGGCGAGATGGCGTTCCGAGCGTCTGCTCGGGTGTAAGAGCGCAGGCGAGCTCTGTCATCTCGGCAGGGAATGGCGTCCGGGTGGGGCGGGGAGGCGCGCGCAGGGGTGTGCGAGTGCACCCGATCTCGGTCGGTCGCCGGCGTGCGGGAGCCCGGTGAGGACGCGGCGAGTGGTCACGACACGCGGGTGCGCGGCGTCGCGGGCCGGCGTGTCGTGACCACTCGTCGGTGTCTCGGCGGTCGTGCAGGGCCCGTGCGCGGGCTATATGGGTCGGGAAACACGAAGAGCCACCCCTTGCGGGGTGGCTCTTCGCGAAATGGTGTCCGGCGGCGTCCTACTCTCCCACACCCTGGCGAGTGCAGTACCA
>NZ_JBHVZE010000001.1:632368-979539 GCF_042880135.1 Cellulomonas sp. NPDC058312 | reverse complement strand
AGGCGACCACCCGAGCCGATGAACCATCTTGGCATCAACTACTAGGCACACTGTTGAGTTCTCAAAGAACAGACGCGCATCCCTCACTCACCCTTACGGGCTCCGCGACCGGAGGCTTCTTCTTCCAATCTACCAGAGTTCCTGGCTCGCTTTGCCGCCGTTTCCCGCGACTCGCTCGCCTCAAACCCTACCAGAGCTTTCAGACCGTCTTTCCGGGCTGTTCTTTCCCGTTCCGACCTCCGAAACCCTACCAGGCTTTCCGACCGGCTTTGTCCGCGTTGTTTGCGGACAGTGCCGAACATCGAACCCGGTCCTCGCACGACCGATCGGGCGCCAAAAGCGCCTGAGGTCGAGCTGAGGGGGTGGCCACCGGTGGGAGCGACTACCGAGGTGAACCTCGGTGGCCGTCACTTCCTTCCCTGCGGCTTGGAGAACATTACGCGCACGTTTCGCCCAGCGTCAAGCCGGCGGGCTCACGGGCCCCGCACGCTCCCCGCACCCTGGCTGACCTGCGGTTTCGCGTGGCCCGACCCGGGTGTCCCCTGCTGCTGCGTGCCGGTCGCCGGTGCGACGCCCGTCACGTGCCACCAGCGTCCCCCGCCTCGCTCGGTCGCGCAACCGCAACCACCTGGCGGTCGGTGGACCCGGGACGGCGGAGGGCGGCTCGCGTCGCCCGCGAACCGCCCTCCCCTGCCCGCTCTCCCGCGGTGACCGTCGGTCAGCCGGCGACTCGCGCCACCGCGAGGGTCCGCTTGCCGCGGCGCAGCACCAGCCACCGGCCGTGCAGCAGGTCGGCGGCGTCGACCACTGCGGCCTCGTCGGTGATCTTGCGGTTGTTCACCGACGCGCCGCCCTCGGCGATCGCCCGCCGGGCCGCTCCCTTCGAGGCGACCAGACCGGATCCGGCGAGCACGTCCACCAGGGGGTCGCCCACCTGGACGTCGACCGTCGGCAGCTCGGCGACCGCCGCGCCGAGCGTCCCGGCGTCGAGGTCGGCGAGGTCGCCGCCCCCGAACAGGGCCCGGCTGGCCGCGATGACCTTGTCGATCGCGTCGGCGCCGTGCACCAGGGACGCCACGTCGTACGCCAGGGCGCGCTGCGCCTCACGGGCCGCCGGCCGCTCGGCCAGGGCCTGCTCGAGCTCGGCGATCTGCTCCCGGGTGCGGAACGTGAACACCTTGAGGTAGCCGATCACCTCGGCGTCGTCGACGTTGAGCCAGAACTGGTAGAACGCGTACGGGCTCATCAGCTCGGGGTCGAGCCAGATGGCCCCGCCCTCGGACTTGCCGAACTTGGTGCCGTCGGCCTTGGTGATGAGCGGGGTGGTCAGCGCGTGCACCGAGGCGCGCTCGGCCTTGCGGATCAGCTCGACCCCGGACAGCAGGTTCCCCCACTGGTCGTTGCCGCCGGTCTGCAGGACGCACCCGTTCCGGCGGTGCAGCTCGAGGTAGTCCATCCCCTGCAGGATCTGGTAGCTGAACTCGGTGAAGGAGATGCCCTCGTCGCTGGCGAGGCGCCGGGCGACGGTGTCCTTGGCGAGCATCGTGCCGAGCCGGTAGTGCTTGCCGATCTCGCGCAGGAAGTCGATGGCGGACAGCTCGCCGGTCCAGTCGAGGTTGTTGACCATCCGCGCCGGGTTGTCGCCGTCGAAGTCGAGGAACCGGCTGATCTGCGTCTGGAGCCGCTGCACCCACTCGGCGACGGTGTCCTTCGTGTTGAGGACGCGCTCGCCGGACATGCGCGGGTCGCCGATCAGGCCCGTGGCGCCGCCGACGAGGGCGAGCGGGTGGTGGCCCGCGAGCTGCAGGTGCCGCATGAGCACGAGCTGCACGAGGTGGCCGTGGTGCAGGCTCGGCGCCGTCGGGTCGAACCCGGCGTAGAACGTGATCGGCCCCTCGTCGAGTGCCGCGCGCAGGGCGTCGAGGTCGGTGGTCTGGGAGACGAGGCCGCGCCAGGCGAGCTCGTCGAGGATGTGGGTCACAGCTGGCTCCTTGCAGTCGCGCGGCGGTGGGCCGCGCCCTCGGCGGGTCGGGTCATGCCGGCGTCGTCCCGCGCTGCGGGCTGCTTCCCGACGCCGGCCGGCGATACGCCGGTCGGAAGGCGGACACGGTGGGCTCCCCGGTCAGCCACAGGCGCCAGGGGAACTGCGCGGCGTCCCCGCCCGGCCCGGCGACGCCGACTCGGGGGCCGGTGGCGACGGCGGCGGTGACCGCGTCGGGCGGGCGGTGCAGGACGAGCCGGCCGTCGGGCTCGGTGACGTCGGCGCCGTTGTCGGTCAGGTCGAGGCCAAGCGCCACGGCCAGACGGGCGGGCCCGCGGGCGATCTGCCGGTCGGAGTCGACGACGCCCGCGCGGGCTCGGCGCTCCCGTGCCAGGTCGACGCCGTCCACGACCTCCCCGGCGCGCACCAGCACCGCGGCTGCGGTGCCGACGGGCCCGGCGACGACGTTCACGCAGTGGTGCAGGCCGAGGTGCCGGTAGACGTACAGACGGCCGGGCTCGCCGAACATCACGGCGGTCCGCGGGGTGCGGCCGCGGTAGGCGTGCGATCCGGGGTCGTCCGCACCCGCGTAGGCCTCGACCTCGGTGATCCGCAAGGTCACGTCGCCGTCGTCGGACCGGGCAGTGAGGTAGGCGCCGAGCAGGTCGGGCGCCAGGGTCAGCGCGGGCCGGGCGTACCAGACGCGCGCGGGCACGAACCCCGGTGCGGCGGCGTCGGAGGCCACCCAGGTCCGGGGTGCGCCTGCGACGAGGGCGGCGGCGGTCCGCACGTCCGTCTCGCTATCGCCCGCGGCCTCGGTCACCGGGCCATCCTGCCCCATGCGTCGACCCGGACGTCGGCGCGTCCGCGCGTGCCCTCGCGGGCGTAGTGCGCGGCCTCGTCCGTCATCCAGCGCTCCCACTGGGGCCGGGCGTCGGCGCCGTCGCGCTCCAGGCCACGGGCGAGGCGGGTGGCGTCGTCGGCCTCGACCCAGACGAGGACGCCGACGTCCCGCGCCCCGGCGCGCCGGCCCGAGCCGCAGCCCTCCAGGACGAGCACGTCGGGCACCGGCACGTCGACCCAGTCCGCGAACCGGCCGGCGACCCAGTCGTAGCGCTGGTACCGCCCGGGCCGGCCGCGGCGCAGCGGCTCGAGGACCTGCGCGGCGAGCCGGGGCCAGATGTCGCCCTCCAGCCCGGACCAGCCGGCGTAGAGGTCGTCCATGTGCACCACGTGGGCGCGCCGGCGCTGCTGCGCGCAGCCGTCCGCGACGGCGGCCGCCAGCGTCGTCTTCCCGGACCCCGCGGGGCCGTCGAGCGCGACGAGCCGGACGGGCCCGAGCCGCGGCGGGGTCGACAGGAGCAGGGGCACGACGACACCGGCGGCGTCCTCGTGCCCCTGCGGCACCGTCGTCTCGTTCAGGACGCCGACGCCCGGAGCTCCGCGGACCGGGCGCGCGCCCGCTCCAGCTGCTCGGCGACGCGCACCGGCGCCGTGCCGCCGTGGGCCGACCGCGAGGCGACCGAGCCCTCGACGGACAGCACGGACCGCACGTCCGGGGTGAGGTGCTCGGACACCGCGGCGAGCTCGTCGTCGGTGAGGTCCCAGAGCTCGACCGGCGGCTGGTGCTCCTCGCAGGCCCGGACGCAGGCGCCCGCGACCTCGTGCGCGACCCGGAACGGCACGCCCTGCCGGACCAGCCACTCCGCGACGTCGGTGGCGAGCGAGAACCCCTGCGGGGCGAGCGCGGCCATCCGGTCGGTGTCGAAGGTGAGCGTCGCGACCATGCCGGCGAACGCGGGCAGCAGGACGGTGAGGGTGTCGACCTGGTCGAACACCGGCTCCTTGTCCTCCTGGAGGTCCCGGTTGTAGGCGAGCGGCAGCCCCTTGAGCGTGGTCAGCAGGCCGGTGAGGTCGCCGACCAGCCGACCCGCCTTGCCGCGCGCGAGCTCCGCGACGTCGGGGTTCTTCTTCTGCGGCATGATGCTCGACCCCGTGGAGTAGGCGTCGTCCAGGCGGACGAAGCCGAACTCGTGGGTCGACCAGAGGATGACCTCCTCGGCGAACCGGGACAGGTCGACGCCGAGCATCGCGGACACCCAGGCGAACTCGGCCACGACGTCGCGGGACGCGGTGCCGTCGATCGAGTTCTCCACGGGGCCGTCGAACCCGAGGTCGGCCGCGACCGCCGCCGGGTCGAGGCCGAGCGAGGACCCGGCGAGCGCGCCGGAGCCGTACGGGGAGACGGCCGCGCGGCGGTCCCAGTCCACGTACCGGTCGACGTCGCGCAGCAACGGCCACGCGTGCGCCAGCAGGTGGTGCGCGAGCAGCACCGGCTGGGCGTGCTGCAGGTGGGTCCGGCCCGGCATGACCGCGTCGCCGGCGGCGGCGGCCTGCGCGACGAGCGCGTCGACGACGTCGAGCGTGAGCCCGACGATGACCCGCGCCTCGTCCCGCAGGTACATCCGCACCAGCGTGGCGATCTGGTCGTTGCGCGACCGGCCGGCGCGCAGCCGACCGCCGAGGTCGGCGCCCGCGCGCTCGATCAGGCCCCGCTCGAGGGCGCCGTGCACGTCCTCGTCGCTGTCGGCCGCCACGAACGCGCCCGACGCGACGTCGGCGCGCAACCGCTCGAGGGCGTCGAGCATGCCCGCCAGACCCGTGTCGTCCAGCAGCCCGGCAGCGTGCAGGACGCGCGCGTGGGCGCGGGACCCGGCGATGTCCTGCGGCGCCAGCCGCCAGTCGAAGTGGGTGCTCTTGGACAGCGCCGCGAGCGCGTCGGCGGGGCCGCCGACGAACCGGCCGCCCCAGAGCGCGCCGGCCTGCTCAGGCACCGGTGCCCTCCGCGTCCGTGCCACCGATGCCGCCCTGCTGCCCGAGGTCCTCGGCGTTGCCGAACTTCACGTCGCGCGCGGCGGCGAGCTTGGACGACAGGCCGTAGATCTCGATGAACCCGCGGGCCGCGGACTGGTCGAACGTGTCGCCCGAGTCGTAGGTGGCGAGGTTGAAGTCGTACAGGGACGTCTCGGAGCGGCGGCCGGTGACCGTCGCGCGCCCGCCGTGCAGCACCATCCGGATCTCGCCGGAGACGTAGCGCTGGGTGTCGTCGATGAAGGTGTCGAGCGACTTCTTCAGCGGGGAGAACCACTGGCCGTCGTAGACCAGCTCGGTCCAGCGCTGCTCGACCTGGCGCTTGAACCGGGCCTGCTCGCGCTCGACGGTGACGTTCTCGAGCTCCTGGTGCGCGGCGATCAGGGCCATCGCGCCGGGGGCCTCGTAGACCTCGCGGGACTTGATGCCGACGAGGCGGTCCTCGACGATGTCGATCCGGCCGACGCCCTGGGCGCCCGCGCGGCGGTTCATCTCCTGGATGGCCTGCAGCGGGGTGACGGGCACGCCGTCGAGCGCGACCGGGACGCCCTGCTCGAACCGGATGACGACCTCGTCGGCGACCGGGGGGAACGTCGGGTCGTCGGTGTAGGTGTAGACGTCCTTGGTCGGCTCGTTCCAGATGTCCTCGAGGAACCCGGTCTCGACGGCGCGGCCCCACACGTTCTGGTCGATCGAGAACGGGTTGTGCTTGGTGGTCGCGATCGGCAGCTTCTTGCGCTCGGCGAACTCGATGGCCTTGTCGCGGGTCAGCGCGAGGTCGCGCACCGGGGCGAGGCACTTCAGGTCGGGCGCGAGGGAGGTGATGCCGACCTCGAACCGCACCTGGTCGTTGCCCTTGCCGGTGCAGCCGTGGGCGACGGTCGTCGCGCCGAACTGCCGGGCGGCGCGCACCAGGTGCTTGACGATGACCGGGCGGGACAGCGCGGAGACCAGCGGGTACTTGTCCAGGTACAGGCCGTTGGCCCGCAGCGCCGGCATGCAGTACTCGGCGGCGAACTCGTCGCGGGCGTCGGCCACGTAGGCCTCGACCGCGCCGCAGTCGAGCGCGCGCCGGCGGATGACCTCGAGGTCCTCGCCGCCCTGGCCGACGTCGACCGCGACGGCGATCACCTCGGCGCCGGTGGCCTCGGCGATCCAGCCGATGCCCACGGAGGTGTCCAGGCCGCCCGAGTAGGCGAGGACGACGCGCTCAGTCATGTGTCTTCTCTTTCGTTCCGGTGGTGCGGGGAGGTCGGGGGTGGCGGTGCGGCCGGGCTCAGCCGGTCGTCGCGAGCTCGAGGAACCGGGCGGCGAGCGCGGTCCCCTCGGGGCCGTCGGTGCCCTCGCGGGCGATGACGAGGACGGTGTCGTCCCCGGCGATCGTGCCGAGCACGCTCGGGAGGACGGAGTGGTCGATCGCGGACGCGAGGAACTGCGCCGCGCCGGGCGGGGTGCGCAGCACGACCAGGCTGCCGGACGCCTCGGCGGTGACCAGCAGCTCGGAGCAGAGCCGGGCGAGCCGGGTGGCGAGGGCCTCGGCGTCGGCGACCGGGGCGGGGCTGCGGTCGCCGCCCTCCCCCGGCACGGCGTACGCGAGCGCGCCGCCGCGGGTGCGGATCTTCACCGCGTTGAGCTCGACGAGGTCGCGGGACAGCGTCGCCTGGGTGACCGTGACGCCCTGGTGGGCGAGCAGGTCCGCGAGCTCGGACTGCGAGTGCACCTGCTGCCGGGACAGCGAGTCCCGGATCAGGGCGTGCCGGGCGGCCTTGGTGGCGGGGATCCGGCCGGTCGTCGTGCCGACCTCGTCGGCGGGCAGGCCGGTCACGACCGCTCCAGGAGCCAGGTGAGCAGCGCCTTCTGGGCGTGCAGCCGGTTCTCGGCCTCGTCCCAGACCACCGACTGCGGGCCGTCGAGCACCTCGGCGGTGATCTCCTTGCCGCGGTAGGCCGGCAGGCAGTGCAGGACGAGCGCGTCCGCGGCGGCGAGGGCGAGGGCGGCGGCGTCGAGCCGGTAGGGCACGAACGGCTGCTCGCGCGCCGCGGCCTCGTCCTCCTGGCCCATCGAGACCCAGGTGTCCGTGGCGACCGCGTCCGCGCCGGTGACGGCCGCGGCGAGGTCGTCGGTCACCTGGACGGAGCCGCCGGTGGTCGCCGCGATGGCGGCGGCCCGCGCGACGACGTCGGCCGCCGGCAGGTACGCGGCCGGGGTGGCGATCCGGACGTGCAGCCCGGCGGTCGCGCCGCCGAGCAGGTACGACTGCGCCATGTTGTTGGAGCCGTCGCCGGTGTAGGCGAGGGTCCGGCCGCGCAGGGCCGCCACGCTCCCCCAGTGCTGGGCGAGGGTGAGCAGGTCCGCGAGGATCTGGCACGGGTGGAAGTCGTCGGTCAGCGCGTTCACGACCGGCACGCCGGCGTGGGCGGCCATCTCCTCGATGCGGGCCTGCGCGTGGGTGCGCCAGACGACGGCCGCGACCTGCGGGCCGAGCACCCGGGCGGTGTCGGCGACGGACTCGCGCACGCCGATCCGGGCGAGGTTGCCGTCCACGGCCAGCGGGTAGCCGCCCAGCTCGGCGACGCCGGTGGTGAACGACACCTGGGTCCGCAGGGTGGGCTTGTCGAAGATGATCGCGACCGCGCGCGGCCCGTCGAGCGGCCGGCGGGCGAACCGGTCGGCGCGCAGCGCGAGGCCGAGCTCGAGGACCTCGGCCTGCTCGGCCGCGGTCAGGTCGTCGTCCCGCAGGAAGTGCCGGGTCACCGCTGCGCCTCCTGGCCGAGGTCGTGCGGGAGCCCCGCGAGGAAGTCCGTGAACGTCGCCGCCTGCTCGCGGGTCAGCACGTACGGCGGCGCGAGCCGGATGGTGTCCGCGGTGCACGGGTTCACCACGAACCCCGCCGCCAGGGCGCGCGCCGCGACGTCCGCCGCGACGGGCGCCGCGAGCTGCACGGCGATCAGCAGGCCCTCGCCGCGGACCTCGGCGACCAGGGGGTGCCCGAGCGCGGTGATCGCGGCGCGCCACCAGGAGCCGAGCTCCGTCACGTGCGCGAGCAGCCCGTCGCGCTCGATCACGCCGATCGTGGCCAGCGCGGCGGCCGAGGCCACCGGGTTGCCGCCGAACGTCGTGCCGTGCTGGCCGCGGCCGAGCAGCGTCGCCGCCCGCTCGCCGTACGCCACGACGGCGCCGACCGGGAACCCGCCGCCGAGGCCCTTGGCGAGCGTGACGACGTCGGGGCGGATGCCGCCGCCGAGGTGCGGGTGCTGGTGCGCGAGCCAGGTGCCGGTGCGGCCCATGCCGGTCTGGACCTCGTCGAGGACCAGCAGCGCGCCGTGCGCCTGCGTGAGCTCGCGCGCCCGGACCAGGTAGCCGGGGGGCAGCGGCTTGACGCCGGCCTCGCCCTGGATCGGCTCGAGGAACAGCGCCGCGACCTGGTCGCCCGCCGCGCCGTCGAACGCGGCCTCGAGCGCCGCCGTGTCCCCGAACGGCAGGAACTCGACGCCGCCGGGCAGCGGCTCGAACGGCTCGCGGTAGGCGGCCTTGGACGTCAGCGCGAGCGCGCCCATCGACCGGCCGTGGAACGCGCCCTCGAGCGCGAGCACGCGGGTCCGGCGCACGCCGCCGGGGCCCTCGGCGTTCCGGCGGGCCATCTTGAACGCGGCCTCGTTGGCCTCGGTGCCGGAGTTCGTGAGGAACACCCGCGAGCCCTCCGGGGCGTCCGCCACCGCCAGCAGGCGCTCGGCCAGCGCGATCTGCGTCGGGCTGGCGAAGAAGTTGGAGATGTGGCCGAGGGTGCCGAGCTGCGCGGAGATCGCCGCCGTCAGCGTCGGGTGCGCGTGGCCGAGGGCGTTGACCGCGATGCCGCCGAGCAGGTCGAGGTACCGGGTGCCGTCGGCGTCCCACACGTACGGGCCCTCGCCGCGGACGAGCACGCGCTGCGGCGCGCCGAACGTGTCCATCAGGGCGTGGCCGTAGCGCTCGGTCCAGTGCGCCACCGAGTCGGCGCCCACCAGGTCGGCGTGCGCGTCCTCGGGGACCAGGTGCTGGTCGGTCACTCAGCTCACCTCCGGGTTCAGCTGGATCTGCGGGGCGGGCGGCTCGACCTTCGCGACCTGCGGGATCGGCGCGGTGAACGGCGACGGGACGGGCTCGTCGTCGGGCAGGACCATCGTGCCGACGCCGTCCGAGGTGAACACCTCGACCAGGATCGAGTGCGGCTGCCGGCCGTCGATGACGTGGGCGCGGCCGACGCCGCCGGTGACGGCGCGCCAGCAGGCCTCCATCTTCGGCCGCATGCCCGAGTCGAGCGACGGCAGCAGGTCGGCCAGCGCGCCCGCGCGGATCCGGCGGGCCAGCGACGTGCGGTCCGGCCAGCTCGTGTACAGCCCCTCGACGTCGGTCAGGACGATGAGCTTGCGGGCGCCGAGCGCCACGGCGAGCGCGGCGGCGGCGGTGTCGGCGTTCACGTTGAGCACCTGGGTGGGGTCGTCGATGTCCGGGGCGACCGTGGAGACGACCGGGATCCGGCCGGCGTCCAGGAGGTCGTGCACGGCGCCGGGGTTGACCTCGACGACGTCGCCGACCTGGCCGACGTCCACCTGCTCGCCGTCGACGGTCGCGGTGCGCCGGCGGGCCCGCAGCAGGCCGCCGTCCTCGCCGGACAGGCCGACCGCGTACGGGCCGTGCGCGTTGAGCAGGCCGACGAGCTCGCGGGACACCTGGCCGGTGAGCACCATCCGGACGACGTCCATCGCCTCGGGGGTGGTCACGCGCAGGCCGCCGCGGAACTCGGACTCGATGCCGAGCCGGTCGAGCATGGCGTTGATCTGCGGGCCGCCGCCGTGCACGACGACCGGGCGCAGGCCGACCTGGCGCAGGAACACCATGTCCTGCGCGAAGGCGCGCTTGAGCTCGTCGTCGACCATCGCGTTGCCGCCGTACTTGACGACGACGAGGGCGCCGGCGAACCGCTGAAGCCAGGGCAGCGCCTCGATCAGCACCTCGGCCTTCTGGTCGGCGCGCAGGTCGGTGCGGGTGTTGAAGACGAAGTCGTCGTCGACGGGGGTGTCGCTCATGTGGAGTACGCGCTGTTCTCGTGGACGTAGTCGTGCGTGAGGTCGTTGGTCCAGACCGTCGCGGTGGCGTCGCCGGCGTGCAGGTCGACGTCGACCCGCACCTCGCGGGCGGCGGCGAGGTCGACGCCGTCGCGCGGGTCGCCGACGCCGCCCGCCCGGCACACCTGGACGCCGTTGATCGCGACGTCGAGGCGGTCGGCGTCGAACGGCGCGACGTCCTCGGGCACGGTGCCGACGGCGGCGAGCACCCGGCCCCAGTTGGGGTCGTTGCCGAACACGGCGGCCTTGAACAGGTTGGACCGGGTCACCGCGCGGGCCACGGCGACGGCGGCCGCCTCGGTGCTGGCGCCGGTGACGGTGACCGCGATGTCGTGCGAGGCGCCCTCGGCGTCGGCGACCAGGGCGCGGGCCAGGTCGGCGGACACGGACCGGACCGCCGCCGCGAACGCGTCGGGGTCGGGGGTCACGCCGCCGGCGCCGGACGCGAGCAGCAGCACGGTGTCGTTGGTCGACATGCAGCCGTCGGAGTCGACGCGGTCGAAGGTGGCCCCGGTGGCGGCGCGCAGGGCCGCGTCCGCCTGCTCCGCGGTGACGACCGCGTCGGTGGTCAGCACCACGAGCATCGTGGCGAGGCCCGGCGCGAGCATGCCCGCGCCCTTGGCCATCCCGCCGACCGACCAGCCGTCGCCGACGGCCACCGCCGTCTTGGGCACGGTGTCGGTGGTCATGATCGCGGTCGCGGCGTCCGCGCCGCCGTCGGCGGTCAGGGCGGTCGCCGCGGCGTCGACGCCGCCGAGCAGCAGGTCCATCGGCAGCCGCTCGCCGATCAGGCCGGTCGAGCAGACCAGCACGTCGCCCGCGGAGGTGCCGAGCACCTCGGCCACGTGCTCCGCGGTGCGGTGCGTGTCCGCAAAGCCCTCGGGCCCGGTGCAGGCGTTCGCGCCGCCGGAGTTCAGCACCACCGCGGTCGCGACGCCGTCGGACACCGCCTGGCGGGACCAGACGACCGGCGCGGCGACGACGCGGTTGGACGTGAACACGCCGGCGGCGACCTGCAGCGGGCCGTCGTTGACGACCAGCGCGAGGTCGGGCTTCCCGGAGGCCTTGAGCCCGGCGGTGACGCCCGCGGCGCGGAAGCCGGCGGGGGTGGTGACGGTCACGGGGCGACTCCCTCGGTGGACAGGCCGGTGCGCTCGGGCAGCCCGAGCGCGAGGTTCAGGGACTGCACCGCGGCGCCCGCGGTGCCCTTGACGAGGTTGTCGATCGCGCAGATCGCCACGACGCGGCCCGCTGCCTCGTCGACCGCGACCTGGACGAGGGCGGTGTTCGCGCCGGTGGTGGCGCCGGTGGTCGGCCACTCGCCCTCGGGCAGCAGCTCGACGAACGGCTCGCCCGCGTAGGCGGTCTGCCAGGCGGCGCGCACCGACGCGGCGTCCGCCCCGGGCGCGAGCGGCGCGGTCACGGTGGCGAGGATCCCCCGGGACATGGGCACCAGCACGGGCGTGAACGACAGCCGGACGCCGGCGGCCCCGGCGACGCCGAGGTTCTGCGCGATCTCCGGGATGTGCCGGTGCGTGCCGCCCACGGCGTAGGGCTGCGCGGAGCCGAGCGCCTCGGAGGCGAGCAGGTGCGGCTTCAGGGAGCGGCCCGCGCCGGAGTACCCGTTCGCGAGCACGGCGACGACGTCGGTCGGGTCGACGACCCCCGCGGCGACGCCGGGCTGGAGGGCGAGGGTGACGGCGGTGACGTTGCAGCCGGGGACGGCGATCCGGCGGGCGGCGGCGAGCGCGGCGCGCTGGGCGGCCGGGGTGGTCTCCCCCGCGTGCAGCAGCTCGGGCATGCCGTAGGGCCAGGTGCCGGCGTGCTCGGTGCCGTAGAACCGGCGCCAGGCGTCGGGGTCGGTGAGGCGGTGGTCCGCACCGAGGTCGACCAGCACGGCGCCGTCGCCGCGGTCCGCGAGCGCCGCGGCGATCTCGCCCGAGGCGCCGTGCGGCAGCGCGAGCACGACGACGTCGTGGCCGGTGAGCTCGTCGACGGAGGTCGGGGTGAGCACGCGGTCCGCGAGCGCCCGCAGGTGGGGCTGGTGCGCGCCGAGGCGGGTGCCGGCGTTGGCGTGCGCGGTGAGCGCGCCGATCCGGGCCTCGGGGTGACCGAGCAGGAGCCGGAGGGTCTCGCCGCCGGCGTACCCGGAGGCGCCGGCGATCGCGACGGAGAAGGACATGTGCATGACCATACACTCAACTGCACATCGATTCATCCCGCAGGCGACCGGGCGCGCCGCCGCCGGAATGCGCCCGGCCCCGGCGCCGTTGCAGGTCGCATGCACGCCGTCATCGCCACCGCGCCCGGGGGACCCGACGTCCTGGTCCCCGACGAGATCGACGACCCGCTGCCCGGCCCCCGCGACCTGCTGGTGCGGACCAGCGCGGCCGGTGTGAACTTCATCGACGTCTACCACCGCAACGGCACGTACCCGATGCCGTTCCCGCACGTCCCGGGCTCCGAGGGCGCCGGCGTGGTCGAGGCCGTCGGCCGCGAGGTGCGGGAGTTCGCCGTGGGCGACCTCGTCGCGTGGGCGTCGGCGCCGTCGTCGTACGCGGAGCTGGTGGTGGTGCCCGAGCTCGTCGCGCTGCGCGTGCCGGACGGCGTGACCGAGGAGGTCGCCGCCGCGCTGCCGCTGCAGGGCCTGACCGCGCACTACCTCGTGACGTCGACGTTCCCGGTGCTCGAGGGCCAGGACGTGCTCGTGCACGCCGGGGCCGGCGGCGTCGGGCTGCTGCTCACCCAGCTCGCGTCCGCCCGGGGCGCCCGGGTCATCACCACCGTCGGCACCCCGCAGAAGGAGGCGCTGTCCCGCGCCGCCGGCGCCGCCGAGGTGATCCGGTACACCGAGCTCGCCGACCTCACCGACGAGCTGCCCGCCCTCGTGCGCGACCTCACCGGCGGCGCCGGGGTGCACACGGTCTTCGACGGCGTCGGGCGCAGCACCTTCGACGCGTCGCTCGCGTCGCTGCGCCCCCGCGGCGGCCTCGCCCTGTTCGGCGCCTCCTCCGGCCCCGTGCCCCCCGTCGACCCCCAGCGGCTGAACGCCGCCGGGTCGGTGTTCCTCACCCGGCCCACCCTGGGCCACCACACCGCCACCCGCCAGGAGCTCACCTGGCGGGCGGACGAGCTGTTCGCCGCCGTGGCCGCCGGGACGCTCGACGTCCGCGTCGGCGCGACGTTCCCCCTCCCCGACGCGGCCGAGGCGCACCGCGCCCTCGAGGGCCGCGCGACCACCGGAAAGGTGCTCCTGACCGCATGACCGAGCTGCACGTCGAGATCTGGTCCGACATCGCCTGCCCCTGGTGCTACATCGGCAAGCGCCGGTTCGCGGCGGCGCTGGACTCCTTCGAGCACCGCGACCAGGTCCGGGTGACCTGGCGCTCCTTCGAGCTCCAGCCCGACGCCGAGCACTCCTCGGCGCACCCGGGGCTGACCGAGCTCGCGATGCTGTCCGAGCGCAAGGGCCTGCCGGTCGAGCAGGTCCGGCAGATGTTCGCCCAGGTGACGGCCCTCGCCGCCGAGGTGGGCCTCGCCTACGACTTCGACACCGTCGTCCCCGCCAACACCTTCGACGCGCACCGGCTGGTGCACGTCGCGGGCGACCTCGGCGGCGCCGACGCGGCCGCCGAGGTGGTCGAGCGCCTGATGAGCGCGCACTTCGAGCACGGCCGGGTCGTGGACGACGTCGACGTGCTCGTCGAGGTCGCCGGCGAGGCCGGGCTGGACACCGCGGCCGTGCGGGCCGCGCTGGCGACCGACGCGGGCGCGGGCGCCGTCCGGGCGGACGAGGCCGAGGCCGCCGCGCTGGGCGTCCAGGGCGTGCCGTTCTTCGTCGCGGGCCGCCGGCTCGGCGTGTCCGGCGCGCAGCCCGTCGAGGTGTTCGCCCAGCTGCTCGCCCAGGCGTGGCGCGACGCGAACCCGCCGCTCGCGATCCCGACGATCGCCGGCGCGGCCGACGCGGAGGCGTGCGGCCCGGACGGCTGCTGACGCCGCACGCACCACGGGCCCCCTCCCCGGATCGCTCCGGGAGGGGGCCCGTGGTCGTTCAGGCGGGGGTCACCGCCGGACGGTGAAGCCCAGCGGCGCGCTGGTGCTGCCCGCCACCACGTCCGGCTTCGACGGCACGAACACCGCCGTGTACTGGTGCTGCCCCACCGGGGCGGTGCGCGGCACCGTGCCGAGCGCGAGGCCCAGCACCACCGGCGAGCGGCCGATCACGCGGTCGCCCTCGCGGAACTCGACCGTCCCGGACGGGAACCACGTGCCCTCGACCTGCACCCGCGAGACCAGCAGCGTCGGCAGCCAGGTGCCGTACGACTGGCTGGACCGGCTCGCGGACAGCGTCACCGTGGACGGCGTGAGCTCCGGCTCGGGCTCCTCGGCGGCCGCGACCGTCACCGGCAGCGTCACCGTGGTGCCGCTGGGCGCGGCGACCAGGGTCAGGGTGTGCACCCCGGCCGTGGTGCCGACCGGGACCGTGACGGCCACCTGCGCGGCGCCGGCGGAGACCGCCGCCGAGCCGATCGACGCGCCGTCGAGCTGCACGTCGAGCGCCGTGTTCTGCGGGGCGCCCAGGCTGGTGAGGTTCAGCCCGGTCACCGGGAACGCCAGCTCGGTGCCCGCGACGACCTCCTCGGGCAGGGCCGGCACGCCGACCGCCCGCTCGTCGAACTCCGGGGTCAGGCCCGGGTTGGCCTCGAGGTAGGCGATCCACGCGTCCCGGTCGATCAGACCCGAGTCGGCGGTGCCGGTGCCCTCGGCGAGGACCCGGAAGTTGTCCCCGCCCTGCGCCAGGAACGAGAACGTGCCGATCCGGTACTCCGCGGCCCGGTCGATCGGCGCGCCGTCGACGGTGACCGAGGTGATCCGGCTGCCGAGCGGCTGCGCCTCGTCGTACGTGTAGGACACGTTGTCCGACAGGCCCAGCTGCAGGTACGGCCGCGACGGGATGGTGCCGTCCGCGTTGGTCTGCCACTGCTGCTCCAGCAGCGTCACGACCTGGTCGCCCGTGAGCGTCGTGGTCCAGAGGTTGTTCACGAACGGCAGGACCGCGTTGGCCTCGGCGTAGGTGATCGTGCCGTCGGGCGCGTACAGCAGCTCCGCCCGCAGGCCACCGGGGTTGACCACGCCGATGTCGGCGCCGCCGCGCTCGTCGGACGCCAGGGTCTCCAGCAGCGAGTCCGCCACCAGGTTGCCGAGCGTGGACTCCTTCGAGCGGTCGTCGCGGGTGCCGCCGGCGTAGGTGCCGCCGGCGCCCGTGTAGCCGCCGCCCGCGTAGGCGGTGGTGATGTCCGCGGTCACCGAGCCCTTGGGCTGGTTGCCGACCACCGCGGCCGCGGCGACCGCCGCGTCCACGATCGACTTGACCTCGGCGACGCGCGGGTACTGCGCCACCAGGGCGGCGTCCAGCTGGGCCGGGGTCTGGCCCGCGGCCGGGGCGAGGCGCTTGACGTTCTCGCCGGCCAGCGCCGACACCGCGTCGGTCGCGGGGTCGTAGGTGAGCGTGACCTTGCCGATGTTCTCGCCGTAGGAGCCGGTCTGGACGATCGGGCGGGTCCACTCGCCGGTGGCGTCCGGCGTCGCCGGGCCGTACCAGGCGTACTGCTTGTGGGTGTGGCCGGTGAAGATCACGTCCACGTCGCCCGAGGTGGTCGTCGCGATGTCGGCGAAGGCGCCGCCGGCGGCGATCTCCTCCTCCAGCGTCGCGCCGTCCGGGGTGCCGGCGCCGGCGCCCTCGTGGTACTCGGCCACGATCACATCGGCCTCGCCGTTCGCCGGGTCGCCGTCGGACAGCTGCGCCGCGACGCGGTTGACCGCCTCGACCGGGTCGCCGAAGTCGAGGTCGGCGATGCCGCCGGGGGTCACCAGCGTCGGGGTCTCCTGGGTGACGACACCGACCACGGCGACCTGCACCCCGTCGACGTCGAGGACGGTGTACTCGTCGAGCGCCGGGGTCTGGGTGCCCGTGGCGTAGACGTTCGCACCCAGGTACGGGAACTGCGCGTTGCCGCCGTCGGCGATGACGCGGTCGACCAGGTCGGCGTAGCCGCGGTCGAACTCGTGGTTGCCGACCGCCGAGGCGGCCAGGTCCAGCGCGTTCAGCACGTCGATCGTCGGCTGGTCGTCGGCGACCGCCGAGGCGAACAGGGAGGCGCCGATGTTGTCGCCGGCCGACAGGAACACGGCCGCGCCGCCCTCCGCCTCGGCCTGCGCGCGCTGCTGCTCGACCGTGCCCGCGAACGCCACCGTGTTGGCGTCGATCCGGCCGTGGAAGTCGTTGATGTTGAGCAGCGTCAGGTCGACCGGACCGGCCGGGCCCGCGTCGCCGGCGGACAGGCCCACCAGCACCGGGTCGTGGTCCGAGGACCGGTACGCGTCCGGGGCGTAGAACAGCGAGCCGTGCGTGTTGTAGCGGCTGTACTCCAGCGCCACGGACTCGCCGGCGTTGATGTTCCACACGTCCGCGCCGGTGGCCCGGCCCAGCGCCGCCTCGTTCAGCAGCACGTGGTCGAGCGAGCCCGACAGGCCGGAGAACGAGTAGGAGTACTCCCCCGCGTCCAGCGCCGTCGTCGCGTCGGTGTACCCGGCCGCGTACAGCGCCTGCAGCGGGTCCTCCTGCGTGTACGAGTTGAAGTCGCCGACCAGCGCGACCGACTCCGCGTCGCCCTGCACGGTCGGCACCCAGTCGCGCAGCGCCTCGGCCTGGCGGACCCGGGACTCGTTCGACGCGCCCTGGCCGTCGCCCGTGTCGGCGTCGCCCGGCCACGGACCGGCCGAGCCCTTGGACTTGAAGTGGTTGACGACGACGAACAGCTCCTCGCCGCCGCCGACCGGCACGAACGCCTGGCCGATCGGCTCGCGGGCGTTGCCGAACGCCTGGCCGTCACCGGACTGCGTGCCGAGCGCGCGGGCGTCGCCCACGGTCTCGACGGCCGCCGGGCGGTAGATCAGCGCGTTGGTGATCGTGTCGAGCTCCGCGGCCGCCGGCAGCTCCGTCGAGGACGGCACGGCCGCCCAGGTCCCGGCGCCCGCGGCGGCGTTCAGCGCCGCGACCAGGGTGTTCAGCGCCTCGTCCGGGTCGCCGTCGACCGTCGCCGAGTTCTCGATCTCCATCAGGCCCACGACGTCCGCGTCCAGGGCGTTGACGGCCGCGACGATCTTGTCCTGCTGGCGCTGCAGGTCGTCCGGGTCCCAGGCGCCGCGCTGCGCGCAGCCCTCGCGGACCGTGACCGGGTCTCCCGTGCGGTCGCTGTACGCCACGCAGGACGCGGTGTCCGCGCCGAGGGTCGTGAAGTAGTTGAGCACGTTGAACGACGCGACCGTCACGTCCCCGCCGACGTCCTCGGGGGCCGGGGTGCGGTCGTCCTCGAACGTCACCGGGGACGTCGCGGGGTTCGCCGCGTCGACGGGGACCGTCGGGCTGAGCTTCCACGCGTTGTTGCGGTAGTCCACGACCACCGGGGCGGTGAACGTCGCGGCAGCGCCGACCCGGACCGGGTTCGTCAGCGACACGTACGGCGGCGTCAGGCCGGAGTTCGCGGCGGACAGGAAGTTGGTGGACGCGCCGTCGTCGAGCACGAGCGCGCGGGCGGCGTTGTCCGCGGCGACCGCCGCGTTCTCCGGCGTCCCCGGCGCGGCGACCTCGGTGGGCTGCAGCAGCGGCTGGGTGCCGACCGCCAGGCCGACCTCGCCGTACTGGTTGGTGCTGTAGGTGTTGCTCACCGTCAGGTCGCCGGTGGGCAGGTAGAGCATCGACTCGAGCGCCTCGCGGTCGGCGGCGTCCGCCGGCCAGGTGCCGGTGACCGGCTGCACGGGCTCGGCGGCCGGGTCCAGCTGCACCAGGCCCGCGGCGTTCGCCACGGTGATCTCGGTCAGCCCCTGGAACTCGGACACGGCGCCGGTGACCTGCACGTGGTCGCCGACCGCGACCGAGCCGACGGTCGACGCCGAGAACACGAACACCGCGTCCGACGCCGTCCGGGTGGTCGGGTCGGTCTCGCCGCCCGTCCCGGGGGTCTGGATCACGTAGCCGCGGTAGCCGCCGGTGGCGTACACCGCGGTCACCACGCCGCTCGTGGTCACCTGCTGGCCCGCGAGCGGCGACGCGTCGCCCGTCCCCTGGACCTCCGCGATGGTGTGCGAGTCGTCCGCGGCGAGCGCGGCCGGAGCCGCCAGCACCGGCGCCCCCACCATCGCCCCCACGGCGACGAGACTCGCCGCCCACCTGCTCCGTACGCGTGCAGCGCTCACCGATGTTCTCCGATCCCCCGGGCCCGATGCCTCGTGCGTGTGTCACAGACGTCACACAGCCGGAGTCAACGTATGGGCGGTATGTCCGATCAGGCAACCACGTCCGGGGGACCCGCAGGTTGCGAACGGGTGAACGGGCGCGGCGCACGCGGACGCACGACGGCCCCGGGCGGCACCGTGCGGGTGCCGGCCGGGGCCGTCGGGGCGGGTCAGGCGCGCAGGGTCGCGCCGAACCGGCGCTCCGCCTCCTCGACGACCGCCGCGCGCACCGCGGCCGTCTCGTCCGCCGTCAGCGTGCGGTCCGCGGCACGCAGCCGCAGCGCGAACGCCAGCGACCGGTGGCCCTCGCCGACCTGCTCGCCCGTGTAGACGTCGAACAGCCGCGCGCTCTCCAGCACGTCCCCCGTCGGGCTCGCGGCCGCACCGGCCCGCACGGCGGCGAGCACCTCCGCGACCGGCACGTCGGCCGACACGACGAGCGCCACGTCCTCCTTCGCGACCGGGAACGTCGACACCTCGCGGGCGACGACCTCCCCCGCGGGCGCCGCGGCCAGCAGCACGTCGAGGTCCACCTCGAACGCGCACGCCCGCGCCGGCAGCCCGAGGGCCCGCACGACGTTCGGGTGCAGCTCGCCCGCGTGGCCGACCAGCGCGCCGTGCGTCGTCCGGAACCGCGCGCACCGGCCCGGGTGCCACGGCGCCCGGTCCGCGTCGGCCTCGACGACCAGCTCGACGCCCAGGGTCTCCCCCAGCAGCCGGACCGCGTCGATCGCGTCGGCGTGGTCGGCCGGGCGGCCCGCGCCCCACCAGCCCGCGGGCTCCCGCTGGCCGGTCAGCACGCCCGCCACCTGCCGCGGCTGCGCCGGGACGGCAGCGCGGATCGCGTCGAGCACGTCCGCGGACGGCCGCTCGGCCACCGGCGGCACCGGGGCGGCGGGCGTCCCCGGGCGGGGCAGCGTGACCGCCCCGACCTCGAACACCGCGAGGTCGGACGCCCCCCGCGCGACGTTCCGGCGGGCCGTCTCCAGCAGCGTCACCAGCAGCGACGTGCGCAGGTACGGCTGCTCGGCCGACATCGGGTTCGCGAGCCGGAGCATCGTCCGGCGGGCGTCGTCCGCCGGCAGCGCGAGCGCGTCGAGCTGCGCGGTCCCCACGAACGGGTACGACAGCGTCTCCACCCAGCCGGACCCCGCGAGGGCGTCCGCGACCCGCCGCCGGCGACGCTGCGCCGGGGTCAGCCCGAGGCCCACCGGCGAGCGCGGCGCCACCGACGGGATCGCGTCGTACCCGTGCAGGCGCGCGACCTCCTCGACCAGGTCGACCGGGGCCGCCAGGTCGGGGCGCCACGTCGGCACGGTCACCGCGACGACGGCGTCCTCGCCGGTGCCCGCGACCTCGCCCACGGTGCAGCCGATCGCCCGCAGGTACCCGGTCACCGTCGCGGCGTCCAGGTCCAGGCCGATCAGCCGGGACGGCAGCGCCAGCGGCAGCCGCAGCACGGGGGCGGGCGTGGTCGCGTCGACGTCCGTCAGCACCGGGTCGGGCGTGCCGCCGCCGTGCTCGACGAGGAGCTCGACGACCCGCGCGACCGCCACGCGGGGCAGCTGCGGGTCGACGCCGCGCTCGAACCGCTTGGCGGCCTCGCTCGGCAGCTTGTGCCGACGGGCCGTGCGCGCGACCGTCACCGGGTCGAAGTGCGCGGCCTCGACCAGCACGTCCGTGGTCGTCGCCGACACCTCGGTGTCCGCGCCGCCCATGACGCCCGCGAGCCCGATGACGCGCGCGGCGTCCGGGCCGTCGGTGATGAGCAGGTCCTCGGCGTCGAGCGCGCGGTCCACGCCGTCGAGGGTCGTGAGCCGCTCGCCCGCGCGGGCGCGTCGGACCGTGATCGGCGCGGTCAGCGACGCCAGGTCGTAGGCGTGCAGCGGCTGGCCGAGGTCGAGCATCACGTAGTTCGTGACGTCCACCGCGAGCGAGATCGGCCGCATGCCCGCCTGGGTCAGGCGCTGCTGCATCCACGACGGCGACGGGGCGCTCGCGTCGATCCCCCGCACCACGCGGGCGACGAACCGGTCCGCGCCGGGCACGCCGTGGATCGGCGCCTCGTCGCGGACCTCGACGGGGAACCCGCCCGTGGTCGCCACGTCCGCGTCCGCACCCGGCGCCGCGAGACCGCGGTCGGTGAACACCGCGCCGGTCGCGTGGGAGTACTCGCGGGCGACGCCGCGCATCGCGAAGCAGTAGCCGCGGTCCGGCGTCACGTTGATCTCGAGGACCTCGTCGCCGAGGCCCAGCAGGGCGCGCGCGTCCGTCCCCGGCGCCGCCTCGATGCCGAGCTGCGCCAGGACGATGATGCCGTCGTGGTCGTCGCCCAGGCCGAGCTCGCGCGACGAGCAGATCATCCCGTCGGACACGTGGCCGTAGGTCTTGCGGGACGCGATCGCGAACGGCCCCGGCAGCACCGTGCCCGGCAGCGCCACCACGACGTGGTCGCCCACGTCGAAGTTGTGCGCGCCGCAGACGATGCCCCGCGGGGTGCGGGTGCCGTCCTCGGCCGTGCCGTTGTGGTCGCCCACGTCGACCTGGCACCAGTTGATCGTCTTGCCGTTCTTCTGCGGCTCCGGCACGCGCTCGACCACGCGGCCGACGACCAGCGGGCCCGTCACCGCGGCCGGGTGGACGGCCTCCTCCTCGAGGCCGACGCGGACCAGGTCCGCCGCCAGCCGCTCGGCCGTGAGGTCGTCAGGGAGCTCGACGTGCTCGGCGAGCCACGTCAGGGGGATGCGAGGCATCAGATCACCGCCCGGAACTGGGTGGAGAAGCGGACGTCGCCCTCCACCATGTCGTGCATGTCCGCGATCTCGTGGCGGAGCATGAGCGTGCGCTCGATGCCCATCCCGAACGCGAAGCCGGAGTACACCTCGGGGTCGATCCCCGCGGCGAGCAGGACGTTCGGGTTGACCATCCCGCAGCCGCCCCACTCGATCCAGCCGGGACCGCCCTTCTTCTGCGGGAACCACAGGTCCATCTCGGCGCTCGGCTCCGTGAACGGGAAGAACGACGGACGCAGCCGGGTACGGGCCTCGGGGCCGAACATCGCCTTCGCGAAGTGGTCCAGGGTGCCCTTGAGGTGCGCCATCGTCATGCCCTTGTCGACCGCGAGGCCCTCGACCTGGTGGAACACCGGGGTGTGCGTCGCGTCGAGCTCGTCGGTGCGGAACACCCGGCCCGGGCACGCGATGTAGACCGGCAGGTCCCGCTCCAGCAGCGACCGCGCCTGCACGGGCGACGTGTGCGTGCGCAGCACCAGGTGCGGGTCGGGCTCGCCCTCGGGCGCCGCCACGTAGAACGTGTCCTGCATCTGGCGCGCGGGGTGGTCCGGGCCGAAGTTCAGCGCGTCGAAGTTGAACCACTCGGCCTCGACCTGCGGGCCCTCGGCGATCTCCCAGCCCATCGCCACGAACACGTCGGCGACGCGCTCCTGCAGCAGCTCCAGGGGGTGCCGGGCGCCGCGGGCCGCGCGGTCCGACGGCAGCGTGACGTCGACCGACTCCTCGGCGAGGACGCGGGCGTCGCGCTCGGCGGCCAGCACCTCCTCGCGGGCGGCCAGTGCGGCGTTCAGGCGGCCGCGGGCCTGGCCGAGCGTCTTGCCCGCGACGGCCTTGTCGGCCGGCGCCAGGCCGCCGATCGCGCGGTTCGCCAGGGCGATCGGGCTGCGCTCACCGGTGTGCGCGAGCCGGGCGGACTTCAGCTCGTCGAGGTCGCGTGCCGCGTCGAACGCGGCCAGCGCGTCGGACAGGGCGGCCTCGACCGCGTCGACGTCGAGCGGGGACAGGGGTGTGTCGGGCGTGGACATCCGGACCTTCCAGGCGGGAGCGGCGGCCGGCGGGCGCACTCCGGCGCGAGCGTGCCGCGCGTGCGTGCCGACCAACGGGCGAGTCTAGTGGCGCCCGCTCCTGGGCCGGGGCACCGCTCGCCGCGTGGGACGAGCGGGACCGTCGTCGCGCGCCGGCGGTCAGCCGGCGACGGGCCCGGGAACGGGCCCGGGAAATCGGCGGCGGGGCGCTGCGGACGGCATGCCGCCATGGTGCCACAGCACGGGCGCGGCTCGGCGAGGCGTGCCTCGCGGGGTCAGTCGTCGCGGGGACGGTCGTCGCGGGGCCACGCCTCGGTGGGTCGTGCCGCCGCGGCACCGCCCAGCGGCCAGGTGCCCAGCGGCCGGTAGAGCGGCCCGCCCGCACGGCCCTCGCCCGGCAGCGACTCGGCCAGCACCAGCTCGGTCACCGGCCACCGCGGGCCCCGGTAGACGGCCAGCGCGTGCACGAGCAGGTCGTCCGGCGTCGGCGTGGCACGGTCCCGCCGGCGGGTGCTCCCCCGCACCGGTGCGACCCGCCCGAGCGTGACGTGCGGGCGCGAGCGCTCCCGGTCGTCCTGGCGGGCGCCCACGTCGTCGCCGGCGTCCCGGCAGGCCGCGACCAGCGCGTGCACGGCGTCGAGGTCGCCCCCGACTCCCGCCCACAGCGTCCGGTGCGCGAACACGCCCGCGCCGGACAGGTGCAGCGCGAACGGCCGGGTGGTCGCCGCCACGTCGGCCAGCGCCCCGGCCAGGATCTCGGCGCGCCCGTCCCCCACGTCCCCGTAGAACGCGAGCGTGACGTGCCAGTTCTCGGCGGCCGTCCATCGCACCCCCTCGGACCCGGCCCGGCCCGGCGCGTCCTCGGCGTCGACCCCGACAGCGGTCCGCAGCGACGCGGCGAGGTGCCGCCGGACCTCAGGAGCGGGCCACAGCCCCGCGAACACCCGCATCCGCCCAGCATGCCCGACCCGCGAGAGCGTGCGCGCGTGCGGTGCGCGAGGTCGGTGGTCCGGGCCGAGGTCGCCCCGTGGGACGGGCGACCTCGGCCGGGACGACCGACCTCGGCGGGTGGGGCAGGGGTCGGGGTGGGGCGGTCAGCGGTGGGCGCGGGAGGAGGCGTAGAGGCAGACCGCCGCGGCGGTGCCGAGGTTGAGCGACTCCGCGCGGCCCCGCAGCGGCACCCGCACGACGGCGTCGGCCCGGTCGCGGTCCTCGGCCGGCAGGCCCCACGCCTCGTTCCCGAACAGCCACGCCGTGGGCGCCCGCAGGTCCGCGCCCGGCACGCCGGCACCGTCGGTCGCGCGGGCCGCGGCGTCCTGCAGGTCGTCCAGGTCGAGGTCCCCGGCGCCGTCCGCCGCCAGCACCGTGAGCCCGGCGCCGCGGAGCGCCGTCACCGCGTCCCCCACCGGCACGCCCGAGACCACCGGGAGGTGGAACAGCGACCCGGCCGTGGACCGGACCACCTTGGGGTTGGTCGTCTCGACGCTGTCCCCCACCACGAGCACGGCGTCCGCGCCCGCTGCGTCGGCGACCCGGATGACCGTGCCGGCGTTCCCCGGGTCCCGGACCTGCGCGAGCACCGCGACGAGCGCCGGCCGGGACGCGAGCACCGCGTCCAGCGCGTCCGCCTCCAGCGGACCGAGCAGGCCGGGGTGCCTCGCGCCGGGCTCGTCGGCGGACGCCACCGCGAGCACGCCCTGCGCGTCCGGCGACATCGCGGCCAGCACGTCGTCCTCGGCCGGGTGCACGCGCACCCCGGCGGCGTCGGCGTCGCGGAGGATCTCCGCGTACCGGTCCGCCGCACCCGGCGTCAGGTAGAGGTCGTGGACGAGGTGCGGCGCCCAGTGCACGACCTCCCGCACCGCCTGCGGCCCCTCGACCAGGTACCGGCCCGCGCGTCGACGGCCCGCGCGGGTGGCGAGCGCGCGCACGGCCTTCACCCGGTCGGCGTGCGGGTTGGCGAGGGCGGGGCGGGCGGCGACGGGACCGTCGGCGGAGGCGTGGGGCACGACCCCATCCTCCCCTGCCCGACGCCTGCCCGGCACCTGCCCGGCGCCCCGCGTGCCGCCGGCGCGAGCGGGCAGACGCGCGAGACCCCCGGGAGCGGTGGCTCCCGGGGGTCTCGGCGGTGCGGGCGCCGGTCAGGCCGGCGTGCGCGGGGTGCTGCGGTACGTCAGGCGGCCGCGCGGGGCGCGTTGACGTCGGCCGGCAGCGCCTGCTTGGCGAGCGCCACCAGCGCGTTGAACGCGGGGGCGTCGTTCACGGCCATGTCGGCCAGGACGCGACGGTCGACCTCCACGCCCGCGAGCTTCAGGCCCTGGATCAGGCGGTTGTAGGTCATGCCCTGCTCGCGCGCAGCCGCGTTGATCCGCTGGATCCACAGCTTGCGGAAGTCGCCCTTGCGCGCCTTGCGGTCGCGGTAGGCGTACACGAGGGAGTGGGTGACCTGCTCCTTGGCCTTGCGGTACAGGCGCGAACGCTGACCGCGGTAGCCGGAGGCGCGCTCGAGAGTTGCCCGGCGCTTCTTCTGGGCGTTGACCGCCCGCTTCACGCGTGCCACGTGATGCTCCTTGCGTTGTTCTCAGGTCGGTGTGCTGCCGTGGCGCTCGCGCGCCGACGGGTCACTTGCCGAGCAGCTTCTTGATACGGGGGGCGTCGGCCGGGGTGACGACCTGGTCGCTGGCGAGACGGCGCGTGCGGCGGCTCGACTTGTGCTCGAGCAGGTGGCGGGCGTTCGCCTGCTCGCGCATGACCTTGCCGCTCCCGGTGATCCGGAAGCGCTTCTTCGCACCGGAGTGCGTCTTGTTCTTCGGCATGGCTGCCGTCTCTCCTTGTCGTCGCATCGCGCCGGGGCGCGACTCGTCCGTCCGGTCCCGGTGGGGTCCGGGCGTGGTGGTGCGGGTCAGGCTGTCGGCGTCCCGCCGGCGGACTGGCCCCGGGGGGCCGGTCGTGCCGAGGGGCGCGGGCTCGGTGCCGGGCGCGGCGCGGGCCGCGGGGTCGGCGTCGCCGACGGCTTGGGGGCCGCGGCGGGCTTCGGGGCTGCCGCCGGCTTGGGGGCCGGGGCGGGCGCAGCGGCGGGCTTCGGGGCGGCCGGAGCAGCCTTCGGAGCCGGAGCGGCCTTCGGGGCCGGTGCCGCCTTGGGTGCCGGAGCAGCCTTCGGGGCCGGGGCCGCCTTCGGTGCGGGAGCGGCCGCGGGCGCCGGGGCGTCCTCGGCCGTCGTCGCGGCGGGCTCCGCGGCCGGGGTCGGCTCGGCGGCCGGGGCGGCCGCTGCGGGAGCGGTCTCGACCGGGGCCGGGGCCTCGGTCGCCTCGGTCACGGGTGCCTCGGTCGCGACGTCCTGTGCCTGCTCGTCCGCGGGGCGCTCCTCGCGGGCGGGGCGGGCACGACGCTGCTCCTGGCGCTGCTCGGCCTTCTTCTTGGTCGGGCCCAGCACCATGATCATGTTGCGGCCGTCCTGCTTCGGCATGCTCTCGATGAAGCCGAGCTCCGCGACGTCGGCCGCGAGCCGCTGCAGCAGGCGCACGCCCATCTCCGGGCGCGACTGCTCTCGGCCACGGAACATGATCATGACCTTGACCTTGTCGCCGGCCGCGAGGAACCGCTCGACGTGGCCCTTCTTGGTGCCGTAGTCGTGCGGGTCGATCTTGAGCCGGAAGCGGATCTCCTTGAGAACCGTGTTGCTCTGGTTGCGCCGGGCCTCGCGGGCCTTCATGTCTGCTTCGTACTTGAACTTGCCGTAGTCCATGATCTTGCAGACCGGCGGCCGGGCGTCCGGGGCGACCTCGACGAGGTCGAGGTCGGCGTCCTGGGCCAGGCGCAGTGCGTCCTCCACGCGGACGATGCCGACCTGCTCGCCGTTCGGGCCGACCAGGCGGACCTCGGCGACGCGGATCCGATCGTTGATGCGGGGCTCGCTGATGTGGTGCTCCTCGGTAGTCGTCGTGACGACCGCCTGGAACGAGGAAGGCCCCCGAACCTGGGCACAGGTGGGGGCCGACGGATCCACGGTGCGCCGCGTGAACGGTGCGCCGTACCGGCCGCTCCCCCACGAGGGGAACGACCGAGGACCGGGACCTGGACCCTGCTGCCGGCGAACCGGGCGGTCGGGACTCAGGTGGGATCGACTCCACTTGTGCACCTGGGTCGGCACGTCTCCTTGCGGACACACGTCAGCCCAGGCCAGTCGGGGACCACAGTACCAGAGCTCGAGCCCGACCTCCCCGGCGCCCCCGGGACGTGACACGCCGTCAGATCCATGCTTGAACAGTTCCAGAAAGCATGCCAGGCTGATGACATGCCCGTCGACCAGCACCTCTCTGGTCCGCACCCGGCGCACGACGCGCCCCCGGACCACGCGCACACCGCGCACCAGGACCCCGCGGAGACCCTCCGCGGCCGGGGCCTGCGGGTCACCGCACCCCGGCTCGCGGTCCTCGAGGCCGTCGAGCAGCTGCCGCACGCCGATGCCGACGCGGTGCTCCGGCTCGCGCGCACCGTCCTGCCCACCGTCTCGGTGCAGGCCGTGTACGACGTGCTGCACGCCCTGACCGACGCCGGCATCCTGCGCCGCATCGAGCCCGCCGGGCACCCGGCGCGGTACGAGCGCCGCGTCGGCGACAACCACCACCACGTCGTGTGCCGCGGCTGCGGCGCCGTCGACGACGTCGACTGCGCCACGGGCGCCGCGCCGTGCCTGACGCCCAGCTCGACGTCGGGCTTCACCGTCGAGACGGCCGAGGTCACGTTCTGGGGCCTGTGCCCCGCCTGCCGCGCCCGCTCCTAGACCGCGTCCCGCACCACCGACCCACCGACCCTCCCCGGTCGGGCGACCCCGCCCGTCCGGTCCCCGGCGCGCCCTCGACCGGCACGCCACCGACCAGGAAGGACTCCCCTGTGACCCAGGTCCGACCCACCACCACCAACTCCGGCGCGCCCGTCGCGTCCGACGCCCACTCGCAGTCCGTCGGCGCCGACGGCCCGATCGTCCTGCACGACCACTACCTGGTCGAGAAGCTCGCGCAGTTCAACCGCGAGCGCGTCCCCGAGCGCGTCGTGCACGCCAAGGGCGGCGGCGCGTTCGGCACGTTCACCACCACGGGCGACGTCAGCCGCTACACCCGCGCCGCGCTGTTCCAGCCGGGCGTCGCCACCGAGATGCTCGCGCGGTTCTCCTCCGTCGCCGGCGAGCACGGCTCCCCCGACACGTGGCGCGACCCGCGCGGCTTCGCGCTGAAGTTCTACACCTCCGAGGGCAACTACGACCTCGTGGGCAACAACACCCCGGTGTTCTTCCTGCGGGACGGGATCAAGTTCCCCGACTTCATCCGGTCGCAGAAGCGCCTGCCCGGCTCGAACCTGCGCGACAACGACATGCAGTGGGACTTCTGGAGCCTGTCGCCGGAGTCCGCGCACCAGGTCACCTGGCTGATGGGCGACCGCGGCCTGCCCCGGTCCTGGCGGACGATGGACGGCTTCGGCTCGCACACCTACCAGTGGATCAACGCCGACGGCGAGCGGTTCTGGGTCAAGTACCACTTCACGACGCAGCAGGGCATCGACAACCTGACGGCCGACGAGGCCGCCCAGCTCGCCGGGTCCGACGCCGACCACCACATCCGCGACCTGTTCGACCACATCGCCGCGGGCGACTTCCCCCGCTGGACCCTGTCGGTCCAGGTGATGCCGTACGAGGACGCGAAGACCTACCGGTTCAACCCGTTCGACCTGACGAAGGTCTGGCCGCACGCGGACTACCCGCTGATCGAGGTCGGCGTGATGGAGCTGAACCGCAACCCCGAGAACTACTTCGCGCAGATCGAGCAGGCGACGTTCGCGCCCAGCAACTTCGTCCCCGGCATCGCGACCAGCCCGGACAAGATGCTGCTCGCGCGGATCTTCTCCTACGCCGACGCGCACCGGTACCGCGTCGGGACCAACCACCAGCAGCTGCCGGTGAACGCGCCGCGCTCCGAGGTGAGCACGTACTCCAAGGACGGCGCCGCGCGGTACGCGTTCAACGCCCCCGAGGTGCCCGTGTACGCGCCGAACTCCCTCGGCGGACCCGCGGCCGACCCGGCGCGCGCCGCCGAGTCCCCGGGCTGGGAGTCGGACGGCGAGCTCGTGCGCTCGGCCGCGACCCTGCACCCGCAGGACGACGACTGGGGCCAGGCCGGCACCCTCTACCGCGAGGTGTTCGACGACGCCGCGCGCGCCCGGTTCCTCGAGACCATCACCGGGCACGTGGGCGCCGTGAAGAACGACGTGATCCGCGCCCGGGCGATCCAGTACTGGACGAACGTCGACGCCGGCCTCGGCGCCGCCCTGGCCGCGGCGATCGCCGGCACCGACCTGCCCGAGGAGAACGGCGAGCCCGCGACCGCGAGCACCCCGGTCGCCTGACCCCGCCGCACCCGGCACGACGCGCCCGCCGACCCGACCTCGCCGTCGGGCCGGCGGGCGCCGGCGCGCTCGGGGACGCGCGTCGTGCGCGCCCGGTGAGAGGATCGGCCGCATGAGCGAGACCCCTGACACCTCCACCGCCACCCGCGACATCGCCGACGTGGCGGCGGTCGAGGTCATCACCACCGCCGCCGTGCACCTGATGAGCGCCGCCGCCGTCAAGTGCGGGCTCTCTCCCGACACCGACGACACGACCGGCGCCGACTACCTGGACCTCGACGAGGCCCGCAAGCTCATCACCGCGCTCGCCGCGCTGGTGACGGCCTCCGCCCCGGACATCGGCAACCAGCACGCCCGGTCCCTGCGCGACGGGCTGCGGTCGCTGCAGCTCGCGTTCCGCGAGGCGAGCCCGTTCCCCGACGCGCCGGGCGAGGGCCCGGGCGAGAAGTTCACCGGCTACGTGTCCTGACCCCCGCGCCGGAGCGCTCCCGGCGTCCGCCCGGGCGCCCGCGCCGCACGTCGGCCGGGGCGCCCGCGCCCCACGTCGGCCCGGGCGCCCGCGCCCCACGTCAGCCCGGGTGGACCGTGCGGGAGGCGTCGTCCGGCAGCGGGCGGGCCGGGACGTCGTCGGCGCCCGCCGGAGCCGGGCTCGGCACGATCCCGCCCGGCGCGGTCGACGGGTCGCGCGGGACCGTCAGGTGCAGCGCCTCGGGGGCCACGTCCGCCGCGGTCCCGTCCGCCGGGGTGCCGCCCGCCGACGCCCGCCGGGCCGCGCTCCGCCGCCGGACCAGCGCGAGCACGACCAGCCCGGCGACCGCGAGGACCAGCCCCGCCCCGCCCGCGGCGGCGAACCCGCCCCAGGGGCCGGTCCCGTCGATCACCGCGCCGACGAGCGGCGCCCCGAGCGCGGCACCGACGGTGTTGGCGGTGCCGCTCCAGCCCATGATCTCCCCGCGCCGGTGCTCCGGGACCATCCGCACCAGCGACGCGTTGATCGCCGACAGCGCCGCCGCGCACGGCAGGCCCGCCACCACGACCGCGACGGCGAGCTGCAGCTGGGTCTGGGCGAGCGCGGCCGGCAGCGTCGCCGCACCCAGCAGCGCGACGAGGGCGAGCGGGTGCAGCTCCCGCTTCTGGGCGCCGTAGACCAGACCGCCGACGACCGACCCGACGCACCACAGCGCGATCATCCAGCCGACCGCGGACTCGCGGTCCCAGCCCTCCAGCGCGGCGACGATGCCGACGTCCGTGCCGTTGAGGATCAGGGCGGCCGCGGACGCGGCGGCGAGCACCACGAGCAGGCCCGGGGTCAGCAGGCGCGGGCGCCGACCCGCCGGCTCGGGAGCCGCGGCACCGCCCGCGGACCGCGTCGGCGGGTCGAACCACATGAGCAGCAGCCCCGCCGCGACCGTCGACGCGCCGACCAGCGTCAGCGCCGCGGTCGTCGAGACCTGCGTCGCCACGAGCACGCCGAGCGTCGGCGCGAGCATGAACGTCATCTCGGTGCCCACCGAGTCCAGGGCGTACGCGGTCCGTTGCTGCTCCGGCGGCACCAGCACCGCGAGGGACTGCCGCACGACGGAGAACACCGGCACCAGGAACACACCCGCGACGACCGCCGCGCCGAGCAGCGCCTCGTAGCCGAGCCGGGGCGCGATCAGCCAGACGGCGGACTCGACGAGCACGGAGGGCAGCAGCGCCCGCCGCAGGCCCAGCCGGTCGACCCGCCGGCCGCGCCACGGCGAGCCGATCGCGACGCCGACCGTCATCGCCGCCGCGACCAGGCCCGCCTTCGCGTACCCGAGGCCGAGCGGGCCCACGACGTGCAGGGTCAGCACGACACCGGTCATCGCGTGCGGGATGCGCGCGACGAACGCGACCAGGACGAGGGTCAGCACGCCGGGCAGCCGCAGCAGCCGGGCGTAGGGGGCGAGGGACACCCCTGGATTCTCCCGTGCGGCGACACCCGTCGACGCCCGCGCTGCGCCGAGCGGGTGGGCGCGCGGCCGTGATCTTGCGCACGGTGGCGACCGGCGACCGTATGGTGGTGCCGTGACGTCTGCGACCGGGCCGCACGACCCGATCGGCCCGCCGCGGCCGGGCGGGTCCTCGTCGTGGGCTCCGTCGGGCGCCACGACCACCCACCCCGCCGAGCCGCCGGCCACCCCGGGCGAGCACGCCCACGTCGCCCCGCCGCCCGCACCCCCGCGGCACCGGCGCCGCCCCTGGGCCGTCATCGCGCTGTCGGTGCTGCTGGTGCTCGTCACCGCGCTGAGCGCCTACCTGTGGGTCCGGACCGTCCGCTACGAGGAATACGCGCAGGACGTCGAGGACCAGGGCCGGGCGATCGGCTCCGACCTGGCGACGCTGCGGTCCCAGCACGAGGGCACCCTCGCGGAGCTCGCCGCCGTGAACGAGCAGCTCACCACCGCCCAGGGCCGGATCACCGAGCTGGCCGACGAGAAGGCCCAGGTCGGCGACGACCGCGAGGTCCAGCGCCAGCTCGTCGACTACCAGGCGCGGATCTCGCAGGCCGCCGCGAACGTCGCGTCCGCGCTGTCCACCTGCATCGACGCGCAGAACCAGCTCATCACGTACCTCGGCAACGCCGCCGCGTACGACCCCGCGGACCTCGAGCGGTTCAAGGGCGACGTCCAGGGGGTCTGCGCCACCGCGACCGAGGCCAACACCGAGCTCCAGCGCCAGCTCGCCGCCGGGACGCGCGGGTGACGCGACGTCGCGCCGGCGCCGCGGGTGCGGTGGCCGTGCTGCTCCTCGCGGGCTGCGGCGTGCTGCCGGCGATGCCCGGACCCGTCCCGACCGACCTGGTCCCGTCGTCGGCCCCGGTCGCCACGCCGTCGTCCACCGGCAACCTGTCCCCCGACGGCTTCGACTCGGCGCAGCGGATGGCCGTGCGGATCCGCAACGTCGGCTGCAACTCGCTGTCCACCGGCTCCGGCTTCGCGATCGACGAGACCACCCTCATCACGAACCGGCACGTCGTGGCGGACTCGGCCGACCTCCAGCTGAGCACCTACGACGGCCGGGACGTCGCGGTCACCGCGTCGTCGACCGCGGCGATCGCGGACCTGGCCGTGGTGCGCACCGCCGACGCGCTGCCGTCCGCGCCGGGCCTGGCCGAGGCGGACCCGGACCCGGGCGACGAGGTGACGGTCGTGGGCTACCCCCAGGGCGGCGCGCTCAGCGTCACCACGGGGCAGGTGATCGGGGCGACGACCGACCCGCTGAACGAGAACCTCGGCGAGGTGCTGGTCACGAACGCCGAGGTCGAGCCCGGCAGCTCCGGCTCCGCGGTCCTCGACACCGAGGGCCGGGTCATCGGGGTCGTGTACGCGAAGAACTCCACCGGTCAGAGCTTCGTGGTGCCGGTCAGCACCCTGCGCCAGCTGCTCGCGGACGACACCGCGTTCACGCCCAGCACGTCCTGCGCGGGCTGACCTGCTCGCGGGGCCTGGCACGGGCGGGGCGCCTGGCACGGGCGGGGCCTGGTGCGGGCGTGGCCGCCGTGCCACGGTGGACGGACCAGCCAGCCGACCGACCCGCGGAGGACGACCATGCCTGACGAGAACCCGGACGCGACCGCCGCCCGCCCCGACCTGTCCGCGCTGACCCGGGCCGCGGGCGACGCCCTGTCGGTGCGCCGCGTGTTCGGCGAGGCGTACGAGGTCGGCGGCACCGTCGTGGTCCCGGTGGCGAAGGTGCTGGGTTCGCACGCGCTGGCGGGCGCCCACGGCGACGGCCGGCTCGGCGTGCGCAAGCCCGCGGGCCCGGCCGACGCGTCGCCCACGCCCGGGGACGAGCCCGCGGCCCACCTGCCCGGACCCGCGCGCCGCGGCCCGCAGTGGCCGTTCGGCCCCGGCCGTCCCGCGGGTCGCGGCGGCGCGCACGCCGACACCGGCGGGTTCGCGGTGCGGGTGAAGCCGGTCGGCGTCTACGTGATCAGCGGCACCGAGGTGACGTGGAAGCCGGCGCTCGACCTCAACCGGGTGATCCTCGGCGGGCAGGCCGTCGGCGCCGTGGTCGGCACGGCCGTCGGCGTGGCGCTCGCCCTCGCCTGGGGGCACCGCCGCCGCTGACCCCGGCGGGGACGACGACGCGTCAGCGCAGCCGGACCTCGACCGAGTCGACCCGCTGCGCGACGGTCTCGTCGGCCGCCAGCGCCGCACCGACCCGCTGGAGCACCGCGTCGACCGCGTCGCGGTCCAGCCCGGGCACGAGCGTCAGGACGACCGCGACCTCGGCCCGGCCGCCCGGGAGCGCGTCGGCGTCGACCAGCGGACCGGGCGGGGTCGCGGTCGTGGTCGTGGTCGCCCGGCGACGGAACCAGGAACGGGCCGCCGGGGCGTGCTCGGCGACGCCACCCCCGAGCGCGCCGGTGACGGCGGCGCGGACCGCGGCCCGCACCTCGGGGTCGACGCTGCGGGCCTCCCCCGCGCCCGGGACGGCCGGCCGCCAGGTCCCCTGCTGCGCGAGCGCCCACACCGCCGGCCGCGGCAGCAGCGCGGTGACGGGCCCGCCGGCGTCCAGCACCAGCAGCTCCCAGCCCTCGTCGACCGCCGACAGCGCCGCCCGCGCGACCTCGGTCGGCACCGGGCGCGCGTCGGCCCGCCACGCGGCCATCGCCGCGACGGACGAGAACACCGGCAGCGCGGTGCGGCCGTCCGGCGCCTGCAGGGCGACGATCCCCGCGGACGCCTCCTTGTCGACCGTGTGCGCGTGCCCGCCGACGTCGACGGTCTCGCCGACCTCGAGCTCCGCCAGCACCGGGACCAGCACCCGGGTCCCCGCCAGCGCGGCGACGACCTCGGCGAGCGTGCCGGTGCCGTCGCCCAGCGCCGTCAGCGTCGCGGCGACCCCGGGGTCCGCGCTGCCGTCGTCGCCCGCGAACGCGGACGTCGGAGGCAGCTCGCGGCCCGTCACGGGCGCCCGGCGACGTCCAGGGCCTCGGGCAGCGTGAACGCACCCGCGTACAGGGCCTTGCCGACGATCGTGCCCTCGACACCCACCGGCACCAGCTCGCGCAGCACGCGCAGGTCCTCCAGCGAGGAGATGCCGCCGGACGCCACCACCGGCGCGTCGGTGCGGGCGCAGACCTCGCGCAGCAGCTCGACGTTCGGGCCGCGCAGCGTGCCGTCCTTGGTGACGTCGGTGACGACGTACCGGGCGCAGCCGGCCGCGTCGAGCCGGGCGAGCACCTCCCACAGGTCGCCGCCCTCACGGGTCCAGCCGCGCGCGGCGAGCGTGGTCCCGCGCACGTCCAGGCCGACCGCGATCGCCTCGCCGTACCGGGCGATGACGTCGGCGGTCCACTCCGGGTCCTCCAGCGCCGCGGTGCCGAGGTTGACCCGCGTGGCGCCGGTGCCGAGCGCGCGCTCGAGCGACGCGTCGTCGCGGATGCCGCCGGACAGCTCGACCTTGACGCCCTTGCCGGACAGCACCTGCGCGACGTCCGCGAGCAGGTCGGCGTTGGACCCGCGGCCGAACGCGGCGTCCAGGTCGACCAGGTGGATCCACTCCGCGCCGCCGGCGTGCCAGTCGAGCGCGGCGGCCAGCGGGTCGCCGTACGAGGTCTCCGAGCCGGCCTCGCCCTGGACGAGGCGGACGGCCTGGCCGTCGGCGACGTCGACGGCGGGCAGGAGCTGCAGACGGTCGGACATGGGTCTCCTCGTTCGGGGTGCGGCCACGGGCCGCGGGTGGTGGTGCCGGGGCGGGCGTCAGCTCAGCGAGCGGACCCAGTTCTCCAGCAGCTGCGCGCCGGCGTCGCCGGACTTCTCGGGGTGGAACTGCGTGGCCGACAGCGGACCGTTCTCGACCGCGGCGACGAACCGGCCGCCGTGGTCGGACCACGTGACCTGCGGCGGGGTCAGCCGCTCGGGGTCGGCGGTGTCCAGCAGCGGGAAGCTGCGCGCCGCGTAGGAGTGCACGAAGTAGAACCGCTCCTCCTCGACGCCGGCGAACAGCCGGGTGCCGTCGGGGGCGTCGACGGTGGACCAGCCCATGTGCGGCACGACGTCGGCCTCGAGCCGGTCGACCAGGCCGGGCCACTCGCCGAGGCCGTCGGTCTGGACGCCGTGCTCCTCGCCGCGGCCGAACATGACCTGCATGCCGACGCAGATGCCGAGCACGGGTCGACCGCCGGCGAGCCGCCGGTCGACGATCTGGTCGCCGCGGACCTCACGCAGCCCGGCCATCACCGCGGCGAACGCGCCTACGCCCGGGACCACGAGCCCGTCGGCGTCGGCGGCGTGCTGCGGGTCGGCGGTCAGCTCGACCTCGGCACCGACCCGCTCGAGGGCGCGCACGGCGGAGCGGACGTTGCCGAATCCGTAGTCGAGGACGACGACACGAGGCTGGCTGGGCACCGGTCCAGGCTAGTCGCCCTTGCGCCGGCCCGCCGACAGCGCCCGCATGGCGGCCCAGCGCGACATCCCGACGCTCGTGACCACGCCGGGGACGTCGGCGACCGGCGTGCCGCCGACCAGGATCTCCTCGAGCACCTCGGGGGCGCCGGACAGCACCAGCCCGGGGGCGAGGTCGTCCTCGCGCTCGCCCGCCGACCACCGGCTCGCGGAGATCCGGCCCGACCGGCGGTCGAGCAGCACGACCGGGGACGTCCGGAGCATGCGCGACAGCGCCTCCGCGGCGGACGCGGAGCGCGCGGCGTCGCCGGCGTCCCGCAGGACCGCGAGCGCCCCGACGGGCGACGGCACCGCGTCGACGGCCACACCGGCCAGCGAGCACGCCGCCGCGAGGGCCTTCGCGCCCGCGACCTGGGTCACGACGATCGCGACGACGGGCTCGTCGGGCTGGGCGGCCGCGGCGTCGAGACCCGACAGGTCGTCGGGGACGTCGCTGGTCGCGGTCCCGGCGGACGCACGCGCCTCATCCGGCGGCGGGGCCGCGGCGTCCAGGCCGGACAGGTCGTCCGGGATCTCGAAGCCGAGGTCGTCGGGCAGGTCGTCGTCGGGCCGGCGGTCGTCGGTCACAGGGCGCCCTTCGTGCTCGGGATCCCGTCGACGCGCGGGTCGAGCGCGACCGCGGCGCGCAGGGCACGGGCCAGCGCCTTGAACTGCGCCTCGACGATGTGGTGCGGGTCGCGGCCGGCCAGCACGCGCACGTGCATCCCGAACGCGGCGTGGTGCGCGATCGACTCCAGCACGTGCCGGGTCAGCGAGCCGGTGAAGTGCCCGCCGATCAGGTGGTACTCCTGCCCCTCGGGCTCGCCGGAGTGCACCAGGTACGGACGGCCGGACACGTCGACGACGGCCTGCGCGAGCGCCTCGTCCAGCGGCACGGTCGCGTCGCCGAACCGGGCGATGCCCCGCTTGTCGCCCAGCGCCTGGCGGAGGGCCTCACCCAGGCAGATCGCGACGTCCTCGACGGTGTGGTGCGCGTCGATGTGCGTGTCACCCGTCGCCCGGACCGTGAGGTCGATGAGCGAGTGCTTGCCGAGCGCCGTGAGCATGTGGTCGTAGAACGGCACCGACGTGCTGATCTCGGTGCGCCCCGTCCCGTCGAGGTCGACCTCGACGACGACGCTCGACTCGCTCGTCGTGCGCTCGACGCGTGCGGTGCGCCCGCCCGTGGTCCCGCTCAAGTCCCCAGCACCTCCCACAGCGCGGCGGTGAACGCCGCTGTCTCCTCCGGGGTGCCGACCGACACCCGGAGCCATCCTTCCGGACCGACCTCGCGGATCAGCACCCCGCGGTCCAGCAGCTGCTGCCAGACGGCGTGGCGGTCCTCGCCGACCTGGAACAGCACGAAGTTCGCGTCCGACTCGGCGACCCGGATGCCGCGGTCCCGCAGGTCGAGCACCAGCTGGTCCCGCTCGGCCCGCAGCGAGCCGACCTGGGCCATCAGCTCCGGCGCGTGCCGCAGCGCCGCGCGCGCGACCGCCTGGGTCACCGCGGACAGGTGGTACGGCAGCCGCACGACGCGCAGCGCGTCGACGAGCTCGCGGGACGCCGCCAGGTACCCGACGCGCGCGCCGGCCAGGCCGAACGCCTTCGACATCGTCCGGCTCACAGCGAGGTGCGGGTGGTCCGCGAGCAGGGTGAGCGCGGACTCGACGCCCTCGCGGCGGAACTCGCCGTAGGCCTCGTCGACCACCACCACGCAGCCGCCGGGCACCTCGGCGGCCGCGGCGAGGACCTCGCGCACCGTGTCGAGCTCCAGCGCCGTGCCGGTCGGGTTGTTCGGGCTGGTGAGGAGCACGACGGACGGCGCCTCGCGGGCGATCAGCGCGCGCGCCTCGGCGGGGTCGACGTCGAACTGCTCGGTCCGGCGGCCGGCCACCCACCGGGTGTGGGTGTCGCGCGCGTACTCCGGGTACATCGAGTACGTCGGCGCGAACGACAGCGCGGTGCGCCCCGGCCCGCCGAACGCCTGCAGCAGGTGCAGCATGACCTCGTTCGACCCGTTGGCCGCCCACACCTGCTCGGGGGCCACCCGCACGCCGGACTCGACGGCCAGGTAGTCCGCGAGGTCGGCGCGCAGCGGCAGGAACTCCCGGTCCGGGTAGCGGTTCAGCCCGGCGGCGGCCTCGGCCACGGCGGCGGCGACGTCCGCCACCACCTGCGGCGACGGCGGGTACGGGTTCTCGTTGACGTTGAGCAGCACCGGCACGTCGAGCTGCGGGGCGCCGTAGGGGACGTCGCCGGCCAGCTCCGGGCGCAGCGGCAGCGCCGGGCGCGCGGACGGCGCCGGGCGCGCGGACGGCGCGTCGGCCGGGGCGTCGGGTGGCGTCGGGGGTGCGGTCACCGGGCGATCGTATCCGCGACTCCCGGGCGCGACGTCGTCGTCCACAGGGCGCCACGGCGGGATGCGGTGGTGTCGGGGGTCGTGGCTAGGGTCGGGGGCGATGACCGAGACCCAGCAGCACCCCGTGACCGGATCCCTGCGCGACGAGGCGGAGGCCGTCCTGCGCCGCCTCGTCGGCCGGGACGACGCCCGCCTGCGCGACGACCAGTGGCTCGCGATCGACGCGCTCGTCACCGGCCACCGCCGGGCGCTCGTCGTGCAGCGCACCGGGTGGGGCAAGTCGGCCGTGTACTTCGTGGCGACCGCCCTGCTGCGCGCCCGGGGGGCCGGTCCGACCGTCCTGGTGTCCCCGCTGCTCGCGCTCATGCGCAACCAGGTGCAGTCGGCCCAGCGCGCCGGGGTGCGTGCGGCGACCCTCAACTCCGCGAACGTCACCGAGTGGGACGAGGTGCACGCGCAGATCGCGGCGGGCGAGGTCGACGTGCTGCTGGTGTCGCCGGAGCGGCTGACCCACCCGGCGTTCCGGGACGAGGTGCTGCCGCGGCTCGCGGCCGACGCGGGGCTGGTCGTGATCGACGAGGCGCACTGCATCTCCGACTGGGGGCACGACTTCCGGCCGGACTACCGCCGGATCCGGACCCTGCTGGCCGAGCTGCCGGACGGCATCCCGGTGCTCGCGACGACGGCCACCGCGAACGCCCGCGTCACCGCCGACGTCGCCGAGCAGCTGGCCTCCGCCGTCCACGACGACGTGCTCGTGCTCCGCGGCCCGCTGGACCGGTCGAGCCTCGACCTGTCCGTGGTCCGGCTGCCCGACACCGCCGGGCAGCTGGCCTGGCTCGCGCAGAACCTCCCCGCCCTGGAGGGGTCCGGGATCATCTACTGCCTGACGATCGCCGCGGCCCAGCAGGTCACCGAGCACCTGCGCGGCGCCGGGCTCGACGTGCGGACGTACACCGGCCAGACCGACCCGGCCGAGCGCGAGGTCGCCGAGAACGACCTGCTCGCCAACCGGGTCAAGGCGCTGGTCGCGACGTCCGCGCTGGGCATGGGCTTCGACAAGCCGGACCTCGGGTTCGTCGTGCACGTCGGCGCGCCGTCCTCCCCCATCGCGTACTACCAGCAGGTCGGCCGCGCGGGCCGCGCCGCGGAGGCCGTCGGCGGCCGCGCGACCGCGGTGCTGCTGCCCGGGCGCGAGGACCGGGCGATCTGGGAGTGGTTCGCGTCGACGGCGTTCCCGCCGGAGGACGACGTCCGGGCGGCGCTGCGGGCGCTCGGCGCGGGCGGCACCCTGTCCACGGCCGCGCTCGAGACGCACGTGTCGCTGCGCCGGTCGCGCCTGGAGCAGATGCTCAAGGTGCTCGACGTGGACGGCGCGGTCCGTCGGGTGCGCGGCGGCTGGGAGTCGACGGGCGCCGACTGGTCGTACGACGCCGAGCGCTACGACCGGGTCACCGCGACCCGCCGCGCCGAGCAGCAGTCGATGGTCGACTACGTGGCGACCGAGGGCTGCCGGATGGCGCACCTGCGGCGCGCGCTCGACGACCCGGAGCTGACCGGACCGGCGGGCGCGGACTGGCGGTGCGGTCGGTGCGACCGTTGCACCGGCACTTCGGTCGGCACCGCGCCCGACGCGGCGCACGTCGCCGGCGCGCAGGCGCTGCTCACGTCGGCCGGCGTGGCCGTCGACCCGCGGCGGCAGTGGCCGTCCGGGATGGCCACGCTGGGCGTGGAGCTCAAGGGCCGGATCGCCGCGGACGAGAACGCCGAGCCCGGTCGTGCGGTCGCGCGCCTCGACTCGGTCGGCTGGGGCGGGCTGCTGCGCGACCTGTTCGGCGGCGAGGCCGACCCCGCGGCGGGCCTGCCGACCGCGCTGCGGGACCCGGTGCTCGCGACGCTGGACGCGTGGCGGCCCGAGCACCGGCCCGAGGGCGTGGTGCTCGTCCGGTCCAGCACGCGTCCCGCCCTCGTGGAGCACCTGGCGCGGGGCGTCGCCCGGCACCTCGGCATCCCGCTGGTCGGCGCCGTCGCGCCGCGCCCCGACAGCCCGCCGACCCGGCACGACGTCAACTCCGCGCACCGGCTGGCGGCCGTCGCCCGTCGGCTGGAGCTCGACCTCGACCCCGCGACGGCCGCGGGACTCCCCGGGCGCGCGGTGCTGCTCGTCGACGACCGCACGGACTCCGGGTGGACGCTCACCGTCGCGGCGCGCCTGCTCCGGCAGGCGGGTGCCTCGGCGGTGCTGCCGTTCGTGCTCGGCGTGGGCTGACCCGCCGGACGGGGCGCACGCCTCGCGGTGAGCACCCGCGGTCGGAGGCGGGCGCCGGGTGCCTCCCCGCACCCGGCGAGCGGTCAGAACCGGGCGCGGACCGCCTCGCCGTGCGCCGGCAGCCCCTCGGCGTCCGCCAGCGCGACGATCCGCCCGGCGATCTCCCGCAGCGCGTCCGCGTCGTACTCGATGACCTGCACGGCCCGGACGAACGAGTGCACCCCGAGCCCGGACGCGAAGTGCGCGCACCCGCCGGTCGGCAGCACGTGGTTGGACCCGGCCATGTAGTCGCCGAGCGACACCGGCGAGTACGCACCCACGAAGATCGCGCCGGCGCTGGTGACGCGCTCCGCGACGGCGGCGGCGTCGGCGGTCTGGATCTCCAGGTGCTCCGCGCCGTAGGCGTTGACCACGTCCAGCCCCGCGTCCAGGTCGTCGACCAGCACGATCGCCGACTGCGGGCCGTTGAGCGCCTGGGCGACGCGCTCCGCGTGCCGGGTGGTCTGCACCCGGTGCACCAGCTTCGACTCGACGGCGCCGGCGAGCTCGATCGACGTGGTGACCAGCACCGACGCGGCCAGCGGGTCGTGCTCGGCCTGGGACACCAGGTCGGCCGCGACGTGGTCGGCGTCGGCGGTCGCGTCCGCGAGCACCGCGATCTCCGTCGGGCCGGCCTCCGAGTCGATGCCCACCACCCCGCGCACCAGGCGCTTCGCGGCGGCGACGAACACGTTCCCGGGGCCGGTGATGACGTCGACCGGCTCGCACAGCGTCTCGCCGTCGACGTCGTCGCTGCCCTGCGCGCCGTAGGCGAGCATCCCGACCGCCTGGGCGCCGCCGACCGCGTACACCTCGTCGACCCCGAGCAGCGCGCACGTGGCGAGCACCACCGGGTCGGGCAGGCCGCCGTTGCTCTGCTGCGGCGGCGAGGTCACGACCAGGGAGCCGACACCGGCCTCCTGAGCGGCGACGACGTTCATGATGACCGACGACGGGTAGACCGCGAGCCCGCCCGGCACGTACAGCCCGACGCGCCGGACCGGGATCCAGCGCTGCCGGACCTGCGCGCCGGGACCGACCTGCACGGTGTGGTCGGCGGGGCGCTGCGCGGCGTGCACGAGCCTCACGCGGCGGATCGTCTCGTCCAGCGCGGCACGGACCTCGGGGTCGAGGACGCCCACGGACGCGGCGACGGCGTCGGCGGGCACGCGCAGGTGCTCGGGGCGCACGCCGTCGAACCGCTCGGCGAGGTCGCGCAGCGCGGCGGCACCGCGGGCGCGGACATCGGCGAGGATCGGCTCGACGGCCGCCGTCGCGGACTCGACGTCCAGCTCGGGCCGGGGCAGCACCTCGAGGAGCTCACGGCGGGACAGGCTGCGACCGCGCAGGTCGATGCGGGAGATCACCCCCCGAGTCTAGGGCGGTCCGCCGCCCTCGACCGCCCGGCGTCCACCGGCCGCGCGGGGCGCTGGCAGGATGGGCCCGTGACCATCGTGCCGATCTCCGACGACTCCATCCGCCTCGGCCAGTTCCTCAAGCTCGCGGGGCTGGCCGACTCGGGCGCGGACGCGCGCACCCTGCTCGAGGAGGGCGAGGTCACGGTCAACGGCGAGCCCGAGGCCCGCCGGGGCCGGCAGCTGCACAAGGGCGACGTGGTCGCGGTCGACGACCCCCGCGGCTCCAACGAGGCCCAGGTCGGCTGACCCGCCACCCGTCGCCCCCACCGGGGCGCACGCCGAGATGGCACTGCTCGCCTGCGCCGGACCCCCGCGCCACAGGCGAGCACTGCCATCTCGGCGCCCGAGGCACCCGGGCGCCACGCGACGCACGCCGCACGACGCACGCGGCGTCGGGCGCTGACGAGTGGTCACGACATGCCCGGCGCCGCGCCGCGCGGGCCAGCGTGTCGAGACCACTCGTGCGCGAGGCGGCCGCGCGGCGGGGGCGGCGCTCGTCGCGACGGGTCAGACGCCGACCGGGGTCGTCGCCGAGACCAGGCAGCCCGGGCCCAGGAGGGCCTTGAGGTCGCCGTAGAGGGACGGGGAGCGCTCGACGCGCAGCGCCTCCCCCGCGCGCAGCACGGTGGTGCGGCCGCCAGGGCGGGTGACGCGCAGGTGCAGCTCGGTGATGCCCGGGTGCGTGGTGATGACCTCGCGCAGCCGCTCGACGACCGGCGGGATGCACCGGGACTCGGCGAGCGTCACCACCACGGGGGCGTCCGCGACGGCGGACAGGTCGGGCAGCGACACCTCCATCGCCTGGAGCTGCATCTGGTCGTCCCGGCGGCGGACCCGCCCGCGGACCACGATCACGGCGTCCTCGGCGAGCACCGTCGAATACGCGAGGTAGGTCTCGCCGAAGAACATGATCTCGACCGAGCCCTCCATGTCCTCCAGCGTGACGGCGGCCCACGGGTTGCCCTGCTTGGACATCTTGCGCTGCAGCGACGTGACCAGGCCCGCGACCACCACGGTCGACCCGTCGGGGCGCGCCTCGTCGGCGTTGAGCGTGGCGATCGAGACGTCGGCCGCCGCGGACAGCACGTGCTCCAGGCCGGACAGCGGGTGGTCCGAGACGTACAGGCCGAGCATCTCGCGCTCGAACTGGAGCCGCTGCTTCTTGTCCCAGTCCGGGACGTCGGGGACCTGCACGGAGAACCCGGGGCCGTCGTCGCCGCCGAGGTCGGCGAACAGGTCGAACTGGCCCTCCGCCTCCTTGCGCTTGACTCCGATCACGGACTCGACGGCCTGCTCGTGCACGAGCAGCAGGGCGCGCCGCGCGTGGCCCAGCGAGTCGAACGCACCGGCCTTGATGAGCGACTCGATGGTCCGCTTGTTGCAGACCACCGCGGGGACCTTGTCGAGGAAGTCGGTGAACGACGTGAAGTCGCCCTTCTCCTCGCGGGTGCGGACGATCGCGTCGACGACGTTCGCGCCGACGTTGCGCACGGCGGTGAGGCCGAACCGGATGTCGGCGCCGACGGCGGTAAACAGGGCCGAGGACGAGTTCACGTCCGGCGGGAGCACCGTGATGCCCATGCGGCGGCACTCGCCGAGGTAGAGCGCCGACTTGTCCTTGTCGTCGCCCACCGAGGTGAGCAGCCCGGCCATGTACTCGGTCGGGTAGTTCGCCTTGAGGTAGGCGGTCCAGTAGGACACCACGCCGTAGCCGGCGGAGTGCGCCTTGTTGAACGCGTACCCGGCGAACGGGACCAGGGTGTCCCACACGGCCTTGATGGCCGCGGTGCCGTAGCCCCGCTCCTTCATCCCCGCCTCGAACGGGACGAACTCCTTGTCGAGGATCTCCTTCTTCTTCTTGCCCATCGCGCGACGCAGCAGGTCGGCCTGGCCGAGCGAGTAGCCGGCGAGCACCTGGGCGGCCTTCTGCACCTGCTCCTGGTACACGATGAGGCCGTAGGTGCCGTCGAGGACCTCCGCCAGGGGCTCCTCGAGCTCCGGGTGGATCGGGGTGTTGGGCTGCAGGCCGTTCTTGCGCAGCGCGTAGTTCGTGTGCGAGTTCATGCCCATCGGCCCGGGCCGGTACAGGGCGATGACGGCGGAGATGTCCTCGAAGTTGTCGGGGCGCATCTGGCGCAGCAGGGCGCGCATCGGGCCGCCGTCGAGCTGGAACACGCCGAGCGTGTCGCCCCGGCCGAGCAGCTCGTACGTGGGCCGGTCGTCGAGCTCGATGTCCTCGAGCTCGATCTGCGGCTTGCCGTTCATGACGATGTTGCGCAGGGCGTCGTCGAGGATCGTGAGGTTGCGCAGCCCGAGGAAGTCCATCTTGATCAGGCCGAGGCCCTCGGACGTCGGGTAGTCGAACTGCGTGATGACGGCGCCGTCCTGCGGCCGCTTCATGATCGGGATGATGTCGATCAGCGGCTCGCTGGACATGATGACGCCGGCGGCGTGCACGCCCCACTGGCGCTTGAGGTTCTCCAGGCCGCGCGCGGTCTCCAGGACGCGCTGCGCCTCCGGGTCCGCGGCGACGACCTGCCGGAACTCCTCGGCCTCCGCGTACCGCGGGTGCTCGGGGTCGTACATCCCGGACAGCGGGATGTCCTTGCCCATCACGGCGGGCGGCATCGCCTTGGTGAGCTTCTCCCCCATCGCGAACGGGAAGCCGAGCACGCGCGACGAGTCCTTGAGCGCCTGCTTGGCCTTGATGGTGCCGTAGGTGACGATCTGGGCGACGCGGTCGTCGCCGTACTTCTCCGTCACGTACCGGATGACCTCGCCGCGCCGGCGCTCGTCGAAGTCGACGTCGACGTCGGGCCAGGACACGCGCTCGGGGTTGAGGAACCGCTCGAAGATCAGGCCGTGCCGCAGCGGGTCGAGCTCGGTGATGCCCATGGCGTAGGAGGCCATCGAGCCGGCGGCGGAGCCACGGCCCGGTCCCACGCGGATGCCCTGCTCGCGGGCCCAGTTGATGAAGTCCGCGACGACGAGGAAGTAGCCGGAGAACCCGAGCTGCACGATGACGCCGGTCTCGTACTCGGCCTGCGCGCGCACGTCGTCGGGGATGACCCCGTCGTACCGCCGCATGAGGCCGCGCTCGACCTCCTTGACGAACCACGAGTTCTCGTCCTCGCCCGCGGGCACGGGGAACCGGGGCATGTAGTTCGCGCCGGTCGGGAACTCGACCTCGCACCGCTCGGCGATGAGCAGCGTGTTGTCGCACGCCTCGGGCAGCTCGGCCCAGGTGCGGCGCATCTCGGCCGCGGACTTCACGTAGTACCCGTCGCCGCCGAACGCGAACCGCGACCCGCCCTGGTCGTACGTCGGCTCGTCGAGCGTCGACCCGGACTGCACCGCGAGCAGCACCTCGTGCGCGTGCGCGTCGTCCTTGGTCGTGTAGTGCAGGTCGTTGGTGGCGACCAGCGGGGCGCCGATGGTCTCGGCGACCCGGATGAGGTCCTTGATGGTCCGGCGCTCGATCTCGAGGCCGTGGTCCATCACCTCGACGAAGAAGTTCTCCTTGCCGAAGATGTCCTGCAGCTCGCCCGCCGCGCGCACCGCCTCGTCCCAGTGGCCGAGCCGGAGCCGCGTCTGCACCTCGGACGACGGGCAGCCGGACGTGGCGATCAGGCCCTCGCTGTAGGTCTGCAGCAGCTCGCGGTCCATCCGGGGCCACTTGCCCATCTGCCCGTCCAGGGACGCCAGCGACCCCATCCGGAACAGGTTGTGCATGCCCTCGGTGGTCCGGGACAGCAGCGTCATGTGCGTGTAGGCGCCGCGCGCGGAGACGTCGTCGGACGCCTGGTGCGCCTCGCCCCAGCGGACGCGCGTCTGGTCGAACCGGCTGGTGCCGGGCGTGACGTAGGCCTCGACGCCGATGATCGGCTTGATGCCGAGCTTGCGGGCCTGGGAGTAGAAGTCGAACGCCCCGAACAGGTACCCGTGGTCGGTGATGGCCATCGCGTCCTGGCCCAGCCGCTGGGCCTCCGCCAGCATCTCCCCCACCCGCGCCGCGCCGTCCAGCATCGAGTACTCGGAGTGGACGTGCAGGTGGACGAAACCGGGGTCTGCTGAAGCCATGCGAGCCATCCTAGGTCGCCCGTCCGACGCTCCCGGTCAGCCCCGCCCCGGGCCGACCGACATCACACGCGACGGGTCAGCGGTACCCGTCGCGCAGGCTCTCCAGCGACCGCGCCAGGTCCGCCGGGTACTCGCTCGTGACCTCCAGGCGACGCCCGTCCGCAGGGTGCGCGAACCCGAGGCGCATCGCGTGCAGCCACTGCCGCGACAGCCCGACGCGCTGCGCGAGCGCGGGGTCCGCGCCGTACGTGAGGTCGCCGACCAGGGGGTGCCGGAGCGCGGCCATGTGCACCCGGATCTGGTGGGTGCGGCCGGTCTCGAGGTGCACCTCGACGAGCGACGCCGCGGGCAGCATCTCCAGCACCTCGTAGTGCGTCACGGACGGCTTGCCGTCGGCGACGACCGCGAACTTCCAGTCCGAGCCCGGGTGCCGGCCAATGGGCGCGTCGACCGTGCCGGTCGTCGGGTCCGGGTGCCCCTGGGCGAGCGCGTGGTAGATCTTGTCGACCGTGCGCTCCTTGAAGGCGCGCTTGAGCTCGGTGTAGGCGTGCTCGCTCTTCGCGACGACCATGAGGCCCGACGTGCCGACGTCCAGCCGGTGCACGACGCCCTGGCGCTCGGCGGCGCCCGACGTGGAGATCCGGTAGCCGCGCGAGGCCAGCACGCCGACCACGGTGGGCCCGGTCCAGCCGGGCGACGGGTGCGCCGCGACCCCGACCGGCTTGTCGACGACCACGACGTCGTCGTCCTCGTACGCGACGCGCAGGGCGGGCACGTCGTCCTCGGAGCTGATCGCGCGCACCGGCTCGGGCGCGGGCATCTCGACCTCGAGCCACGACTCCGGCAGCAGGCGCGCGGACTTGCCGACCGGCACGCCGTCGACGCGCACGAACCCGCCCTCGGCGAGCTCGGCGGCGCGGGTACGGGACAGCCCGAGCATCCGGGACAGCGCGGCGTCGACACGCTCGCCGGCGAGCGCGTCCGGGACCGGGAGCGTGCGGACGTCAGCCATCGTGGCGGACCCCCTCGGCGGGCGCGTCGACCCCGTCGGTCGTGGGCGCGGCGCCGGGTCCGCCCTCGTCCCCGGTGCCCGCGGCGGCCCGGCCCTCGCGCGTCCCGTCCAGCCGCAGCCCGCGCAGCGACAGCAGCATCAGCAGGCCCGCAGCGGCCACGATCGCGATGTCCGCGACGTTCCCCACGAACAGGTCGCCGTAGGCGATGAAGTCGACGACGTGCCCGCGGAACACCCCGGGCTCGCGGACCAGCCGGTCGGTGAGGTTGCCGAGCGCCCCGCCGAGCAGCAGGCCGAGCGTGACCGCCCAGCCGCGCGAGCCGAGCCGGCGCGACACCCGGATGATGACGACCACGACGGTGATCGCGACGAGCGTGAGCAGCCAGGTCGTCCCGGTGGCGAGCCCGAGGGCGGCGCCGGGGTTGAACAGCAGCTGCAGGCCGAGCAGGTCGCCCAGCACCGGGTGCCGCACCCCCTCGTCCAGGGCGGCCAGCGCCCAGACCTTGGTCGCCTGGTCGAGCACGTAGGTGACGACGGCGAGCGCGACGAGGCCGGCGACGAGTCGGCGGCGGGCGGGGACGGGCGCGGGCCCGGGGGTGTCGGACATCGCGGAGGAGTCTACGCAGCCCCGGACGCGCGACGACCCCCGGCGGTCCTGCCGCCGGGGGTCGTCGTCGTGGGCGGGTGCGTGCGTCAGCGGCGCTCCTCGCGCTGCTTGCAGGCCACGCAGAGCGTCGCGCGCGGGAAGGCCTGCACGCGGGCCTTGCCGATCGCCTCGCCGCAGGAGTCGCAGCGACCGAAGGTGCCGGCGTCCATCCGCGCCAGGGCGCGGTTGGACTGCTCGAGCATGTCGCGGGTGTTGTTCACCAGCGTCAGCTCGTGCTCGCGCTCGAGGGCGCTCGAGCCGGAGTCGGCCTGGTCGTCGCCGGCACCGTCGCCGGAGTTGCGCAGCAGCTCGGACAGCCCCTCGTCGGCGGCGGCGAGCTCGGAGGTGAGCCGGTCGATCTCGGCGACGAGCTCGGCCGCGATCTCCTGCACCTCCTGGTCGGTCCAGGGGTCCTCGCCGGGCCGGACCGGGAACCGGGTGGCCGCGTCCGTCAGGTCGGGGAGCGTGCGGGGGGTCGGCGCGCTGAGCGAGTCGTTGATGGCCACGGGGTCCTCTTTCCTCATGAGTCCGCAGAGACTATGCGCCCCGCCCCGGACGCACAACACACCACGCCCGACCGTGCGGGCGTGGTGTGCTGTGGGTGACGACTGGCGGCGCGCCGGTGGTGCCGGTGCGTCAGATGCGGTCGCCGGTGGGCGCCGCGCCGGGGGTGCCACGCTGCGGCAGCGCGCTCGCCCGGTTGTCGAGGTCCCCGAGCAGGTTCTCGAGGTAGCTCTTGAGCCGCGTGCGGTAGTCCCGCTCGAAGACGCGCAGCTCGTCGATCTTGCGCTCGAGGATCGAGCGCTCCTGCTCGAGCTCGCTGAGCGTGCGGGCGGAGGTCTCCTCGGCCTCGCGGACGATGCGCTGGGCCTGGCCCTTCGCCTCGTTCACGATGCGGTCGCCCTCCTCCTGGCCGCTGCGCACGTAGTCGTCGTGCAGCTTCTGGGCCAGGGCGAGCATGCCGGTCGCCGACTCGGGCTCGCTCTGGCGCTGCGGCGCCACGGGGGCGGTCGCGACCGGGGCGGGCGCAGGGGCCGCGGCGGGCACCGGCGCGGGCGCCGGCTTCTCGACCACGGGCTCCGGCTTCGGGGCCGGCGCGGCCTGGGCGCCCTGGCGGCTCAGCTCCGCGATGCGGCGCTCGGCCGCGGCGAGCTTCGCCTTGAGGTCCTCGTTCTCGCTCTGGGTCTCCCGGAGGGTGTTCACGACCTCGTCGAGGAAGTCGTCGACCTCGTCCTGGTCGTACCCCTCGCGGAACTTGGTCGCCTGGAACTTCTTGTTCAGGACGTCGTCTGCTGTGAGCAGTGCCATCGTCGTCACCTCTTCGGTCGTACTGGGTCGAGCCGGTGGCTGTCCGCCGACCACCTCGGGCCACCGTAGCGGACATTGCGGGTTGTGCACGCGACCCGCCCGGTGCGGCCGGTGGCCGACACGGGGTGCGGGTCGCTCCGGTGCCCGCCGGCGCGCGTCATGCGGCGAGCCAGCCGAGCAGGGAGATCAGGAAGGAGCAGCCGAGCATCAGCACGAGGAACGCCAGGTCGAGGCGCACCGGACCGAGGGTCAGCGGCGGGATCACGCGGCGCAGGGCGCGCAGCGGCGGGTCGGTCACCGAGTAGGCGATCTCCGCCACCACGAGCGCGGCGCCGGTGGGGCGCCAGTCCCGCGCGAAGTTCTGCACCAGGTCCAGGACCAGGCGCACGAGCAGGATGAGGACGAAGACGACGACGGCGAGCTGCAGCAGTCCGAGGACGAAGGTCACGGGCCCCAGTCTCCCCGAGATCCGCGGTCAGGACTGGTTGAAGAAGCCCGCACGGGATCCCTCGCCGGTCGGGCGGCCGTCGCCGGTGATCTCCACCGAGGACGGCGACAGCAGGAACACCTTGTTGGTGACCCGCTCGATGGCGCCGTGCAGGCCGAAGATCAGGCCCGCGGCGAAGTCGACGAGGCGCTTGGCGTCCGAGTCGTCCATGTCCGAGAGGTTCATGATGACGGGGGTGTTCTCGCGGAACGCCTCACCGATCTTGCGCGCATCGTTGTACGAGCGCGGGTGGATCGTGGTGATCCGGCGCACCTCGCCGTCGTGCCGCGGTGCCGGCGCCACGGGGCGCTCCCGCTCCACGGGCGCCGCCGTGCGGTGCAGCGGCGTGACCTCGGCCTCGTAGTCCTGTGCCACCGTCGCCTCCGGCTCGTCGTACTCGTCGACGTACTGGTCGTGCTCGCCCCGGTCGTCGGCAAGCCCGAGGTACAACATGGTCTTGCGCAGCGCTCCGGCCATCGCGATCACTCCATCCCCGAATTACTCACATGCCCTGCGCGGTCACGCTAGCAATGCGCGGCGGCAGCCGCGCGTCGCGACACGCGGCGTGTCGACCGCATTTCCGGTGTCCACGGACGACATATCAGACATTCATGAGAGCCACGACCCCGGCGGACCGCCCCGTGGTCGTCCCGGCGCGCTGGGCTCGGCGGTGGGAGAAGAACCGCTGGTCGGCGTCCGTGCACCACCCCGTCAGGTGCACGTCGCGGACGCCCGCGGCCCGCAGCAGCCCGGCGACACCCGCGGGCAGGTCGAGGCCGGGCGTGCCGTGCTCGGTGGTGCACGCCGTGCCGGGTACGGCCGCCTCGACCTCGTCCCGCATCGCCGCGGGCACCTCGTAGCGCGGTCCGCTGATGGCGGGGCCCACCGCGGCGCGCACCCGCGCGGGGTCCGCCCCGCGGGCGACCATCGCGGCGAGCGTCGCCTGGACGACGCCGCCGACCAGCCCGCGGCGGCCCGCGTGCGCCGCGGCGACCACCCGCGCGACCGGGTCGGCGAGCAGCACCGGCACGCAGTCCGCGACCAGGACGCCGACGCCCGTGCCGGGCAGCGCGGTCAGGAGCGCGTCGGCGTCCCCGACGGTGTCCTGCCGGGCCTCGACGGGCCCGTCGAGCACGTGCACGCGCGTGCCGTGCACCTGGGTCGCCCAGGCCACCGGCCCGCCGGCCCACGCCGCGACGCGCGCGCGGTTCGTCCGCACGTGCCCGGGGTCGTCGCCGACGTGCAGGCCGAGGTCGAGCGTGTCCCAGGGCGGGCCGCTGACCCCGCCGGCGCGGGTGGTGAACCCGGCCCGGACGCCCGGGCCGAGGTCCACCTCCAGGACCGACGGGGTCACGGCGTCACTTGAGGAAGTCGGGCACGTCGAGGTCGTCGTCCTTGCGGCGCGCGACCTCCTCCTCGAAGATCCGCGGGACCTCGAGCTGGCTCGTGGTCGGCTGCTCGGTGCTGAGGAACGCAGGCACCCCGGCGGGCTGCTGCTGGTGCTGCTCGTCCGGGTTGACCGGGCGCGGCGGCACCGCGGCGTGCGCGGCGGTCGTGGTCGGCACGGCGGCGGACGGCGGGATCGCGGCGGGCGCGCGGCCCGCTCCCCCGGCGCTGACCTGGCCGATGCCCCGGGCGTCGCGGCGCTGGGCGGGCGCGCCGCCGTCGAAGCCCGCGGCGATGACCGTCACGCGCACCTCGTCGCCGAGGGCGTCGTCGATGACCGCGCCGAAGATGATGTTCGCCTCGGCGTGCGCGGCCTCCTGGACCAGGCGCGCGGCCTCGTTGATCTCGAACAGGCCGAGGTCGGACCCACCCTGGATGGACAGCAGCACGCCGTGGGCGCCGTCGATGCTGGCCTCGAGCAGCGGCGAGGAGATCGCCAGCTCGGCCGCCTGGACCGCGCGGTCCTCGCCGCGGGCCGAGCCGATGCCCATGAGCGCGGAGCCCGCGCCCTGCATGACGGACTTCACGTCGGCGAAGTCGAGGTTGATCAGGCCCGGGGTGGTGATGAGGTCCGTGATGCCCTGGACACCGGACAGCAGCACCTGGTCGGCGGACCGGAACGCGTCGAGCACCGAGACCGAGCGGTCGGAGATCGACAGCAGGCGGTCGTTCGGGATGACGATGAGGGTGTCGACCTCGCTGCGCAGCGCCTCGATGCCCGAGTCGGCCTGCACGGTGCGGCGCCGGCCCTCGAACGTGAACGGGCGGGTGACGACGCCGATGGTCAGGGCGCCGAGCGACCTCGCGATGCGCGCGACGACGGGCGCGCCGCCGGTGCCGGTGCCGCCGCCCTCGCCCGCGGTCACGAACACCATGTCCGCGCCGCGCAGGACGTCCTCGATCTCCTCGGCGTGGTCCTCGGCGGCCTTCTTGCCGACCTCGGGGTCGGCGCCGGCGCCGAGCCCGCGGGTGAGCTCGCGGCCCACGTCGAGCTTCACGTCCGCGTCGGACATGAGCAGGGCCTGGGCGTCGGTGTTGATGGCGATGAACTCGACACCCTTGAGGCCGACCTCGATCATGCGGTTCACGGCGTTGACGCCTCCGCCGCCGATGCCGACGACCTTGATGACCGCCAGGTAGTTCTGCGGAGCTGCCACGGTGGGTGCCTCTCGTTGCGATGTCGACGAACCTTCACCCTCAACTAGAGGGTTATAGTTATGTCAGTTCTGTCTAGGGGTGACGGTAAGGCGCGCGGTCGGGGCGATCAAACACCCGCCCGCGCGTGTCGGTGTGGCGTCGGACGGGATCACCCGACGACGGGCATGGTCGGCGCGGACACGTCGTAGCGCGCGGACCCCGCGGTCTCGGGCGCGGCCCGCAGGGCCTGGAGCACGGCCGACTTCAGGTCCGGCTCCTGGGCGCTCCCCCACTCCACGACGGCCCCGTCGCGCAGCACGAACTGCACGGTGTCCTGCGTCCCCGCCGACACCTGGCCGATGTCCGCGCGCAGCGCCTCCGGCACCGACTCGAGCACGCCCAGCGCCGCCGCGAGGATCCGGCCCTCGCCCACCGGGACCTGCACGACCGGCAGCCCCTCGGGCGCGGCGTCGGTGCGACCCACCTGCACGCCGTCCTGGTCGACCAGGGCGTAGCCCGGGCCGGCGGGCTGCCCGTCCGGCTCCTCGGCGTCGTCGGGCCGCGGTGCGTCGTCCGGCCGGTCCGGCTGGGCGGCGTCGGCCTCCGGCACGGCGGCCACGGGCTCGCGGGAGACGAGCTGCACGAGCAGGCCGTTCGGCCAGTCGCGCCGCACGGCCACGTCCCGCACGCCCGGGACGTCCAGCAGGGCGCCGCGCAGACGCGTGGTGTCCAGCCGGGTCAGCGGGGTGCCCGCCTCGGCGTCGACCACCGCGCGCACCTGGTCCACCGCGACGACGGTGCCGGCCCCGGTGACCCGGACCTGCTCGGCGTCGAGCGCGAGCACCGGCGACAGCAGCAGCAGCCACGCCAGCGCGCCGACCGCCACGACCGAGCCGGCCGCGATGACGATCTGCCGCCACGCCAGCCGGCGCCGGGCCCGCGCACGCTCCGCGAACCGCGCGGCCGACCCCTGGCTGACCACGGGCGGGCGCACCGGGAACGCGCCCGTCCGCGGGGTGAGCGCGGACCCGGAGGTGCGGCGCGGAGCGGTGGCGGGCGGTGTCGGCGAGGTCGCCGGCCGGGCGGCGGTCGCCTGCGTCGCGGCGGACGCCGGCGCGACCGGCTGCTCGGCGGTGCGGGGCCCTCCGGCGGGCACGCCCCGGCCCCGCCGCGGCGGTGCCGGGCGGGGTGCGGGCGGGCGGGGTCGCTGCGGGGTCACGCCGGCCCCGGCTCCGACCCGTCGGCGGTCGGCGACCCGGTCCCCAGCGCGGTCAGGATCTCGGCGCCGAGCCGCGTCACGTCGCCCGCGCCCACGGTGAGCACGAGGTCGCCGGCGCGGGCGGCCTCGGCGACCGCGCGCGCGGCGTCGTGCGCGTCGGCGACGTACCGTGCGCGTCCCGGAGTCGGCACCCGCTGCACGATGGTGTCGCCGGAGACCTCCGGGTCCGGGTCCTCCCGCGCCGCGTACACGTCGGTGACCACGACCGAGTCGGCCAGGTCGAGCGCCGCGCCGAACTCCGCGGCGAAGGTGCGCGTGCGGGAGTACAGGTGCGGCTGGAACAGCACGTGCACCCGCCCGTCGCCGACCTCCGTGCGGGCGGTCCGCAGCAGCGCGGCGACCTCGGTGGGGTGGTGCGCGTAGTCGTCGACGACCCGCACGCCCGCGACGGTGCCGCGGTCCTCGAACCGGCGGCCCGTGCCGCGGAACTCCCCGAGCCCGCGCGCGACGGCGGCCGCGTCGGCGCCCACCGCCCACGCCGCGAGGTACGCGGCCGCGGCGTTCGCGGCGTTGTGCTCCCCGGGGACGGCCAGCACCAGGTCCGCGCCCGGCACCTCCGCGGTGCGCGAGGTCAGCGTGACGTGCCACGCGCCGCCCTGGGCGCGCAGCGGCCCGAGCACGAGGTCCGGGCCCGTGGCGTCCGCGCCGATGGCGGCGTCCGACCCGTAGGTCAGGACCCGCACGCCCCGGCGGGTGAGCCGGTCGCGGACCGCTGCGACCAGACGGGCGGCGCCGGGGTCGTCGAGGCAGGCGACCAGCGCGCCGCCGTCCAGCACCCGGTCGGCGAACTGCTCGAACGCCGCCTCGAACGCCTCGGTGGTGCCGTAGTGGTCCAGGTGGTCGGGCTCGACGTTGGTGACGACCGCGACCGCGGGGGCGTAGGCCAGGAAGGAGCCGTCGGACTCGTCCGCCTCGGCGACGAACACCTCGCCCGCACCGGTCCGGAAGCCCGGGGTCGCGCCGTCGGCGGTGAGCACCGTGCCGCCGATCGCGTAGGACGGGTCGAGCACGCTGTCCTCGCGGCCTGCGGCCGCCAACGCGGTGGCGACCATCGTGGACGTCGTGGTCTTGCCGTGCGCTCCGGCCACGGCGATGCCGATCCGGCCGGTCATCAGCGCGGCCAGCGCCTCCGAGCGGTGCAGCACCGGGAGCCCGCGCTCGCGCGCCCGCACCAGCTCCGGGTTGGACTCGCGGATGGCGCTGGACACCACCAGGGTGTCGACGTCCTCGACGTGCGCGGCGTCGTGCCCGACGTGCACCGCGACCCCGGCCGCACGCAGCCCGGCGAGCGCCGGCCCCTCCTGGGCGTCGGAGCCGGACACGGTGAGCCCCCGGGCGACCAGCAGCCCGGCGACCGCGGACATGCCCGCCCCGCCGACGCCGACCAGGTGGACGTGCCCCAGGTCGGCCAGGTCGCCCCCGACGGCGGACCGCGCGGGCTCGGCCGTCGCGGGTCCGGGCACGTCGGGCTCGGCCACCTCGTCCCCGCCGACCTCGTCCGCGGCACCGTCGACGGCGGCGCCGTCCGCGGCACCGGCCTCGGCCCGCTCGTCCTCGGCCCGCTGCTCGGCGGCGGCAGCGGCGTCCGCGGCGGCGGCCTGCTCGGCCGCCGCGCGGGCCTCGGCCTCCTGCGCGCGCCGCTCGGCCTCGACCAGCGCGTCCTCGACCAGGTCCGCCACCCGGGCGGCCGCGTCCGGGACGCCGACGCGCGCGGCCGCCTCGCCCATCGCGCGCCGGTCCTCGGCGGCGTCGGGGCCGAGCAGCGGCAGCAGGTGCGCGGCGATCCAGTCGCCGGTGAGCTCCTCGTCGGCGACCAGCAGGCCACCGCCCTCCGCGACCACGGGCTGGGCGTTGAGCCGCTGCTCGCCGTTGCCGACGGGCAGCGGGACGTAGACGGCCGGGATGCCCAGCGCCGCGAGCTCGCTCACGGTGCCCGCGCCGGACCGGCACAGCACGACGTCGGCGACCGCGAGGGCCTGCTCCATCTCCGCCAGGTACTCGCGCACGTGGTAGCGCTCGGCGCCGGCGACGCCGCGGACCGCGGCGCGGACCTCCTCGGCCTTGCCCGTGCCGGTCAGGTGCAGCACCTCGGCGCCGGTCGCCAGGACCGCGCGGGCCTGTGCGGCGATCGCGCGGTTCAGCGACTGCGCGCCGAGCGAGCCGCCGGTGACGAGCAGCGTGACGCGGGCCGGGTCGAACCCGAGCTCGGCGGCGGCGCGCCGTCGGGTCGCCGCGGCGTCCGTCGCGCGCTCGTCGAGCAGCCGCGCGATCTCCGGGCGCAGCGGCAGCCCGGTGACCTGGGCGCGCGGCAGCCGGGTGCCGGGGAACGTGACCGCGACCGTGTGGGCCTGCCGGGCGCCGAGCCGGTTCGCCAGCCCGGCGCGGGCGTTCTGCTCGTGCACGACCACGGGGATGCCGCGCGACCGCGCCGCGAGGTACGCGGGGGTCGACACGTAGCCGCCGAACCCGACGACGACGGTCGCGCCGATCTCGTCGATGGTGGCGCCGGCGGCGTCGACCGCCTGCCGGAGCATCCGCGGCAGCTTGAACCAGTCCGGCGTGGGCCGCCGCGGCAGCGGGACCTTCGGCACGACGTGCAGGTCGAACCCGCGCTCGGGGACCAGCCGGGACTCCAGGCCCTCGGTGGTGCCGAGCACCGCGAGGCGCAGCCCGGGGTCGCGGGCGCGCAGCTCCTCGGCGACGGCCAGCAGGGGGTTGACGTGGCCGGCCGTGCCGCCACCGGCGAGCAGCACCGCGCGGGGTCGCCGCTCCGGGGCCTGGCCGTCGTCCTCGACCGGGTGGGCGTCGGGTGCGGTCACGGGGGTCCTCCGGTTCAGGCGCGGTGGCGCCGGTGGTGCGGGTCGGGGAAGTCGAGGGGGGCGGGTGTCGCGGGGTGGTCAGGCACGGGTGCGTCCGATCACGGCGAGCGAGCGGCGCACGACGCTCGGCCGGGCGGCCAGCGCCTCGGCGGCCCCGGGCTCCGTGCGGGCGAACGAGATCACCACGCCGAGCGCCACCAGCGTCGTGATGAGCGCCGACCCGCCCGCGGACACCAGGGGCAGCGGCACGCCGACCACGGGCACCAGCCCGATCACCACGCCCATGTTGACGAGCGCCTGCCCGATGATCCACGCCGCGACGCCGCCCGTGACGATCTGGGCGAACGGGTCGCGGTGCCGGGCGATCACCCGGAACATCGCGAACGCCAGCACCCCGAACAGCGCGAGCACCAGGAGCGTGCCGATCAGGCCGAGCTCCTCGCCGATGATCGCGTAGATGAAGTCGTTGTGCGCCTCGGGCAGGTAGGACCACTTCTCGCGGCTCTGGCCGAGACCGAGGCCCCCCCAGCCGCCGGTGGCCAGCGCCTGCAGCCCGTGCCAGGTCTGGTAGCAGCCCGCGGACTTGTCGCAGTCGCCGGAGAACCAGTCCATGATCCGGCCGACGCGGTTGTCGCTGCCGACGGCGAGCAGCGCGACCCCGGCGGCGGCGGCGAGGGCGGCCCCCGCGAAGATCCGCATCGGCACGCCGGCGACGAACAGCGCGCCGGCCACCAGGACCAGCAGGATGATCGCGGTGCCCAGGTCGTGACCGAGCAGCACCATCCCGACCGCACCCCCGGCCACCGGCAGCGCCGGCACCGCCGCGTGCTTCCAGTCGTCGAACATCGGCTGCTTGCGCACCAGGATCGCGCCGAGCCAGACCACGAGGGCGAGCTTGAGCGCCTCGGCCGGCTGGGCGGTGAAGCCGCCGATGCCGATCCAGCCCTGGTTGCCGCCCTTGCCGAGGCCGAGGGGCGTGTACACCAGCAGCTGCAGGAACAGGCCGAGACCGAGCAGCGGCCAGGCGAGGCGCCGGTACGTCTGCGGCCGGACCCGGGACGCCAGCCACATCAGCGGCAGCCCGATCAGCGCGTACTGCGCCTGGCTGAGGAACACGGTGTACGGCGACCCGCCGCTGGCGATCGACTCGACCGACGACGAGGACAGCACCATGACCAGACCGATGACGAGCAGCAGCATGCTGGCGCCGACGAGCAGGTAGTAGCTCGTCACGGCGCTGTTCCACTGCCCGAGCCGGGAGGGCGCGCGCGGCGCGGCGCCGGGTGCCGGGGCGTCGGTCGTCTGGGCCATCGGCGGCGGGGTCACCCCCTCGCGAGCAGGGAGCGGACCTCGGCGGCGAACGCGTCTCCCCGCGCGGCGTACGACGCGAACTGGTCCATCGATGCGCACGCCGGCGCCAGGAGGACGGTCGTGCCCGTGGCGCCGGTCGCCGAGCGTGCGTCCGCCAGGCGGCGGGCCTCGGTCACGGCGCGGGTCATCACGGTCCCAGTGTCACCGGGATCGACCCGCACCACCGGGACGTCCGGGGCGTGTCGGGCGAGCGCGTCCGCGAGCGGCGCGGCGTCGACCCCGATGAGCACGACGGCGTGCAGCCGGTCCGCGCGCGACGCCACGAGGTCGTCGAAGGTCGCGCCCTTGGCCAGGCCCCCGGCGACCCACACGACGCTCCCGGCGGCGAACGAGGCGAGCGCGGCCGCGGCGGCGTGCGCATTGGTGGCCTTGGAGTCGTCGACCCAGCGCACCCCGTCGACGTCGGCGACCGTGGCGATCCGGTGCGCGCCGGGCCGGTAGGCGCGCAGCCCGTCGCGGACCGCGGCGGGCTCGACCCCGTGCGCCAGCGCGAGCGACGCCGCGGCGAGCGCGTCCTGCACCACGTGCGGCGCGAGCCCGTCGGGCCCGGCGAGGTGCGCGAGGTCGTCGAACGTCGCCAGCTCGGCGGCGTGCGTGTGCCGCAGCGCGGCGAACCCGCGGTCGACGAGCACGTGGTCGACCAGGCCGACCTGGCCCACGGACGGGGCGCCGAGGGTGAACCCGACCGCGACGGCGCCGTCGGCGACGTCGGCGTCGCGGACCAGGTCCTCGGTGGTCGGGTCGGCGGCGTTGTAGACGCACGCGACCTCGACCCCGGCGTAGACCCGGCCCTTGTCCGCGGCGTACGCGTCCAGGGAGCCGTGCCAGTCGAGGTGGTCGGCGGCGACGTTGAGCACCACGGCGGCCTGCGCGGCCATCGACGTGGTGTGGTGCAGCTGGAAGCTCGACAGCTCGACGGCCAGCACGTCCAGCGCCGGGTCGGTGGCGGCGAGCACCACGGGCGTGCCGACGTTGCCCACCGCGGCCGTGCGGCGGCCCGCGGCCGTGAGCACGGAGGCCAGCATCTCGACGGTCGTCGTCTTGCCGTTGGTCCCGGTGACCGCGAGCCACGGCGCGGGCCCGTCGCCGGAGTCCCGGCCGACACGCAGCCGCCACGCGAGCTCGACCTCGCTCCACACCGGCACGCCGGCGGCGCGCGCGGCGGCCAGCAGCGGGTGGCTCGGGGGCAGACCGGGCGACGCGACGACGACGTCCACGCCGTCGAGCCCGCCCCGCGCGAGGAAGGCCGCGACGTCGCGCGCGTCGGCGTCCTCGGCCCGGTCGTCCACCGTGGTGACGCGGGCGCCGAGGCCGGCGAGCACGTCGCGCGCGGCGCGTCCGGACACCCCGAGCCCGGCGACGACCACCGTCGCCGACGCGAGCGCGGACCGGGTCAGGTCGTCAGCGCCGTCCGCCACGGTCAGCCCGTCACCCACTCCGCGTAGAAGATCCCGACGCCGAGCGCGACGAACAGCCCGGCGATCAGCCAGAACCGGATCACGATGGTGACCTCGCCCCACCCCGACAGCTCGAAGTGGTGGTGCAGCGGTGCCATCTTGAAGACCCGTCTGCCCGTCATCTTGAAGAACCCGATCTGGATGACGTCCGACAGCACCACGATGACGAACAGGCCGCCGATGATCGCGGCCAGCACCTCGGTGCGGGTCACGATCGACATGCCGGCGAGCGCGCCGCCGAGGGCCAGCGAGCCGGTGTCGCCCATGAAGATCTTCGCGGGGCTGGCGTTCCACCACAGGAACCCGAAGCACGCGCCGGTGATCGCCGCGGCGACCACCGCCATGTCCAGCGGGTCGCGGGTGGCGTAGCACCGGGCGCCGGCGGTCAGCGCGCACCGCTGGTTGAACTGCCAGACGCAGACGATGACGTAGGCGCCGAACACGATCAGCGAGGCGCCGGTCGCGAGCCCGTCCAGCCCGTCGGTGAGGTTGACCGCGTTGGACCAGGCGGTGATGAGGAAGTTCGCCCAGATCACGAACAGGATCGCGCCCACGGTCGCCCCGGCGAACGCGAGGTCCAGGCCGGTGTCGCGGATGAACGAGATCTTGGTCGACGCCGGGGTGCGCATCGTCGCGTCGGGGAACTGCAGCGCGAGCACCGCGAACGTGATGCCGACGGCGCCCTGGCCGACGATCTTCCACCGGGCGGACAGCCCGAGGCTGCGCTGGCGGGAGATCTTGATGAAGTCGTCCAGGAACCCGACGACGCCCAGGCCGGTCATGAGGAACAGCACGAGCACCGCCGAGGCGCTCGGCACGTTCCCGCTGGCCAGCGCGGCGACGGCCCAGCCGATCAGGGTGGCCCCGATGATGACGACGCCGCCCATCGTGGGCGTGCCACGCTTGGTGTAGTGCGCGGTCGGGCCGTCCTGGCGGATGAACTGGCCGTACTGCTTCGTGACCAGGAAGTTGATGAACAGGGGCGTGGCCAGCAGGGCCACCACCATCGCGACGCCACCGGCGACGAGGACGGAGATCACGCGGGCACCTCCGTCGCACCGGCGCCGCCGGCGGTCAGCAGGTCCCCGAGGCGCCACAGGCCGGCGTCCTGCGAGGACTTCACCAGCACGACGTCACCGGGGCGCAGCTCGCGCTCGAGCAGCGCGGCCGCGGCGTCGACGTCGTCCACGATCGCGACCTCGTCGCCCCACGACCCCTCGCGCTGGGCGCCCGCCGCGATACCGAGGGCGCCCTTCCCCACCACGACCGTGAGGCCGACGTTGAGCCGCACGACCTGCAGGCCGATCGCCTCGTGCTCGGCGCGCGCGTCGGGCCCGAGCTCCATCATCTCGCCGAGCACCGCGACCGAGCGGCGCTCGCGCCCGGCCAGCACGGCGAGCGCGCGCAGCGCCGCCCGCACCGAGTCCGGGTTGGCGTTGTACGAGTCGTCCACGACCGTGATGCCGTCCGGCCGGTCGACCACGTGCATCCGGTGCGGGCTGAGCGCGTCGGCGGCGCCGAGCCCGGCGGCGACGTCGTCGAGCGGCAGGCCGACGGCCAGCGCCGCGGCGGCGGCGGCGAGCGCGTTGTGGGCGTGGTGCTCCCCCACGAGCCGCAGCGCGACGTCCGCGCGGCGCCGCTCCCCCGGGGCGTCGCCCTCGACGGGCGGGACCGGGCCGGCGTCCAGCGTGAACGCGGCGCGCCCGGCGCGGTCCACCCGCAGGTCGACGGCGCGCACGTCGGCGGTGCTGGTGGTGCCGAACGTCGCGACCGGGCCGGGCGCGAGGTCCGCCATCGCGCGCACGCGGTCGTCGTCCGCGTTCAGCACCGCGACGCCGCCGGGCGCGAGTCCCGTGACGATCTCGGACTTCGCGCGCGCGACGGCCTCGATGCCGCCGAACCCGCCGAGGTGGGCGTGCCCGACGACCAGGACCACCGCGACGTCGGGCGGCGCGATGTCGGTGAGGTAGGTGAGGTGCCCGGGGCCGGAGGCGCCCATCTCGAGCACGAGGAACCGGGTCTGCTCGTCGGCGCGCAGCACCGTGAGCGGCAGGCCGATCTCGTTGTTGAACGACTTGACCGGGGCGACCGTCGGGCCGGCGGCGGTGCACAGCTGCGCCAGCAGGTCCTTGGTGGTGGTCTTGCCGACCGAGCCGGTCACGCCGATCACCTGCAGACCCGCGCCCCCGGGCTCCGCGGCGGCCTCGCGCAGCAGCACGAGCACCTCGCGGGCCAGGTCGCCGAGCGCGCGCTCCACGTCCTCGACGACGACCGACGGCAGCGCGTCGCCCGCGTCGTCGGCCAGCTCGCGCGCGGCCAGCACGAGGCGCGCGCCACCGGAGACCGCGGTCGACGCGAAGTCGTGCCCGTCGACGTGCTCACCGGGCAGGGCCACGAACAGCGACCCGGGCTCGACCTGGCGCGAGTCGACGACCACGGCGCCGGAGACCACCGTCGCCGGGTCGAGGTCCGCCGGGTGCAGCCGCCCGCCCGTCGCGGCCGCCACCTGCGCCGCCGTCAGCGCGATCACGCCTGCGGCCCCTGCACGACCGGGGCCTGCGCGCCGGTGGCCTGCGCCGCCCGCAGCACGTCGCGGTCGTTGTACCGGTGGAAGACGCCGGCGATCTCCTGCGTCGGCTCGTGGCCCTTGCCCGTGATGATGATGGTGTCCAGCTCCGTCGCGAGGTCGAGGGCGTCGTGGATGGCCTGCGTGCGGCTGGTCGCCTCGTGCACGTCGGCGAGGTCGGGGCGCTCGTCGCGGACCCCGTCCAGGATGGCGGCCCGGATGGACGCGGGGTCCTCCGAGCGCGGGTTCTCGTCGGTGACGACGAGGACGTCGGCGAGCCGCGCGGCGACGGCGCCCATGATCGGACGCTTCCCGCGGTCCCGGTCCCCGTCGGAGCCGAACACGATGACCAGGCGGCCGGGCGTGATCGGGCGCACGGCCTCCAGTGCCAGCACGAGGGCGTCGGGCGTGTGCGCGTAGTCGACGAGGCACAGCGGCCGCCCGGCACCGCGCTCGATGACGCGCTCCATGCGCCCCGGGACCCCGGCCGAGCGGCCGACGGCGTCGATCGCGTCCGCCAGCGGCACGCCGGCCCGGTGCGCGAGCACGACGGCCAGCGCCGCGTTCGACACGTTCACCAGGCCCGGCAGCGGGCTCGCGGCACGGTGCTCGGTGCCGTCGGGGCCGCGCAGCACGAACGTCGAGCCGACGCCGTCCAGGCCGATGTCGGCCTCGGTCACGGCCCAGTCGGCGGTCGCGGACTCCGGGGAGCCCACGTGGGTGGCGACGGTGTCGACCGGGATCTCGGCCTCGGCCGCGAGGCGCCGGCCCCACGCGTCGTCGACGACGACCACGCCCCGCCTGGCGTGCCCGGCGTGGAACAGCCGGGCCTTGGCCTGGAAGTAGCCCTCCATGTCGCCGTGGAAGTCGAGGTGGTCCCGCTGCAGGTTGGTGAACCCGGCGACGTCGACCTCGAGGCCGGCCATCCGCCCGAGCGCCAGCGCGTGCGAGGACACCTCGGTGACCGCCGCGGTCGCGCCGCGCTCGAGCCCGAGCGCCAGGACGGACTGCAGCACCGGGGCCTCGACGGTGGTCCGCGGGCTCTCGATCGCGTCGTCCCCGATCCGCAGCTCGACCGTGCCCATGACGACCGTCCGGTCGTGGGCACGGCGCAGGGCGGAGTCGACGAAGTACGTCGTGGTGGTCTTGCCGTTGGTGCCGGTGATGCCGACCGTCGTCAGACGCCGCCCGGGGTGGTCGTGCAGCCAGGCCGCCATCGGGCCCGCCTGGCCGCGCGGGTCGGGCGTCACCAGGACGGGCAGGCCGGCGGCGAGCGGGTCGGCGGCGAGCAGCTCCGCGCCCGCGGCGTCGGTGACCACGGCCACGGCCCCGGCGGCGACCGCCTGGCCGGTGTGCGCGGCCCCGTGGGTGTGCGCACCGGGGACGGCGACGAACACGTCGCCCGGCAGCACGTCGCCGCTGGCGACCGTGATGCCGGAGGTCTCGAGGTCCGCCGGCACGCCGGCGTCGCCCGGACCCGTGGCGACGAGCGCGAACGCGTCGGCGAGGTCGGCGACCCGGCGGCGGTGGGGGTGCTCCGGGCGCAGCCGGCCCTGCGGGGACGTCATAGGGAGAATCTACCGCGCGGGGCCGGGCCGCCCGCGACCGCAGCCGTGCTACAGGGCGTCGCCGAGACCTGCGTCACGGCGCGCGTCACCGGCGCGGTCACCAGGTCGTCGGGAACAGCTCGGGCTGGGTGCCGCTGGGGGCGACGCCGAGCTCGGTGAGCGCGTAGCCGGCCACGTCCGAGAACACGGGACCGGCGACGGTGCCGCCCCACTCCGACGTCTTCGGGTTGTGCAGCACGACGCTCATCGCGATCGCGGGGTCGTCGGCGGGCGCGACGCCGATGAACGACGCCGTGATGCCGGTCCGGCCCGGGACGACCCACGACTGGGCGGTGCCCGTCTTGCCGGCCACGCGGTAGCCCGGGATCGCGGCCGAGGAGCCGGTGCCCTCGTCGACGGCGCTCTCCATCATCGACAGCACGGTGTTCGCCGTCTCCGGGGACACGACCTGGGTGCGCGCGGCGGGCGCCGCCGGGGTGTACGTGCCGTCCGGCTCCGTCCAGCCCTTGACCAGGTGCGGCGTGATCCGCACGCCGTCGTTCGCCATCGTGGCGAACACCTCGGTGGCCTGCAGCGCGGTCACGGACACGGCCTGGCCGAACAGCACGGCGTACTTGGACCGGCCGTCCCACTGGTCCGCGGGGTGCAGCAGGCCGGCGGACTCGTTCGGCAGCTCGATGCCGGTCTTCGCCCCGAAGCCGAACTTCGCCAGGTAGTCGTACCGGACCTGCTGCGGGATGTCCTGGCCGATCATGACGGTGCCGGTGTTCGACGACTCCGCCAAGATGCCGGTCGTCGTCAGCCGCAGGCCCGCGTGCTCGTGCGAGTCCTTGAACGTCTGGTTGTTCGCCGTCGTGTACTGGTACGGCACCTCGAACTGCGTGTACGGGTCGACCAGCCCGGTCTCGATCGCCGCGGCCATCGTGATGATCTTGGCCGTCGAACCGGGCTCGAACACGTCGGAGACCGCGCTGGACCCGCGCCACAGGTCGGTGGTCGCGCCCGGGTTGTTCGGGTCGACCGTGCGGGACTCCGCGATGGCGAGCACCTCACCGGTCTTCACGTCGAGCGCCACGATCGAGCCCGAGTCGGAGCCGGTGGCCGCCACCTGCGCCTCGATGGCCTGCTGCGCCTTCCACTGCAGGTCGAGGTTGAGGGTGAGCTGCACGTCGCGGCCGTCGGTCGCCGGCGTCGACTCCTCGAAGCCGCCCGGGATCTGCTGGCCGCCGCGACCGCGCTCGTACGTGGTGCTGCCGGGGGTCCCCGTGAGCTCGGAGTCGAGCACCGCCTCGAGGCCCTGCGCGCCCGTGCCCTCGGCGTTGACCCAGCCGAGCACGTTGCCCGCCAGGTTCGCGTTCGGGTACACCCGCTCGGCGACCTGCTCCGCGGAGATGCCGTTGATCCGCAGCTCGCGGACCGCCTGCCACACCTCGGGCAGCACGCCCTTGGCGATGTACTTGAACCCGGAGTCGCCGTCGAGCTTCGCGCCCAGCTCGGCGGCGTTGACCTCGAGCAGCGGGGCGATCAGCTGGGCGGCGCCGGCGGCGCCCGAGTAGGACTCGCCGTCGACCGTCGCCGACCACGTCGCGACCAGGTTCTGGTTCACCGCGATGTCGTACCGGTCCACCGAGGTGGCGAGCACCTCGCCGTTCGCGTCTGTGATCTGCCCCCGGGAGGCGACCAGCTGGGCGTTGGTGAGCCGGTTCTGCAGCGCCTCGGCGGCGATCGCGTCTCCCCCGATGCCCTGGAGCCACACCAGCCGGCCGGTGAACACCGTCAGCAGCAGCGCGATCAGCACGACCAGCACGGCGCGACGCCGGTGCAGGACGGCCAGGCTCGGGCCGCCGGTGCGCGCCGGGGCCCACGGCCCCCGTGGGCCGCGCTGGGTGGGCACGGTGCCGCGGCCGGCCGGGCGCACCGGCCGCGCGGGGGCGGCGGTGCGACGGGTCGGCGTGCTCACGGCGTGGGCTCCGTGCCGCCCCGGACCGTGCCGTCGGCGAGCGTGAGCCAGCCGGTCGGGCCCGCGGGCTGCATGCCGAGGCCCTGCGCCGCCGCCGCGAGGTTCGCGGGCGACGTGTTCGCGTCGATCTGCGCGGCCAGCGCCTGCTCGTCCCTGGCCAGCTCGGCGAGCCGGACGTCCATGGTGCGGGTCTCGTACGCGCCCGCGGCGAGCTGCGTGTTCAGCAGCAGCGCGGACAGCAGCGCCCCGCCGAGGATCGCCATGCACGAGACCACGAACGGCACGTGCGTGCGGGCCTGGGCCGGCGGGCGGACCAGGCGGAGCCGCGGGGCGGTACGGGTCGCGGGGGCCGGGGCGGACGGACGGGGCTGGACGCGGGGTGCCTGGACCCGCGCTGCGGCCTGCTGGGCGCTCATGCGGTTCTCCTCGGTCCGGTGCTGGTGCTGCGGGTGCTGCGGGGACGGGTGCTGCGGCCGCGGCCGGCGGGACTGCCGCCGTCCGCCACGGGCCGCCGGTGCTCGGGTGTCGGGCGCAGCCGCTCGGCCGCCCGCAGGCGCACCGACTGCGACCGCGGGTTGCGGGCGAGCTCGGCCTCGTCGGCCTCCTCCGCACCGCGGATCAGCAGCCGCAGGTACGGCTCGTCCGTCTCCGGGACGACCGGCAGGCCGGGCGGGGAGCTGATCTCGGCGCCGGCCGCGAACGCGCGCTTGACCAGCCGGTCCTCGAGCGACTGGTACGACTCGACGACGATCCGGCCCCCCACCACCAGCGACTCGATCGCCGCCGGGACCGCGCGGGCCAGGACCGCGAGCTCGTCGTTGACCTCGATCCGCAGCGCCTGGAACGTCCGCTTGGCGGGGTTGCCGCCGGTCTGCCGGGCCGCGGCGGGGATGCCCGCGCGCACCAGGTCCACGAGCTCGTGGGTCCGCTCCAGCGGCGCCTGCTCGCGCGCCTGGACGATCCGCCGCGCGATCCGCCCCGCGAACCGCTCCTCGCCGTACTCGCGCAGGACCCGGGTGAGCTCGCGCTCGTCGTAGGTGTTGAGCACCTCGGCGGCGGTCAGGCCCCGCGTCGGGTCCATCCGCATGTCCAGCGGCGCGTCCTGCGCGTAGGAGAAGCCCCGCTCGGCCTCGTCCAGCTGCAGCGACGACACGCCGAGGTCCATCAGGACGCCCTGCACGCCGGGCAGGCCGAGCCGCTCGAGCACCGCGGGGATCTCGTCGTACACCGCGTGCACGGGGGTGAACCGGTCGCCGAACCGGGCGAGCCGCTCCGACGCGAGCGCCAGGGCCTCGGGGTCGCGGTCGACGCCGATCACACGCACGTGCTCGAACGCGGCCAGCACGCCCTCGGTGTGCCCGCCCATGCCGAGCGTCGCGTCCACCATCACCGAGCCCGGCTCCGCGAGGGCGGGGGCCAGCAGGTCGAGGCAGCGCTGGAGCAGCACGGGCGTGTGCCGCGACGCGGCGTCGCGCTCGGACATGCGGGCCTCCTCGGGCGGTGCGGACTCGGTGCTGCGTGCGTGGGTGCTGCGGCTGTGGTGCGTGCGTGGTGCTGCGTGCGTGGTGCTGCGGGGCTGGTGGTCGGGCGGCCCCTCCGCCGTCCGACCAGATCCCCCACCGGCCCTCTGGCGCCGGGGAAGTGGCGTCAGAGCTGCCGGGGGGAGGTCTCGTCGTGCGGTGGTGCGGGTCGTGCTGGGTGGTTCGGGGTGGTGCCGGTGGTGCTCGGTGCGGCGGCCCGGGCTCAGAAGGCCCCGGGGAAGACCTCCTCGGCGGTCTCGGCGTACCCGGCCTCCTGCTCCGCCAGGTACGACTCCCACGCCTGCAGGTCCCAGATCTCCACCCGGGTGCCGGCGCCGATCACGGCGACGTCCCGGTCGAGACCCGCGTAGGTGCGCAGCATCGGGGGGATCGAGATGCGCCCCTGCTTGTCCGGCGTCTCGTCGGAGGCGCCGGACAGGAACACGCGCAGGTAGTCCCGCGCCTGCTTGCTCGTCACCGGGGCCTGCCGGAGCTTGTCGTGCATCCGCGCGAACTCGTCGAGCGGCAGCAGGAACAGGCACCGGTCCTGACCCCGGGTCATGACCAGACCCTGGGCGAGCTGGGGGCGGAACTTGGCCGGGAGGATCAGCCGCCCCTTCTCGTCCAGCTTCGGGGTGTGCGTCCCGAGGAAGGGCACAGCGGCGCCGAGTCCGGCAAGCGTCTGCTCGAACCCCACGTCGCCCTCCTCCCCGGACCGCGCGGTCGGGCGCCCTGCGGCACCCGATGGCTCCACGGTACTCCACTTCACTCCACCAGCACCCTGTGAATCGGCGGCGGACGGGTGAAGTTGAGGTGTCTGTGCAGGTCAGGACCGGTGGAGCGAGGTGGAGGAATCTGCAGTGCGCGCGGCGGATCCCTGTCGACCGACCCTCGCCCTCCCCCACTCCCGAGGACGCGTCTGCGCTGGTCAGCGGCTCACGCGGCGTCACGCCCTCGCAGCCCCGCGCGACGCAGGGCGCGCCGGGGAGCGATGTGGAGGACCGGGGTCCGGCGCGGGTGGGGGGAAGTGGGGGGATCACCTCCCGCACCGGCCGACCTCCCCTTAGGCTCTCCCCAGTCGACCGAGGGGTTCCCATGCCGCGAGCAGTACCCGGTGCGTCCGAGATGGACGAGCTCATCACCGTGACGGACCGGATGCGGGCGGGGATCGACCGCGTCGTCTCCGGTCGCCCCGAGCTGGTCCGCACGACCGTCGCCGTGCTGCTCGCCGAGGGGCACCTGCTGCTGGAGGACGTGCCCGGCGTCGGCAAGACCACGCTCGCCAAGGCGCTCGCCCGCAGCATCGACTGCACCGTGGGCCGCGTGCAGTTCACGCCCGACCTGCTGCCCAGCGACCTGACCGGCGTGACGATCTACCGCGCGGCGACCCAGGAGTTCGAGTTCCGGCCCGGCCCGGTGTTCTCGCACGTCGTCATCGGCGACGAGATCAACCGCGCCTCCCCCAAGACGCAGGCCGCCCTGCTGGAGTCCATGCAGGAGGCCCAGGTCACCGTCGACGGGACGACCTACCCGCTGCCGCGGCCGTTCCTCGTCGTCGCGACCCAGAACCCGGTCGAGATGGAGGGCACCTACCCGCTGCCCGAGGCCCAGCGCGACCGGTTCATGGCGCGCCTCACCGTCGGGTACCCGAGCGCGGAGGCCGAGCTCGCGATGCTCGACCTGCAGGAGACCACCGACCCGCTCGCCCACCTCACCGCCGTCACCGACGCCGCCCAGGTCGGCCGGCTCATCGAGACCACCCGGCACCTGTACGCGTCCCCCGCGGTGAAGCAGTACGTCGTGGACCTCGTCGCCGGCACCCGCGACGACCCCGCGCTGCGCCTCGGCGCCTCCCCCCGGGCCGCGATCCAGCTGCTCCGTGCCGCGAAGGGCTACGCCGCCGTCGCCGGCCGGGACCACGTGCTGCCCGACGACGTGCAGCAGCTCGCCGAGCCCGTGCTCGCGCACCGCGTCATCCTCAGCGCCGAGTCCCGGCTGTCGGGCCGCTCGGGCCAGGACGTCATCGCCGACCTCGTGGCGCGGACCGGCGTCCCGGCGCCCGCGCGCGGCTCGGTGCACGACCGCGGCGCCGTGCACGACCGCAGCGCCGCGGGCTGATGCGCCTGCGCCCGACCCGCCGGGGCACCGGGATGCTGGTCCTCGGCACCGCGGTCGCCGCGACCGGCACCGCGTTCGGGTCCACCGACCTGCTGACCATCGGCACGCTGCCGGTGCTGCTCGTCGTGCTCGGCCTGCTCGCGGTCGGCATCGGCGACCCCGGGCGCGGACGCGGGCTGCGCACCCGGCGCGCGGTGCACCCCGACCCGGTGCACGTCGGCCGGTCCGCGGACGTGCAGGTCGAGGTCGCCCTCGCCCGCGGGACGTCGCGGGCCCGGCTCGCGGACCTCCGGCTGCGCGAGCAGGCCGCGGTCGAGCTGTCCGGCGGCCGCCCGCTGCGCGCCACGGTCAGCCGCGAGCCCCGGGCCGTCCGGCTGCGGTACCCGGTCCAGGCGACCCGGCGCGGCCGCTGGGCCCTCGGCCCCCTGATCGTCACCCGGACCGACCCGTTCGGCGTCGCCCAGGTGCGCGCGACGCTCGGCGAGCGGGAGACCGTCACCGTCTGGCCCGCCGTCGTCGACCTCCCCGTGCCCCGCGAGCTGCTGGTCGCCGAGCCCGAGCGCTCCGTGGTCGGCGCCCGGTCGCCCGCCTCCGACGACGCCGCGCTGCGCGACTACCGGGTCGGCGACGACCTGCGCCGCGTGCACTGGCCCAGCAGCGCCCGGCGCGGCGAGCTCGTGGTCCGGTCCGACGAGCGCGCCGGGATGCGACCCGTGACCGTCCTGCTCGACCAGTGCGCGCCCGGCGAGGCCCTCGAGTGGAGCATCTCGCTCGCCGCGTCGGCCGCGATCGCGCTGCACGGCGCCGGGCACCCGACGCACCTGCTGACCGGCACCGGCGCCGACGACCCCCGGGCGACCCGCCTGGAGGCGCCGTCGCGCCAGCAGCTCCTCGAGGCCACCGTCGACCTCGCCGGGCACGGCGACACCGGCACCGCCCAGCGCGCGCTGCTCGCGGAGATCCGCGGGCTCGACGACACCGACGGCGGCTCCGGCCTGGTCGTCGCCGTGCTCGGCCCGCAGGGCGCCGCCGGGCGCGCGGCGCTCGCCGGGGTCAGCCAGACCCGGCCCGGCTGGGCCGTCGTGCGCGGCGCCGACGACGACGAGGCCGCCGGGGGCACCGCCCGCGCGCTGCGCCGCGCCGGCTGGCGGGTCGTCCAGGCCGCACCCGGGGCGGACCTCGCCGCCACGTGGTGGCGCCTCACCGGCGGTGCCGCGTGAGCGGCGGGAACGCGCTGCGCCGCGGCTGGCGGTCGCCGGTCGCGACCACCGTCGTCGCGCTCGCCACCGTGACCGCCCTCGGCGCGCTGAGCGGGCTGCTGGCCGGCGGCCCGTGGCCCTGGCGCGCCGCGATCGCCGTCGCCCTCACCGCGCTCGTCGTCGGCGGCGTCCGCAGCCTCACGCGGTCGGCGTGGCTGCCGTCGCTCGTCGGACTCGTCGTGGCCGCGTACGCGCTGCTCGCCTGGTACGCGACCCCACCGGGCGGCAACCCGCTGCTCGTCGGCCCCGGCACCGTCGAGCGCGCCGGCCAGCTGCTCGCGCAGGCCGCCCAGCTCATCGAGACGTCCGTCGTGCCCCTCACGGTCTGGCCGCCCGTCGAGGCCGTCCTCGTCGGGGCCGCGGTGCTCGTGTTCCTGGCGGCCGACCTGCTCGCCGTCGGCTGCGGGATGCCCGCGCTGACCGGCCTCGCGTACCTCGCGGTGTGGACCCCGAGCGTCGTGCTCGGCTTCCCCGGCAGCACCTGGGCGCTGGCGGCCACCGGGTTCGCGTACCTCGTCCTGCTCGCGCTCGCCCAGCCGTCGGTCGCCCGCGACCGCACCGGCCGCCGCGCCGGGGTGGTGGTGGTCGGCGCCGCCGGGCTCGTCGCCCTCACGCTCGCCGCGGGCCCCGTGGTCGCCGCCGTCCCCGCGTGGTCCTGGCTCGACCTGCCCGACGTCGGGACCGGCGCCGTCGGACCCGTGCGGCTCGCCGACGACCTCGACCTGCGCGACAGCCTCCGCCAGCAGTCCGACCAGGTGGTGCTGCGCTACACCGTCGAGGCCCTCGACGACGACGACCGCGGCCCCGCGGCCACCGCCGGCAACGTCGGGCCGCTCCGCTCCTTCACCCTGCGCGACTTCGACGGGCGCGGCTGGGAGCGCGACCCGACCGCCGAGCTCACCGAGTGGGACCCCGACGGCCTGCTCGCCTCGGACCCCGCGCTGGTCGGCACGCCCCCCGACGACGACCGCGGCACCCTCGCGCAGGTCGACGTGCAGGTCGGCGCGCTCCGCGAGCAGCGGCTGCCGGTCAGCACCTTCCCCCGGACCGTCGAGATCGACGGGGCGTGGAGCTACGACGTCGCCCGCGACGAGGTCGTCGGCCGGGAGCGCACCGACGTCGACACCCGGTACGCGATGACGGTCGAGATCCCCGACCTCACCCCGGAGATGCTCCGCGGCGCCACCGGCGACCGGCCCGGGGACCTCGACCCCTACCTCGCGGTGCCCGGCACCGACCACGAGGCCGACCTGCGCGCCCTCGCCGCCGAGGTCACCGAGGGCGCGACCACGCCGTACGACCAGGCACTCGCCCTGCAGACCTACTTCCGCGACAGCACCCGGTTCCGCTACGACACCACCGTCGACGCCGCCTCCAGCGACGACGCCGTCTGGGACTTCCTGGAGAGCCGCCGCGGCTACTGCGTGCAGTTCGCCACCGCCATGACCGTGCTCGCGCGGACCCTCGACATCCCCGCGCGCCTCGGCGTCGGGTTCCTGCCCGGCGACCTCGGCTCCGACCGGGCCTACCGGGTCACCGGTGCCGACGCGCACGCCTGGCCCGAGCTGTACTTCCCCGGCACCGGGTGGGTCCGGTTCGAGCCGACGCCCGCCGTGCAGACCGGCCCGCCGCCGTCCTGGAGCAACCCGTTCCGCGCGGCCGCGCCCACCGCCTCGCCCAGCGCCGCACCCGCGCAGCCGAGCCTCGCCCCCACCCCCGGCGCCACGACCAGCACGGCGCCCGCCGGCTCCGGCAGCACCGGCGGCGACGACACCGGCTCCGGCGGCGGCCCCTTCGTGCTGGTCGGCGTCGTCCTCGGGGGCCTCGCCGCCACCGCCGGCGCGCTCGCCCTGCTGCGCCGGCGCCGCGGAACCGGCGGCGCGCTGTCCTCCGAGGTCGCGTGGCGGCGGCTGCGCGACCGGCTGCGGCGCGCCGGCATCACCTGGTCCGACGCCCGCACCCCCCGCCAGGTCGTCGACACCGTGCGTGCCCAGGTCGAGTCCCGCCGGGGCCGACCGCTGACTCCCGCGGGCGACCGCGCGCTCGTGGCGCTGGCGACCGCCGTCGAGCAGGACCGCTACGCCCCGCACCCCGTGGAGCACGACGCCACGGAGCTGCAGGGCTGGGTCGCCGCGGTGCTCACCGACGTGAGCACGTCGACCCGCACCCGCCCCGCCGAGGGCGGGACCCCCGCACCCGCCTGACCCGGCCGACCCGCCGCGGCCGAGCCCGACCAGCCCCGACCCGCCGGGCCGGGCCCGCTCCGGAGCCGCGCGGGGTGCCCTCCCCCGCTGCCGCGGACGAGAGCTCACGACACGCTGACCGCACCGCGCGCACACCCGCGTGTCGTGACCTCTCGCGAACCCGCTAGGCAGCGAGCGCGGGCAGGCGGGCTAGCGCCGGCGGGCGGGTCGCCCTGGCCGCCGGCGGGAGGTCCGGCGGGGGTGCGCCGTGGCGCGAGCGCCTCGCCCACGCTCGGCCGACGAGTGGTCACGACACGCGAGCCGCGGTGGTCGCGCGCCAGCGTGTCGTGACCACTCGCCCCACGGAGGTGGGGGCGGGCGCGAGGTCAGCGCGCAGCGACAGGGCGTGCAGGAGCGACAGGTCCGCCCAGGCGACAGGTCCGCCCGCGCGACACTTGCGCCGCAACGCCTCAGGAGTCAGCGCGCGGTCGTGTCAGGCAACGCCGGGCCCGTGCTCGACGCGCGAGGTCAGCGACCCTTCTCGCGGCGACGGTCCCAGCGGTCCTCCATGCGGTTCATGAAGCCCTTCTTGGGCGCCGCCGGTCGTCGGGTCGCGGTGCCGTCGGGCCGGACGACGCCGACCGGGCCGGTGCTGCGCCGCGGACGCGTGAACGCGAACGCGACGGACGCGAACATGACGACGAACCCGAGCACCCCGAGCCACACCTCGGACGAGGCGGCTCCGCCCACGAGCAGGAGGAGGCCGACGACGGCTCCGATGCCGCCCAGCACATATCGCATCACCGGCTTGCGGCCACGCGCTGTGAGCGTGTTCGCGAGCCGAGGATCATCAGACGTGAGCTGACGCTCCATCTGCTCCAGTACACGTTGTTCGTACTCGGAGAGAGGCATTCCAACCCCCGTGCTCCGCCGTTGGGACTGTCTTCGCCTCAGGATAGAGGGCGTTCGCCGAAGGCGGTAGTCGAGCGACCGACCGGACCGCGTGACGCTGCGGACACCGGGTGACGGGAACCTTCGGCGTCGCTGGTCCGTTCCGCCGCGGCCGCCCCCGCCGGGCGCGCGACCGAGCCCGCTACCCGGCCGGCGGCAGGTCCCGCAGCCGGGTCCGCGGCGCCGGCGGTCACGGGGATCGCGGCACCGGACGCGCCAGCACCGGGTCGCGCGGACCTGCCGACCGTCCGGGTCCCGGCGCCGATCGACTCCCGGCCGAACCGCTCACGGACCAGGTCCATCGCCCGCTCGGCGTCCCGGCGCGCGTCCGCGTTGTCCGCGACGGCCTCCTCGAGAGTCAGCTGCCGCGCCTGGTCCTCGGCGGGGGCGAGGCCCTCGGCGCGGACGCCGACGAGGCGCACGGGCAGCCCGCCGAGGTCGACGCCGGCGAGCAGCTCCCGGGCCGCCAGGTACAGCTCGCGACCGACGTCGGTGGGCTGGACGAGCGTGCGCGAGCGGGTGAGCGTGCGGAAGTCGGACGTGCGGATCTTCACCGCCACCGTCCGGGCGACGACGCCCTGCGCGCGGAGCCGGCCGGCGCACCGGTCGGCGAGCTCGAGCGCCTTGCTCTCCACGACCCGCATGTCCCGGACGTCGACCGCGAAGGTCTCCTCCGCGCCGACGCTCTTCTCCTCCCGTCCCGGGTGCACCGGCCGGGGGTCCCGGCCCCACGCGAGGTCGTACAGGTGTGCGCCGGCGGTCCGACCCACCGCGCGCTGCACGGTGCCCACGTCGCTCGCGGCCAGCTCCGCCACGGTGCGGATCCCCCACCGCTCGAGCGCGCCTGCCGTCCGCTCCCCGACGCCCCACAGCGCGCCCACCGGCAGGACGTGCAGGAACGCGACGGTCGCGTCCCGCGGGACCAGGAGCACCCCGTCGGGCTTCGCGTGGCCCGAGGCGAGCTTCGCGACGAACTTGGTGGCGGCGACCCCGACGGAGCAGGTGATGCCGTGCCGCGCCTGCACCCGCTCGCGGATCAGCGCGGCGATCCGCGTGGGGCTGCCGAGCCGCCGGCGCGCGCCGCTCACGTCGAGGAACGCCTCGTCGACGCTCACCTGCTCCACGAGCGAGGTCACCTCGCGGAGGATGTCCATGACGCTGCGCGAGACCTCGTGGTACGCCGTGTGGTCGGGCGGGACGACGACCGCCTGCGGGCAGAGCCGGCGCGCCGCGGCCATCGGCATCGCGGAGTGCACCCCGAAGGCGCGGGCCTCGTAGGTGGCCGCCAGCACCACGGAGCGCTCGGAGCCGCCGACGACGACGGGCCTCCCGCGCAGGTGCGGCCGGCGGGCGAGCTCGACGGACGCGAAGAACGCGTCCATGTCGACGTGCAGGATCGAGCACCCGTCCTCCTCGGTGCCCCAGTCCCGCCGCGCCTCCGCCGCGCGAGGACCTCGGCTCATCCCGCGCGCACCCCGGCGGCGCCGACGAGCCGCGCGTCGTCCGGCTCCGCGCCCTCGAGCTCGGCGCGCACGACGTCCAGGAAGTCCTCGGCGTGGCACAGCACCTGCTCCGCCCGGGCTGCGCTGACGGCGTCGAACCGGCCGGCGTCCACCGCGGCGCGCAGACCGGCACCGCCGGCGAAGTAGCTCGACCACCGCCCGAGCTCGGGGGCCACGGAGTCCAGCAGCTCCCACACCGTGCGCGGCGCCCGGCGGCCCGACAGCGGCTGCCGCACCGCCAGCACCGCGGCACCGGCGCGCAGCGCGGCGAGGTGGGCGTGGGTGAACTGCTCCCACGGCTCGGAGGAGAACTGCGCGGCGACCAGCTCGGCGTCGGCGCGGTCCAGCAGCTCGGCGGCGCGACCGGACAGCCCGGGCACGGCACTCCGCGGGGCACGAAGGGTGTTGACCGGCATCGCGCACCTCCCTCTCTCGACTCACTCAGTATCGAACACCTGTTCGAACGCGTCAACCCGTACCGTGCAGGGGTGGCGTCCCGCGACCGTTCCGGATCGAAGAAGTCCGACCGCTCGGCCCGACCCGGTGCAGCCTCGCACCGACCACCGACACGCGGCTCCCGCGGCGGTCCGCCCGCCGACCGGTGGCCCGACGGGCCCGTGCCGATCGCGACCGGCACCGCCGAGGTGCAGCGGTCCCCCGACGACCCCGACGCCGTCACCCTGCTCGTGAACGGCGTGCCGAGCTCCCACCTCGACCTCGCCGACCCGGAGCGGCTCGACTTCGAGTACATGCAGCAGATGGCGGCCGTGCTGGACCACCTGCCCGCCGGTGACGGTCCGGTGCGCCTGGTGCACCTCGGTGCCGCGGGCTGCGCGATGGCCCGGTGGGCGCACGCGCGGTTCCCCGGCGCGCGGCAGGTGGCCGTCGACCTCGACGGGGAGCTGGTCCGGCTGGTGCGGACCTGGTTCGACCTGCCGCGCTCCCCCGCGCTGCGCCTGCGGGCCGGCGAGGCGCGCGCCGAGCTGGCGACGCTGCCCGACGCGAGCACCGACGCGGTCGTCCGCGACGTGTTCGCCGGGGACCGCACGCCGCCGCACCTCACGACGGAGGAGTTCGTGCGGGACGCGGCCCGCGTGCTGCGCCCGGGCGGGGTCTACCTCGCGAACTGCGCCGACCGGCCGCCGCTGGCGCTCGCCCGGGCCGAGGCGGCGACGGCGGCCGCGGTGTTCCGGCACGTCGCGGTGATCGCCGAGCCGGCGCTCCTCAAGGGCCGCCGCTACGGGAACATCGTCGTGGTCGGGACCGACGACCCCGACCTGCTGGGCGACGCGGGGCTGGCCCGTGACCTGCGGTCCCTGCCGGTGCCGGCCCGGCTGGTGGGCGACGGGGAGCTCGCGGCGTTCGTGGGCCGCGCGGCTCCGATCCGGGACGTCGCACCGGAGCTCGGGTCCGGCGAGCCAGAGCTCGGGCCCGGCGACCCGGAGCGCCCGGAGCCGTAGGGCCCGGGACGCGGACGAGGCCGCACCCCCGTGGGGGTACGGCCTCGTCGCGAGACTCACCCGCGCGAGCGGGAGGCTCCTGAGATCAGAGCGGGCGGACCTGCTCGGCCTGCGGGCCCTTCGGGCCCTGCGTGATCTCGAACTCCACGCGCTGGCCCTCGTCGAGGCTGCGGTAGCCCGAGGAGTCGATCGCGGAGTAGTGCACGAAGACGTCAGCGCCGCCGCCGTCCTGAGCGATGAAGCCGAAGCCCTTCTCGGCGTTGAACCACTTGACAGCACCCTGTGCCATGTTCTTGTCCTTCTGTCCATCCGGTGACGGAACGGGACCTCGTGCCCCGTACCGTGCCGCAATGCCTATCCCGCGTCCTGCACCGGGTGCACCAGCCGGATGGCTGGAAGGTGTCGGCGAGCCGCCCGCGAGGGCTGCCCGACCGGCGCCGGTCAAGCGTCAGTACGTCACTGCAACGGGTCGATACTCTCACGCAGGTCATCCCGACGCCACGGTTCTGCCGGGCTCCCTCGGCACCGTTGACAACGATCCGGTCACGGCGCGATCACAGGACGACCACACCGACCGACCGGTCGGGAGGCCCCGCGCGGCGGTCAGACCGCGAGCCCCGGGTGGGCGCGTCGGGCGCTGCGCCGGCCGAGCAGCATCCCCGCGACGCCGAGCACCCAGGGCACCGCGACCCACGCGAACGCGGTCCGGAACGCGTCGAGGTCCCGCACCCCGTCGCCGGCGACCCGGTCGAGCACCACGCCCAGCACGAGCATCGTCACCAGCGCCCCCACGAAGCCGCCCGTGTTGACGAACCCGGTGGCGGTGCCGAGCCGCGCGGGCGGCGTGCAGGACCGGGCGACGTCGAACGCGATCAGGGAGGTGGGCCCGCCGACGCCGATCACCACGATGAACGCGGCCAGCACCGCGAGCGGCACGGGGTCCCGCGGCACCGCGACCGCGAGCCAGCCCAGCGCGATGGCCACCGAGGTGCCCAGCGCCAGCGGCATCCGCGCGCGCGGGTGCCGGCCGACGACCAGGCCGATGAGCGGGCCGGAGACCACGGCCGCGACGACGTTCAGCGTGAGGAGCGCGCTCGCCTCCCCCGCGGTGCGGCCCTGCCCCTCGACGAGGAACGCGTAGCCCCACAGCAGCACGACGACGTGGTTCGAGAACTGCCCGGAGAAGTGCATCCAGAACCCGAGGCGCGCGCCCGGGTCGCGCAGGACCGCGCGCAGCGCCCCGGGCTCGCGGGCGGCCCGGGCGGGCGCAGGGCGCCACCGCCGACGCAGCAGGCCGCCCCCACGCGCGACCGCCTCGTCGCGGTCGGCCCGGGTCCGCGCGACGGCCTCCGGGGAGTCGCGGACCACCGCGAGCACGAGCACCGCGGCGAGCACGCCGAGCGCCGCGACGCACAGGAACGTGGTGCGCCACCCCTCGGCGTGCAGCAGCGCCACCACGGGGACGGCGGACAGCACCTGGCCGACCTGCCCGATGCTGCCGGTGAGCTGGGTCATCACGGGGACCCGGCGGGCGGCGAACCACGCGGGGACGAGGCGCACCGCGGAGACGAACGTCAGGGCGTCGCCGGCGCCGACCAGCACCCTGCCCGCCAGCACCCAGACCGCGGACGGGGCGAGCGCGAGCACGAGCTGCCCGAGCGCCATCACGGCGGCGCCGGTGGCGATCAGCACGCGCGGGCCGTACCGGTCCAGCAGCACCCCGACGGGCACCTGGAGGAGCGCGTAGACGACGAGCTGGGCGACGGCGACGGCCGCGAGCGCCGCGGACGACACCCCGAACAGCGCGGAGACCTCGAGGGTCGCGACGCCGAACGACGACCGGTTGAGGATCGCGACGACGTAGGCGGCGACGCCGACGCCCCAGACGAGCAGGGCGCGGCGGTCGGTGGTCACGTGCAGACATTCTGCCGTGCCGCACGACGGGGCGGCGCCGGGTGGGGGCACCTACCCACGACCCGGCGCCGCCCCGTCGACGGACGGCGTGCGGGGGTCAGGCCCCGCCGGCGTCCCCGCGCTGCTCGGCGAGGAACCGCTCGAACTCCTCGCCCAGCTCGTCGGCCGTCGGGATGTCCGCGGTCTCGGCGAGCAGGCTCGGGCGCCCGATGTTCCGGCTGAACGCGTCGTACTGCTGCTCGAGGGCCTGCACGACGGTCGCGACCTCGGGCGAGTCGTCGACCTGCCGGGTCACCTCGAGGAGCGTCTCCTCCGCGGCGGCGGTGAGCGCCCCGAGGTCGAGCTCGAGGCCCGCGGCGCGCTGCACGTGCTCCAGGCCGGTGATGCTGGCCTGCGGGTACGGCGACTGCGCGAGGTAGTGCGGGACGTGGACGGCGAAGCCCATCGCGTCGTGCCCGGACTGGCCGAGCCGGATCTCCAGCAGCGACCCGGCGTCCGCGGGGACCTGCACGCTGCCGAACCAGGACGTGTAGTCCGCCACCAGCTCGGGCCGGTTGGCGTGGGCGGTCACCGACAGCGGGCGGGTGTGCGGGATGCCCATGGGGATGCCGTGCATGCCGACCGTCAGCGGCACGTCGAACCGCTCGACGATCTGGCGCACCGCGGCCGCGAACCGCTCCCACTGGACGTCGGGCTCGACGCCGTGCAGCAGCAGGAACGGCACCCCGGCGGTGTCGCGCACGAGGTCGATCGCGAGGACCGGCTCGTCGTACTCGCCCCAGTGGTCGGACTCGAAGGTCACGGTCGGGCGCCGGGACCGGTAGTCGAGCAGCTGGTCGACGTCGAACGTCGCGAGCCGCTCGCCGCCGAGCTGCTCGGTCAGGTGCTCGCTCGCCAGGCGCCCGGCTCCGCCGGCGTCGACGAACCCGCGCACCGCGTGCACCAGCACCGGCCCGCTGCCACCCGCGGTCCGTGCCTCGACCTCGGCGGCGACCGCCGGGTCGACGTCGTAGATCTCGCTCGGATCGAGCATGGGTCCTCCTCGTGACGACGTGCTCGCCGCCCGTGCCGGACGGCGTTCCGCCAGCAAGAACACCTCCCGTCGCCCCGGTGTTCCCGGCCCCGGGTCCCGGTGGCCGACGGGGCGTGGCACGACGCCCCGCGGATGGGGGATGATGGTTGGCCGCTCGCGCCGGGTGACCACCTGGTCGACGCGCGGGCTGGTGCGGCGCGGGGCGCCGCGGGGACGACCGACGGGGAGCACGCGTGACGGGGATCGAGGCTCAGCTGGCGGCCGAGCAGGAGGTCGTGGACCGGCTGTACGCCCGGCTCGACGAGCTGCGGGCGGGGACCCGGGAGCGTCTGGCGGAGGTCCGCCGGGTCGGGCCGTCGGGCTCGCCGCAGAACCGGTCGGAGCGCGACGCGTTCGCGACGCTGTACGAGGACCGCCTGGCCCGGCTCGAGGCCGTCGAGGACCGGCTGGCGTTCGGCCGGCTGGACCTGCTGGACGAGGGCCGTCGCTACATCGGCCGCATCGGCCTGAACGACGACGAGCACGCGTCGATCCTCACCGACTGGCGCGCACCCGCGGCGCAGGCGTTCTACCGGGCGACCGCGGCCCACCCCGACGGCGTCGTGCAGCGCCGGCACCTGGTGACCCGGGGCCGTCGCGTCACCGGGCTCGAGGACGAGGTGCTCGACCTCGACGTGCTCGCCGACCCCGAGGCCGCCGACCGGCTGGGCGCCCTGTCCGGCGAGGGTGCGCTGCTCGCGGCGCTGGCGGCCCGGCGCACCGGCCGGATGGGTGACATCGTCGCGACCATCCAGGCGGAGCAGGACGCGATCATCCGCGCGGACCTCGCCGGGGCCCTCGTGGTCCAGGGCGGTCCGGGCACCGGCAAGACGGCCGTCGCGCTGCACCGCGCCGCCTACCTCCTGTACAACCACCGGCGCGTGCTGGAGCGCTCGGGCGTCCTGCTGCTCGGGCCGAGCCGCACGTTCCTGCGGTACATCGACCAGGTGCTGCCCTCCCTGGGTGAGACAGGCGTCGTGTCGACCACGGTCGGCGAGCTGTTCCCGGGCCTGGTCGCGACGGGCACCGAGCCCGACGCGGTCGCGGAGATCAAGGGCCGCACGGTGTGGAAGCGGATCGTCGAGCGCGCCGTGCGGCAGCGGCAGCGCGCCCCGGAGCAGCCGACGACCGTGAAGATCGACGGGCACACGATCGTCGTGCGCCCGAACGACGTGCGGTCCGCGATCGCGCACGCCCGCCGCGGCCACCGCCCGCACAACCAGGCCCGCGTCACGTTCGTCCGGGACATGCTCGGCCGGCTCGCGCAGCAGTACGTCGACCAGCTCGGCTGGTCGGTCGCGCCCGACGAGCGCGGCGAGATCATCGAGGAGCTGCGGACCACCCGCGAGATCCGGATCGCGCTCAACCTCGCGTGGATGCCGCTGACCCCGCAGGGCCTGATCTCGGGCCTGCTGTCGCGGCCCGCCCGCCTGGACGCCGCGGCGCCGGAGCTCTCGGCGCACGAGCGCGCCGCGCTGCTGCGGGCCGCGGACGCGCCGTGGACCGAGGCCGACGTGCCGCTGCTGGACGAGGCCGCGGAGCTGCTGGGCGAGGACGACCAGGCCGCGCGCGCGCAGGCGAAGCAGGACGCCGCGCAGCGCACCGCCGAGGTCGACTACGCCCGCCAGGTGCTCGAGCAGTCGGGCGGCGGGCTGGTGTCCGCCGAGCTGCTGGCCGACCGGTTCGCCTCGACCGGGCCCGCGCTGACCACGGCGGAGCGCGCCGCGGCCGACCGGACCTGGACCTACGGGCACGTGGTGGTCGACGAGGCCCAGGAGCTGTCGCCGATGGCGTGGCGGATGGTGCTGCGCCGCGTGCCGACGCGGTCGCTGACCGTGGTGGGCGACGTCGCGCAGACGTCGACGACGGCGGGGACCCGGCGCTGGGCGACGACGTTCGACCGGTTCCTGCAGGGCGGCTGGCGGCTCGCGGAGCTGACGGTCAACTACCGGACGCCCGCGTCCGTCGCACGGACCGCGGAGCGGGTCGGGCGCGCCGCGGGCCTGCCCCTGACGCCGACCACGTCCGCCCGCGACGTCGAGGACGCCCTGCGCACCGAGCACGTGGACGCCGCGGACGCCCCCGCGGCCACGGCCCGGCACGCGGCCGAGGCCCTCGCGGCGGTCCGGGACGCGAGCGGCGCGGGCCGGGTGGCGGTCATCGCCCCGCCGGAGCTGCTCCCGACGCTGGCCGCGGTGCTGCCGGGCGCCGGGTCGACCCGGACCGGCCTGCCGGACCTCGACGCCCCGCTGACGCTCATGACGCCGACGCAGAGCAAGGGCCTGGAGTTCGACGCGGTGGTCCTGGTCGAGCCCGCGGACGTCCTCAAGGGCGGCGCCGGCGACCTGTACGTCGCGATGACCCGGCCGACGCAGGCGCTGCACGTCGTGCACGCCCGGCCCCTGCCCGCCGGCTGGGACGGCGACGCCTGACCCGGGTGTCCGAGGACCGGGACCGGCTTGGAGCCCGGGCGGTTCCGGCGCACCATAGGGGCGTGCTACGCGCCCTGCTGCTCGAGAACCTGCATCCTCAGGCCCGCTCCATCCTGGAGGCGGCCGGCTACGAGGTCGTCACGCGCTCCGGCGCGCTCGACGAGTCCGAGCTCGCCGAGGCCCTCCAGGGGGTGCACCTGCTGGGCATCCGCTCCAAGACCCAGGTCACCGAGGCGGTGCTCGACGCCGCCACCGACCTGGTCGCGATCGGCGCGTACTGCATCGGCACCAACCAGGTGGACCTGCACGCGGCGGCGTCCCGGGGCGTCGCGGTGTTCAACGCGCCGTTCTCGAACACCCGCTCGGTGGTGGAGATCGCGCTGGCCGACATCATCGCACTGACCCGCCGGCTCACCGTGCTCGACCGGTCGATGCACGACGGCGTGTGGAACAAGTCCGCCGACGGCGCCCACGAGGTCCGCGGTCGCACGCTCGGCATCGTCGGGTACGGCAACATCGGCACCCAGCTGTCGGTGCTCGCGGAGAACCTCGGCATGTCCGTGGTGTTCTACGACACCGCCGAGAAGCTGGCGCTCGGCAACGCGCGCCGTGCGGAGACCCTGGACGAGCTGCTCGACGTCGCGGACATCGTGACGCTGCACGTCGACGGCCGCAGCGGCAACGCCGGCCTGTTCGGCGCCAAGCAGTTCGCCCGGATGCGCGAGGGCGCGATCTTCCTCAACCTGTCCCGCGGGTTCGTCGTGGACTACGCGGCCCTGCGCGACGCGGTGCTCGCGGGCCACGTGGCCGGCGCCGCGGTGGACGTGTTCCCCGTCGAGCCCAAGCGCAAGGGCGACCCGTTCGACTCCGAGCTACGCGGGCTGCCGAACGTCATCCTCACGCCCCACACCGGCGGGTCGACGGAGGAGGCGCAGGAGGCCATCGGGCAGTTCGTGTCGAACAAGCTGCGCGACTACCTCGCCACCGGCACCACGATGCTCAGCGTCAACCTGCCGAACCTCACGCTCGAGCGCCGCGAGGGCGTGCACCGGCTCGCGTACCTGCACCGCAACGTCCCCGGCGTGCTCGCCGCGGTCAACGCCACGCTCGCCGAGCACGGCGCGAACATCGAGGGCCAGCTGCTCGCGACCCGCGGCGAGGTCGGCTACGTGGTGACCGACGCCGTCGCCGTCGAGCGCGAGGTCGTCGAGGCGCTGCGCGCCCGCCCGGAGACGATCCGCCTGCGCGTGGTGTCCTGACCCCTGCGGTCGTCCGGCCGGTACGGTCGGGGTCGTGCACCTCGCCGACCCCGACCGCCACGACCGACTCCCCCTGCGCCGCGCGGGCCGCTCCGGGCTGGACCTGCCCGCGGCCACGCTGGGCCTGTGGCAGAACTTCGGCGACGCCACGCCGTTCGCCGACCAGCGCGCCCTCGTGCTGCGCGCCGTCGACCTCGGCGTCGTGCACCTGGACCTCGCGAACAACTACGGCCCGCCCCCGGGTGCGGCCGAGGAGAGCGTCGGCCGGCTGCTGGCCACCGACCTGGCGCCCTACCGCGACGAGCTCCTGATCGCGACGAAGGCCGGCTACCGGCAGTGGCCCGGCCCCTACGGCGAGTTCGGGTCGCGCAAGTACCTGCTCGCGTCGCTCGACCAGTCGCTGCGCCGGCTCGGCGTCGACCACGTCGACGTGTTCTACAGCCACCGGTTCGACCCGAGCACGCCGCTGGAGGAGACGATCGGCGCGCTGCGGACCGCCGTCGAGTCCGGGCGTGCGCGGTACGCGGGCATCTCGTCGTACTCGGCGTCCCGGACGCGCGAGGCGCTGGCCGTCGCCGCGTCGATGGGCCTGCCGCTGACCCTGCACCAGCCCTCGTACTCGATGCTGAACCGCTGGGTGGAGCAGCCGGACGCCGACGCGGGCGGCCGCAGCCTGCTCGACGTCGCCGGCGAGGCCGGGATGGGCGTGGTCGCGTTCTCGCCGCTCGCCCAGGGGCTGCTGACCCGCAAGTACCTCGACGGCGTCCCCGCGGACTCGCGGGCCGCGCAGGGAGGTCCGCTGCGGCCGGAGTACCTGAGCGAGGAGAACCTCGCGCGGGTGCGGGCGCTCGCCGAGGTCGCCGACGGGCGCGGGCAGACGCTCGCTCAGCTCGCGATCTCCTGGGTGCTGCGCGACCCGCGGGTGACGTCGGTGGCGCTCGGCGCGCGGACCGCCGCGCAGCTCGAGGAGAACCTCGCGGCGGTCCGGGCCGCCCCGCTGACCGACGCGGAGCTCGCGGAGATCGACCGGCACGCCGTCGACGGCGGGATCAACTTGTGGGGGTCGCGGTCCTCCGACCTGTGAGGTCGCGCCGGACCCGCGTGGCGCACCTCCCCGCGCGGCGTGCCGTGGCGACTGCCGTGCCTCCCCGCCCGACGCGTGCTACGCACACGTAACCTACGCATCCGTAGGTTACGGTGACACCGTGACCGACTTCTCTCGTCCCTGGCACGCGTCGTACGCCCCCGGCGTCCCCGCCGAGGCCGACGTGCCCGACGAGCCGCTGACCGCCGCCCTCGACCGCGCCGCCGCGTCCTGGCCGGACCGGGTCGCCGTCGACTTCCTCGGCGCCGCCACGACGTACGCCGAGCTGGCCGACGCCGTGTCCCGCGGGGCGACCGTGCTGCGCGACCTCGGGGTCCGCGCCGGCGACCGTGTCGCCATCGCCCTGCCGAACTGCACCTCGCACATGGTGGCGTTCTACGCCGCGCTGCGGCTCGGTGCGGTCGTCGTCGAGCACAACCCGACGTACACCGCCGCCGAGCTCGGCCACCAGCTCGCGGACTCCGGCTCGACGGTCGCCCTCGTCTGGGAGAAGGCCGTCGCCGCCGCGCTCGAGTCGCAGGCCACGACCGACGTGCGCACCGTCGTCGCGGTCGACGTGTCCGCCGACCTGCCGGCCGTCAAGCGCCTCGCGCTGCGGCTGCCGGTGCGGTCCGCCCGGGCCACCCGCGCCGCCCTGCGCTCGCCGCTGCCCGCCGGCACGCCCGTCTGGCACCGCCTGGTGGCCGACGCCGCCCCGCTGCCCGCCGACCACCCGCAGCCGGTGAGCTCCGACGTCGCGCTGCTGCAGTACACCGGCGGCACCACCGGCACGCCGAAGGCCGCCGTGCTCACGCACCGGAACCTCGTGGCGAACGCGGTGCAGGGCCAGGCGTGGACCCAGGCCGAGCCCGGCACCGAGACGATCTACGGCGTGCTGCCGTTCTTCCACGCGTTCGGCCTCACCCTGTGCCTGACCTACGCGACCCGGGTCGGCGCGACGCTCGTCGCGTTCCCGAAGTTCGACCCGGCCGCGGTCCTCGCCGCGCAGCGCCGGCGCCCCGGCACCTTCCTGCCCGCGGTCCCGCCGATGCTCGACCGGCTCGCCGCCGCCGCCGAGGCCAAGCACGCCGACCTCAGCTCGTTCCGGTACGCGATCTCCGGCGCGATGTCGCTGTCCCCCGCGACCGCGCAGCGCTGGGAGACCCTCACCGGCGGCCTCGTCATCGAGGGCTACGGCATGACCGAGACCTCGCCCGTCGCGCTGGGCAGCCCGCTGTCCGCGGACCGGCGCCCCGGCGCGCTCGGGCTGCCGTTCCCGAGCACCGACATCCGCGTGGTCGACCAGGAGGACCCGACCCGCGAGGTCGCCCCCGGCGAGCAGGGCGAGCTCCTGATCCGCGGTCCGCAGGTGTTCGCGGGCTACTGGGGCCGGCCCGAGGAGACCGCCGAGCAGCTGCTCGAGGACGGCTGGCTGCGCACCGGCGACGTCGTCCGCGTCGACGAGACCGGGTTCGTCGTCCTGGTGGACCGGATCAAGGAGATGATCGTCACCGGCGGGTTCAAGGTCTACCCGTCGCAGGTCGAGGACAAGCTCCGGGACATGCCGGGCGTCCGGGACGTCGCGGTCGTCGGCCTGCCCGGCGGCGACCTCGGGGAGAAGGTCGTCGCGGCGATCGTCACCGAGATCGGCGCGCACGTCGACATCGCCGCGATGCGCGAGTGGTGCAGCGAGCGGCTCGCCCGCTACGCCGTCCCGCGCGAGATCGTCATCCTCAAGGAGCTCCCCCGCTCCCAGATCGGCAAGGTCCTGCGCCGGGTCGTCCGCGACGACCTCATGGCGGCGGCCCGCCGCCTGATCCGCCCCTCCTGACCCGGCAGACTCCGGGCCGCGAGGGCGTACGCGACACCACGAGGGCGCAACCCAGGGGTTGCGCCCTCGTGGCGTCCGTTGCGCCCTCGCGGTGCCGGCTGCGCCCTCGCGGTGGGTCAGGACGCGGTGACCGGGAGGATGCGGTCCCACCAGGACAGGACGTGCTCGAAGCGCACGAGCCGGTGCTGCGGGCGGCCCGAGCGGGTGAGCTCGTGGCCCTCACCCGGGAACAGCAGCAGCTCCGCGGGGACACCACGGCGCTTGAGCTCGACGAACCAGCGCTGGCCCTGCTCGACCGGGCACCGCCAGTCCTGCTCCGAGTGGATCACCAGCGTCGGCGTGGTGACGCGGGCGACGTGCGCCATCGGCGACTGCGCGGCGACGGCCGCCCGGGACGCCTCGTCGTCGCCGTCCCCCAGGTACTCGAGCCCGAAGAACCAGCCGATGTCGCTCGACCCGACGAAGCTCACCGGGTCGAGGAAGCCCCGCTCCACGACCGCCCCGCGGAACCGGTCGGTCCGGGTGGTCAGCCACGCCGTCAGGTAGCCGCCGTACGAGCCGCCGAGGACGCCCACCCGCTCGTCGTCGAGCGCCGGGTCCTCCAGCGCGGCGTCGAGCAGCGCGAGCACGTCGTCCGTGTCCACGGTGCCGAAGGCGTGCCGGATGGCCGACCCGTGCGCCGACCCGTAGCCGGCGGAGCCGCGCGGGTTGCCGTAGACCACGGCGTAGCCGGCCTCGGCGAGCGTCTGCACCTCGTCGAACAGGGCCACCGTGTACTGCGCGTACGGGCCGCCGTGGATCATCAGCAGCGTCGGGTGCGGGTCCGGGTACCGCTCCGGGTCGGGCGTCACCACCCAGCCGTGCACCGGGTAGCCGTCGGGGGCGGTCGCCGTGACCTCGCGGGGCTCGCGGACCCGCCCGGTCGCGCGCAGCGGCGCCGACCAGTCGGTGAGCACGCGCGTCGCGCCGGTGCCGAGGTCGACGACGTGCACGTCGCCGGCGGTCGTGGGACCCGCGACGGTCGCGGCAGCCAGCGGGGCGCCGGTCGCGGCGTCGACGCCGTGCGCGACGACCGCACCGGTCACCAGGTCGTGGACGGTGCCGTCGGTCGCGACCTCGCGGAGCACGACGGTCCCGCGCTCCTGCACGCCGACGAGCACGCCGTCGGCGGTGACGGCGAACGTCCCCGGGTCGAGGTCGACCGCCTCCGCGTCCGTCAGCCGCTCCGGTGCCGCAGCGGCCTCGGGACCCGCCGACCCGGTGCGGAGCGCGAGGCGGTAGAGCCCCGTCTGCCGGGCGACGAAGTCGCGGCCCGACTCCCCCATGTCCTGGGCGAGCAGCCAGACGGCGGACCCGTCACGCGTGGGCAGCGCCGCGGCGACGGCGAGCGTGCTGCCCGCGTCGGCGTCGGTCAGCGGACGCAGGGCGTGGTTCGCGCCGGGCGCGGTGTCCACGACCGCGGCGTCGGCCCGCAGGTCGCTGTCGCGCGCGGCGTGCCGGGCGGCGACCGCCAGGACGTACCGGCCTCCCGGGAGCCAGGCGATCTGCTCGACGTCGACGTCGCCCGCGGTCACCTCGCGCGCGATCGGCGTGGCGCCCTCGCCCTCGGGCACGACCGAGCGCGCGGCCGGGTCGGCCGGGACGTCCACGACGAACAGCCGGCGGCGCTTGTCCCGCGTGAACCCGACGCCGTCGCCCCGGTAGGGCAGCTCCGTGATGTGGCGGGGGCGCTCGGCGGACGCGTCGTCGCCGTACCGTCCCTCCTCCGGGACCCGGGCCAGGAACGCGAGGGCGGAGCCGTCGGGCGACCAGCGCGCCGGGCCGGCCCCGAGCGGGGCGTCGGTGAGCCGCACGGGCTCGCCGCCCGCAGACTCGACGAGGTGGAGCTGGGGCCGGCCCTTCGGCTCGGCACGCAGGAACGCGACCCACCGGCCGTCGGGCGACAGACGCGGGTCGGTGTCCCGGTGCCCGCGGGTCAGCCGGACGGGCGGCGTGGAGCCGTCGGTGGGCACCCGCCAGAGCTGGCCGGTGTACTCGTCGGACTCGAGGTCGGGCGCGGTGCGGGCCACGACGACGAACGAGCCGTCGGGCGCCAGCGCGGGGGTGCCGGGTGCGTGCAGGAGCGACAGGTCAGCGGGGATCACCCATCGACCGTAGTACGACGCGCGCGCCCGCGGGGCGCGACCTCAGGCGCCCGGGACCGCCGGGGCCTCGGCGGCGGCGCGACGGGCGGCGTCGGCCTCCTCGTTCTCGGCGCGCAGGACCGTGATGGCCGCCTCGAAGTCGTCGAGCGAGCTGAACGCCTGGTAGACGCTCGCGAACCGCAGGTACGCGACCTCGTCCAGGTCGCGCAGCGGCCCGAGGATGGCCAGCCCGATCTCCGAGCCGTCGAGCTCCGCGCTGCCGCTCGCCCGCAGGGTCTCCTCGACGCGCTGGGCGAGCAGCGCGAGGTCGTCCTCGCTGACCGGGCGACCCTGGCAGGCCTTGCGGACGCCGTTGACGATCTTCTCCCGGCTGAACGGCTCGGTGGCGCCGGACCGCTTGACCACCGACAGGCTCGCGGTCTCGATCGTGGTGAACCGGCGGTTGCACTGGGGGCACTGCCGGCGTCGGCGGATCGACAGCCCGTCGTCGGACGTGCGGGAGTCCACGACGCGGGAGTCGGCATGACGGCAGAACGGGCAGTGCACGGGGTGCCTCCTGACGGTGCGTGGGCGGCACGGTCGGCGGGTGGCGGCTGCGCCGCGCCGGTCCGGACGCCCGGGACACCGTAGGACCCGTGCGCCAGCCGGTGCAACACGGGTTCGGCCGGGCACGGAGGCGCTGGTCAGGAGCCCCGGACGCCTCGAGACGCGCCAGACACCCCGGGACGACGACGAGGGTGGCCGCGTGCGCGGCCACCCTCGTGGGGACGCCCCCGTCCCGTCTCGTCCGGACGACTCGCCTCGTCCGGACGGTTGCTGCACGCCTCTGCGCCGGGCCCGAGAGCCACGACGACGACGCGTCCCTCGCGGCGAGCCCCCCAGCCAGCCGTTCGAGGTGGCACCACCCTAGGGGCGCCCGTGGCAATTACGCAAGCACCTGCTCACGTAATCCACCCGCGGCGTTCTCGTGCCTGACCTGGGCGTGGGCGCGAGCCCTCGAACCGCCTCAGTCGGCCGGGAGGAGCAGCACCTGACCCGCGACGAGCGACCCGTCCGCGAGGCCGTTGAGCTCCTGGAGCTCCGCGACGACGTCCCGGACGTCCTCGCCCGGCGCCGTCACACCCGCGGCGATCTGCCACAGCGTCTCCCCCGACTGCACGGCGTGCGTGACGACCTCGACCGCGCGCTCCGGGCCGTCGGCGACCGCCTGTCCACCGAGCACGCCGGCCATGACCACCAGCAGCCCGAGCAGCACGAGCACCGCCCGCCCCCGGCGGGTCAGCCGCAACGGGGCGGGCGCGACCGGCACCGCGGCCGACCGGACGGCCCGGGGTCGCTCCGGGAGCGAGGTCACGTCCGGCACGACGACGAGGTGCCGCACCGGGCGCGCGCCCGAGCGCCCCGCGGACGCGGACGCGGACGCGGACCACGAACCCACGGGCCGCGATCCCGCCGGCCGCGACCCCGTCGAGGCGGTCCGCACGACGGGCTTCGCCGTGGTCCACGGCTGCGCTGCGATGGCGCTCATCCCCACCACTTCCCTCCTGGGCCGCGACGCGACCTCGATCTGCTGTGCTGCACCGCGCCCGACACCGGGTCGAACACCTGTTCGTTCGAACGTCTGTACGAAACTGAACCACACCCCGGGTGGGATGTCGAGACACGATCGAACAGGTGTTTGATCCACCCGCCCGGGCGCCCTACTCTCGTGACGTCGGGAGAAGCGCACCACGAGGCACTGACACGACCGCCCGGCAGCGTCGTGACCAGCACGGACCGCCTCGGGTGCGGAGCACGACGGACGGGTGCGGCGGGCACCGGCGTCGCGAGGACGGGAGCGGACATGACGAGCGAGGCAGCGGGCGCCACGGCGCCGGCCGAGGACGGCGGCGTCGCGGAGCTCGGCGGGGGCGACGGCCTCACGCCGCGCCAGCGGCTCGTGCTCGAGACCGTGCGCGCCTCCGTGGAGAGCCGCGGCTACCCGCCGAGCATGCGCGAGATCGGCGACGCGGTCGGGCTGACCAGCCCGTCGAGCGTCAAGCACCAGCTCACCGCGCTCGAGCGCAAGGGCTACCTGCGCCGCGACCCGAACCGGCCGCGCGCGATCGAGGTCGTGCAGCCCGACGACTCCCGGGGCGTCGCCGCCCTGCCGGGCGCGCCCGGTCTCCGGGCGACCGGCGCCGGCGGGCTCGGCGACGAGGACAGCGCGGCGCGCGACGGTGCGCCCGAGGCCGCGTACGTCCCGGTCGTCGGCCGGATCGCCGCCGGCGGGCCGATCCTCGCGGAGCAGCTCGTGGAGGACGTGTTCCCGCTGCCGCGGCAGCTCGTGGGATCCGGCGAGCTGTTCCTGCTCAAGGTCGTCGGCGACTCGATGATCGACGCGGCCATCTGCGACGGGGACTGGGTGGTCGTCCGGCGCCAGCCGGTCGCCGAGAACGGGGAGATCGTCGCCGCGATGCTCGACGGCGAGGCCACGGTCAAGACGCTCCGCCGCACGGACGGCCACGTCTGGCTCATGCCGCAGAACCCCGCGTACTCCCCCATCGACGGCGACCACGCGCAGGTGCTCGGCCGCGTCGTCTCGGTGCTGCGCAGCCTCTGACCGGCCACGGCGTGGTGCGGGGCGGCCCGTCGGTCGTGCCATCCTGGCGCGCATGACCCACCGGGCCGACGTGCCGACCCCCGCCGACCAGACCCCGCCCGCCGGCCACGCGTCCGGGCCCGCCGCTCCGCCGCAGCCGGTGCGCGTGCTGGGCACCGGCGTGCACGAGCCCGCCGTCGTGGTCTCGTCCGCGGAGCTCGACGAGCGGTTCGGCCGCCCGCCCGGCACCTCCGCCGCCCGGTCCGGCGTGACGTCCCGCCGGTGGGCCGGCCCGGGCGAGACGTCCTCGCGGATGGCGGCGTCCGCGGTCGCCGCCGCACTGGCCGCCGCCGGGCTGGACGTCGCGGACCTGGACGCCCTGATCGTGTCCGCGGTCGCGCCCGAGCAGCCGATGCCGACCACCGCCGTGCTCACGCTCGCGGCCCTGGAGGCGCCCGGCGGCGCGTGCGAGGCGTTCGACGTGAACGCGTCCTGCGTGGGGTTCCTGACCGCGTTCGGCATCGCGGCGTCGGGCATCGCGACCGGCCGGTGGCGCCGGGTGGCCGTCGTGGCGACCGAGCTCGCGTCCCGCGGCCTGGACCACACCGAGCCGGAGAGCAGCGCCCTGTTCGGCGACGGGGCCGCGGCGGTGGTCCTGGGGCCCGCGGAGCCGGGCGAGTCCTCCGCGGTGCTCGCCGCGCGCTCGGCGACCTGGCCCGAGGCCTGGCGGGCGTGCCGGATCGAGGCGGGCGGCACGCGGTGGAACGCGATGGACCCGCCCCCGGACCCGTCGGCGTACCTGTTCCGGATGGACGGCGCCGTGCTGCTGCGGCACGTGGCCCGGACCGTGCCGGCGTTCCTGCGCGACGTCGAGCGCCGCGCCGGCGTCACGCCGCAGGACGTCGACGTCCTGGTCCCGCACCAGGCGAGCGGCGTCGGGCTGCGCTACCTGCGCGAGCGCACCGGGGTCCGCGCGGACGCCGTGGTCGACGTGCTGGCGGACCACGGCAACCAGGTGTCCGCGTCCGTGCCCACCGCGCTGCACCACGCCGTCGCCTCGGGCCGGCTGCGGCGCGGCGACACGGCCCTGCTGCTCGGCACCGGTGCCGGGCTCACCCTGTCCGCGATCGTCCTGAGGTACTGACCGTGCGCGTCTCGCTGCTCACCGCCGGGTGGACCACCCACCCCGCCGGCATCGCCCGTCGCGGCGCGGGCCGTGCGCCCGTCCGCTTCCCCGCCCTCGTGGTCGTCGTGGAGCACCCCGACGGGGTCGTGCTGTTCGACACCGGGTACGCGCCACGGGTCCGCGAGGCGATGGCCCGCGGCCTCGACCGCGTGTACGGCGGCCTGCTGCCGGTGCACGTCGAGCCCGACGCGTCTGCGGCCGCCCAGCTCGCGGCGCGGGGCGTCGACCCCGCGGGCGTCCGGTACGTCGTGCTGTCGCACCTGCACGCGGACCACGTGGGCGGGCTGCTGGACTTCCCGGCGGCGCGGGTGGTCGCCGACCCGGACGCGGTCGCGCTCGCCCGCCGGGTGCGGGGGTTCGGCCGGCTGCGGCGCGGCCTCCTGCCGGCCCTGCTCCCCGACGACCTGCCGGACCGGCTGGTGGACCCGGCGTCGCTGCCGCCGGCCGCGGCGGCGGACCTCGACCCGCTGACCGGCGCGCGCGACCTGCTGGGCGACGGCCGGCTGCTCGTCGTGCCGCTGCCCGGGCACAGCGCGGGGCACCTCGGCCTGGTGGTCCGGACACCCGGCGCCGACCTCGTCCTGGTCGGCGACGCCGCGTGGCACACCCGCGCCGTCACGCACGGCGAGCTGCCGCACCCGGTGGCGCGCGCCGTCACCGCCGACTGGGCGGCCTACCGCGGGACGCTGGCCGCGCTCGACGACCTGGCCCGCCGGCGCACCGGGGTGCTGGTGCTGCCGTCCCACGACGAGGACGCGATCGCGGCGGCGCGCGCGGTGCTGGGCGGGTGAGCCGGGCCCGGGTGCTCTGGCACTACGCGCACGCGCGGCGACGCCGGTTCGCCGACCGTGCCGCCCTCGAGCGCTGGCAGGAGCGGCACCTGCGGGGCGTGCTGGCCCGGGCGCCGCACCGGTACGCCGCGTACGCGGGCACCGCGCCCCGGACGCTGGCCGACCTGCCGGTGCTGGACAAGCCCGACGTGCTGGCGCGGTTCGCGGGGCTGAACACGCGGGGCGTCGGTCTCGAGGAGTGCGTCACGGCCGCGCGGGCCGCGGAGCGCGGTCGCGACTTCGGCACCACCCTGCGCGGTCTGTCCGTCGGGCTGTCGTCCGGCACCTCCGGGCAGCAGACCGCGTTCCTCACGTCCGCGGCCGAGCGGGACCGCTGGGCCGGCGAGGTGCTGGCCCGCGCACTGCCGGACGGTCTGCTCGCGGGGGCCCGCGTGACCCTGGTGCTGCGGGCCGGCGGGCCGCTGTACGAGTCGGTGGACGGCGGCCGGGTGCAGTTCCGGTTCGTGGACCTGGCGCTGCCGGTGGACGCGCTGGTCGCCGAGGTGGTCGCCGCCGCGCCCACGGTGCTGGTCGCGCCGCCCTCGGTCCTGGTGCTGCTCGCCCGGGCGGGCGTCCGGCTGCCGCTGCGGCGCGTACTGTCGGTCGCCGAGGTGCTCGACCCGCACGACCGCCGGACCGTCGAGGCGGCGTTCGGGCTGCGCGTCGACCAGGTCTACCAGGCGGCGGAGGGGTTCCTCGGGATCAGCTGCGCCGACGGGCGGCTGCACCTGGCCGAGGACCTGGTCGTGGTCGAGCGGGAGCCCGTGGGACCGCCCGCCGACCGCCGGTTCGTCCCCGTGGTGACCGACCTGTTCCGCACCAGCCAGGCGGTGCTCCGGCGCCGCCTCGGGGACGTGCTGGTCGCGGGCGACGCGTGCCCGTGCGGCGACCCGCGCCAGGTCGTCGACGAGGTGCTGGGCCGCGCCGACGACCTGCTGTGGCTCCCCGGCGGCGACGGCGTCCCGGCGCCGCTGTTCCCGGACTTCGTGCGGGCGGCGGTGCTGGCGGCACCCGGCGTGCGGGACTTCCGGGTGGTGCAGCACGCCGCCGCCGGCCTGACGCTCGCGGTCGAGCCCGCCGACGCGTTCCCCGGCGCACGGGACGGCCTGGTGGCCGCGGTCGCCCGCGCCGGGCTGGGGCCGGTGGCCATCACGCCCGGCGGCATCGAGCCGACCGGGCCGCTGGTCAAGCTCCGGCGGGTGCGTCGGGAGCCGCACGTCCCGGCGCCGGCGGCAGCGGCCGGCCCGCCAGCAGGGCGCTGACCGCCGCGTCCACCGCACCGACCGGGTCGTACGCGGCCGCCGCGGCCGCGAGCCGGACCAGCGAGCCGCGGTCGGCCGCGAGCACGGACCGCAGCGCGTCGGCCGCCGCGCGGGTGCCGAGGCGACGCACCCGGACCCCCGCACCCGCGGCGACCACCCGCGCGGCGAAGTCGAACTGGTCGTAGTCCTGGGGGCACACGACCGCGGGCACCCCGGCGCGGACGGCGCTGTACAGGATCCCTGCGCCGCCGTGGTGGACGACCGCGTCGCATCGCGGCAGCACGGCGTCGTAGGGCAGGTGGCCGAACACGTGCAGGCCCGGCTCGACGTGCACCGGGCGCGCCTGCCGCCGCGCGGCGTCCCCGAGGCTGACCACCACGGTCCGACCCCCGGCCGCGGCGACGAGGCCCCGGGCCTGCGCGACGAGGTCCCGCTTGGCCCAGTGCAGGTGCGTGCCGAGGGTCACCAGCACCAGCCGGCCGTCGGGCAGCACCGGCGGCTGCGGCCACGGCTCGGGCGTCGCGGTGACCGGGCCGATCATCCGGAACGCCGCGGGCCAGTCCCGCGGCAGCTCCAGCTCGGACATCCCCAGCCCGAGGACCGCCGTCGGCGAGTACGCCGCCTCCGAGCCGTCCGGGCGGTACACCCCCACCCCCGCCGCGCGGAACTGCCGGGCGAGCGCGACCTGCATCCCGCGCTTGGCGGCGCGGGTGGCGGTGCGCCCGACGGCGTCGCGGGCCCGGTGGCCGGCGTGCCGCGCCGGGCCCCAGCCACCGAGGTACGACGGCGTGCCGGAGCGGGTCTCCAGCGCCAGCGGCGTCGGCATGGTGGTCAGCCACGGCAGGCCGTGCCGCTCGGCGACCAGGCCCGCGACCGGCGCGGTGAAGTCCGCGAGCACGGCGTCGTGGCCGTCCCGCCGGACCAGGGCGTCGAGCTCGGCGTCGGCGCGGGGCAGCAGCGCGAGGTTCGCCCGCAGCTGGCGGGTCAGCAGCAGCGGGTTCGACCGGACCGGGCCGGGGGTGTCGGAGATCCGGTCGAAGACGCCGGGGTCGTCGGCGAGCAGCGGGTGGACCTCGAAGCCGTGCGCGCGCACCGCGTCGGCCTTCGCGGCGCCGGTGGCGAACCGGATGTCGTAGCCCCGCGCGCGCAGACCGCGCCCGAGGGTCAGCAGCGGGTTGAGGTGCCCCGCGAACGGCGGGGCCGCGAGCAGCAGGCGCGGGCCGGTCACGGGACCTCCTCCGGGCGGGGTACCAGCGCCCGCACCGCCGCGACCGCAGCGGGGCCGGTCGCCGCGTCGAGGTGACCGCCGGGGACGACGACGTCGACCGGCCCCCGGTACCCGAGGCGGCTGACCCGGTCGCGCTCGCCGCGCACGACGCGCACGTGCCACCGGGCCCCGGGCCGCAGCGCCGCGCCCACGGGGCCCAGCGCCACCACGTGCACGGTGAGCCCCGCCGGGACCCGCACCAGCGGCGCCGCGACGCCGAGCAGCTGCGCCCCGGTGCTGCCGCACAGCAGCAGCAGCCGGTCGGCGGTGCCGTCGAGGACGGGCTGCAGGTGCCGCGCGACCTGGTGGGCGAACCGGCCGCCGGGCCGGGCCGCGAGGTGCTGCGCGGCGTTCCGGGCAGACGCCAGCGGGAGCGCGACCCGGCGGTACTCCCCGGTCGTGGCCGCCTCGGTCCAGGGCAGACCGAGCCGCAGCGGCTCCCACCCGTCGACGGCCAGCGCGTCGAGCACCGCGTCCTGGGCCGGCGACAGGCGGGAGTGCGTCCAGGAGCTCTGCCCGGTGAGCCAGGCCGCGCGGGCCGGCAGCGGGGTGGCCGGGTCGACGACGCTCGGCGACGCCGCGTGCCGGTCGAGCCACCTCACGCGTGCCCCGTCGTCCGGGCGGCGCTCGTCGCGGCCGCTCTCGTGCGCGCCGATCTCGTGCGCGCCGATCTCGTTCGCGCCGGCCCCACGCGTCCCCGCGTCACGCCGTCGACCCGACGCCCACGCGCACCCGCCGCCCGCGCCAGACCACGCTGCGCGGGCCGAGGGCCGCCGAGACCGCGTGCAGCGGCGTCAGCACGGCCGCCACGGGCTCCAGCAGCACGCCCAGGGTCCCCTGCGCTCCGGCGCCGAGCCGGCCCCGCAGCTCCCGGGTCGCGACCGCGGTGCCCAGCAGCACGACGGCGGTGGCGGCCCCCGCGCGCGGCGACCGTGCGGCGCACGCCAGCGCCACCGCCGCGGCGGGCAGGACGCTCGGCAGGCCCGCGAGCACCGCCAGCCGCGGGCTCGGGTCGCGCCGCACCACCTCGCCGGCGAACAGCAGCCAGCGGCGCATCAGCCGGGCGTACGCGAGCGGGCCGGGGACGGTGGTCGCGAGCTCGGCCGGCTGGGCGGTCTGCACGATCCGCAGTCCGCGCGCGCGGTACGCCCGGGCCAGGGCGTAGTCGTCGCAGGTCGCGTCGACCACCGCGGCGAGGCCGCCGACCGCGCGCAGCGCGTCCTGCCGGGTCAGCAGCACCATGCCGTTGACCGTCACGGGCGGTCCGGTGCGGGCCATCGGCAGGTAGGTCACGAGGGCGGAGCCGTTGACGAACGCCGCGACCAGCCGGGACCACAGCCCGCCCTGCTCGCGGTACACCGGGATGCCGGTGACCAGGTCCGCGCCCGCGGCGAGCGCGCCGGCCAACCGCTCGAGCCCGCCCGGCGGGAGCACCGTGTCGTCGTCGAGCAGCCCGACCACCGGGCCCGCGCCCGGGGCGACGACCGCGAGCTTGTGCACCTTGGGGTTCACGCCGGGCGGGGGCGCCGCGCAGGTCAGGACCTGGACGTGCGGCCCCGCGGCGGTGGCGCGCGTCGCCGCGTCGAGGCCCGCGGGGTCGTCGTCGTCGACCAGCAGCAGCACCCGCGCCGGCGCCAGGGTGGCCGCCGACCGCGCCAGCGTGGCGGGCAGCAGGGGGTCCCCGGACCGGACCGGGACCAGGACGGTGACGTCGTCGACGGGCGCCTCGGTCGGGGGCTCCGCGACGGCGCGGGCGGCGGAGACCAGCCGGACGGCGGCCAGGCCCGCCAGCATCCCGGTGACCGCGAGCGCCGCGACCTCAGCCGTGCGCACGCGCGATCCGGTCCACGCTCTCGTCCAGGGACACCGCGGGCGCGCCGAGGTCGCGCAGCGTGCGGGACACGTCGAAGGTCTTGGAACGCGAGAGCACGGACACCCCGAACCGGGTGATCGGCGGCTCGCGCCAGCCCAGGAACGTCGCGGACACCTGCTCCCCCGCCCCGGCGAGGGCCCGGACCAGCGCGGGCGGGACCCGCACCGTGCGCGGCTCGGCACCGAGCCGCCTCAGCACGCCGAGCAGGAACGGGTACAGGTCGACCGGCTCGGCGTTGGTCACGTGGTAGAGCCCCTCGACGCGACGCTCGACGGCCTCCGTGAGGTAGTGGGCGGCGGTGTGCACGTCCGTCAGGTCGATCCGCACCGGCGGTCGGCCCGGGCGCTCCAGCAGCGGGAGCACGCCGCCGCGGGCCAGGCGCAGGATCCGCGGCAGCAGCACGGTGTCCCCGACCCCGAACACGGCCCGCGGCCGCAGCACCGCGTGCGGGCCGTCGTACCGGGCGACGACCCGCTCGCTGATCCGCTTGGTGCGGGCGTACACGTTGATCTGCTCCGCGTCCGGCGGGACGGGGCTGGCCTCGGTGAGGTCGAGCTGGTCGGCGTCGCGGTAGAGCACCGAGGAGCTCGACACGTGCACCAGGTGCGGGTGCCCGTGCGCGGCGGCCCAGCGCACGACGTTGCGGGTGCCGTCGACGTTCGCGGCGACGAACGCGCGCGGGTGCGCCCACGGGGAGGCGAGCGCGGCGCAGTGGATCACCGCGTCGACGTCGCCCGGGACGACGCCGTCGAGCAGCGGCTCGGCGAGGTCGTGCCGCACGTACGCGTCGACGGGGGTGCTCGGGGACGCCGCGCGGCCGAGGCCGACGACCTCCCAGCCGCGCGCGTGGGCGTCGGCGACGACCCGCCCGCCGAGGAAGCCGTTGGACCCGGTGAGCAGCACGCGCATGGGCCCGACCCTAACGGGCGCCGGGTGTGTCGCCGGGCACGCTGCCGGGCACGTCGCCCGGTCCGGCGGCCAGCGCGCCCAGCGCCCGGGCCACGTCGTCGGCGTCGTCCCAGACGTGGAACGCGAGCCGCACCCGCCCTGCGCGGCCGGCGACGCGGCAGCCCGCGGCCTCGAGCGCGGCCCGGCGGGCGCCGTCGGGGTCGGGCAGGGTGACGATCGCACTGCCGGTGGCCGCGAGGCCCAGCCCGGCGCGCAGGCCGTCGGCGAGCCCCGCCGCGTGCGCCTGCACCACCGCCGGGTCCACCTCGGCGAACGCCGTGACCGACTCCGCCGCGCCCAGCCACGCCTGCCAGGCCGGCGAGACGTCGAACCGCCGGGCGTCGTCGGCGAGCGTCATCGCCGGGCCGTAGCAGGACGACCACGGGTCGGCGCCGGCGTACCAGCCCGCCTGCACGGGCCGCAGGGCGTCCTGCGCGTCGGCGCGCACCGTCATGAACGCGGTGCCGCGCGGCGCGCACAGCCACTTGTACGCGGCGGTGACGCTGACGTCGTACCGGCCGGCGTCGACCCGCAGCCACCCCGCGGCCTGGGTGAGGTCGCACAGCGTGCGCGCCCCGGCGGCCCGGGCGGCGGCGACCACGGCGTCGTCGTCCAGCACCGCACCCGTCGCTGACTGCACCAGCGAGTAGGACACGAGCGCGGTGCCCGGCGTGATCGCCGCGGCGAGCTCGTCCGCCGCGACGTGCCGCACGCGCAGCCGGTCGCCCTGGGCGAGGAACGGGTACACGGTGGAGGAGAAGTCGCCGGTCACGCACAGCACCTCGGCGCCGTCCGGCAGCGACGCGGCGACCACGGCGGCCATGACGGACACCTGGGACCCGATCGCGACCCGGTCCGCGGCGACCCCGACCAGCGACGCGAACGCGCCCCGGGCCCGGACCACCGCGTCCTCGTAGCGTCCGACGTCCATCCGGCCCGCGCCCCACCGGTCCAGGTCCTCCCGCAGCGCCCGCAGCATGCGCGCGGGCGCGACCCCGGCGGTCGCGGCGTCGAGGTGGCCGGGGGCGGGCGCGAACTCGCGGCGGAGGTCGGCCAGGACGGCGGTGGGGCGCATGCTCCGAGCCTTCCGCCCCCGTTCCATGCGTGCAACGGCCTGTTGTCGACGCACTCATGCACACGGCTTATCGTTCGGGTCATGACCGCCCGACCGCTCGACGCCGCCGCGCTCCGCCTCGTCCGCACCGTGCACGAGACCGGCAGCGTCACCGCCGCCGCCCGCGCGCTGGGCCTCACCCAGCCCGCCGCCAGCCAGCAGCTCCGCGCCGTCGAGCGCACCGTCGGCACCCCGGTCGTCGTCCGCGCCGGCCGCGGGGTGCGGCTCACCGAGGCCGGGCTCGTCCTGGCGCGCAACGCGGTCGCCGTGCAGTCCGCGCTCGACGCGACGCTCGAGGAGGTCGCCGCGGTGGCCAGCCTGCGCGCGGGCCGGGTCCGGGTGGCCGCGTTCCCGTCGGCGGCGGCGACGCTGCTGCCCGGGGCGCTGGCCGCCCTGCGCGTGCGGCACCCCGGGCTCGTGCCCACGTTCGCGGAGGCCGAACCGCCCGAGGCGCTGGCCGAGCTCGACGCGGGCCGGGTGGACGTCGCGGTGGTGTTCCGGGACGCGGACCCGGACGGGGCAGCCGCTCCCCCGGGGGTCGCGCGCCGGCGGCGCGACCCGCTGCTGCGCGACGAGGTCGTCGTGGTGCTCCCGGAGTCGGACGGCCGCGAGCCCGGCTCCCCCGTCGACCTGGCCGCGCTCGCCGACCGGCCGTGGATCGCCGGCTGCCCGCAGTGCCGGGCCCAGCTGGTCGGCACCTGCGCCCGCGCCGGGTTCGCCCCGCGCGTCGACTTCGCGACCGACGACTACCTGGCGGTGCTCGGCCTGGTCCGCGCCGGCCTGGGCGTCGCGACGCTCCCCGGGCTCGCGCTGGCCGCCCTGCCGCACCACGGCGTCACCGTGCACCCGACGCTCCCGCCGGCGACCCGCCTGGTCGAGGCGGTCACCGACCCGGGCACCGCACGGGTACCGGCCGTCGCAGCGGCGCTGGACGCGCTGCGCGCCGCCGCCGAGCGGCTGCGGGCGCCGCGGGTGCACGTGGCACCCGTGCACGCGGCACCCGCGGCCCGCGGCTGAGCCCGCCTCAGATGCCGAACCGGCGCGCCACCGCGCGCAGCGACTCCGCCGACCGCCGCAGCCCGGCGAGCTCGTCGGTGGACATCGGCACCTGCAGCCGCTCGCCCACGCCCGCGCGCCCGACCACCGACGGCACCGAGAGGCACACGTCGCTGATCCCGTGGTACCCGTCCAGCAGCGACGACACCGGCAGCACCCGGCGCTCGTCCTTGATGATCGCCTCGATGATCCGCGAACCCGCGAGCGCCACCGCGTAGTTGGTCGCACCCTTGCCGGCGATGATCCGGTAGGCGGACTCCACGACCTCGCGGGCGATCGACTCGCGGACCTCGTGGGTCAGCGGGACGTGACCCTCCATCGCGTTCCAGTCGAGCAGCGGCACGCCGCCGATCGTCGCCGAGGACCACAGCGGCAGCTCGGTGTCGCCGTGCTCGCCCGCGATGTACGCGTGCACGTTCTGCACGGCCACGCCGGTGTACTGGGCGATCAGGTACCGCAGCCGGGAGGAGTCCAGCACCGTCCCGGAGCCGAACATCTGCGTCGGCGGCAGGCCCGAGACCTTCAGGGCCGCGTAGGTGACGATGTCGACCGGGTTGGTCACCATCACGTAGACCGCGTTCGGGGCGACCTCCACGAGCGGCGGCAGGATCTTCTTCACCAGCGAGATGGTCGCCTCGGCCAGGTCGATCCGGGTCTGCCCGGGCTTCTGCTTCGCGCCCGCGGTGACCATGACCACGTCCGCGTCGGCGCACGCCGCGATGTCGTCCGAGCCGATCACCTCGGCCATCGGCATGAACTGGATGCCGTGGCTGAGGTCCAGCGCCTCGGCCTCGACCTTCGCCTTGTTGATGTCGTACAGCACCACGCTGCGGGCGGCCCCGCGCATGAGCGCCGCGTACGCCATCGTCGACCCCACCGCGCCCGCGCCGACGACCGCCAGCTTGGTCGTCCGACGGGGGGACACGGCGCTCCCGGCCAGTCCGAGGTCGTCGCCCTCGACGTCGTTCGTCTGCTCGCTCACAGCGGTCCTCCTCGTCCCCGCGCGCCGGTCGGCGCCCTGGTCACGAGGCTAGCGGTCCGGACGGCGGAGCAGCGAGACGGCGCAGCGCCCCGAGGGCGACCTCGCGGTCCGTCGTGCGCCAGAAGTCGGGCAGCGACCGGGCCAGGAACTCCCCGTACCGGGCGGTCGACAGCCGCGGGTCCAGCACCGCGACCACGCCGCGGTCGTCCACGGACCGGATCAGCCGTCCCGCGCCCTGGGCGAGCAGCAGCGCCGCGTGCGTGGCCGCCACCGACATGAAGCCGTTGCCGCCGGACGCCGCGACCGCCTCGGACCGCGCGGACTTCACCGGGTCGTCGGGGCGCGGGAACGGGATCCGGTCGATGATGACGAGCTGGTTGGCCCGCCCCGGCACGTCGACCCCCTGCCACAGCGACAGGGTGCCGAACAGGCAGGTCGCCTCGTCCTGCGCGAACTGCCGCACCAGGGTCGGCAGCTGGTCCTCGCCCTGCACCAGCACGGGGACGTCCAGCCGCTCGCGCATCGCCTCCGCGACCGCCACCGCCGCGCGCCGGGACGAGAACAGCCCGAGCGTGCGACCCCCGGCCGCGGTGACCAGCGCCTCGATCTCGTCGAGCTGCGCGTCCGTCGCGGGCTCCCGGCCCGGGGGCGGCAGCCGGCGCGCGATGTAGAGGATGCCCTGGCGCGGGTAGTCGAACGGGCTGCCCACGTCGATGCCGCGCCAGGCGAGCGTCGTGGAACCCGCGCTGCGGGCGGCGCTCACCGGCACGTCGAGCCGGTCCGGGGCGTCCTCGGGGGTGGTCCCCTCGCTGCCGCCCGGCGGGGCGACCGCGACCGTGGCCGCGGACGCCGAGGCCGTCGCCGCGGCCGCCTCCCCTGCACCCTCCAGGCCGATGCTGCGCGCCATCGACCGGAACTCCCCGCCGAGGCTGAGGGTCGCCGACGTCAGGACCGACGCCCGCTCGGCCAGCAGGTGCGTGCGGATCAGGCCGTTCACCGCGAGCGGCGCCGCGTAGAGCCGGGTCGCGCCGTCCCGCTCGCCGCGCGAGCACCACAGCACGGTGTAGCGCTGGTCGTCGGGGTCCGCGGCCATCCGCTCCGCCACCTCGAACAGGGCCAGCACCGCGGAGGTCGCGATCTTCAGCCCCGAGTCCGCCGGGGGCGCCTCGCCCGCCGCGGGCTTCTCGGGCCGCAACGCCGACAGCAGCCCGCGCGCGGCGTCCCGCACCATCGCGACCGCCTGGCGGGTGCCGTCGGGCAGGCCGCCGGTGAACCGGCCCTCCGGCAGGTGGATCAGCGCGGCACCCAGCGCGGCCGCGGCGCCGTCGAGGTCCGTCGTCGCGATCCCGCCGTGCCGGCGCGCCATCCGGCCCGCGTGCTCGACGCTGCCCACCGACAGCTCGGCGGTCGACTGCGCCGTGACCCGGTCCGCGAGCTCGTGCGCCTCGTCGACCACCAGCACCTGGTGCTCCGGCAGCACGTGCGGGGAGCCCGACGCGGCGATGCCCAGCATGGCGTGGTTCGTCACGACCACGTCGGCGGCCCGCGCGGCGGCCCGGGCACGCTCCGGGAAGCACTCGTCCAGCATCGGGCACTTCTGGCCCAGGCACTCCAGCGAGGTCACCGACACCTGCCGCCACGCGCGGTCGCTGACGCCCGGCACCAGGTCGTCGCGGTCGCCCGAGTCGGTCGCGCCCGCCCACTCGCGCAACCGGACGACCTGGGCGCCGAGCGACTCCTTCTCGGCCGGCTCGCCGTCGGCGTCCTGCGTCGGCGTCGGGTGGTCCGCGGCGCCCTTGTCCCCCAGGTCGAACAGCATCCCCTGGTCGTCCGGGGGGTAGCCGCCTTCTGTCTTGTGCACGCACACGTAGTTGTGCCAGCCCTTGAGGAGCGCCACCTTCGGCGGGCGCGGCAGCTCCGGGGCGAGCGCCTCGGCGACCAGCGGCAGGTCGCGCGTCATCACCTGCCGCTGCAGCGCCAGGGTCGCGGTCGAGACGACGACCTTCTGGTCCTCGAGCACGGCGTGCCGGACCGAGGGCACCAGGTACCCGAGCGACTTCCCCGTGCCGGTGCCCGCCTGCACCATGAGGTGCTCCTTCTTGGCGAACGCGTCCGCGACCTCGCGAGCCATCCGCCGCTGCCCCTCGCGCGGCGACCCACCGAGCGCGGCGACCGCCACGTCGAGCAGGTGGTCGACGTCGGGGCTGGGATCGGGCACCGGAACACCCTAGTCGGGCGCGGGCCCCCTACCGGACGACGACCGCCGCCGCCGTGAGCTCCGTCGCGAGACCCTCGTCCACCCGGCCGCGCAGCGCGGTGCCCTGCGGGGTGTGCTCCTCGAGGTCGATCTCCCCCGACTCGTGCACCCGGTGCACCAGGTCGCCCCGGTCGTACGGGATCACCACGTCGACGGTCACGCCCGGGCGCGGCAGCTGGTCGGCGATGACCGCCTGGAGCTCCGCGATGCCCTCGCCGGTGTGCGCCGAGACGACCACCGCGCCGTGCTCCCGCGACCGCAGCCGCGCGACCGTCTCCGGCTCGGCGAGGTCGACCTTGTTCAGCACGATGATCTCGGGCACGTCCATCGCACCCGGGATGTCCGCGAACACGTGCCGGACCGCGGCGATCTGCCCCTCCGGGTCCGGGTGCGACGCGTCGACGACGTGCAGCACGAGGTCCGCGTCCGCGACCTCCTCGAGCGTCGACCGGAACGCCTCGACCAGCTGGTGCGGCAGGTTCCGCACGAACCCGACCGTGTCCGCCAGCGTGTACACCCGGCCGTCCGCCGCCTCCGCGCGCCGGACCGTCGGGTCCAGGGTCGCGAACAGCGCGTTCTCGACCAGCACGCCCGCGTCGGTCAGCCGGTTCAGCAGCGAGGACTTGCCGGCGTTCGTGTAGCCCGCGATCGCCACCGACGGGATCGCGTTCTTCTTCCGGGACGCCCGCTTGGTCGCGCGCGCCGGCTCCATCGCGGCGATCTCCCGGCGCAGCTTCGCCATCCGGTCGCGGATGCGCCGCCGGTCCAGCTCGATCTTCGTCTCACCCGGACCGCGCGAGCCCATGCCCGCGCCGGCGCCGCCGACCTGGCCACCGGCCTGCCGGGACATCGAGTCGCCCCAGCCGCGCAGGCGCGGCAGCAGGTACTCCAGCTGCGCCAGCTCGACCTGGGCCTTGCCCTCCCGGGACTTGGCGTGCTGGGCGAAGATGTCGAGGATCAGCGCCGTCCGGTCCACGACCTTGACCCGCACCACGTCCTCCAGCGCGCGGCGCTGGGACGGGGCGAGCTCGCCGTCGACGACCACCGTGTCCGCGCCGACCGCCGCCACCAGGCCCGCGAGCTCCGCCGCCTTGCCGGAGCCCAGGTAGGTGCCCGGGTCGGGGTTCTGGCGGCGCTGCAGCAGGCCGTCGAGGACCTCCGAGCCGGCGGTCTCCGCCAGCGCGGCGAGCTCCCGCAGCGAGATCTCCGCCGACTGCTGCGTGGTGCCGAGCGGACCCCACAGCCCGACCAGCACGACCCGCTCGAGGCGCAGCTGCCGGTACTCGACCTCGGTGACGTCCTGCAGCTCCGTCGACAGGCCCGCGACCCGGCGCAGCGACGTGCGCTCCTCCAGGTCGAGCTGCTCGCCGTCGTGGGTGGTGTGCACCGTGCCGCCGTCGTGGACCGCGGTGCCCGCCCGTGCGAGCACCCGGGCCACGACGTCGTCGGCGACCCGCTGGGCGTCGCGCGCGGCCTGCTGCGCGTCCACCTCGGCCTCCGGGGCGTCCTGCTCGCGCGTCGTGGGGTCCTGGGCGTCGTTCACGCGGTTCCTTCGGGGTCCGGGAGCATGGCCGGCGCACCGGGGTGCGCCGGCTCCCAGCGTGGCACGCTGCCCGGCGGGAAGCGAGGTGATTCGCCGCAGGCGGACGCCGGATAGGGTCGCGGGCGTGACCGGCACCGACCACTACTTCACCGCGGAGCCCGCCTCCCCCGACGAGCGGCGCACCCGGACCGTCCACCTGGCCGGACGCGACGTCGACGTGGAGACCGCCGGCGGCGTGTTCTCCCCCGACCACCTCGACGGCGGTACCGAGGTGCTGCTGCGGCACGTGCCCGACCCGCCGCAGGACGGCGACCTGCTGGACCTCGGCTGCGGCTGGGGGCCCGTGGCGCTCAGCCTCGCCCTGCACGCCCCGGCGGCCCGGGTCTGGGCGGTCGACGTGAACGACCGGGCCCTCGACCTCACCCGCCGGAACGCCGAGGCGCTCGGGCTGACCGGGGTCCGGGCCGGGCGCCCCGAGGACGTGCCCGACGACGTGCGGTTCGCGGCGATCTGGTCCAACCCGCCGATCCGCGTCGGCAAGGAGGCGCTGCACGCGATGCTGCGGCAGTGGCTCCGGCGGCTCGTGCCCGGCGGTGCGGCGTACCTGGTGGTGGCGAAGAACCTCGGGTCGGACTCGCTGCTGCGCTGGCTGGCGACCGAGCTCGGCGACGCGGCGGACGTCGACCGGGTGGCGACGGACCGCGGCTTCCGCGTCCTGCGCGTCACGGCCCGCTGAACCGACGCCCCGCACGCGGCCGGCACGCGCCGCCGAGACAGGACCTCCGCGCCGAGTCAGGACCTCCGGAGGCCCTGTCTCGCGCGGGCGGACCTACCTCGGCGCGTGGACGCGGGCAGGTGCGGGGCGGATCGCCTGGGCGGCGGCGCGGGCGCCCGCCAGCGTGGGGACGCCGGTGACGCGGGCGACGGGCTCGCCGGTGCTGTCGAGGAGCACCACCGTCGGGGTCCGGTCCACGGCGAACCGGGTCGCGAGGTCCGCACGGTCGGCGACGTCCACCTCGACGTGGGCGACGCCGTCCGCGGTCGCCACGACGCGCTCCAGGACCCGACGGGTCGCCCGGCACGGCGCGCAGAAGCCCGACGAGAACTGCAGGAACGTCACCTCACGTCCCAGCGGTCGGCGCAGGTCGTCGGCCGTGAGCGCGGTCGGCGCGGGTTGGTCGGTCGGGGGCACGTGGGGTGCAACGCCGGGCACGGGCGCGGGTGTTCCCGCGTCGGGCGCGGTCAGCGGCCGAGCGCGTCCAGGTCGACGTCGACGTCCGCGAGCAGCACCGCCGGCCCGGCGAGCTCGACGTGGCCGTCCGGCAGCGCGGCGACCCGCACCGTCCCGCCGGGCACGTCCACCAGCCAGACGTCGGGCGCCTGCGGGCCGGCCCACGCCCGCACCGCGAGCGCCGCGGCGCACGCACCGGTGCCGCAGGACCGGGTCTCGCCGACGCCGCGCTCGTGCACGCGCATCCGGACCCGGCCGACGACCGTGCCGTCCGACGTCCGCTCCTCGCCGAGCGGGACGACGAGCTCCACGTTCGTGCCGTGCGGCGGCACCGGGTCGACGCCCGGCGCGCGCGTCAGGTCCACGGCGTCGAGCTCGGCCTCGCCCGCGAGCGCCAGCACCGTGTGCGGGTTGCCGACGTCGACGCTGAGCGCCGGTCGCGGCACCGGCAGCCCGGCAACCGTGACCTCCGCGTCGCCGCCCGACGTGACCGCCTCGGGCCCGCCGGGCAGGTGCCAGACACCCATGTCGACGGCGTACCAGGCCTCGCCCGCGGGTCCGGCGACCTCACGGACCCGGCGGACCCCCGCGCGGGTGCCGAGCACCAGCTCCCCCGCGGCCGGGTCCCAGACGCCGAGCGCGCGCGCGTACTCCGCGACGACCCGGACCCCGTTGCCGCACATCTCCGCGATCGAGCCGTCCCCGTTGCGGTAGTCCATGAACCAGGTCGCCGCCGGGTCCTCGGCGAGCACGGCGGCGCCCTCGGGCAGGTCCGCGCTGGCGACCAGCCGGATCACCCCGTCGCCGCCGATCCCCGCGCGCCGGTCCGCGAGCGCCCGGACCAGCGCGTCGTCCAGCGCGACGCCGGTGCGGCCGTCGAGCAGGACGAAGTCGTTCTGCGTCCCGTGGCCCTTCGTCACCCGCAGCACGCGCGGGGCGTTCGCCGTCGCGGGGCTGCTGGGGACAGTGCGGCTCGAGACGGTGCTGCTGGAGCCGGGGCCGGGCGTGCCGGTGCTGCCGGCGGTCGCGGTCATGAACCCAGACTACGGCGCGGCGCCGGGTCGTCGGTGGCCCGGCCGAGCCGCCCCGCGTCGGCCTCCGCCACCAGGTCCAGCGCCCGGTCGACCAGGTCGGGGTCGCGCGCGTCGAGCCAGTGCACCCGTGGGTCGCGCCCGAACCAGCCCATCTGCTTGCGCGCGAGCCGCCGGGTGCCCGCGACCACCTGCGCGCGCGCCTCGTCCAGCGTGATCTCCCCGCGCAGCGCGGTCAGCACCTCCGCGTACCCGACCGCCCGGGACGCGGTGCGCCCGATGCCGCCGGGGCGGGCCACCAGACCGCGGACCTCGTCGACCAGCCCGGCCGCCCACATCCGGTCCACCCGGGCCTGCACGCGCGCGTCGAGGACCGCGCGGTCGCAGTCGAGGCCGATCTGCACCGCGGGGACCTCGTACTCGTGGCTCGGCAGGTTCGCGGAGTACGGCTGGCCGGTCAGGGCGATCACCTCGAGCGCCCGCACCACCCGCCGGGCGTTGCGGGGCCCGATGCCGTCCGCGGCCACCGGGTCCAGCCGCGCGAGCTCCGCGTGCAGCGCGCGCGAGCCCTCCGCCTCGACCCGTGCCTCCAGCTCGGCCCGCACCTGCGGGTCGGTGCCGGGGAACTCCATGTGGTCGAGCAGCGCGCGGACGTAGAGCCCCGAGCCGCCGACCGCGACCGCCCGTGCGCCCCGGGACTCGATGTCCGCCAGCGCGGCGCGGGCGGCCTCCTGGTACGCCGCGACCGTCGCGTCCTCGTCCGGGTCGAGCACGTCGAGCAGGTGGTGCGGCACGCCCCGGCGCTCCGCGACGGCGAGCTTCGCGGTCCCGATGTCCAAGCCGCGGTAGAGCTGCAGGGCGTCGGCGTTGACCACCTCGCCTCCCAGGCGCTCCGCGAGGGCGAGGCCCAGGTCGGACTTGCCGGTCGCGGTGGGACCGACCACGGCGACGACGACGGTCAACGGGGCTCCTCGGTGTGATGCGGGACGGGTGCGGGGCCGGTGCCCCAGCGGGCGACGGCGTGCTGCGCGCCGGCGACGACGGCGGTCGTGCAGGTGGCGGCACGGACAGGCGGCCCGTCGACGGGGAGCAGCGCGAGCGCGGCCCGCCACGGCGCCCATCCGCTGACCGCGAGCTCGCGGGCCGTGTCGGGGCCGAGCGCGTCGAGCGCGGTGTCCAGCGCCGCGGGGCCGTCGGCGAGCGCGGCGAGCAGCCGCGCGTCGACCTCGGCTGCGCGGGGGTCCTCGGCGAGCGGGGCGTCGGCGCCGTCCCGGGCGCTCGGCGAGCCGACGACGACGAGGGTGGTGGCCGTGCCGGCATCCTCGGGGGCCGTCGACCCGCCACCCCGGGCGAGCTCGCGGACGTCGACGGGCGCGCGGCACCCGGCTAGCTCGAGCAGCACCAGCGCCGTCGACGCCGGGACGTCGGCCCGCGACCGCGGCGCGACCGCGTCGGCCCGGCCCGCGGGCTCCGGCAGCCCGGCCGCGCCGAGCCCGAGACCGACCGGGTGCGTCAGCGCGCGGTCCCGGGTCGCGGGCGCCAGGACGAGCACCCGCCCGTCGGGCCCGGGGTCGGCGGCCCGCAGCGCCTCGACGGCGGCCGCCCGCAGCCCCGACGCGGGGTCGGCCCGCCCGGCGGCACCGGGCACGAGCAGCACGGTGTCGGGCAGGAGCACCACGGCCGAGAACACCCCCGAACGGTACCCGCCCCCTGCCGCAGGCACCCCCGCGTGCCCGGCGCCGCCGCACGAGAGGTCACGACTCGCGGGCCCGCAGGCGCCGCGACCAGCGTGTCGTGACCTCTCGTGCGGCCGACGGGGGTGCGGGTGCGGGGGTGCGGGGTGCGGGTGGGTCAGGCGGTGAGGGTGCGGGCGAGGTCCTCGGCGCGGGACTCCTGGCCGGAGCGGCGCAGGACGTCGACGAGCGCGTTCGCGACCTCGCCGCGCGGGGCGCGCTGCCGGGCGGCGGCGAAGCCCTCCATCGCGGACTCGAGGTGCCAGACCGCCTCCTCGACGTTCCCGAGGTCGTCGTGCAGGCGCCCGGCGAGCCAGAACGCGTGCGCGGCGTCCGCGACGGCGCCGAGCCCGGCGTACGCCTCGGCGGCACGCTGCGCCACGGCGGCGCCGGGTGCCCGGTGGTCCCCGCCGAGCGTGGCGAGCAGCCGGGCGGCGGCGTCGTCCAGGTCGGCGGCAGCGCGGCGACCGGCGGCCTGCTCGCGCGTCTCGAGCTCGGGCGCCCGCTCGATCGCGTCGGGCGCGGGGTCGGCGGCCAGGTCGCGGGACAGCCGCTCGGCCTCCGCGAGCACGGCCTCGGCGTCCCCGGTCACGGCGGCGGCGCGGGCCCAGGCCACGACGACCTGCGCAAGCGAGACCGGCGGGAGGTCCCCGGCACGCAGCCGGGCGACCGCGGCGGCGTACCCGGCGGCGGCCCCGTCGTCGTCGCCGAGGGTCTGGGCGCAGTGCGCGGCCTCGGCGTAGGCGAACCCGGCGTCGACCAGCAGGCCCGCGGCCTCCGCGGCGACCGCGGCGTCGAGGTAGGCGCCCGCGGCGGCCTCGACGTCCCCGCTCGCGGCGAGGCGCTCGGCGGCGGACGCGAGCTCGGCGGGGTCCGCCGGTGCGGCGCGCCGGGCAGCGTCGCCGGTCTCCGCGCCGGCCGCGGCACCGACGACGACCGCAGCGCCGTTCGTGCCGGCACCGCCGGTGGACCCCGTCGACGGCACCGCGGCGCCGCCGGTCGCGCCCAGCCCACGCGGCAGCACGTCCAGGTCGAGGGTGTCCGCGGCGGGGGTCGACCGCCAGGCCCGGGCCACGGCCTCGGACTCCGAGGCGGTGCCGTTGCGGGCGTCGAACTGCGCGGCGAGCTCGTCGGCCCGGGCGCGCAGCCAGTCGTCGAGCTCGGCCACGGTGCCGGCGGGGACGGTGGCGAGCCGCACGGGACGGTCGCCGTGGCCGGTCTCGCGGAGCACGTGCGTCGCGGCGCCCACCAGGGTGGCGAACGCGAGCCGGGAGTACGGGGTGTCGCCGCCGGTCAGGTACTGCTGGTCGGCCTCGATGGCGCGGACGGCCCGCTCGGCCTGCCCGCCGCGCGCCAGCAGCCGGATCCGGCGGCCCCGGGCGCCGACCATGTCGGACTCGGCGTGCGCGAGCGCGGCGACGGCGCGGCGGTGCGCGCGGGCGGCCTCGCGGGGGCGGCCGGCGTCGAGGTGCGCCTCGGCCAGGTAGGACAGCATGTCGGCGGGCTCGGAGGCGCAGGACGGGTTCTCGGTGAGGGTCTGCTCGATGAGCCGGACGCCCTCCTCGGCCCGCCCGGTGGCGATCAGCCACGACGCCCGGTCACCGGGGTCGCACGCCTCGCACTGGGAGAAGTCGTCGCGGGGCGTGGCGACCCACGCCTGGTAGGCGGCCTCGACGTCGGCGGCGCCGCGCTGGCGGGCCCAGGCGAACCGCTCGTACGCGACCGCGTCCATGCCGTTGCCGGCGAGCGCGTAGCGGCGCTCCATGTCCGCCAGCGTGCGGTCGATCTGCTCGGCGGGCACGGTCGGGAAGTCGGCCAGGCCCGAGATCATCCACTTGAACGACCAGAACAGCCCGTGCTGGTCGTGCGCGTCGAAGTGCTCGGGGTGCTCGTCCCACCAGCGCAGCAGCCGCGCGAACGCGACGAAGGACCGGTCGACCTCGCCGCCCCACTGGTAGGCCTCGACCAGCGTCGACAGCGCGTACGCGCGGGCCTCGTCGGGGCCCTCGGCGTCGACGAGCCGGACCAGCCGCTCGGCGGCCTGGGTGCGGGCGAGCCCGTAGGGCATCTCCCGGACCCGGCTGATCTCGCGGTTGGCCTCGTCCAGCGTGCGGCTCACGCCTGCTCCTCCTCTGCCGGTCCCCCGGCGGACGTGTCACGGTCCAGCCCTGCGCGGAGCAGGACGGTCATCGACCCGGTCATCAGCTCGGACTCCCGCGCGCGCAGCGGCTCGCCCGCCAGCAGCAGGGCCGAGACGTACAGCGAGCGCAGGCCCGCGGTGAACACCTCGCCCGGTGGTGCCGCGAGCAGGTCGCGGACCAGCGGGCTGGCGTCGTTCAGCACCAGCTGCCGGGCGGCCGCGGGGGCGGCGAACCCGGCGAGCACGTCGCCCCACACGTCGTCGGCCTCGGCCATCGCGGCCTGCAGGTCCCGCTGGTGGTCGCCGTCGCGGTCGTGCAGGAGCACCGCGGGCAGCCCGGCGGGCTCGAAGGTCCGCACGACGAGGTCGGTGTCCAGGGGGCGCAGCACGTCCCCGCCGGCGCGCACGGCGTCGAGCGTCGCGAGCTCGCGCTCCGGGGTCAGCGGGGTGAGCACCTGCGCGATGTCCCCGGCGCCGAGCGGCCGGACCTCGACGGGCGTCCGCTGCGCGAACCGGGCGAGCAGGTCGGCGTCGTAGACGTAGCCGGCGTTGACGACCGCGATGCCCTGGGCGCGCGCCACGGGTGCGATCCGCTTGTACTCCTCCAGGGTGGGGGCGTACACGACGCGGCCGTGCTCCCGGGCGACGTCCGCGAGCGTGAGCATCCCGTCGGTCGTCTCGTAGGGGAGGATCCGCGACGCGAGGTCGAGCATCGTGTCGTCGGTCAGCGCCAGGGACCGCACCGCGAGGTGGTGGGTCCTCACGAACTGCTCCGCGAGCGCGGTGCCGGACTCCAGGGTCCGCAGCGTCCACGCGCGCACCGCACCGGCGAGCGCCTCCTGCGTAGCCAGCAGCACCTCGTCGGTGTAGAGCTGCTCGCGCGAGGCGGTCGGCCGCAGCCCCGAGGCGTCGACGACGCCGCGGACGAAGAACGCCCACTCCGGCAGCAGCCCCTCGACGCGCGCGCCGAGCAGCATGCGCTTGAGGTAGACGCGGTGCGACCCGCCACCGCCGGGCGGCACGGCCGCGGGCAGCACGAACGCGACGCCGGAGACGCCCGCGAGGGGCACCTCAAGGTCGACGTGCGCGAGCGGCGTGAACCCGAAGGTCTGCTCGCAGTACCGCGCGAGCGCCTGGGAGCGGGACACCGCGTCGGGGTAGGTCCGTGTCCACGGCAGCTCGGGCGCCGAGACCCGACGCCACACGTGCCCGGGGCGCGGCGAACCGTCCGCGGGCAGCGGGACGTCGTCCGCCGCGGCCGCGGCCCCCAGCGGCACCTCGACGGCGACGTCCACGGGCAGCAGCGAGCCGAACTCCGCGGCGAGCGCGGCGACCGTCTCCCCCGCGAGCCAGTGCTCCATGTCCCGGCGCGGGCGGATCCGCACGGTGCTGCCGACCGGCAGGTCGGTGCCGGGCAGCTCGGTCAGGTCGTAGGACCCGTCCGCGTGCCCGCGCCAGCGGACCGCCGGGGCGTCGGGCTCGCGCGCCGAGCGGGACACCAGCTCGATCTCGTCGGCGACCATGAACGCCGACAGCAGGCCGATGCCGAACTGCCCGAGGAACTCCTCGCGGCCGAGGCCGAGGTCGAGGTCCCGCTTGGACGACCGCCCGACGGTGGCGAGCAGCTCCTGGGCCTCCGCGCGGGTCAGGCCGACGCCGGAGTCGACGACGGCCAGGGAGCCGTCGGCGAGCGGCCGCAGGCGCACCGTCGCCGGGCACCCCGGGTCGAGAGCACGCCGCGCGGTGATCGCGTCGACGCCGTTCTGCAGCAGCTCGCGGACGTAGACCCGGGGGCCCGAGTACAGGTGCCGGGCGAGCAGGTCGACCACGCCGTGCAGGTCGACCTGGAACGCCTGGGCGACGGGGTCGGTCATGCGCGCCGCGTCACTCGCTCTCGTACTCGGCCTTGGCGACGGCCGCCTCGTCCGGGAAGTGCTCGTCCAGGTGCTCGAACAGGCTCAGCGCGGTGGTGATGCCACACGCGAGGTGCAGGTCGATCTGCTCGTCGGTGACGCCGTGCTCGTAGTCGACCGTGTGCTCGGCGTACACGCCGACGACCTCGTCCTCGCGGCGCACGTAGCCCTTGGGCCACAGCTTCTCGGAGTTCCAGGCGTTGACCAGGTCGACCACGCGCTCGAACTGGTCGACGCCGACCTTGCGGTTCCAGCGGCCGCGGGTCTGCAGGTACTCCTGCGAGCCGCCCATCCGGAAGAAGTAGAACAGGTGGCCGTCCCAGTAGCCGCCGATGTCGCCGTCGTCGTCGACGCCGTAGCGCATCTCGCGCGAGTCGAGCACGGAGATGATCCGCTCGTGCGAGAGCGCCTGCGCGGCGCCGGCCGAGCCCGCCGCGTCCGGCTTGGTGAAGAAGCCCATGTCCGTCCTCAGTCCTTCCGTGCGGCCGCGGGGCGACCGCCGTCGTGGCGTCGATGCAGGTGGCGGCCCCGTGCGGGCACCACCGTCCGAGCCTAACCCGGCGGTGCGACACGGCCACCGTCCGATTTGCCCGATGGCGTGAACTTCCCGTCGACGCGCTGGCGCCCGCGGGGCCCGCGCGTATGGTGTGGACATGGGTCTGTTCCGCAACCGTGGCCCGCGCCGCGGACCCGACCGGCCGGACCGCGCCGCGTCCGCGCGCGAGACCGGTCCCGTCCCCGCCAACCCCGGCCGCGGCGACCTGCGCGCGGGCCTGACCGGCAGCGCGGTGCGGGTCGACGACGGCCGCCCCACGCCCCTGACGTCCGAGCGCGTCGTGCAGTGGTTCGAGCGCAACGACTTCCACTACTTCGTGGACAACGACGGCGACCTCGGCGGCCTGTGGCGGGGCCGGCTGTTCTACTTCTTCCTGTTCGGCGACCGGCAGGAGATCCTCCAGGTCCGCGGGCAGTGGCACCGGGAGATCACCATCGAGCGCCTCGAGGAGGTGCTGGACGCCTGCACCGAGTGGAACGCGGAGCGGATCTGGCCCAAGGCGTACGTCCGCGTCCGCGACAACGGCATGGTGCACGTCGTGGCGGAGGTGTCGACCGACCTCGAGCACGGCGCGACCGACGACCAGCTCAGCCAGATCCTGTTCTGCGGGCTGAGCTCGTCGAGCACGTTCTTCGACGCCATCGACGAGCTCTACCCCGACCCCGCGACGGTGGCACCGTGACCGCGCCGCGCACGCCCGGCTGGCTGTCCCGGGTCCTCGGCGAGCGCACCGCGCCGGCGACCACCGAGCGCAGCGTCACGCCGCAGGCCCGACCGACACCCCTGACCCGGGACCGCGTCGCCGCCACGCTGCAGAGCCGCGGCTACCACTACCGGGTCGACGAGGACGGCGACCTGACCGGCGTCTGGAACGACTCCCGGTTCTGGTTCCTCCTGCTCGGCGAGCAGCACGAGATCCTGCAGGTCCGCGGCCGGTGGCACCGGCAGCTGCCGGTGGCGAGCCGCCGGTCCGTCGCCCTGGCCCTCAACGACTGGAACCGCGAGCGCATCTGGCCGAAGCTCTACCTCCGCGAGGAGGAGGGCCAGCTGGCGGTCTACAGCGAGGTCTCGACCGACCTCGAGCACGGGGTCACCGACGAGCAGCTCGACCAGCTGGTGTCGTGCGGGCTCGGCACGGGCGTGCAGAGCTTCGCGTCGTTCGAGTCGCTGCTGCCGCCGCAGGTCTGAGCCCGCAGCTCCGAGCCACCGCAGGCGCCTCAGCGCGGCCCGCGGCCGATCGTCGGCAGCCCCAGCAGCACCGGCGCGGCCGGCCCCGTCGCCGCCCCCCCGGTCCCGCAGGCGTCGCCCTCCCCGCCGTGCGCGTGGTCGTCCTCGCCGGACTGCCGCCGCTCCCAGGCGTCGCCGGCGCGGGTGCGGCGGACCGCGAACGTCCCGCCCCGGGCCCCGGAGTCGGCGACGAGGTGGTGCGGCGCCGCGTGCGTGATCTCGACGGCCACCAGGTCGCCGGGCCGCGGGGCGGCGTCCTCGGGGAGCCCGTCGGGCAGCGCGAGGTGCACCAGCCGGTTGTCGGCGGCGCGGCCGGACAGCCGGCGGGTGGCGCCGTCCTTGCGCCCCTCCCCCTCGGCCAGCAGCACCTCGACGGTCCGGCCGACCTGGCGCTGCGCCTCGGCCAGCCCGATCCGGTCCTGCAGCGCGGTCAGGCGCTCGTACCGCTCCTGCACGACCGCCTTGGGCAGCTGGTCGGGCAGGTCCGCGGCGGGCGTGCCGGGGCGCGGCGAGTACTGGAACGTGAACGCCGAGGAGAACCGCGACGCCTCGACCACGCGCAGCGTCTCGGCGAAGTCCTCCTCGGTCTCGCCGGGGAAGCCCACGATGATGTCGGTCGTGATCGCCGCGTCCGGCATGGCGGTGCGCACGCGGTCGAGGATCCCGAGGAACTTCTCGGACCGGTAGGACCGGCGCATCGCGCGCAGCACCCGGTCGGAGCCGGACTGCAGCGGCATGTGCAGGCTCGGCATCACGGTCGGCGTCTCGGCCATCGCGGCGATGACGTCGTCGGTGAACGACGCGGGGTGCGGCGACGTGAACCGCAGCCGCTCCAGCCCCGGGACGGCCCCCGCGGCGCGCAGCAGCTTCGCGAACGCCCCGCGGTCGCCGAACTCGACCCCGTAGGAGTTCACGTTCTGCCCGAGCAGCGTCACCTCGATCGCACCCTGGTCGACCAGCGCGGCGACCTCCGCGAGGACGTCGCCCGGCCGACGGTCGCGCTCCTTGCCGCGCAGGTGGGGCACGATGCAGAACGTGCAGGTGTTGTTGCAGCCGACGCTGATGGACACCCAGCCCGCGTAGACGGACTCGCGGCGCGTCGGCAGGGTCGACGGGAAGACCTTCAGCGACTCCTCGATCTCGACCTCGGCGGCCTCGTTGTGCCGGGCGCGCTCCAGCAGCACCGGCAGCACGTCGAGGTTGTGCGTGCCGAACACGACGTCCACCCAGGGCGCGCGCTCGACGATGCCCGAGCGGTCCTTCTGGGCGAGGCAGCCCCCGACGGCGATCTGCATGCCGGGGCGGGCGCGCTTGGTCCCGGCGAGGCGGCCCAGGTTGCCGTAGAGCTTGTCCGCCGCGTTCTCCCGGACCGCGCACGTGTTGATGACGATGACGTCGGCGTCCTCCGCGGCCACGGCCTCGGGCGTCGCGGCGACGTAGCCGGCCTGCTCGAGCATCCCGGCCATGTGCTCCGAGTCGTGCACGTTCATCTGGCAGCCGAGCGTCTTCACCAGGTAGGTGCGCGCGGGGGCGGCGGCGCTCGACGTGGGGGCGTCGGCGGCGGCCGGGGCGGGGGGCGTGGTCGTCGTGCTCATCGCCGACCAGGGTACGTCCGCGGGCGCGCGGGGCCGACGGGCGCCGCCCGCCCGGCGTCCGTATGACCGCAGCGTTTCCTATCTGTGACCTGGAACGGTGGCGCAGGTAACAAACGCCCCATAGGTTCCAGGGATGGCACAGCCCGACCCGGCCCCGGCCCGCGAGCCCGGCGCTGCGACCCCGCACCTCGGCGAACCCCTCGTCGTCCTCGACCACGTCGACAAGCACTTCGGCGCCCTGCACGTCCTCAAGGACGTCAACCTCACCGTGCACCGCGGCGAGGTCGTCGTCGTGATCGGTCCGTCCGGCAGCGGCAAGTCCACGCTCTGCCGGACCATCAACCGGCTCGAGACCGTCGAGTCCGGCACCATCACCGTCGACGGCACCCCGTTGCCCGCCGAGGGCCGCGCCCTCGCCCGGCTGCGCGCCGACGTCGGCATGGTGTTCCAGTCGTTCAACCTGTTCGCGCACCGCACGGTGCTCCAGAACGTGACGCTCGGGATGCGCAAGGTGCGGCGGATGCCCGCCGCCCAGGCGAAGGAGCGGGCGATGGCCCTGCTGGAGCGCGTGGGCGTCGCCAGCCAGGCCGACAAGCTGCCCGCCCAGCTGTCGGGCGGCCAGCAGCAGCGCGTGGCGATCGCCCGCGCGCTGGCGATGGAGCCCAAGGTCATGCTGTTCGACGAGCCGACCTCGGCGCTCGACCCCGAGATGATCAACGAGGTCCTCGACGTCATGACGTCGCTCGCCGCCGAGGGCATGACGATGGTCGTCGTCACGCACGAGATGGGCTTCGCCCGCCGGGCCGCCCACCGCGTCGTCTTCATGGACGGCGGCGCGATCGTCGAGGAGGCCGAGCCGGAGACGTTCTTCACGGCCCCCCGCAGCGACCGCGCCCGGGACTTCCTGTCCAAGATCCTGACCCACTGAATCCCGACGACCGCACCGCAGACTCACCACCGACTCGCCACCACACCAGGAGAGCCCGATGAGAACCCGCACCGCAGGAACGATCGCCCTCACCGCCGTCGCCGCGCTCACGCTCGCCGCGTGCGGCGGGTCCGACGACGACGCCGCGTCCGCCCCGGAGGTCTCGGACGTCGAGGCCGCCGACTTCCCCGAGGGCTCGACGATGGCCGAGCTCGCCGACGCCGGGAAGATCCGGATCGGCACGAAGTTCGACCAGCCGCTGTTCGGCCTGGTCGGCCCCGACGGCACGCCCGAGGGCTTCGACGTCGAGATCGGCAAGATCATCGCCGGCGCCCTCGGCATCCCCGAGGACGGCATCGAGTGGACCGAGACGATCTCGTCCAACCGCGAGTCGTTCATCGAGTCCGACCAGGTCGACGTCGTCATCGCGACCTACACGATCAACGACGAGCGCAAGAAGGTCGTCTCGTTCGCCGGGCCGTACTACGAGGCCGGCCAGTCGATCCTCACGCTCGCCGACAACGAGGACATCCAGGGCCCCGACGACCTCGCGGGCAAGAAGGTCTGCACCGTCTCCGGGTCCACCCCCGAGGCGAACCTGCTGGAGAACTTCCCCGACACCGAGGTCGTGCCGTTCGGCGCCTACTCCGACTGCCTGGAGCCCCTGCGCGGCGGCCAGGTCGACGCGATCAGCACGGACAACGTGATCCTCGCCGGCTTCGCGGCCGACGACCCGACGTTCGAGGTCCGCGGCGAGCCGTTCACCGCCGAGCATTACGGCATCGGCCTGGCGCTCGACGACACCGACTTCCGGATGTGGATCAACGACACCCTGGAGGCGGCGTTCGAGGACGGCACCTGGACCGAGGCGTGGGAGGCCACCGCCGGCACCGTCCTGCCGACCCCGGAGCCCCCGGCCGTCGACCGGTACTGACACCCCCGGTGCCCGGCCCGCCGCCGTGCGGGCCGGGCACCGCTCCCGTCCTCCCCGAGTGAAGGGCCCTGCGTGGACCTGATCGCCGACAACCTGCCGGCCTACCTGAGCGGGTTCCTCTCGACCCTGCGGCTGACCGCCTACTCCGGTGCGATCGCGCTGGCCCTGGGCACGGTGCTCGCCGCCATGCGCGTCTCCCCCGTGGCCCCGCTGCGCGCCCTCGCCGTGACCTACGTCGAGGTCCTGCGCAACACGCCGCTGACGCTCGTGTTCTTCTTCCTGCTGTTCGTGGCGCCGCAGTTCGGCGTGCTGCCCCCGCTCGGGTTCTGGACCGCCGTCATCGCGCTGTCCGCCTACACCTCGGCGTTCGTCAGCGAGGCCGTGCGGTCCGGGATCAACGCCGTGCCGATCGGCCAGGCCGAGGCGGCGCGCGCGATCGGGCTCACGTTCGGGCAGACCCTCGGCCTGGTCGTGCTCCCGCAGGCCGTGCGGTCGGTCGTCCCGCCGCTGATCAACGTCCTCATCGCCCTGGCGAAGAACACCTCGGTGGCCGCCGGGTTCGCGGTGGTCGAGCTGCTGGCCTCCGGCCGGCGGATCGCGCTGGCCAACCCCAGCGAGAGCATGCTCGCCCTCGCGGGGGTCGCGGTGTTCTACCTGGTCATCACCATCCCCGCCGGCCTGCTCGCCGGCGTCCTCGAGCGGAAGGTGGCGTTCGCCCGATGAGCTCCGTCCTGTACGACGAGCCCGGTCCCGTCGCCCGCCGCCGCGAGCGGATCGGGTCGGTGGTCGGCGCGGTCCTCATCATCGCGCTGCTCGCCCTCGCGTTCCGGTACGCCGACGGCCGCGGGCTGTTCGGCGCCGACCGCTGGGACGTGCTGTACGACCCGCCCAAGAACCAGTCCGCCGAGGACGTGTGGCGGTCGATGGTCGTGCGCGGCCTCGGTGCCACGCTCCGTGCCGCCGTGGTCGCCGCACCCCTCGCGCTGGTCCTCGGGCTGCTGCTGGCGATGTGGCGGACCACCCGGATCGCCTGGCTGCGGCTGCCCGCGACCGCCGTGATCGAGCTGTTCCGCGGCCTGCCGGTGCTGCTGATGATGCTGTTCGCGCTGCTCGGCTTCGGCTGGGACGCGTTCGCGTCCGTCGTGTTCGGCCTCACGGTCTACAACATGGCGATCATCGCGGAGATCCTGCGCGCCGGGCTCGCGTCGCTGCCGAAGGGCCAGACCGAGGCCGCCTACGCCATCGGGCTGTCCCGCGCGCAGACGCTGCTGCTCGTGCAGCTCCCCCAGGCCGTGCGCACCATGCTGCCGAGCCTGATCGCCCAGCTGGTGGTGCTGCTGAAGGACTCGTCGCTGGGGTTCGTCGTCGGCTACCCCGAGCTGCTCAAGGCCATGCAGAACAACGCCCAGTACTTCGGCAACACGTACTACGTCGCGCTGTTCGTCGCGGGCGCCGGCATCTACCTCGTGGTGAACCTGTCGCTGACCCGCCTGGCGATCTGGCTCCAGGGCCGCAGCACCCGCACGTCCGCGACGATCACCGCCGACCCGACGCTGAACCCGGCCGCGGGCGCTGCGGGCGGCGGCGTGCGTCCGCCGAGGTAGGACCCCCGTACCGAGACAGGGCGCTGGGCGGACCTGACTCGGCGGGAACGTCCTGTCTCGGCGTCGTGCGGCGGTCGGCCGGGGTCAGCCCGCGGTCGCGCTGGCGCGGACCTCGCGGACGACGGTCACCTTGATCTCGCCCGGGTAGGACAGGTCGTGCTCGATGTGCCGGGCGATCTCGACCGCCAGCTTCCCCAGGTCGGCGTCGGGCACCTGGCTGGGCTCGACGACCACGCGCATCTCGCGTCCGGCCGCCATCGCCAGCGCGCGGCGGACCCCCGCGTGGCCCGCGACCAGCTCCTCGAGCTGCTCCAGCCGCTCGACGTGCTGGTCGACGTCCTCGCGCCGGGCGCCGGGCCGGGCCGCGGACATCGCGTCGGCGACCTGCACGAGCACGGCCTCGACCGTCTCGGCGGGCACCTCGTCGTGGTGCGCGGCGATCGCGTTCACGACCACGTCCGACTCCCCGTGCCGGGCGGCCAACGCCGCGCCGACCTGCGCGTGCGGCCCGGGGACCTCACCCGTCAGCGCCTTGCCGATGTCGTGCAGCAGGGCGCCGCGCCGGGCGACGTCGACGTCCGCGCCGATCTCGACGGCGACCTGCGCGGCCAGCAGCGCCGACTCCACCAGGTGGTCCAGCACGTTCTGCCCGAACGACGTGCGCAGCCGCAGCCGACCGAGCACGCGCACCAGCTGCTCGTCGAGACCCCGCACCCCGGCGCGCTCGGCGGCGGCGTGACCGGCCTCCACGGCGCGGTCGTCGGCGCCGGCCACGGCCTCCGCGTACGCCGCCTCGATGCGCTGCGGGTTGATCCGCCCGTCGGCCATCAGCGCCTCGAGCGCCACGGTCGCGACCTCGCGTCGGTCCGCGTCGAAGCATGACAGCACGACGGCGTCGGGCGACTCGTCGATCAGCACGTTGACGCCGGTGAGCGCCTCGAACAGCCGGATGTTCCGGCCCTCCTTGCCGATGATGCGGCCCTTCATCTCCTCCGAGGGCAGCGCGACGAGGGTGACGGTGCTCTGGCTGCTGGTCGCGACGGCGGTGCGGTGCACGGCGGTGGCCAGCACCCGGCGGGCCCGTGACTCGGCGGTGCGGCGGGCCTGGGCCTCGATGCGGCGGATCGAGGCGCTGGCGGCCGTCGCCGCCTCGGCGGTGAGCTGACGCAGCAGCTCGGTGCGGGCCTCCGCAGCGGTCAGGCCCGAGGTCGCCTCGAGGCGCTCGACGGCCTCGCGGTCGGCGGCGGCGAGTCGGTCGGCCGCGGCCCGCTCGGCGGCGGCGCGCACCTCCGCGGCGGCCGCGGTCGCGGAGCCGGCCTGCGCGGCGGCGTCCCGGCGGAGCTCGGTGGCGGCGTCCTGCGCGGCGCGGGCCGCCCGCTCGTGCTCGGCGGCGGACCGCTCGGCGGCGGCGGCGCTCTCCTCGCGCTCCACCGCGCGGGCCTCCCGGCGCTGGGCGTCGGCCAGCGCCGCCCGGGCCTCGTCGCGGATGCTCTGCACGTCCTCGGTGGCCTGCTGGCGCACGGCCGCGGCCTCGCGCCGGGCCAGCAGCACCAGGACGAGCGCGACGAGGCACGCGGCCAGCAGTCCCACCACGATCGCGGCGTCCTGCATGGGTGGTCACTCTCCTCGTCGTCGGCGCGACGCCGGTGCGCACCGGCCCAGGAGGCCGGCGCGGGTGAACCACGTCGCGGAGATCCCATTGTTCACCACCCGGCCCGCCCGGCGGGCCACGACACCACCAGGGCCTGGCCTCCCGACCGGGTCAGCCGTGGTCGGGACCGCCGGGCCACGCGTCGTCCGGGTCGGCGTCCTGCCCCTCGGCGGCGAGCTCCTCGCGGACGACCCGCGACACCAGCGACCCGCCGTACCCCTTGCGCCCGAGCGCGCCGTACGCCCGGCGGAGCCGGACCTCCCGGTCCAGTCCGCGGGTGGACGCGAGCTTCTTGCGGGCGAGTGCCCGCGCGGCCTGCTCCTCGTCGTCGTCGTCGACCTGGGCGAGCGCCTCGCGCGCCGTCTCGTCGTCGACGCCGCGCCGTCGCAGCTCGAGGGACAGCGCGCGCCGGGACAGCCCGCGCTCGGCGTGCCGGCTGCGGACCAGGATCTCGGCGTAGGCGGCGTCGTCGACCAGCCCGACCTCGGTGAACCGGTCCAGCACCCGGTCGGCGACCTCCTCCGGGACGTCGCGCTTCGCCATCGCCTCGGCGAGCTGCGCGCGGCTGCGCGGTGCGCCGGTGAGCAGCCGCAGCGCGACCGAGCGCGCCACCTGCTCCGGGTCGGGCTCGGCGTCGACCCCCGCGGCACCCGACGAGGGCGGCTCGGGCGCGGGAGCACGGCCGCGCCCGCCACCGCCCGACCGACCCCAGCCGCCACCCGGGCGACCTCGACCGCGGGCCCGCTCGCGGACGGGCGCGCGGTCCGCATCGGCACCGGCGGGGTCGGCGGCGGTGTCGAGCTGGACCGCGACGGAGGGGTCGGCGGCGAGGTCGGGCGTGGTGGCGAGGTCGGGCGTGGTGGCGAGGTCGGGCGTGGTGGCGAGGTCGGGCGTGGTGGCGAGATCGGACGCGCCGCTGAGTCTGCGGCGCAGCTCCTCCGCGACCCGACGGCGCTCGTCACGGTCGAGCCTCGGCACCCCGGGGTCGTCGGTGGCGCCGAGCGGGCTCGCGTCGAGCCCGACGTCCGCGCGCGATCCGCCGGTGCGGGCGTCGGGAAACGCACCGGGGCGGGGGTCGGAGCGGGTCTCGGAGCGCGCACCGGAGTCGGCCCCGGCGCGCGCCCCGGCGCGACCCGCTGGACGTGCGGCCGCCCGGACGTCACGACCGGGCCCTCTGCTCGTGCCGATGGGCCTCGAGCCGCCCCGTCCCGCAGCGGGCACCGTCGTGCCGGCCCACGCGCTCGCCGGTGCGGGCGCGTCGTCGTCCCAGACCGACGAGCCGCTCCCGGGTACCGCGCCGGCCGACCGTCCTGGGTCGTCCGTCCACGCCGAGGGCTCGGGCGTGTCGACCGACCAGGCGGAGCCGCCGTCCTCGGCGGGCGCCCAGGCGTCGTCGGCCGCGTCGGGCTGCGCCCACGCCGTGCCGTCGGCGGCCGAGGTGCCGTCGGCCTCGGTGCCGCCGGTCGCGTCGGCGGTCCCGGCCACCGGGCTCCCCCCGTCGTCCGTCCCGCGACGCGCGGGACCCGCGGGGTTCGTCGCCCCCGCGGGTCCCAGGCCGTCGTCGGACGGGTCGTGCGCGGTCGGCATCAGAAGTCGACCTTGACCTCCGCACCCGCGGGCGCCTCGACCTTCACACCGATCCCGAGCTTCTCCTTGATCTTGCGCTCGAGCTCGTTCGCGAGCTCGGGGTTGTCGCGCAGGAACCCGCGCGCGTTCTCCTTGCCCTGGCCGAGCTGGTCGCCGTCGTAGGTGAACCAGGAGCCGGACTTGCGGACGAACCCGTGCTCGACGCCCATGTCGATCAGCCCGCCCTCACGGGAGATGCCGACGCCGTAGAGGATGTCGAACTCGGCCTGCTTGAACGGCGGGGCCATCTTGTTCTTGACGATCTTGATGCGGGTCCGGTTGCCGACCGCGTCGGTGCCCTCCTTGAGGGTCTCGATGCGGCGGATGTCCATCCGGACGGACGCGTAGAACTTCAGCGCCTTGCCACCGGTGGTGGTCTCGGGCGATCCGAAGAACACGCCGATCTTCTCGCGCAGCTGGTTGATGAAGATCGCGGTGGTGCCGGAGGCGTTGAGCGCACCGGTGATCTTGCGCAGCGCCTGGGACATGAGGCGGGCCTGGAGACCGACGTGGCTGTCGCCCATCTCGCCCTCGATCTCCGCCTTCGGCACCAGGGCGGCGACGGAGTCGATGACGATGACGTCGATCGCGCCGGAGCGGATCAGCATGTCCATGATCTCGAGCGCCTGCTCGCCGGTGTCCGGCTGCGACACGAGGAGCGCGTCGGTGTCGACACCGAGCTTCTTGGCGTAGTCGGGGTCGAGCGCGTGCTCGGCGTCGATGAACGCCGCGATGCCGCCGGCCTTCTGCGCGTTGGCGACGGCGTGCAGCGCGACGGTCGTCTTGCCGGAGGACTCCGGGCCGTAGATCTCGACGACACGGCCCTTGGGCAGCCCGCCGATGCCGAGCGCGACGTCCAGCGCGATGGAGCCGGTGGGGATGACCTCGACGGGGGCGCGGCCGTCGTCGCCGAGGCGCATGATCGAGCCCTTGCCGAACTGGCGGTCGATCTGGCTGAGGGCGGCCTCGAGGGCCTTCTCGCGGTCCTGGGGAGCGGGCATGGTGTCCACCTGTTCGTCTGTCGTGCAGCGTCGCGCTGCGCCTGCAAGGGCTGGTCTCCGTGTCGTGCGGTGACGCTATGCCCGACCACCGACATGCACCCCGCGGCCGTCCACAACCCGCGCTCCCCTCCCCGTTGTGGAGGGCTCGCGGGCCGCGTCGGACCTCGCGGCGCGTCACCGGGGACCACACTAGCCGAACACCTGTTCGATCGGCGCACCGCCGTCCACCGGCGCGTCGCGGCGGCACGGCACCACCCTCAGGCGGTCCCGGCGCCCGCTCCCAGCAGCTCGACCCGCTCCCCCAGGCGCGCCGCACCGCCCGGTTCGAGCAGCACCGGCTCGACCAGGCCGCGACGCGCCAGCGCGTGCACGAACGCCGGCCCGGCGCGGTCCATCCACCCGGGCGGCAGCCGCCGCGACACCGGCGCGTGCAGCGTGCCCCAGTGCACCGGCACGGCCCGCCGCGCGCCCAGGGACTCGCACACCGCCGCCGCCTGCACCGGGTCCATGTGGCCGCCCGACAGCCGGGGTCCCCAGCCGCCCACCGGCACCAGCGCGAGGTCGACCGGCCCGCCCGCCAGCTCGGGAAGCCGGCGCATCGCGGGGTAGGGCGCGGTGTCGCCGGCGAACCACACCCGCACGCCCGGGGCGACGACGAGGAACCCGTGCGCGCTGTTCGGCCGGTGCGGCATCGGCCGGTCGCCGTGCACCGCGGGGACCTGGCGCACCCGGACGTCGGTGCCGGGCACCGGCCACCACTCGTCGTCGGCCAGCCCCGTCGCCCCGCCGATCCCGTGCCGCCCGAGCCAGTGCGCGGCCGCCGGCGCCGTGAGCACCGGCACGCCGTCCAGGAGCCGCAGCGAGCCGAGCTCCGCGTGGTCGTGGTGCAGGTGGGAGACCAGGACCGCGGAGGCACCCGCCCAGTGCTCGCGGCGCGGCGGTCCCGGGCGTCGGCGCAGCAGCCCGGCGTGCGGGCGCAGCAGCGGGTCGGTGAGCACGCGCGCGCCGCCGAGGTCGAGCACGAGGCTCGCGTGCCCCAGCCACCGGACGGTCACCGCGGCGGGCTCGTCGGCGGTCACCGTGCCACCCCGTCCCCGGTCCCCGGTCCGTCCCGGGTGCCCGCCCCGTCCCCCGTAGCCGCCGCGTCCGCCGCCGCGGCCTCGTCCCCGGGTCGCAGCCCCAGCGACCGGGCCCACCGCAGCAGCTGCTCGTGCACGCGGTCCGCGCCGACGGGCACCGGCGTCCCGTCGACGTCGGACAGCAGGTCGTCGTCGAGCGGCAGCCCGACGGGGTGCAGCAGCAGCGCGAGGTTCTGCGCCCCGCCGAGCCCGCCGTGCGAGCCGACCTGGCCCTCGAACGCGTGCACGTGCCCGGCGGGCGTCACGTCGGACAGCACCACGAGGTCCCCGACGTGCGGCAGCCGCCCGAGCCGGCGCAGGTCCGCCGCGGCCTGCCCGCCGTAGCGCGCGACGGGGTCGACGCCCTCGACGACCGCGCCGCCCTCGGCCTCCAGCCAGCGGATGCCGCCCGGCCCGACGGCCATCAGCCCGCGGGCCGCCGTGTCCACGACGACCAGGCCGATCCTCGGGGTGGCGGCCAGCCCGCGGACCAGGCCGGGCCACCGCTGCTCGACCTCCTCGAGCACGGGCCGGCGGTCGAGCCGGGGGAACCACACCATGCCGAGGTTGCCCGACCCGGCGACAGCGACGTCGGGGCTGGCCGGGGCGCCCTCGGCGGGGGCGTCGGCGCGCCGGTCCCGGCCGGGCGGTCCGAGCACCACCGAGCGGTCCGTCCCCGGGCGGACGCCCGAGGAGCTGAGGAACGCGTTCAGCGGCCCCCACTCCTCGTCCGCGGCCGCCTGCACGGCGTCGAGGCCGGGGTCGGCCATCAGCCCCCGCACGACCTCGACCAGCGTGCGCCCTCCGGCCTGCTCGAACGTCGCCCCCAGGGTCTGCCCGTGGTCCGAGAGCACGACGACCCGGTAGTCCCGCGGGGCCGCCTCGACGACCCGGGACAGCGTGTCGAGGACGCCGTCCAGGCCCTCGAGAGCCCGCAGCGCCTCGGGCCGGGTGGGTCCGGCGTGGTGCGCGATCTCGTCGTAGTCGACCAGGTCGACGAACACGACGGGCGCCCCGCGCACCAGCTGCTCGGCGACCAGCGACGTGGCGAGGTCCCGCAGCAGCACGTTCGTGACCCCGCGCAGCACGACGTACCAGCCGCGGCGCGGGACCCGCGGGCGCACGTCGCGCAGCCGCTGGCGACGCCCCTGGTACAGCTCCTTGACCATCTCCCCGAGCGTGAGCGTGACCGCGCGGGTCAGCACGAACGGGCTGGCGAAGAACCGCAGGTACGACGTGCCGGGCCCGATGCCGCGCCGGGCCTGGCTCATCACGAGCAGCTGGCGCTCCGCGTCGCCGGAGAACATCGTGGACACCGCCGCTCCCCCGTCCGCGAGCAGCCCGCGCCCGTCCGACAGCCGCCGCTCGACCAAGGCCGCGTCGTCGGGGTGGTTGGTCACGACCAGCCGGCCGACGTCGCGGTCCCACCAGCGGAACGACGGCACCGCGTCGGCTGCCCCGTGCAGCAGCCCCGCCTGGCTCGCGGGGGTGGTGCACGGCACCTGCGCCCACCAGCCGTGCAGGTGGTGGGAGCCGTCCGCGACCCAGCGCGCCGTCGTCGGGACCAGACCGGCGTCGACGGCCTGGGCGAGCACGGGAGCGGCGACGCCGTCCAGCTGGACGACCAGCAGGCCCGGCGGGCGGTCGTCGCCGTGGCCGGCCCCCTCACCGGCGCGGCGCGCGCGGGACCGGGCCCGGCGCAGCACGTCGCCGACGACGTAGTCGGAGTCCGCGGCGCCCCAGACCCAGCGGCCCACGGCCATGACGCAGCCGGTGATGACCAGCACCGGCAGCACCGCCCAGCCGTTCGCCACGTGCAGCCCCGGCACGACCCGTAGCGCGAGCCAGGCCACGAGCACCTGCGCGCCGAGCCCGGCGACCAGCGCCCCCATCGCCCCGCCGACCCGCGCGAGCACGCGCAGCGACGGCCGCAGCACCAGGTCCCCGACCGCCACGACCAGCGCGGCGAGCAGCACCGCGCCGGGGTTGTCGGCCGAGACGCCGTCGACCACCGCGAGCGCCGCGCCCAGCCCGACGGCGGTGGCGACCAGGCCCAGCAGGGCGTCGCCGACGTCGCTGAGCGTGACCGACCACCGGGACCGGTGCGGGACCACGGAGGGCACGGGGCCAGCGTGCCACGCGCCGCTCGTGCGCAGGGGCGGGACGGGCGTCGGGGGCGGATCGGGGCCCGGGGGTGGATCAGCGCCGCGAGGGCGGGGCCTGCCGGTGCCGGTCGTCGCCCCAGCGCTGCGGGTCGGGGATGTCGAGCTCGTCGCAGAGCGCGTGCCAGACGTCCCGCGGCTCGACGCCGGCGTCGAGCGCCTGCTCGGGCGTGCGGTCGTCGAGCCGGGGCAGCACGAGCTCGCGCACCAGGGCGCGCCCGTGCGCGCTGCCGAGCACCTCGTCGACCAGCAGCCAGAACTCCCGATGCCGCACCGTGCTTCCTCCTCGTCCGACGGGCCGCGCGGTCACGAGACCGCCGGGCGAGCGTACGCGCGGCGCGGTGCCCCGTCAGCCGCGCGTGGTCGGCAGCGCGTGGAACCAGCCGCTCGCGGCCGCGAGCACCAGGACCGGCGCCCGGTAGGTCCGGTCACCGTCGACGACCACCTCGAGCTCCGACGGCAGCGGGTTGCCCAGCACGAGCGCGACGACGTGCGCCACCGGCCCCTGCGAGCGCACCCGGCGCCGCGCCCGTCCGCCCAGCAGGGCGTCGACGACCGCGACCACGTCCTGCCGGGGCACCTCGAGGTCGACGGTGTCCTCGACACGCACGGTGTCGGGTCCTGCGGCCTGGAGCTGCACCGCCACGACGGGCGAGCCCTCCAGCACCACGACCAGCCGGCGGCGGGCCGCGGCCTCCGGCGGGTCGTCCGCCTCCCACGGGTCGACCTCCGGCACCGGGGCGGGCGGGCGGCCGTACCGGGCTCCCACCGCCCAGAGCCCGCGCACCGTCGCCTGCGTCTCCTCGTCGACCGCCATGCTCGATCGTGGCACGTCGGGCCCGGCACCCGCGCGCGTGTCGGTGCCCCGGGACACAATGGCGCGGTGACCCCAACCCCGCCGACCGCCACCACCGGCGAGGACGTCCTCTCCCGGTTCTCGGAGCCGACCCAGGACTGGTTCCGCGGCGCGTTCGCGGAGCCCACCGCCGCGCAGGCCGGTGCGTGGGACGCGGTGTCCACCGGGCGGCACGCGCTGGTCGTCGCGCCGACCGGGTCGGGCAAGACGCTCGCGGCGTTCCTGTGGGCGCTGGACCGGATCACCTCGACCCCGCCGGACGCCGACGCCGACCCCCTGACCCGGTGCCGGGTGCTGTACGTGTCGCCGCTGAAGGCGCTGGCGACCGACGTCGAGCGGAACCTCCGCTCGCCGCTGGTGGGCGTGCGGCAGGCGGCGACCCGGCGCGGGCTGACGCTGCCCGACGTGCAGGTCGGCGTCCGCACCGGAGACACCCCGCCGAACGAGCGGCGCGCGTTCGCGACCAAGCCGCCGGACATCCTCATCACGACGCCCGAGTCGCTGTTCCTCGTCCTGACCTCCCAGGCGCGGGCGGGCCTGTCGGGCGTCCAGACGGTGATCCTCGACGAGATCCACGCGGTCGCCGGCACCAAGCGCGGCGCGCACCTCGCCGTGTCCCTGGAGCGCCTGGACGCGCTGCTCGACCGCCCTGGCGGCCCCGGCCCCGCGCAGCGCGTCGGGCTGTCCGCGACCGTGACCCCCGTGGACCGTGTGGCGGCGTTCCTCGCCGGCGGCCGCGCGCCCGCCGACCACGGGCGCGAGGTGGTCGTGGTGCAGCCGCCGTCGACCAAGGAGATCCGGGTCGACGTGGTCGTCCCCGTCCCCGACCTGACCGACCTCGGCGCGCCGTTGCCCGAGGACCCGTCGCGCCCGCCGCGCGCCCCTCGCACCCCGAGCCCGGACGACGTCGCCCCGCTCGCCCCCGGCGAGGCCGACCTCACCGGTCAGGCCGCGAGCGCCGGCGGCACCCGCCCGTCCATCTGGCCGCACGTGGAGGAGCGCGTCGTCGACCTCGTCGCCGACCACCGCTCGACGCTCGTGTTCACCAACTCCCGGCGCGGCGCGGAGCGGCTGACCGCCCGGATGAACGAGGTCTGGGCCGAGCGGCAGGGCGAGGACGTGCCCGACCCCGGCGGGCTCTGGGCGGCGCAGGCCACGGGCCAGTCGGGCACGGCCGTCGGCGTCGACACCCGCGACGCGGGCACGATCATCGCGCGCGCCCACCACGGGTCGATGAGCCGCGCGGAGCGCACCCGCACGGAGTCCGAGCTCAAGGCCGGGCTGCTGCCCGCGGTGGTCGCGACCAGCTCGCTCGAGCTCGGCATCGACATGGGTGCGGTCGACCTGGTGGTCCAGGTCGGCGCCCCGCCGTCGGCGGCCAGCGGCCTGCAGCGCATCGGGCGCGCGGGCCACCAGGTCGGTGCGGTCTCGCACGGCGTGGTGTTCCCGACCTTCCGCGGCGACCTGGTGCCCGCCGCGGTCACGGCGCTGCGGATGCGCGCGGGGCAGATCGAGCCCCTGCACGTGCTGACCAACCCGCTCGACGTGCTCGCGCAGCAGGTCGTCGCGATGGTGGCGACGGAGGACTGGACCGTCCCGGAGCTCGCCGCCGTGGTCCGCCGGTCCGCGCCGTTCGCCACGCTCGGCGACGCGACGCTGCGGGCCGTGCTGGACATGCTCGCCGGCCGGTACCCGAGCGAGGAGTTCGCGGAGCTGCGCCCCCGCATCGTCTGGGACCGCGCGACCGACGTGATCAGCGCGCGGCCCGGCGCCCTGCGGCTCGCGGTGACCAGCGGCGGCACCATCCCCGACCGCGGCCTGTACGGCGTGTTCCTGGCCTCGGGCTCGGAGACGGCCGACGTGCCGTCCGACCCCGAGCGCGCCGGCGGCCGCACCCGCGGGGGCAAGCGGGTCGGCGAGCTCGACGAGGAGATGGTCTACGAGTCCCGGGTCGGGGACACCTTCACGCTCGGGTCGAGCACCTGGCGGATCGAGGACATCACCCCCGACCGCGTGCTCGTGACCCCCGCCCCCGGCGTGCCCGGGCGGCTGCCGTTCTGGAAGGGCGACTCCCAGGGCCGGCCGGCGTCGCTCGGCCGCGCGATGGGCGCGTGGTCCCGCGAGGTCGCCGAGCTGCCCGACGAGGCCGCCCGCACCCGCGTGCAGGAGGCGGGGCTCGACGCGTGGGCCGCGGACAACCTCCTGGGCTACCTGCGCGAGCAGCGGGAGGCCACGGGCGTCCTGCCGAGCGACGTCACCGTCGTGGTCGAGCGGTTCCGGGACGAGCTCGGGGACTGGCGCGTCGTCGTGCACTCGCCTTTCGGCGCGCGGGTGCACGCGCCGTGGGCCCTGGTGCTCGGCGCCCGGCTGCGCGAGCGGTTCGGGATCGACGCCGCCGCGATGCACGCGGACGACGGCATCGTGCTGCGTCTGCCGGACATGCTCGCGGCGGCGGCCGACCCGGTCGGCGACCTGCTGGGCTGGTCCGCCCCCGACGCGTCGCCGGGCGGGCTCGACGACGCCGCACCCGTCGACGCCGCCGACCTGCTGATCGAGCCCGACGAGGTCCCCGACGCCGTGCGGGCCGAGCTGGGCGGCTCCGCGATGTTCGGCGCGCGGTTCCGCGAGGCCGCGGCGCGCGCGCTGCTGCTCCCCCGCCGCCGGCCCGACCGCCGCCAGCCCCTGTGGCAGCAGCGGCAGCGCTCCGCCCAGCTGCTGAGCGTCGCGTCCCGGTACCCGGACTTCCCGATCCTGCTGGAGGCCGTGCGCGAGTGCCTGCAGGACGACTTCGACATCGACGCGCTGGTCGAGCTCATGCGCGACGTCTCCGCCGGCCGGGTCCGGGTCGTCGAGGTGACCACCACCCGGCCGTCGCCGTTCGCCCAGTCGCTGCTGTTCGGGTACACCGCGCAGTTCCTCTACGACGGCGACGCCCCGCTGGCCGAGCGCCGGGCCGCCGCCCTGACCCTCGACCCGACGCTGCTGGACGAGCTGCTCGGCAGCGGGGGCGGCTCCCAGATCGCGGACCTGCTCGACCCCGACGCGGTGCTGCGCACGGAGGCCGAGGTCTCCGGCACGGACCCGGAGCGGCAGGCCCGGACCGTCGAGCAGGTGGCCGACGTCGTCCGGAGGCACGGACCGCTCCCCCTCGCGGGCGTCGAGGCCCGCACCCGCGAGGACGTCCGCACGGAGGTCGCGGGCTGGCTCGCCGACCTCGAGCAGGCGCGGCGGCTGATCCGGGTGCGGATCTCCGGCGTGCCCGTCGGGGACGGGGACCAGTGGGCGGCCGTCGAGGACGCCGGGCGGCTGCGGGACGCGCTCGGGGTGGCACTGCCCGTGGGGGTGCCCGAGGTGTTCACCGAGGTGCTGCCGGACCCGCTCGGGGACCTGCTGCGCCGGCACGCGCGCACCCACGGCCCGTTCACCGCCGCGCAGGCGGCCGCCCGGTTCGGGCTCGGCACCGCCGTCGCCCAGTCCGCCCTGCGGCCGCTGGAGCGCGCGGGCGTCGTCGTGCAGGGCCGGCTGCGGCCGGACGCGCTGGGCGGCACCGGGGACGAGTACTGCGACGCCGACGTGCTGCGGACCCTGCGGCGCCGGTCGCTCGCGGCGCTGCGCTCCGAGGTCGAGCCCGTCCCGCAGGTCGCGCTCGGGCGGTTCCTGCCGGCCTGGCAGCACGCCACCGGCCGGCCCGGACCCGGCGCGCTGCGTGGCGTCGACGGGCTGGCGCGCGCCGTCGAGCAGCTGGCCGGCGCCGCCGTGCCCGCCTCCGCGCTGGAGACGCTGGTGCTGCCCGCGCGCGTGACCGGCTACTCCCCGGCGCTGCTCGACGAGCTGACCGCCGCGGGCGAGGTCCTCTGGGCGGGGCACGCCACGCTGCCCGGCAAGGACGGGCTGGTCAGCCTGCACCTCGCCGCGACCGCCGACCTCACGCTCCCGATGATCACGCCGCCCGACCAGGAGTCCGCCGGGCTGCTCGACACGCCGGTGCACCGGGCGCTCGTCGAGGCGCTGCGCGGCGGCGGCGCGTACTTCGTCGGCGCCCTGGCCACGCGGGTCGCGGACGTCCTCGGCCCGGACGACGCCACGTCGCAGACCACCCTCCAGGCCACCCTGGTCGACGCGCTCTGGGACCTGGTGTGGGCGGGCCTGGTGACGAACGACGGCCTCGCTCCCCTGCGCGCCCGGCTCGCCGGCGGGAGGACCGCGCACCGCACGGCGTCGGCGACGCCCCCCCGGGCCCGGGCGCTGACCATGGGCCGCTACGGCCGGGGCTCGGGCCTCGGGCTGCGGGGGCCGGGGTCGGGCGCCGCGTCCTCCGGGGTCGGTGGCCGTGGGCCCGGCGCCGGCGGCGAGGCGGGCGGCCGCTGGTCGATGCTGCCCGAGCGCGAGCCCGACCCGACCCGGCGCGCGCACGCCCTCGCGGCGCAGCTGCTCGACCGGCACGGTGTCCTCACCCGCGCGGTCGCCCCCGCGGAGGGCATCGCCGGGCAGTTCGCGCCGGTCTACCGCGTGCTCGCCGCCCTCGAGCAGGCCGGCCAGGTGCGGCGCGGCTACTTCGTCGAGCACCTCGGCGGCTCGCAGTTCGCGCTGCCGGGGGCGGTCGACCAGCTGCGCGGCGACGCGCGCCAGCTCGAGCGGATCGCCGAGCAGTCCGTCCCCGCCGACGCCGACCGCGCCGTCGTGCTGCTGGCCGCGACCGACCCCGCGAACCCGTACGGCGCGGCGCTCGGCTGGCCCGTCCGGGCCGACGCCCCCACCGGGCACCGCCCGGGCCGCAAGGCGGGGTCGGTGGTCGTGCTCGTCGACGGGGCGCTCGTGCTCTACCTCGAGCGCGGCGGTCGGACCGTCCTGACCTTCACCGACGACGAGACCGCCCTGCGGCTCGCCACCGCCCGGCTCGCGGACGCCGTGCGCGACGGGCACCTCGGGCGCGTGACCCTGGTCCGGGGTGACGGCGAGGAGCTGCTCAGCGGCGGCGTCGAGTCCACGGCCCTCGGCCGGGCGCTCACCCTCGCCGGCTTCGCGCCGACGCCGCGGGGCATGCGGCTGCGGGGCGCGCGGTGACGCGCGGACGGCCGACGAGGCGCGGACGCCTGGTGGCGCGCGGTGCCTGAGGGCGACATCCTCCGGCGCACGGCGACCCGCCTGGACCAGGCCCTCGCCGGTCGCGAGCTCGTCCGGTCCGACCTGCGCTGGCCGACGGCCGCGACCGTCGACCTCGTCGGCCGGACCGTCCTCGGCACCGCGTCCTACGGCAAGCACCTGCTCACGAGGTTCGACGACGGCCGCACCCTGCACACCCACCTGCGGATGGACGGGTCCTGGCGGGTGGCCCGCACGGGCTCACCGGGCGCCCGCGCGGCGAGCCCCGCCGTCCGGGCGGTGCTGGCGAACGCCACCTGGACGGCCGTCGGCGAGCTGATCGGGATGCTCGACGTGGTGGCGACCCGCGACGAGCACACCCTGATCGGGCACCTCGGCCCCGACCTGCTCGCGGACGACTTCGAGCCCGACGGCCTCGCGGAGGCGCTGCGCCGGTGGGCGGCCCGCGGCGCGACCCCGGTGTGCGAGGTGCTGCTCGACCAGACCGTCGTCGCCGGCATCGGCACGATCTACATGGCCGACTCCCTGTTCCTGGAGAAGATCTGGCCGTGGACCCCCGCCGACGAGGTCCCCGACCCCGGCCGGCTGCTCCGGGTGGCGCGCGCGATCATGCAGCGCTCGGTGGGGACGTCCACCCCGTCCACGACCGGCGAGGTGTACCGCGGCCGGACCACGTGGGTGCACGGACGGCTCCGCGAGCCGTGCCGCCGCTGCGGCGCCCCCGTCCGCCGCGGCCTCGCCGGCCACCCCCCGACGGAGCGCCCCGCGTACTTCTGCGGCGTCTGCCAACGACCCCCCACCTGACGGCCCACCCGCGCGAGTGGATCCATCCTGGCCGACACACCGGCGCGTCGGACGGGATGGATCCACTCGTGCCGCGGGAGTAGGCCCCGCACGCGGCGACGCCCGGTCGCGCGCCCCCGGTGGGGCGGGTGCGACCGGGCGTCGGACGTCCGGGGTGGGCTCAGCCGATCGGCGCGAGCTCCGCCCGCTGACGGGCCCAGGCCCGGTCCTGCCGGGCGAGTGCCGACGCGAGGTCCGCGGGGACGGTGTCGGGGATCAGCAGACCCTCGGCCACCGCGATGCGGTCGCTCACCTCGCGCAGCACGATCGACAGCGGGGTGTCGAGCGCGTCGCAGATGCTGGCCAGCAGCTCCGACGACGCCTCCTTCTGCCCGCGCTCGACCTCGCTGAGGTACCCCAGCGACACGCGGGCCGCGGAGGACACCTCGCGCAGCGTCCGGCCCTGCCGCTGCCGGGCGTTCCGCAGCACGTCACCGATCTCACGGCGCAACACGACCATCTGGCGTCCCCCCTTCGTGTCCCGTTCCTGCTCCTGCCGTCCCGCCGGAGCGCCCAGGGGCGCCTTCCTGACGAGCGCGGCACCCTTGTGGCTCCGCTCAGGGAGGGTCCCACCGTACAGGTCGCCGCCGACACGGGCAGTGCCGGGGCGGGTGGTCGGTCTGGTGTTCCTCACGTGATGCCCAACGCGGAGGGACCCTCCGGTGTTCCCGGGCCGCCCGGGGCGTCCGCCGACCGGACGGCGTCGACCGCCTCGCGCAGCACGGCGGCGCAGGTCGCGGCGCGGATCCCGGCACGGTCCCCGACCAGGGCCAGCGTCCGCACCACGGTGCCCGCCGGGGTCGCGACCGCGATGTGCACCGTGCCGGGTGAAAACCCGTCCTGCGGGTCCGGGCCGGCGACCCCGGTCGTGCTGAGCCCCACGTCGGCGCCGAGCACGCCGCGCACGCGCTCGGCCATCTGCCGGGCGACGCCGGGGTGCACCGCGCCGTGCGCCGCGAGCAGGTCGGCGTCGACGCCGAGCACCGAGGCCTTCGCGTCGGTGGCGTAGGCCACGACCCCGCCGCGGACCGACCGCGACGCGCCCGGGACGTCCACGAGCGCGGCGACGACCTGGCCCCCGGTCAGGGACTCGGCGGTCGCGACGGACCAGGACCGCTCCCGCAGCGCGGCCAGCAGCGCCTGCGCGGCCTCGGGCGCGTCCGGGTGCGCCGACGGGGTCGCCGGGCCGGTCGCCTCCGGACCCGTCACCGGCGTGGCGTCACCGCGTCGGGCCCGCTCCCGGGTCCTCCGGGCCGGTGCCCCGGGGCCGCGGCGTCGTCGGGGACGTCCCCGGCGGGCGCGGTCGTCCCGGTCTCGGCGGCGCGCCGCGCGACGTCGTGCCCGCCCGCGGCGGCCTCGCGCCGCACGCGGACCGCGGTGCGCACGTAGTCGGCGCCGGTGACCAGGGTGACGACCACGGCCACGCCCATCAGGACGCTCGCGATCACGAGGGCGAACGTCGGCAGGTGGTCGAGCGGCAGCAGGAACGCGCCGACGGCCACGGACTGCATGACGGTCTTGATCTTGCCGCCGCGCGAGGCCGGCAGCACGACGTACCGGAGCAGGAAGAACCGCATCACGGTGATGCCGAGCTCACGCACGAGGATCGCGGCGGTCACCCACCAGCTGAGGTCCCCGAGCCAGGACAGCGCGACCAGCGCGGACCCGATCAGCGCCTTGTCGGCGATCGGGTCGAGCATCTTGCCCAGGTCGGTGACCAGGCCCATCCGCCGCGCGAGGTACCCGTCGACCCGGTCGGTCGCGGCCGCGAGCACGAACAGCCCGGTCGCGACGAGCCGCCAGGTCACGTCCTGCCCGCCGTCGACCAGCAGGGTCCACGCGAAGAACGGCACCACGACGATGCGCAGCACCGTGACGAGGTTGGCGACGTTCCACGGCGAAGGGCGGCTCACCCGCCACAGCCTACGGGGCGGGGCGCCTCACGTCGGAATCGCGGGCGCCCGCCCCGGGACTCCCGCTCAGCGCAGGTCGTCCGCGTCGTCGTGGTAGTCGACCGCCTCGGGCGGCTCCCCCGGCATCCGGCCCTCGGGCGCGGCGTACCGGTCGTCGCCGCCGGACGGGGCAGCCGCGGCGCCCGGCTCGGGCTCGCCGCGGAGCATCGCGAGCGTCCCCGGCAGGTCGTCGGGCTGCACCATCACCTCGCGGGCCTTCGACCCCTCGGAGGGACCGACGATCTCGCGGGACTCGAGCAGGTCCATCAGCCGACCGGCCTTCGCGAACCCGACCCGGAGCTTGCGCTGGAGCATCGACGTGGAGCCGAACTGCGTCGTGACGACGAGCTCGGCGGCCTGCAGCAGCAGGTCCAGGTCGTCGCCGATGTCCTCGTCGACCTGCTTCTTCACCGCGGCGACGGCGACGTCCTCGCGGTAGACGGGCTTGAGCTGGGTCTTCACGTGCTGGACGACCGCGTGGATCTCGCTCTCGGAGACCCAGGCCCCCTGCGTGCGCATCGGCTTCGCGGCGCCCATCGGCAGGAACAGCGCGTCGCCCTGGCCGATCAGCTTCTCGGCGCCGGGCTGGTCGAGCACGACGCGGGAGTCGGTGAGCGACGAGGTGGCGAACGCGAGGCGGGACGGCACGTTGGCCTTGATGAGGCCGGTGACGACGTCGACCGACGGCCGCTGCGTGGCGAGCACCAGGTGGATGCCGGCGGCGCGCGCGAGCTGGGTGATCCGCTGGATCGAGGCCTCGACGTCGCGCGGCGCGACCATCATGAGGTCGGCGAGCTCGTCGACGATCACGAGCAGGTACGGGTACGCGGCGATCTTGCGCTCGGAGCCCGGCAGCGGCTTGACCTTGCCGGCCTTGACCGCGGCGTTGAAGTCGTCGATGTGCTTGAACCCGAACATCGCGAGGTCGTCGTAGCGCGCCTCCATCTCCCGGACCACCCACTCGAGGGCCTCGGCGGCCTTCTTCGGGTTGGTGATGATCGGGGTGATGAGGTGCGGGATGCCCTCGTAGACCGTGAGCTCGACGCGCTTCGGGTCGACCAGCACCATGCGGACCTGGTCGGGGGTCGACCGCATGAGGATCGACACGATCATCGAGTTCACGAACGACGACTTGCCGGCTCCGGTCGCACCGGCGACGAGCATGTGCGGCATCTTCGCGAGGTTCGCGACGACGTAGCCGCCCTCGACGTCCTTGCCGACGCCGATCACCATCGGGTGCTCGGTGCGCCGGGACGCGCTGGACCGGAGCACGTCGCCGAGCGACACGGTCTCGCGGTCGGTGTTCGGGATCTCGATGCCGATGGCGGACTTGCCGGGGATCGGCGACAGGATGCGCACGTCGGCGCTGGCGACGGCGTACGCGATGTTCTTGCTCAGGGCGGTGACGCGCTCGACCTTGACGCCCTTACCGAGCTCGACCTCGTACCGGGTGACGGTCGGGCCGCGGGTGAACCCGGTGACCTGGGCGTCGATCTCGAAGTTCTCCAGCACGCTGGTCAGCGCCTCGACGACCCGGTCGTTCGCTGCGGACCGGACCTTGTGCGGCGCGCCCTTGGCGAGCACGTCCTCGGACGGCAGCGTGTACAGCACGTCGCCCTCGAGCATCGGCTGCTCGCCGCGCGGCACGCCCGTGGTGGGCGGGGCGACGGGCTCGGGGCGCGGGGTCACGTCCGGCACCTCGCCGCGCGCGCCCACGGCGGTGACCGCCTGGGTCGGTGCGGTCGGCGCGCGGGGGGCGTCGACGTCGTCGGCGAGGTCGTCCGGGTCGAGGACCGCGGTGGCGTCCTCCTCGTCGCGGCGCCGGCGGTCCACGATGGCGGCGCGCTCGAACGCCTCGTCGCCCGCGTAGCCCTCGAGCAGCGCGGCCTCCGCGGCCTCGGCGGCCTCGCGCTCCCGCTTGCGCCGGCCCAGCAGCCCCGTGCGGGCCGGCTTGGCCGGGGGCTCCTCGATCGCCGTGTGCCCGGCGTTGATGACCAGCGGCGCGTCGTCGTCCTCCTCCTCGGGGACGTCCTCGTCCCGGTGGTTGCCGGTGAGCCGGTCGTAGACGCCGCGCAGCCGCGGGCCGATCTGGTTGACGGGCGTCGCAGTGACGACGAGCACGCCGAAGAACGCGAGCAGCACCAGCAGCGGGACCGTCGCCCACGCGGTGACGAGGCTGACGAGCGGGGTGCCGACCAGGTAGCCGATGATGCCGCCCGCGTCGCGCACGGGCTCGAACCCGCCGGACGGCGCCGGCAGGTCCTGCTGGACGTGCACCAAGCCGCAGGCCGCGAGCGTGATCGCGGTGACGCCGATGCCGATCCGGGAGTTGGCCTGCTCCTCCTCGGGGTGCCGCATCAGCCGGACGGCGACGAGCACCAGCGCGAGGGGCACCGCCACGGCGACCCGGCCGAACGTGCCGGCGACGACCACGTGCACCGCGTCGGCGGCCATGCCGTCCAGGCCCCACCACTCGCGCACGGCGACCACGATGGCCAGGGCGAGCAGGAAGAACGCGGCCCCGTCCCGACGCAGGCCGGGGTCGAGGTCGCGCGCGCCGCGGCCGACCCGGCGGGCGGCACCGCCGACGACGTGCGCGGCGCCCATCCAGACGCCGCGGACCATGCGGATCGGCAGGGCCGGGCGCGACGGGGGCGGCGGCGCGGCCTTCGCACCGGAGGCGCGGGAGCCGAAACCGGACGCGCGGCCGGCCTGGGCGCCGCTGCGGGCGCGCGACCCGGCGGCCGCAGACCCGCGGGTGGCGGTGGAGGACGGACGTGCGGCCATGCTCCTCACGGTAGCCGCCGGCGCCCGTCGACCCGCGGACCTGCGCTCCGCCGAGGCGTGTCGGTGACCGGGACCACACGTCCCGCCCCCGCGGGGACGGGACGTGCGGCTCCGGGGCGCACCCCGAGGGTTGCGACGGGCCTCAGGCCGCGACGACGACCGGGATGATCATCGGCCGGCGGCGCAGGCGGTTGGACACCCAGCGCCCCACGACGCGGCGGACGACCTGCTGCAGCTGGTGCGTGTCGACGGCCCCGGTGCGGGTGGCGTCCTCGAGCGCGGCGACCACGTCGGGGAGGATGCCCTGGAACACCGCGTCGTCCTCGGCGAACCCGCGCGCGTGGATCTGCGGCTGGGTGAGGACCTTGCCGTCCGTCGAGCTGACCACGGCGAAGATCGAGATGAAGCCCTCGTCGCCGAGGATGCGGCGGTCCTTGAGGTCGGCCTCGGTGATCTCGCCGACGCTGGAGCCGTCGACGAACACGTACCCGCAGGGCACCGCGCCGACGACGCTCGCCCGACCGTCGACCAGGTCGACGACCACGCCGTCCTCGGCGAGCACCACGCGGTCGGCCGGGACGCCCGACTTCACCGCGAGCGCCCCGTTGGCGACCAGGTGCCGGACCTCGCCGTGCACCGGCATGACGTTGCGCGGCTTGAGGATGTTGTAGCAGTACAGGAGCTCGCCGGCGCTGGCGTGGCCGGAGACGTGCACCTTGGCGTTGCCCCCGTGCACGACGCGCGCGCCGAGCCGGGTCAGGCCGTTGATGACCCGGTAGACGGCGTTCTCGTTGCCCGGGATCAGCGACGACGCGAGGATGACCGTGTCGCCGATGCCGACCGAGATCTTGTGGTCGTTGTTCGCGATCCGGGACAGCGCCGCCATCGGCTCGCCCTGGGAGCCGGTGCACATGAGCACCAGCTCGTCGTCGCGGATGTCGCCGAGGCGCTTCGCGTCGACCAGCACGCCCTCGGGCACCTTGAGGTAGCCGAGCTCGGCCGCGATGGTCATGTTGCGGATCATCGACCGGCCGACCAGCGCGACCTTGCGCTCGTGCGCGGCGGCGGCGTCGAGGACCTGCTGCACGCGGTGCACGTGCGAGGAGAACGAGGCGACGACGATCTTGCGGGCGGACGTGGCGAACACGCCGTCCAGCACCGGCCCGATCTCGCGCTCGGGGGTGACGAAGCCCGGGACCTCGGCGTTGGTGGAGTCGACCATGAACAGGTCGACGCCCTGCTCGCCCAGGCGGGCGAACGCGCGCAGGTCGGTGATCCGGCCGTCGAGCGGCAGCTGGTCCATCTTGAAGTCGCCGGTGTGCAGCACGGTGCCCGCGGGCGTCGTGACCGCGACGGCCAGCGCGTCCGGGATGGAGTGGTTGACCGCGACGAACTCCAGCGAGAACGGGCCGACCTTCTCGGTCTCCCCCTCCTTGACCGCGTGGGTCAGGGGGGTGATCCGGTGCTCCTTGAGCTTCGCCTCGACGAACGCGAGCGTGAGCTGCGAGCCGATCAGCGGGATGTCCTTGCGCAGACGCAGCAGGTACGGCACCGCGCCGATGTGGTCCTCGTGCCCGTGGGTGAGGACGACCGCGTCGATGTCGTCGAGCCGGTCGGCGATGTAGTCGAAGTCCGGCAGGATCAGGTCGACGCCGGGCTGGTGGTCCTCGGGGAACAGGACGCCGCAGTCGATGATGAGCAGGCGGCCGTCGTACTCGAGGACGGCCATGTTGCGACCGACCTCGCCGAGGCCGCCGAGGGCCACGATGCGCAGGGCGCCCTCGGGCAGGGCGGGCGGCAGGGCGAGGTCGGGGTGCGGGTGGGACATGCTTCTCCTGTACTAGGCGGCGAGGACGCCGTCGAGGCCCGCGGCGCGCAGTCCTGCGCGCACGGCCTCCACGTCCTCGTCGGGTGCGGCCACGTTCGGCAGCCGCAGGTGGCGGGACGGGATGAGGCCGAGGGACCAGACCGCGGCCTTCGCGGCCACCGCCTGGAACCCCTGGCCGTTCAACGCGTCGATCGCCGGTGCGATCGACAAGAAGATCTGGAGCGCGCGGGCGTGGTCCCCCGCGTCGTGGGCCGCGGTGATCGCGGCGAGCTGCGGGCCGGCCACGTGGCCGACGACGCTGACGATGCCGGCCGCGCCGTGGGCGAGGAACGGCAGGTAGAGCGAGTCGTCGCCGCTGTACCAGGCGAGCCCGGTCCGGGCCGCGGCCTGCGCGGCGGCGTACAGGTCGCCGGTGGCGTCCTTCATCGCGACGACGCGGTCGTGGGCGGCGAGCGCGTCGAGCGTCGCGGGCGCGAACCGGACGCCGGTGCGACCGGGCACGTCGTAGAGCATCACCGGCAGCGGCGTGGAGTCGGCGACGGCGGTCACGTGCCGCACGACGCCCTCCTGCGAGGGCCGGGAGTAGTAGGGGCTCACGACGAGCAGCCCGTCGGCGCCGGCCTCGGCGGCCTGCTCGGCCATCCGCACGGCGTGCAGGGTGTCGTTGGAGCCGGCCCCGGCGACGACCGCCGCCCGGTCCCCCACCGCCGCGACGACCGCGCGGATCAGCTCGGCCTTCTCGGGGGCGTGCGTCGTGGGCGACTCGCCGGTGGTGCCGTTCAGCACCAGGCCGTCGTGCCCGTGGTCCACCAGGTGCGTCGCGAGCGCCACCGCGGCGTCGAGGTCGACCGCGCCGTCCTCGCCCATCGGCGTGACCATCGCGGTGAGCACCGCGCCGAACGGGCGCGACGAGGTGGCGGGGAGCATGGGGCCACGGTACCGCCCCGGCTGCGTCGACGGCGCACCCGGTCCACGCCCGCGACGCGCCACGCACCCCGCCCGACGCGCCACGCACCACGCACCACGCACCGCGCCGAGACAGGGCCTGCGCGCCGAGACAGGTCGCCTGGGCGACCTGTCTCGGCGCCGGAGTCCTGTCTCGGCGCGGGTGGAGCGGGTGGAACGGGTGGGTCAGGCCGCGCGGGCGGCGAGCCAGCCGGCCAGGCGGTCGGGGCGGTCGGTGATGACCGCGTCGACGCCGAGCTGCACGGCCGCCGCCCACTGCTCGGGCTCGTTGAGCGTCCACACCTGGACCTGGAGCCCGGCGGCGTGCAGCCGGTCGACCAGGTCGGGGTGCGTGACCAGCAGGGGCCCGTAGGGGTTGCAGGTCATGACGCCGAGCTCCGCGCAGGTCGCGACGAGGGCGTCGAGGCCGTCCGGCACCTCGAAGACCAGCAGCCCGCGGCGCAGGTCGGGGTCGGCCTCGGCCAGTGCCGTGACGCTCTGCGGCCAGAAGCTCTGCCCGATCACCCGGTCCGCCAGGCCCGCCGCGCGGATCGCGGCGGTGACGGGCCGGACCTGCTCGGTGGTCCAGGCGCCCTTGAGCTCCAGCAGCAGGTCGATCCCCGGGCGCCGGACCATGAGGTCCAGGACCTCGCCGAACGTCGGCACCCGCTGCCCGGCGTACGCCGGGGCGAACCAGGAGCCGGCGTCGAGCGCCCGCAGCGCCTCGAGCGTCATCTCGGTGACGACGCCCTGCCCGTCGGTGGTGGCCTCGACGGTGTCGTCGTGGATCACCACCACGTGGCCGTCGGCCGTGGGCTGGATGTCGATCTCGATGCTGCCCGCGCCGGACCGCCAGGCGGCCTCGAACGCGGCGAGCGTGTTCTGCGGTGCCACCGCGGAGCTGCCGCGGTGAGCGACGACGACGGGGACGGTCACAGGTACGGCTCGACGTTCTCGCGGTAGGCCGTCTCGATCTGCGGCGTGATGCCGCCGAACGCCTCGGCCGGGTCGGTGCCCTCGAGGACGATCTGCTCGATCGCGTCGGTCAGCAGCGCGTCGGCGCCCGGGACGAACACGCGGATGTAGTCCTGGGGGCGGGCCTTCTCGGCGAGCTGGTCCACTGCCGTGCGGAACTGGGGGTAGGTCTCGTACACGGACTTCATGGTGTCGGACTCGACGGCCGAGGTGCGCACGGGCATGTAGCCGGTCGCCTGCGAGAAGGTCGCGGTGTTCTCGGTGTTCGTGAGGAACTCCAGGAACATCGCCGACGCCAGCTGCTCCTCCGGGGTGCTGGACGAGGAGATCGCCAGGCCGGTGCCGCCGGTCGGGGTGCCGCCGCCCGCGGGGCCGTCGGGCAGGAACGCGGTGCCGACCTCGAACTGCGCCGCGTCGAGCGCGCCCTTCAGCGAGCCGGTGGAGCCGATGGTCGACGCGATCAGGCCCGCCGAGAAGTCGGCCATCGAGTCGTCGGCCGAGACCGTGGCGATGGCGTCGTCCCCGTGGAACAGGCCGCGCAGGAACTCCCCGCCCGCGAGCGCCTCGTCGGAGTCGAGCGTGACGTCGAACTCGTCGGAGTACTGGCCGCCGGCGCCCCAGATCATGTTCTCGAACCACCAGGCGGACCAGGAGGTGCCCAGGCTGAGGCCGAACGGCGAGCCCTCGGCGGGGACCTGCGCCTCGAGGGCGGTGCTCCACTCCTGGAGCTGCTCCCAGGTCTCGGGGCCCTGGTCGGGCAGCCCGGCGGCCTGCCACATCGTCTTGTTGTAGTAGAACAGCGGCGTCGAGCGCGCGTACGGCGCGGCCCAGTGCCGGCCGTCGTACTCGTAGTCGCCGTAGAGGCCGGGCTGGAGGTCCTCGGCGTCGGCGTCCAGGTACTCGAAGACGTCGTCCAGCGGCATGATCTGGTCGTTCAGGTGGTACCGGAACCACCAGACGTCGGACGCGATGACCAGGTCGGGCTTCTCGTCGGTCTGCGAGGACGCCTGGAACCGCTGGGCGACCTCGTCGTAGTTGGCGCCCGCGGTCACGAGGTTGACCTTGATGTCGGGGTTCTCGGCCTCGAACGCGGCGATGAGCTGCTCCTCCACGGCCTGCGACTGGCCGGGGTGGTTGCTCCACCAGGTGATCTCCGAGGCGGGCTCGACCTGCGACCAGTCGGTCGCCTCGGCCTGCTCGGTCTCCGAGGTCTCGGCGCCGACGCTCGGGCCGCCGCAGGCGGTGAGGGCGAGGGTGGCGCCGGCGACGGCAGCGGCGAGGGCGGTGGTACCGCGGCGACGCCTCTGGGAGTGGGACACGGTGGTGCTCCTTCGGGGGTGGGCACCCGGGTGGGTGCGCGGTGACGGGCGTGCGGGGGCACGACCGCCGGGGCGGCCGGCGGACCGGCCACGTCTTCGGGGGGGTGGTGCGGGCGCGGGTCAGCCGGTGACGGCGCCCGCGGTGAGGCCGGCGACGAGCCGGCGCTGCAGGACCAGGAAGACCACGAGGATCGGCAGGGTCACGACGACCGTGGCGGCGAGCAGCACGCCCCAGTTGGTCAGGCCGTCGATGTTCTGCAGCAGGGTCAGCCCGATGGGCAGCGTCATCTTGTCGGGGCGGTCGATGACGAGGAACGGCCAGAGGTAGTCGTTCCACTCGGTGACGACGGACACGAGGGTGACCGCCGCGATGGTGGGCGCGCTCATCGGCACGACGAACCGCCACAGCCGGCGCCAGTGCCCGGCACCGTCCAGCTCCGCCGCCTCGAGGATCGACGTCGGCAGCGTCAGGAAGTGCTGCCGGAACAGGAACGTGCCGAACGCGCTGGCCAGGCCCGGCACGAGGATGCCCTGGTAGGTGTTCAGCCAGCCGAGGTCGGCCACCAGGGTGTAGTTCGGGATGATCGTGACCTGCGGCGGGATCATCAGCGTCGCGATGACCAGCCCGAACACGACCTTCTTGAACGGGATCTCCAGGAACACCAGCGCGTAGGCGCAGGTGAGGCCGAGCGCGACCTTCAGGCCCGCGCCGACGACGGTCAGGCCGACGCTGTTCGCGAGCAGCCGGCCCAGCGGCACGGTGTCGGCCGCCTGGGCGTAGTTGTCCAGGCTCGGGGCGCCGGGCAGCCACCGGAGCGGGAGCTGGTAGAGCTCGGCCGGCGTCTTGAGGCTGGCGAGCAGCATCCAGACCAGCGGGGCGCCGAGCACGACGGTCGCCAGGATCATCGTCAGGTAGCTGACGACGTGCGGGCGCTGCGCGCGGCCCGGTCGGGAGGACGCGCTCGTCGGCCGGACCTGCGCGGCGGGCGGCGCCGCGGGCGGGGCCTGCTCCGCGGTGCGCGGGCGCTTGGGGGTCAGGACGCTCATGCGTAGTGCACCTTCCGCTGGACGAACCGCATCTGCACCGCGGTGACGGCCAGCAGCACGAGGAACAGGACCGTGGCGACGGCGGAGGCGTAGCCCGCGCGGCCGTTGACGAAGCTCTCCTGGTACACGGAGTACATGAGCGTCGTGGTGGACCCGAGCGGCCCGCCCTGGGTCATCGCCTTGATGATGTCGAAGGACTGCAGCGACGCGAGCATCATCGTGATGAGCAGGAAGAACGACGTCGGCGTGAGCAGCGGCAGCGTGATCGACCGCAGGGTCCGGTAGCCGGAGGCCCCGTCGAGGGCGGCGGCGTCCTTGAGGTCCTGCGGGACGGACTGCAGACCGGCCAGGTAGATCAGGGCGACGTAGCCGAGGTTCTTCCACAGGTAGACCACGATCACCATGACCAGCGGCCAGGGGCGCTGGGTGTACCACTGGGGCGAGGACGCCCCGACCCAGCTCAGCACCTCGCGCATCAGGCCGTAGCGCGGGTCGAAGATGAACAGCCAGAGGATGCCGACCGCGAACCCGGACAGCACGTAGGGCGCGAACGCGACGGTCCGCGCGAACCCGCGGCCGCGCAGCTTCTGGTTGAGCAGCACCGCCAGGCCGAGGCCCAGCACCATCGCCCCGCCGACCGTGGCGACCGTGAACACGACCGTCGTCGTCACGATCCGCCCGGTGCCCGGCGCGGTGAACAGCTCGATGTAGTTGCCCAGGCCGATCTGCCGGGCGACGGGCGAGCCGAGGTTCCACTGGAGGGTGGACAGGTAGAACGACTCGAGCAGCGGCCGGTAGACGAACACCAGCAGCAGGGCCACGTTCGGCCCGGCCAGCAGGAGGAACCACAGCAGGGCCGACCGGCGGCGGCGCTGCTCCAGGGGGCTCCGTCGCCGGACGGTCGCGCGCGGGGGCGCGGCCGCCGGAGGCGGGGCGAGGACGTCGGCAGTGGTCACGGGGAGGGATCCGCTTCGGTGGAGGGGGCAGGTGCACGGCCCGCTTCGTCGCGGCCCGGACCACTCTGCGTGGCCCCGCGACCCGGATCGAGCCGTTCGCGACGATGTTCCGCGGGCCTTCCCGGACCGTTCACCCGGGGTTGGCGCCGTCCACCCGCAGGTCGACGGCAGGTCGACGTCGGGTCGGACGCTGGTCGAGTCCGCGCGGCCGGGCAGCGCCCCCGTACCCTCGTCGCGTGCGCTCCCCCACCCCCGACCCGGCCGTCCGCGCGGCCGTCCGGACGGCCGTGTCCGTGTCGCTCGCGACCGGGCTGTACGGCGTCTCGTTCGGGGCCCTGTCGGTCGCCGCGGGCCTCGACCTGCCGCAGACGATGGCCCTGAGCCTGCTGATGTTCAGCGGCGGCTCGCAGTTCGCCGCCGTCGGCGTGCTGGGCGCCGGGGGCGGCCTCGGCGCGGTCGTCGCCACCGCCGGTCTGCTCGGCGCCCGCAACGGGCTGTACGGCGTGCAGATGGCGCCGCTGCTCGGGGCGCACGGCTGGCGGCGGCTGCTGGCCGCGCACCTGACGATCGACGAGTCCACCGCCGTCGGCACCGCGCAGCCCTCGCGGGCCGCGTCGCGGGCGGGGTTCTGGTGGACGGGTGCCGGGGTGTTCGTGTGCTGGAACGCCTGCACGCTGCTGGGTGCGCTGCTCGGGGACGCGCTCGGCGACCCGCGGCGGTACGGGCTGGACGCGGCGGCGGGAGCGGCGTTCCTCGCGCTGCTGTGGCCGCGGCTCGGCACCGGCGGCGGGCCGCGGACGGCCACGCGGCTGCGGGAGATCCGCACGACGCGGGTGGTGGCCGTCGCGGCGGCGGGCGTCGCGCTCGCACTCACGCCGCTGGTGCCCGCCGGGGTGCCGGTCCTCGCGGCGGCGGCGCTGGCCGTGGTGGTCGGGGCGCTGGAGCGCCCCGGCGACGACGGCGCGCCGCTCGCCGCTCCCCCGGCGGTGACCCCGTGAGCCGCCTCGGCGTGTGGGCCGCGGTGCTGGCCGCGTCCGTCGTGGTGCTGGCGACCAAGGTCGCCGGGCACGTCGTGCCGCAGCGCGTGCTCGACCGGCCGCGGGTCACCCGGACCGCCGCCCTGGTCACGGCCGCGCTGCTCGCCGCGCTCGTGGCGGTGCAGGTCGGGACGACCGGCGGCTCGCTGGTGCTGGACGCCCGGGTGGTGGCGCTGGTCGTCGCCGGGGTGGCGCTGCTGCTGCGGGCGCCGTTCGTGCTGGTGGTGCTGCTGGCCGCGGCGACGGCCGCGCTGCTGCGGCTGCTCGGGATGCCCTGACGCCCCTGGCTCCCGGCGCGCGTCAGACCGCGACGGGCGCCTTGATCGCCGGGTGGTGCTGGTAGTCCAGCACCTCGACGTCCTCGAAGGTGTAGTCGAACAGCGAGTCGGCCTGGCGCAGGCGCAGCGTCGGCAGCGGGTAGGGCTCGCGGGTCAGCTGCTCGGTGACCTGCTCCACGTGGTTGTCGTAGATGTGGCAGTCGCCGCCGGTCCAGACGAAGTCGCCGACCTCGAGGCCCACCTGCTGCGCCACCATGTGCGTGAGCAGCGCGTACGAGGCGATGTTGAACGGCACGCCCAGGAACAGGTCGGCCGACCGCTGGTAGAGCTGGCAGGACAGCTTCCCGTCGGCCACGTGGAACTGGAAGAACGCGTGGCACGGGGCCAGCGCCATCGACGGGATGTCCGCGACGTTCCACGCCGAGACGACGTGCCGGCGCGAGTCCGGGTCGGTCCGCAGCGCCTCGAGGACCTGGGCGAGCTGGTCGACCGTGCCGCCGTCGGGCGTCGGCCAGGACCGCCACTGCACGCCGTACACCGGGCCGAGCTCGCCGTCCGCGTCCGCCCACTCGTCCCAGATCTTCACGCCGTGCTCCTGGAGCCAGCGCACGTTCGAGTCGCCGCGCAGGAACCACAGCAGCTCGCCGACGACCGACCGCAGGTGCACGCGCTTGGTGGTGACCAGCGGGAAGCCCTGGGCGAGGTCGAACCGCATCTGGTGGCCGAACACGCTGCGCGTCCCGGTGCCGGTGCGGTCGCCCTTCGGGGTGCCGGTGTCGAGCACCAGCCGGAGCAGGTCCTCGTACGGGGTCGCGGGCACGGCCGGGGTCGTCATGGGCCCCATCGTAGGCAGGCGGTGCGACCCCGTGGCCGACGTGCCCCGCGCGAGCCCCGGGTCGACACTGGGCGCCATGACCTCGTCGCTGCCGCCGTACGTCGCCGCGCACACCCCGACCGGCCTGCTGGTCGACGGCACGTGGCGCGCCGCCGCGGGCCGGCGCACGTTCCCCGTGTCCGACCCCGCCACGACCGAGGTGCTGTTCGAGGTGGCGGACGCCACACCCGAGGACGGCCTCGCCGCGCTCGACGCGGCCCACCGGGCGGCACCCGCCTGGCGTGCCGCCGCACCACGCGTCCGGTCGGACCTGCTGCGCGCGCTCTACGACGCGATGGTCGCGCGCGGCGAGGACCTGGCGGCGCTGGTGACCGCCGAGGGCGGCAAGCCGCTGGCCGAGGCGCGCGCCGAGGTGCAGTACGCCGCCGAGTACGTGCGCTGGTACGCCGAGCAGGCCGTGCGCCTCGACGGGCTGACCCGGCGCGCGCCCGCGGGCACCCACCACCAGCTGGTGCTCCGCCGGCCCGTCGGCCCCGCGCTGCTCATCACGCCGTGGAACTTCCCGATCGCGATGATCACCCGCAAGGTCGCGCCGGCGCTGGCCGCCGGCTGCCCGGTCGTGATCAAGCCCGCGCAGCTCACCCCGCTGACCACGGCGTACGTCGCGGAGCTGCTGCGCGAGGAGCTGGACGCCCGCGACCTGCCCGCCGGCGTGGTCAACGTCGTGCCGACGTCGTCCTCGGGCGCGCTCGTCGGGCCGGTCCTGGCCGACCCGCGGCTGCGCAAGCTGTCGTTCACCGGGTCCACCGAGGTCGGGCGCACCCTGCTGAAGCAGGCGGCCGACGGGGTGCTGCGCACGTCGATGGAGCTCGGCGGCAACGCCCCGTTCCTGGTGTTCGACGACGCCGACCTGGACGCCGCCGTCGAGGGCGCCGTCGCCGCGAAGATGCGCAACGCCGGGCAGACCTGCGTCGCCGCGAACCGGTTCCTGGTGCAGGAGGGCGTCGCCGCGGAGTTCACCGACCGGCTGACCGCCGCGTTCGACGAGCTGGTCGTCGGCCGGGGCACCGACCCCGGCGTGACCGTCGGGCCGCTGATCGAACCGTCCGCCGTCGAACGCGTCGAGGAGGTCGTCGCCGAGGCCGCCGACGCGGGCGCCCGGGTCCGGACCGGCGGCGAGCGGCCGCCGGGGCGAGGGCACTTCTACGCCCCGACGGTCCTGGACCGGGTGCCCGAGGACGCCCGGGTCGTGCGCGAGGAGACCTTCGGCCCGGTCGCTCCCGTCGTGACGTTCGGGACCGAGGAGGACGGGCTCCGGCTCGCCAACGGCACCGAGTTCGGCCTGGTCGCGTACGCGTACACCCGGGACGTCGGCCGGGTGATGCGGCTGACCGAGGAGGTCGAGGCGGGGATGCTCGGGATCAACCGCGGCCTGGTGTCCGACGCGTCCGCGCCGTTCGGCGGCGTGAAGTCGTCGGGCCTCGGGCGGGAGGGCGGCGAGGCCGGCATCGAGGAGTACCTGGAGCCGGTCTACGTGGCATTGTGACCGGCATGTCCGTCCTCCCCGTGACCTCCGACATGTCCGTGCGCCCCGCGGTGCCCGGCGACGAGCGCGCCATCGCCGACGTCCAGCTCGCCGCGTGGCGCAGCACGCACGCCGAGGTCCTCGGCGACGCGGTCCTGGACGGCGTCGACCCCGCGCGGCTGCGGGACCAGTGGGCCGCGGCGATCACCGCTCCCCCGGGCCGCGGCTACCGGGTCCTGGTCGCGCTGCACGGCCCCCGGCTCGTGGGGTTCGCCTCGGTCGTCCCGGTCGTGGCGCCCGCGGGGTCCGGGGACGACACCCCCGGCGGGGAGGTGCTGGCCCTCGAGGTCGACCCCGGCGCCCGCCGCGTCGGGCACGGCTCCCGGCTGCTGGCCGCGGTGGTCGACCTGCTGCGGGACGAGGACGGCGCCACCAGCGTCCAGACCTGGGTGATCGACGGGGACACGGCCCGCGAGCAGTTCCTCGGCTCCGCCGGCCTCGGCGACGTCGGCGCCCGCCGCGTCCTGGGCGAGCAGGACGACCCCCGCCAGATCACCGAGCACCTCTGGGCCGCCACCCTCTGACCCCCCGCCCCCCGCCCCACCCCTCGCCACTCCCCCACCCCTCGCCGCTCCCTCACCCCTCGCCGCTCCCTCACCACTCCCAGCCCGGTGTGGATCCACCCGGCGAGACACGCCCGCGCGTGTCGACGTGGACCTTCCACACCCGCTCAGGGTGGATCCACCCGACCTGGGGTGGGACTGCGGAGTGGATCCACACGACCCCGGGGCACCGCGGGGTGGATCCACCCGAGGTCGACCGGACGGGTGACGGGGCCACCCGGGCGGGTGACCGCGGGTGAACGCGTGGCGAACTCCGGACGGCGGCGCGCGGCGAACCCTCAGGTCAGCGCGCCGCCGGGCGATCGTGACGGGCGTGCCCCCGCAGACCCGCGCGTCCGCCCCCTCCCGCGCGCCGTCCCGCGCGCCGTCCCGCGCGCCCTCCCGCGCGCCCTCCCGAGCGCCCTGGCGTCGCGCCGACCGCGGCCGGTCCCTCGCCGACCTCGTGTCCGACCCCGTGGTCGTCGCGCCGGGCGACTCCTGCGAGTCGGTGGACGTCGGGTTCCGCACGCGGTGGACCGGGTCGTCGGTGCTCGTCGCGCCCCGGGAGGAGAGCGGCCCGTACGGCATGGTCGCGCGCAAGGACTTCCTCACGACGATGACGGGACGGTACGGGTTCGGCCGGTCGCTGTGGAACCGGCGGCCCGTCGCGGAGATCGCGCGCTGGGACGTGCCGTCGGTCGCGGTCACGGCGTCGCTCACGGTGGCCGCCGAGCGGCTGGCGCTGGGCGACGGGTACTCGGACATGGTCGTCACCGACGACGCGGGCACGCCCGTGGGGATCCTCGACCCGACGACGCTGATGGAGGCGCTGGCCGCCGAGCTCGCCCACGAGGCCTCGCACGACCACCTCACCGGTGTGACGTCGCGGGCCCGGTTCGTCGACGGCCTGCGGGACCTGTGCGCGGACGCGCGGGACGGCGGCGGCGCGGTGGTGCTGGCGTTCCTCGACCTCGACCGGCTCAAGGCGGTCAACGACGGCCTGGGCCACTCGGCCGGGGACGCGCTGCTGCACTCGGTGGCGACCCGGCTCGCCGCGGCCGCCCGGCACGGCGACGTCGTGGGCCGGCTCGGCGGCGACGAGTTCGCCGTCGCCCGCCTGCTCGGCCCGCAGACGCCGGACGACACGTGGCGTGCCCGCGCCCTGGAGCTCGGCGAGGCGCTGCGCGCCGCCGTCGCCGGCCCCGACCCGCTGCTCCCCGACGCCGCGCACTCCCGGGCGAGCGTCGGGCTGGCGGTCGGCGCGGGGCCCCTGGTGGACAGCGACCAGCTGCTCCGCGAGGCGGACGTGGCGATGTACGGCGCGAAGAAGGCCGGCGGGGACCGGGTCCGGCTCGCGGGGGCCGACGCGGGACCTGCCGCCGACGACCCGGCGCGCGCGTGGCCCGGCCTGGAGGTGCACTACCAGCCGATCGCCGCGACCGCCGACGGGACCGTGCACGAGGTCGAGGCGCTGCTGCGCACCCGGGACCCCGACGGCCGGCTCGGCGGACCCGCCACCCCCCTGGACCGCGCCGCCCGGTCCGGCCGGTCGCTGGAGCTGGACCTGTGGGTGCTGGAACGCGCGTGCCGGGACCGCGCCGGCTGGCCCGCGACGCTCGGCGCCCGGGCCCCGGGTGTGGTGAACGTCAACCTGTCCCCCGCCGCGCTGGAGGAGGTGCTGCTCGCCGAGCGCGTCCTGGCGGTCCTCGACGGCACCGGCACCCCGCACGCCGCGGTCCGCCTGGAGCTGTCGGAGGCCGCGAGCGACGCGCAGATCGCCGGGGCCGAGGCGGCGCTGCGCACGTTGCGCGCCGCGGGTGTGCCGATCGCGCTCGACGACCTCGGCGGTGCGATGTCCGGGCTCCGCCAGATCGGGAGGCTGCCGGTGGACGTGGTGAAGATCGACCGCTCGGTGGTCGCCGGGATGCTGGACGACCCGTTCGACGCGCTGCTGGTCGAGGTGGTGCAGCGGATGGCGGCGGAGCACGGCATGGCCGTGGTCGCCGAGGGCGTCGAGACGCCGGAGCAGCTCGACGCGCTGCGGGCGGCGGGGATCCCGCTGGTGCAGGGGTTCGGTGTCGCGCGTCCGATGTCGGACGCCGCGCTGACCGCGTACCTCGCCGCACCGGCCTGAGACCCGCACCGGCCCGGCGACCCGCCCCGACCGGTCACGTCACGTCGGGTCGGGTCGGGTCAGTCCGCGGGCCGCCCGCGGTGCACCCGCGACGCGCGCCGCAGCGCCTCCCGCGCCCGCCGCCGGTCGCCCGCGGCGTCGTACGCGAACGCGAGCCGGTACCACGCGCCCCAGTCGCCGGGCCCCGCCGCCTCGGCCTCCGCGCGCGCGGCGTCGAACGCGACGGTCGCGGCCGCCCGGTCGATCCGGCCGCCGGGGCTGCGCGGCAGGTCGTCGACGGGCAGCTCGCCCCGTGCGGCGAGGGTGTCGGCCATCCGCTGCACGTCGACCGCCAGCAGCCACTCGCGCGCGATCAGCCCGAGCACCAGCAGCGGCAGCACCGCGAACGCCACGCCCAGGCCGATCGCGACGGGTTCGCCGGTGCCGATCAGCGCGACCGCGCGCGTCACGACCAGCCAGAGGTACAGCCCGAGCAGCGCGGTCAGCGCCAGGGCCGCGACCAGCGCGGTGCGGTTGCGGCGGGAGGCGCGCGGGGTGCCGGTCACCCCGGTCACCCCAGGTCCAGGTAGTGCTCGAGCCCGACGGTCAGGCCGGGCCGGTCACCGACCTGGCGGACCGCGTGCAGGACGCCCGGCATGAACGAGACCCGGTCGAACGAGTCGTGCCGGATGGTCAGCTGCTCACCGGCGTTGCCGAGCAGGATCTCCTCGTGCGCGACGAGCCCTCGCAGGCGGACCGCGTGCACCCGGACGCCGTCGACGTCCGCGCCGCGGGCCCCGTCGAGCGCGCTGGTCGTGGCGTCCGGCACCGGGCCGAGACCGGCCTCGCGGCGGGCCCGGGCGACCGCCTGCGCGGTGTGCCGGGCCGTGCCCGACGGCGCGTCGACCTTGTCCGGGTGGTGCAGCTCGACGACCTCGACCGACTCGAACCACCGGGCCGCGCGGGCCGCGAACGCCATCGCCAGCACCGCGCCCAGCGCGAAGTTCGGGGCGACCAGCACGCCGACGCCCGGGTGCGCGGCGAGCTCGGCCTCGACCCGGCCGAGCCGCTCGGGCGTCCAGCCGGTGGTGCCGACCACCACGTGCACGCCCTGCGCGACCAGCGACCGCACGTTCGCCTCGGTGACGTCCGGGACGGTGAAGTCCACGGCGACCCGGGCCCCGGTCGCGGCGACCGCCGCGACGTCGTCCCCGCGCTCCAGCGCGGCGACCAGCTCCAGGTCGGGCGCCGCCTCGACGGCCTCGACGACGGCCCGTCCCATCCGTCCTGCCGCGCCCAGCACGGCCACCGGTGTCACATCGCTCACGGGTGCGACCCTAGACGGTCGCGAGCAGCACCTCCATGCCGCGCACGGACCGGCGCAGGTCCAGCGCGCTCAGCCCCGTGAACCGCTCGACCTCGCGGGGCGCGTACCCCGCGTCCACGTAGGACCGCAGCACCGCGACCACCCGGGCGGCGTCGCCGCGGTCGTCGACCCCGAGCTCGCGCACCGCGCAGGACATCCGCACCGCCGACAGGTACGCGCTCGGCGTCACGCCGACGTACGCGGCGAACAGGGCGTGCAGCGACGCGAGCGACCGCTCGACGGACCGCGCGAGGTCGATCTGCCGCAGGAGCCCGCGCTCGGCGTCCGCGACCCGCACGACCCGGGCGAGGTCGGCGTGGTGCGCCGGCGGCACCGGCCGGCGCACGGCGGCGTGCAGCGCGTCCTCGAGCACCCGCGCCGCAGCGACGGCAGCGGCCCGCTCGGCGCCCGCGCGACCGGCGGCGTCCGGCTCGTCGCCCCCGTCGGCCCGCGCCCAGCACGCGCGCAGGCGGGCCTCGAGCACGCCCTCGCCGAGCCCGAGCGCCGCCCCGGGCGGACGGTGGTCGTCCACCAGGAACCCGTCCGGGTGCAGCGCGGACAGCGCCCAGGGCGCGAGCCGCGCGCCCACCTCCCACGCCGGGGCGTCGGCGTCGTCGGCCAGGAGCAGCTGCGGCGCCGACCGCGGGCCGCGCAGCACGCTGGTGATGACCTCGTGCTCGCCGCTGAACGGGTCGACCCACCGGACCGCGCCGCCGAGCCGGACCACCGCGGCAGGTCGCCCGTCGGGCAGGGCGACGCGCGGGGGCGCGCCGTGCGGCGCCCGGGCGACCCAGAGCGCCTCGACGAGGTCGTGCCCGGCTCGCGTCGGGGCGACGGGGACGGAGGTGCGGACGAGCTCGACGGCGGCCATGCCCCATGATCGCCCCGGCACCGCCCCGGTGGAACGGGACCTGAGGCCCGGGGCACGGACCTGGGCCCCGTGACCGGCCCGTCAGGCGCCCGGGCGCTCGTCGACCTCGTGGATGCCGACGTCGGTGCGCCCCGGCAGGAGGTCCGCGCGCAGGGCCCGGGTCCCCCGGTAGTCGCCGTCCCGCAGCCGGCGGAACCGCCGGACCGGCTCGGCGTCCAGCGTGCGCAGCCGTTCCCGCAGGCGCGCGACCTCGCGCTGCACCCCGTCGGCCCCGAGCGCGTCGGCGTCGTGCACGACGTGCAGGTCGAGCACGTCGATCCCCACGTACCAGAGCACGCCGTGCGTGACGGGGAACAGCAGCGACTCGAGGTCGCCGCTGATGCCGCGCGGGCCGATCGAGGCGGCGTCCTCCCCGGCGGTCACCACGACGAGCGCGCGCCGCCCGAGCAGGCCGCCGTCGCCGTAGCGCCGGGGCACCCCGAGGTCGGGGTCCTGGTCGCCGTACGCGAACCCCGCGGTGAGCACGCGGTCGAACCAGCCCTTGAGGATCGCGGGCGGCCCGTACCACCACAGCGGGAACTGCAGCACGAGCAGCTCCGCCGCCGCGAGCTTGGCCTGCTCTGCGCGCACGTCCGCGGGCAGCTGACCCGCCGCGTAGGACTCGCCCGCCAGCTGGGCGATGTTGCCGGGCCGGGCCGCGAGGTCGCCGAGGTCGCGGTCGTCCAGCACCGGGTCGAAGCCCTGCGCGTACAGGTCGGTCGTCGCCACGTCGTAGCGGGACGAGAGCGCGTCGACGCCCTCCTGGAACAGCCGCTCGTTGAACGAGCCGCGGCGCGCGTGGGCCGAGACCCACAGGGCGCTGCCGGGGCGGGTGGGGTGTGCGATCGTCATGCGGTGGCCTCCGCCGGGTCCGTGGGGTGGGTCGGCGCGGGCTCCTCGGTCGCGACGGCGACGACGACCCGCGCGAGCGCCGCGCGCGCCCGCCCGGGCGTGATCCGCCCGGCGAGCGCCGCGCGGGCCAGCGCGTCCCCCGCCCCGGTGAGCGCGTGCAGGCCGGCGGCGTCGACCGGGCCGGCCAGCGGCTCGAGCGCGTCCCGGCACATCACCAGGTACGCGTCCTCGGCCTCGTGCCGCAGCGCGGTGAGCGTCGGCGAGCCCGCGAGGGCGGCCACGACGTCGGCGAGCTCCCGGCCCTCGGCGAGGCAGCAGTCGACGTACGCGCCCGCGACGAGCTCCGCGACCGTCGTCAGCCGGGGCTCCGCGCCGTCGAGCGCGACCGCGAGCGTCGCCCGCTGGCGCTCCTCGAACTCCCGGTAGAGCTCGGCGAGGAGACCGGCGCGGTCGCCGAAGTGGTCGTAGACCAGCGGCTTGGTGACACCCGCGCGCTCGGCGAGCCGGCCGAGCGTGAGCTCGTCGGTCCCGGCGTCGCGGATCAGGTCCCGCGCGACGGCCACGAGCTGCGCGTGGCGCTCCGGCTTCGTCAGGCGCCGGCGCGGGCCGGCGGGTGCGTCGTCCATCAGGGGCTCCTCGGTCGACTCCTGCTTACCGTTGGTAACTTACCATTGGTAGCCAAAGAGCGCGACGCCGGGAAGCCGAGGAGCCGGGTCCCGTACGGGACCCGGCTCCTGGGAGGTGCGGCTGCTGGTGCGGTGGGTGCCGCTCAGTCGCCGAACGGACCGACGCGGACGACCGACCGCGGTCGACCGGCGAGCTCGGCCGCAAGCTCCGCCACCTCGCGCGCGCTGACCGCGCGGACGCGGTCCAGCGACTCCTGGGTGGACAGCAGCTCCCCGTGCACCAGCTCGGACTTGCCGAGCCGGCTCATCCGGGAGCCCGAGTCCTCGAGGCCGAGCACCAGCCCGCCGGACAGCTGCCCGATCGACCGGCGCAGCTCGGCCTCCGTGATGCCGCCCTCGGCGAGCCGCTCGAGCTCGACGACCATCAGCGCGGTGACCTCGTCGACCTTGGCCGGCGCGCAGCCCGCGTACAGGCCGAACACCCCCGTGTCGGCGTGGCCGGACGAGAACGAGTACGTCGAGTAGGCCAGGCCCCGCTTCTCGCGGATCTCCTGGAACAGCCGCGACGACATGCCGCCGCCCAGCACCGCGTTCAGCACGGACAGCGTGAACCGCCGCGGGTCGGTCGCGGTGAGCCCGGTGCCGCCGACGATGACGTTGGCCTGCTCCGTGGGCCGCCGGACCGACAGCTCGGCGGCGGTCTCGGTGACCGCGACGACGTCGCCCGGGCCGCGGCGGGCCGCGGGGGCGCCGCCGTCGGTCAGGGACCAGCCGCCGTCGCCGAGCGCGCGCACGACCTGGTCGGCGAGCACGTCGTGGTCGACGTTCCCGGCGGCCGTGACGACGAGCGTCGCGGGCCGGTAGTGCTGGCGGTAGTGCTCCCAGACGGCGTCGCGCGGGACGGCGCGGATCGTGTCCGGGGTGCCGCCGATCGGCCGGCCGAGCGGGTGCTCGCCCAGCACGACCGTGGCGAACCGCTCGTGCACGACGTCGCTCGGGTCGTCGTCGTTCATCGCGAGCTCTTCGAGGATGACCCCGCGCTCGGTCTCGAGCTCGTCGGTGTCCAGGCGCGCCGAGGTGACCATGTCGGTGATGACGTCGACCGCCATCGGCAGGTCCTCGTCGAGCACCCGGGCGTAGTAGCAGGTGTGCTCCTTGCCCGTGGCCGCGTTCGCCTCGCCGCCGACCTCGTCGAACGCCTCGGCGATGTCCATCGCCGTGCGCCGCGCGGTCCCCTTGAACAGCAGGTGCTCGAGGAAGTGCGTCGAGCCGTGGTGGCCGTCGCTCTCGTCCCGGGACCCGACCCCGACCCACGCCCCGACGGTCGCGGAGCGCACGCCGGGGACGTGCTCGGTGAGCAGGCGGACCCCGCCGGGCAGGACGGAGCGACGGACGGATCCGTCGCCCGCCTGCCCGGCGGTCACGTCGGCACCCGGCGAGCCGGGCGCGACGAGGGGGAGGTCCAGCGGCACGTCAGGCGTCGGTCGGCTCGGTGGAGGCGTCCGCGGACTCCTCGCCCGCCGCGTCCTCGACGACGGCGTGCAGCGAGAGCTTGCCGCGCGGGTCGATCTCGCCGATCTCGACCTGGACCTTCTGGCCCACGCCGAGGACGTCCTCGACCTTGTCGACGCGCTTGCCACCGACCAGGCGACGGATCTGCGAGATGTGCAGCAGGCCGTCCTTGCCCGGGGAGAGCGAGACGAAGGCGCCGAAGGTGGTCGTCTTGACGACCGTGCCGACGAAGCGCTCGCCGATCTCCGGCATGTGCGGGTTCGCGATCGCGTTGATCGCGGCCCGCGCGGCCTCGGCCGACGGACCGTCGGTCGCGCCGATGTAGACCGTGCCGTCGTCCTCGATGGAGATGTCGGCGCCGGTCTCCTCCTGGATCTGGTTGATCATCTTGCCCTTCGGGCCGATGACCTCGCCGATCTTGTCGACCGGGACCTTCACCGTGATGACGCGCGGGGCGTTCGGGGACATCTCGTCGGGGACGTCGATGGCCTCGTTCAGCACGTCGAGGATCGCGAGGCGCGCCTCCTTGGCCTGGGTCAGCGCGTCGGCCAGCACGGAGGCGGGGATGCCGTCGAGCTTGGTGTCGAGCTGGATGGCCGTGACGAACTCGCGGGTGCCGGCGACCTTGAAGTCCATGTCGCCGAACGCGTCCTCGGCGCCGAGGATGTCGGTCAGCGCCGCGTAGCGGGTCTCACCGTCGACCGTGTCGGACACGAGGCCCATCGCGATGCCGGCGACCGGGGCGCGCAGCGGCACACCGGCGTTCAGCAGCGACAGCGTCGCGGCGCAGACGGAGCCCATCGAGGTCGAGCCGTTGGAGCCCAGGGCCTCGGAGACCTGACGGATCGCGTAGGGGAACTCCTCGCGGCTCGGCAGCACCGGCATGATCGCGCGCTCGGCGAGCGCGCCGTGCCCGATCTCGCGCCGCTTCGGCGAGCCCACGCGGCCGGTCTCACCGGTCGAGTAGGGCGGGAAGTTGTAGTTGTGCATGTAGCGCTTGCGCGTCTCCGGGGAGAGCGAGTCGATCTGCTGCTCCATGCGGAGCATGTTCAGCGTGGTGACACCCATGATCTGGGTCTCGCCGCGCTCGAACAGCGCCGAGCCGTGCACGCGGGGCAGGACCTCGACCTCGGCGGACAGGGTGCGGATGTCCCGCAGCCCGCGGCCGTCGATGCGGAAGCCGTCCGTGAGGATGCGCTGGCGGATGACCTTCTTGGTCACGGCGCGCACCGCGGCGGAGAGCTCCTTCTCGCGGCCCTCGAACGACGCGCCGAGCTCGGCGAGCACCTCGGCCTTGACCTCGTCCAGGCGGCCCTCGCGGGTCTGCTTGTCCGCGATCTGCATGGCCTCGTTGATCTTGGCCTGCGCGGCACCCTCGACGGCCTCGTACGCGTCCGGCTGGTAGTCCGGGAACGTCGGGAAGTCGCGGGTCTCCTTGGCGGCCTGCGCGGCGAGCTGCTGCTGCGCCTCGACCAGGGCCTTGATGAACGGCTTGGAGGCCTCGAGGCCCTCGGCCACGACGGCCTCGGTGGGGGCGACGCCGCCCTCGTCCTTGATGAGGTTCCAGGACTTCTCGGGCGCCTCGGCCTCGATCATCGCGATGGCGACGTCGTCACCGACGACGCGACCGGCGACGACGATCTCGAACGTGGCGCGCTCGCGCTCGGTGTAGCGCGGGAACGCGACCCACTGGCCGTCGATCAGCGCGATGCGCACGGCACCGACCGGGCCGGAGAACGGCAGGCCGGAGATCTGGGTGCTGATGGACGCGGCGTTGATCGCGAGCACGTCGTAGGCGTCGTCCGGGTGGATCGCCAGGACGGTGATGACGACCTGGACCTCGTTGCGCAGGCCCTTGACGAACAGGGGGCGCAGCGGGCGGTCGATCAGGCGGCACGCCAGGATCGCGTCCGTCGAGGGGCGGCCCTCGCGACGGAAGAACGAGCCGGGGATCTTGCCGGCGGCGTACTGCCGCTCCTCGACGTCCACCGTGAGCGGGAAGAAGTCGAACTGGTCCTTGGGGTGCTTGCCGGCCGTCGTGGCGGACAGCAGGGCCGTCTCGCCGTCGAGGTAGGCCATCGCGGAGCCGGCGGCCTGCTTGGCGAGGCGGCCGGTCTCGAAGCGGACGGTGCGGGTGCCGAAGCGACCGTTGTCGATCACGGCCTCGGCGAACTGGATCTCGGGACCCTCCACGGGTGCCCTCCTTTGTGTCGAAGGCGCCGGACCGGTCACGGCGGTCTTCGATCGAGGTACCCGGAGCGATCAGGCTCCGGGTGCCACTACCGAGGACCGAGCGCGTCGACCGGCGCGGACTGAGGTGGTGCTGGTGCTGCGGGTGGTGCTCAGGTGGTGCGCGCGTCGCGGCCCGGGGGCCCGACGCAGGACCAGCCCGGACCCCGTGCGGGGTCCGGGCCGGTCAGGCGGTCAACGACGCAGGCCGAGCCGCTGGATCAGGCTGCGGTAGCGCTCGATGTCGACCTTCTGCAGGTAGCCCTGCAGGCGACGACGCTGGCCGACCAGCAGCAGCAGGCCACGGCGGCTGTGGTGGTCGTGCTTGTGCGTCTTGAGGTGCTCGTTCAGGTCGTTGATGCGCTGCGTCAGCATCGCGATCTGGACCTCCGGCGAGCCGGTGTCACCCTCGTGGGTGGCGTACTCGGCCATGATGGACTTCTTGGTGGCGCTGTCGAGGGGCACGACTCTCCTGATGTGTCTTGTTGCGCGGTGCTCCGGGGCAGGTCCACCCGGGCGCTCTCGGTCCGCGGCCGTTCTGACGGCTGTCCGATCGTATCAGCCGACCACGTGGTCTCAGCCGGCGACGGGCCGCAGCACCTGACGGACGGCCTCGACGTCCTCGTGCATCCGCTCGACGAGCGCGTCCACCGAGTCGAACCGCAGCGTCGGCCGCAGGCGCTCGACCAGGTCCAGCACGACCTCCTCGCCGTACAGGTGCAGGTCGGTCCGGTCGAGCACGTACGCCTCGACCCGGCGCTGCAGCCCGTCGAAGGTCGGGTTGGTGCCGATCGACACCGCCGCGGGCAGCACGGCGTCCGGGTCGCCCGCCGGCAGCGACGGCCGGCGCAGCCACCCCGCGTACACGCCGTCCGCGGGGACCATGCCGGTCGCGTCCGGCCCGAGGTTCGCCGTCGGGTACCCGAGCTCGCGCCCGCGCGCGTCGCCGTGCACGACCGTCCCGCGCACCCGGTGCGGGCGACCGAGCACGCGCGCGGCCTGCCGCACGTCACCGGCCGCCAGCAGCTCGCGCACCCACGTGGAGGACCAGCGGCGGCGCAGCGGGTCGTCCAGCCCGGCGACGTCCTCGTCCCCGTCGGGCGCGACGTCCTCGATCACCTCGACCGCGAACCCGAACCGCTCCCCCAGCGCGACCATCGTCGACAGGTCGCCCGCGTTGCCCCGGCCGAACCGCACGTCACGGCCGACCACGACGGTGCGCGCCCGCAGCCCGTCGACCAGGTACCGGCGGACGAACTCCTCGGGGGTCTGCTGCGCGAACTCCAGCGTGTAGGTGAGCAGCAGCACGGCGTCGAGGCCGGTGCCCTCGAGCAGCTCGAGGCGGTCGGTGTCGCCGGTGAGCAGCGGCGGGGCCTCGTCGGGCCGGTGCACCTGCTGCGGGTGCGGGGTGAACGTCACCGCGACCGACCGGGCACCCGCCGCGCGCGCGTCGGCGACCATGCGGGTGAGCACGCCCACGTGCCCGCGGTGCACCCCGTCGAAGTTGCCGACCGTCACCACCGACGGCCCGAAGTCCGCGGGGACCTGCGCCAGGTCCGTCCAGCGATGCACACGCACTCCCGTCGCCCGGCGCCGCCGCGGCGCCCTGCACGCCGGGCGGTCCGGCGCGGGGACCAGCCTCCCACGCCTCCGGGGGTGGTCGCTGCCACGTCGGCCGCGGCGGGCGGGCGCTCAGGCCGCCGCGAACACCAGCACCGGCCGGGCGTGCGGCCCGCGGTCCTCGAGCAGGGCCACCAGCTCGCCGGCGGGCGACAGCGCCGCGACGACCACGGGCCCGGTGCCGCCCGCGGGGATCCGCTGCCCGAACGACAGGGCGCGCGCCTCGTCCGCGGTGAGCTCGCGCACCGGGAACGTCGCGCGCGCGGCGTCGGCGAGCGGCAGCGTGTCCAGCGGCACGTCCGCCGGCCACGCGTCCAGCGCGTCGAGGTCCCGGGCGCCGTCGATCCCGTAGCCGCCGACCCGGGTGCGCCGCAGCGCGGTCAGGTGCCCGCCGACACCGAGGTCGCGGCCGAGGTCCCGGGCCAGCGCCCGGATGTAGGTGCCGGACGAGCAGACCACCGTCACGTCGACGTCCTGGACCACCGTGCCGTCCTCGAGCGTGCCGGGCCGGACCTCGTGCACCTCGAACCGGCCGATCGTGACCGGCCGCGCCGCGAGCTCGACGTCCTCCCCCGCCCGGACCCGGGCGTACGCGCGCTGCCCGTCGACCTTGATCGCGCTGACGGCGCTCGGGACCTGGTTGATCGGCCCGGTGAGCGCGGCCACGCCCGTCGCGAGGGCCGCCGCGGTGACGCCCGACGCGTCGGCGCGGGTGGTCTCCTCGCCCTCGGCGTCGTCCGTGGTCGTCGCGACGCCGAGCCGGATGGTCGCGGTGTACTCCTTGTCCGCGCCGACCACGTAGGTCAGCAGCCGGGTCGCGCGGCCGACGCCGAGCACGAGCACGCCGGTGGCCATCGGGTCGAGGGTGCCGGCGTGCCCGACCTTGCGGGTGCCCGCGAGGCCGCGCGCCTTGGCGACCACGTCGTGGCTGGTCCAGCCCTGCGGCTTGTCGACGACCAGCAGGCCGTCGGGCGCGGTCGGGCGGCGCGGGCGGGCGGGGCGGTCGCCGCGGGCAGGGCGGTCGCCGCGGGCAGGACCGTCGCCGCGGGCAGGACCGTCGGCGACCGCGGGGTGCTCCGCGGCGCTCACCGGGACACCCCCGCCGCGATGGCTTCCTCGCCCAGGCACAGCAGCAGCGCGTCCAGGCCCGGGTCGTCCCCCTGGTGCCCGAACGCGTCGACGGCGAGCAGGACGTTGATGAGCATGCCGTCGGCGACGAACCGGCGCGCGGCCTCGTCGGCCTCCTGCGCGGCCTCCCCCTCGGCCGGGTCCTGCACGACCTCGTCGGCGACCTGCACCCGGAACATCCGGAACACCTCGCCGAGCGTGCGGCGCGCCAGGGTGCCGATCTCGCCGTCCCCGGCGATGAACCCGTGCATGAGGACGCGCAGCAGGTCCCGGTCGGCCATGAGGTCGATGTAGGCCCGCCCGACGCGCGCGGCGGCGTCCGGGCCCGGCTCGACCGCGGCGACCGCCTCGAGGACCCGGTCGGTCACGGAGCGGTACAGCTCGAGGAACAGCTGCTGCTTGGAGCCGAACAGCCGCACGACGTAGGGCTGGGACACCCCCGCGGCCCGGGCGACCTGGTCGGTCGTCGTCCCGTCGTACCCGCCTGCGGCGAACACCGCCAGGGCGGCGGCCAGGATCTGCTCGCGGCGCTGCTCCCCGGACATCCGGGGCGCGCGGGCGGTGGTGGCGCTGCTCATGGTTGACAGGTTATCAGCCGATGCCTACGGTCCTCCTTGTAATCATCCGATGCCTACAGGAGCTGCCATGTCCGCGTCGACCGTCCTGACCGCCCCGGGGCGCACCCCCGGCCCCGCGCCGCTCCGCCGACCCGTCCCCGTCGCGCTGGCGCTGGTCGCCGCGTCGCTGCCGATGTTCATGGCGACGCTCGACAACCTGGTCGTCACCAGCGCCCTGCCGGTGCTGCAGTCCGAGCTCGCCGCCTCGCTCACCGACCTCCAGTGGGTCGTCAACGCCTACACGCTCGCGTTCGCCACGCTGATGATCGCCGCGGCCACGCTCGGCGACCGGTGGGGCCGGCGCCGCACGTTCCTCGGCGGCATCGCGGTGTTCGCCCTCGCCTCGGTCGGCGCCGCGCTGGCCGACTCCCCCGGCGCCCTCGTGCTGGCCCGCGCGGTCCAGGGCGTCGGCGCCGCGGCGATCATGCCGCTGTCGCTCACCCTGCTCGCCGCCGCCGTCCCGCCCGCACGCCGCGCGATGGCCATCGGTGTCTGGGGCGGCGTCTCCGGTCTCGGCGTCGCGCTCGGGCCCGTGGTCGGCGGCGCCGTCGTCGAGGGCATCTCCTGGCAGGCGATGTTCTGGATCAACGTGCCCGTGGCCCTCGTGGCCGTCCCGCTGGTGCTCCGCGCCCTGCCCGAGCAGCGCGGTCGCGCCCAGCGGCTCGACGTGCTCGGCCTGCTGCTGGCCGCGACGGGCGTGCTCGGCGTCGTCTGGGGCGTCGTGCACGGCAACGACGACGGCTGGACCTCGACCGGCGTCCTCGGCCCGGTCGTCGTCGGCCTGGTCGCGCTGGTGCTGTTCGTCCGCCACCAGGCCCGCACGCCGCACCCGCTCGTGCCGCTGCGGCTGTTCCGGTCCCGGAGCTTCGCGGTCGCGAACGTCACCGGCCTGGCGTTCTCGCTCGGGGTGTTCGGCGCCGTGTTCCTGCTGGCGCAGTACCTCCAGGTCGTGCAGGGCCACTCGCCGTTCCAGGCCGGCCTGCGCACCCTGCCGTGGACCGCCGCGCCGATGGTGTTCGCCCCGCTCGCCGGGATGCTCGCCCCGCGGGTCGGGGTGCGCCCCCTGCTGACCGCCGGGCTGGTGCTCCAGGCCGCGGGACTCGCCTGGCTCGCGCTGGCGGCGACCGGCTCGGCCGGCTACGCCCCGCTCGTGCCGGGGCTGCTGCTCGCCGGGATCGGGATGGGCCTGACGTTCGCCCCGTCCGCGACGGCCGTGCTGGCGGACATGGCACCCGACGACCACGGCACCGCGTCGTCGACCAACTCCACCCTGCGCGAGGTCGGGGTCGCGTTCGGGGTCGCCGTCCTCACCGCCGTGTTCCAGGCCGCCGACGGGGCGATCACCCCCGACGCGTTCGCCCAGGGCCTGCGGCCCGCCGTGCTGGTCGGGGCGGCCGTCATCGCCGCTGCTGCCGTCGCGTCGCTCGCGATGCCCCGCGACACGGGCCGGGAGCTGCCGGGCGGCGCCGGCGAGGTCCTGCCGGGCGGCACCGTCCCGCGCTGACCGCCGGCCGCCGACGCGACGAGGCCCGGACCCCCACGTGGGGTCCGGGCCTCGTCGCGCGGGGCGTCAGGCCTGCTCGGCCTCGTCGTCCTCGTCCTCCGCGGGCTTGCGGTACGGGTCCGCCTCCCCCGCGTGCTGCGCGCCCGCGGCGAGTGCGGCGACCTCGCGGTCCCGACGCGCGGCCTCGAGCAGCGCCGCGTCCAGGTGCGCCGCCGTCTCCGGCACCGCGTCGAGGTGGAACTCCAGCGTCGGGGTGAGCCGCACGCCGGTCTGCTTGCCGACCTCGGACCGGATCAGGCCCTTGGCGCTCTCCAGCGCGGCGGCGGAGCCCTGGCGGGCCTCCTCGTCGCCGAGCACCGTGTAGAACACGCTCGCGTGCTGCAGGTCGCCGGTGACCCGGACCTCCGTCACGGTGACGAAGCCCAGACGGGGGTCCTTGACCCGGGTGTCGATCATCTGCGCGACGATCTGCTGGATGCGGTCCGCCAGCTTGCGCGCCCTCGGGTGGTCCACCATGACTGCTCCTTCCTGCGCCCGCGCAGGTGGCGGGCAGACGGCCGCGGGCCCGCCCCCACGCACGAGGCGTGGGGGCAGACCCGCAGGTAGGACGAGGGATCAGGCGCGAGGCTTCTCGCGCATCTCCCAGGTCTCGATGACGTCGCCCTCGGAGACGTCGTTGTACGAGCCGAGGCCGATACCGCACTCGAAGCCCTCGCGGACCTCGGTGGCGTCGTCCTTGAACCGCTTGAGCGACTCGATGGTGAGGTTGTCGCCGATGACGACGCCCTTGCGGAGCACCCGCGCCTTGGTGTTGCGGCGGATCTCCCCGGACCGGACGATCGAGCCGGCGATGTTGCCGAACTTGGAGGAGCGGAACACCTCGCGCACCTCGGCGGAACCGAGCTGCACCTCCTCGTACTCCGGCTTGAGCATGCCCTTGAGGGCCGCCTCGACGTCGTCGATCGCCTGGTAGATGACCGAGTAGAACCGGACGTCCACGCCCTCGCGCTCGGCCAGGTCCTCGACCCGCTCCGCGTACTTGACGTTGAAGCCGATGATGATCGCCGAGTCGACGGTGGCGAGGTTGACGTCGTTCTGCGTGATCGCACCGACACCGCGGTGGATGACGCGCAGCTCGACCTCGTCGCCCACGTCGATCTTGAGCAGCGCGTCCTCCAGCGCCTCGACGGCACCGGACACGTCGCCCTTGAGGACCAGGTTGAGGGTCTCGACCTTGCCCTGCTGCAGCGCGAGCGTGAAGTCCTCGAGGCTGACGCGCTTGCGGCGCTTGGCCAGGAGGGCGGCGCGCTCGGCGGCCTCGCGCTTCTCGGCGATCTGACGGGCGGTGCGCTCGTCGGGTGCCACCAGGAAGGTGTCGCCGGCGCTCGGCACCGACGCCAGGCCGAGGACCAGCACCGGACGGGCCGGACCCGCCTCGGTGACGTTCTCGCCGTGCTCGTCGAACATCGCCCGGACGCGGCCGTGGGCCGTGCCCGCGACGATCGCGTCGCCGACGCGCAGCGTGCCGGACTGGACCAGGACGGTCGCGACGGCGCCGCGGCCCTTGTCGAGGTTCGCCTCGATGGCCACGCCGCGCGCGTCCTTGTCGGGGTTCGCCCGCAGGTCGAGCGCCGCGTCCGCCGTCAGCAGGACGGCCTCGAGCAGCTGGTCGATGCCCATCCGCTGCTTGGCGGAGACGTCGACGAACATCGTGTCGCCGCCGTACTCCTCGGCCACCAGGTTGTACTCGGTGAGCTGCTGGCGGATCTTGGCGGGGTTCGACCCCTCCTTGTCCACCTTGTTGACCGCGACCACGATCGGCACACCGGCCGCCTGGGCGTGGTTGAGCGCCTCGATCGTCTGGGGCATCACGCCGTCGTCCGCCGCGACCACGAGGATCGCGATGTCCGTCACCTGCGCACCACGGGCACGCATGGCGGTGAACGCCTCGTGACCCGGGGTGTCGATGAACGTGATGGCCCGGTCCTGACCCTCGTGCTCGGTCCGGACCTGGTAGGCGCCGATGTGCTGCGTGATGCCGCCGGCCTCGCCCGCGACGACGTCCGTGGACCGGATGGCGTCGAGGAGCTTGGTCTTTCCGTGGTCGACGTGACCCATGACCGTGACGACCGGCGGACGCGGGAACAGGTCCTCGTCGCCCTCCGCCTCGAGCTCGGCGTCCAGGTCGATGTCGAAGGCCCCGAGCAGCTCGCGGTCCTCCTCCTCGGCCGAGACCATCTCGACGACGTAGCCCAGCTCGGTGGCCAGGGTGCCGAAGGTGTCCTCGTCCAGCGACTGCGTCGCGGTCGCCATCTCACCGAGGTGGAACAGCACCGTGACGAGCGAGGCGGGGTTCGCGTCGATCTTGTCCGCGAAGTCGTTCAGGGACGAGCCGTGCCGCAGGCGGACGACGGTCGTGCCGTTGCCGCGCGGGACCTGCACGCCGCCGAGCGACGGCGCCTGCATCTGCTCGAACTCCTGGCGCTTCGCGCGCTTCGACTTCCGTCCGCGGACGGGGCGGCCACCGGCGCGACCGAACGCGCCCTGCGTCGAGCCACGACCACCGGCACCGGGACGACCGCCGCCACCGGGGCGACCGGCGAAGCCGCCGCCACCACCGGGACGACCGGCGCCACCGCCGCCGTAGCCACCGCCACCACCGCCGGGACGACCGCCGCCGCCACCGGGGCGCGCGGGACGCTCGCCCGGGCGGCCGACGCCGCTCGCGCTGCGACCCGGCATCATGCCGGGGTTCGGACGGGGACCGCCGGGACGCGGCGCCGCGGGACGGGGACCGCCGGGACGGTCGCCCGCACCGGTCGGGGCACCGGCACCGGCCGAGGCGGCGGGCGCCTCGGACGAACGGCGCTCACCCGGGCGGGGCATGCCCTGCGAGGGTGCGAACGGGTTGTTGCCCGGACGCGGGCCACCGGGACGCGGACCGCCGGAGCGGGGCATGCCCTGGGACGGCGCGAACGGGTTGTTGCCCGGGCGGGGTGCGCCCGGACGGGGTGCGCCACCGGGACGCGCGCCCTGGCCCTCGCCCGAGCGGGCGGCGGGACGGGCGGGGGCGGCCGGTGCCGGAGCAGCCGGACGGGCCGGGGCCGGACGGGCCGCGGGGGCCGCCGGAGCCGGGGTCGCCTGGGCGGCCGGTGCCGGGGCGGCCGGACGCGCGGCGGGTGCCGCAGCGGCCGGGGCCGGGGTCACCGCCGGAGCAGCGGGCGCCGGAGCGGCCTGCGCCGGGGCAGCCGGAGCTGCCGGGGCAGGGGCGGCCGGCGCGGCGGGTGCCGCGGCAGCCGGCTTGGGCGCTGCCGGACGTGCGGCGGGCTTGGACCCGCCGGCCGCCGGGTAGGTGTCCCGCAGCTTGCGGACCACCGGCGGTTCGATCGTCGAGGATGCCGAGCGGACGAACTCTCCGAGATCGTTCAGCTTGGTCATGAGGGTCTTGCTGTCGACTCCGAGCTCCTTGGCGAGCTCGTAGACGCGGACCTTGGCCACATCTCTCCCTGTCTTGGTCCGCCCAGACAGGGTCGGACCGTCGTTAGTGCTGGGTACTCATCGCTGGGTACTCATCGGTGCGTGCTCATCGGGCAGCCATCGGCTCTCGTCCCGCTCCCTCGTCGAATGTGCACATGCCACCCGGCCCTGTCGCCGGGTGACGGTCTCCCCTCACCCCGCCCCGAGGTGCTCCCGCACCGCGGACGTGTCCAGCGGCCCTGCGAGACGCAGGGCCCGCGGGAACGCACGACGGCGCTCGGCGAGCTCGAGGCAGTGAGGATCAGGGTGCAGCCACGCACCCCGGCCCGGCAGCGCCCGGCGCACGTCGACCACGACCGCGGGTTCCCCCGCGTCCGTCGTCGCCGCCACCACACGCAGCAGGACCGACCTCGGACCGCTCGCTCGGCACCCCACGCACGTGCGCACCGGACCCACGACGACCTCCGCGGCGGTGTCCGCTGCGTGGGTCCGGGGGTGGCGCCTGCTCGGCGAGGAGAGCCGGGCGTCCGGCCCAGCCTCCGTCAGTCTAGCGCGCGAGGTCACCGGTCTCGACCGGGACCCCGCCCGTCGCCGTCCTGGGCGGCCTGGTCGACGTCCGCCGGCGCGTCCTGCGCGTCGGAGCGGATGTCGATCCGCCACCCGGTCAGCTTCGCGGCGAGGCGGGCGTTCTGCCCCTCCTTGCCGATCGCGAGCGACAGCTGGTAGTCCGGCACGACCACGCGGGCGGCGCGGGCGGCCGCGTCGACCACCGTGACGGACAGCACACGCGCCGGCGACAGCGCGTGCGCGACCATCTCGGCCGGGTCGTCGGAGTGGTCGACGATGTCGATCTTCTCGCCGTGCAGCTCCGCCATCACGGCCCGCACGCGGGCGCCGAGCGGGCCGATGCACGCGCCCTTGGCGCCCAGGCCCTGGACGTGCGAGCGGACGGCCATCTTGGAGCGGTGCCCGGCCTCGCGGGCCAGCGCCGTGATCTCCACGTGGCCGTCGGCGATCTCGGGGACCTCGAGCTCGAACAGCTTGCGCACGAGGTTCGGGTGGGTGCGGGACAGCGTGATCTGGGGGCCCTTGGCGCCGCGCGACACGTCCAGCACCAGCGCGCGCAGGCGCTCGCCGTGCACGTACTTCTCGGTCGGGACCTGCTCGTGCGCGGGCAGCACCGCCTCGGTCCCGCCGACGTCCACCAGGACGACGCGCGGGTCCCGGCCCTGCTGGATGACGCCGCCGAGGACCTCGCCCTCCTTGCCGCGGAACTGGCCGAGCACCTGGTCGTCCTCGGCGTCCCGCAGGCGCTGCACGATCACCTGGCGCGCCGTCGCGGTCGCGATCCGGCCGAAGCCCGCGGGCGTGTGGTCGAACTCGGGGCCCGTCGTGGTGGTGCTCGGGGGGACGGCCACGGTCCCGCCGTCGGCGTCCTCGCCCTCCGGCGCGGGCGGCGCCGGGACCACGGTGCGCTCGCGCGCCCACACGGTCACGTGCCCGCTGCGCCGGTCCAGCTCGACGCGGGCGTCCGGGTGCGCGTCGGGCGTCCGGTGGTAGGCGGACAGGAGCGCCTGCTCGATGGCCGAGACGAGCACGTCCAGGCTGATCTCGCGCTCGCGCTCGATGAGCCGCAGCGCCTGCATGTCGATGTCCACGTCAGTCCTCCTGGCCCTGCGGCCCGTCCGGGGCACCGGCGCGCTCGTCGGCGTCGCCCGGCTTCTTCTTGTCGTCCTTGTCCTTCACGAGCTCGACCTCGACGCGGCCGTCGCGCACCTGCGCGAGCAGCACCCGCACCGGGTCCCCGGTCTTCGCCGGACGGCCCTTGAGTCCCGGTGTCACCGGCACGACCACCACGGCGTCGTCGCCGGGTGCGTCCGCCTGCACGTCGACCAGCCGGCCGGCCAGCGTGCCGCCGTCGGCCAGCGTCAGCGTGACGAGGCGGCCGAGCGCGCGGGTGTAGTGGCGGCGCGCGGTCAGCGGCGCGGTGGCACCGCGGCTCGACACCTCGAGCGTGTAGCGGTCCGGCAGCCCGTCCAGGGTGTCGAGGGCGTCGGACACCGTCCGGGACACCTCGGCGACGCCGTCCAGGTCCACCGACTCCTCGGCGTCCTCCGGGGCGTCGACCACGACGCGCACCACGTGGCTGCTGCCGTCGCGCGCGAGCTCGACGTCCTCCAGCCACAGGCCGGCGGCGGTCACCACCGGCTCGATGGTCTCCCGGATGCGCTGCGCGCTGGTGGGCGCGGGCATGTTGGCCTCCTGTGTCGGTCCTCGGTGGGTGCGGCCGTCGCCGGGCGCACGCCGCCCCGGGGGACGTCGACGCTGTGTGGTTGTCGGGTCCTGCTCGTGGAACGGCGCGCGGCGGTGACCGCGTGCTGCGACCAGCGTACTGACTCCGGCGACGCCCGGCCGCCGCGGGGTGCCGCTGCGCCCGTGCGCGGGCCCCGGCGTGGGAGGATCGCCCCCGATGCCCACGACCCGCCACCGCCACCGCCACCCGCTCGCCACCCGCGCCCTCGCCGGTGCGCTCGCCGCGGGGACGGCCCTGCTGCTCACCGGCTGCGGGGCGCGGTGGGAGACGCCGCCCCCGGGCGAGCCGGTGCCCGACGCGGTCGAGCAGGCGCGCCGGACGGCCGTGACGGACGCCACGGAGCTGCGGCTCGCCGCCGCGGGCGCGGCGCAGGGCGCCGCGGAGCCCGTCGCCGGGGTGCTGGCGCTCGTCGGCACCACCGCGGCGACGCAGGAGGCGGCGCTCGGCGGGGTCTACGACTCCGGGCTGCCCGCCGCGACCCCCACCCCCACCGCGACGGCCACGGCAACGCCGGCGACGCCCGCCGAGGTGCTGGCCCTGCTCGGCGAGGCCGCGTCCGCCGCCCGCACGGACGCGCGCACGGCCACCGACCCCGGCCTCGCCCGGCTGCTGGCGTCCGTCGCCGCGTCCCGCGCGCAGCTCGTCGACCTGCTCGCCGCGGCGCTCGGCGTCGAGGCGCCGGCGGTCGACGCCGACCCCGCCGCGGCCGCCGACCCGGGCGCGGCCGCCGCGAGCCCGTCGCCGTCCTCCTCGCCCACCGCGTCGCCCGGCCCCGACCCCGACGCCGCGGGGACCGACCTGGGCAGGGCGACCCTCGTCGCGCTCGTGCTCGCGGAGGACCAGGCGGGCCAGGGGTTCGAGGTCGCGGCCGCACGGCTGTCCGACGACGACCGGGACCGGGCCCGCACCGCCGGCGCGCAGCACCGTGCCGCGGCGTCCGCCTGGGCCGCGGCCGCCGGAGTCGCCGGGACCGCCGACGACCCCCGCCGGGTGAGCTACGCCGTCGAGGGGGACCTGACGACGCCCGAGGGCGTCCGGGCGGCCTGCGCCGCGCTGCTGGTCGACCTGGCCGCGGTGCACGCCGACGCGGTGCTGGAGTCCGCGGCCGGCACGACGGACCGCACCGCGGTCGTCGACGGCCTGCGGACGTCGGCGGTGGCGGCCCTGGGCTGGGGCGCCGCACCGGCCGCGCTGCCGGGCCTGCCCGCGGTCCCCTGACCCGAGGGCGCCGAGCAGCACCCGCCCGGGCCCGGGTCCGCGACCGGTGTCGGCCGCGGACCCGTGTCGCTCAGCGGGCGAGCAGGTCGTCCACCAGCTCGGCGACGCGGTCCGCGACGTCCGCGACCGGCACCTGCTCGGCCTGCGGCCCGCCCTCGACCGCCACGCGCGGGCGCACCTCGACGACGCCGTCCGCGAGCCCGCGGCCCACGACCACGACCAGCGGCACGCCCAGCAGCTCCGCGTCCGCGAACTTCACGCCGGGCGAGACCTTCGGGCGGTCGTCGTAGAGCACCTCGACGCCGCGGGAGTCGAGCGTGCGGGCGATCGACTCGGCGGCCTCGAACACGGCCGCGTCCTTGCCGGTGGCGACGACGTGCACGTGGGCCGGCGCGACCCCGGCGGGCCAGGCGAGGCCCTTGTCGTCGTTGTTCGCCTCCGCGAGCGCCGCGAGCACCCGGGTCACGCCGATGCCGTACGAGCCCATCGTGACGACCCGGGCCTTGCCGTTCTGGTCGAGGACCGTCAGGCCGAGCGCCTGGGCGTACTTGCGGCCCAGCTGGAAGATGTGGCCGATCTCGATGCCGCGTGCGAGCTCCAGCGGGCCGGAGCCGTCGGGTGCCTCGTCGCCGGCCCGCACCTCGGCGGCCTCGACGGTGCCGTCCGCGGTGAAGTCGCGGCCGGCCACGAGGTCGAACACGTGCCTGCCGTGCTGGTCCGCGCCGGTGATCCACCGGGTGCCGGCCACGACGCGCGGGTCGAGCAGGTACCGCACCGCGGTGCGCCCCTCCTCGCCGAGGGCCAGGCCCTGCGGGTTAGGGCCGAGCACGCCGGGGCCGATGTAGCCCTTGACCAGCTCGGGGTGCGCGGCGAAGTCGGCCTCGACGGCGGGCTCGACCTCGGCGGGGGCCACGGCGGCCTCCAGGCGCTTGAGGTCGACCTCGCGGTCCCCGGGCAGCCCGACGACCAGGAGCTCGCGCTCCCCCGTCGGGTGCGCGAGCGCGAGCACGACGTTCTTCAGCGTGTCGGCACCGGTCCACGGCCGGTCGGCGCGGGCGAACCGCTCGTTGGCGACCGCGACGAGCGCGTCGATCGTCGGGGTGTCGGGGGTGTCCTCGACGTGCGCCGCCGGGGCGTCGTCGTAGGGCAGCGCGTCGGGCACGACGGTGGTGACGGCCTCGACGTTCGCCGCGTAGCCGCCGGGCGAGCGCACGAAGGTGTCCTCGCCGATCGCCGTCGGGTTGAGGAACTCCTCGGACCGCGACCCGCCCATCGCGCCGGACGTGGCCGCGACGATGACGTACTCGAGGCCGAGGCGCTCGAAGATCCGCTGGTACGCGGCGCGCTGCGCCTGGTAGGACGCCTCCAGGCCCTCGTCGTCGAGGTCGAACGAGTACGCGTCCTTCATGATGAACTCGCGCCCGCGGATCAGCCCCGCGCGCGGGCGGGCCTCGTCGCGGTACTTGGTCTGCACCTGGAACAGCGTCAGCGGCAGGTCCTTGTACGAGGAGTACAGGTCCTTGACCAGGAGCGTGAACATCTCCTCGTGCGTGGGGGCGAGCAGGTAGTCGTTCTCGCGACGGTCCTGCAGCCGGAACAGGTTCGGCCCGTACTCCGTCCAGCGGCCCGTGGCCTCGTACGGCTCGCGGGGCAGCAGCGCAGGGAAGTGCACCTCCTGGGCGCCCGCGGCGGCCATCTCCTCGCGCACGACCTGCTCGACCTTGCCCAGCACCCGCAGACCCAGCGGGAGCCAGGTGTAGATGCCGGGGGCGGCGCGGCGGATGTACCCGGCGCGGACGAGCAGCCGGTGGCTGGCCACCTCCGCGTCGGCCGGGTCCTCGCGCAGGGTGCGGACGAACAGCGTGGACAGGCGTAGCAGCATGCCCCGCAGCCTAGTGCGCGCACCGCCCCCGGGGTGCCGCGCGCCGGGGTGCCGCGCGGCCGGGGTCTGCGCCACCATGAGGGCATGCCCGAGCTGCCCGAGGTCGAGTCGCTGGTCGTGTTCCTGCGCGGTCGCACGGTGGGACGCACCGTCACCGGGGTCGAGGTCGGCGCGATCAGCGCGCTGAAGACGTTCCGACCCGGCCCGGACGACCTGGTCGGCGGCGAGGTCGTGTCCGCCGACCGGCACGGCAAGTGGCTCGACCTGGGCGTGCGGCCCGCGTCGGGCGGGGACGCGCTGCACCTGGTGTTCCACCTCGCCCGGGCCGGCTGGCTCCGCTGGTCCGAGGAGCTGTCGACGAACCCCGTGCGCCCCGGGCGGTCGCCCCTCGCGCTGCGCGTCCGGCTCGACGACGGGTCGGGGTTCGACCTGACCGAGGCCGGCACCCGCAAGCGGCTGGCGGTGCACGTGGTCGCGGACCCGGCGCAGGTCCCGCCGGTCGCGACGCTGGGCGTCGAGCCGCTGTCCCCGGAGTTCACGCCCGAGCGGCTCGGCGAGCTGATGGCCGCCCGCAACCAGCAGGTCAAGGGGCTGCTGCGGGACCAGGGCACGATCGCGGGCATCGGCAACGCCTACTCCGACGAGATCCTGCTGGTCGCGCGCACCAGCCCGTTCGCGCTGACCCGGTCGTTCGACGCCGACAGGGTCGCCCGGCTGCACGCCGCGACCGTCGGGGTGCTGCGCGAGGCCGTCGCGACCGCCGCGGGCCGCCCGGCGGCAGAGCTCAAGGACGCCAAGCGGCGCGGGATGCGGGTGCACGGCCGCACCGGCGAGCCGTGCCCCGGCTGGGACGGCGTGCCGTGCGGGGACACCGTGCACGAGGTCTCGTTCGCGGACTCGTCGCTGCAGTACTGCCCGACCTGCCAGACCGGCGGGACGCCGCTCGCCGACCGGCGGATGTCGCGGCTGCTGCGCTGACCCCGGGACCCTTCACCGCACGCGCACAGGATCGGACCGGAGGCTGCACCCCGCCGCCGCGCGACGGCACCGCCCCGGTCCCTAGCCTCGGAGGATGGCCTCTGCGATCACCCGGCACCGCCGCGCCGTCACCCGGCAGGTGCGCCACGCCCGACCGCCGCGCACGCGCCGCCGCGTCGCCCGGACCGCGGCCCTGACGGCCGCGGTGCTCGCGCTGGGCGGCACGTCCGGTGCGGCCGCGATGTACGCGCAGGTGACCGGCGGCATCGAGAAGGCCGACGTGGACGCCTTCCTCGGCGACGACCGCGCACCCGAGCCCGAGGCCGACCCCGTCGACGGGTACGCCGGGCGGGCGCTGAACATCCTGGTGATGGGCACCGACTCCCGCGACGGCGAGAACGCCGCCCTCGCGGGCGAGACGGACGGCATGCGGTCCGACACCACCGTGCTCGTGCACCTGTCCGCGGACCGCAGCCGGGTCGACCTGGTCTCGGTCCCCCGCGACTCCCTGGTGCGCATGCCGTCCTGCACGCTCGAGGACGGGACCACGACCGAGCCGCGCAGCTCCGTGATGTTCAACGAGGCGTTCACCGTCGGCGCCGGGGACACCGGGAACCTCGCCGCCGCGGCCGCGTGCACCCGGCTCACGCTCGAGGAGAACACGGGTCTGCGGACCGACGAGAGCATCGTCGTGAAGATGGACGGCGTCCGGGACGTCATCGACGCGCTCGGTGGCGTGCCGATGGACCTGCCCGAGGCGATGGACTCCCCCAAGGCCAACCTGCACGTGCCCGCGGGCCCGCAGGTGTTCGACGGCACCACCGCGCTCGCGTTCCTGCGTGCGCGGACCGGCACCGGCAACGGGCTGGAGACCGGCTCGGACCTGTCCCGGATCGAGCGCCAGCAGCAGCTGGTCGACGCGCTGGCCGCCGAGGTCCAGGGCACCGACGTGCTGTCCGACGCCGGCAGCCTGCTGCCGCTGCTGACCAGCGTCACCCGCTCGCTGTCCATCAGCTCCGGCCTGGCCGACGTGCGCTCGCTCGCCGGCCTCGCGCTGACGCTGCGCGACGTGGACCCGGCGAGCCTGGCGCCCGTCACGGTGCCGACCGTCCCCGCCGCGTCGGACAAGTACCGGGTCGAGTGGACCGACGAGGCCGACGAGATCTGGGCCCGGCTCGCCGCGGACCAGCCGCTGACGGACGCGCCGGACCCCACCGCGACGGGCACGGCGACCGGCACCGCCTCCGCGACGCCGTAGGTCAGACGTTCCCGGCGACCGTGCGGCGGGCGTCCTTCGCGACGAACAGGTCCGCGTCGGCGCGGTCGAGCAGGCTGCGCACCGAGTCGGCGGGACCGAGCGAGGCGACCCCCGCGCTGGTCGAGAGCGCCACGTGGGGTGCCGCGCCTGCCGCCCACCGGCGGGCCGCGTCCTCGTCGCGCCCCGGCAGCACCACGATGAACTCGTCGCCACCGACCCGCCCGAGGAACGCCGCCGGCGGGAGCGCCGCGCGCCACGCCGCGGTGAGCTCCGCCAGCAGGTCGTCGGCGCCGAGGTGGCCGTACCGGTCGTTCACGACCTTGAAGTCGTCGACGTCGAACGCGACCACGCTCAGCGGCGCCCCGGTCCGCAGGGCGCGCGGGACGACGTCGACCACGCGGTCGTAGAAGGCACCCCGGTTCAGCGCCCCCGTCAGGTGGTCGGTCCGGGCCTGCTGCCGCAACCGGCCCGACTGGTGCGCCATCAGCCACGACGACAGCAGCGCCATCGCGCTGGACACGACCACGATGACCGGGTGCACCGGCGCGGGGGCGAACGTCGCGGACAGGGCGATCGCAGCCACCACCACCCCGGCGACCACGGCGGCCCGCCGTCGTTCCAGCGCGTAGGCCGCGAACTGGCCCGCGACGACGAACCCGAGCGCGAACACCACGACCCCCTGCGCGGTGCGGCACGTCGTGACCAGCACGGCCGAGACGACGATGCCCGCGATCAGCACGGCCTGCGTGCTGCGCTGGTGCACCGGCAGCGCGAGGAGCACCGAGCAGAGCACGACGTCGACGGCCGACACCACGAGCCACCACTGCGTGGGCGAGTACGGGTCGGCGGGCCACACCCCGCCCAGCGCCGTGACCACCGCCATCACCAGCAGCCCGATCACGAGGTGGTCGCGCGCCGAGACCTCGGGGTCCTCCCCTGGTCCCTCCTGGCCGCCGCGCATGCCTCCCCCATCGGAAAGCGGTGCCCGTGACTGGACCGCTGAATCGGGTGAAACGGGGTGAACGGGGCATCGTGACCGAGCGCTCACCGCGCCCGGCCTCAGAACAGCACCGTCGCGTACGTCCCGACCTGGCGGAAGCCCACGGCGCGGTAGGCCGCGAGCGCGCGCTCGTTGTAGTGGTTCGCGTACAGCGACACCGTGGGTGCCAGATCGCGGCGGGCGGCCGCGACGACGGCGGCCATGCCCGACTCCGACAGCCGCTCGCCACGGCGCGAGGGCTCGACCCACACGCCCTGCACCTGCGCGACCCCGCCCGCGACCGCGCCGATCTCCGCCTTGAACACCACCTGCGGGCCGGACGCGCCGGGCTCCAGCCGGACGAACGACCGGCCGTCCCGGATCAGCGACCGCACCCGGGACTCGTACGCCCCGCCCGTGCCGCCGACCGGCGAGTACCCGACCTCCTCGGTGAACATCCGCACGCACGCGGGCAGCACGAGGTCGTACTCGTCGGGGGTGGACCGGCGTACCGCCGGGTCGGCCGGCACGCGGGGGTCGCCGTCGATGACCATCGACGGCTGGTCGGCGCGCACCTCTCGGACCGACCCCCACGCCGGCTGCAGCCGATCCCAGAGCCCGAGCACCACCGCGGCGTCGCCGACCAGCGACGAACACCGCCGGCCCTGCGCGCGCCCGAGCGCGGCGAACGCGTCGAGCGCGTCCGCGCGGACGGTCGGGTCGGGCACCACGGGGACGACGTTCGCGCCCGCCCAGCAGATAGCGGCGAGGGTGCCGTCCACCTCGTAGCCCCAGAGCTGCCCGCCGACGCGCCGGAGCCCCGCGAGCGTCGCCTGCTCGAGTCGGGCCGTGGCCAGCACCGCCGCCACCGGGTCGCGGCCGCAGACCGCGAGCGCGCGCGCCAGGTCCTGCTCGCCGAGCACCCGGCCCGCACCGGGGCCGACGCGGACGTCACCGGAGGCCGGGCCCTCCCACAGCCCACGCACGGCGCGTCAGCCGACCGTCACCACGGGGCCGCCGACGGCGCCGGGTTCGGCGGCCGCCATCTCGTCCGCCAGCTTCATCGCCTCGTCGATCAGCGTCTCCACGATCGCGTGCTCCGGCACCGTGCGCACGACCTGCCCGCGCACGAAGATCTGCCCCTTGCCGTTGCCGGAGGCCACGCCGAGGTCGGCCTCCCGCGCCTCGCCGGGGCCGTTGACGACGCAGCCCATCACCGCGACGCGCAGCGGCACCTCCAGCCCCTCCAGGCCCGCGGTGACCCGCTCAGCCAGGGAGTACACGTCGACCTGGGCCCGGCCGCAGGAGGGGCAGGACACGATCTCCAGCTTGCGGGGGCGCAGGTTGAGCGACTGCAGGATCTGGATCCCGACCTTGACCTCCTCGACCGGCGGCGCGGACAGGGAGACGCGGATCGTGTCGCCGATCCCCTTGCTCAGCAGCGCGCCGAACGCGGTCGCGGACTTGATCGTGCCCTGGAACGCCGGGCCCGCCTCGGTGACCCCGAGGTGCAGCGGCCAGTCGCCGCGCTCGGACAGCAGCTCGTAGGCGCGCACCATGACGACCGGGTCGTTGTGCTTCACGGAGATCTTGAAGTCGTGGAAGTCGTGCTCCTCGAACAGGGACGCCTCCCACACCGCGGACTCGACGAGCGCCTCCGGGGTCGCCTTGCCGTACTTCTCGAGCAGGCGGGGGTCGAGCGACCCGGCGTTCACGCCGATCCGCAGCGACACCCCCGCGGCCTGCGCGGCGCGGGCGATCTCGCCGACCTGGTCGTCGAACTTGCGGATGTTGCCCGGGTTGACCCGGACGGCCGCGCAGCCGGCGTCGATCGCGGCGAACACGTACCGCGGCTGGAAGTGGATGTCCGCGATCACCGGGATCTGCGACTTGCGGGCGATGGCGGGCAGCGCGTCGGCGTCGTCCTGGGTCGGGACGGCGACCCGCACGATGTCGCAGCCCGCGGCGGTCAGCTCGGCGATCTGCTGCAGCGTCGCGTTGACGTCGGTGGTCGGCGTCGTGGTCATCGACTGCACGCTGACCGGGGCGTCACCGCCGACCTCGACGGTGCCGACGCGGATCTTGCGGGTCGGACGCCGGGGGGCCAGCACGGGTGCGGGCGCCTCCGGCATGCCGAGGCTGATCGGGATGCTCACCGGGTCATCATCGCACCGCGCCGGGGCCGCGGCCCGTCAACCCAGCGACACCGGCGCGACGACGTCCGCGTACGCGAGGAGCAGGCCCATCCCGCCGAGCACGACGAACACCGCGAGCGCCAGCGGCTGCAGCCGGGCGGCGTCCGCGGGCCGCGGGCGGGGCAGCCGGCGCAGGCGCGCGACCTGCCGCTTCAGCCCCTCCCAGAGCGCCGCGGCGACGTGGCCGCCGTCGAGCGGCACCAGCGGGATCAGGTTGAAGACGAACAGGGCGATGTTGAGCGACGCGAGGATCGAGAGCATCGACGCGACCCGCTCGGCGACGCCGAGCCCGGCCACGTCCGCGGACGCGACCTCGCCGGCGAGCCGGACGACGCCCACCGGGCCGAGGACGCTGCTGGAGTCCCGCTCGGCGCCGCCGAAGGCGCTCTGCGCGACGCCGACCAGGTTGGTCGGCAGGGTGACGACGGCCTTGCCGGTCTGCCAGAGCGCGTCGGCGGTCACGGTGACCACCTCGGACACGGGCTGGCGCTGCAGCTCGGTCCCGGGGCTGATCCCGAGGAACCCGACCTCGGAGGTCACCGGGTCGCCCGCGTCGTCGAGGACCACGGCGCCGTCGTCGCCGACGACCGGTCGCTCGGCGACCACCGGCGTCACGGTGAGCTCCACCCGCTCTCCGTCGCGCTCCACGACCACCGGGACCGCCTCGGCGCCCGTGCCGCGGATCATGCCGCTGAGCTGCTCCCAGGACTCCACCGGGGCGCCGTCGTAGGCGACGACGGTGTCTCCGGGTCGCAGGCCGGCCTCGGCACCGGGGGCCGCGGGGTCGGCGTCGGTGCACTCCGTGGCGGTGGACGACGCGGGCAGGACGCACTGGCTGACCGCGGACAGCGTGGTGCTGGACCCGAGCGTGCCGATGCCGACGTAGACCACCGCGAGCAGCACGACGGCGATCACCAGGTTCATCACCGGGCCGCCGAGCATGACGACGAGCTTCTTCGGGGTGGACAGCCGGTAGAACGCCCGGTGGTCCTCCCCCGGCCGGATCTCCTCCGCGCTCGCCTCACGGGCGTCGGCGGCCATCCGGCTGAAGAACCCGCGCACCGGCGGGTTCCCGACGGCCTCGGGCGTCGGGTACATGCCGATCAGCCGCACGTAGCCGCCCAGCGGGATCGCCTTGACGCCGTACTCGGTCTCCCCGCGGGTGCGCGACCACAGCGTCGGGCCGAACCCGACGAAGTACTGGCTCACCCGCACGCCGAACCGCTTCGCGGGGACCATGTGGCCGACCTCGTGCAGGGCGATGGACGCGAGGATGCCCAGGACGAGGACGACGACGCCGATCACGTACGCCATGACGCTCCGTTCGGAAGGTGGTGCACGGCGCGGGGACCGTGGTTCAGCGGGCCGACCCGGGTGCGGCCGACCCCCCATCCTGCCCCGTCCGGCTGGACGCCGGCTGGACGTCGGCCGCGTGGCCCGCGTGATCCGGGTGATCCGCGTGATCGGCGGGGCCCGCGTGATCGGCGCGGCCCGCGTGCCCGGGTTCGTCGGGCTCGACCTCGACGCGGTCCCGCCCGGCGCGCTTGGCCCGGTACATCAGCGCGTCGACGCGGGCGATCGCCGCGCGCGGGTCCTCCCCCGGGCGCAGGGCGGTGACGCCGAGGCTCGCGGTCACGTCGACGGGCACCTCGCGCCGGACCGTGACCGGCACCGCGGCGCGCAGCCGCTCGGCCAGCACGGCACCGTCCGCCACCGCCATGCCCGGGGCGACGACCAGGAACTCCTCGCCGCCGAGGCGCGCCACCAGGTCGCCCGAGCGCACCTGCCCCTCCAGGGCCCGCGCGACGGCCACCAGCACCCGGTCCCCGACGGCGTGGCCGTGCAGGTCGTTGACGGCCTTGAACCGGTCGAGGTCGAGGAACACCAGCGCCACCGGCAGCCCCGAGCCCACGACCCGCGCCTGGTACGCGATCTCGTCCTCCAGCCGACGACGGTTCGCCGCGCCGGTCAGCGGGTCGCGCGACGCGATCTCCCGCATCGACGCGGCCTCCGCGCTGGCGACCTCCGCGACCAGGAACGCCCGAGCCGCGTGCTCTTTGGTCCGGGACAGCACCCAGACCATCGCCGCGAGCACCGCGAGGTACACCGCGTAGCGCAGCAGGTCGACGACGTGGTCACCGGTCGCGGCCGTCCGGGGCCCCCGCAGCAGGCCGACCAGCCCGGCCACCACGGCGAGCGCGACCAGGGCCCCGGCGTGCAGCACGGCGAACCGCGTCGGGTAGACGAGGTAGCCGATCACGACGAACAGGGCGAACCCCATGAACGTCGTCGGGAACAGCGCGGCCCACCCGTCCGCGCTGCTCAGCAGGCGTGCGGCCATCACCGCGAGCCACAGCGTGTCGAGCCCCGCGAGCACCAGCCGCGACACCACGACGGTCGCCTCGGGCCGGCGCAGCACCAGCCACCCGAACAGCAGCACCACCGCGAGCAGGAACGGCGAGACACCCCGCAGCAGCGCGTCGTCCCACCGCAGGACCAGGACCGCGACCACGGCGACGGCACCCAGCCCCAGGCACGCCAGCAGCACCCGCCGGATCAGGCCGGTGGTCGGGTCCCCGGACCGGCGGGCCAGGGGCAGCTCGCGGTGCGGCGGGGCGGGTGCGGTGCCGGGCGTGGCGGTGCCGGGCGTGGCGGTGCCGGGCGTGGCGGTGCTCGGCGGGGCGGGCGTGGGCGAGGCGGTCATGGGCGAGGCGCTCTCGGGTCGGCTGGTGCACGCACGCTACCGCCGCGCGGGCGCCGTCGGCAGGGTGGGAGCCCGGGATCACCCGCTGGCCCGCCCACCGGCCCGCGCGCCCGTCCGCCCGCCGGACCGCCCGCCGAGACAGGACCTCCGCGCCGAGGAAGGACGCCCCACCGCCCTTTCTCGGCGCGCCGGACCTGTCTCGGCGTCGGCACCGGGTCTGCGCCGGCACCGGGTCTGCGCCGGGGCCGGCGTGCCGGACGGTCAGCGCGCCGCGACGAGCTCCCGGGCCCGGGCCCGCGCGCGGTCCTCGGCCGCGTGCACGTCGGCGAGGTCCCGCACCGGGCCGCCGTCGTGCTCGGCGAGCACCGCCTCGACCGTCGCGATGACGTCCAGGAACCCGAGTCGGCCGTCGAGGAACGCCGCGACCGCCTCCTCGTTGGCGGCGTTGTAGACCGCGGGGTGCGTCGGCGAAGCGGCGACCGCGGCCCGCGCGAGCGCGACCGCCCCGAACACGTCCTCGTCGAGCGGCTCGAACGTCCACGACGTCGCCCGCGTCCAGTCGCACGCAGTGACCGCGTCGGGCAGCCGCTCGGGCCAGGACAGCCCGAGCGCGATCGGCAGCCGCATGTCCGGCGGCGAGGCCTGGGCGATCGTCGACCCGTCGGCGAACTCGACCATCGAGTGCACGACGGACTGCGGGTGCACGACGACCTCGATGTCCGCGACCGGCACGTCGAACAGCAGGTGCGCCTCGATCAGCTCCAGGCCCTTGTTCACCATCGTCGCGGAGTTCACCGTGACCACGGGGCCCATCGACCAGGTCGGGTGCGCGAGCGCCTGCTCCGGCGTGACGTCGGCGAGCTCGGCACGGGTCCGGCCCCGGAACGGCCCGCCCGACGCGGTCAGCACGAGCCGACGCACCTCCCCGCGGGTGCCGCCGCGCAGCGCCTGCGCGAGGGCGGAGTGCTCGGAGTCGACCGGCACGACCTGGCCCGGGCGCTGGACCGCGGCGCGCACCAGGGGCCCGCCGGCGACCAGGGACTCCTTGTTGGCCAGCGCCAGCGTGCTGCCCGCGCCGAGGGCGGCGAGCGTCGGGCCCAGACCGACCGACCCGGTGATGCCGTTGAGCACCACGTCCGCGCCCCGGGCGGCGAGCTGCGCGGCGGCGTCGGGCCCGGTCAGCACCTCGACGCCCATCTGCCGCAGCCCCGCGTCGGCGGAGGCGCGGACCAGCTCGGCGAACACGGTGCCTGCGGCGTCCGGGTCGGCGACCGCGACGGTCTGCGCGCCGAGCGCCACCGCCTGCCGCGCGAGGGCCGCGGGGTCGGCTCCGCCGGCGCTGAGGCCGGTGACCTGGAACCGCTCGGGGTTCCGCGAGATCACGTCGACGGCCTGGGTGCCGATCGATCCGGTGGAGCCGAGCAGGACGACGGTACGGGGGCTCATCCGCCCCATCCTGCCGGACGGTGCGCTACTCGGCGGCGAGCAGCACGTCCACGGCGCGCTCGAGGAACGCGTCCACGGGCGCCTCGGCGTACGCGCCCGAGCCCTTCTTCCGCGCGAACACCGCCGAGCGCACGTCCTGCGCGGCCAGCGGCGCGTTCGAGTCGAAGTACGCGACGAGCCGGTGGCACAGCGCGTCCACGTCGGAGGCGAGGTACCCGGCCTGCCGACCCTTCGGCGCGTCGAACCGCTCGCCGTCGGCGCGGGTCAGCCGGCCGTACAGGGTGCGGGCCTGCTCGGCGAGGTGCTCGAGCCAGGCCTGCCGCCCGCGCTCGGCGATGAAGTCGGCACGGGCGCGCGCGACGAACGCGGCCTCGAGCCGGTCGAGCGCCGCGTCCACGGCGGTCGTCGAGTAGCCGTGCCGGACCAGGTCGAACGCGACGGTGCGCACGTCCTTGCTCGACAGCGCGCCGGCGGGGCCCTGCTCGTACACGGTCCGCGCGTGCGTGAAGAAGTCGTCGACCTCCTCGGGGTGGTAGCCCGTCCGCACCCCGGTCACCCGCCGGAACATGGCCCCGCCGCTCATGCGTCCTCCTCCGCGGCCAGCTGGCCGCATGCACCGTCGATGTCGCTGCCACGGGTGTCGCGGACGGTGGTCGGGATCCCGTGTGCGCGCAAGCGTGCCACGAACTCGGCCTCGACCGCGGGATCGCTCGCGGTCCACTTCGAGCCGGGCGTCGGGTTCAGCGGGATGGGGTTGCAGTGCACCCAGCCGCGGCCCCGGCGGTTGAGCTCCGTGCCGAGCAGGTCGGCGCGCCATGCCTGGTCGTTGATGTCCCGCATGAGCGCGTACTCGATGGACACCCGGCGCCCGGTCGCCTGGAAGTACTCGTAGGCGGCGTCGATCGTCTCCTTGACGCTCCACCGGGTGTTGATCGGCACGAGCTCGTTGCGCAGCTCGTCGTCGGGCGCGTGCAGCGACAGCGCCAGGGTGACGGGGATGCCCTCCTTGGCGAGCTTGCGCATCGCGGGCACCAGGCCGACGGTCGACACCGTGATGTTGCGGGCCGACATCCCGAAGCCCTCCGGCACGGGCGCGACCATGCGCCGCACCGTCTCCATCACGGTCTTGTAGTTCGCGAGCGGTTCGCCCATGCCCATGAACACGACGTTCGACAGCCGGGTCTCGCCGCCGGGGATCTCCCCCGCCGCGAGGGACGCCGCCGCGCTGCGCACCTGCTCGACGACCTCGGCCGTCGACAGGTTGCGCGTCAGGCCGAGCTGGCCGGTCGCGCAGAACGGGCAGGCCATCCCGCAGCCGGCCTGGCTGGACACGCACAGCGTCGAGCGGTGCGCGTACCGCATGAGCACCGACTCGACCTTGGCGCCGTCGAACAGGTGCCACAGCGTCTTGACGGTGGTGCCGCCGTCCGCCTGCATCGTCCGGGCGGCGGTCAGCAGCTCGGGGAACAGCGCCTCGACGAGCTTGTCGCGGCTCGCCGCGGGCAGGTCGGTCATCGCCGCCGGGTCCGCGGTCAGGTGGCTGAAGTAGTGCGTCGCCAGCTGCTTGGCGCGCAGCGGCTTCTCGCCGAGCGCGGTGACGGCCTCGACGCGCTCCTCGGGGGTGAGGTCCACGAAGTGCTTCGGCGGCTTGCCGCGGGCTCCCCGGGTGGGGGCCGACAGGTTGAGTGCGACGGGCGTGGCGCTCACGCGGTCCTCCTCGGGGTGGTTCGTGCGGATGGGTGCGGGTGGTGCGCGGTGGCCGTCAGGAGACGACGGGCTGGAGCGTGTGCAGCAGCAGGAACACGACGGGGGCGGCGAGCAGCATCGAGTCGATCCGGTCGAGCACGCCACCGTGGCCGGGCAGGAGCGTGCCCATGTCCTTCAGCTCGAGGTCCCGCTTGATCATCGACTCCCCCAGGTCGCCCAGCGTGGCGACGGCGACCGTCGCGACACCCAGCAGCGCACCGAGGGCGGGGTCCCCGTCGAACATGAAGTGGATCCCGAGGACGCCGATCACGCACGCCAGGACGACCGAGCCGAGCAGACCCTCCCAGGTCTTCTTCGGGCTGACGGACGGCGCCAGCGGGTGCCGCCCGATCAGGACGCCCACCACGTAGCCGCCGGTGTCGTTCGCGACGCAGAGCAGGATGAACAGGGCGACGCGCAGGGCGCCGTCCTCCTCCGCGAGCAGCAGCATCACGAAGCCGGCCATCAGCGGCAGGTACGCCGCGGCGAACACCCCCGCGGTGGCGTCGCGCACCGCACGCGGCCCGCTCCCGTCCAGCACCCGCCAGACGACGATGCCGCCCACGGTGAGCACGAACGCGACGAACAGCGCCTCCATGCCCGCGACGTACGCGGAGACCAGGATCCCGACGTCACCGACGATCAGGGGCGCGACCGGGATCCCGACGCCGCGACGGGCGAAGGCGTTCGCGAGCTCCCAGAGCCCGGCGCCGACGGCGACGACCGCCACGACCCCGAACAGCTCCTTGCGCAGGAACAGGGACGCCGCGACGGCGATCAGCAGGGCGACGCCGACGGCGACGGCGACGGGGAGGTCGCGCCCGGCACGCGAGGTGCCGGGCGCCGGGGCGACGGCGGGGTGGGACGACATCAGACCTCGAGCAGCTCGTTCTCCTTGGAGGAGAGCAGCGCGTCGACCAGCTCGACGTGCCGCTTCGTCAGGGCCTCGAGCTCCTTCTCGGCGCGCGTGACCTCGTCCTCGCCGGCCTCGCCGTCCTTGACCAGGCGGTCGAGCTCGTCCTTGGCCCGACGACGGATGTTGCGCAGGGAGACGCGCGAGTCCTCCGCCTTGTTCTTGGCGAGCTTCACGAACTCCTTGCGGCGCTCCGTGGTGAGCGCGGGCAGGCTCACCCGGATGACGTTGCCGTCGTTCGTCGGGTTCACGCCCAGGTCGGAGTCGCGCAGCGCCTTCTCGATGCCCTGCATGGCCGACTTGTCGAACGGCGTGATGAGGATGGTGCGCGCCTCGGTCACGTTGAACGACGCCAGCTGCTGCAGCGGCGTCGGGCTGCCGTAGTAGTCGACCGTGATCTTGTTGAACATCGCCGCGTTCGCACGACCGGTGCGGATGGCGGCGAAGTCCTCCTTGGCGACCTCGACGGCCTTGTCCATCTTCTCCTCGGCCTCGAGGAGGATCTCGTCGATCACGGTTGCTCCTTAGCGTTGCTGGGTGCTGGCGTCTGGCTCGTCAGTCCTCGGTGACCAGCGTGCCGATCTTCTCACCCCGGAGGACGCGGGTGACGTTGCCGGGCTCCTCGAGCCCGAAGACGCGCATCCGCACGCCGTTGTCGCGGCACATCGACAGGGCCGTGGAGTCCATGACCCCGAGCTCCTGGACGATCGCCTCGGTGTAGGTCAGGTGGTCGAGCTTGACCGCCGTCGGGTCGGTGCGCGGGTCCGCGGAGTAGACGCCGTCCACCCCGTTCTTGCCCATGAGCACCTCGTCGCAGTGCGTCTCGAGGGCGCGCTGCACGCAGACGGTGTCGGTCGAGAAGTACGGCATGCCGGCGCCGGCGCCGAAGATGACGACGCGGCCCTTCTCCATGTGCCGGATGGCGCGCAGCGGGATGTACGGCTCGGCGACCTGACCCATGGTGATGGCGGTCTGCACGCGCGTGTCCACGCCGGCCTGCTCCAGGAAGTCCTGCAGCGCCAGGCAGTTCATGACCGTGCCGAGCATGCCCATGTAGTCGGCACGCGCCCGGTCCAGGCCGTTCTGCGCGAGCTCGGCACCCCGGAAGAAGTTGCCGCCGCCGCAGACGATCGCGACCTGGACGCCGTCGGCGACCGCCGCGCTGATCTCGGCCGCGACCCGCCGGACCACGTGCGGGTCCAGGCCGATCGAGCCGCCGCCGAACGCCTCGCCCGAGAGCTTCAGCAGCACCCGGCGGGCATGGGTCTCGTCGGTCACGGGGAACCTCCAGGTCGTCGGCGGGGATGGTGCGAGACGATCTCGCGCCGGTGGCCCCGGCCCTCGCGGGCCGGGGCCACCGGGTGGTGCGTCGTCAGGCGCCGACGCGGAACCGCACGAAGCCGGTCACGGTGCCGCCGACCTCGGCGAGCACCTGCGCGACGGACTTCTTCGAGTCCTTCGCGAACGGCTGGTCCAGCAGGACGACGTCCTTGAAGTAGCCGGTCAGACGACCCTCGACGATCTTCGTCAGGGCGGCCTCGGGCTTGCCCTCGTTGCGGGCGGTCTCCTCGGCGATGCGGCGCTCGTTCTCCACCGTCTCGGCCGGGACCTCGTCGCGCGTCAGGTAGGACGGGGAGAACGCGGCGATGTGCGTCGCGATGTCCCGGGCCACCTCGGCACCCTTGGCGTCGGTCGCGACGAGCACGCCGACCTGCGGGGGGAGGTCCTTGTTCACCTTGTGCAGGTAGACCGAGACCTTCTCGCCGGCGACGCGGGCCACGCGGCGGACGACGACCTTCTCGCCCAGCACGGCGGCGGTCTCGTCGACGACCTCCTGCAGGGACTTGCCGTCGACGTCGGCCGCGAGCAGCGCGTCGGCGTCCCGGGCACCGCTGGCGACGGCGGTCGCGAGGACCTTCTCCGACAGCGTGATGAAGGTGGTGTTCTTCGCGACGAAGTCCGTCTCCGAGTTCACCTCGACGATGACGCCGACCTCGTCGGTGCCGTCGGCGGTGGTGACGACCTCGGCGGCCACGAGGCCGTCGGAGGCCGAGCGGCCCTCGCGCTTGGAGACGCCCTTCAGGCCCTTGACGCGGATGATCTCGAGCGCCTTGTCGGCGTCGCCACCCGCCTCCTCCAGGGCCTTCTTGACGTCGAGCATGCCGGCGCCGGTCTTCTCGCGCAGCGCCTTGATGTCAGCCAGGTTTGCCATCTGTGCTTCCGTCCTTCTCGTCAGTGCGTGGGAGTGGCGGACCGGGTCACTTGGACTCGGCGTCGCCCTCGGTCGCGGCGGTCTCGGCGGCAGCGGCGGGCGCCTCGGCCTCGGCCGGGGCCTCGGTCGCGGCGGGGGCCTCGGCGGCGGGGGCCTCGGTCGCGGCGGGGGCCTCGGCGGCCACCGACTCCTCGGCACCGGCCAGGAGCTCGCGCTCCCACTCGGCCAGCGGCTCGGCGTCGGCCGGAGCGGCCTCGGCGCCGCCACCCTGACGGGCGGAGTGACGCTTCATCGTGCCCTCGGCGGCGGCGTCCGCGATCACGCGGGTCAGCAGCTGCACGGCGCGGATCGCGTCGTCGTTGCCCGGGATCGGGTAGTCCACGACGTCGGGGTCGCAGTTGGTGTCGAGGATCGCGACGATCGGGATGCCGAGCTTGCGCGCCTCGTCGACGGCCAGGTGCTCCTTGTTGGTGTCCACGATCCACACGGCGGACGGCGTGCGGGTCATGTCCCGGATGCCACCGAGCGTCTTCGCGAGCTTGTCCTTCTCGCGACGCATGATGAGGAGCTCCTTCTTCGTGAAGGCGCTGCCCGCGACGTCGTCGAAGTCGATGAGCTCGAGCTCCTTGAGGCGCTGCAGGCGCTTGTTCACCGTCTGGAAGTTGGTGAGCATGCCACCGAGCCAGCGCTGGTTCACGTACGGCATGCCGACGCGGGCGGCCTGCTCGGCGACGGGCTCCTGCGCCTGCTTCTTGGTGCCGACGAAGAGGATGGTGCCGCCGTGGGCGACGGTCTCCTTGACGAACTCGTAGGCGCGGTCGATGTACGACAGCGACTGCTGGAGGTCGACGATGTAGATGCCGTTGCGCTCGGTGAAGATGAAGCGCTTCATCTTGGGGTTCCAGCGGCGGGTCTGGTGCCCGAAGTGGACACCGCTCTCGAGCAGCTGGCGCATGGTCACGACGGCCATGGCACGTCCTTCCGACGCGCCCCGCGAGGGGCGCGCGCATGTTCACGGACCCGCCGGGGCAGGTCCGCTCGTCCGGTTGTCGGCGCCTCCCGGGACGGGCGGCACCCCTGGCGCCACGCCCACGTCGACGCCGGGACGAACCCGGACCGCTGCCGACGTCGGCCCTCGACGGCGCCCCGGCCCTCGCAGAGGACCACGGGCGACCACCTCGGTGGTGACGCGCGATGTCGACCGGCACGCACCGGTCGCAGGAAGGAGTCTACCGGACCGGCGCGAGCCCCCGGACACGTCCCGCACGTGACCACGGGCACGTCGCACGACCCGCCTCGCCCCCTCGACCGGCACCGCACCACGAGCGGGCACCGAGCCCTCCCCAGGCCGCTCCCCCGCGCGTCGTCCCCAGCCGCGCCCGCGGCGACGCGCTGCGCGGACCCGGCGCACGGCACGCTCGCCGCATGGCACCGCACCGCACGCGCCTCGCGCACCCGACGTCCGGCACGGACGGCGCACCCCGGACTCCCCGGGTGGTCGCCGCCGTGATCATCGCCGTGCTGGCTGTCGTCCTCGCGCCCGCGCTCGCCAGGCCGGCCCCCGGCGCGCGCGGCACCCCTCCTCTCCTGCCCGCCGCCGCCTCGACCGACCCCTGGACCGCGCCGGTCCAGCCGGAGCACGTCGTCCAGCCGTTCGACGGGCCGGCGCAGCCCTGGCTCGCGGGCCACCGAGGGCTCGACCTCGACGCGCCCGCCGGTTCGGTGGTCCTCGCCCCGCGCGCCGGCACCGTGACGTTCGCCGGGGTCGTCGTGGACCGCCCGGTCCTGACCGTCCGGCACGACGACGGGCTGCGCAGCTCCCTGGAACCCGTCGACCCGAGCGTCTCCGTGGGCGACCGGGTCGGGGCCGGGCACCCGGTCGGGGTCGTCGCGGGGGCCCGGACGCACTGCGACCCCGGGTCGTGCCTGCACTGGGGCGTGCGGGACGGCGAGGTCTACCTCGACCCGGGGCTGCTGCTGCGCGGCGGGCCGGTGGTGCTGCTGTCCCGGGCGCCGCCGCCGGACCGGCTCGGCGCGGAGGCGTCAGCCCCGGTCGGCCTCGGTGAGACGGGCGCGGAGCCGGAGCATCGCGGCGGTGTGCATCTGCGAGATCCGCGACTCGGTCACCCCGAGCACCCGGCCGATCTCCGCCAGGGTCATGCCCTCGTAGTAGTAGAGGACCAGCACGAGCTTCTCGCGCTCTCCGAGCTGGTCGATCGCCCGCGCGAGCAGGAACTTCGTCTCCTGCGCCTCGAACGAGGTCTCGGGGTCGGGCGTCCGGTCGTCGCCGAGCGTGTCCAGGAGCGACAGCCGGTCACCGCGGTCCTCGCCGCCGCCCAGGAGCTCGTCGAGCGCCGCGACGTTGACGGTCGACAGCTGCGTGAACAGCGCGCGCAGCTCGCGGACCTCGATCTGCAGCCGCGAGGCGACCTCGGACTCCGTGGGCACGCGGTGCAGCTCGCTCTCGAGCTCGGCGTACGCGCGGTCCACGGCTCGGGCCTTGGTGCGGACGGAGCGCGGGATCCAGTCCATGGCGCGCAGCTCGTCGATGATCGCGCCCCGGATGCGGGAGCTCGCGTAGGTCTCGAACTTCACCGAGCGACCGGGTTCGTACTTCTCGATGGCGTCGATCAGGCCGAACATCCCGTACGAGACCAGGTCGGCCTGCTCGACCATCGCGGGCAGGCGCATGCCGACCCTCGCCGCGACGGACGTGACCAGCGGGGCGTAGTGCAGGATCAGCCGCTCGCGGACCAGGCGGTCGCCGCCGGCCTTGAACAGCCGCCAGTCCTCGGCCACCGGGGAGACCGGCGTCTCGGTGAGGTCGACCTCGTCCGCCTCGAGGTCGGGGACCGCTGCGAGCAACGCGGCGGCGCCGTCGAGGCCGGTGGCGTCGCCGTCAGCGTCGACCTCGGCCTCGACGAGCGCGGCCACCGCCTCGAGCTCCGACTCCAGCTGCGGGTCGAGCGCCTGCTGCCGCGGGATGACACCGAGGGGCGCGCTCGGGGCGCGGCGCTGCGAGGCAGCCAGCTGGACCGTGTCCTCAGCCGGAACTGACATGGAGCTCTCCATCTCGGACGTCATGCGCGGGGGTGGGCCTGCTCGAAGGACGCGCGGAGGCGGTCCGCGGTCACGTGGGTGTAGCGCTGGGTGGTGGCGAGGCTCGCGTGACCGAGCACCTCCTGCACGCTGCGGAGGTCGGAACCGCCCTCCAGCAGGTGCGTCGCCACCGAGTGTCGCAGAGCGTGGGGGGCCACGTCCTCGACGTCCGCGAGGCGCGAGACGGCGTGCACCGCCTCGCGGAGCTGCCGCTGGTCGACCCGGCCGCCGCGTCGACCGAGCAGCAGCGCCGGACCGGAGCCGTCCGTGGCGAGCCGAGGACGACCCCGGGTCAGCCACGCCTCGACGGCCTCGACCGCGAGCTCACCGACCGGGACCACGCGCTGCTTGTCGCCCTTGCCGGTGACGCGCAGCAGGCGTTCGCCCAGGTCCAGGTCGTCCACATCGGCGCCGCACAGCTCGCCGACGCGTGCGCCCGTGGCGTACAGCAGCTCCAGAGCCGCCCAGTCGCGCAGGTGGACCGGGTCGCCGTCGTCCGCGCGGACCCGCGCCGTGTCGAGCAGCGCCGCTGCCGACGCCTGGTCCAGCACGGTCGGCAGGTGCGACGCGGGCCGCGCGCTGGCGAGCCGGAGCGCCGGGTCCTGCGCCACGCGGCCGGTGCGGACCGCCCAGGCGAAGAACGTGCGGACCGCCGCGCCCCGGCGCGCCATCGTCGCGCGGCTGCGCTGCGTGGCGGCCATCGCGGCGAGCCACCCGCGCAGGACCGTGATGTCGACCCCGGTGAGGTCGGCCACGCCGTGCCGCCGCGCGTACCCGGTGAGGTCCTCGAGGTCGCCGAGGTAGGCACGGACGGTGTGGTCCGAGAGCCCGCGCTGAGCCCGCAGGTGGACCGCGAACGCGTCGGTCTCGGGGGTGTCCCCCCGTCCCGTCTGCGCCTCAGCCCCCGTCTGCACGGGACTACGGTCGCCTGTCACCCCTCCGGGCGACAAGGCGTCTGTGGCGCGTTTCACCCACCCCTGTACGAATCACGGGGATATGTCCGATTCGATGTCCGGTTTCGCCCCTGTTTCCGGGCCCCGGGCCGGCCCCCGCGTCCGCCTGCTGGACGGCTCCCGGCCCCGCCCGGCGTGGGCCGTGGGTGTGAATGCGGTTTCCGCGGCCCCACCGGCGCCCGGGATGTGCATCACGACGGCCGACCGCCCCTCGTGCGCCCGCCGTCCCCGCGCCGCCAGAGCCGGTCCTCCCGGCGCACCGCACCCTCGAGCTCCAGACGCCCGAGCGCGCCGGAGACCTCCCGCACCGCCAGCCCGGCACGACGGGCGATCTCGTCGACCGGCACTCCGCCGCGGCGGGGCAGCGCGTCGAGCACCCGGGCCGGGACGCCGTCCGACCTGTCGCGCCCGCCCGGTCCACCGGACGCGTCGCACCACCCCGATCCTCCTGACCTGTCGCGCCCGCCCGGAGTAGGGGATCCGTCGCTCCCACCCGGTGCACCGGACGCGTCGCGTCGAACGTCCCCGAGCGGGCCGTCATCCCCGCGGACCGGAGCCGGCCCGAGCAGCTCCAGCGCCTCGGCCGCGTCGGTGACGCAGACCGCCGCGCCGTCGCGCAGGAGCCGGTGGCAGCCGGCCGAGGCCATCGAGGTGACCGGCCCGGGAACCGCTCCGACCGGTCGGAGCAGCTCCGCGGCACGCGCCGCGGTGCTCAGGGCACCCGACCGCCACGCGGCCTCGACCACCACCGTCGCCCCGGTGGCCGCGGCGATCAGCCGGTTGCGCTGCAGGAAGCGTGAGCGCGTCGGCGGGGTCCCCGGTGGGCTCTCCGCGACGAGCGCCCCACCGTGGTCGAGGAGCCGTTCCAGCACGTTCCGGTTCCCCTCGGGAGACGGACGGTCGACCCCGCCGGCCAGCAGGGCCACCGTCGCGCCGTCGGCCGCGAGCGCAGCCCGGTGCGCTGCGACGTCGATGCCGAACGCACCGCCGGAGACGACGGTCACGCCCTGGTCGACGACGCCCGCGGCGAGGTCCGCGGCGACCCGTTCGCCGTAGGAGGTCGCGGCGCGCGCTCCGACGACCGCGATCGACCGCCGAGCGAGCACGGAGAGCGACGGGGCGCCACGCACCCACAGGCACAGCGGTCCGGCGGCGCCCAGGTCTGCGAGCCGAGAGGGCCACCCGACCTGCCCGGGCACCAGCAGCGTCCCACCGCACGCCGCCAGCGCGTCGAGCGCAGGTCGCGCGTCGAGGGCCGCCAGCCTCGGAGCCCACCGGGGCAGCGCGCGGGCGAGGACCCGGGCCATGACCGGGGCGTCGGGCTCCGCGGCACGAGTCGGAGCCCTACCACCCGGGGTCGACGACGCTTCCCCGGCGAGCCGTCGGAGCCGCTCCGCGGCCTGCTCGGTCGGAACCCCGACCGCCCAGGCGGCCCAGCGCAGGGCGACCGGCGCGCCGAGCGCCGCGACGACCGCTCCCGCCGTCGCGTCGCCGGGCTCGACCACGAGGCTCCAGGCCGCACGGGCGAGCACCTCCGGGTCGTCGGGACACCGATCGCCAGGCCCACCCGGTGCCGCTGCGCGACCGGCGCCGCCAGCAACAGGTCTGTCCCCGGTGCCACCCGCGCCTGCCAGCCAGTGCCCGCCACCCGCACCAACCGTGTCACCAGCGCCTCCCGCGCCAGCCGTGTCCCCCGTGCCGTTCATGCTCCCCCCTGCCCTCGGGTGCGCAGCGCGACGCCGCGGCCCACGTCGTCCCGGTCGGGAGCGGTACGCCCCGCCAGGTCCGCGACCGTCCACGCCAGGCGCAGGGCCCGGTCAGCTCCGCGCAGGGTCAGCCGGCCCGCGTCGACGGCGCCGTCGATGTCCGCGAGCAGGCCGGCGCGGGCCCGCAGGCGCTCGCGCAGGGCCCGGCCGGGGACGTCGGAGTTCACGCGCCAGGGCGTCCCCCGCCACCGATCGGCCTGCGCCGCCCGTGCGGCTCCGACCCGGGCAGCCACCTCGGCGGTCGTCTCACCCGTGTCACCGGTGAGCGCAGTCCGACGCACGGGCGGGACCTCGACCTGGACGTCCACCCGGTCGAGGAGCGGCCCGTCGAGGCGACCGAGGTAGCGACGACGGTCGAGCGCCGTGCACCGGCACAGCAGCCCCTTGCCGAACGCGTACCCGCACGGGCACGGGTTCGCCGCCATCACCAGCTGGAACCTCGCGGGGTAGCGCGCGGCGCCGCCCGTGCGGTGGATCACCAGCTCGCCGTGCTCGAGCGGCTGGCGCAGCGTCTGGAGGACCGCCGAGGAGAATTCGGGTGCCTCGTCCATGAACAGCACGCCGCGGTGCGCCCGCGACGCCGCACCGGGGCGTGGGATGCCGGAGCCGCCGCCGACGATGCTCGCCGGGGTCGCCGTGTGGTGCGGGTCCTCGAACGGGGGCCGGAGCAGCAGCCCGCCCGCCGGGTCGAAGACGCCCGCGACCGAGTGCACTGCCGTCACCTCGACGGCCTCGGGCTCCGTGAGGTCGGGCAGCAGCCCGGGCAGCCGCGACGCGAGCATGGTCTTGCCCGCCCCGGGTGGACCCAGCAGCAGGACGTGGTGCGCGCCCGCGGCCGCGACCTCCACCGCCCAGCGCGCCTCGTCCTGGCCGAGGACGTCGGCGAGGTCCCCCTGGTCGTGCCGGCGCGCGCCGGACGGTCGGTCGGGGGCGACGGGAGCGACGTCGGGCACGGCGACGGTCCCGCCGTGCCGCGCCACGACCTCGGCGAGCGTCGCGCACCCGGTCGCCCGCGCGCCGGGCACCAGGCACGCCTCGGCGAGGTCCGCGGCGGGCACGACGACATCGGGTCGGCCGGCGGCGACGGCGGCTGCCACCGCGGGCAGCACCCCGCGCACGGGGCGCAGACGGCCGTCGAGCCCGAGCTCCCCCAGGTGGACGGTGCGCGCTGCGCGCTCGGGGTCCAGCGCCCGCGCCGCGGCGAGCACCGCCACCGCGACCGCCAGGTCGAACGCGGGCCCGGACTTCCGCAGCGCCGCCGGGGACAGGTTCACCGTCACGCGCCGGTTCGGCCAGACCAGGCCGGTCGACCCGACGGCGGCGCGCACCCGGTCGCGGGCCTCGGCGAGCGAGGCGTCGGGCAGGCCCACCAGGACGAACGCGGGCAGGGACGCCGCGAGGTGCGCCTCGACCTCCACGAGCGTCCCCGCGAGACCGACCAGCCCGACGGCGAACGTGCGGCCCAGCGCCATCAGACACCCCGCAGGTGCTCGAGGTGCGGCGGGGCGCCGCGCAGGTGCTCGATCGCGATGACGTCGAGCCGCACCCCGTCGCAGCGCAGGTCGTGGGCGTCGAGCCACTGGGCGACGAGCGAGCGCATCCGCCGGAGCTTGACCGGGGTGACCGCCTCCGCCGCCCGCCCGTACGCGGTGCTGCGCCGGGTCTTCACCTCGACGCCGACGACGGTGTCGCACGCGACGTCGAGCGCGACGACGTCGAGCTCCCCGCCCCGCCCGAACCAGTTCCGGTCGAGGACCTGCCAGCCGCGCTGCTCCAGGTACGTGACGGCGAGGTCCTCCCCCGACCGCCCGACCTCCTGCCGTGATCGCATCCGCGTCACCTCCTGGCAGCAGGCTGCCGGGGAGGGCCGGGGAGGTGGGGGCCTGCGGCGCCCGCCCTGGGGACGACGCGCAGCAGTGGTGCCTGTGGAGGGCTCGGTGCCCGCTCAGGGCGCGGAAGGGCCCGCCGGGGTCACCGGGCGGAGGTCAGCGGGCGAACCCGCTGCCGCTGCCGAGGTCGAGGTCCGCCTTGACCAGCTCCTCGACGTTGACGTCCTTGAACGTCACGACGCGCACCGACTTCACGAACCGCGCCGAGCGGTACACGTCCCAGACCCAGGCGTCCGCGAGGGTCAGCTCGAAGTAGACCTCGCCCGCCGCGGACCGCACCTGCAGGTCGACGTGGTTCGCCAGGTAGAACCGGCGCTCCGTCTCGACCACGTAGGAGAAGAGCCCCACGGCATCGCGGTACTCGCGGTACAGCGCGAGCTCCATGTCGGTCTCGTAGTTCTCCAGGTCCTCCGCGCTCACCCGACCATCATCCCCCATCCCGGGACGTCCGGCGGCGCGAGCGGACCGCACACCCCACCGGCGGGGAGCAGGACCGTGCTCAGGTGCCGACCGGCAGGCGCCAGGACCGCCGGTGCCAGGGGCTCGGACCGAGGGCGCGCAGCGCGGCGACGTGGTCGTCGGACGCGTAGCCCTTGTTCGAGTCCCAGCGGTACTCGGGGTGCTCCGCCGCGAGCTCGACCATGAGGGCGTCGCGCTCGCACTTGGCCAGGACGGACGCCGCCGCGACCGACGCGCAGGACTGGTCGGCCTTGACCCGCAGGTGCACGCGAGGCTCGCCCACGAGCGCGAGGTCCGGGGCGCCGTCGACGCACGGGGCTGCCGAGGGCGCGCCCTCGCGCGGGGAGGCGGCACGCGGCGGGGCGTCGAGCAGCGCGTCGTCGAACAGGGACGCCTGGGCCGGCGGCGTCAGCCAGTCGTGCGCGCCGTCGAGCACCACCACGTCGACCGGGCCGGCGACCGCGGCCGCGGCGGCGAGGGCGCGCTGACCCGCGAGCCGGAGCGCGGCGATGATGCCCAGCGCGTCGATCTCGGCGGCGCTGGCGTGCCCGACGGCCCGGGCCACGCCCCAGCGCTGCAGTGCGGGCACGAGCGCCGTGCGCGCCGCCGGGGTGAGCAGCTTGGAGTCGGCCACCCCGCGCGGACCGCTGCGGGTCGTCGCGTCGACGACCACGACGCCGACGCTGACCGGGCCGGCCAGCGAACCCCGCCCGACCTCGTCCATCCCCGCCACCCGCAGCGCGCCGTCGCGCAGCAGGGCGCGCTCGTGGCGCAGGTGCGGCACCGGCCGTGCGGACCGGCGGGGTGCCGCCGAGCGGGGCACGCGGGACCGCACGGTCCCCGGAGCGCCCACGGTGAGCGCCGGCACCGCGACGGCCTCCGTGCGCTCCGGGACAGCGGTGCCTCCCGTGACAGCAGTGCCCACCGGGACAGCAGTGCCCCGCTCGACTGCCGCGCCGTCCGGGACGCCGTCGGGGCTCGTCGCGCCGTGGAGCAGCGTCATGACGGGTCGGGCACCGCGTCGAACACGTCGCCGGGGTTGCGCAGGGCGCCGATGCGGTCGACCGGCCAGAGGGTGACGAAGGCGGTCCCGACGACGTCGGCCACCGGCACGGACCCGCCGCCGGGGTCGCCGAGGTGGTAGCTCGAGTCGGCGGACTGCTGCCGGTTGTCGCCCATCACCCACAGGGAGCCCTCGGGGACGGTCACGTCGAACGTCAGCCCGCTCGGGCTCGAACCCGGCGCGAGGTAGGCGGTCTCGTCGATCGGCTGGCCGTTGACCGTGAGCGGGGAGCCGTCGCCCGCGGACCGGACCCGGTCCCCGGGCAGGCCGATGACACGCTTGATGAGGTGGTCCTCGGACTGCTGCGGCATGAGCCCGATCGCGATCAGCGCGTCCTGGACGACGTTGGTCTCCGGGACGGTCTGCTGGTCGAGCCAGCCGCCCGGGTCGGAGAACACCACGATGTCGCCGCGGTGCAGGTCGAACGGGCCGGGGACCAGCTTGTTCACCAGGACCCGGTCGCCCTCGAGGAGGGTGTCGTGCATCGACGCGCTGGGGATGAAGAACGCCTGGGCGAGGAACGTCTTGACCACCCAGGACAGCACCACGGCGCTGACCAGGATGATCACGGTCTCCCGGAGGAACGAGGCGACCGGACCGCGCCGTCGGTCGTCGCTGCGGGCGCCGCCGGAGCGCGCCTCCTGGCTGGCGGGTGCCGCGTCCTGGTCCGTCACCGCATCACTCTCCCACGTCGTCGACCTGCTGCCCACCACCGCGGCAGGCGTGCACGGTTCCTCCCCCGCACGCGCCGACGGGCGGCACCCGGCGTGAACCGGGGCCGCCCGTCGGGGGTGCAGCGGGTGCTGTCTCAGGCCTTCTTGGCCGGGACCGCGTCGCGCTTCTCCTTGATCTTGGCCTTCTTGCCGCGGAGGTTGCGCAGGTAGTAGAGCTTCGCGCGACGGACGTCACCGCGGGTCGCGACCTCGACGGACTCGAGCGTCGGGGAGTGCACGGGGAACGTGCGCTCGACGCCGACGCCGAACGACACCTTGCGGACCGTGAAGGTCTCGCGGATGCCGTCGCCCTGGCGGGCGATCACGACGCCCTGGAAGACCTGGACGCGGGAGCGGTTGCCCTCGACGACCTTGACGTTGACCTTGAGGGTGTCACCGGCGCGGAAGTCCGGGATGTCGGAGCGGAGCGAAGCCGCGTCGACGTGGTCGAGGATGTGGGACATCGTGTGTCGCTTTCTCGCCGTGCCACAGGTCACGCGCGTCGTCGTCGGCACCCTGCGGCGCCGGGATGGCAGTGGGTGGTCCGCGGCCGAGAGCTCGGCAGGTCGTGGGTCGTCTCCCCTGTGGCAGAGACGCGACCGTCGCGCACCAGCGCACAAGTCTGCCACAGCCGCGGACCGATGGGCGACACGGACGCTGCGGTCCGGGCCCCGGGTGCCGTCAGGCGTCGACGCTCGGGCCCACGCCGTCGTCGCCCACGGCCCAGCCCAGCTCCGCCAGCGCGGTGCGGTCCGCACGGTCGAGGCCGGCGGGGTCGAGGACGCGCAGCAGGTCGGGGCGCCGGGCGGCGGTCCGGGCCAGCGCCTGGTCCCGGCGCCAGCGCGCGACCCGGCCGTGGTGGCCCGAGAGCAGCACCTCGGGGACCTCGAGCTCCCGCCAGGCGGGCGGCTTCGTGTACACCGGGTACTCGAGCAGCCCCGCGCTGCCGTGCGACTCCTCGACGAGCGACTCGGGGTTGCCGACGACGCCCGGCAGCAGCCGCACGACGGCCTCGACGAGCACCAGCGCCGCGGCCTCGCCGCCGTTGAGCACGTAGTCGCCGATCGAGTACTCGCTGACCCGCACTCCCGGTCGCGTCGCGTAGTGCTCGGCGACGCGCGCGTCGATCCCCTCGTACCGGCCGCACGCGATGACCAGGTGCTCGTCCTGAGCCCACTGCTCGGCGTGCCGCTGGGTCAGCGGGGCGCCCGAGGGCGTCGGCAGCAGCAGGTGCGCGCCGTCGACCACGAGGTCGTCGAGCGCGGTCCCCCAGACGTCGGGGCGCATGACCATGCCCGCCCCGCCGCCGAAGGGCGTGTCGTCCACGGTCCGGTGCCGGTCGGTCGTCCAGTCCCGCAGGTCGTGGACGCGCAGGTCGAGGATGCCGGTGGTGCGGGCCCTGCCGACGAGCGACAGCGCCAGCGGGCTGAGGTAGTCCGGGAAGATCGAGACGATGTCGATGCGCACGTCAGTCGCCGTCCCCGCTCGGCGCGGCGCCGGTGGTCTCGTCGCTGACGACGAGGTTCGCCGCGTCGGCCGCGAGGAGCCCGCCCGGCGGGTCGAGGACCACGCGGCCACCGGGGACGTCGACCACGGGGACGATCGCGCGGACGAACGGCACGAGGGTGCGCGCGCCGTCGGGCTCGCGGACCACCAGCGCGTCGTGGGCCGGCAGGTGCTCGAGGCCGACGACCTCGCCGAGGACGCGACCGTCGACGTGCTCCGCGCGCAGACCGGCGAGCTCGTGCGGGTACCAGGCGTCCTCGTCGTCGTCGGTGGTGTCGTCCTCGGCGACCTCGACCAGCAGCTCGACCCCCCGCAGGGCCTCGGCGGCGGTGCGGTCGGCGGCCTCGGCGAACGTGACGTACCACCGACCCTGGGCCTCGCGGGTGCGCTCGACGGTGAGCGAGCCGGGCCCATGCGGACCGGTGGGCAGGACGGCGCCGACCGGCAGCCGGCCGGCCGGGTCGTCGGTGCGCAGGTCGAGGGCGACCTCGCCGCGCAGGCCGTGCGCGCGGCCGATCCGGGCGACCGTCAGCAGCATGGGGTTCCTCTCGGGGCGTCCGGGTCTGTCCGGATCAGCGTAGGGGTGGCACGGCGCAGGGGTGGCACGGCGCAGGGGTGGCACGGCGCAGGCCCGGTCCCCCGAGGGAGACCGGGCCTGCGACCGGCTGATCTACCGGGCGGCGTCACCCGAGGGTGACGGCCCGGACGCGCGGCTCACCGCCGGGCGACGTCCACGACGTCCACACGCACCGGGCCGTCCGCCGACAGCGCACCGACGACGGTGCGCAGTGCGCGGGCGGTCCGGCCGTTGCGGCCGATGACGCGGCCGAGGTCCTCGGGGTGCACCCGGACCTCGAGCAGGTCACCACGACGGAGCGTGCGGGCGTCCACCTGCACGTCGTCGGGGTGGTCGACGATGCCCCGGACCAGGTGCTCCAGCGCGTCGGCGAGCATCAGGCCTGCTCGTCCTCGGCCGGCGCCTCGTCAGCGGCCGGGGCGGACGCCGCGGCGGCCTTCTTCTCGGACGCCTTGGCCTTGGCCTTCTCGGCGTCGGCGGCGACGGCCTCGACCGCGGCCTTGACGTCGGCCGGCGCGGCCTTGGTGCGCAGGGTGCCCTCGGCGCCCGGCAGGCCCTTGAACTTCTGCCAGTCGCCGGTCACCTTGAGGAGCGCGAGGACCTGCTCGGACGGCTGCGCGCCGACGCTGAGCCAGTACTGCGCACGCTCGGAGGAGATCTCGATGAGCGACGGCTCCTCGGTCGGGTGGTACTTCCCGATCTCCTCGATGGCGCGGCCGTCGCGCTTGGTGCGGGAGTCCGCGACGACGACGCGGTAGTACGGCGCCCGGATCTTGCCGAGGCGCTTCAGGCGGATCTTGGTGGCCACAGTGTGGTCTCTCCTGGGTGTCTACGGGGCGGTCCTCGCGGTTCGCACGTGGGGCATGCGGTGCGGTCGGACCTGAAGGACACGGCATCGAGCGGGTAGAGGGGCCGCGCGCGCCGAGTACAGCGGGTCATTCTGCCAGATGCGGGCGCGTGCGTGCGACCAGTCGTGGGTCACACCCGGCGGAGGCGAGCGACGGACGTCCGCGTCGTCCGGGACGACTGCGGACGTCCGTCGTCAGGACGGCGCCGACGTCAGAACGGTGGCGGGTCGTCGTCGAGCCACGCGGTGGTACGGACCTGCTCGCCGGTCCCCGGCCGGGTCCGGTACCGGTGCCCCGCCGCGGTGATCCACTCGAACCGTCCCGGGGCGTACTGGTGCAGGGTGTGTCCGCCGTCGGTCTTGAGCCGGTGGTCGCGGCCGCACAGCGGGGCGAGGTTCGCCACGCAGGTCGTCCCGAGCCGGCCGGGCGGGTGGCCGCACCGACGGTGGAACTCGACGGTGTGGTCGAGCTCCCCGTGCTCGGCGGGCACGGTGCAGCCCGGGCGCACGCAGGTCCGGTCGCGTGCGCGCACGTGGTCGGCGATCGCCGCTGTCGGCCGGTAGCGGGTGCGACCGACGTCCAGGACCGCACCGGACCGAGGGTCGGTCACGATCCGGCGCCAGGTACCGCCCGCCGCGATCGCGCGCGCACGCACGGCGTCGACGGGGCCGTAGCCGTGCAGCTCCGCGGGCCGGTCGTCCAGGCCGAGGAGGGTCGCGGCGGAGATCGTGACGTGCACCTGCGCGCCGGCCCGCGCTCCTGGGCGTCGCGGCGCGAGGGTGGTCGCGAGGAGCGCACCGGCACCCGTCGCGTCGACCACGAGGACGTCCTGGGCCGCGGCGGCACCGCTGGGCTCGAGGTCGTCGGTGGCGGTGGCGCCGAGGTCCGGGGCCGGGTCGTGGGCTCCGGGGTCGGCGTCGGGGTCGGGGTCGGGCTTCTCGTCCGAGGGGTCACGGGCGTCGTCCGCGTGATGGGGCACGTCGGACCCCGGTGCGTCGCCGGCGCGGACACGCTGGTACACCGTCACCGCCACCTGCTGCCCGTCGAGGCGCACCTCGGCGGCGTCGGCCTCCCACACGGGCCCGCTCGTGGGCACGTCGACACCGACCACGAGGTCGCGGAGACCGTCCGCGCGCAGCTGGTCGAGCGTGCGGGGGTCGCCGACGTTCTTCGCCGCCAGGGCCTGGTGGTGGAGCACCCCGTCGACCCGCAGCGCGTCCTGCGCCTCGAGCAGCACGGACAGCGACGCCATCCCGTTCGGCAGGGCGCGCGGTCGCTGCACCCGCCGGTCCGCGACGGCCCTGTCGTGCAGGTCGCCGACGCCGTCGGGGTCGACCTCGAGCAGCACGCGCGCGATCTCCCGGTCCATCCGGGTCACCGTCCATCGCGCCGCCTCGGGCAGCACCTCGTCCTCGACCCGGGTGGCGACCTCCCACGGCACGTCCGCGAGCCGGTCGACCAGGAGCCGCGCCCGCGCCGCGTCGACGGTCCCGGCGGCCAGCGCCTCCCCGGTGGCCTGCAGCGCGTCCTCGTAGGCGATGCCCTCGCGGACCAGGCGGTTCGCCGCAAGGCGCGACAGGCCGAGCCGCATCGCGATCTCGTCGCCCGCCACGGAACGCTGCCGGGGCGGCGGACCGGCCAGGCGGTTCCACTGCGGGTCCATCTCCGGGTCGCGCCCCAGCAGGCCCGCCCACCGGGCGGTGCGCGCGTGGGCCCACGCCTCGACCCGGGCGGACGCGGCGACCGCCTCCACGAGCCCGGTCACCGTCAGCGACGCGGGGTCCACCGCGTCGAGCCACGCGGCCAGCTCGGGCCCGACGACCGCGGACTCCAGCAGCGCCACCTCCCAGAACCGGTCGACGCCGATGCGGTCCCGCGACCCGGACGGCACCGCCGCGACGGCCGCGCGCCACCGGGCCCGCACGTCCGCGGGGACCGGCAGCGACTCCCAGTCGGGCACGCCCGCCCCCGCCTGGGCGACCGACCGCGCGCCCAGGCTCGAGCCCGGACCGAACGACTCACGGACCGGCGCGGCCGGCGCGACGGGCACGGGCACGACCGACGCCGCAGGCGCGGGCACGACCGACGCGGCAGGCACGGGAACCGGCACGACGGGCTCCGCGGGCACCGGCACCACGGGCTCCGCCGGAACCGGAACGACGGGCTCCGCCGGAACCGGTACGGCAGGCACCGGTCGCCGTGCCGGACCCGTCCCGCGGCGGCCCGGGGTCGACGCGGCGACCGCACCGGAACGCACGGCACCGAGGGGCGTCGTGGGACGGTGTCCGTGCTGGTCAGGAGGCATACGACCACCGTAGACGCCACCACCGACACGCCCTCGGCGGGACCCCGGCGGCCTGGGGACGACGCGCGACCGCTGCACCTGTGGACGACTCGGCGCCCGCTGGACGCCCCGGTGCCCGCTGGACGACCCGCCGCCCGCTGGACGACCGGCCGCCCGCTGGACGACTCGGCGCCCGCTAGACGACCCGCCGACCGCGCAGCACGACCGCCCGCGGTGCGCCCAGCACCCGCACGTCGGCGCGCGGGTCGGCGTCGTAGACGACCAGGTCGGCGTCCGCCCCCTCGTCGAGGCCCGGGACGCCGAGCCACGCTCGGGTGCGCCACGACGCCGCGGCGGCGACCTCCCGCGCGGGCAGGCCGGCGGCCACCATCTCGGCGGCCTCGTCGGCGATCCGGCCGTGCGCGATCGTCCCACCGGCGTCGGTGCCGACCAGCAGCGGCACCCCCGCGTCGTGCAGGTCGCGGACGTGGGCGTACCGCCGGGCGTGCATCCGGCGCATCCGGGCCGCGTAGACCGGGTACCGGTCCGCCCGGTCGGCGATGGCACCGAACTGCGCGACCTGCAGCAGCGTCGCCGTCACCGGGATCCCCGCGGCGGCGATCCGGTCGATCTGCCGGGCATCGGCCCCCGTCGCGTGCTCCAGGCAGTCGACCCCGGCGTCGAGCAGCCCGTCGAGCGCCTCCCCCGCGAACGTGTGCGCGGTGACGCGGGCGCCCGCGGCGTGCGCGGTCGCGACGGCCGAGGCCAGCAGGTCGTCCGGCCACAGCGGTCGCAGGTCGCCCTCGGGCCCGAGGTCGCGGTCGATCCAGTCGGCGACGAGCTTGACCCACCCGTCGCCGCGGACCGCCTCCTCGCCGACCGCGCGCGGGAGGTCGGTCACGGCGTCGAGCTCGCGGCCGTAGTGCCGCAGGTACCGCCTCGGCCGGGCGAGGTGCCGGCCGGCGCGGATCAGCCGCGGCAGGTCGTCGCGGTCGTGCACCCACCCGGTGTCGGCGGGCGACCCGGCGTCCCGGACCAGCAGCACGCCGGAGTCGCGGTCGGCGACGGCCTGCGCCTCGGCGGTCGCCCGGTCGACGGCCCCCTCGGCCGCGAGACCGATGTGGCAGTGCACGTCGACCAGCCCGGGCAGCACCCAGCCGTCCACGGCGGTGCCGCCTCCCCCGGCGGGCCGGGTCAGCGTCAGCCGCCCGCCGACCACCCACGCCTCGCCGACGACCCGGTCGTCGTCGAGGACGACCGGGCCCCGCAGGTGCAGGACGTCGGCCACGCGAGGGTCCGCCGACCTCAGCGCCCGAGGAACTTCTGCAGGTCCTCGAGCGACGACGGGTCGAAGGCGTCGGGCTGCTGCTGCGGCGCGCCGCCGCCCACGCCGAACGCGGAGCCCTTCGGGGCCGGAGCCGCCGCGGGGGTCAGGCCGGCGGCGCGGTCGGCCGCGGCCTTCTCCTCCAGGGCGCGCTTGGCCGGGTTGCCCGACTTGCCCTTGGACTTCTTGGCGGGGGCGACGCGGCCGCGGCCCTTCTTGCCCGTGCCCGGCAGGTTACCCATCCCGGGGATCGGCATGCCCCCGCCCTTGGCCATCTGCTGCATCATCTTCTGCGCGGCGGCGAACCGCTCGAGCAGGCCGTTGACGTCCGAGACCTGCATCCCGGAACCCGCGGCGATGCGCGCGCGGCGCGAGCCGTTGATGATCTTCGGGTTGTCGCGCTCCCCCGGCGTCATCGAGCGGATCATGGCCTCGACGCGGTCGACCTCGCGCTCGTCGAAGTTCTCGATGGCCTCGCGCATCTGCCCCATGCCGGGGAGCATGCCGAGCATCTTCTTCATCGAGCCCATGTTCTTCAGCTGCTGCATCTGCTGCAGGAAGTCCGCGAGCGTGAAGCCCTGGCCCGAGGCCAGCTTGCCGGCCATCGCCTCGGCCTCGTCGGCGTCGAACGCCTTCTCGGCCTGCTCGATGAGGGTGAGGACGTCACCCATGTCGAGGATGCGGGACGCCATCCGGTCGGGGTGGAACACCTCGAAGTCGGTGAGCTTCTCACCCGTGGAGGCGAACAGGATCGGCCGGCCGGTGACCGACGCGACGGAGAGCGCGGCACCACCGCGCGCGTCGCCGTCGAGCTTGGACAGGACGACGCCGGTGAACCCGACGCCCTCCTGGAACGCCGTGGCGGTGGCGACGGCGTCCTGGCCGATCATCGCGTCGATGACGAACAGGATCTCGTCGGGGTCGACGGCGTCGCGGATGTCCGCGGCCTGGCGCATGAGCTCGGCGTCCACGCCGAGGCGGCCGGCGGTGTCGACGATGACGACGTCGTGCTGCCGGGACGTCGCGGTGGCGAGGCCCTCGCGGGCCACGGCGACGGGGTCGGCGCCGACGACGACGTCGGCCTCGCTGCCCTGGTTGCCGGGGTGCGGGGCGAACACCGGGACGCCCGCGCGCTCGCCGACGACCTGGAGCTGGGTGACGGCGTTGGGCCGCTGCAGGTCCGCGGCGACCAGCATCGGCGTGTGGCCCTGGCCCTTGAGGTGCAGCGCCAGCTTGCCGGCCAGCGTCGTCTTGCCCGCGCCCTGGAGGCCCGCGAGCAGGATGACGGTCGGCGGGTTCTTCGCGAGGTGCAGCGGGCGGTTGTCGCCGCCGAGGATCGCGACGAGCTCGTCGTTGACGATCTTGACGACCTGCTGCGCCGGGTTGAGGGCGCCGGAGACCTCGACGGACAGCGCCCGCTCCCGGACGGCACCGGTGAACTGGCGCACCACGGGCACGGCGACGTCCGCGTCGAGCAGCGCCCGGCGGATCTCGCGCACGGTGGCGTCGATGTCCGCCTCGGACAGCCGCCCCTTGGAGCGCAGGTTCTTGAAGGTCGACGTCAGTCGGTCGGACAGGGTGGCGAACACCGCGCGATCCTCACGCTCTCTCGGCGGTCAGTGACGTCCCAGGGTACCTGTCAGCCGAGCCGACGCCCGCGCCACCAGGTCGTCGACGAGCTGTGCGCGCCACGAGGTCCAGGCGGTGGGCCCGGCGGAGGACGCGTCGGCCTCGGTGAGCGCCCGCAGCAGGGCCAGCAGGTCTGCCCGGTGCGCGACCGCGTCGAGCAGCGCGTCGACGGTCGCGGGGTCGTCCGGGTCGGCGCCGGTGGCGAGCTCGGACAGCGTCAGGTGGTGCCGGACCAGCAGCTCCAGGTCGGCGGCGTCCTGCGCCCCGAACCCCATCCGGTGCGCGATCGGCCCGATCAGCCGGGCGCCGGCCACCGAGTGGTCCCCCGCGCCCGCACGCTTGCCGATGTCGTGCAGCAGCGCCGCGACCAGCAGCAGGTCGGGCCGCTCGACGCCACGCCGCAGCCCCGCGGCCCGCGCGGCGGCCTCGACGAGGTGCCGGTCGACGGTGTGCCGGTGGATCGGCGAGCGCTGCGGGCGGTTGCGGACCCCGGCCCACTCGGGGATCCAGGTGGTGACGACCCCGGCCAGGTCGAGCGCCTCCCAGACCGGTACCTGCGCGGGTCCGGTGGCGAGCAGCTGCACCAGCAGGGTCCGGGCCGCGCGCGGCCAGGGCTCGGGCAGCGGCGGGGTGCGGGTGAGGCTGGCGATCGTGATCGGGGACAGCGTCAGGCCGGTACGGGCGGCGGTCGCGGCGGCGCGCAGGGACAGCAGCGGGTCGGTCGCCGGTTGGGCGTCCGCCGCGAGCACCAGCTCGCCGTCGTGCTCGACCAGGCCCTCCCCGACGGTCCGCAGGCGCGGCGGGGTCCGGCGGCCACGGACCAGCACCGGACGGCGCGCGGGCCGCGCGAGCGCCTGCCGGGCGTTGCGGGCCGTGGTGTCGAGGGCGTACGAGACGACCCGCCCGGCCTCGGCGAGGCTCGCGAGCAGGTCGTCGCGGTCACCGATGCCCAGCAGCTCCGCGACCTCGTCCTGGTCGGCCAGCAGCAGCCGGTTCGTGTGCCGCCGGCTGACGGTCTGCACCGCGTCGCGCACGTCGAGCAGGTGCGCGTGGGCGCGGTCGACCGCCCCGTGCGGGCGGTCGGTGAGCCACGTGGCGGCGAGCGCCGACAGCACGACGGCGTCGCGGATGCCCCCGCGGGCCTCCTTGAGATCGGGCTCGATGAGGTAGGCGAGCTCGCCGTGCCGGTCGGCGCGCTGCCGGGTGGACGCGAGCAGCTCGGGGAGCCGGCGGCGCGCCGCGGAACGCCAGTCGGCGAGCAGGGCGGACTGGGCCCGGTGCACGATCCCCGGGTCGCCCGCGACGGGTCGCAGGTCCAGCAGCCCGACGGCGGCGGGCAGGTCCTTGGACGCGACCTGCCGGCACTGCGCGAGCGAGCGCACCGCGTGGTCGAGGTCGAGGCCGGCGTCCCAGACGGGGTACCAGAGCCGCTCCGCGAGCCGGGTCAGCTCGTCCGCGGTGTGGCCGCGCCCGTCGTGCACGAGCAGCAGGTCGAGGTCGCTCGCGGGGCTCGCGTCGCCGCGGCCCACGCTCCCGACCGCGCCGAGCCCGATGCCCGGGGTCTGCTGCCCCTCGGTCGCCTGCTCCCAGAGCTCGACGAGCCGCAGCAGCACCAGGTCCGACATCGCCCGGCGGCGGGTGGCCCCGTCCCGCTCGGGCCCCGACAGCCGGGCCGCGAGGTCCATCCGCTCAGAGCGGAGGTCCCGCACCCCCACGCTGGCGTGGGGGTGCGGGACCTCAGGGCTGTCAGCCACGGAGCGTGGGGACCACGGTCACAGGGCGTCGACCCCGTGCTCGCCGGTCCGGACCCGGGCGACGTCCTCGACCGGGACGACCCAGACCTTGCCGTCGCCGATCTTGCCGGTCTGCGCGGCCTTGACGATCACCTCGGTGACCGTCGCGGCGTCCTCGTCGCCGACCAGGACGTCGATCTTGACCTTCGGGACCAGGTCCACGGTGTACTCCGCACCGCGGTAGACCTCGGTGTGGCCGCGCTGGCGGCCGTAGCCGCTGGCCTCGCTCACGGTCAGACCGCGCACCCCGGCGGCCTCCAGGGCCGACTTCACGTCGTCCAGCCGATGCGGCTGGATGACCGCGCTCACGAGCTTCGTCATCACTTCACCTCCGTCACCACGCGGGCGCCGCCCAGCGTCTCGTATGCGGTCTCACCGTGCACGGCGAGGTCGATCCCGCCGACCTCCGCCTCCTCGCTGACCCGCCAGCCCATCGTGGCCTTGAGGATGAAGCCGATCACGGCGGTGACCAGACCGGAGAACACCAGCGCCAGCAGCGCGACGACGATCTGCACGACGAGCAGCTTGACGCCGTCACCGAGGAACAGACCACCGTCGGCGGCCAGGAAGCCGATGCCGATGGTGCCGACGAGGCCGCCGACCAGGTGCACGCCGACGACGTCGAGCGAGTCGTCGAAGTTGAACTTGTACTTCAGGCCGACCGCCAGGGCGCAGAGCACGCCGGCGACGACGCCGAGGATGATCGAGGTGACCGGGCGCAGGGCGCCGGCCGCCGGGGTGATCGCGACCAGGCCGGCGACGATGCCCGACGCGGCACCGAGCGACGTGGCGTGGCCGTCGCGGATCTTCTCCGTGACGAGCCAGCCGATGATGGCGGCGGCGGTGGCGGCGGTCGTGTTGACCCACGCCAGGCCCGCGTTGCCGTCGGCGGTGAACGCCGAGCCCGCGTTGAAGCCGAACCAGCCGAACCACAGCAGGGCGGCACCGAGCATGACGAACGGCAGGTTGTGCGGGCGCATCGGCTCCTTGGCGAAGCCCTTGCGACGGCCGACGATCAGCGCGAGCACCAGGCCCGCGACACCGGCGTTGATGTGCACGACCGTGCCACCGGCGAAGTCGATCGGCGAGACGACCGCGGCACCGGCCTCCGCGTCCCAGCCGAACAGGAGCGCGGCGACGCCGTTCTCGTTGAGGCCGCTGAGCAGGCCGCCGCCCCAGACCATGTGCGCCAGGGGGAAGTAGCTGACGGTCGCCCAGAGCGCGGTGAACGCGACCCAGGTGCCGAACTTGACGCGGTCCGCGATGGCGCCGCTGATGAGGGCGACGGTGATGATCGCGAACGTCACCTGGAAGGCGACGCCGACCACGACCGGCACGCCGAAGCCGTCGATCAGGAACTCGCCGTTGTCGTCCCAGATCGTGCCCGCGAGCCCGAACTGGTCGAACGGGTTGCCGAACAGCCCGCCCACGTCGCTGCCGTAGGACATCGACCAGCCCCAGAACACGTACACGACCACGACGACCGCGATGCTGATGAACGACATCATCATCATGTTGAGCACGGACTTGCCGCGCACCATGCCGCCGTAGAAGAACGCCAGACCAGGCGTCATGAGCAGCACCAGGGACGCTGACATCAGCATCCAGGCTGTGGCTCCGGTGTCCAGATCCATGTGGAACGCCTCTCCCCTCGCCAGCCGTGCGGCCGGATCGGTGATCAGCGTCGTGGTCGGGGATTTCGGGGCGTGACGGCGCGCGTTACACGCGTGTGACGGGCCGCCGCGCGGGGTAAACGTTGTGTTGCCGACGCCCCGGTGTCTCAGCCCGCGGTCGCGGCGGTCTCAGCCGAGGATGCCGTCGACGAACTCCGCGGCGTCGAACGGCGCCAGGTCGTCCGGGCCCTCGCCGAGGCCGACGAGCTTGACCGGCACGCCCAGCTCGCGCTGCACCGCCACGACGATGCCGCCCTTGGCGGTGCCGTCGAGCTTGGTCAGCACGATCCCGGTGACCCCGGCGACCTCCGCGAACACGCGGGCCTGGTTGAGGCCGTTCTGCCCGGTGGTCGCGTCCAGGACCAGCAGCACCTCGGCCAGCGGGGCGGTGCGGGTGATGACGCGCGTGATCTTGCCGAGCTCGTCCATCAGGCCGGCCTTGTTCTGCAGCCGGCCGGCGGTGTCCACCAGCACGACGTCCACGCCCCCGGCGACGCCCTCGCGGACGGCCTCGAACGCGACCGACGCCGGGTCGGCGCCGTCCCGGTCGGAGCGCACGGTGCGGATGCCGACCCGCGAGCCCCAGGTCTCGAGCTGGTCGGCGGCGGCGGCGCGGAACGTGTCCGCCGCGCCGAGCAGCACCGTGCGGCCCTCGGCGACGAGCACGCGCGCGAGCTTGCCGACCGTCGTCGTCTTGCCGGTGCCGTTGACCCCGACGACCAGCACCACCGACGGCACGGCGCTGCCGTCCTCGGCGGTGCCGGGCGCGGTGGCCAGGGAGCGGTCCAGCGTCGGGTCGACGAGGGCGAGCAGCTGCTCGCGCAGCAGGGCGCGGACCTGCGCCGGGTCCTTCAGGCCCTGGACGCGGGCCTGGGTGCGGATCGCCTCGACCAGCTCGGTCGACGGGCCGGCGCCGACGTCGGCGAGCAGCAGCGTCTCCTCGAGCTCGTCCCAGTCGTCCTCGGTGAGGTGGTCGCGCGACAGGACCTGGAGCATCCGCGCGCCCAGCGGCGAGCCGGACCGGGCGAGGCGGTCGCGCAGCCGGGCCAGGCGGCCGGTCGCGGGCGCGGGGACCTCGAGCGCCGGGGCGGCCGCGGGGTCGTCGACCAGGTCCGGGGCCACGTCCGGCGCCGTGGCGGGCTCCGTGGCGCCGGGGGCGGCGGGCGCCTCGGCCGTCGGGGCGTCCGGGCGGTCCAGGGTGCCGGTGCCCGTGCCGCGTCCCGCGGGGTCCTCGGGCCGGCCGCCGGAGCGGCGTCGCAGCAGCGCGGCGCCGCCGCCCAGGACCGCGAGGGCCGGGACGGCGACGTACAGCAGGTTCAGGAGGTCGTTCGAGTCCACGGGGACAGTGTGTCAGCCTGCGTCAGCCGTCGCTGCGCCGCGGGGGCACGGCCGGCGGGGCGGGGACGGTGCCGACCGGGACGTGGCCGGTGCGGCGCGGGGCCGCGGTGCGCGGGGTGGCCCGGCCCTGCGGGCCGGCGGAGACCCGCGGGGTGGTGACCCGCGGGTGGACCCGCGGCGCCTCGGCGGCCGCCTCGGGCGAGACCGAGTGCGAGGCGTCGGCGCCCGTGGACCCGGCGCGCGGGTGCGGCAGGTGCTCGCGGATCCGGCCCGCGCGCTCCCCCGTCCGCTCGATGACCCCGGCGAGCTCGTCGAGCCGGAGGTAGCCGCCGCGGTCGTCGGCCTGCGGCGCCTCGGCGAAGAACTGCGCGAACGACACGTCCACCGGGTCGGGCTCGGCGTCGGCGGCCGGCGCAGCGTCGTCCCGGCGGCGCACGCCGTTGCGGAAGTCGGTCAGGAACGTCCGGACGTCCGGCCGTCCCCCGCCGCGGCCCGCGACCGCGAGCACCCCCAGCGCCGCCAGCACAGCCACCCCGATCACCACCACGAAACCCACGCCCATGGGTCCCATCTTCCGCCGCCGGGAGGGCCCGGCGCGCGGCGCCGCACCCGTCCGGGCGGAACTGTGCCGAACCGGCACCGAACCTTCACACCGGGCCGCGGTGCAGGGCGTCGGCAGGGGGTCGGCCGGGCGTCAGCCGGCCCGTCAGACGCCCGCGGGGTCCCGGAGCCGCTGGCTGATCACGGTCGTCACGCCGTCCCCGCGCATCGTCACGCCGTACAGCGCGTCGGCGATCTCCATCGTGCGCTTCTGGTGCGTCACGACGATGAGCTGCGAGTCGCGCTGGAGCTCGGTGAAGATCTCCAGCAGCCGCCCGAGGTTCGCGTCGTCCAGGGCCGCCTCGACCTCGTCCATCACGTAGAACGGGCTGGGCCGGGCCTTGAAGATCGACACCAGCAGCGCCACCGCGGTCAGCGACCGCTCCCCGCCGGACAGCAGCGACAGCCGCTTGACCTTCTTGCCGGCCGGCCGCGCCTCGATCTCGATGCCCGTGGTGAGCATGTCGTCGGGGTCCGTCAGCACCAGGCGGCCCTCGCCGCCGGGGAACAGCCGCGGGAACACCAGGTCGAACTGCGCGGCGGTGTCGCGGTAGGCCTCCGTGAACACCTGCTCGACGCGCTCGTCGATGTCGCGGACGATCTCCAGCAGGTCGGCGCGGGACTTCTTGAGGTCGGCCAGCTGCTCGACCAGGAACTGGTGCCGCTCCTCCAGGGCCGCGAACTCCTCGAGCGCCAGCGGGTTGACCTTGCCGAGCTGCGACAGGGCCCGCTCCGCGGACCGCAGGCGCTTCTCCTGCTCGGAGCGGACGTAGGGCACGAGCTCCGGCTCGGCGTCGGGATCGGGTGCGGCGCCCTTCGGCGGGGCCGCGAGCACCGGGACCGGCCGGTGCGGCCCGTACTCCTCAACGAGCACGGCGGGGTCGATCCCGAGGTCCTCCACCGAGCGGGTCTGCAGCTGCTCGATGCGCAGCCGCTGCTCGGCGCGGGCGACCTCGTCGCGGTGCGCGGCGTCGGTGAGCTGGGCGACCTCGCGCTGCCGCTGGTCGACCTGCGCGCGGACCTCCGTCAGGGCCGCCTCCCGCTCGGTGCGGGCGGCCTCGGCGGCGTCGCGCTCGTCGGCTGCCTGCGCGAGGGCACGGTCGAGGGCCGTGAGCGCCTGACCGGCGCCGAGGGCGACGGCGGTGGCGACCGCGGCGTGCCGGGCCCGGGCCTGCTCGCGCTCGGCGGCCCGCTCGCGCGCGGCGCGCTCGGTGCGGGCGGCGCGGTCCAGCGACTCCGCCCGACCGGACAGGGCGCGGGCGCGCTCCTCGGCGGTGCGCAGCGTCAGGCGCGCCTCGGTCTCGCGGCCGCGCGCGGCGGCGGCCGCCTCCCCGAGGGCGTCCCGCTCCCGGGTGCGGTCCTCGATCGCGGTGTCGGTGTCGGCGGGTTCCGCCTCCGCCGCGGCGAGCCGCTCGGTCAGCTCGGCGAGCTCCGCGCCCCCCGCGGCGAGGGCCTGCTCGGCGGTCGCCAGCGACGCCCGCACCCGGTCGGCCTCGGCCCCGGCGGCGCGGGCGGTGGCGCCGAGGTGACCCAGCTGCTCCGCGACGGCGGCGAGCGCGGCGTCGGACTCGTTCAGCTGCTCCAGGGTGCGCTCGTGCTCCGCGCGGGCGGTCGCGGCGGCCTCACGGGCCCCGACCAGCGCCTCGCGGGCCGCCGCGGCGCGCGCGTCGGCGTCCGCGGCGCCCGCGCGGGCCTCGTCGAGCGCGGCCTGCAGGTGCAGGGCGCTCGGGGCGGTCGCCGAGCCGCCGGACGCCCGGTGCGCGGCCAGCACGTCGCCCGCGCGGGTCGCCACCACCAGGTCCGGCCGGTCCGCGACCAGCGCCCGCGCGGCCACGAGGTCGTCGACGACCACCACGTCCCGCAGCAGGCGGCGGACGGCGGGCAGCACGGCCGGCGGCGCCTGCACGAGGTCCAGCGCCCAGGCGGCGCCGTCGGGGGCGGGGCCGCGGGCCTCGTCCGCACCCCCACCGGCGTCCGCCCCGGCCGCCACGACGAGGCCGGCGCGGCCGGCGTCCTGGTCGCGCAGGTACCGGATCGCGTCGACGGCGGCGCCCACGGACTCGACCGCCACCGCGTCGGCGGACGCGCCGAGCGCCGCGACGATCGCGTCCTCGTCGCCCGTCGCGACGCCGATCAGCGCGGCCAGCGAGCCGACGACGCCCGCGACCTCGTCGGACGCCAGCAGCGCCCCGGCACCGTCCTTGCGCGTCAGGCTGAGCTCGAGGGTCTCGATCCGGGACGCCAGCGCGGCGCCGTCGCGCTCGGCCGCACCCAGCGCGGCGGTCAGCTCCTCGACGCGCGCGGCCGCGGACTCCACGGCCTCGGTCGCGGCCTCGTGCGCGGCGTCCAGGCCCTCCTCGCCCTCCTCGACCCCGGCGACCTGCGACTCCAGCGCGGCGAACGCGACCGACGCGTCCTGCCCGCGGCGCTCCGCCTCGGTCAGCGTGTCCCGGAGCCGACCGATCTCCGCCTCGGTCGCCTCGAGCCGGCTGCGGCGCGCGGCGACCTGACCGGCGAGCCGGGCCAGGCCCTCGCGACGGTCCGCTGCGCCGCGCAGGACGGTCGCCAGCGCCTTCTCCGCGGCCGCGGCGGCCTGCTCGGCCTCCTGGCGCGCCGCCTGCGCGGACTCCAGCCGGGCGCGGGCCTGGTCCACCTCGGCGACGAGCTCGGCCTCCGCGACGCGGACCCGCTCGGCCTGCCGCTCCAGGTCCGCCGGGTCCTGCCCGCCGGTGCGCTCCGGCGCGGCCGAGCCGAGCAGCCGCGCCCGGTCGGTGGCCAGCGAGGCCGTGCCGCGCAGCCGCTCGCGCAACGAGGACAGCCGGTACCAGACGTCGGACGCCTCGCCCAGCGCCGGCGCCGCCTCGGCCGCCTCCCGCTCCAGGTGCGCCAGCCGGGCCCGCGCGGAGTCGAGCGCCTGCTCGGCCTCCGCGCGCCGGGCCCGCAGCGCGGTCTCGTCGGCGACCTCCTGCTCCAGGGTCGCGGTGAGCTGCGCGAGGTCGTCGGCGAGCAGCCGGGCCCGGGCGTCGCGCACGTCGGCCTGCACGGTCTGCGCGCGCCGCGCGACCTCCGCCTGCCGGCCGAGAGGTCCGAGCTGGCGCCGCAGCTCGCCGGTGAGGTCGGTCAGCCGGGTCAGGTTGGCCTGCATCGCGTCGAGCTTGCGGAGCGCCTTCTCCTTGCGCTTGCGGTGCTTGAGGACGCCCGCGGCCTCCTCGATGAACCCCCGGCGCTCCTCCGGCGTCGCGCGCAGCACGGCGTCGAGCTGCCCCTGGCCGACGATCACGTGCATCTCGCGGCCCAGGCCGGAGTCGGACAGCAGGTCCTGGATGTCCAGCAGCCGGCACGCCCGGCCGTTGATCGCGTACTCGGAGCCGCCGTTGCGGAACAGCGTCCGCGAGATCGTGACCTCGGTGTACTCGATCGGCAGCGCGCCGTCGGTGTTGTCGATGGTCAGCGAGACCTCGGCGCGACCCAGCGGCGGGCGGCCGGCGGTCCCGGCGAAGATGACGTCCTCCATCTTGCCGCCGCGCAGCGACTTGGCGCCCTGCTCCCCCATCACCCAGGCGAGCGCGTCGACGACGTTGGACTTGCCCGACCCGTTCGGCCCGACGACGCAGGTCACCCCGGGCTCCAGGTTCAGCGTCGTCGCCGAGGCGAACGACTTGAACCCGCGCAGGGTGAGCGTCTTGAGGTGCACGGGCCGCAGCCTAGTGCGGCTGCGGCCCGTGCCCCGGGACGACGGCGGTCAGGCCGGGAGGTTCGGGAACCAGAGGGCGATCTCGCGGGCGGCGGACTCCTCGGCGTCCGAGCCGTGCACGAGGTTCTGGGTGACCTTCAGGCCCCAGTCGCGGCCCAGGTCCCCGCGGATGGTGCCCGGCGCGGCGACGGTCGGGTCGGTGGTGCCGGCCAGCGACCGGAAGCCCTCGATGACGCGGTGCCCCTCGGCCACGACGGCGAGCACGGGGCCGGACTTCATGAAGTCGACGAGAGGCTGGAAGAACGGCTTGCCCTCGTGCTCGGCGTAGTGGGCGTGCAGGAGGGCGTCGTCCGCGGTGCGGAGCTCGACGGCCACCAGGGTGTAGCCCTTGGCCTCGATGCGGCGCAGGACCTCGCCGGAGAGGCCGCGGCTCACGCCGTCGGGCTTGACCAGGACCAGGGTGCGCTGGATGTCGCTCATGCGGACGACCCTAACGGGCGGCGCCGGGCTCCGCGGGCCCGTCGTTGCCGGGCGCTTCGGCCGTCGGCGGCAGGGCCCGCGGCGGCAGGCCGCCCTGCGGCGTCTGGTCGGGGTAGGCGGCGTCGAACTCCGCCCGCTCCGCGTCGATCCGCCCGCCGAGCCGCAGCGAGACGAACCACAGCACCGCGAACAGCGCGCCGAGCACGTACATCAGCGGGATCACGACGCCGCACGCGATCACGAGGACCTGCGCGACGCTGCCCGCCACGTAGCCGCCGGGGGCGGTCACGAGGCGGGACAGCACCACGAGGACCAGGAACATCGAGCCCGCGACGACCCAGAGCGTCATCGGCGGGGCCGACCGCAGCCCGTACGCGGTCAGCGCCGCGAACAGCACCAGGACGCCCTCGAGGACGAGCATCATCGAGGCGAACTGGGGCTTGGCGGGACGCTTCCTGCGTGGGGGCCGCCCGGCGTGCATGCTCACGCGCCGAGGCTACCTGGGGTCGGCGGACGTGCCGGCCGTGGCCTCGCCGCGCGCCACCATGCCGGCGACGTCGGAGAGCTTGACCTCGCGCAGGAACAGCGTGAGCACGAACCCGAGCGCCAGCAGCGGCACCAGGTACCAGAACGCCGGGGCCAGGGCCTCGGTGTAGGCGGTCACCACGCCGTCGTGCAGCTGCTGCGGCAGCTGGGCGACCAGGGCGGGCGTCAGCGACTCGGCGCTGCCCGTCGGGTCGACGCCCGCGTCGCCGCCCGCGGGGGCACCGGCGAACACGCCCTCGAGCCGCTCGGACAGCCGGCCCGTGAAGATCGTGCTGAACAGCGCTGTGCCGACCGCCGCGCCGATCTCGCGGAAGAAGTTGTTCGCGGAGGTCGCGGTGCCGAGCTCGTGCGGGTCGACCGAGTTCTGCACGGCCAGGACGATCGTCTGCATCACGAGGCCGAGGCCGGCGCCGAGCACGAAGATCATCACGCCGAACAGCACCATCGACATGTCGCCGGTGATGGTGGTCAGCCACGCGAGCCCGAGGGTCGCGATGCCCATGCCCGTGATCGGGAACGCCTTGTACCGCCCGGTCTTCGTGATCGCGATGCCGGAGCCGATCGCGGTCAGCATCACCCCGACGGTCATCGGGAGCATGAGCAGGCCGGACTCGGTGACCCCGGAGCCGGTCGACATCTGCAGGAACGTCGGCAGGAACGCCAGCGAGGCGAACATGCCCATGCCGATGACCAGGCCGACGCCGGTGGCCAGCGTGAACGTGGGGTTCTTGAACAGGCGCAGCGGGAGGATCGGCTCCTGGGCGCGCAGCTCGACGAGCACGAACGCGACGGCGGCGACGACGGTGCCGACCAGCAGGCCGATCAGGCGGCCGTCGGACCAGTCGTAGCCGGCCTCGCCGGAGATCGAGCTCCACGAGGTGACGAGCACGATCCCGGACGTCGCCAGGGTCAGCAGCACGATGCCCGCGACGTCCAGCCGCCGGCCCGAGCGGTGGCTCGGCAGCCTGAGGGTGCACCAGGCCGTGACGAACGCGGCGATGCCGATCGGGATGTTGATCCAGAAGCACCAGCGCCAGTCGGCGTGGTCGGTGAACAGCCCGCCGAGCAGGGGGCCGGCGACGGCCGCGACACCGAACATGGCCCCCATCGGGCCCATGTACTTGCCGCGCTCCTTGGCGGGCACGATGTCCGCGATGATCGCCTGCGACAGGATGATCAGGCCGCCGCCGCCGAGTCCCTGGACGCCGCGCCACGCGACGAGCTCGCCGAACGACTGCGCGAAGCCCGCGCCCGCGGAGGCCAGCGTGAACAGGCTGATCGCGACGAGGAACGGCCAGCGCCGCCCCCACAGGTCGCCGAACTTGCCGTACAGGGGCATGACGATCGCGATCGCCAGGATGTAGATCGTCACGACCCAGCCCTGGTGCTCGACGCCGTTGAGCTCGCCGACGATGGTGGGCATCGCGGTGCCGACGATGGACTGGTCGAGCGAGGACAGCAGCATGCTCGCGAGCAGGGCGCCGAAGATCGTCCAGATGGTGCGCTGGTTCAGCTCCACCAGCGGCTTGTCGGGGGCGGGGGCGGTGGTCGCCATGGGCGTGGTCCGTTCTCGGGTCGGGCCGGCGCGCCGCCACGCGCGACGGTCGGTCGCCGGTGGCGCCGTCGTCGGCGGTGGTGCGTCTGGTGCGGGAGCGGGGCGGGCAGAGCCACCGCGCGGGGGCGTGGGGCGGGCGCGGACGGGTCGGTCAGGTCCGCGGGGCGAGGACCTGCGCGAGGTCGGCGACGACGGACGGCAGCTGCGCGTGCACGTCGCCCTCGCCGCCGGCGGCGTCCCAGCGCAGGAAGCTCGCGTGCGAGAGCACGACGAGCAGGGCGCCGACCATGAGGAGGACCGCCTCGTCGGCGGAGTCCCCGAGCCGGCGCCGGACCAGGGCCTCGATCTCGTCGTGCAGGCCCTGCACGTGGGTGTAGGCGCGCAGGAACAGGTCGGGGTTGCCCTTGGCGACCTCGAACGCGCGGGCCATCCGCTCCTTGCCGAGCGGCGGGTGGTCGAGGGCGCTGGCGACGAGGACCTGCATGTCGGGCAGCAGGTCGCCGGTCGGGCCGCCGGTGGCGAACGCCTCGGCGGCGGCGCCCTCGATGCGCCAGTGCTCCAGGCCGAGCACGGCGTCGTCCTTGGACTCGAAGTAGTTGAAGAACGTGCGCACCGAGACACCGACCTCGGCGCAGATCTGCTCGACGGTGACGTTGTCGAGGCCGTGCTCCCCCGCGAGGCGGTGGGTGGCGTCGACGAACGCCTCCAGGCGGGCGCGCTTCTTGCGGGCCCGCAGCCCCTCGTCCTGCCCGGTGGATTCCTGCACGCCATGCATTATTGCACACCGCGCAGCATTCTCTCCCGCCCCTGCACCCGCTCCCGCTCCCGGGTCCGCGAGGGCGTACGAGACGCCGCCAGGGCGCACTCCGCGGAATGCGCCCTCGTGGTGTCTCGTACGCCCTCGCGCCCGGCGGGGTTGCGGGTTGCGGGTGCGGGTGCGGTGGGTGTGGCGGGTCAGACCTCGCCGAAGCCCTCCTCGACGGCGCCGACGAACGCGTCCACCGCGACGCGCGCCTGCGGGCCCGTGGCCGAGACCTCCAGCGTCCGGCCCTGCGTCGCACCGAGCTGCATCAGCTCGAGCACGCTCGCACCGTTCACGCCGTCGACCTGCACGGCGGCGTCGAAGCCCGCCATCATCCGCGCCAGGACCGCCGCGGGCCGGGCGTGCAGGCCCATCGGGTTGCGCACCAGCACGTGCGCGGTGATGACGGTCGCCTGGTCCCCCGCGGCGTGCGGGGTCGGGATCTCGGGAGCGCCCTCGCCCTCGCCGCCGACCACCCCACCGCCCGCGCCCGCACCCGGGCCGGGCCCGGCGTCGTGCGCGAACGTCGCGCCGGCGGCCGTCGCGGCGCCGAGGACCTCGCCCACGGGCGCGCCGCCCGCCGCCGTCACGGCCGCCGCGACCGCCGCCTCGACGAACGGGGCCGCCGCGAGGTGCACCCGCGCCGCCACGTCCTCGTCGAGCATCTCGACGACCGACTCGGTGGTGAGCACCGCCGAGCCGAGGTCGGTCAGCACGACCGCGGACCGGCCCTCCGCCGTGGCCTCGACGAGCGCCGACTCCACCAGGTCGAAGCTGGTGCCCAGCCCCGCGTCGCCCGGCTCCCCGGTGCCGTTGCCGCCCGCGGCCACGATCAGCACGTCCGGGGCCATCTGCGCGGCGAGCTCCCGGGCGCCGTCGGCGAGCCGCGCCGAGTGCGAGACCAGCACCAGCGCGACGGGGGCGGTCATGCGGACGCCTGCGCCGCGGTGGCGGCCGCGGCCTCGAGCAGGAGCGCCGTCGAGGTCGCCCCCGGGTCCTGGTGCCCGGCCGACCGCTCGCCGAGGTAGGACGCCCGGCCCTTCGTGGCGACCAGCGGGATCGTCGCCGCCGCGCCGCCGCGCGCCGCCTCGGCCGCCGCCGCGAGCACCGCCGCCGGGGACGCGCCCGCGTCGGCCGCCGCGACCGCCGCCTCGACCGCGGGGGTCCACGCGTCGACCATCGTCTTCTCGCCCGGGGACGCCTTGCCGCGCACGACGATGCCCTCGAGCGCGGCCTCCAGCAGGGCGACGACGGCCGCGCTGTCCAGCTCGGGCAGCCCGGTCACCTTCGCCGCGCGCAGGTAGGCCGTCCCGTACAGCGGCCCGGCGGCGCCGCCGACCGTCGACATCAGGGTGGTCGCGACGAGCTTGAGCACCGCGCCGACGTCGGCGGGCTGCTCCTCGAGCGCGTCGAGCTTCGCGACGACCGCGGTGAACCCCCGCGTGAGGTTCTCGCCGTGGTCGCCGTCGCCGATCTGCCGGTCGAGCTCGATGAGCTCCTCGCGGTGCTCGGTCACCACCTCGGCCGTCCGCCGCGTCCAGGCCACCGCCCACGCCGCACCCAGGGATCCGGTCATCCTGCGTTCCCACCTCCGCCGTCGAGCCGAACGGTCACGCCCCCGGTGTCGGACCCGGCCGGGCTACCAGTGCAGCGCGGCCGTGCGCACCGGCGCGTCCCAGAGCGCGGTGAGCTCGTCGTCCAACCGGAGGACGGTGACCGACGCACCCTGCATCTCCAGTGATGTCACATAGTTGCCCACGAGCGACCGGGTCACCTCGACCCCGCGGCCCTCGAGCAGCCTGCGTGCCTGACGATAGACGACGTAGAGCTCGGACAGCGGCGTGCCGCCCATGCCGTTGACGAGCAGCAGCACCTGCTCCCCCGCGGCGAGCGCCAGGTCGTCGGCGACGGGCGTCAGCAGCAACTCGGTGATCTCGTCCGCGCCGGCCAGCGGGATGCGTCGCCGACCCGGCTCGCCGTGGATGCCGATGCCGATCTCGATCTCGTCGTCCGGCAGGTCGAACGACGGCTTGCCGGCGTGCGGGACGGTGCACGCCGTCAGGGCGACGCCCATCGACCGCACGTTGGCGACCACCTTCTCGGCCACCGCGACGACCGCGTCCAGGTCGTCGCCGCGCGCGGCCGCGGCCCCGGCGATCTTCTCCACCGCGACCGTCCCCGCGACGCCGCGCCGCCCGGCGGTGTAGAGCGAGTCCTCGACGGCGACGTCGTCGTTCACCAGGACGGTGCGCACGGTCAGGTCCTCGGCGTCCGCGAGCTCGGCGGCCGTCTCGAAGTTGAGCACGTCACCGGTGTAGTTCTTGACGATCGCCACGACCCCCGCGCCGCCGTCCGCGGCCGCGAACGCCGGGGCGATCTGGTCGGGCGTGGGCGAGGTGAACATCGGGCCGGGGACCGCGGCGTCGAGCATGCCGTCGCCGACGAACCCGGCGTGCAGCGGCTCGTGCCCGCTGCCGCCGCCCGAGACCAGGCCGACCTTGCCGGCGACGACGCCCCCGGCCCGGGCCACGAACAGCGGGTCGGTGTGCACCTGCACCACGTCGGCGTGCGCGAGGCCGAACCCCTCGACGGACTCGGCGACGACGGTGTGCGGGTCGTTGATGAGCTTCTTCACGTCGGTGGTTCCCTTCGGCGGGGGCGGTGCGCGGCGCCCTCGCCGCGCAGACCTCACACTCGCCCCGCAGGTCGTGGGCGTCAAGGGGCAGACGTGCGGCGGGCCTGCACATCGGTGCAGGCCCGCCGGGCGGGGTCCGTCAGGAGCGGCCGAGCAGCGTCCGCGCCTCCGCGACGAGCAGGATCGAGCCGGTCACCAGCACGGCCGCGCCGCGCTCGACGTCCCGCTCCGCGAGGTCGGCCGCGAGCGTCACCGCGTCGTCCAGGCGCTCGCGCACGTGCACCCGGTCCTCGCCGAACACGTCCTCGGCGATCTCCGCGAGGTCGTCCACCTCCATCGCCCGCGGGGTCGACGCCCGGGTGAGCACGATCTCGTCCAGCACCGGCTCGAGCACCGCGAGGATGTTCTCGGGGTCCTTGTCGGCCATCACGCCGAACACGCCGACGACCCGCTGGAACGCGAAGGCCTCCTCGACCGCGGTGACCAGCGCCTGCGCGCCCGCGGGGTTGTGCGCCGCGTCGACCAGGATCGTCGGGCTGGTCCGGACGATCTCGAGCCGGCCCGGGGAGTCCACGTCGGCGAACGCGACCTCGACGATCCCGCCCTCCAGCGCGGCGCCGCCGGCCATCAGCGCCTCCGTCGCGACCAGCGCCGCGAGCGCGTTGTGCGCCTGGTGCTCGCCGTGCATCGGCAGGAACACGTCGGTGTAGACGCCACCGGTGCCGCGCAGGGTCAGCAGCTGGCCGCCGACGGCGACGCGGCGCTCGACCACGTCGACGTCGATGCCCTCGCGGATCACCCGGGCCCCGCGCTCGGCGGCCGCCTGGAGGATGACGCCCTCGGCGTCCTCGTCCTGGGTCGCGAGCACCAGCGTGGCGCCGTCCTTGACGATGCCCGCCTTCTCCCCCGCGATCTCCACCAGGGTGTGACCGAGCCAGCGCTCGTGGTCGTAGGCCACCGGGGTGATCACCGCGACCTCGCCGTCGGCGACGTTGGTCGCGTCCCAGCGGCCGCCCATGCCGACCTCGATCACGGCGACGTCCACCGGGGCGTCCGCGAACGCGGCGAACGCCATCACCGTGAACACCTCGAAGAACGACAGCCGGGGCCGGCCCGCGGCCTGCTCCTGCACGTCGACCATGTGCACGTACGGGGCGACGTCCTGCCAGGTCGCGACGAACAGCTCGTCGGAGATCGGCTCCCCGTCGACCGCGATCCGCTCGGTCACCCGGGTCAGGTGCGGGCTGGTGAACCGGCCCGTGCGCAGCCCGTGCTCGCGCACCAGACGCTCGATCATCCGGGCCGTCGACGTCTTGCCGTTGGTCCCGGTGACGTGCACGACGCGGTACGCGCGCTGCGGGTCGCCCAGCAGCTCGCAGACCGCCCGCACCCGGTCGAGGGTCGGGTCGATGTCGTGCTCCGGCGCCCGCTCGAGGATGCCCGCGTAGACCTCGTCCGCCGCACGGCGGGCCGCGCGCGCGGCCTCGTCCTTCAGGTGCGCCGCGCCGCTTGGCGCCTTCGTGCCCGGCTGGTCGCGGTCGGAGCCGCTGCCCGTGCGGACGCCGTCGTGCTCGCCCGTGATCTCCCGCTCGCGGACGTCCTGGGGCTCGTCCTCGCGCTGGTCGTCGTGCTGGTCGTCGTCGTGCTCGTGCCGGTCCTGGCGGCTCACGCGCCCGTCCTCTCCACGGCGACGTCCAGCGTCCCCGCCTGCTCGGTGGCCCGGACGTCGACCGTGGTGGCCAGCGTCTCGGACGCGATGAACTGCTCGTGGGTGCGGACCGCGGCCTCGTCGGCCGCCGACACGGTCAGCGTCAGCCGGATCCGGTCGGTGACGGCCAGGCCCGCGGCCTTGCGCGCGTCCTGCACCGCGCGGACCACGTCGCGGGCGTAGCCCTCGGCGCGCAGCGCGTCGTCCAGCTCCAGGTCGAGCACGACGAACCCGCCGGACGGCAGCACCCCCGCGGCGAGCGTCCCGTCCGCGCCGCCGACGACGTCGATCGCCGTCGTGAGCTCGTACTCGGACGCCAGCACCGGCACGTCGCCGTCGTCGGTCCGGACCACCACGGTGCCCTCGGCGTCCGTCGACCACGCACCGGCCTTCGCGGCGCGGATCACGGCCTGCACCCCCCGGCCCAGGCGCGGGCCGGCGGCGCGGGCGTTCACGGCGAGGTCGCGGCGGACCGCGACACCACCGGCGGCGGCCTCCTCGACGGTGGACAGCACGACGTGCTTGACGTTGAGCTCCGCGGCCAGGAGGTCCACGAACGGCGCGAGCGCCGTCGGGTCGGCCGTCGCCACCCGCAGCTCGCGCAGCGGCTGCCGCACGCGCAGGGCGTTCGCCTTGCGCAGGCCGAGGGCCGCGGACACCGCCTCGCGCACGCCGTCGACCGCGGCGACCAGGTCGTCGTCGGCCGCGAGCGCCACGTCGTCCGCCGACCCGTCGCCGAGGGTCGGCCAGTCGGTCAGGTGCACCGAGCGCCCGCCGGTCAGGCCGCGCCAGACCTCCTCCGACAGCAGCGGCGCGAGCGGCGCCATCACGCGGGTGAGCGTCTCGAGCGCGGTCCACAGCGTGTCGAACGCCGCGGGGTCCTCGTCCCAGAACCGGTCCCGCTGGGTGCGGACGTACCAGTTGGTCAGCAGGTCCAGGTGCACGCGCACCGTCTCGCAGGCGCCGGGCACGTCGTACGCGTCGAGCTGCGCGGTGACCTGCTCGACCAGGCCGCGGGTGCGGGCCAGGACGTACCGGTCCATCGTGCTCAGCGGCGTGCTCGCGGTGACGCGACCCGCGGTCAGCCCGGCCCCGCCGTCCGCGGCGTTGGCGTACAGCGCGAAGAAGTACCAGGTGCTCCACAGCGGGAGCAGCACCTGGCGCACCTCGGAGCGGATGCCCTCCTCGGTGACCACCAGGTTCCCGCCGCGCAGGATCGGCGACGCCATGAGGAACCAGCGCATCGCGTCGGAGCCGTCGCGGTCGAAGACCTCGGACACGTCCGGGTAGTTGCGCAGCGACTTGCTCATCTTGCGGCCGTCGGAGCCCAGCACGATGCCGTGCGACACCGACGTGCGGAACGCCGGCCGGTCGAACAGCGCGGTCGCGAGCACGTGCAGCACGTAGAACCAGCCGCGGGTCTGCCCGATGTACTCCGTGATGAAGTCGCCCGGGTAGTGGTGCTCGAACCACTCCGTGTTCTCGAACGGGTAGTGCACCTGGGCGTACGGCATCGACCCGGAGTCGAACCACACGTCCAGCACGTCCGGGATGCGGCGCATGGTGGACGCGCCGGTCGGGTCGTCGGGGTTCGGGCGGGTCAGGTCGTCGATGTACGGGCGGTGCAGGTCCGGCTCACCGGCGGCGTTCAGCGGCAGCCGGCCGAAGTCGGCCTCCAGCTCCGCGAACGAGCCGTAGACGTCGATCCGCGGGTACCGGTCGTCGTCGCTCACCCACACCGGGATCGGCGTGCCCCAGTACCGGTTGCGGGACACCGACCAGTCGCGGGCACCGGCGAGCCAGTTGCCGAACTGGCCGTCCTTGATGTGGTCCGGCACCCAGGAGATGTCGCGGTTCAGCTCGACGATCCGGTCGCGGAACGCCGTCACCTTGACGAACCAGGACGACACGGCCTTGTAGATCAGCGGCTTGCGGCAGCGCCAGCAGTGCGGGTACGAGTGCACGTACGACGCCTGGCGCAGCAGCCGGCCGTCGGCGCGCAGCCGCTGGGTGATCGGCTTGTTCGCCTCGAACACCTGCAGGCCCTGGAAGTCCGGGACCAGCGCGGTGAACTTCCCGCCCTCGTCCACGCTCAGCACCGTGGGGATGCCCGCGGCCTCGCAGGTCTCCTGGTCGACCTCGCCGTAGGCGGGCGCCTGGTGCACGACACCGGTGCCGTCCTCGGTGGTCACGTAGTCGGCGAGCAGCACCTGGAACCCGTGCTCGGCCATGCCCGGCTGGTCCGCCAGGTAGTCGAACAGCGGCTCGTAGCGCACGCCCGCGAGGTCCGCGCCGCGCACCTCGCGGGTCACGGCCGCCAGCGCGTCCTCGGCCGACGCGTAGCCCAGGTCCTTCGCGTAGCCCTTCACCAGCTCGCGCGCCATCAGCAGCTGCGTGGCGGCGGCGCTGGTCCCGTCCGGCCCCGCAGGCAGCACGACGTACGTGACGTCCGGCCCGACCGCGAGCGCCGAGTTGGTCGGCAGCGTCCACGGGGTCGTCGTCCACGCCAGCGCCGCGACGCCGGTCAGGCCCAGCTCGTCCGCGCGCGCGCCGGTCAGCGGGAACGTCACCGTGACCGTCTGGTCCTGGACGTCGGAGTAGACGTCGTCGTCCATCTTCAGCTCGTGGTTGGACAGCGGCGTCTGGTCGTTCCAGCAGTACGGCAGCACGCGGTAGCCCTCGTACGCCCAGCCCTTGTCGTAGAGCCGCTTGAACGCCCAGATCACCGACTCCATGAACGTCGGGTCCAGCGTCTTGTAGTCGCGCTCGAAGTCCACCCACCGCGCCTGGCGGGTCACGTAGACCTGCCACTCGTCGGTGTACCGCAGCACCGAGGTCCGGCAGGCGTCGTTGAACGCCTCGATGCCCATCTCCTCGATCTGGGACTTGTCCGTGATGCCGAGGATCCGCTCCGCCTCGAGCTCCGCCGGCAGCCCGTGGGTGTCCCAGCCGAACCGGCGCTCCACCCGGCGGCCGCGCTGCGTCTGGTAGCGGCCGACGATGTCCTTCGCGTACCCGGTCAGCAGGTGCCCGTAGTGCGGCAGGCCGTTGGCGAACGGCGGGCCGTCGTAGAACACGAACTCGTTCGCGCCGTCCTGACCCGTCTCCCGCGCGTCGATCGACGCCTGGAACGTCCCGTCGGCGTCCCAGTAGGCGAGGACGTCCTTCTCCAGCGCCGGCAGGTCGGGCGACGCGGGCAGCCCGAACGAGGCGCCGGGGGCGGTGGGCGCGGCGTGCTTGCCGGAGGGCGTGCGGTGCAGCGGGTAGGCCATGACGACTGGCTCTCCTGTGGTCGGCACCCGGGTGCGGGCGCGGTGCGTGGCGGACCCACGGGGACGACGACCCCGGGCCCTGCGACCCGGTGACACCGCGGTACCACCCCGCTTGCCGTTCGCTGCCCGGGGGTACCGGGTCGCGCGCGACCACTCGCTGACGGCTGTGACGGGCCTACCCGTCCGGTTCTACCGGGGCCCCGGTGGTGCTGGGGCCCGTTCTTCCGGAGGCTCCCCGGTGATGGCCGGATCGGTGCCTGTGGGCACGAGTGTAGCGACGCCGTCGAGCGGGGTGCGCGCGGGGGGTGCGGGCGGGGGGTGCGGGCGGGGGGTGCGGGCGGGGGCGCCGGCGTGCCCGGGCGGATCGCCCGGCGACCCGGGCGCCGCGCCCTGGTGCCCGGGACGCCGCCCGGCCGAGCGTCGTCCTCGACGGCAGGCGTCCCGCCCGCCGGTGGACCGAGGAGGACGCATGACCACGCACGACACGCAGGCGGACGGCCGCGCGACGGCCGGCAGCACGGGCGTCGGTGCCGCAGCAGGGGGCGGCACCGGCGGCGGGCGGGTCCGGTCGCAGCCGCGCGGGTGGGCGCTCGCCGGGATCGGGGCCGGTCTCGCCGGCCTGGTCTCGGTGCAGGCGTCGATGGCCGTCGGGGCGAGCTGGGAGGAGACGGCCGGCGACGCCGAGGCCGTGGTCGCGGACATGGCGGGCCGGACGACCGAGCTGCTGGTGTTCCACACGGCGACGGTGGCCGCGACGGCGCTGGTCGTGGTGTTCGCCGCGGGGCTGGCCCGGCGGCTCGGCCAGCAGGCCCCGGCGGGGAGCCTGCTGCCGCCGGTGGCCTCGGCCGGGCTGCTCCTGGTGGCCGTCGCGACGCTGCTGGGGTCCGGCCTGGACACCCAGTTCATCTTCGGGTTCGCCGAGCCGGACCTGCTGATCCCGGAGTCGGGCGCGTTCTACGTCGACTGGGTCGCGACGATCCCGTGGCTGTGGGTCGGGGCGGGCCTGTCCGGGGTGGCCGTCGCGGTCGCGGCCCTGCGGCACGCCGCGGCGCCCCGGTGGATCGGCTGGGTGAGCGCGGTGCTCGGCGGGCTGACGCTGCTGCTCGGGCTCTCGCCGCTGCAGTACATGGCCGGGTTCACCGGTCCGCTGTGGCTGCTGGTGGTGGCGGTCGGCTTCGCGGCCGGCGACCGCCGGTGAGCACGGGCGACCGCCGGTGACTGTCCCCGGTCCGCCGGACCCCTCCCGCTCCGCGGTGGTCAGCCCCTACGGTGACGCCATGGACCGGGAGGGGTCGGCGGCGCGCGCGGGCTCGGACCGCGGCCTGCCCGTGGTCGCCGGCGTCCTCGCGCTGGTCGCCTGGCTGCTCGCCGGGACCGCGGCCGTGCTGCACGTCGCCGCCGCGCCCGCCCCCGGCGGGATGACCGCCGGGGACCTGCTGTTCACCGCCGTGGACGTCGCCGTCGCCGCGGTCTACGGCACCGTGGGCGCGGTCATCCTGTCCCGCCGGCGGCACGTCGTCGGGTGGCTCGTCGCCGGCACCGGGCTCGCGGGCGGGGTCTCGGCGGTCGGCGGCGCCTGGGGGACGTTCGCCGCGTCCCGGCCCGGGGTGCCCGCGCTGGACTGGCTGACCGCGACGTTCGGCTGGATCTGGGTGCCCGGGACGGTCGCGCTGTTCTGCGTGGTCCCCTGGCTGGCCCGTGACCGGCGGCTCGGGCCGGTCGCCCGCGGCGGGGTCGCGCTGGGCACGACCGCCGCCCTGCTGCTGACCGGCACCCGGCTGCTCACCCCGATGTCCGACGCCCGGCCGGCGATCGCGCTGGTCGTGGTCACCGGGCTCGGCACCGCGGGCGCGACCTGGTGGCGGTTCCGGCGCGGGCCCGCCGCCGAGCGGCGCGGGCTCGGCCTGCTCGCGGCGGCGACCGGGATCATGGCGCTGTCGTTCGTGCCGCTGCTGCTCGCCGACCCCGGCCCCGCGGCGTTCCTCGCCGTGCCGGTGAGCCACCTGGTGTGCCAGGCCCTGTTCCCGGCGGCGCTGCTGGTGACCGTGCTGCGCAACCGGCTGTGGGGCCTCGACCTCGCGGTCAGCCGCGGGACGGTCGCCGCGCTGCTCACCCTCGTGCTCGCGGGCGTGTACGCCCTCGTCGCCGCGGGCGTGTCGGCGCTGGCGGGGACCTCCGGGCCCGGGCCGGGCGCCCAGGTGGCCGCCGCCGTCGGCGTGGTGCTGCTGCTCCAGCCCGTCCGCGGCTGGCTCCGGACCCGGGTCCGGCACCTCGTCTACGGCGACGGCGACGACCCCGGCCGCGCGGCGCTGCGGCTCGGGCGCAGCCTCGCCGCACCCGGCGGCTCGACGGACCTGCTGGACGGGCTCGCGGCGGGCGTCGGCGAGTCGCTGCGCCTGGAGTCGGTCCGGCTCGCCACGTCCGGTGCCGACCCGCTCGCCGCGGCCTGGGGCGCCCCCACCTCCGCGCCGCTCGTGGTCCCGGTGACCCACGGCGGCCGCGCCGTCGGCGAGCTCGCCGTCACCGCCTCCCCCGGCGAGCGGCTCGACGCCCGCAGCCGCGCCGCGCTGGACCAGGTCGCCCCGGTGGTCGCCGCGGGGCTGGCGCTCGCCGCCGGCGCGCGGGACCTCGAGCGCGCGCGGGACGCCACGACCAGCGCCCGGCTGCGCGAACGCCGCGTGGTGCGCCGCGAGCTGCACGACGGGCTCGGGCCGTGGCTGTCCGGCGTCCGGCTCGGGCTGCAGGGCGCGCTCAACCTGCTCGACCGCGGTGGGCCGGGGGACGTCGCGGCCGCCCGGGCGGCCCTCGCAGCCCTGCACGACGAGGCCGGCCGGCGCGTCGAGGACGTCCGCGACCTCGCCCGCAGCCTCCTGCCGCCGGCGCTCGACGAGCACGGGCTCGGACCGGCGCTCACCGACCTCGCGGACCGGCTGGGCCGCGACGGGTTCGCGGTGACGCTCGCCGGCGACGACCCCGGCGACCTGGACCCCGTGGTCGCCGCCGCGGCCTACGCGCTGCTCGGCGAGGCCGCGCGCAACGCCCAGCGCCACTCCGGCGCCACCGGCTGCCGGATCACGGTCCACCGGTCGGCGGACACCCTGGAGCTGGTCTGCGAGGACGCCGGCCGCGGCCCCACGGGCACGGCCGGGGTCGGCACCCGCTCGATGCGCGAGCGCGCCGAGGAGCTCGGCGGCAGCGTCGAGGTCACCGACGCCGGACCCGGGACGCGGGTGCGGGCGGTGCTGCCGGCCGTGCCGGGGCTCGCGCCGGCCCCCGCGGCACCGGCGCCCCTCCCCGGCGCCCTGACCGGCGGGAGCCCGTCGTGAGCCTGCGGGTCGCGCTCGTCGACGACCACCCCGTGTTCCGGCTCGGGCTGGCCGCGCTGCTGGACTCGCTGCCGGGCATCGCCGTGGTGGCGCAGGCGGCGGGCGCGGCCGAGGCCCGCGCGCTGCTGGCCGACGACGCGCTCGCGGTCGACGTCGTCGTGATGGACCTCGACCTGGGCGACGGCTCCGGGGTGGACGAGACCCGCGCGGCCGTCGCCCGCCGGCCCGGGCTCGCCGTGCTGGTGGTGAGCATGCACGAGGACGACGACGCCGTGGTCGCCGCGGTCCGCGCCGGCGCGCGCGGCTACCTGGTGAAGTCCGCGCCGCCCGACCAGATCGAGCGCGCCGTCCGGGCGGTCGCGGCGGGCGAGATGATCCTCGGACCGAGCGTCGCCGCCCGGGCGATGTCCTACGTGCTCGGCGGCCGCAGCGCGGTCCGGGTGCCGTTCCCCCGGCTCACCGACCGCGAGCGCGAGGTGCTGGACCTGCTCGCCGCCGGGCACGACAACGTCGTCATCGCCCGCCGGCTCGGCCTGTCCGCGAAGACCGTCCGGAACCACGTCGCGAACGTGCTGACCAAGCTCGAGGTGTCCGACCGGGCGGCGGCGGTGCTCCGGGCCCGGGCCGAGGGGCTCGGCGCGGGGTGAGTCGGCGGGGGGGGTGAGTCGGCGCGGGGCCGGCTCAGGCGGTGACGGGCGGCTCGGCGGACCACGGGAACGTGATCCACCGGTCCGTGCGCCGCCACACGAAGTCGGGGGCGACGATCGAGTGCGGCTTCGCGTACAGCACCGCGGTCCGGGCGTCCTCGCAGTGCTCCGCGACGAGGCGCTGCACCAGGGCCAGGGTCTCCCCCGTGTCGGCGACGTCGTCGACCACGAGCGCCCGCCGGCCGACGAGGGCGGCGGTGTCCAGCAGCGGCGGCAGCACCACCGGGTCGGGCAGCCGCGCGTCGACACCCGTGTAGAACTCGACGTTCAGCGTGCCGCAGGCCTTCAGGCCGAGCGCGTAGGACAGGGCCCCCGCCGGGAGCAGGCCGCCGCGGGCGACCGCGACGACGACGTCCGGCTCGAACCCCGACGCCACCACGGCCCGCGCGAGCTCGCGGGCGGCCTCGCCGAACTGGTCCCAGCCCAGGATCTCGCGGTCGGTGGGCAGGTCCTGGCCGGGTGCGGCCTCCGCAGTCGTCATGGCCGCCAGGGTAGTGGGCGCAGATGTCCGCGACGTCACGCGCGGGGCGCGCGCTCGGGCAGGGCGTCGGGCGCTCCCGCGCGGGCCGTCGGGCGCTCTCGCGCGGGCCGTCGGGCGCTCTCGCGCAGGGCGTCAGGCGCTCTCGCGCAGGGCGCGGCGGCGGTTCTCCTCGGCCATGAGCTGCACGGTCAGCGTCCGGTACCCGTCGGGGTCGGCGGTCGCGTCCATCCGCTGGAGCCGGCCGCGCAGGTCCGCGATGTGCCGGGTGATCTCCATCTCGACCAGGGCCATCACCAGGCCGCGCGCGTAGCCGGGGAGCCGGTCGGGGCGGTCCTCGGGCAGCGGCGCGACGGCGAGCTGGGTGATGAGCCCCTCCACCGGCGCGGCGGCCTCCTCGCGGACGGCCTCCACCCACTGCACCGTGCCCGCCGGGCCCGCCGTCGCGACCTTCTGCCGGGCCGCGGCGCCACCGCCCGCCGCGCGGATCGCGGCGTGCACGGCCCGGTACGCCGGCGCCGTGAACGCGTCGGCGGCCAGGTCGTCGAACTCCGGCGGCACGGCGTCGGGCATCTGCAGCACGGCCTCGAGCGCCCGGCGCTCGGTGGCGGCCACCGGGTCGCGGGGGTCGGGCATGCTCATCCGCGGCGCGGGCAGCGCCACCGTCCCGTCGCCGGCGCGGTCGAGGTCGTGCGGCGGCTCGTCGCCGTGGCCGTACGCGTCCGGCGGCGGGTCCCAGCGCCGGTCGTCGCGACCGCGGTTGCCGCCCTGGCCCTGCTGCCCACCGCGGCCCCCCTGGCCGCCGCGCTGCTCCCAGCGTCCGCCGCCCGAGCCGGACCCGCTGCCGCCCCGGCCCTGCCCGCGGCCGCCGCGGTCCCGGCGCCAGTCCTGCTCGGGGCCCGGCGGGACGAACCCGCGCGCGGGTGCCTGCTGGCCGCCCTGACCGCCCTGACCGCCCTGACCGCCGGAGCGGTAGCCGTCTCCCGAGCCGCCCGTCCTGCCCTGGCCGCCGGTGGACCGGCCCGCCGACCGGGTGGCCTGCTGCACCGCGCGCTGGACCGTCTCCAGGTCCATGCCCAACCAGCCCGCGAGCATCCGGGTGTACTCCGGGCGCAGCGCCGCGTCGCGGATCCCACCGGGGATCGGCGCGGCGGCCCGCAGCGCGGCGACCCGGCCCTCCGCGGTGCCGAGGTCGTAGCCCTGCAGGGTGGTCCGGATGACGAACTCGAACAGCGGCTGCCGGGTCCGCACCAGCGACCGGACCGCCTCGGGGCCCTGGGTCTGGCGCAGGTCGCACGGGTCCATGCCGCCGTCGGCGACCGCCACGAACGTCTGCGCGCTGAACGCCTGGTCCTCGCCGAACGCGCGCATCGCGGCCTTCTGGCCCGCGGAGTCGCCGTCGAACGTGAAGATCACCTCGCCGCCGACGGACTCCCCCGACGCGAGCTGGATGCCGCCGCCGCCCGAGGCGCCCATCAGCCGGCGCACCACCCGCGCGTGGTCGGGCCCGAACGCGGTGCCGCAGGTCGCGACCGCCGTGCCGATCCCGGACAGGTGCATGGCCATCACGTCGGTGTAGCCCTCGACGACCACGACCTGCTTGTTCTTCGCGATCTCCCGCTTGGCCAGGTCGATCCCGTAGAGCACCTGGGACTTCTTGTAGAGCGGGGTCTCCGGGGTGTTGAGGTACTTCGGCCCCTGGTCGTCCTCGTACAGCTTGCGCGCGCCGAACCCGACGACGTCCCCGGTGACCTCGCGGATCGGCCACACCAGGCGGCCGCGGAACCGGTCGTACTGCCCGCGGTTGCCCTGGCTCATCAGGCCCGTCGCGGTGAGCTCGGCCTCGGTGAAGCTGCGCCCCCGCAGGTGCCGCAGCAGGTGGTCCCAGCCCTGCGGGGCGTAGCCGACGCCGAACTGCTCCGCGGCGCCGCGGTCGAAGCCGCGCTCCGCGAGGAACGCCCGGGCCGTCGCTGCCTCCGGGGTGAGCAGCTGCTCGGCGTAGTACTCCTCGGCGACGCGGTGCGCCTCGAGCATCCGCTGCCGCTTGCCGGGCTCGTGCCCGGGGCGCGGGCCGCCGCCCTCCTCGTAGCGCAGCTGCACGCCGACCCGGCCGGCCAGGTACTCGACGGCCTCGGAGAACGGCAGCCCGTCGGTCTTCTGGATGAAGTCGATGACGTCGCCGCCCTCGCCGCACCCGAAGCAGTGGTAGAGCCCGACCTGCGGGCGGACGTGGAACGACGGCGACTTCTCGTCGTGGAACGGGCACAGGCCCTTCATCGAGCCGACGCCGGCGGACTTCAGCGCGACGTGCTCCCCGACGATGTCCTCGATCCGGGCGCGCTCGCGGACCGTCTGCACGTCCTCCCGCCGGATCCGTCCTGCCACGGGGTCGATCCTAGGTCGTGCACGACCCCCCTCCCGCCCCGCCCGGGACGACCGCCCGCGCGAGGTCGGGCCTTTCGCGCGAGGTCGAGGGTTCCAGCGGGGCCTGGCGCGCGAAACCCTCGACCTCGGGTGCCGCGGCCGCCGGCCGCGGGAGGGGGTCAGTAGCGGGGCGGTGGGGCCAGGCGGGCGTGCCAGGCGGCGGCGGACACGTCCGTGAGGCTCGCGACCTGGTCGACGACCACGCGCAGCCGCTCCGCGTCGTCCGCGGCGGCGCGCCAGTCGGCGGCGAACGGGGGCTCCAGGGCGATCGGCGCGCGGTCGGACAGCACCCGCACCAGGTCGGCCAGGATCTCGCGCTGGCGCTGGTACAGCGGCTCGAGCTCCCGGGGCGCCATGACGTACGTGACGGCCAGGCCCTTGAGCACCAGGATCTCCGCGGTCGTGGCGTCCGGGACGATCAGGTCGGCCGCGTACCGGGTCAGCGGGCCGGGGCCGTAGCGCTCGCGGGTGGCGACCTGGGCGGCGCGGGCGAACCGGCCGATCAGCTGGCTGGTGGTGTCCTTCAGCGTGGCGAGCGCGCCGCGGGAGCCGTCGAACGACGGCGCCCACAGGTCGGCGGCGACCAGCCGGTCGATCGCGGCCTCGAGCCCGGCGACGTCGATCGCGTCCCCGTACCAGGTGTGGATCGCCTCGACGACGCGGGCGCGCTCCTCGGGGACGGTCAGCACCGACAGGTCGAACCGGCCGCCGACCACCGCGTCCTCGACGTCGTGCACCGAGTAGGAGATGTCGTCGGCGAGGTCCATGACCTGCGCCTCCAGGCACTTGCGCCCGCGCGGGGCGCCGTCGCGCAGCCAGGTGAACACCGGCAGGTCGTCGGCGTAGACGCCGAACTTGTGCGTCGGCCGACCGGTCGCGGACAGCGGGCCCTCGCCGACGCCCCACGGGTACTTCACCGACGCGTCGAGGCTGGCGCGGGTCAGGTTGAGGCCGACGGCGACGCCGTCCGGGCCGACGACCTTCGGCTCGAGGCGGGTGAGCAGCCGCAGCGTCTGCGCGTTGCCCTCGAAGCCGCCGATGTCGCGGGACAGGTGCGCGAGCGCGCGCTCGCCGTTGTGGCCGAACGGCGGGTGCCCGAGGTCGTGCGCGAGGCACGCGGTGTCGACGACGTCCGGGTCGCAGCCGAGGGTCTTGCCGATCTCACGGCCGACCTGCGCGACCTCGAGAGTGTGCGTCAGGCGGGTCCGCACGAAGTCGTCGGTGGACGGGCCGAGCACCTGCGTCTTCGCGCCGAGGCGGCGCAGCGCCGAGGAGTGCACGAGGCGCGCGCGGTCCCGCTCGAACGGGGTGCGGGCGCGGGACTTCGGCGCCTCGGTCACCCAGCGCTCCCGGTCGGCGTCGACGTACCCGTCGGGGAGCTCGGTGGTCACGGGCACCAGGTTATCGGGCGGGGTGTTCAAGCGTTCTGCATGCATAATGGCGGCATGGTGGCGATCCAGATCCGCGACATCCCCGACGACGTCCGGGACGCCCTCGCGCGGCGCGCCCGCTCGAAGGGTCAGAGCCTCCAGGCCTACCTGCGGGACGTCGTGGTCCGCGAGGCGTCGTTCGACCACAACCTGGCCGTGCTGGACAGCATCGCGACCTGGCGGTCCGGCTCGTCGACGACGGGTCAGGACGTGCTCGACGCGCTCGACGCCGCCCGCGCCGAGCGTTCGGTCGAGCCGCGGTGATCGTCCCGGACGCGTCGGCGTTCGCCCTCGTGTTCACCGGGGCCGACCCCCGTGCCGACGAGGCCGACCGGGTGCTGCGGACCGACACCGCCTGGCTCGTCCCCGAGCAGTGGCACGTGGAGGTGCTGTCGGTGATCCGCGGCCTGCTGCTCGGCGGCAGGCTGGACCGCGAGCGCGCGGATGCGGCTGTCGCCGACCTCGCCCGGGTCACCGTCGCAGTGACGTCGACCGCCCCGCTGCTGGGACGGATGTGGGAGCTCCGCGACAACCTCTCCGCCTACGACGCCGCGTACGTCGCCGCCGCGGAGGCGCACGACGCGACGCTGGTCACGGGGGACGTGCGGATCGCGCGCGCCGGCGTGGCGCGGTGCGCGGTCCGCACGATCGTCTGAGCCCGGCCGGCCGGGGTGCTTCGGGCGGGGTGCTTCGGGCGTGCCCGGCCTACGCCAGGCGCCAGACCTGGAAGCCCGGGCCGTCGCCCGGCAGGTGCAGGCCCGCGGCGTCGACGGGGAGGTCCGCGCCGCCGTAGAGGTTCGCGGGACGCTGGCCCGGGGCCAGCAGCGACCCGGGCAGCACGGCGCCCGACCACGGCGCCCGGGACGCGACGACCAGCAGCCGCTCGTCCGACGTCTCCCGGAGGTAGGCGATCACGTCGTCGTCGGCCAGCACCCACCGCAACCCGCCCTCGCGCAGGGCCCGGGACGAGCGGCGCAGGGCGATCAGCGACCGGTACACGTCGAAGGTCGCGGCGTCCCAGCCCGGGCCACCGCCCGCGTCGACGGCGGACCACGGCATCGGGACCCGCGCGTGCTCGCCGTTGCGGCCGGTGACACCGCCCTCGTCGCCCGCGAACAGCACCGGGGTGCCGGGGTACGTGAGCAGCAGGCCGGCGCCGACCTCCACGCGCTCGCGGCTGCCGACCACCGTGCGGAACCGGGCGGTGTCGTGCGAGCCGAGCAGGTTCCACTGGTGGGTGGTCACCGACCACGGGACGGCGGCGCCGAACTCCCGCATCGCCGCGACCGCGGTGCCGCCGGGCCGTCGCGGCACACCGGTCGGCAGCTCGACGTACCGGACGCCCGCGGCGGACTCCTCGTCGACGAGCCACGTCCACACCGGCCGGGTGAACGCCGCGTAGTTCATCGTCCCGTGCCAGCCGCCGGCGCGCAGGTCCTCCCCCGCGTCGTGGAAGTGCTCCGCGATCAGCACCGCGTCGGGGGCCATCGCGGCCATCGACGCGCGCAGCCGCCGGGACACGTCGTGCGTGAGGTCGTCCGCGCCGAGCCGCCCGGTCATGTTCGCGACGTCGATCCGCCAGCCGTCCATCGCGAACGGCTCGTGCAGGTAGCGCCCGACCACCGAGCCCGGCCCGGTGAGCAGCCGCTCCGCGAGGCCCGGGGCGTGGTGGTCGAGCTTGGGCAGGGAGGCGTGCCCGAGCCAGCCGACGTAGCCGGGGTGCTCGTCGCGCCAGTGGTAGAACGCCCGCTCGGGCGCGTCCGGGTCCGCGACCGCGCGGCGGAACCAGTCGTGGGCGTCGCCGGTGTGGTTGGTCGTGAGGTCCCCGACCAGGCGCATCCCGCGGCGGTGCAGCGCGCCGGCCAGCGACGCGAACGCCGCGTCGCCGCCGAGCAGCGGGTCGACGTGGTCGAAGGTCCGCGCGTCGTACCGGTGGTTGGACCGGCCCGGGAACACCGGCGTCAGGTAGAGCGTGTCGACGCCGAGCCGGGCCAGGTGGTCCAGGCGCCCCTCGATGCCCGCGAGGTCGCCGCCGAACAGCTGGGTCCCGGTCCCGGGCCCGCCGCCGATGGGCTCGTCGGACCACGACGCGGGCAGCGCCCAGTCCGGGAGCGGTCCGGCGGGCGGGCCGTCGTGGCTCCCGGACCGGGCGAACCGGTCCGGGAACACCTGGTAGACGACGGCGTCGCGCGCCCAGTCCGGGCCCGGGGGGTGCACGCTGAGCCGGAAGTCCGACGCGTCGGGCACGTCGCGGGCCACCGTGCCCTCGCCGTTCAGCCACACCTGCCCGTCCGGGACGCCGGGGCCGTGCAGCAGGAACCGGTAGGACGTGACGGGGTTGGTCACCGGGACGTCCGCGGTGAACCAGCGCTCGCCCGCGTGCTCGCCGTCCGCGACCGCCGGGTACACCCGCGGCTCGCCGTCCTCGACCACCCGGACCAGCACCTGCGGCGCCGGGCCGTCACCGGGGACCCGCACCCGGACGGGCACCACGTCGCCGAGCGCCGGCGTCCCCGCGGGGACGTGCAGCGCGGACCCGTCGTGGTGCGCCCCGAGCGCGACCCGCCTCGTCATGTCAGCCCTTCACGGAACCGGCGGTCAGCCCGCCGACGATGTACTTCTGCAGGAACAGGAACAGCGCGAGCACCGGCAGCGCGGAGATGACCGCGCCGGCGGCGAACAGCCCCCAGTTGGCGTCGAGCTGCGAGGACACCCACCCGTACAGGCCGACGGCGAGCGTCCAGTTCGACTCCGACTGCAGCATGACGCGGGCGATGATGAACTCGCCGAACGTCGCGATGAACGACAGCAGCGCGACCACCGCGAGGATCGGCGCGACGAGCCGCAGGATGATCGTCCAGTAGATCTGCGCGTGCGTCGCGCCGTCGAGCTTCGCCGCCTCGTCCAGCTCCTTCGGCACGGTGTTGAAGAACCCGTACATGAGGAACGTGTTCACCCCGAGCGCGCCGCCGAGGTAGATGCAGATCAGCGCGAGCTTGCTGTTCAGGCCCAGCGACGGGACGACCTCGCCGAGGCTGATCGCCAGCAGGAAGATCGCGACGAACGCGAGCATCTGCGGGAACATCTGGATGATGAGCAGGGCGGTCAGCCCGGCGCGGCGCCCGCGGAACCGGAACCGCGAGAACGCGTACGCGGCGGACGCGCCCATGAGCACGGTGCCGACCGCGGTGACCACGGTGACCACCAGCGAGTTGCCGGCCCAGGTCCAGAACCGGGTGTCGGACAGCGCGGCGTAGTTCGCGCCGCTCACCTCGGCGAACAGCTGGTTGGACCCGGTGAGCGTGCCGCCGTCGGACAGCGACGCCGAGACGACGTAGACCAGCGGGAACCCGGCGTAGACCACGCCGATGACGCCGACGAGGTGCCGCCAGCCGAGCTCACGGACCCAGCGGCCGAACGGCATCCGGGTGCGGGCGGCGGTGGCGGGCGCGGGACCGGCGGGCGGGCCGGCGGGGGTGCGGGGCGGTGCGCCCAGCGAGGTGGCGGACATCAGGCGATCTCCTCGTGCCGGCGGGTGCGACGGAACGCGAGCGCCGAGATGGTCCCGACGATCACGAAGATGACGATGGACAGCGCGCTGGCGAGCCCGTAGTTGCGCGGGGCGTTCCCGTCGATGCCGGCCACGGAGTAGACCATCGAGATGAGGATGTCCGTGTGGCCGAGCGGCACCGAGGCGTCCGCGAACCGCGGGCCGCCGCCGGTCAGCATGTAGATCAGCGTGAAGTTGTTGAAGTTGAAGGCGAAGCTCGAGATCAGCAGCGGGGTGGTCGACACCAGCAGCAGCGGCAGCACCACGGAGCGCCAGGTGCGCCACCGCCCGGCGCCGTCGATCTTCGCGGCCTCCAGCACGTCGCCGGGCAGCGACTGCAGCGCGCCGACGCAGATCAGGAACATGTACGGGAAGCCGAGCCAGAGGTTCACGCCGAGGACGGACAGCTTCGCGAGCCACGGGTCGGTGAGCCACGGGATCTCGGCGCCGCCCAGCAGCACGTCGTTGACGAACCCGAACCGCCGGTTCAGCAGGCCGGACCAGAGCAGCGCGGCGAGGAACCCGGGGATCGCGTACGGCAGGATCAGCAGCGTCCGGTAGACCTTGCGGCCGCGCAGGCGGGTGTCGTTGAAGACGATCGCCAGCAGCATCCCCAGCAGGAACGTGCTGCCGACCGACAGCACCGCGAACGCGAAGGTCCACAGCAGGATCGACAGGAACGGCGACGCGTACCGGCTGTCGCCGAACGCGGTGGTGAAGTTCTCGAACCCGACGGCGACCCGCCAGCCGACCGCGAGCGTGCTGCCGTCCGGCGCCTCGAACTGGCCGCGGTCGTTGGCCGTGTAGACGGTGCCGGTGGTGGTGTCCGTCATCGTGTCGGCAGCCTCGTCGTGCTCGAGGGTCGACTCGGCGACGAACCCGGTGCGGGCGTCCTGGGTGCGGATCGAGCCGTCCTCGGGGTCGTCCGACAGCGGGACGCGCAGGCTCGTGACGTCGGCCTGGCGCTCGAGCACGGCGGCGCGGTCCAGGACCTCCCACCCGGGGACGGCCGTGACGCGGTCGCCGTCGAGCGTGGCGTCGACGTCCTCGAGCGGCTGCTCGGCGCCGCCGGCCCGGACGTCGCCGTCGGGCTGGACGACCGCGAAGCCGAGCCCGTCGCCGTTCTCCAGGACCGTCAGCGGGTAGGTGTCGGTGCCCTCGACGCGGCGCTCGTTCTGCACCAGCAGCGCCTCGACGGCGTGCTGCTTCGTGGAGTTGTGGCCGTCGCCGTAGTTCGTGAAGGCGACGTAGCCCGTGTAGGCGATGACGAACACCTGGTAGACGAGCAGGAACGCCAGGCCGGGGAGGATGTACTTCATCGGCAGCGCGCGGCGCGTGAAGTAGACGACGTTGGCGGCGACCAGCAGCGCGACCATCGTGGCGAGGATCCCCCAGGACTCCTGGGCCCAGGCCGCGAGCACGCCGAGGACGCCGAGGGCGTCGACGACAGCGACGAGCGCGAGCTTCACGACGAAGCCGGGCCGGAAGTCGCGCGCGTGCGAGCTGTCGCGGCGGCGCGGCGGCGGGGCGTCGCCGGCCGGGATGGGCGCGGGGTCGACCGCGCGGGTGGTCGGGGGCGTGGACATCGCGGGCCTCCGGGGCTCCAGGACGGCGGTGCCGCGGGTCGCGCGGCGGGGTGGGACGGCAGTGCCGGACGGCAGTGCCGGACGGCAGGCGGGGCCCGGCGGGCGACGGTGCGCGGGCGGCCGGTCGGGGCCGCCCGCGCACCTGCCGCGCGTCAGGGACGCGCCGTCAGGAGCCGAGGGCTCCCTCGATGTCGGCGACCATCTTCTGCCAGGCGGTCGTCGGGTCCTGCGAGCCGTTGATGATGCTCGCCTCGGTGACGCCCCAGAACTCCCAGACGGAGGCCATCTCGGGGATCGACGGCATCGGCAGGGCGTCGGTCGCGACCTCGCGGAAGCCCGCGGTGATCGGGTCGGCGGAGGCGCTGTCGGCCGCGGAGATCAGGGCCGGCGGCCGGTTGCCGGCCTCGTAGAGCGCCAGCTGGGCGTCCTCGGTCGCGACGTAGTTCACCAGGAAGTCGTTGGCGAGCAGCGCGCTGTCGCTCTGCGCGCTGACGTAGAAGCCGGACACGCCGACGAACGGCTGGGCCGGCTGGCCGCCGGCGCTCGGGATCGGGTCGACCGCGAGGTCGAGGTCGCCGAAGCTCTCCAGCATCCAGGGGCCGCCGATGATGAACGGCGACTGGCCCTTCGCGAACGCGTCCACGGCGATGTCGTACGTCATCGCGGTGTCGAGCGTGCCGGCCGCGCCCTGCGCCTGCAGCCACGCCGCGAACGCCTCGCCCTCCGCACCGCCCAGCGCGAGGTCGGCGCTGTACGAGCCGTCCTCGTTCTGCGCGAACACGGTGGAGCCGAACGACGTCTGCAGCGGGTAGAACGTGTACGGGTCGCCCTCCTCCGACGTCTGGATGAGCACCGGGTACTGCGCGCCCGCGGCCTGGCCGGCGGCGACCGCCTCGTCCCACGTGGCCGGGGCCTGCGGGGCGAGCGCGGTGTTGCGGATCAGGGCGATGTTCTCGACCGCGTAGGGCAGGCCGTAGACCTGGCCGTCCTGCGTGAACGCCTCGATCGAGACGTCCTCGAACTGGTCGGTGAGGTCGCCGAGCTCGATGGGGGCGACGACGCCGTTCGTGGTGAGCTCGCCCAGCCAGTCGTGCGCGCCGACGGTGATGTCGGGGCCCTCGCCGGTGGGGACCTGGGCGAGGAAGTCCGTGCGGATGTCCTCGAAGTTCTTCTCGACGAGCTCGACCGTGGCGCCGGTCTCCTCCTCGAAGGCCGCTGCGGCGGCCTGGACCGGGGCCATCCGGGTGTCGTCGACCCAGATGGTGAGCGAGCCCCCGTCGCCGCCGGCGGCAGCGGAGGTCTCGTCGGAGGTGGTGTCGCCCGAGCCCGAGCTCGAGCAGGCCGTGAGCGCCAGTGCGAGCACGGCGGTCGTGGCGAGGGCGGGGATGCTCCGTCGCATCAGGGTGTCTCCCAGCGGTGGTGAGGGCGGTGCGAGCGTCCGACGGCACCGCCGGCGCTGGCTCGATGACCCGGACCGTAGCCGGGCGGGCGACCCTCTTGCAAGCCGTTACGGCAACTTTCAGATCTCGGTTACAGTGCTGCCACGGCTCGGCCCCGCACGGCCCCCGGACAACGACGACGAGGAGGCAGCCGTGAGCAATACGCTCGCTCCCGTGCGCACTCGTCTCACCGATCTCGCCGACCAGGCCGGCGTCAGCACCGCGACCGTCTCGCGGGTGCTGAACGGCAAGTCCGGCGTGTCCTCGCAGGCCCGCCAGGCGGTGCTCGCCGCCCTCGACGTCCTCGGCTACGAGCGGCCCGAGAAGCTGCGCACCCGGTCCGCCGGGCTCGTCGGCCTCGTCGTGCCCGAGCTGTCCAACCCGGTGTTCCCGGCGATGGCCCAGGTCATCGAGTCGATGCTCACCCAGCGCGGCTACACGCCGCTGCTCTGCGCGCAGCAGCCCGGCGGCACCACCGAGGACCAGTACGTCGAGATCCTGCTCGACCACGACGTCGCCGGGATCCTGTTCGTCTCCGGCCTGCACGCCGACACCCAGGCGTCCACCGAGCGCTACCACGCGCTGCGCGGCCGCGGGCTGCCGGTCGTGCTGGTCAACGGCAAGGCGGACGGCGTCGACGCCCCGAGCATCGCCACCGACGACGCCGTGGCCATCGAGCTCGCCGTCCGGCACCTGGTCGCCCTCGGCCACCGCAGCATCGGGCTGGCGATCGGGCCCGAGCGGTTCGTCCCCGCGGCCCGCAAGCGCGCGGCGTTCGCCGACCAGCTGCGCCTGCAGCTCGGTGTCGACGACGTCGCCCCGCACGTGAACACGACGCTGTTCACCGTCGAGGGCGGCGCCACCGCCGCGCACGAGCTCATCGACGCGGGCCACACCGCGATCATCTGCGGCTCCGACCTGATGGCCCTCGGCGCCATCCGCGCCGCCCGGTCCCGCGGGCTGCACGTGCCCGAGGACCTCTCGGTCGTCGGCTTCGACGACTCGCCCCTGATCGGCTTCACCGACCCCCCGCTCACGACGGTGCGCCAGCCCGTCCAGGCGATGGGCCAGGCCGCCGTCTCCGCGCTCATGGCAGAGATCAACGGCACCCCCACGTCCCGCACCGAGCTGCTGTTCCACCCCGAGCTCATCGTGCGCGGATCGACCAGCTCAGCACCCGCATCTCCCGGAGGACCCGCGTGACCCTGCTCGACGACCAGACCGCCGCCGTGACCGCCCCGGGCGTGGTGCACGAGCCCGGTGCGCCCGACGGCCCGTGGTGGCGCGACGCGGTGATCTACCAGGTCTACCCGCGCTCCTTCGCCGACGCGGACGGCGACGGCATCGGCGACCTGCCCGGCATCACCGCCCGGCTGGACCACCTCGCGGCGCTCGGCGTCGACGCCGTGTGGCTGTCGCCGTTCTACCGCTCCCCGCAGGCCGACGCCGGCTACGACGTCGCCGACTACCGCGACGTCGACCCGCTGTTCGGCACGCTCGCGGACTTCGACGCGCTGCTGGAGCGCGCGCACGGGCTCGGCCTCAAGGTGGTCGTCGACCTGGTCCCCAACCACTCGTCGGACGACCACGTGTGGTTCCAGGAGGCACTGCGCACCCCGCCCGGCTCCCCCGAGCGCGCCCGCTACCTGTTCCGGGACGGCAAGGGCGTCGACGGCTCCGAGCCGCCGAACAACTGGCAGTCGATCTTCGGCGGCGACGCCTGGACCCGGCTGACCCCCGAGCGGCACGGCGTCGACGACGGCCAGTGGTACCTGCACCTGTTCGACTCCCGGCAGCCCGACCTCGACTGGACCAACCCCGAGGTGCGGGCCGAGTTCGAGGACGTGCTGCGGTTCTGGCTCGACCGGGGCGTGGACGGGTTCCGCGTCGACGTCGCGCACGGCATGGTCAAGGCCGAGGGGCTGCCCGACTGGGACGGCCACGTGGCGATGATCGACGGCAGCGACGGCGCCGACACCGTCCAGGGCTCCGGCAACCAGGGGCCGATGTTCGACCAGGACGGCGTCCACGAGATCTACCGGGCCTGGCGCGCGGTGCTCGACGAGTACGACGGCGACCGGATGCTGGTCGCCGAGGCGTGGGTCGAGCCGCTGTCCCGGCTCGCCCGGTACGTCCGCCCCGACGAGATGCACCAGGCGTTCAACTTCGCGTTCCTCGCGACCGGGTGGGACGCCCCCGCCCTGCGCTCGGTCATCGCCGCGTCCTACGCCGTGAACGACTCCGTCGGCGCGCCGACCACCTGGGTGCTGTCGAACCACGACGTCGTCCGGCACGCCTCGCGGCTCGGCCTCGCGGACCCGTCGTCGCGGCCGAACGGCATCGCCGCCGAGGACGAGCAGCCCGACGCCGAGCTCGGCCTGCGCCGCGCCCGCGCCGCGACCCTGCTGCTGCTGGGCCTGCCCGGCTCGGCGTACCTCTACCAGGGCGAGGAGCTCGGCCTGCCCGAGCACACCGCGCTGCCCGCCGAGGTGCGCCAGGACCCGGCGTTCTTCCGCACGAACGGCGCCGAGCGCGGCCGCGACGGCTGCCGGGTCCCGCTGCCCTGGCACGCCGAGGCCCCCGGGTTCGGCTACTCCCCCACCGGCGACACCTGGCTGCCCCAGCCCGCCGAGTGGGCCGCGTACGCCGCGGACGCGCAGGACGGCGTCGAGGGCTCGACGCTCGAGCTGTACCGCGCGGCGCTGCGGCTGCGGCGCTCCGAGCGGCTCGGCACCGGCGGCGCCGCCTGGGACGCCGCGTTCGCGGCGCACGCCGACGTGATCGCGGTCCGCAACCGGGACGTGCTCGTCGTGGCGAACCTCGGGTCCGCGCCGGTCGCGCTGCCCGAGGGCGCCGAGGTGCTGCTCGCCTCCGGCCTGCCGGGCGACACCCCGGTCGGCGCCACGCTGCCCGGCGACACCACGGCGTGGCTGCGGGTGCGCTGACCCGCCAGGCCCCACCGCACCCCGCCGCCGTCGGGCCGGCCGCCGCACACCCGTGCCGGCGGCCGGCCCCGCGCGCGTCCCCGGGTCAGCCGCCCGAGACGCTGAGCTCGGCCTCCTGCAGCCCGCGGCGGAAGTCCTCGGACAGCTCGCGCGAGTCGAGCCACCCGTCCGGGAGGTGCGGCCGCTTCGGGCTGCCGGCGCGCCCGCGCTGGCCCTCCGCCGCCTCGCCCGGGTACGGCTGGTCGAGGTCGAGCGCGGCCAGCCGGTCGTCCAGCTCCGCGAGGCTCGACACCAGGCCCAGGGCCGCGCGCTGCTCCCCGCCGACGACGTAGCCCTTCCAGTACCAGGCCATGTGCTTGCGCAGCTCGCGCAGCGCCTTGCCCTCGTCGCCGAACGTCTCGACCATCAGCTCGGCGTGCCGGCGGATGATCTGCGCGACGTACCGCGCCCCGGGCGTGATCCGCTCGTCCGACCCGGCGAACGCCGCGGCCAGGTCCGCGAACAGCCACGGGCGGCCCTGGCAGCCGCGGCCGACGACGACGCCGTCGCAGCCCGTCTCCCGGACCATCCGCACGGCGTCCTCGGCGGACCAGATGTCCCCGTTGCCGAGCACCGGGATGTCGGTCACCGTCTCCTTGAGCCGGGCGATCGCCTCCCAGTCCGCGGTGCCCGAGTAGTACTGCTCGGCGGTGCGGGCGTGCAGGGCGACCGCCGCGACGCCCAGGTCCTGCGCGACGAGGCCCGCCTCGAGGTAGGTGAGGTGGTCGTCGTCGATGCCCTTGCGCATCTTCACGGTCACCGGCACGCCGTACGGCGCCGCCGCCGCGACCGCGGCCTGCAGGATCGACCGGAACAGGCCGCCCTTCCAGGGCAGCGCCGACCCACCGCCCCGGCGGGTGACCTTGGGGACCGGGCAGCCGAAGTTGAGGTCGACGTGGTCGGCGCGGTCCTCGGACGCGATCAGGTGCACCGCGGCACCGACCGTCGCGGGGTCCACGCCGTACACCTGCACGGACCGGGGCTTCTCGTCCGGGGCGTGCGCGATGATCCGCATGGACTCGTCGCCGCGCTCCACCAGGGCGCGCGAGGTGACCATCTCCGCCACGTACAGCCCGGCGCCGGACTCCCGGCACAGCCGCCGGAACGCGGCGTTGGTGACGCCGGCCATCGGGGCGAGCACCACCGGGGTGTCGATCGTCAGCGGACCGATCTGCAGCGGGGGCAGCACGTGCCCGGCGGGGGCCGGGGCGGTCGAGGGAGCGGTCATGCCCCCGATTCTCCCCCAGACACCGGGCGGACCCCACATCCGCAGGTCGGGCGGCCGGTCCGCGGCCGACCCGGCAGAATCGCTGCGTGCCCTCCTCCGCCGCCGTCCGGACGCGCCGCGTCATCGCCGCCCTGCTGCTGCCCCTGGTGCTCGCCGCCGCCGTCGGCGCGGCCCTGACCTGGCCGCACGGCGAGGCGACCACCGCGCGCACCGTGGAGGCCGTCGCGCTCGACTACCCCACCGCCACCGTCACCGGGACCTCGCAGGAGGAGTGCGCGGGCACGGTCGAGGACCGCACCACCGACGGCACGATCCCGGAGACCGTCGACTGCCTGCGGGTGCAGGCGACCGTCACGAGCGGTGACGAGCGCGGCCGGGAGATCTCCGTGTGGGCGACCGCGTCCACCACACCCGCCGACGTCCCGGCGGGCACCCGGATCCTCGTCGAGCACTACCCGGCGTCGGGCGGGGACCCCGAGGTCTGGGCCTGGCACGACTACGACCGGACGCTGCCCCTGGTCACGCTCGCGGTGGCGTTCGCGCTGGCGATCGTCCTGGTCGCGCGGACCCGTGGGCTGCGCGCGCTGATCGGCCTGGTGATCGCGTTCGCGGTGATCGGCGTGTACGTGCTGCCGGCGCTGCTGCGCGGCGAGAACGCCGTGGTGGTGGCGCTGAGCGCGTCGACCCTCATCATGGCGGTGGTGCTCTACCTCGCGCACGGGCTGTCGCTGCGGACGTCCACGGCGCTGCTCGGCACCCTCGCCGGGCTGGCGGTGACAGCGGGCCTCGGCGTGCTCGCGTCCTCCTGGGCCCGGCTGTCCGGGGTGAGCTCCGAGGACTCCTACCGGCTGTCCCAGCTGCTCGGCGAGTCCGGGACGGCGTCGCTGCGGGGGCTGTTCCTCTGCGGTCTGGTGCTCGCGGGCCTCGGCGTGCTCAACGACGTCACGATCACCCAGGCGTCGGCCGTGTGGGAGCTGCGCGCGGCGTCGCCGACCGCGGGCCGGCGGGAGCTGTTCGCCGGCGGCATGCGGATCGGCCGCGACCACATCGCGTCGACGGTGTACACGATCGCGTTCGCCTACACCGGCGCCGCGCTGCCCGTGCTGCTGCTGCTCGAGATCTACCAGCTGCCGCTGGGCCCGACGCTGACCAGCGGGGAGTTCGCGGAGGAGATCGTCCGCACGATGGTCAGCTCGATCGGCCTGGTGCTGGCCATCCCGATCACGACGGCGATCGCCGCGGTCGTCGCCACCCGCGCCGGCACCACCCACCCCCGCCACACGGACACCCCCGCCCACGCGCACGCCCACTGACCCGCGCCCCTGCCCGCCCCCCCACCCCTCGCCGAGATGGCAGGACCCGCCTCTGTCGCGGCTACGCGTCAGAGGCGGGCGGTGTCATCTCGGCGTGCTGGGGGCGGGGGGCGGGGGCCAGGGCGGCTGCGGCGGCGGTGGTGAGGGGGATCGCGAGGACCAGGCCGATCGAGCCGACGAGGGTGCGGACCACCTCCTCGGCGATCTCGCCGCTGGTCAGCGAGTCGAGCAGGGTGCGGTCGGACATCGCCACCAGCAGCACGAGCGGCAGCGCGGCGCCGAGGTACGCGAACGCCACGGTGTAGACGGTGGACGCGATGTGGTCCCGGCCGATCCGCATGCCGCCGGTGAACAGGTCCCGGCGGGTGGCCGCGGGCGACAGCGCGCGCAGCTCCCAGACCGCGGAGACCTGCGTGATCGTGACGTCGTTCAGGACGCCGAGGCCCGCGAGGACCATCCCGCACAGCAGCACCCCGCGCAGGCTCGTCTCCGGCGCGAGCGAGGTGAGGTCGAGGGCGTGCTCCCCGCTGAGGCCGTTGAGGTGGGTCGCGCCCGTGGCCCACGCCGCGAGCGCGCCCGTGGCCAGCAGGCCGGCGAGCGTCCCGAGCAGCGCCACGGACGTCCGCACCGAGATCCCGTGCGCGAGGTAGAGCAGCGCGAACATCAGCGCGGACGCGGTGACCAGCGCGACGGGCAGCGCGGGCTGGCCGTCCAGCAGCGCCGGGACGGTGAACCACAGCACCCCGCCGACCGCGACGACCAGCCCGGCCAGCGCCCCGAGCCCGCGCAGCCGCGCGACGGCGAGCACCAGCACGACCAGGACGGCGGTGAGCAGGGCCATCGGCGGCCCGCGCACCAGGTCCACGAACACGTACGGCGACGCCCCGGTGACCTGCGGCAGGTGCAGGACCCGGATCCGGTCGCCCGGCACCACGGCGTCGAGGTACTCGGGCGCGGCCTGCACGGTGACCGGGTCGCCGCCGTCGGTCTCGGCCAGCAGGGCGGGGCCGCTCGCGGCGTCGGCGAGCAGGTCGACGTCGGTGACGGTCAGCTCGACGTAGGACGCGCCCTCGGGGGTGGTGTCGAGGGTCGGCCGGTCCCCCGACCCCGGCCACAGCCACGCCAGCCCGGCGAGGGTCGCGGCGAGCGCGACGGCCAGCAGCACGACGACCACCACCCGGGCGCGCCGCCCGACCTCGAGGTCGGGGGCGTCGCCCGCGTGGTGGCCGTGGGTGTGGCCGTGCGTCAGGGTCAGGCCCCGAGCAGGCGGGCCGCGAGGTACGCGGTGACCTGGTCGAGCGCGACGCGCTGCTGCGACATGTCGTCGCGGTGCCGGATCGTCACGGCGTCGTCCTCGAGGGTGTCGAAGTCGACCGTGATGCAGAACGGCGTGCCGATCTCGTCCTGGCGGCGGTAGCGGCGGCCGATCGCGCCGGCGTCGTCGAAGTCGACGTTCCAGTGCTTGCGGAGCTCCGCGGCGAGGTCCCGGGCCTTCGGGGACAGCGCCTCGTTGCGGGACAGCGGGAGCACCGCGGCCTTGACCGGGGCGAGCCGCGGGTCGAGGCGCAGGACCGTGCGCTTGTCCACGCCGCCCTTCGCGTTCGGCGCCTCGTCCTCGTGGTACGCCTCGACGAGGAACGCCATGAGCGACCGGGTCAGGCCGGCGGCGGGCTCGATGACGTAGGGCACCCAGCGCTCGTCCTTCGCCTGGTCGAAGTACGACAGGTCCTGGCCGGAGTGCTCGGTGTGCGTCTTGAGGTCGAAGTCGGTGCGGTTCGCGATGCCCTCGAGCTCGCCCCACTCCGAGCCGGTGAACCCGAACTTGTACTCGATGTCGACGGTGCGCTTCGAGTAGTGCGAGAGCTTCTCGGCGGGGTGCTCGTAGTGCCGCAGGTTCTCGCGCGCGATGCCCAGGTCGACGTACCAGTCGGTGCGCTGGTCGATCCAGTACTGGTGCCAGGTCTCGTCCGTGCCGGGCTCGACGAAGAACTCCATCTCCATCTGCTCGAACTCGCGGGTCCGGAAGATGAAGTTGCCGGGCGTGATCTCGTTGCGGAACGACTTGCCGATCTGGCCGATGCCGAACGGCGGCTTCTTGCGGCTGGTGGTCAGCACGTTGGCGAAGTTCACGAAGATGCCCTGGGCCGTCTCGGGCCGCAGGTAGTGCAGGCCGGACTCGTCCTCGACCGGGCCGAGGTACGTCTTCAGCATCATGTTGAAGTCGCGGGGCTCGGTCCACTGGCCGCGGGTGCCGCAGTTCGGGCAGGCGATGTCGGCGAGGCCGTTCTCGGGCGCGCGGCCCTTCTTCTCCTCGAACTCCTCCAGCAGGTGGTCCTCGCGGAACCGCTTGTGGCAGGACTGGCACTCGGTGAGCGGGTCGGTGAACACGCCGACGTGGCCGGAGGCGACCCACACCTTGCGCGGCAGGATCACGGCGGAGTCGAGGCCGACGACGTCGTCGCGGCTCTGCACGACGGTCCGCCACCACTGCTTCTTGATGTTCTCCTTCAGCTCGACGCCGAGGGGTCCGTAGTCCCACGCGGAGCGCGAGCCGCCGTAGATCTCGCCGCTCTGGAAGACGAACCCGCGCCGCTTGGCGAGGGAGACGACGGAGTCGAGACGAGAGGGTGCTGCCACGGTGAGTGCTCCTGGTGCCGGGGTTCCCGCGCCTGGGTGGTGCGGGGAGGGGTCGATCCCCCAGGCTACCGGGCCGCACGCGCCCTGGTGCGGGCAGGTTTTGACACTCGTTCTCAACAGGCGGATGATGGCGGACATGTCCCCCCGTCGCCGCACCCTGCCCGTCGCCGTGTCCGCGGGCCTCGCCGCCACCCTCGCGCTGAGCGCCTGCTCCTCCGGCGGCGGCTCCGGCGGTTCCGGTGACGGCGACGGCGTCGCGGTGCTGGCGTCGTTCTACCCGCTGCAGTTCGTCGTGCAGCAGGTCGGCGGGGACCTGGTCGACGTCGACTCCCTCACCCCGCCCGGGGCCGAGCCGCACGACCTCGAGCTCTCCCCCGCCCAGGTCGACCAGGTGGGTCGCGCCGACCTGGTCGTGTACCTGTCCGACTTCCAGGCCGCCGTCGACGACGCCGTGGACGCCAACCCGCCGGCGCACGTCGTCGACGCCGCGCAGGACACCGAGCTGCACGCCGCGGAGCACGCCGAGGACGGGGAGCACACCGAGGACGGCGAGGAGCACGCCGAGGACGACGGCCACGGGCACGGCTCCCTCGACCCGCACTTCTGGCTCGACCCCACCCGGCTGCCCCCGGTCGCCGACGACGTCGCCGCGCAGCTGAGCGAGATCGACCCCGACAACGCCGACACCTACGCCGCCAACGCCGACGCGTTCACGCAGGCGATGACCGACCTCGACACGCGGTACTCCGAGGGCCTGGCCACCTGCGACAGCCGCACGATCGTCACGACCCACGAGGCGTTCTCCTACCTCGCCGAGCGGTACGACCTGGAGCAGGTCGGCATCTCCGGGATCGACCCTGAGGGCGAGCCCTCGCCGGCCCGGCTCGCGGAGGTCGGCGACCTCGTCCGCGACGAGGGGGTGAGCACGATCTTCTTCGAGACCCTCGCCAGCCCGAAGGTCGCGCAGACCCTCGCCGACGAGCTCGGCGTCGAGACCGCGGTCCTCGACCCGCTCGAGGGGCTGACGGACGACAGCCAGGACTACGTGTCCGTCGCCGAGGACAACCTCGCGACGCTGCGGACCGCGCTGGGCTGCGCGTGAGCGCCGGCGACCCGACGATCGCCCGCGACGCGGCCGTCGCCCCCGACGCAGCCGTCGAGGCCACCGGCGTCGACGTGGTCCTCGGCGGGCACGCGATCCTCCAGGGCGTCGACCTGCGGGTGGCCCGCGGCGAGGTCGTCGCCCTGCTCGGCGCCAACGGCTCCGGCAAGTCCACGCTGGTCCGGGCGCTGCTCGGCATCGTCCCGCGCACGGCCGGCGAGGTGACCCTCCTCGGCGGGCGCCTCGGCAACGGGGTGCCCTGGGAGCAGATCGGCTACGTCCCGCAGCGGCTGCCCGCCGGCGGCGGCGTCCCCGCGACCGCGCTCGAGGTGGTCGTCTCCGGTCTCGTGCACGGCCGGACGCTGCGCCCGCCGCGCGACGGGCGACGGCGCGCGCTCGCCGCCCTGGAGCAGGTCGGCATGGCCGCGCACGCCCGGCGCTCCGTGCTGCAGATGTCCGGCGGCCAGCAGCAGCGGGTGCTGATCGCCCGCGCCCTGGTGCGTGAGCCCGACCTGCTGGTGCTCGACGAGCCGACCTCCGGCATCGACCTGCCCACCCAGGAGACGTTCGTCGACACCGTGCGGCGCCTGCACGACGCCGGCGGCACGGTGCTGGTGATCCTGCACGAGCTGGGGTCGTTCGCCGGCCTGATCGACCGGGCGGTCGCGCTCCGGCACGGCCGCGTGGTCTACGACGGCCCGCCGCCGTCCGCCCGTGGCGAGCACGCCGACGACGAGCACGACCACACCCACCCGCACGCCGACCCGACGCCGCCCGAGACGGGCTCCACCGGACTGTCGATGGAGGTCCTCCCGTGAGCTGGTTCGAGACCCTCGGCGCGATGCTGACGTCGCCCCTGATGCAGCGCGCGCTGATCGCGGCCGTCCTGGTGGGCGCCGCCGCGCCCGTCGTGGGCACGTTCCTGGTGCAGCGCCGGCTCGCCCTGATGGGCGACGGCATCGGCCACGTGGCGCTCACCGGCGTCGCGCTCGGCTGGCTGGTCGGCACCTGGGCGGGCCTCGCGCCCGCCGACACCCTCGCGGTGCCCGGCGCGGTGGTCGCCGCGATCATCGGCTCGGTCGCGATCGAGTGGGTGCGCGCCCGGGGCCGGACGTCCGGCGACCTCGCGCTGGCGCTGATGTTCTACGGCGGCATCGCCGGCGGCGTGCTGCTCATCAAGCTCGCCGGCGGCACCAACGCCAACCTCGTGTCGTACCTGTTCGGGTCGATCTCGACCGTCTCGACGGGCGACCTGTGGTGGACCGCGGGCCTGGCGGTCGCGGTGCTCGCGGTCGGCATCGGGCTGCGGCACGTGCTGTTCGCGGTCAGCCACGACGAGGAGTTCGCGCGCGGCTCGGGCCTGCCGGTGACGGCGGTCAACATGGTCGTGGCGTGCATGTCGGCGCTGACCGTCACCGTCGCGATGCGCGTCGTCGGGCTGCTGCTGGTCAGCGCGCTGATGATCGTGCCCGTGGCCGTCGCCCAGCTCGTCGCCGGGTCGTTCACCCGGACGATGACGCTCGCCAGCGCGATCGGCGTCGGCGTGAGCGTCGTCGGCCTGTCGATCACCTACTGGGAGGACGTGCCGCCCGGCGCGACGATCGTGCTGCTGGCCATCGCCCTGTACGCGATGGTCGCCGTGACCCGGCCGCTGTTCGCGGGCCGGCGCGACGGGGACGCCGCGCACGACCCGCACCCGGAGCTGCCGGACGACGTGGACCTGCCCGTCGCCCGGTGACCCCGGAGCGGCCTGCGCCGCCGGGCGCGACCGCACGGCGGCGAGTCAAAACGGGATAAACCGGCTGTAATTGCCGGGCTGACCACATTGGTTCGCTCATTTTGCCTGTGCGCGATGCAGCGCCGCGCTACTTTCCGATCGAGCAGGAGAATCCTGCGCGCACCGATCGGAGAGATGATGCAGGCACGTCGCAGAACCGCCGCACTCGCCGTAGCCGTCCTCGCCGGGCTGCTGCTGCCCGCGGCCCCCGCCGTCGCGGCACCACCACCGGAGCCCGGTGTGTCGCTCCTGCTCAACGCCGGGTTCGACAAGGACGAGGCGGTGACGGGCTGGACGCTGAACGAGCCCGGGACGAACTGGGCGATCATGTCCTCGGGCGCCCACGACGGGGCGAACTACCTCCGGGCGAACACCGGGACGGCCGCCGCCGGCTCCTCGTTCTTCCAGGACGTCCCCGTCGCCACCACCGCCGGGCAGTCGTTCACCGGCAGCATCTGGGTCCGTTCCGACAGCGGCACCGACGGCGCCGGCACCCTCGCCCTGTGGGGCCTGGGCGGCGGCGGCACCGAGACCCGCTCCACCAACTTCACCGCCACCCCGCAGTGGCAGCAGGTCCAGGTGCCCCTCGACACCGCCGTCCCGCACAGCTCGCTGCGCCTGCAGGTGTACCTCCACGCGGGCATCCAGTACGCCTTCGACGGCGCGGAGCTCGCCTCCCAGCTCGTGACCAACGCGAGCTTCGAGCGCGGTACCGCCCCCGTGGGCTGGAGCCAGAACGAGCCGGGGACGAACTGGGCCGTGATGACCAGCGGGGCGCACGACGGCGCCGCGTACCTGCGGGCGAACCTCGGGACGGCCGCCGCGGGTGCCTCCTTCGTCCAGGACTCGGCGACCGCGACCACCGCCGGGCAGGCGTTCACCGGCAGCATCTGGGTCCGCTCCGACAGCGGCACCAACGGCGCCGGCACCCTCGCCCTGTGGGGCCTGGGCGGCGGCGGCACCGAGGGCCGGTCCACCAACTTCACCGCCACCCCGCAGTGGCAGCAGGTCCAGGTGCCCCTCGACACGACGGTCGCGCACACCAGCCTGCGGATGCAGCTCTACCTGCACTCAGGCATCCAGTACGCGTTCGACGGTGCGGAGCTGACCCCGCAGGGGATCAGCAACGCCAGCTTCGAGGCCGGCACCTCGCCCACCGGGTGGGTCCGCAACGAGGCCGGCACCAACTGGGCCGTGATGACGAGCGGCTCCCACGACGGCGCCGCCTACCTGCGCGCGAACCTCGGCACGGCGGCAGCAGGGTCGTCGTTCTACCAGGACGTGGCCCGGGCGACCACGGCCGGGCAGTCGTTCACCGGCAGCATCTGGGTCCGGGCCGACAGCGGGACCGAGGGTGCCGGCACCCTGGGGCTGTGGGGCCTGGGCGGCGGCGGCACCGAGGGGCGCTCCACGAACTTCACCGCCACCCCGCAGTGGCAGCAGGTCCAGGTCCCGCTCGACACGAACTTCGACCACACCGTCGTGCGCCTGCAGCTCTACCTGCACGCGGGCATCCAGTACGCGTTCGACGGCGCACAGCTCACCAGCGCGCCGCGCCCGCCGGTGACCCCGCCGCCCGCTCCGGCCCCCCAGCCGAGCTGCGCCGCGGTGACCGGCCCCGTGCCCGTGAGCCACACCACGGTCGTCGGCGGGGTCCGGGTGCACGCCTGCCTGGCGGCACCGCTGACGGCGCTGATCCAGGACGCGTCCGCGGCCGGCATCAACCTGTCCGGCTGGGGCTACCGCACGACCGCGCAGCAGATCGCGCTCCGGATCGAGCACTGCGGTGGCAACACGCCGTACAACGTCTACGAGAAGCCGTCGAGCCAGTGCTCGCCGCCGACCGCCCAGCCGGGGACCTCGATGCACGAGCGCGGACTGGCGATCGACTTCACGCAGGACGGCGGGGACCTCAAGGACAGCGGGTTCGCGTGGCTGGCGGCGCACGCCGCCGGGTACGGCCTGAAGAACTTCCCCAAGGAGAGGTGGCACTGGAGCACGAACGGCTCCTGACGCCTCGTGAGCCGACCGGAGGCCGGGACCCCGCGACGGGGCCCCGGCCTCCGCGGCTCAGACCGGTGGCGCGTCCTCGCCCGTCACCCCCGCGTCCTGCACGATGCGCGCCACGTGCATCGCGAGGTACGACACCTCGTCGGGCGTCAGCGTCACCTGCTGGCGGAGCTCGACCAGCCGCGCGAGCCGGGCGGCGGTCTCCCACGCCTCCGGGTAGGACCGCCGGACGGCCTCGCCCACCTCGGAGTGCCGCCGGTCGTCGAGCTGCCGCCGCTGCGAGATCCGCACGACCAGGTAGCGCAGGTGCGTGACGAACCGCCCGACGCTCACGCTCCCGGGCTCGAGCACGACCCCGTGGGCGCCCGCGACCACGTCGAGCAGCTGCTGGATCAGCCCCGTCATCGTGTAGCTCGCGGACAGGTCGCCGGTCGCGAAGCCCGCGTTCACGAGGTGCAGCGCGAGCGCCACGGCCTCCTCGCGCGGCAGCGGCACCGGGACGCGGGCGTTCACCGCGTCGAGCAGCGCCGTCGCCTGCGCGTACTCCTCGGGGTAGAGGTTCGTCACCTCGCCGAGCAGCGGGTACACGACCACCTGGCCCTCGGCGGCGCGATCCAGGGCGCTCCCGACGTGGTCGGCCATCGCGACCACCAGCGCCGGCTTCGCCGCGACCCGGTCCAGGCCGATCTCGGCGAGCGCGTCGACGACGAGCTGCACGTGCTCCGGGGGGATGCCGGCGAGCAGGCCCGCCAGGTGGTCCGGGTCCCGGCCGTCCTCGGCCCGGAACACGCGCACGATCCGCTCGCGCACGACGAGGTCGCCCGGCTTCGCCTGGAACCCGAGCCCGCGGCCCGTGAGGATCACCTCGACGCCCGACTCGTCGCGCGCCAGGACCAGGTTGTTGTTGAACACGCGCAGGACGTCCACGGAGTCCCTCCTCCTCAGGCCCGGGCGGGTGCCGCCGGGCGGACGACGTGCCGCGCGGCGCCCCGCAGGGCCCGCGACGCCGCGTCGTCCGCCGGCGGCCGCGCCGCGACGGTCAGGGCTCGACGTCGATGACGGCGTCGCCCGGCACGACGGTACCCGCCGCGCGGGGGGTGACCGCCGTGAGCGTCCGGGAGTTCAGGACGGTGACCACGGTCGTCGTGTCGAACCCGGCCGCGCGCACCGCGTCGAGGTCGACGGTGGCGAGCCGGTCGCCCACGGCGACGTGCTGCCCCTTCGCGACCGCGACCGCGAAGCCCGCACCCGCCATCCGGACGGTGTCGATGCCGACGTGCACCAGCACCTCGACGCCGTCCGCGGTCCGGAGGCCGAACGCGTGCCCGGTGTCCGCCACGGTGACGAGCTCCCCCGCGACCGGGGCCACGACCTCGCCCGCGGACGGGACCACGCCGACGCCGTCACCGAGGGCCAGCGACGAGAACACCGGGTCGGCGACCTCGGCCAGCGGGACGACCCGGCCGGCGACCGGGGCCACGACGACGGACGTCGGCCCGGCGTCCTGCGCGGGAGCCGAGACCGGGGCGCCGGACGCCGCGGCACCGGACGACGCAGCACCGGACGACGCAGCCCCGGACGGGACGGCGGACGCCTCGAGCGCCAGGTCGGCCTCGGCCTGCTCGCGGGCGGCACGCGCCTCGGCGCGCTGCTCCGGCGTGCGGTAGTCGGACACGATCACGAGGACCATCGACACCACGAACGCCGCGACCACCGCGACCACGTACACCGGGATCGGGTCGAACACCGGGATCGTCAGCAGCGACGTGAACGCGAACGCCTGCGTGTCGACGCCGCCGAGCAGCCCGATGATGAGCCCGCCCACGAGGCAGCCGACGAGCATGCGCGGGTAGATCCGCTTGAACCGCAGGTGGATGCCGTACAGCGACGGCTCCGAGATGCCGCCCAGCAGGCCCGCGGCGAGGGCGCCCGTCGCGGTCTGCCGCATCTGGGTGTCCTTGTCCCGGACCGCCAGAACCAGGACGCCCGCGGTGGCGCCGAAGCACGCGAAGTTCCACGCGCCCATCGGGCCCTGGATGAAGTCGTACCCGAGGGTGTTGAGGTTGACGAGCATGAGCGCGTTCAGCGGCCAGTGCAGGCCGAGCGGCACCAGGAACGGGTAGATCAGCGGGATGACGATCGCGAACACGATCGGCGCGTTCCCGTTCAGCCAGGCGAGGCCGTCGCCCAGGCCGGTGCCGAGCCAGATGCCGAGCGGGCCGAGGAGGAACGCCGTCACCGGGATCATGACGACCATCGACAGCGCCGGCACGAACACCATCTGGATGTTCTCCGGGAACACCCGCTTGAGCCCGCGGTACAGCGGCGCGAGCACCGCGACCATGATCAGCGGCACGAACACCTGGCCGCCGTAGTCGTTGAGCTGCATCGGCAGGCCGAACACGTCGGCGACGCAGGCGGTCGTGCCGAGCGTCGCGTTCGTCGTGCACACGGTCGAGGCCGCCGACGTCAGGCTGAGGAAGTCGGGCGTCATCACGGCGGCCATCACGGTCGCGCCCAGCCACGGGTCGACCTGCAGCTTCTTCGCCGCGTTGTACGCGACCATGATCGGCAGGAAGTAGAACACCGCCCGCCACATCGCGTCCACGAACACCCAGGTCGCGGGCTTGTCCGCGGCCCGGAAGTCGACGACCCCGAGCGCGTCGAGCACGGCGGCGAACGCGATGATCAGGGACGCGCCGAGCAGCACGCCGAGCAGCGGGCGGAACGAGTCGGACAGGTACTCGAACACCGAGTCCAGCCACGCGACCCGGCCGCGGCCCTTGGCGCGCGCGGCCGCCTTCACGTCGGCGTCGGACGTGCGGCTCGCGCCGACCCCGGCCATCTCCGGCAGGTGCATGATCTGCGTGTACACCGACTGCACGGCGCCGCCGATCACGACCTGGTAGCGGTCACCGGACTGGGGCACCGCGCCCATCACGCCGGGGATGCCCTCCACGGCCCGCTGGTCGACGACCGAGGCGTCGCGCAGCTCGAAGCGCAGGCGGGTGGCGCAGTGGGTGAGGCTCAGGACGTTGGACGGTCCGCCGACCGCCGTGATGATCTCCTGGGCCCTGTCGCGCGTCGTCGCGGACGTCATCGGTACTCCCTCGTAGGCAACGGTCCGTCGGCGTCCGGGCACAAAAAAAGACCCGAGTCGCATCACTGCGGCTCAGGTCTTGCCCCGCGACGACGGCGGGTAACAACCCTGGTGAACAACTCGAGTTCGTGGGAGAACGTAGCACCCCCCGCCGCGCGCCCGACCGGGATCTAGGTCCCGCGCCCGCGATCGTGACCGTCGTCCTACGGGTAAGCCTCACCTCACTCGTACACTCGGGCGCGTGAACGAGACCGCGGCGGCGTACGGCATGGGCGGCTGGCCCCTCGAGGCCGTCGTCGCCGGGCTGTTCGTCATCGTGATGGCCCGCTCGCACCTGTTCTACTGGCTCGGCCGCGGGGTCGTCGGCGGCGCGACCCGGCTCGCGGACCGCTCGCACGTGCTCGAGGACCTGCTCACGCCGACCGTCGACGAGTCCGGCGCCCGCGCCCGGGTGCTGCGGCTGATGCGCACCCCGGGCGCGCGGCGCGGCCTCGCGCTGGTGCACCGCTGGGGTCCGCTCGCCGTGACCGCGGCGTACCTGACCGTGGGCGTGCAGACCGCGGTGTTCGTCGCCTCCGGGCTGCTGCGGATGCCCTACCCGCGGTTCCTGCTCGCGTCCGTGCCCGGCAGCATCGCGTGGGCGTTCATCTGGGGCACCATCGGCATCGGCGCCGTGTGGGCCGGGCTGCGCCTCGCCGCGGCGTCGCCGTGGGCGCTGGCCGGCGCGCTGCTGGTGGTCGCGGCCGTGGTGGCCGCGCTGGTCGCGCGCCGCCGGTCGCGACGGTCTGCGCAGCGGCTGGCGGCGGAGTCCGACCGGCCGGCCGACGCGGACGCCGACGAGCTGGTCTGACCCGCCCGCCGGCGACCGACGCGGCGGACGGGCAGGTCAGACCGGCGGTCGTCAGGCCCCGTCCTCCTGCGCCAGGCAGAACTGGTTGCCGTCCGGGTCGGCGAGCACGGTCCACGCGAAGTCCCCCATCGTCCGCTCCGCCACCAGCGTCGCGCCGTCGGCGACCAGCGCCTGGGCCGTGACCGTGCGGTCGGGGACGTGCAGGTCCAGGTGCACCCGGTTCTTGCCCGGCGTCGGGTCGGCGACCTTCTGGAACGCGAGCGTCGGCCCGTCGGACGCGACGGTCACGAACCAGCCGTCCGCCTCGTCCTGCACGGTGCCGCCGGTGTGCCGCGCCCACCAGGTCGCCAGGGCGACGGCGTCGGTGGTGTCGAACGTGATCATGCCCACGGTGAGAGTGCTCATGCGGCCAGGCTAGGACCGACCACCGACACGGCGGGGGCGAACGGGCAGGTCACGTCCCCGGTCGGTCGGGCGTCGCGGGCCGGTCGACGGCCTTGCCGTACCGGCGGTCGCGGCGGGCGTACGTCTCGACCGCGCGCCACAGGTGCCGGCGGTCGACGTCCGGCCACGGCTCGTCCAGGAACACCAGCTCCGCGTACGCGGCCTGCCAGATCATGAAGTTCGACGTGCGCTGCTCCCCCGAGCTGCGCAGGAACAGGTCCACGTCGGGCAGGTCGGGCTCGTCCAGGTAGCGCTGGACCGTCTTCTCGGACACCTTGTCGGCCTTGAGCCGTCCCGCGGCGACGTCCTGCGCGATGGCCTTGGCCGCGTCGGCGATCTCCGCGCGGCCGCCGTAGTTCACGCACATCGTCAGCGTGCACGTGGTGTTGCCCGCGGTCAGCCGCTCGGCCTCCTCGAGCTCGGTGATCACCGAGCGCCACAGCCGCGGCCGGCGACCCGCCCAGCGCACCCGCACGCCCCAGGAGTTCATCACGTCCCGGCGGCGGCGCAGCACGTCCCGGTTGAAGCCCATCAGGAAGCGCACCTCCTCCGGGGACCGCGACCAGTTCTCGGTCGAGAACGCGTAGGCGGACACGTGCGTCACGCCCACCTCGATCGCCCCGGCGACGACGTCCAGCAGCGACGCCTCCCCCGCGGCGTGCCCGGCCGTGCGCGGCAGACCCCGGGCGTTCGCCCACCGGCCGTTGCCGTCCATGACGATCGCGACGTGCTTCGGGACGAGCTCCTTCGGCAGCACGGGCGGGCGGGCACCGCTGGGGTGCGGGGGCGGCGGAACCGGCATCAGATCCTCTCGACCATCGGCAGCGAGCGCAGCGTGCGCTCCAGGTGGAACTGCGAGTACGCGGACACGAGCCCGTTGCCCTCCTTGCGGTGCCGCTCGGCGGACGCGTCCGCCACCGACCAGTCGCCGACCAGCAGCGCGGCCAGCAGGCCCAGGGTCTCCGGGGCGGGGGCGGTCGCGCCCGGCGGGCGGCAGTGCCCGCAGACGGACCCGCCCTGCGCGACCGCGAACGAGTGGTGCGGGCCCGGGCGCCCGCAGCGCGCGCAGTCGGTGAACGACGGCGCCCACCCCGCGATCGCGAGCGCGCGCAGCAGGTACGAGTCGAGCACCAGCCCGGGTGCGTGCTCCCGCGCGGCCAGCGAGCGCACCGCGCCGACCAGCAGCCAGTACTGCTGGAGGGCCGGCTCGCGCTCCGCCTCGACCAGGCGCTCCGCGGTCTCCAGCATCACGGTCCCCGCCGTGTAGAGCGCGTAGTCCTCGGACACCGCGCGGCCGTACGGCCCGAGGGTCTCGACCTGCGTGACGATGTCGAGGTTCCGGCCCGTGTTCAGCTGCACGTCGATGTGCATGAACGGCTCGAGCCGCGAGCCGAACCGCGACGTGGTCCGCCGGACGCCCTTGCCGACCGCGCGCACCTTGCCGTGGGTGCGGGTCAGGAGGGTGACGATCCGGTCCGCCTCCCCCAGCTTGTGGGTGCGCAGCACGATCGCCTCGTCGCGGTAGAGGCTCACCGGACCATCATCCCCCGCCCCGGGCCCGAGGGCCGCACGTGTTCGCCGTCCGCGTGCCGTCCGGCCGCCGAACCTGCACACGGCGGCACTGCGACGCCCGGCCCCGGGCGCGCTGGTGGGCGCGTCGTACCGGGACCGGGCGCTGGGGCCGGTCAGGGGTGGCGGCCGGCCCCGTCCTGGGGCGGCCGGGCGTCAGCGGCCGGTCGGCTCGCGGTGGTCCGTGGCACGCTCGGCGCGGTTGACCGCCGAGATGATGGCCTTGAGCGACGCGGTGGTGATCGACGGGTCGATGCCGACGCCCCACAGGGTGCGGTCGCCCACGGCCACCTCGACGTACGCGGCGGCGGTCGCGTCGCCGCCCGCGGACAGGGCGTGCTCGGCGTAGTCGAGGACCTGCACCGTGACGCCGACCTGGTCCAGCGCCGCGACGAACGCCGCGATCGGTCCGTTGCCGGACGCCTCGACGGTCCGCTCCACGCCACCGTCGACGAGGTCCACCGTCAGCGTGTCCGGACCGGCCTCGCCGCTGGTGGCGCGGGTGCCGCGCAGGGCGAACCGGCCCCACGGCGCGAGGTCCGACCCGGCGTCGACCGGCAGGTACTCGTCGGTGAAGATCCGCCACAGCGCGTCGGCGGTGACCTCGGAGCCGTGCGCGTCGGTGTACCGCTGCACGACGCCGGAGAACTCGATCTGCAGGCGGCGCGGCAGGTCCAGGTCGCGCTCGGACTTCATCAGGTAGCTGATGCCGCCCTTACCGGACTGGGAGTTGACCCGGATGATCGCCTCGTAGGAGCGGCCGACGTCCTTCGGGTCGATCGGCAGGTACGGGACGGCCCACACGATGTCGTCGACGGTGACGCCCTCGGCCTCCGCGGTGACCGCCATCGCGTCCAGGCCCTTCTTGATCGCGTCCTGGTGCGAGCCCGAGAACGCGGTGAACACCAGGTCGCCGCCGTAGGGGTGGCGCTCCGCGACGGGCATCTGGTTGCACTGCTCGACGGTGCGCCGGATGTGGTCGATGTCGCTGAAGTCGATCTGCGGGTCGACCCCCTGGCTGAACAGGTTCATGCCGAGCGTCACCAGGCAGACGTTGCCGGTGCGCTCGCCGTTGCCGAACAGACAGCCCTCGATGCGGTCGGCGCCGGCCAGGTAGCCCAGCTCGGCGGCCGCGACGGCGGTGCCGCGGTCGTTGTGCGGGTGCAGGGACAGCACGACGTGCTCGCGGTACCGCAGGTTCCGGCTCATCCACTCGATGGAGTCCGCGTACACGTTCGGGGTGGCCATCTCGACCGTCGCCGGCAGGTTGATGATCACCGGCTTGTCGGCGGTCGGCTCGAGGACGTCCAGCACCGCGTTGCTGATCCGCAGGGCGAACTCCAGCTCCGTGCCGGTGTACGACTCGGGGCTGTACTCGTAGTAGACGTCGGTGCCCGGGACGGACTCCTCGTACTTCTTGCACAGGCGCGCGCCCTGCACGGCGATGTCGACGATGCCGTCGGGGTCGCTGCGGAACACGACCTCGCGCTGCAGCACCGACGTGGAGTTGTACAAGTGGACGATGGCCTGCTTCGCGCCGGCGATCGCCTCGTACGTGCGCTCGATCAGGTGCTCACGGGCCTGGGTCAGCACCTGGATGACCACGTCGTCGGGGATGCGCCCCTCGTCGATCAGCTTGCGGACGAAGTCGAAGTCCGTCTGCGAGGCCGACGGGAAGCCGACCTCGATCTCCTTGTAGCCCATCCGCACCAGCAGCTCGAACATCTGCAGCTTGCGGGCGGCGTTCATCGGCTCGATCAGCGCCTGGTTGCCGTCGCGCAGGTCGACCGCGCACCAGCGCGGGGCCGTGGTGATCTGCTTCGTGGGCCACGTGCGGTCCGGCAGGTCGACGGTGATCTGCTCGGCGAACGGGCGGTACTTGTGCACCGGCATGCCGGAGGGCTGCTGGGGGGTGCGGTCGTGGTAGCTCATCGGGGCGGTTCCTTCGTGTCGCTGCGGGTGTCAGCCGGCACACCGAACTCCGCGACGAGGGTCCGGCCTAGAGGGCCTCGTCGCGGCAGCGAAGAAGGAGGCTGCGACGCGTGAGCACCCGAGCACCATACTCCGCACCCACCGGGCGGCCGCAACCGCTCAGCATCCGGACGCGCTGCCTCGGCAGCGACCGGCGGGGGCTCACCCCAGCACCACGAGCTCGTGCCGGGTGCGCAGCACGAGGTGGCCGCCGACCGCGGTCACCGAGCGCACGCCCTCCTCCAGCGGCATCGACCACTCCAGGTGCCCGTCGTCGAGCCGACGGGCCTCGAGCGTCGGGGCGCCGCCGCCGGACCGGCCCGGTGCGAGCACGGTGCGGCCGTCGGTGAGCGGCGCCCACCACATCAGGGCCCGGACCGGCGACTCCCACGTCACCTCCCCCGTCCGCACGTCCGCGACCTGGTAGCCGTCCACGCCGAGCAGCAGCAGGTGACCGCCGGCCCGCAACCGCGCCGCCCGGTAGGTGTCGAGCCGCCAGAGCTCCCGCCCGTCCGCGACCGACCGGCCGACCAGGGCGCCGCCCTCGTCCAGGACCAGCACGTCGCTCGGCTCCCCGTCCGAGGCCGCGAGCACCGGGAACAGCGCGCGCGCCGTGAACAGCTCCCGCCCCTCGGCGTCCCGGACGGTCGCGCCGACCCCGTTGGTCCAGGTGCCGAACACCGAGCCGCCGAGCGACCCGAGCGCGTACGTCGCCGGCGGCGTGCTGGTCAGCTCGGTGCCGTCGTCCACGTCGAGGACCGTCGCCGCCCACCCCTGCACGAGCACGAACTCCTCGGACACCCGCAGCTCGGCGCCCGACACGATCCCCTCGCGCAGCCGCAACGGCGCCGACCCGCGGTACCACCAGAGGCGGTCGCCGGTGAGCCCGTCGTACCGGGCCACCCGGGCGCGGCCGTCGGCGCCGACGCTCAGCACCACCAGGTCGTCGCCCACCCGCTGCACCCCGATCAGCCGGCCGTGCACCCGCCACGTCCCGACGACCTCGCCCGTCGCCGCGAGCACCGCCGACACGCGCGCCCAGCGGTCGTCCGGCGCGGGGAACGCGACCGTCCCCCGACGCCAGGTCTCGCGCGGGTCGAGCGGCGGCTCGACGACGCACAGCAGCAGGTCGCCGACGTCGGCGCCGTCGTGCGGGCAGCCGGTCAGCGGCTGCGTCCCGGACACCGGGCCGAGGTCCTGGGACCACAGCCGCTCGCCGGTGCGCTCGTCGTGCGCCACGACCTCGAACCGCCGGTCCCGCACGGCCACCACCACCAGGGCGCCGGACGCGGCGAGCACGTCGTCCGTCCGCGCGGCGGGCGCCCGCCACCGCGCCCACGGGGGGCCGTCGACCGGCGCCACCATCCCCGCCGGGACCTCGACCGCGGGCTCGACGGCTGTCACGCGACCGACCACCTCGGACACCCCGAGCGCCACGGCGACGGCGACGCCCACCGCGAGCCAGCGGCGGCGGCGACGCCCCGCGGTGTCCGGGTCGGGGTGGGTGCGGCGAGGCGGTCCCGTGCGGGATCCGGGCGCGCTCGACGTCCCAGCGACGTCCACCATCTCGACGTCCTGCATCGTCGCAGCAGACCGCGCGCGGCCCATGCGTCACTCTAGGCGCGGTCCCCCACGGACAGCGAGAGGTCGCCGAACGCGACGAGCGACCCGTCCGAGAGCCGCACCCGCCGGTCCGGCAGGCACACGATCCGCTGCCCGTCCGCGAGCGTCACGAGCGTGCCGTTCGTCGACCCGCGGTCCACGACCCACGGGCCGTGCTCGTCGACCCCGAGCATCAGGTGGTTCTTCGACACCGACCGGCCCGGGTCGGCCACCGGGACGGCGCGCACCCCCGGCATCGGGTCCGGGTTGCGGCCGACGACCAGCGGCACGTCCAGGGCGAGCGCCGTCCCGTCGGGCAGCCGCACCCACCACCCGGCCGCCGGCTCGGGTGTCCGGCCGCCGAGGTCGAGGGTTCCGCGCGACACGCCGTACGACACGCCGGTGCCCGGACCGAAACCCTCGACCTCGAGGGGCGCGGGGGCGGGAGGGGGGGTCGGGCGCACGGCGTGGCGGCCGCCGTCCTGCCACGCGGCCGCGTGGGCGCCCGGCGCGGGGTCGGCCCACGCGGGGGGCTCGACCGCGGGTGCGGGTGCGGGTGCGGGTGCGGCCTCGGGAGCAGGCGCGGGCGCGGGCGCGGCCTCGGGAGCAGGCGCGGGCGCGGGTGCCGGGAACGGCGGGTACGGCGACGGGGCCGGGGCGGGCACCACGGGGATCTGCCGGGTGTCGAGGTCGGGACCGGGACCCGGCGCGCCAAACGGCGGGAGCACGAGTCCGGGGCTGTCGAGCTGGCGACCGGCGGCGAGCGTGGTCCACCGGGTGCGGGCGGGCTCGTCGGGTTCGGCGGGGGCCGGGGCGGGCGCGGGCGCGGGGGCTGCGGGCGGCGTCGCGAGCGTCGCCGAGACGGGCGCGGACCACGGCGCGGGAGCCGGTGCGGGAGCGGGCGTCAGGTCACCGGTCGCGAACCCGGGCGCGCCGGTGCTGGCTGCGCCCGTGCCCGCCGGGCCGGTGCCCGACGTGCCCGCGCCCGCGCCGGCCGACCCAGGCGTGCCGCCGGTGGCCCAGGCGTCCGCGGACCGCCGCGCCGGGTCGTCCCAGGACGCCACGCGCCGCTGCGCCTGGAGCCCGCGGACGTCGACGACGATCGCCTCACCCACGCGGTCGTGCCAGCCGCGGTACCGCCGGGTGCCGTCGAACAGCGGGGACAGCAGCACCACGGCCTGGCCGACGCCGCACGCGAGCGAACCGGCGACGACGACCAGGTAGCGGATCGCGGCGTGGCCCAGGCCGATCGGCCGGCCGGTGCGGACGTGCACGGTGCGCAGCCCGAGCAGGCGCTTGCCGAGCGTCCAGCCGCGGGTGCCGTGGCACCACCACTGGAACCCGCCCCAGGCGAGCAGCAGCACGGTGCCGACGACCAGCAGGACCGCGTTGGGCGTCGCGGTCACGGGGTCGGCGGCGACCCCGAGGGCGGCGGCGTCGGCGGCAGCGGACGCGGACGCGGACGTCAGCACCGGCAGGAACGCGAGCCAGGCCGGCGCGGCGAGCACGCTCGTCACGGCACCGTCCACCAGCCACGCACCCACCCGGCGGCCGAGCGGCGCCGGTGGTGCGCCGTACGCCCCGAGGACGCCGCTGCCGCTGGTGCTGCTCATCGCTGGACTCCCGTGCTCCGTCGTGCTCGTGCGGCGGACCGCCGCGCCGAGCGGCGCAGGGACCGGGTGGTCACGCGACCGCGCCACCGCTCCTTGCGCGTGGTGGCGGCCCGCATCCGGGCCAGGGCCTCGTCGACCTGCGCCCAGTAGGCGCGGGCGTCGGCGGCGGTGGGCTCGGCGGGGCCGAAGACCGTCGCGTCCGCGCGCGCGGCCAGGGCCACGACGGCGGCGCCCGCCTCGAGCCCGGCGGGGGTCGGGCCGGCGACCGGCTTCGGCGCGCGGCGGCGGCGCTTGCGTCGGCCCGCGGGCTCCTCGGGCTCGGGCACGGTGGTGAAGCCGAGCTCGAGCGCGCGGGCGCCCTCGCGTCGGGTCGCCACGGCGTCGACGTCGCGGCGCAGGTCGGTCGCGAGGTCGAGCACCTCCTGCCAACCACCGACGACCCGGCGCACCGGCACGGGGTCCCGCCGCCGGCGCCGGCGGCGACGCGCCTTCAGCGCGGCGATCACGAGGAACGGCGCCAGCAGCAGCAGGAGCACGCCCGAGCCGGCGGCGACGCCCACGGCGACCCGCTGCCACAGGGCCCAGCCCGCGGCGTCGTCGCTGTCCTGGGTCTGCGGCTGCTCGGTGTCGTCCTCCGGGGGCGTGACCGGGTCCGCGGGCGGGGGCGGCGGCTGGGCGACCTGCGGCTCCGGGTCGGCCTGGCTCGTGTCCTCCTCGTCCTGCGGGGTCTGGCTCTCGGGGGGCGTCGGGTCGAACGTGACCCAGCCGTACCCCTCGAACGCGATCTCGACCCACGCGCTGACGTCCGCCCCGGTGACGACGACCGGCGCCGACGGGTCCGCCTCCGGCGCGGCGGGGTCGGTGGCGTCGGGCACCTCGCCGTCCTCGTCGGCACCGGGCACGAAGCCCATGACGACGCGGGCGGGCAGGCCCATCTCGCGGGCCATCAGGGCCATCGCGGACGCGTACTGCTCGGCGTCGCCGACCATGAGCTCGCCGTCGAGCAGCGTCGCGACGCGGCTCGCGCCGTGCCCGGACAGCGACGGGTAGTCGCCCTGGTCCGCGAGGCCGTGCGAGAAGAACCCGCCCTCGTGCAGCGCCTGCTCGATGGCCCGGCCGACCTGCACGGGGGTCTCGGCCTCGCGGGCCGCGTCCGCGGCGGCGGACGCCACGGCGTCCGGGACCGACTGCGGCTCGGGGAGGTCGAGGTCGCGCGCGGCGGCGGTGCCGACCTGCTCGTCGTCGGGCTCGGTGGGGATCACCGCGTCGAGCGTGTAGGTCAGGCCGGTGCCGAGGCCGCCGGTGAGCACCGCCGCGCCCGTCGCGTCGTTGAACCGCAGCCGGGACTGCGCCTCGACGTCGTCGAACCGCACGGACACCGCGTCGCCGACCGTCGGCAGCCACACGCCGCCGAGCTGGTCGACCTGCACCTCGACCTCGACGCGCGTGCCGCCGTCGCCGGACGCCGAGGCGGCATCCGCCTGCAGGGCCGCGTCCTCGCTGACCGTCTCGCCGACCCGGCGGAACTCGCCGGACGCGCGGGACGAGCCGTCGCCGGCCACGTTCCACACCACGCCGTCGAACCGGTCGAACGTCGCCAGCCGGATCCGGGCGCCCTCGGGCAGTCCCTGCACCTGGAACAGGTCGACGGTGTCGTCGTCCTTCACGTACGCGCGGAACGCGGACAGCGGGGACGCGTAGTCGCGGGGGTCGAACGGCGGCACGAGCGCGTCGCGGAGCACGTAGCGGTCGCGCTGGTCCGCGACGACCGCTCCCCCGCCGACCCCGGCGCCCGCGGCGAGCGCCACGAGCAGCACCAGGGCGAGCGGACGGCGCGCGCGGAGCCGGCCGGTGCGCCAGGAGGCCCACACCAGGAGCACGGCGGCGAGCGCGGTGCCGACCGCGACGGGCGCGACCGTGGTGTGCGTGCCGAGCACGACCGCGCCGCCGAGCACCACGGGCGGGACCGCGGCGGCCGCGGCGGCACCCCGGCTCGCGCCGACGGCCAGGCGCACGGCGACGGCCGCACCCACGAGGGCGAGCAGGTACGGCGGGACCAGCAGCCAGCCCGAGCCACCGAGCGGGGGCTGGAGCGTGAGCACGTCCTTCCAGCCGAGCGCGGAGCCGCGGACCACGGCCGCGACGGAGGCGGGCGTCGGCAGCACGCCGCCGAGGGTGCTGTCCGGGGTCGCGAGCGGGCCGCCGACGAGCACGGTGACGGCGACGAGCACCGCGGTGGTCACGGGCGCCGACCAGCGCGCCCAGGCGGTGAGCACGCCGACGGCCGCACCGACGGCCACGCCACCGACGACGGGGACGAGCAGCACGGAGCCGCCGTAGACAGGCAGCAGCGGGGTCAGGGCCACGAGCACCGCGAGCGACAGCACCGCGACGTCGACGACGGCGGCGAGACCGCGGGGCACTCCGCGGGTCGGCCGGGGCGGCCGGGGCGCGGCGGACGGGCGGGGCTCGGCGTCGGGGGTGGCGACGGGCGGCTCGGAGGTGGTGGCGGGCGCGGTCATGCGGCGGCCGCCAGTCGCAGGGCGCGGGGCAGGTCGTCCAGCGAGCCGAGCCGCACCAGGCTGAGGGTGCGCTGCGTGCGGACCTCGACCTCGGCGCCGGGCCGGCAGCTGATCACCAGGGTGCGGGTGCCCTCGGGCACGTGCCGCGCGGCCGCGCGCAGGTCGGCGTCCGCGACGACGGAGCCGGTGACCAGGAACGCGAGGGTCACGTCGGGCGACTCGCGGGCGACACGGCGCCCGAGCAGCGACGACGCGGTGCCGTCCGGCCCGACCGCGATGCCCGAGCAGTCGTCGAGGAACGGCCGGCGCGCGGTGGTCCGCACCCGGCCCTTCCCGGCGAGCACCGCCAGCGGGTGCTCCTCGGCCAGCACGCGCACGCCGACGGACGCGACGACGCTCACCGCGAGCTCCAGCTCCGCGTCGTCGTCGCCGCGCCGGTAGTCGCGCGGGTCGGTGGCCAGCGCGATCGCCGTCTGGGTGCGCCGGGTGTCCTCGTACTGCTTGACGGTGAGCTCCCCCCGCCGGGCGGTCGAGCGCCAGTGGATCGACCGGCGGTCGTCGCCGATCACGTAGTCGCGCAGCGCGTGGAACGCCAGGTCCATGTCGGACAGGTCGCGGGTCGCACCGCCCTCGAGGTCGCGCAGGAGTCCCGCGTCGGCACCGGTGAGCATGACCACGCGGGGGTGCACGTACAGCTCCTCCGAGCCGGTGGTCACCGCGTGCCGGACCGCGAGCCCCAACGGGTCGCCGCGCACCGCGCGCACCGGGCCGACCGTCACGACCGCGCGCCGGTCGGTGGGCACGGCGAACAGCTCCTCGTGCTCCTCCCCCGGCGACAGCGCGGGGACCTCGAGCTCCGCGCGGCCCGCGCCGACCTGCAGCTCCAGGCGCACGGCCCGGGCGCGGCGGCTGCCGGGCGCGGTCACCACGACGCCGCCGAACGCCCGCTCGCCCACCCGCACGCGGCGGTCGGCGAGGTCGAGCCGGACGTCGTGCGGCAACCGGCCCCAGGTCATGACGACGGCGACGACCACCGCGGCCACGCCGACCGCGCCCGCCGTGGCGAGCTCGAGCCAGCCGAGCAGGTAGCCCGCCGCCAGGATCGCGGCGCCGAGGAGCAGCGCGCCCCAGCCGACGCCGGACAGCCGGGTGTGCGACCGCCTCACGGCCGCCCCCCGGACCTCGTCCACGAGTCCCGCACGGTCACGCCCGCGCCACCGGCGGCGGGGTCGCGGACAGGACGCGCTCGACGACCTGGATCGTCGTCGCGCCGAGGAAGTCCGCCTCCGGGTCCAGGACCAGGCGGTGGGCCAGCACCGGGACCGCGAGGTCCTTGATGTCGTCCGGGATCACGAACGCCCGCCCCTGCGCGGCGGCGTGCACGCGGGCGCAGCGGACCAGCGCCAGGCCGCCGCGGACGCTCGCGCCCAGGGCGGTCTGCGGGTCCTCACGGGTGCCCTCGATGAGGCGCGCCACGTAGTCGAGCACCGCGCCGTCGACGTGCACGGTCTGCGCCAGCTCGGCCATCTCGACGACGCCCGCCGTCGTCACGACCGGGTCCAGGGTGCGGGTCCGGTCGCGATTGCCCGACAGGATCTCGACCGTCGCCGTCCGGTCGGGGTAGCCGAGCGAGGTGCGGACCAGGAACCGGTCGAGCTGCGCCTCCGGCAGCCGGTAGGTGCCCGCCTGCTCGATGGGGTTCTGCGTCGCGATCACCACGAACGGCCGGCCCACGGGGTGGGTGTCGCGGTCGACCGTGACGTGCCCCTCCTCCATCACCTCGAGCAGCGCGGACTGCGTCTTCGGCGAGGCGCGGTTGATCTCGTCGGCGAGCAGCACCGAGGTGAACACCGGGCCCGGGTGGAACTGGAACGTCCGGTTGCCCTGGTCCCAGATCGTCACGCCGGTCACGTCGGACGGCAGCAGGTCCGGCGTGAACTGGATGCGCTGGTGCGTGCCCTGGACCGACGCCGCGATGGCCTTCGCCAGCGACGTCTTGCCGGTGCCCGGCGCGTCCTCCAGCAGCACGTGCCCCTCGGCGACCATCGCCGTCAGCACCAGGCGGACCGGCTTGTCGGCGCCCAGGACGGCACGGGACACGTTGGTGACCAGCGAGGTGAACGTCTCGGAGAACCAGGCGGACTGCTCGGGGGTCATCGGGGGGTGTGCTCCTGTCGGGTGGGGCGGTGGTGCGGGGCGGGTGGCGCGGCGGGGCTCGGTCGTCTGATCGGCAGGTCGGGCGTCACGGCGAGGTTCCGCCGGGGGGCTGTCCGCCGCCGTCGTCCGGCGGGTCGGGCGTCACCGGCGGGTCCGGGTAGTCCACCCCGACCTGACCGCTCGTCGCCGACGCGCTGCCCGCGCCGGAACGCGCCGTGACGCGGACCGTGATGGAGCTCCCGTCGGACGGTCGCCAGTCGAAGGGTCCGGTCCCAAGGGTGATCGACCACGGCGACGTCTGGCTCGACGCCGACGCCCGCAGCCGGTTGTTCTCGAACACCTCGACGTCGTAGGCGAGCGTCGCGCCGCCGGACTGGTCGGGGGCCGCCCAGGATGCGTGGATCGTGGTCGGGCGCGTCGCGTCGTAGTCGATCCAAGCCGACACCCCGGTGGGCGCCGTCGGACCGGTCACGGGCGTCACCGCCTGCGAACGACCGCTCCACGCGCTGCAGCCGGCCTCGTTGCAGGCGATGACCTCGAACCAGACCTCGACCCCACCCGTCAGTCCGCTCCACTCGAACGAGGTCGATCGTCCTGCGGACCGCTCCTCGCCCCCGTTGAGCCGGACGCGGTACTCGCTGACGGGCGAGCCGTTGCCGGAGACGGGATTCCACCCGAGGTAGGCGACACCGCGGTTGGGCTCACCCGAGCCGGAGGCCGACGCGCGGTTGAACGAGGGGGTGTCCGGAACCCCGAACGACATGGCGCGTGCCGTGCCCTCGGGCGACCACCCCGCCTTGTTCTGCGCGCGGACCGCGAACTCGTACTCGACGCCGTTGCGGGCGGTGGAAAGGCTCCAGCCGGTCGCACCGCTCTGGATCGGTGCCACCTGCCACGACCCTCCAGCCTCGCGGTACCGGAGCTCGTAGCCCTGAACGGGTGCGCCGTTCGTGGCGTTAGGAGCCCACTGGACGTTGATCTGCCCGCCGGTGAGCACGTTGGACTCACGGTTCGCGCTGATCGACGGCGCGCCCGGGACCCCCGCAGGCGTCTCCGTCGCGGACCCGCCGCTCCACGGGCTCGGCTCCGGCGCGCGGTTGTGCGCGCGGACCTGCACCGAGTACGCCGTGCCGTTGACCAGCCCGCGGAACGTGTACGACGTCCCCGTGGTCGTCACCGAGGGGTTCCCGCCCGGCGGGGCCGGGGAGAGCATCAGCGTGTACGACGTCACGGGCGAGCCCGAGGTCGCGGGCGGGTTCCACGCGGCCGTCAGCGTGCCGTCGCCGAACGCGGTCCACACCGGGGCGTCCGGCGTGGACGGCACGGCGTCGGGGCGCGCCACGGCGGACGCCGGGCTCGGGTCGGACCAGCCGACGGCGTTCTCGGCGGCCACGGTGAACGTGTACTCGACGTTGTTGGTCAGGCCGGTGATCGTGCAGGTGGTGCTCGGGCACGCGGTCGTGGGGCCGCCCGCGCTGGCGACCACGCGGTAGCCCTTGATCGGCTCGCCGCGGCCGTCGGGCGCGGTCCAGCTGAGCACGACCGTGCCGTCGCGGACCTCCCCCACCCGGGGCGCCTGCGGTGCGACGGGCTTGCCGCGGACGCGCAGCGTGATGGACGCCGCCACCTCGCGGGCGCTGTCGTCGGTGGCGTCGCGGACCCGGACGCGCACGACCATCTGACCGACGAGGTCGTCGGTCGGGCGGACCACGACACGCTCGCCGGACGCGCTGGCGGTGCCGGTGCCGGGGGTCTCGACGCTGACGCCCACGATCCGCAGCGGCTGGTCCGGGAACGGGTTGTACGCGCCGGCGAGGATGTCGACGACGCGCTCCTCGCCCTGGACGCCGTCGTTGACGGCCACGCTGTTCACGACGGCGACGCGCCGGGTGCTGGCCACGGTCCGCAGCTCGACCTGGACCTCCATCGTCCCGGCGCGCCCGTACCCGAGGGTCAGCGGCAGCGTGCCGCGGGTGCCCTTGGGGGTGCTGACGTCGGACGCCACGGTGAGGTTGCTCCCCGACAGCGAGGCGGTGAACCCGGCGGGCACGTCGCCGTTGATCTTGTACGTGTAGGTGTCCGCGCCCGAGGCGCCCTCGACGCCCTGGGTGAACGCCAGCAGGTCGACCGTGGTCGGTGCCTCGCCCGGGCCGACCGACAGGCTCGCGGGGACGAACGTCGGCGGGTAGTCGTCGAGCGTGTACACGGTGATCGGGAGCGTGATGACGGACGTCCGCGCGGTGGTGTCGCCCGCGCCGGTCGCGTCGGTGACCGGGACGGTGATCGACGCGGGCCCGACGTAGCCGGCGGCCGGGGTGAACCGGACCGTCGTGCTGTCCGCGACCAGCGGGGAGCCGTCGGACCGGGTCGCGGTGACCGCGGTGGGGTCGGCGACCTGGGCGGTGCGGCCGGGGGCCACCTGGATCTGCTCGCCGAGCGGGATGGTCAGCGTCTCGCCGCCCGCGACCCGGAGCTCCGGGGCACGGGGGCGCGCGGTCGGCGGGAAGAACCCGAGCGCGGGCACGGAGATGAACGCGTACGAGCGGACGCCGTCGGCGGTGGTGTTGGTCAGCAGGTACGGGATGGTCTGCGCGGTCTCCGCGAGGGTCACGGTGACCGTGCCGTCCTCGGCGACCGTGGCGACGTCGGCGGCGCTGCGCGGCACCGACACGGCGAGGTCGCCCAGCGGCCCGCTGGGGTTCTGCGCGACGGCGAGCACGTCGACGTCCACGCTGGTGCGGCCCACGGTGTCGACGGGCGGCACGACGACGTCGCGGGCGATCGGCGCCAGCACGGGCGCGTCCGGGTCGACGGTCACGGTCAGGACGGCGCCGGCGCGGGCGCCCCGGGCGTTCGCCGCGGTGTAGCCGATCGTGAACGTGCCGGCCTGCTCGCCGACCACGAGGACGCGGCTGCCGACGACGGACGCCGTGATCCCGGGGTCGGCCTCGAGGTCGCCCTGCAGCGACAGGTCCCCGCCGGAGACGTCGGTGTCGTTCTCCAGGACGCGGACCTCGACGGTCTGCCCGGGCCTGACGGTGATCGTGTCGTCCCGGGCGACCACGCGGTTGCTGTCCCCGGGGCGCGCGGCGATGCCGACCCGGATCGTGGCGACGGCGCGCTGGCCGGTCCAGTCCTCGACGGCGTAGGTGAACGTGTCGGTGCCGGCCTCGCCGGGCAGCGCCTCGTACTCGAGGTAGTCGGCGCCGACCGTGGTCACCCGGCCCTTGGTGCCGGCGGACGCGACGCCGAGCAGCGTGATGCCGTCGCCGTCCGCGTCGATGCCCGCCAGCGGCACCGGGATCCGCACGGTCTCCCCCGCGAACACCCGGGCGACCAGCGCCCGCGGGCGCGGCGGTGCCTTGGTGGTCGGGTCGGAGTCGTGCACCCGGACGGTCAGGGTCGCGGCGGTCTCGTTGCCGGTCGCGTCGCGGACCACGAAGGTCGCGTGCACCGTCATCGCCGACGCGGGCGCCTGGTACCGGAGCACGTCGCCGGCGACGAACAGCAGGCCCTGGCCGTCGGCGAGCGGCTCGGCGAACTCGGTCTTGAGCGTGATCTCGTCGCCGTCGGGGTCGTAGGCGTCCTCGAGCACGGGCACGGTCACGACGCCGCCGGTCCGCACGTCCGCGGTGGCGTTCGGCACGACGGGCGGCTGCGAGGTGGACGACGCCGGGACGGGTGACACCAGGATCTGCCCGGTCGCCGAGGCGACGCCGTTGGACACGACGTACTGGAGCGTCACGGGCTCGGTGAGCGCGCCCACCGCGGAGATCGTCACGATCTCGCGCTGCCGGACCGCGACGCGCAGGCCGTCCGGGGCGTCGACGGACTGGAGCACCAGGACCCCGCCGCCCGGGTCGGTGTCGTTGTCGAGCGGGTTGACCGTGGTCTGGCCGCCGGCGGGCAGCCAGGCGCGGTCGAGCACGGCGACCGGCGGCTCGGGCACCTCGGGCCGCTCGCGCACGTCGACGCGCGCCACGCCCGTGGCCTGCTGCGGGGCGGCCGTGACCGTGAAGGTGACGTAGTAGGTGCCGGCCTGCGCGGCGCGGAACGTGAACGTCCCCGCGTCGAGGTCCGGCGTGATCGTGGTCCCCGCGGCGTCCTCGACGCCCGCGAGGCGCGGGCGCTCGGCACCGGCGGACCGCACCGCCGACAGCGGGCGGACGAGCACGTCCTGGTCGGTGTAGGTGAAGGCGTGCACCGGGTCGATCTGCAGGGGCCGCGACCCGGGCGCGCGCACGTCCACGTCCACCGTGCCCTCGGCTGCGTTGACGCCGTCGGACACCACGACGTGCACGACCGTCCGGCCGAGGGTGCCGCCGTCGGCGACGTAGGTCAGCGTGCCGTCCTGGCGGAACCGGGCCGTGCCCGACTCGGCGGTCGCGGACACCAGCGTCAGCGGGTCGCCGTCCGGGTCCGAGAAGTCCGCGAGCACCGGGTAGGTCGTGGTCTGGTTCTGCTCGACGCGGATCTCCCCGGTGCGGACCTGCACCGGCGGCTCGTCCTGGCCGGGCGCGCGGACCGTCAGCGTGACCTGCGCGGTCGAGGGCGCGGTGGTGCCGCGGCCGTCGCTGATCGAGTACGAGAACGTCGTCGACCCGGTGGCGTCGGCCGGCACGGAGACCTGCAGCGCCCGGCCGCCGTACACCTGCTGGAGCGCGCCGAACTCGGGTGCCAGGGGGTCGACGTCGCTGATGACGAGGATGCCGCAGTCGGACGACGTGTCGTTGTCGATGACCGGCAGGATCGCGGTGCGCCCGGCGCGCACGCCGAACTCGTCGTCGACGGCGTTCGGGGCGGCGCTCGTGGGCGAGCACTCCGGCACGAGCTCCTGCGTGGTGCGCTCGCCCTCGGACTGCTCGGTCTCGTCGTCCGGCTCCTCCTCGGGCACGACGTCGGTCCACTCGGGCTCGCGCAGCTCGGTGTCCTCGAGCGGCAGCCACAGCCGGCCGTCCGTGGTCTCGTTCAGGGCGACGACCTGGCGGTTGACGCGGAACACCAGGGCGTCGGCGCTGGTCACGCCGTCGAGGTCCAGCAGCTCGGGCGCGGCGTCGTCGCACAGCCGCAGGTAGTTCTGCGTGGCGGTCGGCCAGGCGGCGTGCGCGCACCGACCCACCCGCACGGGGGCGGCCGGGGTGCCCCCGCCGCCGGCCTCGTGCTCCGCGGCGACGTCGCCGGAGGACAGCGCGACCTCGACGAGGCCGGTGCTGCCCGCGACCAGCACGGTCGAGGCGGCCGGTCCGGCCTGCTGGAGCACGGGCTGCGCCATGCCGATGTCGCTCGACCCGCCGGGGGTCCGGACCGTCTCGCCGTCCAGCCCCACCGGGACGTCGCCGACGGCGGTCACGTGGTCGACCGCGCCGCCGAGCGACGACGCGGGCTCGGACGCGGTGGGTGCGCCCGTGGTCGGGGTGAGGCGGGTGACCTCGCCGGACGTGGCCTCGACGGCGAGCGCGTCGCCCCCCGCGGTCGCGACGACCAGGCCGCCCGCGCCGACGTCCGCGTCCGGCTCGTCGGCCGCGACCTGGAGCAGCGGCAGGTCGGCGAAGGTCCTCACCCACGCCTGACCCTCGGGGTCCATCACCGCGACGGTCCCGCCGGCCATCGACACCTGCGCGCCTGCCGGCACGGCGACCTGCGCCGCGGCGGTGACGCCCGCCGGGTCGACGACCGACACCGTCCCCGGCTCGACGATGAGGACGTTGCCGGCCTCCTGGAGCACGTCGAACTCGCCGCCCGTCGCGGTCAGCCCGGCGTTGAGCTCCTCGACCTGCGCGTTGTAGCGGCCGACCTGGAGGGTGCTGGTCGACGTCAGCCAGACCGCGCCGTCGTTCAGGTCGACCTGCGCGAGCGGGAAGCCCGGGTTCACCAGGGCGAGCGTCGCCACCACGGCGGGCACGCTGACCACCGCCACGGTGGAGACGGTCTTCTTCCGGTTCCAGGCGAACCTCACGCGGCGCACCCCTCGGTCGGCGTCGCGGACGCCCGGCGGTCGGCGCGCACGATCGACACCTCGATGCAGACCTCACCCGGGTCGGCGGGCAGGGTCACGGTCTGGTCCTCGACGATCTGCAGCTGGGGCTCCCCGGTGGTGGTCAGCCGACCCCACAGGTAGGTGTCGCCCTCCTGCTCGTCCGGGTTGGTCCAGGTGAACACGATCGTGCCGTCCGCCGCGCGCGAGCCGAACAGGTTGGTCGGGCTCGGGACCGTCGCCGCGACCGTGTCCTGCGGGCCCGGGAAGTCGGTCTCGGCGTCGGGGCCGGGGCTCGCGTCGGGGCGGTTCGCGAGCAGCACGACGGCGACCACCGCGGCCGCGATCGCCAGGACCGAGCCGACGGCGGCCAGCACCTGGCCGCTGCGGGACCGGCGCGGGGCTCCCGGGCCGACCTCGTGCACCAGGGCCGGCGGGGCGACGACGGGGCCGTCCGCGGGCACGTCGGCGCGCACCGTGACGACGGGCCGCATCCGGGTCGCCTCGGCGCCCGCGCCGATGTCCAGTGGCGGCCCGACGGGGACGGTCGTGCGGACCAGGGGCCCGGTGGTGGGGGCGCCCGGCGCGATCTCGACCACCGGCCGCGCCCGGGTCGCGTCCTGCTCGACGGACGCGGCGGCGTAGTCGGTGCCCGACCGCGCCGCGACGTCCTCGACGTCCAGCGGGGTCAGCGGGAGACCGAGGTCCGCCTCGACGGCCCGCAGGTCGTGCGCCAGCTCGACGGCGCTGCCGTGCCGCTGCTGGATGTCGCGGGCCATCGCGCGGGACAGCACGGTCCGCAGGCGCTCGGGCACGTCGTCGCGGGTGAACGGCACCGGGGCGCCGCGCTCGATCCGCCCGACCAGGTCGGCGGCCTCGTTCCCGCCACCGGGCCGCTCGAACGGCGACCGTCCGGCGAGCGCGGAGAACAGCGTCGCCGCCAGGGAGTACACGTCGGAGCGCGCGTCGCCGAACGGCTCGGCCGCCAGCAGCTCCGGCGCGGCCCACGGGATCGACATGCCGACGGCGGGTCCGCCCGCGTCGACGGTCGCCGCGATGCCGAAGTCGCTCAGCACCGGCCGGCCGAAGTCGTTGGTCAGCACGTTCCCGGGCTTGATGTCCCGGTGCAGGATGCCCGCGCGGTGCGCCGTCTCGACCGCCGACGCGAGCCGCACGCCGAGCTGCAGCACCTCGGCGACGTCGAACCGCTCACTGCGGTACCGCTGCCCCAGGCTCGGCCGCGAGCAGTACTCCATCACCAGGTAGGGGCGGCCGTCGTCCGCGACGCCCGCCTGGTAGACCGTCACGATCGACGGGTGGTGGGACAGGCGTGCCGTCAGGTCGGCCTCGCGCTCGAACGCCGCACGGGTGTCCGCGTCCACGCCCCCGAGCAGCACCTTGACCGCCACCGACCGGCGCGGCAGCTCCTGCTCGTACAGGAACACGTCCGCCGAGCCCCCCGAACCCAGCAGCTGCTGCACCGCGTAGCCCGGCAGGTGCGGCGGCCGCGAGGCCTCACGTCGTCGACTCACGCACCCGGCTCCACGGTGAACGTCACGCCGTCGCCGAGGTCGACGAGGTCCCCCTCCCCGACCGCGACGGGCTCGCCGGCGGCGATGCGGCGCGGCGGCAGCCCGCCGCTGGCGACGGTGATGCCGTTGGTGGAGTACAGGTCGGTGACCAGCACACGGCCCAGCTCGAGACGGACCTCGGCGTGGGTGCGCGAGATGTCCTGCTCGGGGCTCGGGACCGTCACGAGGCGCGGCTCGGCGCCGTCGGGCGCGCGACCGGCCTGCGGGGCGCGACCGATCAGCACCACGGCGTCGACCGGGACGAGGGCACCCGTGGACAGCGCGAGGCGCGGTGCCGGGGCGTGCGTCGTCGGGGCGGCGGCGGCGCCCGAGACCGGGACCGCGCCCGAGACCGGCGACGAGGAGGCGAACGCGCCCGGGCCGGGGGCCGGCGTCGGGATCCCCGCGCCCGAGGGCCAGTCGCCCGTCTGCGAGACCGCCCACGAGGGCAGGTTCTGGCGGATCGACGCGAGCTCGCCGCTGAGGATCGTCAGGCCGTCGTGGTCGTCCGCGGAGGCCGGGCCCGGCAGCGCGGGGACCGGCGCGGCCGGGGGGACGAACGGCTCCGGCTCCGGGGCCGCCTCGACGGCGGGGGCCGGTGCGGGCTCGACGACGCGCTGGGGCTCGGGGGCCGGCTCGGGCTCGACGAGGGCCTCGGGGTCGACGAGGGCCTCGGGGTCGACGACGGCCTCGGGCGCGGGCTGCGGCGCGGGCGCGGCCTCGGCGGCCGGCTCGGCCGCTGCGGTCGGCTCGACCACCGCAGCCGGCTCCGCGGCGACCTCGACCTCGGCCACCTGCTCCTCGGACGCGGGCGCGGCGGTGGACTCCGACGGCGCGGGTGCAGCGGCCTCCGACGGCGCGGGTGCAGCCGGCTCCGCCGGCGCGGGCGCGACAGGCTCCGCCGACGCGACCGCCACGGGCGTCGGGGACGCGGGCAGCACCACGGGCGTGTCCGACGCGGCCGCCGGCGCGGGCGCCGCGTCGGCGCCGGTGAGCCGGACGCGCACGCGCGAGGCGCGCACGACGCCGCCGACGAGGGGCAGCGCGGAGCCGCGGGCGGCGCCGGGGGTCCGGACCGTCACCTCGTCGGCGGAGCCGACGGAGCGCTCGGACCAGGACACGACGGTCGGCGCGGTGAGCACCTCGGCGCGGGTGCCGCGCACGACCTCGACCTCGACGTCGCCGCGCAGCGCGGTGTGCACGGCGCCGGTGCTGAGGTCGACCGCCGCGAACGGGTGCAGCCCGCCGATGCCGTGCCGGACGAGCGCGTCCAGCTGGCCGCTGAGGCCACCGCCCTGCTCGGGTGCGGCGGCCCACACGTCGCGGACCACCTCCGGCGGCGTCGACGGGGCGAGCAGCAGCACGACGCCGCCTGCCACGACGGCGTACCAGTCTCCGGGCGTGTACTCGGGCACGATCACCGAGGGTCCTCCTGATGGCTGCGGGGTCGCGGGATGGTGGCCCCGTCGACCGTCTCGTCCCATGTCCTATCGGCAGGCTCGGTGCCGAACGCGAGCCATCCGGGTGAAGAACCCTCGATCTCGGACGTGGCGTCCACCACCACGGCCGTCGCGTTGTCGCGCCCGCCGGCCTCGACCGCGCGCCGCACGAGCTCGGCCGCCGCGGCGCCGCTGCCGGCCGTGCGCGCCAGGACGTCGGCGACGTCGGCGGGGGTGAGCTCGCCGGTGATGCCGTCGGAGCAGATCAGCAGCCGGTCACCGGGCTGCGCGGGCAGCATCCAGTAGTCGGGCTCGGGGTCGGCCCCGGTGCCGAGCGCGCGCGTGAGGACGTGCCGCTCGGGGTGCTGCTCCGCGGCGTCGCGGCTCAGCGTGCCGGAGTCCACGAGCTCCTGCACGACCGAGTGGTCGACGGTGACCTGGGCGAGCCGGCCGTCCTGCCACCGGTACACCCGGGAGTCGCCGACGTTGAACACGAGCCAGTGGGCGGTGCCGTCGTGCTCGCCGAGCGCGACGCCCGCGACGGTGGTGCCGCCCTCCCGACGCTCGAACGCGCCACGGATGCGCTGCGCGGCGCTCCGGAAGCAGGCGTGCAGGTCGGACGGGTCGACGACCGTCAGCCCGGCGAGGCGCGCGAACTCCTCGACCGCCAGGCGGCTCGCCACGTCCCCGGCCTCGTGGCCGCCCATGCCGTCCGCGACCAGGAACACCGGCGGGTGGGCCAGCAGCGCGTCCTCGTTGAGCGAGCGCACCCGCCCCCGGTCGGTCGCCGAACCCCACGTCGTGCGCACCTGTGCTCCCCTCGGTCAGTACTCCGGCACCCATGGTGCCTGGTCCGGACGCCCGCGCGCGCCCCGCGCCGCGCGGGCCCGCTCGATCAGATCCCCAGCTGGTACACGCCCCAGTACGCGAGCACGACCAGCAGCGCCGCGCAGGCCGCGCTCGTCCCCCACAGGACGACGTGGCCGACGACGCCGTGGGCGAGCGGCTCCCCGCGCTCGCGCAGCGCGCGCAGCCGCACGACGACCGAGGCCGCGGCCGCGACCGCCACCAGGCCGAGGACCCGCACCGCGAGCCACCCGCCCTGCACGACCCAGCCGTTGCGCTCGTAGCCCAGCGCGAGCCGGGCTACGGCGACGAGGTACCAGACGAGCGCGCCGACGGTCGCGACGGTCACCACCGACAGCACGCCGAGGCGCCGGTCCAGGCCGCGGTCGCGCCCGCGCGCGGGCGCCGTCCCCCGGAGACGGTGCACCCCGACCAGCGCGGCGCGACCGACCGGCAGCAGGACGAGGACGCCCACCGCCCCGATCACCAGGAACAGCAGCACGTCGCCGTTCCCGAGCCACCGCGGCTGCGGCACGGGGGCCGCCCAGTACAGCTGCTCGGGCTGCGCGCCCGCGACCCGCGGCCACGCCGACCCGGTCCCCGGCAGCCCCGTCACCCACCCGGTCAGGTCGCGCAGGAACGCCGGCGACACCGACCCGTCCACCCGGATGCCGTGGTCGGCGCCCCGGTAGTACCGCACGGTGTAGGAGGCGTTCCCGGCGATGGCGACGTCCCGGATGATCTGCTCGGCGCCCTGCACCAGCGGCATGGACGCGTCCGCGGTGCCGTACGCGACCAGCACCGGCTGGGTGAGCCGCCGCTGGTAGGGCGCCACGTCGAAGTCCGCGTACTCGAACCCGCCCCCGGGCAGCGACATGCCGACCGCGCGCGGGATCGCGCGGAACACCTGCTGCGGGACCCCGGTGTTGCGCAGGTAGGAGTCGACCGCGAACGCGGCCTGCTGCCGGGGCGCGACGACCGGCGCGGACACCAGCACGACGAACGCGACGTCCGGCTGGTCGACCGCCATCACCGGCGCGATCCAGGCGCCCTCGCTCTCCGCGTAGACGCCCACCCGGTCGGGGTCGATGCCGGGCGTGGCCCGCAGCACGTCGAACGAGCGCAGGTAGTCCTCGGCCATCGCCAGGTAGTCGCGGTGCCGGGCGCTGTAGGTGTCGAGCCGCTTGTCGGGCACGAGGGTCGCGACCCCGGACTCCGCCAGCGCCCGCGCCTGGTCGACGAACGCGTCCGCGAACCGGCCCGTGCCGGCACCGTGCACGAACACCACGCCGGGCACGTCCGCCCCCACGCCCTCGGGCACGAGCAGCCGGGCCTCGACCGTCGCGCCCTGGAGCTCGACCGTCACCACGGACGACTCGACGGCGTAGGGGCCCGTCGGCTCGGCGCCCGGGATCGCGGTCGACGACGCCTGGACCGTCAGCGGGTCGGTCATCGGCACCGGCGCGTACTGCGGCCCCATGAGCGCGCCGAGCACGGCGAGGGCGATGGCCCCCATCACGGTGCCCGCGGCGGTCCGGTTGCGCACCTCGCGATTATGGCCGAACCGGTCCGTGCCGCCCCGACCCCACCGACCCCGCCGCGGGACCGGGTAGGTGGTCCCGTCGCTCAGAAGCCCAGCCGCCCGAGCTGCTTCGGGTCGCGCTGCCAGTCCTTCGCGACCTTGACGTGCAGGTCGAGGTAGACGCGCGAGCCCAGCAGCGCCTCGATGCCGCGCCGGGCGGCGGTGCCGACCTCGCGCAGCCGCGAGCCGCCGCGGCCGATGATGATCGCCTTCTGGCTGTCCCGCTCCACGTAGAGGTTGACCCGCACGTCGAGCATCGGCGTCTGCCCCTCGGCGGTCGGTCGCGGCACGATCTCGTCGACGACCACCGCGAGCGAGTGCGGCAGCTCGTCGCGGACGCCCTCGAGCGCGGCCTCGCGGACGAGCTCGGCGACCATGACGGCCTCGGGCTCGTCGGTCAGCTCCCCCTCGGGGTACAGCGCCGGGCCCTCGGGCAGGTGCGAGACCAGCACCTGCTCGACGACGTCCACCTGGTACCCGCTCTCGGCGGACACCGGCACGATGTCCGCCCACTCGCCGAGCTCGGAGATCGCCAGCAGGTGCTCCGCGAGGCGCTGCTTGCCGACCAGGTCGGCCTTCGTCGCCAGCGCGATCACCGGGGTGCGGCGGCCGAGCTGCGCGAGCTGCTCCGCGATGAACCGGTCGCCCGGTCCGACCTTCTGGTCCGCCGGCAGGCAGAAGCCCACGACGTCGACCTCGGTGAGGGTGTCCCGCACCAGGGCGTTCAGCCGCTCGCCGAGCAGCGTGCGCGGGCGGTGCAGCCCGGGGGTGTCGACCAGGACGAGCTGGGCGTCGTCGCGGTGCACGATGCCGCGGACGGTGTGCCGGGTGGTCTGCGGCCGGCCGGAGGTGATCGCGACCTTCTGGCCGACGAGGGCGTTGGTCAGGGTCGACTTGCCGGCGTTGGGCCGGCCGACGAGGCAGGCGAATCCGGAGCGGTGGGTCACGGGGGTCTCCGTCACTGGTCTGCGGGGCGGTGCGTGGGGGCGACGGCGCCGGCGGCGCGGTCGGGTGTCTCGGGGCGGTCGTCGGACCGGGAGTCGGACCGGGCGTCGCCGCGGTCGTCGGTGCGGGGGGCGTCCTGCGCGTCCGCGTCGTCGGGGGCGCGGGACACGAGCACCCGGGCGACGCGCTTGCGCCGGCCCTCGGTGCCCTGCGCGACGAGCCGGAGCCCGTGGATCTCCCCCGCGGAGCCCGGGATGGGCACCTTGCCGAGGGACTTGGCGAGCAGCCCGCCCGCGGTGTCGACGTCGTCGTCGTCCACCTCGACGCCGAACAGCTCGCCGAGCTCGTCCTTGCCGAGGCGGGCGGGCACCAGGTAGGTGCCGCCGCCGAGGTCCTCGACCTGCGGGGCGGAGGGGTCGTGCTCGTCGGTGAGCTCGCCGACGATCTCCTCCAGCGCGTCCTCGATCGTCACCAGCCCGGCGATGCCGCCGTACTCGTCGACGACCATCGCGATGTGCGAGGCCCCGGCCTGGAGCTCGCGCAGCAGCTCGTCGACCGGCTTGGACTCCGGGACGAACACCGCGGGCCGGACGAGCGACCCCGCGGGGGCGTCCCCGGCGGTCGGGTCGTCCTGCATCCGCCGGACCAGGTCCTTGAGGTAGAGCACGCCCCGCAGGTCGTCCACCTGCTCGCCGATCACCGGCACCCGCGAGTACCCGGAACGCAGCAGCAGCGACAGCACCTTGGTCAGCGGGGTCGACTCGACGGTCGTCACCATGTCGGTGCGCGGGACCATCACCTCGCGGGTCAGGGTGTCGCCGAGGCCCAGCACCGAGCGGACCATCTGGCGCTCGTCGGTGTCGACGCCCGGGCCGTCCCCGGTGCGCTCGACGATCTCGCGCAGCTCGTCGGGCTCGACCTCGGAGCCGGCGGCGGACGCGACGCCGACCAGCGGGCCGGCGACCACCCGGACGCCGGCGAGCAGCCGCGACGTCGCGGTCAGCACCACCCGCGGGTAGCGGTGGCCGAGCGACCGCGGGCTCAGCCGCGCGAGGACCACGGTCAGGAACGCGCAGGCCAGCACGGCGATGACCAGCTCGACCGACCACACCAGGTCGGAGGCGGCGATCGCCAGCGTGAGGCACACCGCCGCGAGCATCTCGCACAGCAGCCGCACCACGGACGCGGCGCCCGCGACGGCGGTGCGGTCCTCGGCGAGGCGCTGCACCCGCTCCGCGGCGGGGTGCCGTCCGCTCAGCAGGTCGGCCAGGTCGTTCCGGCCGACCCGCAGCACCGCCGCCTCGCCCGCGGACAGCGCCGCCGCCACCAGGACGGCCAGGACCGTCAGGACGACGAGCAGCCCGACCGGGACCTCCGTCATCGGCCGGCGAGGAAGGTCAGCAGCAGCTGGCGCTGCAGGCCGAACATCTCCTTCTCCTCCTCCGGCTCCGCGTGGTCGTAGCCCAGCAGGTGCAGGATCCCGTGCGTGGTGAGCAGCAGCAGCTCCTCCGCCGTGGAGTGCCCCGCGGTGCGCGCCTGCTCGACGGCGACCTCCGGGCACAGCACCACGTCGCCCAGCAGCCCGGCGGGCGTGGGCTCGTCGGCGCGGCCGGGGCGCAGCTCGTCCATCGGGAAGGAGAGCACGTCCGTGGGGCCGGGCTCGTCCATCCACTTCACGTGCAGGTCCGTCATGACCGTCGTGTCCACGAACAGGATCGACAGGTCGGTCTGCGGGTGCACGTGCATCTGGTCGAGCACGAAGCGCGCCAGTGCGGCGAACTCCGCCTCGTCGACCTCGTGGCCGGACTCGTTGTTGACCTCGATGCTCATCTGTTGCTGTCCCAGCGTGCGTAGGCGTCGATGATGTCGCTCACCAACCGGTGGCGGACGACGTCGGAGGAGGACATCCGGCAGAACGCGACGTCGTCGACGTCCGCCAGGATCGACTCCACCACCCGCAGCCCGGACGGGGTCCCCGACGGCAGGTCGACCTGCGTGACGTCGCCGGTGACCACGACCTTCGAGCCGAAGCCGAGGCGGGTGAGGAACATCTTCATCTGCTCGGCCGAGGTGTTCTGCGCCTCGTCCAGGATGATGAAGGAGCTGTTGAGCGTGCGGCCGCGCATGTAGGCGAGCGGGGCGACCTCGATGGTCCCCGCCTCCATCAGCCGCGGGATCGACTCGACGTCGACCATGTCGTGCAGCGCGTCGTACAGGGGCCGCAGGTACGGGTCGATCTTCTCGCTGAGCCCGCCGGGCAGGAACCCGAGGCGCTCGCCGGCCTCGACCGCGGGGCGGGTCAGCACGATCCGGTCGACCTGCCGGGCCTGGAGCGCCTGCACGGCCTTCGCCATCGCCAGGTACGTCTTGCCGGTGCCCGCCGGGCCGATCCCGAACGTGATGGTGTTCCGGTCGATCGCCTCGACGTACTCCTTCTGCCCCGACGTCTTGGCGCGGATCGTCCGGCCGCGGTTGGACAGGATGTTGAACGCCAGCACGTCGGCCGGCCGCGTCGCGGTGCCCGCGGTCAGCATCGCGACGGAGCGGGTGACGACGTCGGCCGTCAGCGGCGTGCCGACCGCGGCCATCTCGACCAGCTCGTCCACCAGCCGCGCGACCAGGGCGACGTCGCCCGCCGGCCCGGCGAGCGCGATCTCGTTGCCGCGCACGTGCACGTCGACCGTCGCGAAGCCCGACTCCACGGCACGCAGCACCTGGTCGTTCAGGCCCAGCAGCTCGACCATCGACACGCCGGACGGGATCGTGATGCGGTGCTCGACCCGGGCCGCCACGCCGGGGAGCGATCGATCGTGTCGATCGGGTGAGGTCTCAGCCATGTGCTCGGCTCGCGCCGCGCTCCTTGATCCGGACGGGTAGGACTCGACCATCCTACCGGCGGCCACCGACGCGTCGCCCCCTGATACCGCTGACCGGCTCCGCGCGCCTGGCGCCGAGGTCGAGGGTTTCGCGCGAGGTCGAGGGTTTCACGGCCCCTCCTGGAGTGAAACCCTCGACCTCGCCCGCCGAGCGGAGGCGAGAAGGGGGGACCCTCGTCCCTGGTGGCGGCGGCGGGGGCGGGTGGACACTCGGGCGTGTGGGGGCAACGGCGCCCTCCGCGGGACCCGGGGGTGCACGTGGCCAGCTACGTCCAGGACTTCTCCGAGGGCGGCAAGGACGACAAGGACCTGCTCGGCGGCAAGGGCGCGAACCTCGCCGAGATGACCCGGCTCGGCCTGCCGGTCCCGCCGGGGTTCACCATCACCACCGACGCGTGCCGCGCGTTCATGCGGACCGGGCACCTGCCGCCGGAGCTGCGGGTCGAGGTGACGATGGCGCTGCGCCGGCTGGAGGACACGCTCGGCCGGCGGCTCGGCGACTTCCACGACCCGCTGCTGGTGTCGGTCCGCTCCGGTGCCAAGTTCTCGATGCCCGGGATGATGGAGACGGTCCTCAACGTCGGGCTGAACGACGCGTCGGTCGTGGGGCTGACGGAGTTCTCCGGGGACGAGCGGTTCGCCTGGGACTCGTACCGGCGGCTGATCCAGATGTTCGGCAAGACGGTGCTGGACGTCGACGGCGACCTGTTCGCGGCCGCCCTCGACCGCGCCAAGGCCGCCAAGGGCGTCGAGCACGACGTCGACCTGGACGCCGACGACCTGCGCGCGCTGGTCGACGAGTTCAAGACGATCGTCCTGGCGGAGTCCGGCCGGGTGTTCCCGCAGCACCCGCGCGAGCAGCTGGACCTGGCGATCGTCGCGGTGCTGCGGTCCTGGGACACCGACCGCGCGCGGCTGTACCGGCGGCGCGAGCGGATCCCGGACGACCTCGGCACCGCCGTGAACGTCGTGAGCATGGTGTTCGGCAACCTCGGCCCGACGTCGGGCACCGGCGTGGCGTTCACCCGCGACCCCGCGACCGGCCGGTCCGGGGACTACGGCGACTACCTCGTGAACGCCCAGGGCGAGGACGTGGTGTCGGGCATCCGCAACACCCTGAGCCTCGCGGAGATGGAGCAGGTCGACCTGCGCTCCTACACGGCCCTGCGGCAGGCGATGCGCCGGCTCGAGACGCACTACCGCGACCTGTCCGACGTGGAGTTCACCGTCGAGCGCGGGACGCTGTGGATGCTGCAGACCCGGGTCGGCAAGCGCACCGCCCCGGCCGCGTTCCGGATCGCGACGCAGCTGGTCGACGAGCACCTCATCACGATGGACGAGGCGCTGACCCGGGTCAGCGGCGCGCAGCTCGCGCAGCTGATGTTCCCGCAGTTCGACGCGACCGCCGAGCGCACCACCCTGACCCGCGGCATGGCGGCCTCCCCTGGCGCCGCGGTGGGGCGGGCCGTGTTCGACTCCGCGACGGCGCAGGCCTGGGCGGCCGAGGGCCAGGACGTCGTGCTCGTGCGCCGCGAGACCAACCCGGACGACCTCGGCGGGATGATCGCGGCGGTGGGCGTGCTCACGGCCCGCGGCGGGAAGACCTCGCACGCCGCCGTGGTCGCGCGCGGGATGGGGCGCACCTGCGTGGTCGGCGCCGACGCGCTGGACATCGACCCGGCGGCCCGCGCGATGACGGTCGGCGGGCACCGGGTCGCCGAGGGCGACGTGCTCGCGCTCGACGGGTCCACGGGCGAGGTGTTCCTCGGGGCGGTGCCCGTGTCGCCGTCGCCGGTGAGCACCTACCTGGAGCAGGGCCTCGACGCGGCGCTCGCGCAGGCCGGCGACGACGAGCAGACCGGCGACCTGGTGCGGTCGGTGCACCGGTTGCTCACGCACGCCGACGACACCCGGCGCCTGCACGTGCACGCCAACGCCGACACCGCCGACGACGCGCGCCGGGCCCGGGCGCTCGGGGCCGAGGGCATCGGGCTGTGCCGGACCGAGCACATGTTCCTCGGCGAGCGGCGGGTGCTGGTCGAGCGGGTGGTGCTGGCGGAGGACGACGCCGAGCGGGAGGCCGCGCTCGACGCGCTGCTGCCGTTGCAGCGCGCCGACTTCGCGGGGCTGCTCGCCGAGATGGACGGGCTGCCGACGACGATCCGGCTGATCGACCCGCCCCTGCACGAGTTCCTGCCGGACCTGACGGACCTGGCGGTGCGCGTGGCGCTGGCCGAGGAGCGCGGCGCCCCCGAGGAGCGGTACGTGCGCCTGCTGGCCGCGGTGCGCCGGATGCACGAGGCGAACCCGATGCTGGGGCTGCGCGGCGTCCGGCTGGGCCTGGTCGTGCCGGGGCTGTTCGCGCTGCAGATCCGCGCGGTGTGCGAGGCCACCGCGGACCGGCTGGAGGCCGGCGGGTCGCCGCGGCCGGAGATCATGGTGCCGCTGATCGGGTCGGTGATGGAGCTGCACCTGGTCCGCGACGAGGCGCTGCGGATCATGGCCGAGGTCGGCGCGACCCGCGGCGTGCCGCTGGACCTGCCGGTCGGCGCGATGATCGAGCTGCCGCGCGCGGCGCTCACGGCGGACCGGATCGCGGAGGTCGCGCAGTTCTTCTCGTTCGGCACCAACGACCTCACGCAGACCACGTGGGGGTTCTCCCGCGACGACGTGGAGGGGGCGTTCTTCCCGCAGTACCTCGCGAACGGCGTGCTCACCGTGTCGCCGTTCGAGAGCATCGACACCAAGGGGGTCGGGCGGCTCGTGCGGCTCGCGGTCGACGAGGGACGGGCCTCCCGGCCGGACCTCGTGATCGGGGTCTGCGGCGAGCACGGCGGCGACCCGGAGTCGATCGGGTTCTTCGACGCGGTCGGGCTGGACTACGTGTCCTGCTCGCCGTTCCGGGTCCCGGTCGCGCGGCTCGAGGCCGGCAGGGCCGCGATCCGGGGCACCGTCTCCGACTCCCGCTGAGGGGACGCGCGCGGCGCCGTCGCCCCGGTTGGGACACCGGGGCCGGCGGCACACGGGCGTCCGGTCCGGCGGGCTCGGCACCCTGACCCCCACGGCGGGGGCGGGCGCCGAGCCCGGCGGGCACGCGCGCGGACGGCGTGGGCGCGCGGACGAACGGCGCGGACGCGCGAGCGCGCCCGCACCGCAGGTCAGCCGCGGGCCAGCGCGACGGTGCTGAACGAGATGGCGGGCAGCGCCATCGTCAGGGTGCCGTCGACCAGCGCGACGTCCTCGCGGGCGCGCGGCGCCACCTCGTCGGGGGCGTCGGCGGTGTTCACGGCGAACGGGTCGTCGTGGTGCAGCGTCGTGGCCGCCACGACCCGGACGTCCCCGAGCCGGGACAGGTCCACGGTGAGGTCCTGGGCACGCTCCGGGTGCCGGTTGACCACCAGCAGGGAGCCGGTCCCGGTCTCCTCGTCCCAGGTGGCGACCGCGTCGACCGCGGGCACGTCGCCGTGCTGCGCGGTCGGGAACGTCTCCGACACCGGGTCGACCCGCAGCACGGAGCCCCGCGCGAGGGCGGCGGTCTGCGCGAACGGGTGGAAGATCGTCTGCTTCCAGACCCGCCCGCCCGGCTCGGTCATGATCGGCGCGATCACGTTGACCAGCTGCGCCTGGGACGCGCTGGTCACCCGGTCGGAGTGCCGCAGCAGGGTGATGAGCATGTTGCCGACGACCACGGCGTCCATCGCGGAGTAGCGGTCCTCGAGCAGCACCGGCGCGACCGGCCAGTCGTCGCCCGCCGGCGGCACCGAGGCCGCGCGGGACTGGTACCAGACGTTCCACTCGTCGAACGAGAGCATCATCCGCTTCTCGGCCTTGAGCGCGGCGCGGACGCCGTCGGCGGTCGCCACGACGTCGTCGATGAACGCGTCCATGTCGACGCACGACCCGAGGAACGAGTGCGTGTCGTCGCCCTTGATCTCGTAGTACCGGTGGATCGAGATGTAGTCGACCTGGTCGTAGGTCTCGGTGAGCACCTCGCGCTCCCAGGTGCCGAACGTCGGCAGGTCCGGAGCGGACGACCCGCAGGCCACCAGCTCGAGCGTCGGGTCGACCTGGCGCATGGCCCGGGCCGTCTCGGCCGCGATCCGGCCGTACTCGTGGGCCGTCTTGTGGCCCGTCTGCCAGGGCCCGTCCATCTCGTTGCCCAGGCACCACATGCGGATGTCGTACGCCTCCGGTGAGCCGTTCGCCGCCCGCTGCTTCGCCCACGCGGTCGGCGCGGTGCTGTTGCAGTAGTCGAGCAGGTCGACGGCCTCGAGGACGCCGCGGGTGCCGAGGTTGACGGCCATCATCGGCTCGACACCGGCCTTGCGGGTCCAGCGCAGGAACTCGTCGACGCCCACGGTGTTGGGCTCCAGGGAGTGCCACGCGAGGTCGAGCCGGGCGGGACGGTCCTCGACCGGGCCGACACCGTCCTCCCAGCGGTAGCCGGAGACGAAGTTGCCGCCCGGGTACCGCACGCTCGTGACGCCGAGCTCGCGGACGAGCTCCAGGACGTCCTCGCGGAACCCGTCCTCGTCGGCGGTCGGGTGGCCGGGGTCGTGGATGCCGGTGTAGACGCACCGGCCGAGGTGCTCGACGAACGAGCCGAACGTGCGGCGGTGGACCGGGGAGACGACGAGCTCGGGGTCGACGGTGAGGCGGGCGTCGGTCACGGGTGGGGTGTCCTTCCTGGGGTGGTGCGGGGGCTGGGGTGGTGCGGGGCTGGGGTGGTGCGGGGGTCGGGCCGGTGGGGGCGGGTCAGGCGAGCGGGAGCCAGACCCGCATCGGGCCGGGCGCGCGGTTGCCCCACTCGGCGTACGGGACGGCGGTGAGCGGGACGGGGCGGTCGGCGGGGGTGGTGGTGCGCGTGCCGTAGAGCGGGGCGTCGTCGGTCTCGGCGGCCACCCCCTGCGCGCGGATCAGGGGCAGCGCACCCGCACGGGGCTCGACGACCAGCGCGCCGCCGGGCCGCAGCCGCACGTCCTCGACGGACGGCCCGTCGGGGTGGTCGGCCTGCTCGACGCAGTAGACGACCGGCCCGCGGGTGAGCGCGACCGCACCGCGGACGGCGTCGACCCGCGGGTGCGCGGCGACGGCGACGGCGGGCATGTCCAGGTCCAGCTCGACGCGGCGCGTCCCGGAGGGGACGGTCAGGTACCCGTCGACGACCCGGGGCTCCGGGACGGGGGCGCCGTCGACGGACAGCCGCAGACCCGGCGCCCAGGCCGGCACGCGCAGCTCGAGGTGGCCGGTCAGCTCCCCGTCGACGTCGACCCGCACCCGCCCGTCCGCCGGGTAGGCGGTGCCGACGCGGACCGTGCCGGTGCCGAGGTGCGCGGGCAGGTCGATCTCCCCGGCGGCGTACAGCTGGACCCGCAGGGCGTCGTCGGTCGCGGTCGCCACGTAGGCCGCCAGCGAGGCGACCAGGCGGGCGATGTTCGGCGGGCAGCACGCGCACGAGTACCAGGGCGTGCGCCGCGACGGGGCGTTCTCCTCCTCGCGGTGCCCCGCGCGCAGGTGCAGGGGGTTGGAGTAGAAGAACGCGCGCCCGTCCGCGGACACCGACGCGGCGACGGCGTTCAGCAGCGCGCGCTCGACCGCGTCCGCGTACCGGGACCCGCCGTCGGCGAGCAGCATCCGCTGGCTCCACTGCACGTCGGCGATCGCCGCGCAGGTCTCCGCGTAGGCGCGGTCCGGCGGCAGCTCGTAGGCGTCACCGAACGACTCGTCGAAGTGCCGCGAGCCCATCGCGCCGGTCACGTACATCTTCTGGTGGTGCGCCGAGTCCCACTGGGCGCGCACCGCGGCGAGCAGCCGGTCGTCGCCCTGCTCGAGGTACACGTCGGTGACCCCGGCGTTCAGGTAGAGCTGCCGGACCGCGTGCCCCGTCGCCTCGAGGGACTCCCGCACCGGGGCGTGGTCCTGGAAGTAGTGGGCGCCGAGCCGGTCCGGGCCGAGCAGCGCCAGATCCTGCCCGCGCTCGTCGACCATCCGGCGGGCGGTCGCGAGGTACGGCTCGTGGCCGGTCGCGCGGTACAGCTCGACCAGCGCGGTCTCGACCTCGGGGTGCCCGCAGTAGCCCGCCCGGCCCTCGGGGCCGAACGTCCGCACCAGCAGGTCGGCGTACCGGCGGGCCAGGGCCAGGTAGTCGTCGCGGCCCGCGCCGCGGTGCAGGGCGACCGCCGCCTGGATCAGGTGCCCGGCGCAGTAGAGCTCGTGCGCCCAGCGCAGGTCCGCGAACCGCTCCCCCGGCCGGGTCCCCTGGACGTACGAGCTGAGGTAGCCGTCGTCCTCCTGGACCCGGGTCAGCAGGTCGAGGGTGTCCGCGAGGAACCCGTCGAACGCGTCCGTACCCGTCCGCCCGATCTCCCAGCCGACGGCCTCGAGGACCTTGTAGACGTCCGAGTCCGCGAACATGTACCCGACGTACTCCGCGTCCGACTCCCCCACCACCCGGCGCAGGTTCGGCAGCGCGCCGGAGGTCTCCAGCATCGCGATGCTGTGCGGCAGGGTCGCGGCGGCGTTGAGCGTCTGCCAGCGACCGAGGTGCCCGGCGGGGTCGAGGCGCACGGCGCTCGCGGGCAGGGGGCGCTGGGCGAGGCGGCCGGTGGCGCGGGGGTCGACCGGGCCGGCGTGGGCGGGGCGGGCCGGGGCGGGTCCGGCGTCGGCGGGTCGGAGGTCGAGCGGCATGGGCGTCCTTGCCTGTGCGGGGTGCGGGCGGTGCGGGCGATGCGTGCGTCGGTGTGCGGAGCCACCTTGCGGCCAGACTTACATCGTTGTCAACCGTGACGACCCTGTGAGCGTGCTGGCACTGACATCGTCGGAGTCGGCGCCGGTCAGGCGACCGGCGTCCGCGGCCCGCCCGACGACTCCCGGACCACCAGGTGGTGGTCGGCGACGACGACCTCGGGCCCGTCCGTCCGACCCTCGATCCGCCGCACGAGCAGGTCGACCGCCGTCCGCGCGATCTGCTCCTGCCCCGGCTCGACGGACGTGAGCGGCGGCGTCGAGAACCGGCACTGCTCGGTGTTGTCGAACCCCACCACCGCCACGTCCTCCGGAACCCGCAGGCCCCGGCTCGCGAGCACCCGCAGCACCCCGAACGCCATCGCGTCGTTGAAGCAGAACACCGCGTCGAACGGCGCGCCCGAGTCCAGCAGCCGCACCACCGCGGCCGCACCCGACGACCGGCGGTCCCAGTCCGGCGCCCGCAGCAGCAGCGCCTCGTCGACCGGCACGCCGTACGCCGCGAGCGCGTCCCGGTACCCCGCCTCGCGCCGGTCCGCGGACCCGCCGTCGTCGGCCGTGCCGATCGCCGCGACCCGACGGCGACCCGAGGCGAGCAGGTGCTCGACCGCCGAGCGCGCCGCGCCCTGGTCGTCCATCACCACCTGGTCCGCGGGCGGGGCCGCCAGCCGCGGCCCGAGCAGGACCACCGGGCCCTCGACGCGCAGCCCCTGGAGCTCCGCGACGCCGAGCGCGGCCGGGGACAGGATCGCCCCGTCCACCTGCTGGCGGCGCGCACCGGACAGCACGGCCCGCTCCCGCTCGGCGAGGGCGTCGGTCGGCTCGATCACCACGGTCAGCCCGCGGCGCTCCCCCTCGGCGATCACCCGCTCGGCCATGTCGCCGAAGTACGGCTGGTACAGGTGCGGCAGCGCGAACGCGATCACCCCGGTGCGCCCGGACCGCAGCCGGCTGGCGAACGGGTTCACCCGGTACCCCAGCGCCGTCACCGCGGCCAGCACCCGGTCGCGCGTCGCGGCCCGCACCTGCGGGTGGTCGGCCAGGACGTTCGACACGGTCTTCACCGAGACGCCCGCCGCTGCGGCGACGTCGGCCATCGTGACCGCGCGCCCCTCCTCGCCGCTCACGCGACCCCCACCCCGAGCGTCGACTCGCGCAGCCGCAGGTCGACCGCGGCGGCGCGCGGCGCCTCGTCGCGGGACGGGCGGCCCTCGATCCGGTCCACCAGCAGCGCGACCGCCGTGCCCGCGACCTCGCTGGTGCCCTGCGCGATCGAGGTGAGCGACGGCACGGCGTACCGGGCGTCCTCGGTGTCCCCGGAGCCGATCACCGCGAGGTCCCCCGGCACCCGCAGGCCGCGGTCGAGCGCCGCGCGCAGCGCCCCGAGGGCGAGGGCGTCGTTGTGGGCGAGCAGCGCGTCGAACGGCCTACCGGCGTCCAGCAGCCGGGCCGCGGCGACGGCACCCTCCTGCCGGCCCCACCGCGGGCCGACGTCCACGAGCAGCGCCTCGTCGACCGCCAGACCGTGCACGGCGGCCGCCCGGCGGAACGCCTCGGTCCGCCGCGCACCCGGGGACCCGGGCCGGGGGTCGGCGCCGAGCACCGCGACCCGCCGCCGGCCCGTCTCGACCAGGTGCGCGACCGCGGCCGCCACGGCCGGGTCCACGTCGACGGCCGCCGACGCCCCCGGCGCGACCCGCTCGCCGAGCAGCACCGCGGGCAGGGCCGCGCCGACGGCGTCCTGCGCGCCGACCCCCAGCGCGTACAGCAGCACGCCGTCCAGGCCGCCGCCGCGCCCGCCGAGCAGCGCCAGCTCCCGGTCGCGGTCCCCGCCGGTCGGGTCGACCAGCACGGTGAGACCGCGCCGGCCGGCCTGCTGCAGCACCGCGTGCGCCAGCTCGGCGTAGTACGGCTCGCGCAGGTCCGGCAGCCCCAGGCCGATGACCCCCGACCGGCCGGTGCGCAGGGTCCGCGCCGCCGGGTTCAGCCGGTACCCGAGCTCGTCGATCGCGGCGAGCACCCGCTCGCGCTTGTCCGGGCTGATGTGCGGCTCGTCGTTGACCACCCGGGACACCGTCTTCACGGAGACGTCCGCCCGGCGCGCGACGTCCTGCATCGTGACGGCCATGACCCGCGAGCGTACCGGCGCACCCGCACCCTCCCCCGCCGAGATGACCGAGCGCGCCTGCGGCGGCACCCCGCGGCACAGGTGAGGGGTGTCATCTCGGCGGCGGCCGGCGGGAGGGTCAGGCGGCAGGGCCCTGGGCGAGGGTGACCGTGGCCGTGCGGGTCTCGCCCGCGGCGGTGGTCCAGGTCAGGGCGACGGCGTCGCCGGGGGCACGGGTGGCCAGGGCGGCGCTGAGCGCGTCGCCGTCCGCCACCGGGGTGCCGTCGACCGCGGTGACCGTGTCGCCGGCGGTCAGACCGGCGTCGACCGCCGGGGTGCCCTCGACCACCCCGGCGACACGTGCCCCGCCGCCCGCGAGGCCCGACCCGAGCCCGGTCGACGTGGTCGCGAGCTGCACGCCGAGGAACGCGGGGTACCCGAGCACGATGCTGTCGGTGTCGTCGCCGGCGACGATCTGCGTCACCACGTCGAGGACGTCCCCGATCGGGAGCGCGTAGCCGGTGATGTCCGCCGACCCGGACGACGCGGCGGTCGTGATGCCGACGACCTCGCCCTCGTCGTCCAGCAGCGGGCCGCCCGAGTCGCCGGACACCACGTCGGCGTCGACCTGGATCAGACCGGTGAGCCGCTCGCCCGCCGAGACGCCCTCGGCCTGCGTGGTGATCGACTCGTCCAGCGCCGTGACCGTGCCGCCTGCCGCGAGCAGGACGCCGCCGCCCTGCGCGTTGCCGACCGCGGTGACGGCGTCGCCGACCGCCACCGCATCGTCGTCGTCCAGCGAGGCCGTCGCCAGGCCGGAGGCGTCCGCGAGCTGCAGCACGGCGACGTCCGCGGACGCGTCGGTGCCGACGACCGTGGCCGGGTACTGCTCGCCGGTGGCGCCGACGGTCACGGTGATCTCGGTCGCGCCCTCGACCACGTGGTTGTTCGTCACGACCAGACCGTCCGAGGTGAGCACCACGCCGGTGCCGGCGGCCTGCGCGGACTGGTAGCCGAGGACGGTGTCGATCAGCACCACGCCGGTCTGCTGCGCGGCGGAGGCGGTGGCGGCGTCGAGGGTCGCGGTGCCGGTCGAGCCGGCCGAGCCGGACGGGCCGCCCGAACCGGACGACCCCGACCCCGACGACCCGGTGGCCGGTCCGCCGGACCACCGGGGCGCGGTGAGCCCGCCGGAGCCGGTCACGGGGTCCGGCGCCACCGTCAGCCCGGTGCTGCGCCCGTCCGGCAGGCCCACCGCGAGCGCCGACCCGCCGAGCACCAGCCCGGCCGCGACGACACCCGAGGACACGAGCGCGACCGCCCGCCGCCGCCGGCGCGACATCCGCCGGGGCGGGTACGCGTCCGCGACGACGGGCTGCGGCGTGCTCGCGGGGTCGGCGGCCGGGGTCGGCGTGGTGGGGTCGTGCTGGTCCATGAGGCACCTCCGGGGGGCGACGCCCCGGGTGGCGTCGACGACCCTCAGTGCACCCCGCTCCCCCGACCGTCCGCTGGGCGGTCGCTGGGAGCGGCCCATGAACCCGCGCCGGTGGGCGTCAGGCGGTGAACCGCTCCGCGCGCTCGACCACGTGGGCGGTCGCCGTCTCGCGGTCCCACGTGTACACGGTCCGGCCCTCGATGAGGACGTGCTCGGCGCGCGCGTGCACGTCGAGCGGGTCGCCGGACCAGATGACGACGTCGCCGTCGCGCCCGGCCTCGAGCGCCCCGACCCGGCCGTCGAGCCCGAGGAACGCGGCGGGGTTCGTCGTCAGCGCCTCGAGCGCGGTCTCGCGCGGCAGGCCGTCCTTCACGGCGAGCGTGGCCTGGTGCACCAGGAAGTTGATCGGCACGACGGGGTGGTCGGTGGTGATGGCGACCCGGACCCCGGCCGCGGCGAGCGTGGCGAGGTGCGCGATGGCGCGGTCGCGGAGCTCGACCTTGGACCGCGAGGTGAACATCGGGCCGAAGATCACCGGGATGTCGCGCTCGGCGAGCACGTCCGCGACCTTGTGCCCCTCGGTGCCGTGGTTGATGACGAGCTTGTAGCCGAACTCGTCGGCCAGGCGGATCGCCGTGACGATGTCGTCGTGCCGGTGGGTGTGCTGGTCCCAGACGAGCTCGCCGTCGAGCACCCGGGCGAGGGTGTCGAGCGTCAGGTCCTTCTTGAACGGCTCGCCCTTCGCGGCGGCGGCGTCGCGCGCGGCGCGGTAGTGCTGGGCGTCGGTGAACGCCTGCCGGATGACCAGCGCGGTGCCCAGGCGGGTCGACGGGGTCTGCTTCTTCTCGGCGTACACGCGCTTGGGGTTCTCCCCGAGCGCGGACTTGACGCTCACGGCGTCGGAGATCACCTGCTCGTCGATCGTGCGCCCGCCCCAGGACTTGATCGCGACGCTCTGGCCGCCGATCGGGTTGCCCGACCCGGGCTTCACGACGACCGAGGTGATGCCGCCGGACAGCGCGTCGCGGAAGCCCTCGTCGTCGATGTTGATGGCGTCGACCGCCCGGACGCCGGCCATGTTCGGCCCGGTCATCTCGTTGGTGTCGTTGCCGGCGACACCCTCGCCCTCCTCGTGGATGCCCACGTGGCCGTGCGCCTCCACGAAGCCCGGCAGCACCCAGCGGCCGGTCGCGTCGACGACCGTCGCACCGTCGGGCACCACGACGTCGGCGCCGACCGCCTCGATGCGGCCGTCGCGGATCAGGACGGTGCCGCCCTCGATCGGGGCGGAGGAGACGGGGACGACGTAGCCGCCCGTGATGGCGACGAGGGAGGAGGTGGTCATACCTCCACCGTACGTCGCCCTCCGGAGCGGGAGGCGACCGGGATGTGGCACCGTGACCGGGTGCGATACGTGATCATCGGGGCCGGCGCGGTCGGCGGGACCATCGGCGGGCTGCTCGCGGAGGCGGGGCGCGACGTCGTCCTCGTCGCGCGCGGCGCCCACCTCGACGCGCTGCGGGCGGACGGCCTGCACCTGACCACCGAGTCGGGCGCGCGCACCGTGCACGCCCCGGTCGCGTCGGGCCCGCAGGACGTCGACCTGCGCCCGGGCGACGTGCTCGTGCTCGCCGTCAAGGGCCAGGACACCGCGGCCACCACCGCGCAGTGGGCCGACCGCCCCGTCGCCGGCGGCCGGACCGCGGGCGAGGACCTGCTGCTGGTCTGCGCGCAGAACGGCGTCGACAACGAGCGCACGGCCCTGCGCCGGTTCGCGCGGGTCGCGGGCATGTGCGTGTGGCTGCCGGCGACGTTCCTCGAGCCCGGCCGGGTGTCCGCGGCGGGCAGCCCCGTCGCGGGGGTGCTGACGCTCGGCACGGTCCCCGCGGGCGCGCCCGACCCCGACCTCGGCCGCGTCGGCGCCGACCTGGTGGCAGCGGGCTTCCGCGCCCCCGTGGTCGAGGACGTCATGGCGTGGAAGTACGCGAAGCTGCTGAGCAACCTCGGCAACGCCGTCGAGGCGCTGTGCGGCCCGGTCCGCGAGCCCGCGGCCCGGGAGCTGCTGGCCGACACCGTCGCGGAGGCCCGCACGGTGCTGGCCGCCGCCGGCATCGAGCCCGTCGCGCCCGAGGACGAGCAGCGCGAGCGCGGCGACTTCACGCTCGTCGACCTGCCGGGCGTCACCCGCCGCGGCGGGTCGTCCTGGCAGAGCCTGGTCCGCGGCGCCGGGTCCATCGAGGCCGCGTACCTCAACGGGGAGATCGTGCTGCTCGGCCGCCTGCACGGGGTGCCGACGCCGCTGAACGCCACCCTGCTCCGGCTCGCCGAGCACGCCGCCGCCCGCGGCGAGCAGCCCGGCGGGCACGACCCCGCGGACGTCCGGGGCGCGGCCGCCCGGGTCGCGGCCTGAGCGACGCGACCGTGACCGCCGACCCCGGGGACGCCCCGGCACCGCCGACCAGCCCGGCTCCCCCGGCGCGTCCGGTGCTGCCCGCCGGGCCGTCGTCGACCCGGGTCGACCGGTGGGTGTGGGCCGTGCGCCTGACGAAGACCCGCGCCCTGGCCGCCGCGGCGTGCCGGGCGGGGCACGTCCGGGTCAACGGCGACCGCGCGAAGCCGGCGACCAGCGTGAAGGTCGGCGACGAGGTGCGGGTCCGCGGCGAGGGACCGGAGCGGATCGTCGAGGTCGCGCACGTCCTGGAGCGCCGCGTCGGCGCCGGCCCCGCGGCCACCGCGTACGTCGACCGCACGCCCGCGCCACCGCCGCCGGAGCAGGTCGCCGTCGCCGCGCAGCGCGACCGGGGCGCGGGTCGACCCACCAAGCGGGAGCGTCGCGAGATCGACCGGCTGCGCGGCCGGGAGCACTGACCGCTCAGGCCGGGTCCACCGGCCCGACTCCCAGCCGTCGGGCCAGCGCCATCGCGTCCACGGGCGCGCGCACCTTCGTGTCGTTGTCGAAGTACACGAACACGTCCCGCCCCGCGGGCGCCGGCTCCGCCGGTGGTCCGAGCCGCCGCGCGTCGCCGGGCTCGCCCCCGGCCGCCCACGCCCGGACCCGGTCCGCCCACCGGTCCAGCGCGGGGTCGTCGTACCCGGACACGTACAGCTCCGCGTCACCGTGCAGCCGGACGTAGACCAGGTCCGCGGTGACGTCCTCCAGGTACGGCCAGCGCCCGGCGGTGTCGGCGACGACGAGCCCGACCCCGTGCTCCCGCAGCAGCGCCGGGTACTCCGGGGTCTCGAACGACGCGTGCCGCACCTCCAGCACGTGCCGGAGCGGGCGGTCCGCGTCGGTGGTCGTCCACGCCCGGTCGTCCAGCCGCTCGTCGTGGTGCTCCGCGAGCGCCGCGGCCTCGGCGGTCGTGCGCGGCAGCAGCTCGAAGAACCGCGCGAGCCGGTCGGCGTCGTAACCGAGCGTCGGCGGGAGCTGCCACAGCACCGGCCCGAGCCCGTCCCCGAGCGCCAGCACGCCGGAGGCGAAGAAGTTCGCCAGCGGCGTCGCGACGTCCGCGAGCTTCTTCATGTGGGTCACGAACCGCGGGCCCTTGACGGAGAACACGAACCCCGGCGGCACCTCCGCGCGCCACGCCTGGTACGACCCGGGTCGCTGGAGGGCGTAGAACGACCCGTTCACCTCGATCGACCCGAGCCGTCGCGACGCGAACTCCAGCTCCCGGCGCTGCGGCAGGCCCGGCGGGTAGAACACCCCGCGCCACGGTGCGTACCGCCAGCCGGAGATGCCGGTGCGGACGGTGGCGGTCATGCCGGGACCGTAGGCAGCGGCGCACGGCCCGGCAACCGGTCGCCGGTCGTTCAGCGGGTCGACACGCGCCGGACGCCGGACCGGGGTATCCCTGGTCCGTGCACCCCGACCCCGTCCCGCTGCCCGCACCCGTCGCCGCCGAGGCCGCGCCGGGGACCCGAAGGGGCCGGTGGCCGGTCGTCGCGTGGTCGCTGTGGGACTGGGGGTCGGCGGCGTTCAACGCCGTCATCACGACGTTCGTGTTCACCCGGTGGCTCACCAGCGACGCGTTCGTCGACCCGGCGGTCGTCGCCGCCGGGGGTGACGCGCTGGACGCCGCGCTCGCCGAGCACTCGACCTGGTTGGGCTGGGGCCTGACGGCCGCGGGCGTGCTGATCGCCCTGACGGCGCCGCTCGCCGGTACCCGGGCGGACGGCTCGGGGCGGCGGCGGCGCGGGCTCGCCGTGCAGACGGCGGTCACCGTGGCCCTGTGCGCGGCGATGGCCCTGGTGCGCCCCGACCCGGACTCGCTCACCGCGAACCTGCTCCTCGGCATCGCGCTGCTCGCGGCGGCGAACGTGACGTTCGAGCTCGGGTCGGTGCACTACAACGCGCTGCTCCCCCGCGTCGCCACGCCCGCGACGCTCGGCCGGATCAGCGGGCTCGGCTGGGGCGCCGGCTACGTCGGCGGGATCGTGCTCCTGCTGATCCTGTTCGTCGGGTTCATCAACCCGGAGGTCGGCTGGTTCGGGGTCACCGGGGACGACGGGCAGAACATCCGCGTCGCGGTGCTGGTGTCGGCCCTGTGGTTCGGGGCGTTCGCGGTGCCGGTGCTGCTGGCCGTCCCCGACGCGCCGGACGCCGGGACCGCCGCGCGCCGCCGGCCCGGCGTGGTCGAGGCGTACCGCCGGATCGTCGCCGACGTCCGCGACCTGTGGCGCACCTCCCGCTCGACGGTGCTGTTCCTGCTGGCCAGCGCCGTCTACCGGGACGGGCTCGCGGGGGTGTTCACGTTCGGGGCGGTGATCGCGTCCGGCACGTTCGGGTTCAGCGCGAGCGAGGTCGTGGTGTTCGCGATCGCCGCGAACGTCGTCGCCGGGGTCTCGACGGTCCTCGCCGGGCTGCTCGACGACCGCGTCGGGCCCCGGGCGCTGATCGTCGGCTCGCTCGTCGGCCTGGTCGTCGCGGGGGTGTCGACGTTCGCGCTCGCCGGCGCGGGGACGTCGGCGTTCTGGGTCTGCGGGCTGCTGCTGTGCGTGTTCGTCGGCCCGGCGCAGTCGGCCAGCCGGTCGCTGCTGACCCGCGTCGCACCCGACGGCCGCGAGAGCCAGATCTTCGGGCTGTACGCGACGACCGGTCGCGCCGCGAGCTTCCTCGCGCCGATGGCGTTCGCCACCTTCGTGGCCGTCTCCGGGTCGCAGCGCTGGGGCATCCTGGGTCTCGTGCTCGTCATCGGGATCGGCCTCGCGGCGCTGCTGCCGCTGCGGCTGCCCGCGTCGGCGTCGCCCGTGCGACCGGGGCCCCGGGACCCGCGGTGAGCACCGGCCCCGGGCTGACGTGGGAGCCCGACCCCCTCGGACCGGGCTGGGAGCACGTGACCCTCGGCGTGTCCGCGAGCGACCCCGGGCTCGTCACGACCGTCGTCCGCCGCACCCCCGCCCCCGGCACCCGGCCCGGCGGCCCCGCCGTGCTGCACGTGCACGGGTTCAACGACTACTTCTTCCAGACCCACCTGGCGGACGCGCTGGAGCGGGCGGGCCACACGTTCTACGCGGTCGACCTGCGCCGGTGCGGCCGGTCGTGGCGCCCCGGGCAGGTGCCGCACTACGTCGACGACCTCGCCGAGTACCGGGTCGACCTCGGCCTGGCAGCCCGCCTGGTCCGGGACGCGCTCGGCCACGACCGGCTCGCCGTGCACGCCCACTCCACGGGCGGGCTGACGGCGGCGCTCTGGGCCGACAGCCCCGGCGGCCGAGCGGCGGTCGACGCGCTGGTGCTGGACAGCCCGTGGTTCGACCTCGACGCCCGGTGGTTCCACCGGGTGGTGTCGACCTGGGTGCTCGACACCGTCGGACCGGTCGACCGGATGCGGGTGCTCGCGGACGGGCCGTCGGCGTACTCGTGGCACCTGCACGTCGCGAACGGCGGCCGGTGGGACTACGACCGCCGGCTCAAGCCCGCCGAGGGGTTCCCGGTGCGCGCGGGCTGGCTGCGGGCGGTCCGCCGCGGGCAGGCGCGGCTCGCCCGGGGGCTGCACATCCCGGTGCCGGTGCTGGTCGCGACGGCCGCGGAGTCCGGCCCGAACAGCCGGGAGAACCCGCTGCTCGACGCCCAGGACACGGTCCTCGACGTCGGGCAGATCCGAGCCCGGGCGCACCACCTCGGCGACGACGTCACGCTGCTGTCCGTCCCCGGCGGGATCCACGACCTGACCCTGTCCGCCGACGTCCCGCGCGCGCTGTACCTGGACGCGGTGACGACCTGGCTCCAGCGCACGGCCCCGCCGAGGTAGGACCTCCGCGCCGAGACGGGGCGGTGGGAGGTCCTGTCCCGAGCGGGCGGTCCTGTCTCGGCGGGGCGCGGGGCTGGGTTCAGGCGGTCGGGACGCCCGCGGCGGCGATGAGCGTCTCCGCGGCGGCGCGGGCCTGGGCCGCGGCCTCGGGGGTGCCGGCGATGGCGGCGGTCGTCTGGGCGCCCTCGGCGAGGATCGCGAGCTGCGCGGCCAGCGCGGGCGGCCCGCCGGCGGCCGCGACGAGCTCGGCGACGTACGCCTGGAACGCTGCCTTGTGCTCCCGGACGAGCTCCGCGACCGCGGGCGAGCAGCCCCCGAGCTCGCCGAACGAGTTGATGAAGATGCAGCCGTGGAAGTCGGCGTCGCCGAACCACCCGGCGAGGTGGTCGTAGACCGCGAGCAGCCGGTCGCGCGGGGAGCCGGCGGCGGCGACCGCGGCGGCCAGCCCCGTCTCCCACCTCGCGCTGCGCCGCCGGAGGACCTCGGCCACGACCTCGTCCTTCGACCCGAACAGCTGGTAGAGCCGCTTGAGCGGGACCCCGGCCTCGGTGCGCAGCGCGTCCATGCCGACCGACTGGATGCCGCGTGTGTAGTAGAGCCGGTCGGCGGCGGCGAGCACCTGCTCGCGCTGGGTCTCGTCGCGGCTGGTGCCGGCGGTCGTGGTGCTCATCGGAGCGGCCCTCCTCGAGGGGGTGGGCGCAGGGGTTGCGCGGAGAACGTTCGTTCTCTACTGTAGCCCACATCGCGGAGAACGATCGTTCTCCACCGGAGGGAAGAGGCGCACCATGCCGTTCATCACCGTGGGAACCGAGAACACCACCTCGATCGACCTGTACTACGAGGACCACGGCACCGGCCAGCCCGTCGTGCTGATCCACGGCTACCCGCTCGACGGCCGCTCCTGGGAGAAGCAGTCCGCCGCGCTGCTCCGCGCCGGCTACCGGGTCATCACCTACGACCGCCGCGGGTTCGGGCAGTCCAGCCAGCCGACCACCGGGTACGACTACGACACGTTCGCCGCGGACCTGAAGGTCGTCCTCGACACGCTGGACGTCCGCGACGCCGTGCTCGTCGGGTTCTCGATGGGCACCGGCGAGGTCGGCCGCTACCTCGGCACCTACGGCTCCGAGCGCGTGGCGAAGGCCGTGTTCCTCGCCTCGCTCGAGCCGTTCCTGCTGCACACCGACGACAACCCGACGGGCGTCCCGCAGGACGTGTTCGACGGCATCCTCGCCGCCGTGACCGCCGACCGGTACGCGTACTTCACCAGCTTCTACGCCGACTTCTACAACACCGACGAGAACCTGGGGAGCCGCCTCTCGGAGGAGGCGCTGCGGCACTCCTGGGACGTCGCCGCCGGGGCGTCCTGGTTCGCGTCGTCCGCCGTCGTGCCGACCTGGCTGACGGACTTCCGCGGCGACCTGCCGAAGATCGACGTGCCGACGCTCATCGTGCACGGCACCGCCGACCGGATCCTGCCGATCGACGCCACCGGCCGCCCGTTCCACGCCGCCCTGCCGCAGGCCGAGTACGCCGAGATCGAGGGCGCCCCGCACGGGATGCTCTGGACCCACGGCGACGAGGTCAACGCGCTGCTGCTGGACTTCCTCGCCCGCTGACGCCGGTCGTCCCACGGGTGCGGCACGGGGCCGTCCGGTCCCGTGTCGCACCCGTGGGTCATGCTGGTGGGGTGCCCCCGACGACCCCCGCCGACCCCGCCGCGGGCCCGTCGCCGGACGTCGCCCCGCTGACCAGCACCTACCGGCCCGACGGCCCGCTCGACGTCCGTCTGACCCTGATGCTCGTGCGCCGCGGCGGGGGCGACCCGGCGCTGCGGGTGCTGCCCGACGGCACGGTCTGGCACGTGCTGCGCACCGCGACCGGCCCCGCGACGCTGCACCTGCGGCCCGCCGCGGCCGGCGGGGTCGCCGCGACCGCGTGGGGCCCGGGCGCCGAGCGGGCGCTCGCCGGCGTACCCCGGCTGCTCGGCTCCCACGACGACCCGCGCACGTTCGACCCGGCCGGGCACGCCGGGCTCGCCGCCGCCCACCACCGGCTGCGCGGGCTGCGGCTGCCCGCCACCGGCGACGTCCTGGGCGCGCTGGTCCCGGCGGTCCTGGAGCAGCGGGTCGTCACGCTGGACGCGCACGCCGCGTGGCGGTGGCTGCTCCTGCGGCACGGCACCACGCCGCCCGGGCCGGCGCCCTCCGGGATGCGTGTGCCGCCCGACGCGGCCGGCTGGCGCCGGGTGCCGGTCTGGGACTGGCGACGGGCCGGCGTCGACGACCAGCGGTCCTCCGCCGTGCTGCGCGCCGCCGCGGTCGCCGCGCGGCTCCAGGAGGGCGTGCGCCACGACCCCGCCGAGCTGCGCCGCCGCCTCGCGACCGTCCCCGGCATCGGGGTCTGGACCATCGCGGAGACGACCCGGCGCGTGCTGGGCGACGCGGACGCGGTGTCCGTCGGGGACCTGCACCTGCCGCGGCTGGTCGGCACCGCGATCGCCGGGCGCCGCGTCGAGCAGGAGGAGGTGCTGGACGTCCTCGCGCCGTGGACCCCGCACCGAGGGCGGGTGGTGCGGCTGCTGGAGCTCACCGACCGGACCACGTCGCCGCGGACCCGGCCCCGGCCACCCCGCGCCGCGCGGCTGGCGTGACGGCCCGGACACCCGCGCCCGCATCCCGGCCGGAATACCACGCCCGGACCTGCCGCTGCACAATGGTCAGGTCCCCACCCGCGAGCCGAGGAGTGCCGTGAACCAGCCCCGCATGAACGTCGAGTCGTTCAACCTCGACCACCGGACGGTCGTCGCGCCGTACATCCGGCTGGCCGACACGAAGGTCCTCCCGGCGGGCGACGTGATCAGCAAGTTCGACGTCCGGTTCACCCAGCCGAACAAGGCGCACCTGGAGATGCCGGTCGTGCACTCCCTGGAGCACCTGTTCGCCGAGCACTCCCGCAACCACAGCGACCGGGTGATCGACTTCTCCCCGATGGGCTGCCAGACGGGCTTCTACCTGATCCTCCAGGGCGAGTGGGCGCAGGACGACGTCGAGGCGCTCGTCGCCGACACGCTCGCGGACCTCACCGCCGCCGACGAGGTCCCCGCGGCCAACGAGGTGCAGTGCGGCTGGGGCGCGAACCACACCCTCGAGGGCGCGCAGGCCGCGGCGCGGGAGTTCCTCGCGCACCGCGCCGAGTGGAGCACGGTGACCGCGTGAGCGCCCTCGCGGCGGTGGACGTCGTCGTCTCGGTCGCCATGCCGGACGAGGCCGCCCCGTTCCTCGCCCAGGCCGACTCCGTCGGCGCCACCACCACGGTCGGCGGCGCGGAGCACCACGTGCTCACCGTCGGCGGCCGCGAGGTGCTGCTGGTCCGCAGCGGCATCGGGCTGGCGAACGCGTCCTCGGCGGCGTCGGCGGCGCTGGTGCTGGTCGCGGCGGCCCGCGGCGGGCGGGCACCGGCGGCGCTGATCAGCGCGGGCAGCGCCGGTGGCGTCCAGGCGGGCGTGCACGTCGGCGACGTCGTCGTGGGCACCGAGCACGTCTACACCGGCGCCGACGCGCGCGCGTTCGGGTACGCCCTCGGCCAGGTGCCCGGGATGCCGGCGACCTACGGCGGCGACTCCGCCCTGCGCGGCGCCGCCCTCGGCGCGGACGCCGGCGACCTCACCGTGCGGACCGGCCTGATGCTGTCGAGCGACGCGTTCGTCGACGCCGGGCTGGTCGGGCCGGTGCGCGAGCAGTTCCCGGGCGGCCTGTCGACGGACATGGAGACCACCGCGCTCGCGCAGGTCGCGCACGTGTACGGCGTGCCGTTCCTCGCGGTGCGCGGCATCTCGGATCTCTGCGGCCCCGCCGGTGCGGACGACTTCCTCACGCACGTCGACGACGCGGCCGACCGGTCCGCGGCCGTCGTGCTCGCGATGCTCCCCCGGGTGGCTGCGCCGGCCTGACCCGCGGCCCCGCGCCACCCGCGAGCACCCGTCCCACCCGCGGCACCCGCCGCACCCGCGGCCGGGTGTGGACGATCCCGGTCGACACGCACCGGCGTTGCGCGCGGAGTGGATCCACCCCGTTCCGGCAGGCCCGAGGTGTGGACGATCCCGGTCGACACGCATCGGCGTGGCGCCCCGGGTGGATCCACTCGTCACGTCGCGCAGGGTGGATCCACCCGGGCCCGGCAGGCCCGAGGGTGGACGATCCCGGTCGACACGCGTCGGCGTGCTGCCCCGGGTGGATCCACTCGGGGCAGGTGCGGGCGGGGTCAGGCGCGGCGGTCGGCGGCGGTGCCGCGGCGGTCGGCGGTCGTGCGACGGTCTGCGCCGCTGCGGCGGTCCGCGCCCGTGCGGCGGTCGGCGGTGGTCCGGCGGTCGCCACCACGGCGGTCCGCGCGGTCGCCGCCGAGCTTCGCCTGGTACATCGCCTGGTCGGCGTCGTGCAGCAGCAGCTCGGTGGTGTGGTGCCGGTCGGCGAGCGCGGCGCCGAAGCTGGCGCCGACCCGGGCGTACTCCCCCGCGACGTCGACGGAGACCTGGCCCATCGCGGACGCGGCGGCCACGGCGGCCTCGACCCGGGCACGCGTGCCGGTGACCAGCAGCGCGAACTCGTCGCCGCCGAGCCGGGCGACCGCGCTGCCCGCGGGCACGAGCTCGCGCAGCCGGTCGGCGACGGCGACCAGGACGCGGTCGCCCGCGGCGTGGCCGAAGTTGTCGTTGACGGCCTTGAAGTCGTCGAGGTCGACGTACATGACCGCGACCGCGCGCCGCGCGCCGAGGTTCCCGCCGGCCAGCGCCTCGTCCACCAGGCGGTGGAAGTGGGCGCGGTTGACGAGGCCGGTGAGCGCGTCGTGGTCGACCATGTGCGCGAGCCGCTCCTCGAGCGTCTTCTCCTGCGTGACGTCGACCAGCACGCCGTGCAGCCGCGGGCGGCCGTCGTCGTCGTCGCGGCGCAGCACCGCGTCGTCGCGCACCCACACGTCGTGGCCCTCGCGGTGCCGCAGCCGGTAGGTGATCGACGGCAGCATCTCGTCCTCGCCGAGGCCCTGCCGGATCGCCTCCTCGTGGGTCCGCATCGCGCGGTCGGCGGGGTGGATGCTGCGCGACCAGAGCGTCGCGTCGGCGAGCCACTCCTCCGGGGAGTAGCCGAGCATCCACTCGAGCCGGGGGCTGACGTAGGAGAACCGGCCGCCGGGGCCGGGCTCCGCGATGTAGACGACCGCGGGGACGTGCTCGACGAGCAGCCGGTAGTGCAGCTCGGCGGCGCGCAGCTCCTCGGCGAGCCGCTTGCGGTCGGTGATGTCCTGCGTCATGCCGATCGCGTAGTCGGGCCGACCGTCGGCGTCCCGGACCAGCGACACGGTGAGGTCGACCCACAGCGAGGTGCCGTCCTTGCGGACGAACCGCTTCTCGAGGCCGAAGCCGTCGTTCTCGCCCGCGACCATCGCGTCGAACAGCCGCTCGTTCTCGGCGATGTCCTCCAGCGCGGTGTACGCGGAGAACGGCATCGACGCGAACTCCTCGGTGGAGTACCCGAGCAGCCGGCGCAGGGTGTCGTTCGTCAGCGGCGTGCGGCCGTCGAGGGACACCAGGCCGATGCCGATGGGCGCCGCCTCGATGAGGCTCTCGACCTGGCGGATCCGCTCGGCCTGCCGGGCGACGACCGCCGCCGGGTCCTCGGCCACCGCGTCGCGCTTGCGCCGCCGGGGCAGCCGGGAGCCGCCAGGTGTCGGGGCGGGAGCGGACGCGGACCGCTTGGCCGCCGCCACGCCGTCGAGCGGGAAGCCGCCCTCGCGGGTCAGCGCCGCCAGCGCACCGCGCAGCAGCCGCGCACCCTCGGCGGAATCCGGCCACGTCTCCTGCGGCCCTGCGGCGTCCACGTCCTGACCCATCCTCGCTCCGACGACGTGCCCGGTCAGCCGGGCACCTGTCCTGGTCATCGGCGCGCCGGGGGCCGTTCTGAGTCCCCGACCGGGTGGTCTGGCCCGCGAGCGGGTGAGGTCTCAGACCTCCGAGGACCCGAGGTCCGGACCCGCGACCATCTCGACCCGCGCGGACGCGGCACCGTGCAGCTCGAGCACGACGATCACGTTGCCCTCGGCCCGCAGCACGGGTCCGGGCACGTACATCGTCGCGGTGGGCCCGGCGCTCCAGTGCCGGCCCAGCGGGAACCCGTTGACCCACACCAGGCCCTTGCCCCAGCCGTCGAGGCGCAGGAAGTGGTCGGCGCCGGCGACGGTGTCGAACGTGCCCCGCAGGAACGCGGGACCGGCGACGGGCGACGCGGGGTCCGCGGCGGGCGCGTCGGCGAGCAGGGCCGCCAGCGCGGGCTCGACCTCGTCCAGCCGCAGGGCGACGGTCTCCCACGCGGTGAGCTCGCGGGTGGCGGTGCGTGCGGGCCCGATCAGGCCCTTGGGCTCGCCGATCCGCGGGCCGTAGTTGACCCGGCCCTGGTCCTCGACCAGCAGCGTGAGCTCGCCGGCGCGCCCGGGCAGCGCCAGGGTGCGGCTGTGCTCGGTGCGGCTGAGCACGCCGACGGGCTCGCCGTCGAGGGCGACGACCGCGCGGTCCCGGACCTCGTCCAGGGTCAGCACCAGGTCGTCGGCGGTGACCTGCGTCCGGTAGAGCGTGAACCCGGACCAGTGGCCGAGCTCGTCGGTGGTCGGCAGGTGGTCCCAGGAGCGGGCCTCGCCGAGCGCGCCCACGGCCGCGGCGAACGGCAGCCGCCGGTCCAGGTCGACGGTCAGCTCCGGCGCGGGGCCGGCCTCGGCGGGCAGCTCGTCGGGGACGGGCGCGTAGCGGGAGATGACCTCGCGCATGGCGTGCCACTTCGGGGTGACGGCGCCGTGCTCGGCGAGCGGCGCGTCGTAGTCGTAGGAGGTCGTGATCGGCAGGTAGGTGCCCTTGTCGTTGGCGCCGTTGGTCATGCCGAAGTTCGTGCCGCCGTGGAACATGTAGAGGTTCACGGAGCCGCCGGCGGCGAGCAGGTCGTCGAGGTCCTGGGCGTTGGCCTCGGACGGCGCGACGTGGTGGTGCAGGCCCCAGGAGTCGAACCAGCCGTTCCAGAACTCCATGCACATCAGCGGGCCGGTGGGCTGGTGGCGACGCAGCAGCGCGAGGCGCTCGGTGGACCGCGAGCCGAACGTGGCCGTCCGGTGCAGCTCGGGGATGCTGCCGCGGGTCTGCATCTCGTCGTCGGCCTGGTCGCAGCTCAGCAGCGGGACGTCGATCCCCCGCGCGCGGGTCATCGCGATCAGCGCGCGCAGGTACTCCTGGTCGTCGCCGTAGGCGCCGTACTCGTTCTCGATCTGCACCGCCACGACCGGCCCGCCGCGGCTGATCTGCCGCTCGGCGACCAGGGGCAGGAGCTGGTCGTAGTACTGCTCGATCGCCGCGAGGTAGCGGGGCTCGTGCCGGCGGACGCCGACCTCGGGGTCCGCGAGCAGCCAGCCCGGCAGGCCGCCGCCGTCCCACTCGGCGCAGATGTAGGGGCCGGGGCGCACGATCGCGTGCATGCCCTCGGCGGCGACCAGGTCGAGGAACCGGCCCAGGTCGCGCCGGCCGTCGAGGTCGAACCGCCCGCGCTCGGGGGCGTGGAAGTTCCACGCGACGTAGGTCTCGATGGTGTTGAGGCCCATCAGCCGCGCCTTGTGGATCCGGTCCGCCCACTGGTCGGGGTGCACCCGGAAGTAGTGCAGGGCGCCGGAGATCACCTGGTGCGGGCGGCCGTCGAGCAGGAAGTCGCGGTCACCGATCTCGAAGGTGGGCATGGCTGTGCTGGGCTCCCGGGTGTGGTGGGTGGAACGGGTCGGCCGGCGGCGGGACGTGCGCCCCGCCGCCGGCCGGGGGCGTCACTTGGTGGTGAAGCCCTGCTCGTTGCCGTAGGCGATGGACTGGGTCTGCCAGTCCGCGAGGCCCTCGGTGAGCGTCGTGCTGCCGACGTAGGCCTGGCCGACCGTGTCGTTGAAGATGCTGTTCGCGTAGACCTGGAACGGCAGGTACTGCCAGCCCTCGACGACGTCCGCGGCCGACTGCGCCAGGACCTCGTTGATCTTCTGGCCGCCGAAGTACTCCGACTCCTTGTTCAGGAACTCGTCGGACTCGAGGTCGGCCGTCGTGGCGGGGAAGCCGCCGGCGTCGATGCGGATCTTCGTGCCGTCACCGTTCGACAGGTACGTCAGGAAGTCGTAGGCGAGCTCCTTGTTCGGGGCCGCCTCCATGATCGACATGGCCGAGCCGCCGTTCTCGGAGGACGCGGTCTGGCCGGCCTCCCACTGCGGCATCGGGGCGACGCGCCACTGGCCCGCGGCCTGGGTGACGCTGGCCTCGAGGTTGCCGGGCATCCAGGCGCCGATGGTCAGCGTGGCGATGGTGCCGTTGCCGAGGCCCTGGTACCACTCGTCGCTCCAGGACGAGGTCGGGGCGACCAGGTCCTCGTCGAGCAGCTGCTGCCAGAGCTCGGCGAACTTGGTGGAGCCCTCGTCGGTGAAGTCGACGGTGACGTCCGTGCCGTCGACCTGGTACGGCTGGCCGCCGGCCTGCCAGATCATGCTGGTCGCGAAGCCCGCGTCACCGGTGTCGTTGGTGATGTAGACGTTCGGGTCGGCGGCGTGCAGGGCGCGCGCGGCCTCGAGGTACTCGTCCCAGGTCGTGGGGACCTGGACGCCGTACTTCTCGAACACGGTGGTGTTGAAGAACAGGGCCATCGGGCCGGAGTCCATCGGCAGGCCGTAGATGCCCTCGCCCTGCTGGACCGCGTTCCACGGGCCGGTGCTGTAGGTGCCGTCCAGGTCGGACGCGCCCAGGCCGGAGATGTCGGCCAGCGACTCGCCGATCGCGAACTGCGGGATGGCGTAGTACTCGATCTGCGCGAGGTCGGGGATGCCGGAGCCGGCGGCGACGGCGTTCTGCAGCGCCGTGTACTCGTCGGTGTTGGTGCCCGCGTTCACGACGTCGATCTCGACGTCGGGGTGCTCGGCCATGTAGGCCTCGGCGATCGGCTCGACCGTGTTGTCCCAGGACCAGACGGTCAGCTTGCCGCTGTCCGTGGAGCCCGAGGCCGCGTCGTCGGAGCCGCCCGAGGAGCAGGCGGTCAGGGCGAGCGCGAGCGCGCCGGCCGCGGCGACGCCGCTCCAGAGCCTGCGGCGGGGGGTGGTGGTCATGCGAGGTCCTCTCACTTCGTTGTCAGAACGGGACGTAAAGGGGTGGGTCACTCCTTGACGGAGCCGGCGGACAGGCCGGACTGCCAGAACCGCTGGAGCAGCAGGAACGCCACGATCAGCGGGATGATCGTCAGCAGCGCGCCGGTCAGGACGAGGTTGAAGATCGCCTCGCCGCCCGCGGTCGCGGCCTGCGCGTTCCACGCGTTCAGGCCGAGCGTCAGGGGGTACCAGTCGGGGTTCTTCAGCATGATCAGCGGCAGGAAGTAGTTGTTCCAGGTCGCGACCATCGTGAAGAGCAGCACCGTGACGATGCCGGGGGCCAGCAGCGGCAGGCAGATCTGCGCGAACGTGCGCGCCTCGCTGGCGCCGTCCATCCGGGCGGCCTCCATCAGCTCGGTCGGGATCGCCTCGGCCGCGAAGGTCCACATCAGGTAGAGCCCGAACGGGGAGATCAGCGACGGGATGATGACGGCCCACGGGGTGTTGGTCAGGCCCATCTGGCTGAACATGAGGAACGTCGGGACGGCGAGCGCGGTGCCCGGCACGGCCACGGCGCCGATGACGATCGCGAAGACCGCCTTCTTGCCGGGGAACGAGAACTTCGCCAGGCCGTAGCCGCCGAGCACGGCCAGCAGCGTCGCGCCGCCGGCACCCACGACCACGTAGAGCAGCGTGTTGCCGAGCCAGCGGACGAAGATCCCGTCGTCGTAGGCGAGGGTGTCCGCGATGTTGGAGAACAGCGCGAAGTCGCCGCTGAACCACAGGCCGAACGAGTCGAACAGGTCCGACTGCGTCTTGCTGGCGTTGATGAGCAGCCACGCGAGCGGGATCAGGCTGTAGAGGCCGATCACCGCGGTGAGCACGGTCAGCAGGACGCTGCGGCGGGGCCGGTCCGCGCTGTAGGCCCTGCGGCTCTTCAGGCGGGGGCCGGCGGGGCGACGCGCGGGCGCCGTCGGGTCGACGGTGGTGGTGGTCATCGCGTCACGCCTCCTTGCGCATGCCGCGCAGCTGGACCACGTAGGCGATGACCATGGTGATCAGACCCATGATGATCGCGATGGTCGCGGAGTAGTTGTACTGCTGGCCCGAGAAGGACAGGGAGTACGCGTACAGGTTCGGGGTGAAGTAGGTGGTGATCGCGTTCGGCGCGAGGCTCTGCAGGATGCTCGGCTCGTTGAAGAGCTGGAAGCTGCCGATGATCGAGAAGATCGTCGCGATGACGAGGCCGCCGCGGATCGCGGGGATCTTGATCGCCCGGATCACCTGCCACTGGCTCGCGCCGTCCAGCTCCGCGGCCTCGTACAGCGAGGTCGGGATGGTGCGCAGCGAGGAGTAGAAGATCAGCATGTTGTAGCCGACGAAGCTCCAGGTCACGATGTTGCCGATCGAGACCAGCACCAGGTCGGGCGACAGCGGGTTCGGCAGCGAGACGCCGAGCAGGTCGTTGATGTTGCCGACCAGGCCGAACCGGGTGCCGTACATGAAGCCCCACATGAGGGCCGCGACGACCGCGGGCACCGCGTAGGGCAGGAAGATCGAGATCCGGAAGAAGCTCTTGCCGTAGAGGCGGCCGCTGTCGACCGCGAGCGCCACGAGCAGCGCCAGGCCGAGCATGATCGGCACCTGCACGACGAGGAACGCCCCGACGCGGCCGACCGACTCCCAGAACTGCGGGTCGGTGAACGCGCGCTGGTAGTTGTCGAACCCGACGAACGAGTTGCCGCCGACCAGCTGCTTGCGGAACAGGCTCAGGTAGATCGAGTACGCGATCGGGGCGAGGAACACCAGGGCGAAGACGGCCATGAACGGGCCGACGAACCCCCAGCCGGTCCACCGTCCGCGGCGGGTGCGCTTGCCGGCGACGGCCCGGGGGGCCGGCACCACGGGCACGGGGACGTTCTGCGTCGTCACAGCGAGCCACTCCTTCGGGGTCGGGCGTCGGTCGATGTTGACGTCAACATCCTGCGGCGCGGGCTCACGTTGCCACGCGGTCGGGAACGCTGTCAACCGAGCGTCGGGTCGCGGATGGCGACGTCACCATCCGCACCATCACGCGGCAGCGCTTTCCCGGTGCCGGGCCACGGACGAGTGAGGGCCCCGGGATCACCCGGCGGGACCGGGCGCCCGGGACCCGCCCGATGGTGACGTCACCATGCCCTACCATCAGCGGCATGTCCTTCGACCTCGTCCCGGCGCCGGGGCGCGGCCGGTCCGGCCCGTCGATCGCCGACGTCGCCCAGCTGGCCGGCGTGTCCGCGCAGACGGTCTCGCGCGTCTCGACCGGCGCGGACAACGTCCGCCCCGAGACCCGCGAGCGCGTGCTCGCGGCGATGGACGAGCTCGGCTACTCCCCCAACCACGCCGCCCGCGCGCTGCGCAACGGCAGCTTCGGCACCATCGGGCTGATCGCGCACCGCCTGGCCCGCACCGGCGAGTCCCGCACGGTCGAGGCCGTCGTCGAGGCCGCCCGCGCCGAGGGCTACACCGTCAGCCTCCTCGACGTGCAGACCCCGTCCTCGGACGACATGGCCGAGGCCGCGCAGCGCCTGTCGCACCAGTCGATCGACGGCCTGGTCATCATCCGCGCCGAGACCGCGACCCCCGCCGGGCTGGTCCTGCCGCCCCGGATGCCGGTGGTCGTCTCGGACTCCCGGTTCGTCGGCCACCACCCCGCCGTCGGCGCCGACCAGGTCACCGGGACGCACGTCGCCGTGCAGCACCTGCTCGACCTGGGCCACCGCACCGTGCACCACCTCGGCGGCCCCGTCGACTCCGCACCCGCCGAGATCCGCCTCGACACCTGGCGCGAGCACCTCGTGGGCGCCGGCCGTCCCGTTCCCGAGCCGCTGCGCGGCGACTGGTCCGCACGGTCCGGCTACGAGCAGGGCGCGCGCCTGGCCCGCGACCCGGACGTCACCGCCGTGCTGTGCGCCAACGACGAGATGGCCGCCGGCCTGGTCCGCGCCCTCTACGAGCACGGTCGGCGCGTCCCGGAGGACATCTCGGTCGTCGGCTTCGACGGCATCCCGCTCACCGAGTTCCTCTGGCCGCCGCTGACCACCGTGCAGCAGGACTTCCACCTGATCGGCCAGCAGCTCGTCGACCTGCTGCTCCGGCAGATCCGCGGCCGGGAGACCCTCACCGACACCCGGATCGTCGTCCCCACCCGGCTCGTGGTCCGGGACAGCACCGCGGCACCCGCCAGGTCCTAGGCCACCACCCCTAGGCTGGTCGACCGTGACCTCCACGACGCAGGACCCGACCCGGCCCACCCCCGACCCGGACCGCAGCGAGTACGACAAGATGGTCGCCGGCGACTGGTACCGGTACCGGCTCAGCCCGGAGCTCGCGGACATCACGGCGCACAACCACGAGGCGTCCCGGCGCCTGGCCGAGGTCTACCGCACCGACCCGGCCGCCGGCCTCGCGCTGCTGCACGAGCTGCTCGGCGCCGTCGGCGAGGGCGTCGACTTCCGGCCGCCGTTCTACGTCGAGTACGGCCAGCACATGACGATCGGCCGCGGCACGTTCGTCAACACCGACTTCCTCGCGCTCGGCGGTGGCCGGATCACCATCGGCGAGGACGTGCTGATCGGCCCCGGGGTGCGGTTCTACACCCCGAACCACCCGCTCGACCCCGCGGACCGCCGCGCCGGCTACGAGCGCGTCGCGCCGATCACCGTCGGCGACAACGTGTGGATCGGCGGCAGCGCGGTCGTGCTCCCCGGCGTCACGATCGGCGCGGACAGCATCGTCGGCGCCGGGTCGGTCGTCACCCGCGACGTCCCCGCCGGCGTGGTCGTCGCCGGCAACCCCGCCCGGGTGATCCGCACGCTCTGACCCGCGCTCCCCCGCTCAGGCCGGGCCGGCGACGTCGCCCGCCGCGCGTCGGACGACCAGCACCGGGCAGTGCGCGCGCTGGACGACGGCCCGGCTGGTGGACCCGAGCACCAGGCTCGCGAAGCCGCCGCGCCCCCGCGTGCCGACGACCACGAGAGCGGCCCGCCGGGACAGCCGCTCCAGCACCTGGACGGGCCGGCCCTCCTGGACCTCGCACGTCACCGCGAGGTCCGGGCGGGTCGCGGCCCAGGTCCGCACCCGGTCGAGCAGCAGCTCGGCGTCCGCCGCGGAGGCCGGCGCGCCCCTGCCGGCCGCCCCCACCGCGCTCCACGCCGTCACGGCGAGCACCGGCAGCGGGGGCCGCCCGCCCTGCTGCACCTGGTCGGCAGCCGCCTCGAGGGCGCCGAACGCACCCGGCGACCCGTCGAACCCGACGACAGCCGCGTCCCCGGCGCGCGCTGCGGGCCACGACCCGCGCGGGACCACCGCGACCGCGGACCCGGCCCGGTGCAGCACCCCGGTCGTCACGGAGCCGGTCAGTGCCGTGAGCGTGCCACCCGCCCCGTGCCGGCCGACGACCACCATCCGCGCGTCCGCGGCCCGGTCCGCGAGCGCCGCGACCGGAGAGCCGTGGGCCACCACGGCCTCCACCACGACGCCCGGCGCCGCCTCACGGGCGACCGTGGCGCCCTCCTCGGCGGTCTCCTGCACCTGGTGCTGCACCTCGCGGCCGAGCCAGGAGTCCCCGGCCCCGCCGCCCTCCTGGCCGGCGAACCCCCAGACGTGCACCACGTCCAGCGTCCACCCCCGGCCGGCGGCCTGCGTCGCCGCCCACCGGACCGCGTCCGCCGACTCCGGCGACGTGTCGTACCCGACGACCACCCTGTCGTCCATCTCGCACCTCCCGTGCCTGGTCCCCACCCTGCCCCCGACGGGCCGTCGGCACCACAGCCGCAGGTCCCGGTCAGCGACCGGTGGTGGAGAAGTGCTGGTAGTCGACCGGCGAGTCCCAGTCGCCGCCCCAGAGCCACCCGTGCGCGGCGAACGCGCGCACCACCGCGTCGCCCGCGTGCACCACGCCCGGGGCGTCCGGCCGGGACGCGTACGGCCGGCCCTCGGGCGGCAGCACCAGGTCGCCGCGGACGTACGGGTTCTCGACCGGGTTGAGGTCGATCGCGCGGCCGTACGCGTGCTCCGACCAGCCGGTGCCCCGGCTGATCGGCCGGCAGTTGAACGCCGAGGTGTTGTCCGCCGCCATCGACGCGTCGTCGCTGCCGCCGAAGTCGTCGACCAGGCGCATCGACCGGATCGGGTAGCCGAGGGCGAACAGCTCGCCGAACACCGCCACCACGCTCTCGGCGACGTCCGCGTGCACGACCAGCTCGCCGGTCGCCAGGCCGCCGTCGGGGAGCACGTGCGTCACCGTGACGTACCGCAGGTCGGCCAGCGGCACCGGGCAGCCCGCGCGCCACGACGGGGCCATCCGGGCCTCGAGCTCCGGCGTGATCGGCCCGACCGTCCCCGCGTACCCGCCCGCGAGCGCGTCGGCCGCGACCGCGCCGTGGTCCGGCCAGGCGCCGTCGGGGGCGACGACGGGGCCGGCGTCGGGCGCGACCTCGGGAGCGGCCGTGGGCGTCGACGTCGGGGTGCCGTCCTGGGCGCGCAGCCCCGGTGAGAGCGCGGGGTCGGCGTCCGGCACGCACCCGGTCACCAGAGCCGCTGCGAGCACCATCACCGCGAGCAGCGCCGGTGCCCGCCGCGCGGCACCCGCGCGACGGCGTCCGTCCCCCCGGGTGGCCCGCACGCCGCCAGCCTAGGCCGCGGCGCCGTCGTCGGCCGGTCGCGCGTCCGCTCCGCGCGCCGAGCGCTGGTCAGGTCGCCCGCCCGGTGCCTACCGTGGGAGCCCCGTCACCCGAACGAAGGACCCCCGCGTGCGCCGACCTGCCCTGCTCATCGGCGCCGGAGCCCTGGTCGTCGTCCTCGTGCTGGTCCTGGTGGTGGTGCTGGTGTCCCGCGACGACGACTCCCCCGCGCCCGCGCCGACGGCCTCCGCCGCCCCGAGCAGCCCGCCCGCGGCGTCGCTGACCACCGTCCTGGCCAGCAGCTTCGACGAGGGCGACGAGGGCTGGACCCCGCTGGGCGACGGCGTCGAGGTCACCGCCGCGCAGGACGTCACGCGTGGCGGTGCGGGCAGCCTCCTGGTCTCGGGGCGCGGCGAGCCGTGGCACGGCGCCGCGGTGGACCTCTCCGGGAAGGTCGCGCCGGGCGAGGTGCACACCGTGTCCGCGTGGGTGCGGCTCGGCGACGGCGAGCCCGACGCCGACGTCCGGCTCACCCTGGAACGCGATCCCGGCGAGGACCCGCTCTACGTGCACGTCGCCGACGTGACCGCGACCAGCGGCGACTGGGTCGAGGTCGCCGGCACCGCCGAGGTCCCCGAGGGCGACGGCGAGTGGCGCCTCTACGTCGAGACGGCCGAGTCCCTGGCGGACCTGCGCCTGGACGACGTCACCGTGCAGCGCCCCACCCCGGCCGTGCAGACCGACATCCCGGCGCTGCGGGACGGCGCCGAGAACCCCGTCGGCGTCGCGGTCGGCCCGCAGGACCTCACCGGCCGGTCCGCGGACCTGCTGCTGCGGCACTTCGACCAGGTGACCCCCGAGAACGCGATGAAGCCCGTCACCGTCCAGCCGGTCGAGGGCACGTTCGACTTCGGCCCGATGGACGAGGTCACCGACTTCGCCGTCGAGCACGGCCTCACCGTGCACGGGCACACGCTGGTGTGGCACCGGTCCACCCCCGACTGGTTCTTCCAGGCGCCCGACGGCCGGCCGCTGACCGACAGCCCCGAGGACCGGGCGCTGCTGCTCGACCGGCTGCGCACCCACACCCGCGCGATCGCCGACCACCTCGACGAGCGGTACGGCGACGCGAACCCCGTGCGGTCCTGGGACGTCGTCAACGAGTCCGTCGACCCCGAGCAGCCCGACGGCCTCCGGCACAGCCGCTGGTACGAGGTCCTCGGCGCCGGCTACATCGGCGAGGCGTTCCGCGTCGCGCGCGAGGAGCTCGGCCCCGACGTCACGCTGTACCTCAACGACTACGACACCGACGCCCCCGACCGCCGCCGCTCCCTGGTCCGGCTGCTGCTCGACCTCCAGGCGCAGGGCGTACCCGTGGACGCCGTCGGCCACCAGATGCACGCCGGGCTCGGCACCGACGTCGACCGGGTCGCCACCACCCTCGACGCCATCGCGGCGCTCGGCCTGCGCCAGGCCGTCACCGAGCTCGACGTCGCGCTGTCCTCCCGCGACGAGACCCTCGAGTCGACCCCGCAGGACCGCGTCGAGCAGCAGGGCGAGCAGGTCCGGGCCCTCGTCGGCGCGTTCACCGCCCGCGACCTGGAGTTCATCAGCGTGTGGGGCCTCTACGACACCCGGTCCTGGCTGCGCACCTGGCCCGAGGACCGGCCGTTCGAGGCGCCGCTGCTGTTCGACGACGACCTGCAGGCGAAGCCGGCGTTCTGGGGGTTCGTCGAGGGGACGACGGGCGGCTGAGGGGCCGGGCGCCGGCTAGACCCCGCGCAGCGCCGCCCGGCCCGCCGGTCGCGCCGGTGCCCCGTCGACCCCGCCCACCCGGTACACGACCAGCGCCACGTCGTCCGCGGCACCGTCCGGCACGAACGCGCGCAGCAGCCCGTCCGCGACCGCCGTCGGGCCCGCGTCGTGGACCTGGTCCCGGACCGCCTCGGTGAGTCGGTCGAGCCCGACGCGCAGCGACTCGCCGCGCCGCTCGACCAGGCCGTCGGTGTACAGGACGAGCAGGTCGCCGTCGACCAGGCGCTCGACGGCCTCGGCGCGCGGGGCGGTGCTCAGCGCGAGCGCCGCGCTGCGCCCGCCGGTCAGCAGCTCCGTCGTCCCGGCGGCCCGGGACAGCACGGGCGGCAGGTGGCCGGCGACGGCATACGTCACGGAGTGCTCGACCTCGTCGACCACCCCGCAGAACACCGTGGTGCACTCCGCGCCCGGCAGGGTGCGCGCGAACGCGTCCAGGCCGTCGAGGACCTCCGCGGGGCTGCGGTCCTGGAGCAGCAGGGCGCGGGTCGCGGCACGGAGCTGGCCCATCCTCGCGGCGGCGTCCAGGCCGTGGCCGACGCAGTCGCCGACGACGAGCGCCCGACGCCCGGGACCGAGCTCGACGACGTCGTACCAGTCGCCCCCGACGGCGAGGTCGCCGGACGCCGGCCGGTAGCGCGCGACCACGCCGGCCAGCGTCGAGCCCTCCGGGACGATCGCGGCCTGCAGGGTGTCGCTCACCTCGCGGAGGTGGTCGACCTCCTGGGTGTGCCGGACGGTGCCGCTGACGGCGGCGCCCACCGCCGAGGCGACCAGGCCGAAGAACCCGCGGTACGCCTCGCCCCACGGCCGCTGCGCGCCCGCGGTGATCACCAGCACCCCGCACGCCCCGGGGTCGCCGCTCGCGCGCAGCGGCGCGACGAGCAGCCGCTCGCGCTCCTCGGCGACCCCGGTCCGGGCGACCCGCTGCACCATCTCGGTCGGGACGATCGGGTCCTGGCCGGCGTCCGCGCGCCGGAGCGCCCCGTGGTCGTCCCAGAGGTACACGGCCGACGACGAGACGTCGGCGGAGGCGTCCAGCAGCTCGGACGTCGCCGCGACCACCGCGTCCATGTCCCCGTGCGCGGCCGTCAGCCGGACGGACATCGCCCCGAGCAGCTGCATCCGGCGCCGCTCGACGACCCGCTCGGTGGTCTCCGTCGCGATGTCCAGGAGCCCGCGCACGACGTCGCCGGAGTCGCGGATCGGCGAGTACGAGAAGGTGAAGTAGGTCTCCTCGTCGTACCCCGAGCGGTGCATCACCAGCGGTGCGTCGATGCTCCAGGTCGGCTCACCGCGCTCCATCACCTGCTGGACCGCGGGCAGCAGGTCGGGCCAGATCTCCGACCAGACCTCGGCGAGGGGGGACCCCATCGCGCCGGGGTGCTTCTGGGTGCCGAGCATCTCCCGGTAGCCGTCGTTGTAGATCATCGTCAGCTCCGGACCCCAGGTCACCAGCATCGGGAACCGGGTCGAGAAGCAGGTCTCGACGACCACGCGCAGCGCGGTGGGCCACGTCGACGGCGGGCCCAGCGGCGTGGACGCCCAGTCCACCGCGCGGGCCACCGCGCCGACGTCCGTGCCGGCGGTGACACGGCGGAACCAGGGTGAGCGCACGCGCCGACAGTACGCGGCGGGACCGACAGCCGCCGCACCGACGCCTGCTCAGCCGTCGCGGTACAGGCAGAACGGGTGCCCGGCCGGGTCGACCAGCACCCGCAGCGCCGAGTCCGGCTGCCCGGGGGCGAGCCGCGCCCCGAGCCGCACCGCGTCCTCGACCGCCGCCTCGAGCTCGACCACCTCGACGTCCAGGTGCAGCATCATCTGCTGCGCCCCGGGCTCCGGCGGCCAGGCGGGTGGGCGGTACTCGGGGTTGCGCTGCACCGCCAGGTACGCGACGCCGCCGGGGGCCGCGACGACCGCGTGGTCCGGGTCGTCGCCGACCACCTGCCAGCCCAGCACCTGGGCGTAGAAGGCCGCGAGCGCGGCCGGGTCGGGGGCGTCGATCACCACGCCCCACCAGCCGTCCTCGGCCCGTCCCCGCATGGGCCCATCGTGGCGGCTCGGGCGGGATCGGGCATGTCGGCCCGGCCCGGCGACCCCGCGCACCCCGGTCCGCTCAGCGCGCCGCCAGCTCCGCCAGCCGTGGCACGGCCGGGGCGACCTGGTCCCGCACCCACGCGGCGAGCGGCGTGGCCGGCGGGCTGAGGATCACGGACTCGACACCCAGCGCGGCGTAGGGGCGCGCCGCCTCGACGAACCCGTCGACGTCGCCCTCCAGGAGCTGCCGCCCGCCCATCAGCAGCGTCACGCGGATCTCCGCGACGTCCCGGCCGACGTCGTCGCAGTGCCGGCGGAGCACGTCGAGCTTGTGCGCGATCTCGTCCGGGGAGGTCTCGAACAGGTTGCACGCGTCGGCGTGCTCCGCCACGAGCCGCAGCGTCTTGCGCTCCCCCGCGCCGCCGACCAGGATCTCCGGCCCGCGGCCCGGCCGGCTCAGCGGCAGCGGCGAGCACAGCGTCTCCGCGAGCTGGTAGTGCGCGCCGTCGAACGGCCCGTCGTCGCCCGGGCGCCACATCTGCCGGCAGATCCGCAGCGCCTCGTCCAGCCGCTCGAACCGCTCCGCGAGCGCCGGGTACGGCACGCCCAGGGCCCGGTGCTCCCGCTCGTACCAGGCCGCGCCGATGCCGAGCGTCGCCCGGCCCCCCGACAGCACGTCGAGCGTCGCGACGATCTTCGCGAGCAGCCCCGGGTGCCGGTAGGTCACGCCCGTCACCAGGGCACCGAGCTGGACGGTCTCGGTGCGCGCCGCGAGGAAGCCCAGCGTCGTGTACGCCTCGAGCATCGGGTCCTCGGCCGGGAACCCCGCGGGCTCCATCTGGAAGAAGTGGTCCATCACCGACAGCCAGGACAGGCCCGCGTCCTCGGCGGCCTCCCCGGTGTCGGCGAGCTCCTGGCGCAGGCGGGCGGGCTCGACGGCGTCGAACCGCATGAGGTGGGCTCCGAGGCGCATGGGTGGCTCTCCTGTCGTGGCGCCGCCGGGGCTCCTCCCCGGCCGGTGCTCCGACGATCCCCCTTGCAGCGCGCTCGAAGTCAACCCCGCCGCGCCGGGAGCCCGCCCCGCCGGGAGCCCGTCAGGCGGTCGGGTCCAGCGCCTCGCCCCCGGCGTCCCGCGCCGCGGCGCCCGCGACCCGGGCGGCGTGCCCCGCGGGGTGGGTGTCGGGGTCGGCCTCGACCACGTCGGCGACGACGACGCTCACGTTGTCCCACGCGTCGGCGTCCAGGGCGGTCCGGACCAGGGCCTCGGCGGCCTCCTCGGGGCTGCCGGCCGCGCCCAGGAGCGCGAGCACGTGGTGCTCGGGGACGTAGTCGGTGAGGCCGTCGGTGGCGAGCAGCCAGCGGTCGCCGGGGCGGGCGTCCACGTCGGCGACGGTGACGTGCGCCGGGTCGGCGGCGTCGCCGGCGAGGCAGTGCAGGATCACGTTCCGGCGGGGGTGGCGTGCTGCGTCGGCGGGGGCGATCACGCCCTCCTCGACGAGCATCTGCACCAGCGAGTCGTCGCGGCTGACCCGGCGGCCGTGGCCGTCGCGCCACCGGTAGGCGCGGGAGTCGCCGACGTGCACCAGCCGGACGGCGTCGTCCGCGCAGAAGATGCCGGTGAGGGTGGTCGCCATGCCGGCGAGCTCGGGCTGGCTCCGCGCGCGCTGCGCCAGCTCGTCGTTGGCGGCCTCGACGGCGGCGCGCAGCTCGGCGGCGCCCGGTCGGTCGTGGCCGGGCTCGTCGACGGCCGCGACGAGCCGGTGCGCGACGGTCCCGGACGCGACGTCCCCGCCTGCGTGGCCGCCGACCCCGTCGGCGACGAGCGCGAAACCGGGCGCGCACGCGGCGGAGTCCTCGTTGCCGGCCCGGTGCGCGCCCGTGACCGAGCGCAGGGCGGTGACCAGGGTCAACGGCATGCGGCACCTCCTCGGATCACGGGTACCTCTGCGGCCCCACCCTGCCACGTCCGTCCGGGTTCGGCCGAGCGGACGCGCGGGTGACGTCGGGGGCCGGTCCGCCGCCGCCGGGTCAGGCGATCAGCCCGCGCAGCGCCTCGGGCCGCACGTCGCGCTGGGTGTCGACGACCTCCCGGGCGCGGTCGGTGGCGTCCCACACGTTCCACAGCAGCACCCCGACCACGCGGTCGCCGTCGACGTAGTAGACGACGCCCGCGCCGTGGTCGGGCTCGTGCCAGTCCTCGACGGTGGTCAGCGAGGCGTCCAGCCGACCGACCGCCTCGTACCCGAGGTCGAACAGGTCGGAGTAGAAGAACGGCGTGTGCCCGTACGGCTCCTGCGCCCCGGCGAGGTTGCGGCCCGCCTGGCGGCCCATCGTCGTGGCGTTGTCGACGTGCTCGACGCGCCGCCGACCGAGGATGCGGTCCGGGTACTGCGCCGCGTCGCCGGCCGCCCAGATGTGCGGGTCGGCGGTGCGGAGCTGCTCGTCGACCACCACGCCGTCGTCCACGACCAGCCCGGCGGACTCCGCAAGCCCGGTCTCGACCTCGATGCCCGTGCCCACGACCACGGCGTCCGCGGCGAGCACCCGGCCGTCGTCGAGCGTGACCTCGACCCCGTCGGGCCCCGACTCGACGCCGACGACGCGCGTGCCGCGCTCGAGCGTCACGCCCCCCTCGACGTACCGCCGCTCGACGCGCTCCGCGAGCCCGGCCGGGAACGTGTGGCTGGTGAGCACCTGCTGCGGGAACACCAGCGTGACCCGGGTGTCGTTCTGCACCAGGCCGGCGGCGAGCTCGGTGCCGATGTACCCGCCGCCGACCACCACCACGTGCCGGCCCCCGCCGGCGAGGTCGCGCAGCCGCTCGTAGTCGCGGACGGTGCGGAAGTAGACGACCCGGCCGGACGGCTCGACGCCCTCGACGCGGCGCGGGGACCCGCTGGTGGCGAGCAGCAGCTCGCGGTAGCCGACGACGATCCCGGCGTCGGTGGTGACGGTCCGCGCCTCGCGGTCGACCGCGACGACGGACTCGCCGAGCAGCAGCTCCGCGCCGGTGTCGTCGGCCGTCGGCAGCCAGACCTGGTCGAACGTGAACGCGGCGTCGGTCCACAGGCTCTTGGACAGCGCCGGGCGGGTCACGGGCCCGGTGGGCTCGCGGCCGATCAGCAGGATGCTGCCCGTGGGGTCGAGCTCCCGGATGCCGTGGGCGGCGGCGTCCCCCGCCATGCCGGCCCCGACGACCACGTAGTCGTAGCTGTCCTGCACCTGTGCCTCCTCGGCTCGAGCACCCTGCCCGACCAGGCTCACCCGGTCGGTGGCACCGCGCACGCCGAGGGGCCGCGCCTGCACACAATCGTCACGGGAGGGGCGTGATGGTCCAGGAGCCGTTGGTGGCGACGGTGACGATGCCGGGCATCCGGATCTGCGCGGTCTCGCTGAACGCGACGCTGTCGCCGAACAGCAGCGTGGCGGGGCTGCCCGTCTCGGAGACGTCCACGGCCGAGATGACGCGCGCGGACAGCTTGTCCTCGGGGCCGGCGGGCGTGAAGTCCACCTGGACCGCGCTCGCGTCGTCTCCGATCAGCAGGACAGCCGACCCGGTGCCCTGCTGCACGCCGCTGACGGGCGCGAGGTCGTTCCAGCTCTCGAACCGGATGGTCCACGGTCCCTGGGCGCGCACGACGAGCACCTGCTGCTCCGCGGAGCCGACGATGTTGTCGATCAGGTAGGTGCCGGAGAACGGCGCCGGGCCCGCGCCCCACGGCGACATCCGGCCGTCCGCGGTGATCTCGACGTCACCGGTGCAGGCGCTGCAGTCGACGTGCGCGACCACGCCGAACTCCCCGGACCGCTTGACGCCGACCTGCGCGGGGCCCTCCCCGGTGGCCGTGGCGGGCGCACCCTCGCCGACCGTGCCGGCGTCGACGCGCGCCTGCGGCAGCGGCTCCTGCGTGGGCTCGGGCTCGGCGGTGGGCGTCGGGGTGGGCGTCGCGGCGGGGGTCGACTCGGCCGTCGGGGACGGCGTCGTGGCCGCCCCGTCGGAGCCGGAGCCGCACCCCGCGAGCAGCAGCAGGGCGAGTGCGAGCACAGGAGCCGTCGAGCGGCGGTTCAGGGAGGGCACAGGCTCCATCATGCCCGCCACGTGCGAGGACGCACCCGGGGAACCGGGCACGGCCTCACGCCGGCAGCGCGCCCGCGACGACCCGGCCGCGGGACACGACGGCCACGATGTTCTCGGTCCGCAGCGCGTCCACGTCCTCCCACGGCCGCCCGCGCAGCACCACGAAGTCGCCGCCGAGCCCGGGGCGCAGCCGCCCGGTGACGGCCCTGAGCCCGATCGCGTCGGCGGCGTCGGAGGTCGCGGCGACCAGGGTCCGCTCGGCGGTCCAGCCGAACATCGCCGCCATCGTGCGGACTTCCTCCATCTGGTCGCCGAACGCGACGAACTGCCCCGACGCGTCGGTGCCGAGCACGAACCGCACCCCGGCCCCCGCTGCCCGCGCGAACCCGGCGTCCCGCAGCGCCACGACGTCCCGGGCCTTGGCCTGCGCCTCGGCGGACACGGGTCGGCGGCCCTCGGCGATGATGTCGTTGATGAGCAGGGTCGGCGCGACCGGCAGGTTCCGCTCGACGAGCGTGGCGTGGTGCCGCTCGAGGATCGCGGTGCCGTGCTCGATCGAGTCGACGCCCTCCTCCAACGCGATGTCCAGGCCCTCGGCGGTGTGCGTGTGCGCGGCGACCAGCATGCCCAGGGCGTGCGCCTCGTCGACGGTGGTGCGGATCTCCTCGCGGGTCTGGTTGCGCCAGCCGACCTTGTCGCCCATCGAGAGCACGCCGCCGGAGGTGTAGATCTTCACGCCCGAGGCGCCGGTGCGCGCCCAGACCCGCACGAGCCTGCGGCACTCGTCGGGGCTGTCGGCGGTGGCGGGGCGGTGCGGGTAGTGCGGGGGGACGAACAGGTCGCCGTGCCCCGCGGTCATGCCGACCTGGCCGTGCGACAGCAGCCGCGGCCCGACCAGGACGCCGGCCTCGAACGCCCGGCCCACGGCCAGCTGCACGGAGTCGGCGGCGAGGTCGCGCAACGTGGTGACGCCGCCGCGGGCGCAGCGCAGCGCGTTCGCGGCGACGTGCAGCGACCGCTCCTCGGGCGGGGTGAGGATCGGCCAGGCGGAGGCGTCCTTCGCCGGCTCCCCCGCCGGGTAGCCGAGGTGCACGTGGGTGTCGACGAGCCCCGGGACCACGCTCAGCCCGGGGTGCCGCTCGGGGGCCTCCTCGACGGCGAGCACGCGGTCGCCGGACCACGTCAGCCGCGCGGGTCCGACCGCGCGCTCGCCGTCCCACAGGGCGATGCCGTCGAGGGTCTGCTCGGGTGCGGTGCCGGTCATCGGGGGTCCTTCGCGTCGGGGCGGGTGGGTGCGCGGGCGGGTGCGCGGGCGGGTCCGCGGGCGGGTCCGCGGGCCGGGTCGGGGGTGCGCGGGCGGGTCAGAGCCGGGGCGTGATCTCGCCGACCACGCGCTCGCCGTCGACCAGCGGGATGTGCCGCCACCGGTCGAACGCCCCGCACGGGTGGCTGATGCCGAACCGCAGCACCGTCCCGGGCGCCGGGCGGACGCCGGGCGGGACGGCCAGGAAGGCGTGGTGGTCGTTGACCCCGGTGACCGCCCAGCCGCGGACGTCGAGGCCGGGGTCGACCCCGCCCAGCACGACGGGGAGCCGGTCGTCGGTCGGCACCTCGCGGCGGCCGAACCCGACGACGACCCGGCCGTCCTCGGGGGCGGACAGCACGGACGCGCGCAGCTCGAACGCCGGGCGCAGGCTCGCGTCGCCGCGCTCCTCCCCCAGCGGCGACGTGCGGCGGTAGACGCCGTGGTCGTGCGTCACGTAGCAGCCGGACCGCAGGACCGTGGTCACGGGGAAGTCCCACAGCGCGGGGCCGAGCTCGCGCACCACGAGGTCCGGGTACGAGGACCCGCCGGCGCTGACCACCGGGACGCCGGCCACCAGCCCCTCGTGGGACAGCGCGGTCAGCAGCCCACGCACGCGGGCCAGCAGGGCGACGGCCCCGTCGGGCGCGGACGGGTCGCCGCCTGCGGGCACCAGGCCCTCGAACGCGGCGACCCCCGCCAGGCGCACGTGCTCGGCGCCCGCGACCCGTCGGGCCAGCGCCAGCGCCGCGACGTCGTCGCGCAGCCCCGTGCGGCCCCCGGGGAACCCGAGCTCGACGAGCAGCGGCAGCGGCCGGGCCGGGCGGTGGACCGCGAGCTCGGCGAGCAGCAGGTCCAGCCCGGCGTCGGAGTCGACGTAGCAGAGGTACTCGGTGGCGGAGCCCGCGGCGAGCAGGTGGGTCGCCACCCAGGCGATCGCCGCGCGGTCGACCAGCACGTTCGCGTGCAGCACCCGGCCGACGCCCCAGCCGGCGAGCCGGCGCACCTGGGCGGTGGTGGCGGCGGTGAACCCCCAGGCCCCGGCGGCGGCTTGGCGGCGGACCAGCTCGCGGGACATGTGCGTCTTGGCGTGCGGCGCGAGCGCGACCCCGGCGGTGCGGCACCAGTCGGCCATCCGGCGGACGTTGTGGTCGAGCGCGTCGTCGTGCAGCAGCATCACGGGCAGCTCGAGGTCGGCGACCGCGCCGGTGGTCCCGGCGTCCGCCCCCGCGCCCGCACCGGCCACGTGCCGCCCGGTCACGCGGCGGCCCCGGCCCGCAGCACGCGCCCGGCACGCACCCCGGTGAACTCCCCGTCGTCGACGACGACCACGCCCGCGAGCACGGTCCAGCGCACGCCCGTCGGCCGGACCCACGGGCCCTGCGGAGTCCCGGCGTGCCCGACGGTCGCGGGGTCGAGCACGACCACGTCGGCGACCGCGCCCGGGACGAGCCGACCGCGCCCGGTCAGGCCGATCAGGTCGGCGGGCAACGAGGTCATCTTGCGGATCGCCTCCGGGAGGTCGAGGACACCGAGCTCGCGCACGTAGCGCCCGAGCACGGTCGGGAAGCAGCCCCAGCCGCGCTGGTGCGCGTTGCCCACGGGCACGGAGTTGTCGGAGCCGATCGCGATCAGCGGGTCCGCGAGGATCGTGCGGACGTCGGCCTCGGCCATCAGCTCGTAGACCATCATCGCCCCCGGGTCGGCCAGCACGAGGTCGCACAGGGCGTCCCAGGGGTCCAGCCCGCGCTCCGCGGCGACGTCGGCGACGCTGCGCCCGAGCAGAGCCGCGTCGGCGTGCATGCTCAGCAGCACGCCGTCCGGGGTGGTCTGGGTCCACGACCCGGAGCCCGGGCCGCCGGCGGCCGACCGGTCCGCGAGCGCCGCGCGGCCCGCGGGGTCGGACAGCCGGCGGACGAGCTCGTCGCGGCCCCCGACCTGCGCCTGCGCGGGCAGCAGCGCCGTCAGGAAGCTCTCGCCGGTCGTGTACGGGTAGGCGTCGCCGTGCACGTCCACCCCCAGCTCGCGCGCGGCGTGCAGGGTGGCGAGCAGCTCGCCCGCGCGGCCGTGGTTGCGCCGGCCCGCGGCCTTGCAGTGCGAGACCTGCACCCGCACGCCGGTGCGGCGCGCGACGTCGAGGGTCTCCGCCAGGGAGTCCGCGAGGCCGTCGCCCTCGTCGCGCATGTGCGTGGCGTACGGCCGGCCCCACCGGGCGGCGACCGCGGCCAGCGCGGTGACCTCCTCGGCGTCCGCGTACACGCCCGGCGCGTAGATCAGGCCGGTGGACAGCCCGAACGCGCCCTCGGCGAACGCGGCGTCGGCGAGCTCGACCATCCGGTCCAGCGCGCCCGGGCCGAGCCGCTCGGCCATGCCGTTCGCGCTGATCCGCAGGGTGTGGTGCCCGACCAGCGACGCGACGTGCGTGGTCGGCCCGTGCGTCTCGACCGCGTCCAGGTACTCCGCGAACGTGCGCGGCCAGGACCGCACCCCGGCGGCGACGGTGCTCGAGATCGGCCGGTGCAGCTCGACGGCCCGGTCGTCCACGAGCGGCGCCGCGGAGTTCCCGCAGTTGCCGACCACCTCGGTGGTGACGCCCTGCAGCACCTTGAACGGCTGCGCGGCGGCCATGAACGGCACGACGTCGGAGTGGGTGTGCAGGTCGACGAACCCGGGCGCGACCACCAGCCCGGCGACGTCGAGGACGCGCGCACCGGCGGGGACGGCCAGGTCCGGCCCGACGGCCAGCACCCGGTCGCCGACGACCACGACGTCCGCGACGACCGGTGCCGCGCCGGTGCCGTCGACCACGGTCCCGCCGCGCAGGACGAGGGCGCTCACGACAGCCGGCCCATCCGCTCCTGGACCAGGGTGTCGACGACGCTCACCACGGCGTAGACCGCCATCGTGACCGCCGCGACGGTGATCGCCGAGGCCCACATGGCGTCGTAGCCGAACGACCCGGCGGCCCGCGAGATGGCGCCGCCGAGACCCCGGCCGGTGGACAGCCACTCCGCGATCATCGCGCCAGTCACCGCCGACGGGACCGCGATCCGTGCGGACGCCAGCGTCGACGGCACCGCCGCGGGGAGGGCGACCTTGCGCAGCACCGTCCACGACGACCCGCCGTACGCGAGCACCAGGTCGCGGTGCTCGGCGGACACGCTGCGCAGCCCGTACAGGATGTTCGCGAGCGCGGGCAGGAACACCACGAGGAGGACGATCGCCGTGACGCCGGACTGCCCGATGCCGAAGATCAGCGTGATGAGCGGCGTCAGGACCACCAGCGGGATCGACCGCAGCACCATCGCGGTCGGCATGACGATCCGCTCGAGCACCGGCGACACGGCGAACACCACCGCGAGCGCGAACGCCGCGGCGAGGCCGACGAGGTAGCCGGTGCCGGCGTCGCGGACGGTGACGGCGAGGTCCGCGGCGATCGTGGCGCGGTGCTCCGCGGCCCCGTCGGCGGTCAGGACGTAGTCGAGCACCTGCCAGGGCCGCTTGCCGATCAGGTCGCTGACGTCGAACACCTCGAGCACCGCGACCCAGACGCCGATCGCGACGACGACCGCGAGGGCCAGGGTGCCGACCCGGCGGGCGATGAACGCCCCGGTGCCGCCGGTCATGCGCGCCGCTCCGTCGCCCAGGGGGTGAGGACCCGCCCGACCAGCCCGACGAGCGCGTAGCCGCCGAGCGAGATCAGACCGGCCAGGATGCTCATCGCCCAGACGCGGTCGGGCTGGATCTGGCGCTGCGCGGCGTTCAGCGCCACGCCGATCCCCGCGTCGATGCCGCCGAGGTACTCCCCGACGACGGCGCCGAGCAGCGCTGCCGGGACCGCCACCTGCAGGGCGGTGACGATCGCCGGCAGCGCCGACATGAGCTGGACCTTGCGGATCCGGGTCCACCGGCCGCCGCCGTACGCGGCCACGAGGTCCAGCGAGCTGCGGCTGGCGGAGCGCATCCCGAGGATGGCGCCGACCAGCGTGGTGAAGAAGACGAGCAGGGCGCCGAGGAAGATCGCCGAGGCGCGGCCGCCGAAGATCACCATGACGATCGGGCCGATCGCGGTGACGGGAAGGCACGAGCTGATGACCCCGAGCTGGGTGACGACGTCCTCGAGCCGCGGCACCACCAGGACGATCGCGGCGAGCGCGAGGCCCGCGAGGTTGCCCCAGAGGTAGCCCTGCGCGGCGCGGGTCAGCGTCGGGGTGACGTTCGGGCCGTAGTACGCCCAGCCGTCCTGCACCGCGGACCGGGCGACGTCCACGGGCGACGGGAACGAGGTGCTGTTCTCCAGCCCGGCGGTCATCGCCCACCAGAGCGTGAGCAGCAGCACGATGCCGACCGTGCCGCCGACCCACGGCCGGGCGAGCGCGCCGCGCACCGCCGTCACGGCGTCCCCGTGGCCGGCGCGAACAGCAGCCCCGACAGGTGGTCGACGACCTCGTGGAACTCCTGGGTGCGCATCATCTCGGGCGTGCGCGGGCGCTCGAACGGGATCTCGACGACCTCGACGATCCGGCCCGGGCGCGCGGACATCACCGCGACGACGTCGGACAGCAGCGCCGCCTCGGCGATGCCGTGCGTGACCATCAGCGTGGTCGCGGACCGCTCGGTCCAGATCCGCTGCAGCTCGAAGTTCAGGCGCTGCCGGGTCATGTCGTCCAGCGCGCCGAACGGCTCGTCCAGCAGCAGGAAGTCGGGCCGGACCGCGAGCGCCCGGGCGATCGACGCACGCTGGCGCATGCCGCCGGACAGGTGCGCGGGGCGCGACCGCTCGAACCCGGTGAGGCCGACCAGCTCGATGAGCTCGTCGACGATGCCGTCGTCCGCGCGGCCCTGGATCTCCAGCGGCAGCCGGATGTTCGTCCGGACCGAGCGCCACGGCAGCAGCGCGGGGTCCTGGAACGCGATGCCCATCCCCTCGGCGCGCTTCCCCGCGGCGACGGGAGTGCCGTTGACCGCGACCGTGCCCGCCGACGGCGTCTCGAGGCCGGCGAGGATCCGCAGGATCGTGGACTTGCCGCAGCCGGACGGGCCGAGCAGCGACAGGAACGAGCCCTGCGGGGTGGTCAGGCTGACGTCCTCGAGCGCGGTCACCGTGCGGCGGCCGGACCGGAACTCCTTGTGCAGACCGGTGATCTCGATGCCGGGCCCGGGGGACGTGGACGGCGTGGGCACGCCCACCCCCGCGGCCGAGGGGGCCGGCTGCGCGGGAGTGGGCGTGGAACGGGGGGACGTCACGGGAGCAGGTCCGGGTTCTCGGCGTACACCTCATCGAGGAGGGAGAGGTCGAACAGGTCGGCGGCGTCGATGTCGACACCGGCGAACGCGAGCGACTCGATCGTGCCCTGCTGCAGCTCGTCGGAGACGGTGAGGATGCCGTTCGCGGCGGTCTCGTCCGTCTCGATCAGGGTGGCCTGGCGGTCGAACGACAGCGTCACCGCGTCGGCGTCGTACTGCTGCTCCTTGCCGTAGGTGTTGACCGTCAGGTCCACGGCCCGGGCGGGGTCGGCGAGCGCGCCCTGCCAGCCCCGGACCGTCGCGAGCAGGAACGCCTTGACCTGCTCGGGCTTGTCGTCGATGGCCTCCTGCGAGGTGACGAGCACCTCGCCGACCATCGGCAGGCCCTCGTCGGCCAGCAGGAACTCGGTGGCCGCGAACCCGGCGTTCTCCAGCGCCGCGGCGCCGGTCGTGGTGTAGCCGATGAACCCGTCGACCTGGCCGGTGGTGAGCATCGACGTGTCGGACAGCGGCACCGTGGTGACGTCGGAGTCGTCCAGGTCGTTCGCCGCGAGGAACGCGTTCCACACCAGCGTGTTCGAGTCGGAGACCGCGATGGTCGTGCCGGGCAGGTCGTCCGGCCCGGTGATCGGCGCGGAGTCCGCGGACACCAGCGCGAACGGGTTGCGCTGGTAGGTCGCCCCGATGATCTTCAGCTCCGCGCCCCCCTGGATCGCGGGCGCGGTGATCAGCGGCGAGGACAGGCCCACGAACGCCTGGCCGGTCGCGACGGCGGCCTCGGCGCTGGTGGCCGACGACCCGCCCGCGGTCAGCGTGACCTCCGGGAAGCCGGCGTCCGTGTAGAGGTCGTCCTCGACGGCCACGTACTCGCCCGCGAACTGCTGGTTCTTCAGCCAGGACAGCTGCACGCTGACCGCGTCGAACGACTCGGCGCCGGGGCTCGCGCCGTCCGCGGCCGCGTCGTCGTCGGAGCCCGAGCAGGCCGACAGCAGCAGGCCGGCGGCGGCGACCGCGGCGACCAGGCCGGCGGTGCGGCGCGGGCGGCGCGGGGTCGTGATGGTGCGGGTCACGTCAACCTCGATCACGTCGTGCGGCCACCCGGTCCTCGGGTGGCCGCGGTGCCTGGGGGGGAGCTGCGCGCCGGTGCTGGCCGGCGACGACCTCCATCACACAGGCCCGCGCGTCGTCGTCGCCATGTGGGATCCTCCGAACTCCCCCGCCCCCGGCCGTGCGGTCCGTTGTGCGACCGCACCGTCGTGTCACGCGTTCGTCACACGACGACGGCGGTCCTGCACGGCCCCGGCGGATCGCCCAGGGGGCACCCCCGCGGCGGCCGCGCGTCGTTGGTGGATCGCACGAGGCAGCAGGCCAGCGCCCTGTGGTTGGCTTCCGGGACGAGCGTGGGGACCGCCTGGGGCGGACCCGCGGCGACCACCGAGGGACCAGGAGCGAGACGTGTGGCCGACGGCTGAACTGCACGTGCACATCGAGGGCACGCTGGACGCCGACCTCATCCGCGTGCTCGCCGAGCGCAACGGCGTCCCGGTCCCGACCGGCGCCGGGCGCGGCGCCCCGTTCCGGGACCTGCAGGACTTCCTCGACGTCTACTACACGAACCTCGACGTGCTGCGCACCCGGCAGGACTTCCACGACCTCGGCGCCCGCTACCTCGCCCGCGCCGCGGCGGCCGGCGTCCGGCACGCCGAGGTGTTCGTCGACCCGCAGTCGCACACCGCCCGCGGGGTCCCGGTCGAGGACGTGCTGCTCGGCCTGTCCGCGGCGCTCGCCGACGCCCGCGCGGCGCACGGCATGTCCGGCGGGCTGATCGTCTGCTTCCTGCGGCACCTCGGGCCCGAGGCGGCGATGGCGACCCTCGAGTCCGTGCTCCCGCACCGCGCGCTGCTGCTGGGCGTCGGCCTGGACTCCAGCGAGGTGGGGTTCCCGCCCGCGCTGTTCCGCGACGTCTACGAGCGCGCCGCCGCCGAGGGCCTGCGCCGCGTCGCCCACGCCGGTGAGGAGGGCGGGCCGGACTACGTCTGGGAGGCCCTGGACGTGCTCGGCGCCGAGCGGATCGACCACGGCAACCGCGCGCTGGAGGACGTCGAGCTGGTCGCGCACCTGCGCGAGACCCGCACCCCGCTGACCGTGTGCCCGCTGTCCAACGTCGCGCTGCGCACCGCCGGCCCCGACCTCGCGGACCACCCGATCGCCGTCATGCTCGACGAGGGCCTGCGCGCGTCGGTGCACTCCGACGACCCGGCGTACTTCGGCGGCTACCTCGACGACGCCGTGCGCGCGCTGCTCGCCGCCGGGACCGTCACCGAGGACCAGGTCGGCGTGCTCGCCGCGAACGCGGTGGTGTCGTCGTTCCTGCCCGACGCCGGCAAGGCCGCGCTGCTCGCCGAGATCCGCGCGTACGCCGAGGCGGTCGGCGCCGCCGTGCCCGCGCTCGCTCTCGACCCGGCCGGGGCGCTCTGACGTGCAGAGCAGCGAGGTCACCACGGGCCGCCGCGTCGCGATCGTCCTGGAGCCCGGCGACGAGGTGCTGGGCTCGCTGGCCCGGGCCTGCGCCGAGCACGGCATCCGGCAGGGGTTCGTCCCGGTGTTCTCCGGCGCGTTCCGCACCGCGCGGTTCATCGCCGCGGACCAGCCCGTCGCCGACCAGGAGCCGCCCCTGCCGCAGGAGGTCACGGTGACCTACACCGAGGGCATCGGCAGCGGCACGATCCTCTGGGACGCCGACGCCGGCGCCGCCACCCCGCACCTGCACCTCGCGGTGGGGGTCAAGAACGCGGCCGCGGCGGCGTTCGCCGGCCACCTGCTCGGGGCCGAGGCGCACTACACGGTCGAGATCCTGGTGGAGGAGGTCGTCGCGCCCGCGCTCCTGCGGGTGCCGGACCCGCGGGCCTTCGGCATCCCGACGATGCGGTTCGCCTGACCTACTCCGACTCGTCCAGGCAGGTCATCGCCAGGAACATGTCCACCCGGTCGGACATCGTGCTCATGTCGCGGTTGGTGAGCTCCTCGATGCGCGCGATCCGGTAGCGCAGCGTGTTCGTGTGCAGGTGCAGCTGCCGGGCCGTCTCCTGCCACGCCCCGCCGCCGTCGAGGAACGCGCGCAGCGTCCCCACCAGGTCGGCGTTGTGCCGTTCGTCGTAGGACAGCAGCGGCGCCAGCACCTCGCGCGCGTACCCGGCGCGGGTGCTCTCCCCCAGCATCCGCAGCAGCGCCCGGTGCGTCTGCACGTGCAGCGACGTCGACACCACCACGGGCTCGGTGCCGGACGCGTTCTGCACCCGCTCGACGGCGGTGGCGATCGCGGAGTTCAGCCGGCTGACCCCGCTGACCGGGTCGCTCATCCCGACGCGCAGCTGCCGGCCCGCGAGCAGCAGGTGGTACTCCTCCGCGAGGTGCTCCGCGAGCGGCCGGTCGTCGTCGCCGGGGCCGTTGACCAGCAGCACCACCAGGTCCTGCGACCGGCAGCCCATCACCCGGTGCCCGCGGGCCGACAGGGTCCGCTGCAGCATCTCCAGCACCGCGGCCTGCGGGAACCGGGGGTCGTCGACCTGCGCGGCGACGATCGTCGTCTCGTCCTGCGGCCCCAGCCCCTCCAGGCGCATCCGCGCGGAGATCGCCCCCGGTGAGGCCTCCTGGTCGCGGATCGACGTGATGAGCCCCGCCACCTGCGCGTCGCGGGTCTCCCGCCAGCGCCCGGCGAGCTCCATCTCCACCCGCAGCGCCCCGACCAGCGCGTCCATCGCGAGCGCGACCTCGTCGGAGAACGACCGGTGGTCGCCCCAGCACCCGAAGAACCCCGACCGGTCGCGCGCCCCGGTGCGGGTGATCGTCACCGGGCCCTGGTCGGCCCCGCCGCGGCCGCCGGGCACGATGACGCGCTTGTCGTGCTCCCGGGCGATGACGGCGTTCCACTGCTCGGCGACCTGCGCGCGGTCCGGGGCGGCGCCGACCGACGCGAGCAGCATCCCGGTCTCGTCGATCACCCAGCAGCCGATCGAGAACTCCGCGGAGAACTGCGCCAGCAGCTCCGCCACGCCGCCGCCGCGCGACACCGTGTCCGCGATCCGGCGGCTGAACCGCATCGTCCGGGTCGCGAGCCCCGCGGCCGACCCCGGCTGCCGGGCCGCGATCTCGTCCGCGATCTGCCGGAACGACACCCCCGGGGACACCGTCAGGAGCGTCAGGCCGCGCGCCCGGCAGATCGCGATCACCTCGTCCGGGATCACGCCGATCTCGATCAGCCCGACGATCAGGGCGGCGACGTCCTGCCGCGCCAGCGCTCCGAGGAACGTCTCCGCGCCGTCCGGGCGGTCCAGCCACAGGCCGGACGTCAGCACCACGTCGCCCGTCGACAGGAACCGCGACGGGTCCGGCAGGTCGGTGATGTAGGCGGCGGTCACCGGACGGTCGAGGGCGTCCCGCTCGGCCGCGACCACGCTCAGCCCCAGGCCCGGGGTGGTGAGGAGGTCACGGACGTCCACGGGTCACCGCCCGGCTCCTGCTCGGCACCGGGCCAGTGTACGAGGGCCGTCCGGGGGCGTCCGGCAGGAGGTCGACCGCGCGAGGGGGCAGGATGGGGCCGTGACGTCCGCCCTGGAAACCGACCGCCTCGACTCCCCGCGCCGCCTGCGTGCCGCGATGTTCGTCGACTTCGACAACGTCTACATCGGCCTGCGCCGCCTCGACCCCGACGCCGCGGAGGCGTTCGCGTCCGACCCCGGGCACTGGCTCGCGGAGCTGGAGAACGGCACCGACGCCGACGGCGACTTCAACCGCCGGTTCCTCGTGCGGGCCTGCTACCTCAACCCGTCGGTGTTCTCCCGCTACCGGCCGAACTTCACGCGCGCCGGCTTCCAGGTCGTCGACTGCCCGTCGCTGACCCAGCAGGGCAAGAGCAGCGCCGACATCAACCTGGTGCTCGACGCGGTCGACGCGCTCGACGCCGACACCCGGTACGACGAGTTCGTCATCGTGTCCGCCGACGCCGACTTCACGCCGCTGGTGCAGCGGTGCCGCGCCGCCGACCGCCGGGTCACCATCATCACCGCGAGCCCCGCGGCCAGCGCCTACCGGGCCGTCGCCGACACCGTCATCACCGCCGACGACCTCGCCGAGCTGGTCACCGTCGACCACGGCGACGGCGCGGACGACACCGACCACGCCGGCACGGCGACCGCCGCCGCCGCGACCGACCGGAACGCGCCGGCCACCGAGCAGGCGACCGGCACCGGCGCCCCGGCGGGCCCGGGTGCGACCGCCGCCGCGTCGACGACCGAGCCCGCCGCGCGCGGGGGCCGCAAGGACACCCAGGCCGCCGCGCCCGCCGCCGGCTCGCTCGCCGCCCGGCGCGCGGTGCTGCAGCGGGTGCGGTCCGCCGACCGCCCCGTGCCCACCGGCGCCGTCGCGCAGGCCGCCCAGAAGGCCGACCCCTCGCTGCCCGGCTCGCGCTGGAACGGCACCGGCGGGTTCCTGCCGTGGCTCGCGCAGGCCGTGCCCGAGCTCGGCGTCGCCGCCCGGCCGTCCCCCGGCTACGTGTGGGACCCCAAGCGGTTCGGCGAGGCCGACCTGCCCGGCGCCGCGTCCGAGGGCACCGACCCGACGGCCCTGCAGCGCCAGGTCATCGCCGTCACCGACACCCCCGGCCTCAGCCAGGACAACTACCGGGTGCTGCTGACCACCCTCGCCGAGGACGTCCGCGCGCACCCGTTCGAGCGCGCCGCCACGGCCCGCCGCGTCCGGGACAAGTGCCAGGAGGCCGGCGCGGCCGTCGGTCGCTCGACGGTGAACTTCGTCCTGTCCGGCGTGCTCTACTCCGGCCTGGAGCTGGACAGCACCGTCACCGCCGAGGACATCGCCGAGGCGTGGGCGGACAACGTCGTGGGCCTGTGCCGGGGCGCCCGCATGGAGCTGACCGCCGCCGACGAGGCCGCGATCGACGACTGGGTCGGCGGCGGCCTGCTGGACGAGCTGGAGGACTGAGGCAGCCGGAGGACCGAGGCAGCCGGGGGACCTCCGCCCCGGAGACTCAACCGGGCGGGGGGTCGCGCCGATGAGTCGGTGTGACCCGCCGCCGACGTCGTCCCTCGCTCACCGCCGCCGTGCTGTGCCTGGTGATCGGGGTGCTGGCCTCGCTCGTCGCCGTGGACTGGCTCGCCGAGCGCGGCGTCGTGGGCCCGTCGTGGGCGTTCCCGGAGCTGCGGCCCGCCTCGTCGCGCAGCTACCCCCGACCCGGGTACGAGGAGTCGGACGAGCGGATCGCGCCGGCGGTCGACGTCACCGCGCCGGACCCGTCGTACGCGTTCCAGGAGATGCAGGACGTCGACGGCGCCCAGGTCCCGGTCACCTGGTCGCCCTGCCGCCCTGTGCACGTGGTCGTCGACACGACGGCCGCGCCCGTGGACTTCGAGGCCGACGTGGCCGCCGCGGTGGCGGAGGTCGCGGCCGCGACCGGACTGACGTTCACGGTGGACGGCGAGGTCGACGAGCCCACCGGGCTCGAGCGGCCGATGTTCCAGCCCGAGCTCTACGGCGACCGGTGGGCCCCGGTGCTGGTGGGCTTCGGGAACCCGACCGACGTGCCCGAGCTGGCCGGCACGGTCGCGGGCATCGCCCAGGTCAACAGCGCGAGCAGCCGGTCCGGAAGGCAGCACTTCGTCTCCGGCACCGTGTACCTCGACCCCGAGCTGCTGCACGCCGACCACGACCCGGCCGCCTACCTCGCCGTCCTCCGGCACGAGCTCGCCCACGTCGTCGGCCTCGACCACGTCGACGACCCCACCCAGATGATGAACCCCACCACGGGGGTCGCGACGTTCCAGGCGGGCGACCTCACCGGGCTCGCCGAGCTCGGACGCGGGCCCTGCGCTCCGGGGGTGTGAGCCGAGGGGCGCGCGGAGCGCGTGAGCCGGACGTGCGGGCCGGACGTGCGGGCCGGACGTGCGGGCCGGGCGCGGGTCGATGTGTCGGCAGCCGTCCCGCGGCTCAGCCGCCGCGCGAGTCCCGGGACGCGCGCGCGATCAGGCGTCGCAGCTCCGCGACCGGGATCACGGAGGTGTCGTCGACGCGCTCGGCGACCTGCTGCTCCACCCAGGCCCTCAGCAGCGCGGTGACCTTCACGCCGTCGTCCCGGGCGAGGGCGCGCGCCGCATCCAGCGTCGCGACGGGCAGCCGGATCGTGATGCCGACCATCGTGGCGCCCCCGCCGGGCTCCACGACCTGCGCCGCCTCGAGCGCCTCGCTGGTGTCGGTGGTGTCGTAGTAGTCCCGCAGGCTGTCCACGTCCTCGGTCATCGCGACCCCTTTCGTCGCACCGACCGACGCTCGGCCGGTGTCAGGTCCCGGGCGGTCACGACCGTCGCCGCGCCGGCCTCGGTGGGCGCCAGGACGACCAGGAGCGGGCGGCCTCCGCGGGTCCGGCCGTACACCAGGCTCACCCCGGCACGCCCCCGCACCCGCGCGTAGCGTTCGGCGACCACCTCGTGCACCTCCTCCGGCGTGACGGCGTGCCGCGCGATGTGGTCCTCGGACTCCTCGGACCAGATCAGCTCGACCGCCTCCCAGAAAATGTAACGCACCCTGTCACGCATCGCGCTCCCTTCTTCCGCGGTTCCGACGCTACGAAGGCGAGCAGGACCTCGGGGCCCACGACGCCCTCATCTGGGGACGACGCGCACCCGGACGTCCTGTGGAGGGCTGGGCGACCGCTCGTGACGCGAGGCGGATCCTGCGGCGCCCCTGCGCGACTCACCCCACGGCACCGCCCGCGCCTCACCCCACGGCACCGCCCGCGCCTCACCCCCGCGCGGCCGCCCGCGCCACCACCCCCGCCGCGGTGCGCGCGAGCCACGGGTTCGCCACCCCGGCGACCAGCGCCGCGGCGTGCTCGGCGGCGCCCGCCTGCCCGAGCGCGGCCCGGTGCAGGGCCGCACGCGCGACGAGCTCGGTCATCCCCCGCCGCGCCGCGAACGCCTCCAGCTCGTCGACCCAGCCGGGCGCGCCCGGCACGCCGTGCGGGACGGCGTACCCGCACAGGGCGTCGAGCGCGTGCGCCTGCACCCAGTCGTGGGCGTCGCGCTGCCGGCGGCATGCCGCGGGCGCCTCGGCGAGCAGCGCCAGCGCGGTCGCGCCGTCACCCCGCGCCGCGGCGAGCAGCCCGCGACCACGCAGCGCGTAGGCCTCCCAGCACGGGTCGCCGACCTGGCAGGCGAGCGCGTACGCACCCTCGAGCCCCGCACCGGCGCCGTCGAGGTCGCCGTCGCGCAGCAGCACCTCGGCCCGCAGGGCGCGCGGGAACGGCAGGAACGACGTGGCGCCCGCCTCCTGCGCCACCTCGCACGCCTCATCGAGCCGGCGGCGCGCCTCGTCGCGCTCGTCGAGCAGCACGTGACCCCGGCCGAGCGCCGTCAGCGCGTACGCCTCGGCCCGCGGGGCCCGGGCCGCCCGGGCGTCGTCGACCGCCGCACCGAGCGTCGTGGCGGCCGCCGGGTACTCCGCGCGGTCGCTCAGCGCCATCCCCGCGAACACCCCCACCCAGGCCCGCAGCCGGGGGTCGGCGCCGTCGAGCCGCAGCGCGCGGTCGAACCAGGACGCCGCCCGCGGGTACCGACCGCGCAGCAGCTCGACGTGCCCGAGCTCCAGGGCGGCGCGCGCGGCGACCCGCGGGTCGTCGGCGCGACGGGCGGCCAGCAGCGCGCCGTGCAGCACCGCTACGGCCTCCTCGTCGCTGCCCCGCACCCCGTGCACCAGCACCCGCCCGAGCGCACCGGACGCCCGGGCGACGCGCGCCGGGTCGTCCAGCGCCCGCGCCCCGGCGAGCGCCGCGCGGAGCAGCTCGATCGCCCGCTCGTACGCCCCCGCCGTCGCCGCGCCGTCGCCGCCCTCGACCGCGGCGTCCACCGCCGCGGGCGACGGCGCGGGCGCGGGCGCGGGTCCCAGCGCCGCGGTCAGGCCGGGCGAGGGCTCGACCCCGAGCTCGCGCCGCAGCAGCTCAGCGCTGCGGGCCGCGCGCCGCTCGGCACCGGCCCGGTCTCCGGCGGCCAGCAGCGCCCGCACCCACAGCTCGTGCCCGCGCTCGGCGAGCGGCTCGGCCTCGACCAGGCGGGCGGCCAGCGCCACGGCGCCGGCGGCGTCCCCGCGGGCGAGGCGCGCGTGGGCGGCCTCGTGCAGGACGCCCGCCGTCAGACCGGCGACGCGCTCGCGCTCCCCCGCCAGCCACAGCTCGAGCGCGGCGCTCCCGCGCGGAACCACCCCCTCCAGCAGGGCGCCCCCGAACCCGGGCAGCGCGAGCGCCCGCTCCACCGGCCCGTGCGCGAGCACGCGGACGTCGACGACGGCCCCGGGCCGCAGGTCCAGGGCCACCGGGTCCCCGCCGACGTCCGCCACGCCCGCGAGCGTCCGGCGGAGCTGCGAGAGGTTCCAGCGCAGCGCGGCACCGGGGTCGTCGGCGTCGTCGACCAGCAGCCGCGCGAGCCGGGCGCGCGGCACCGGCCGCTCGGCGAGCACCAGGTAGGCGAGCAGCAGCCACGCCTTGGTGCCCCGCGGACCGGGTGCGCCGCCGACCCCGGGCGCGTCCCCGGCCCCCCGCACCGCGGGAGGTCCGAGCAGCGTGATCCCGGCGGCCACGGCACGGTCACCGTCCTGGCGGGCGCCCGCCCCGGCCCGGCCCGTCGGCTCAGGCTGCGGCTCCGGCGATGTTGACGAGCCACAGGGTGCCGAACCGGTCCTTGACCATGCCGAACGCGTCACCCCAGGGCGCGACCGCGAGGTCCTCGACGACGGTGCCGCCCTCGACCAGTCCCGCCCAGTAGCCGCGCAGCTCCGCGTCCGAGTCCGGGCCGCCGCTGAGCGAGACCGAGAAGTTGTCGCCCGGCGTGTAGGGCATCCGGTTCGGGGTGTCGGCGGCCATCAGGACCAGACCGCCGGGCGTCTCGAGCTGCGCGTGCATGATCTTGTCCCGCTCCGCCGGGTCGTCGCTCGCCTGCAGCTCGCCGAACGTGCTCAGGGTCAGCTCGCCGCCGAACACCGAGCGGTAGAACTCCATCGCCTGCCGGGCGTCGTCCCGGAAGCCGAGGTACGGGTTCAGTCGGGTGGGCATGACGACCTCCGGGCGGCGCGGGCGACAGTGTGACCCACCTCACACTGCCGCCCGCCGGTCCCGTGCGTCAAGCCGTCGACCCGCCCGCCACCCGCGCCGTCACGAGCAGGTACTCCCAGTCGAGCACCGTCGGCCCGCCGACCGGCCCGCGGTCGGCACGACGCGCCAGGTCCACCAGGTCGGCGTCGAGCGCGGCCGCCCGCTCCGGCTCCCCCGACACCGCCCCGCGGACGGCGATCGTCGGGCCGTAGTGGGACGCGAAGTAGTCCCGGAACGCCTCGGGCGTCGCGAACGCGTCGACGGTCAGGGTCCGCCGCTCCACGCGCACGTCGGTCACGGCGTCGCCGAGCAGCCCACGCACGTGGTCCTCGTCGCCCCACAACGGCGGCGGCTGCGCCCCGGGCGGGGGCGGGGGCGCGTACGGCTTCATCGTCGCGAACATCTGCCCGATGAACCCGCCCGGCGTCCAGGACAGCAGCCCGACGCGCCCGCCCGGCCGCGCGACCCGGACGAGCTCCGCCGCGGCCGTCGCGTGGTGCGGCGCGAACATCACGCCGACGCACGACATCACCACGTCGAACGCCCCGTCCGCGAACGGCAGCGCCTCCGCATCGGCCTCCTGCCAGTCGACCGCGACCCCCCGGTCCGCGGCGACCCGGCGACCCGCCTCGAGCAGCGCGGGCGTCAGGTCCGCGGCCACCACCCGACCGCCCGCGAGCGCCGCGGGCACCGCCGCGTTCCCCGACCCGGCGGCGACGTCGAGCACGTGCTCCCCGGGGTGGACGCCCACGGCGTCGACCAGCGCCGGCCCGAGCCCGGCGATCACCTCCGCGGCGAGCGCCGGGTAGTCCCCGAGCGCCCACATGGCTCGGTGCCTGTCCTTGAGCAGGCGGTCGGCGTCGACCCCGCCGATCACTGTCATCATCTCGTCCACCTCGTCGTGCGTCGGCCCGCGGCTGGTCCGCCGGCCTCGTGCCCACGACGGAACACCGGCGCCGTGTGCGCGGGCGTGTGACGCCTCACACCCGCCGCACAGCCGGGGCACGGGTGCGCCCTGGGGCCGCGTCCGACGCTCGTCGGCATGACCCGCCGACCCCGCTCCCAGCCTCGTCCCGCCCGGCGCCCGCGCGACCACCGGCCCCCGCGCCGCGTCCGCCGCGCCGTGCTGTCCGCCGCCCTCGTGCTCGTGCTCGCCCTCGGCGGCGGGACCGCCTGGGCGCTCGACCGGTTCGTCGTCGACCACGTGGAGATCGCCGACGTGCAGGCGTACGAGGCCGCGCAGTCCGGCACCGCCGACACGGGCACGGACGCGGGCACGGACGGGACGACGAGCGCAACCGTCTCGGGCACGACCGCCACCTCCGACGACGCCACGATCAGCATCTCCACGGTCGTGACCGGCAGCGGGGACGACCAGGTCACGTACTACGTCGCCGACGTGACGCTGTCCGACGCCACCGTGCTGCGGTCGGCGTTCGCGAACAACCAGTTCGGCACGAACATCACCGCGACGACGTCCGCGATCGCCCAGGCCAACGACGCGGTGTTCGCGGTCAACGGCGACTACTACGGGTTCCGCGACACGGGCATCGTGATCCGCAACGGCGTCGTCTACCGCGACGAGGGGGCGCGCGAGGGCCTGGCGTTCTACCGGGACGGCACCGTGGAGGTCTTCGACGAGACCACGACGACCGCCGACGAGCTCGTGGCGGCCGGGGTGTGGAACACGCTGTCGTTCGGGCCGGCGATCGTCACCGACGGCGAGGTGGTCGACGGGATCGAGGACGTCGAGGTCGACACCAACGTCGGCAACCACTCCATCCAGGGCGACCAGCCCCGCACCGCCGTCGGCGTCGTCGACGCGAACCACCTCGTGTTCGTCGTCGTCGACGGCCGGTCCCCGGGGTACAGCGCGGGCGTCGACCTCACCGAGCTCGCGGGGATCATGCAGTCGCTCGGCGCGACCACCGCGTACAACCTCGACGGCGGCGGCTCCTCGACGATGTACTTCGACGGGGAGCTCGTCAACGACCCGCTGGGCGAGGGCGCCGAGCGGGCGACCTCCGACATCCTCTACGTGGCGGGCTGAGCCGTGATCGTGCTCATCCCCGCCTACGAGCCCGACGAGCGCCTCGTGCGCCTGGTCGGTGACTTGCGCGCCTCGGCCCCGGACGTGCACGTCGTGGTCGTCGACGACGGCAGCGGCCCCGCGTACCGCCCGCTGCTCGACCGGGTGCGCGGCCCCGGGTGCACGGTGCTCACCTACCCGGGCAACCGGGGCAAGGGCTGCGCGCTCAAGACCGGGTTCGCCTACGTGCAGCGGCAGCACCCCGGGGAAGCCGTCGTCTGCGCCGACAGCGACGGCCAGCACTCCGTGGCCGACGTGCTGCGGGTCGCCGCGGCGCTCGACGCCCAGCCCGCCGACCGGCCGGCGACCGTGCTCGGCTGGCGGTCGTTCCGGGGCGACGTCCCGGCCCGGTCGGTCCTCGGCAACCGGGTCACCGCCCGGGCGTTCCACCTGACGACCGGGCTGCGGCTGCGCGACACGCAGACCGGCCTGCGCGGCTACCCCGCGGCGCTGCTGCCCTGGCTGCGGTCGGTGCGCGGCGAGCGGTTCGAGTACGAGCTGAACCTGCTGCTGCGCGCCGCCGCGCAGGGCCTGCCGGTCGAGGAGGTCGAGATCGCGACGATCTACCTGGACCACAACGCCTCGTCGCACTTCCGGCCCCTCGCCGACTCGGTCCGGGTGCTGACCCCGCTGCTGCTGTACGCGCTGTCGTCGCTGGCGGCGTTCGCCGTGGACACCCTCGTCCTGCTCGCCCTGCACGCGGCCACCGGGTCGCTGCTGGGGTCGGTGGTCGGCGCCCGGGTGGTCAGCGCCGCCACGAACTTCGCCGTCAACCGGCGGGTGGTGTTCGGCCGGGGGCGCGACCGGCCCCCGTTCGGCCGGTCGGCGACCCGGTACGCCCTGCTCGCGACGGTGCTGCTCGCGGCGGGCTACGTGCTGCTCCGCGCGCTCACCGGCCTCGGCGTCGGGCTGCTCGCCGCGAAGGTGCTCACCGAGGCCACCGTCTACCTCGTGGGGTTCGGGGCGCAGCGGCGGTTCGTGTTCACCCGTCCGGTGGACCGACCCGGCACCGCCGTCGCGCAGCCCCTACCGTCGGGGCGTGCCACCCGCTCCCCGCACCGCCGGCCCGCCCCGCTCCCCTGACGCCGCCCTCACGACGGCACTGCTGCGGCCCTGGCGCCCGGCCGACGCCGCGGACCTGCTCACCGCCGTCCGGGCCTCCCCCGACCTGGACCGCCAGCTGCCCCCCGCGGCGCTGCGGGACCTCGACGGCTGCGCGGAGGTCGCCGGCGCCCTCGCCGCCTGGGGGCCGCGCGACCACCACCTCGCGGTCGAGGTCGCCGGGCGCGTCGTGGGCAGCGTCGGCATCGGGTCGGTCGAGCCCCACCACGGGACCGCCTGGCTGTCGTACTGGCTGAGCACCGGGGTCCGCGGCCAGGGCCTCGCCACCCGGGCGCTCGCCACCGCCGCCGACCTCGCGCTCGGACGGCTCGACCTGTTCCGGCTCGAGCTCGGCCACCGCACCGACAACCCCGCGTCCTGCCGCGTCGCCGCCCGCGCCGGGTTCCTGCCCGAGGGCGTCGAACGCGCGCGGCTGCGCTACGGCGACCGGCGGTACGACGTCGAGACCCACGCCCGGCTGCGGACCGACCCCCCGCCCGACGTGCACCTGCTGCCGGTGCGCGGGGTGCCGGTGCGCGGGGTGCCGGCGGGGTGAGGTCCCGGCGCGCCGGTCACGCCCGCGGACCGTCGCCGAGCAGCCGGCGCGCCACCGCCGCGGCGGTCCGGCGGCCGGAGACCACCGCACCCTGCAACGACGGCGTGTCCCGGTGGTCGCCGCACACGTAGCGGCCGTCGCCCAGGTCGACGGGTCGGCGCACCCGCAGCGGTGGCGGGGTCGCGGGCAGCGCCTCGCGCACCTCGTGCGTCGCCAGCTCGAGCCAGCCGCGCGGGTCGGCGCCGAGCATCTCGCCCGCCTGCCGACGCACCTCGGACGCATCGGGCCCCGCAGCGCCGGACGGCGGCAGCACGCACGTCGCCTGGACCAGCTGCGCACCGGCCGGCGCGTACGACGGCGCGACCGCGGAGACCAGCGCCGCGTTCACCACCGGCCCCCGGCGTCGGCCGTCCACGACCACCGCGTCGGTCCGCGCGACGCCCTGGGCCGCCCACCACGTCGTGACCAGTCCTCGCATCCGCGGCGGCTCGAGCCCCGTGAGCAGCGCCGCCGTCACCGGGTCGGCCGCCACGACCACCGCCCTGGCGCGCAGCACGGACCCGTCGACGTGCACCTCCTGCCCGCCCGGCACCGCCGTGACCGCCTGCACCCGGGCCCCGGTCGTCACGTCGACCCCGTCGGCGAGCCGAGCGGGCAGCGCCGCCATCCCGCCGACCGGCAGTCCCGGTGTCCCGCGCAGGAACGACCGGACCAGCAGCCGGACGAACGCCGCCGAGGTGGTCTGCGACTCGTCGCCGAGCACCCCGGCGAGGAACGGCTCGAGCACCTCGTGCCGGATGCGCCCGTGCACCCCCGCGGCGGTGAGCGACGCACCGAGCGTCGCGTCGGGCCCCGACTCGAGCGCCTCGACCGGACCGAGCGCCGGCGCCGCCCAGCGCGCCAGCGCGACCAGCTCGCCCGGTCGCAGTTACCCGCTGCCGAGCGTCTCCCGCAGCCGGGCCGGCGCGCGGCGCGGGTCGGCCAGCAGCGCGAGCCCGTCGTCCCGCCGCACGGCCACCCCGGCGAGGAACGGCTGCAGCCGCAGCGCACCGAGGTCCACGACGTCGCGCAGCGCCGGGTAGGCCGGGTTGAGCAGCTGGAAACCCCGGTCGAGCGTGAAGCCGTCGACCCGCTCGCTGCGCACCCGGCCGCCGACGACGTCCCCGGACTCCAGGACCCGTACGTCCAGACCGCGCCGCCGCAGCGCCCGGGCGCACGTCAGACCCGCGACGCCCGCGCCGACCACCACCACGTCGCTGTCCATGCCCGCGAGCCTAGGGGCGGCGGTCCGGCGCGGCGCGGGCAGGACGGAGGGTCCGACCCGTCCCTCTCAGACCAGGTCGAGCCCCGAGGCGACGCCCAGCAGCTCCTCGATCACCGCGACGACCGCGGGGCCGGGCTCCCGGCGCGTGGCACGGTGGCGGGCCACGAGGCGCCGCGACCCGAGCCCGGGCACGGTCGCGACGGTGACCGCCTCGGGCAGCTCGCCCTGGAGCGCGAGCGCCGGCAGCAGACCGACACCCTGTCCCGCGGCGATCAGCGCGAGCGCGACGTCGAAGTCGTAGTAGACGTGCCGGGCCGTCACCGGACCGAGCGCCGCGGTGACCCGGCCCATCGCGCGCGCCGCGGCGGTGTTCTTCTCGGCCGCGAGCCAGGTCACGCCCTCGAGGTCGGACAGCTGCGTAGGCGTCGCGACGGCGCTCGGCAGGACGAGCCGCCACGGCTCCTCGAGCAGCACCACGTCACGCTGCCCGCGGGGCACGTGGGTGTCGGAGTCCTCGTCCCGCTCCAGCAGCACGATGTCGGCGTCGCCCTCGCGGAGCCGGCGCATCGACTCCCCCGGCTCGCGCTCCTCGACGACCAGCTCGATGCCCGGGTGGTGCTCCGCGACCACGGCGAAGGTCGGCGCGACCACCGCGCGGATCGCCGTCTGGAACCCTGCGAGCGTGACCCGTCCCGACAGCTCGCCGCCGAGCTCCGCGAGCGACTTCCGGGCCTCGACGAGCTCGGACTCGATACGCTCCGCAGCCTCCGCGAGGATGCGGCCGGCAGCGGTCAGCGTGGCGCCGCGGGGTCCCCGGTCGAGGACGGCGACCCCCTCCTCGGCTTCCAACCGGGTGATCTGCTGGGACACCGCCGACGGTGTGACGTGCAGCACGTCGGCGGCGGCGAGGACGCCCCCAGCACGGTGGACGGCCAGGAGGACGGCGAGGCGGCGTGGATCGGTGGGCACCGATTCATCCTAATTCAGTTCTGGTGAACCCCGGTCGGAACATCATTCGATTGTGCTGAACCCGGATCGGCCCCAGAATTCTGCTGTCGGCGCATCCCCTCCCGGGAGCCCGGCACTCCTCCACCCACCCCCCTGTCCTACCTGGAGCACGCCCGTGTCCGCATTCGTCACCGCGCTCGGCTGGGTCGGCGCGGTCACGTGCCTCGTCGCCTACGTCTTCGTCACCCGCGGGAAGTGGGCTCCCACCTCGGGCCGCTACCAGCTCGCCAACGTGGTGTCCGGCCTCTTCATGGGCATGGTCGCGGCGAGCAGCGGCGTGTGGCCGTCGGTGGTCACGAACGCGGTGTGGGCGGTCGTCGGCGTGCACGCCGTGGCGACGGTGCTGCGCGCCCGACGGCAGCGCGCCCGCGACGCCGCGGCCGCCGGAGTCGGCACGGCCGAGGTCGACGTCCCGCAGATCGCGGCCGCTCCGGTCGAGCCGCTGCCGGCCGGCGTCGTCGACCTGGCCGCCTGAGCCCGGCCCGGCCCGGCCCGGCTCGGCCCGGCTCGGCTCGGCTCGGCGACGCTCAGACGTCCAGGACCCGCAGGCGCACCCGCACCGCGTCGCCGACCGTCAACCCCTCGGCCGACCGGACCGCCTTCTTCACCGGCAGCCAGTACGCGGTCTTCGACGGGAACACCGACGTCCGCCAGGTCGTGCCGCCGACGGTGACCTCCACCCGCAGGGACCCGAACCCGCGGGCGAACGCCCCCGCGCGCTCCAGGATCTCGTCCGACACGTCCTCCGGCACGCTCACGAACGTCCAGTGCTCCGTCCGGCGCGCGTCCCACTCCCAGAGCGGAGCCTCGAAGTCGACGATCATGCCCTGATGCTGCCGCATCCCGGCGGGAGCAGGAAGCGTCGGTCGACGTCCAGCGATCTGCGTGCTCGACCCGCGACGGCATGCTGAGGGGAGCGGCCCGCGACCACCCGAGTCGGGGGGGGGGGGGGGGGGCCCCCCCCCCCCCCCCCCCCCCGCCCCCCCCCCCCGGCCCCCCCCCGCGCCCCCCCCCCCCCCCCCCCCCCCCCCCCCCCCCCCCCCCCCCGCCC
>NZ_JBHVZE010000001.1:404171-632358 GCF_042880135.1 Cellulomonas sp. NPDC058312 | reverse complement strand
GGGGGCGGGTGTCCTCTCCGAGTGGGCCGTCCCCCCCGCGGCGCGTTCGGGGCGGGCGCGGCCCCCCCCCCCCGCCGGGGGGGGGGGGGCCGCCTCCCCCCCCGCCCCCCCCCCCGACCCCGGCGTCCCCCGAGCGCGTCAGCGCCAGGTGTCGTCCAGCACGACCGACCCGTCGGCCCCGACCGTCGCCGTCCGGTTGCCGCCGGACTCCCACACGACGCTCCCTGAGCCGTCCTTCTTCACGTACTTGTACTCGAAGGTCGTCCCGGCGGGCAGGTCGACGGTCGCCCGCCACACCGGGTAGGTCGCGGAGGACAGCGGGACCGCCGAGGCCGGGGCCCACGAGCCGAGCGCGGGGATGCTGCCGACGACGAACACGTTCTGCCCCCAGACGGTCGTCGCCGTGACGTTGAACGACGCGTCGCCCTGCACCGGTCCACCGCCACCGGTGGTCGTGCGCCCGACGTGCAGCGCGAGCGCCCCGTACGCCGGGACCGTCGCGGTGAACGTCCCGGACGCGGAGACCGTCACCGTGCGCGAGCAGTCCGCCGCCGCGACCGCGTCGCAGTACGTGCCGGCGGGCAACGACGTCTGGTAGGTCCGGGTCACGGGCGCCGCGGAGTTGTTGATCGTCACGTAGCCCTTGCTCCCACGGCCGAACGCGATGTGGTTCGCGCCGTCGTCCCACCAGCGGGTCACGGCGGTGCCCTCCACCGCGTTGTGGAACCCGACCATCCCGGCGACCTCGGTCCAGCGCTGGGTGCACGTCCACTGGCCGGAGGTGCAGCTCGCGTCCGGGACGCTCGTGGCGGTGGCGCCCGGTGCGCCGGCGTCGTGGTCGGTGAACCGGTACCCGGAGTACACCGAGGGCGATCCGTACGGGTACGCCAGGAGGAACGCGTTGGCGAGCACGTACTTGGCGCCCCACTGGTACGTCATCGTCTCGCCGTTGCGCTCGGTGTCGTGGTTGTCGACGAACACCCCCGCCTGCGCGGACGGCAGCAGCCCGTTCGCGATCCCGGCCAGGTCCTTGATCTGCCCGTCGAACCGCGCCTTGAGCGTCCGGGCGTAGTCGAACTCGTGCACGTCACCGTTGCCGACGTACTCGGACTCCTGGACGGGCTCGCCCGCGGCGCCGATGACCTCCTGCACCCAGTAGGCGTTCGGGTTCGTCAGGCGGGACCGGATCGCGGCGAGGTCCGCGGCCGGGATGTGCTTCGCGGCGTCGATCCGGAAGCCCGCGACACCGAGCGACAGCAGGTCGTTGAGGTACGCGGCGATCCGGTCGCGCACGTAGGTCGACCCGGTGCGGAGGTCCTGCAGCGAGACCAGTCGGCAGTTCTGCACCTGGTAACGGTCCTGGTAGCTGGCGATGTTCGAGCGGCAGTCGTTGAAGTCCGCGTAGCCGTAGATGCCCGGGAACGAGTCGACTCCGAACGACGAACCGGCGACACCGGTCCCACTACCCAGGTCCGCGCCGGTGGTGTGGTTGATGACCGCGTCCGCGATGACGCCGACACCCGCAGTGCGGCAGGCCGCGACCATCTGCTGGAACTCGGCACGGGTGCCGAGCTTCGACTCGATGCGGTAGCTGACCGGCTGGTAGGACGTCCACCACGCCGTGCCCCGGACGTGCTCCTGGGGCGGGGACACCTGCACGTACCCGAACCCGGCGGGGCCGATCGTGCTGGTGCACTCGGCGGCGACCGAGTCCCAGGTCCACTGGAACAGGTTCAGCACCACGTTGCCGCGCCCGTTCGGCGACGTCACCACGGGCGAGGGGGTCGGTGCGGTCGCCGTCGCCGGGACGGCCGCCGCCAGCAGCCCAGAGGCGCCGAGCGTCAACGCGGCCAGGCCGGCGACGGTCCGGCGGATGCCGAGCCACCGCCGTGCACTGCCCGGTGACTCGCGCCGTCGGCGGCGGTCTCCGGCTGCGGTGTGCGTGCGTGATCGGACGAGCGTCATTGCCCTGCTCCTGTCGTCGAGCGCCCCCTGCGCGGGACGCGTGCCCGCCCCGGCGACGGTGCCGGGACGTCCCACCCGCTCGACGGTTGCAACGACTTGCCGAGCGTTGCAGCAAAACGTACAGGCGTGCGGCGCTCGTGTCTGCCCCCTCGGGTCCAGGTGTCAGGGCACCCGGTGACCTGCCGCACGGAACAGCTCGTACCACTCGGCCCGGGTCAGCGGGATCTGCGACCCGGCGGCGGCCTCGGTCACGCGGGACGGGGTAGTCGTACCGAGAACGACCTGCATCTGCGCCGGGTGCCGGGTGATCCAGGCGGTCGCGATACCGATCGGGGTGACGCCGTACCGGGCGGCGAGCCGGTCGACGACGTCGTTGAGCTCCGCGTACTGCTCCCGGTCGCCGAGGAACACGCCGTCGAAGAAGCCCTTCTGGAACGGCGACCACGCCTGCAGCGTGATGTCGTGCAGCCGGCAGTAGTCGAGCAGCCCGCCGTCCCGGTCGATCGACTGGTCCAGCCCGGCCATGTTCGCGGACACCCCGGCGGCGACCAGCGGGGCGTGCGTGATGCTCAGCTGCACCTGGTTCACGACCAGCGGCTGCGTGACCGACTTCTTCAGCAGGTCGATCTGCCGGGGCGTGTGGTTCGAGACGCCGAACGCCCGCACCTTGCCCGCGGCCGCGAGCTCGTCGAACGCCCGCGCGACCTCGTCCGGCTCGACCAGCGCGTCCGGGCGGTGCAGCAGCAGGATGTCGACGTGGTCGGTCCGCAGCGCCTGCAACGAACCCTCGACGGACGACACGATCTCCTCGTAGGAGAAGTCGAAGTAGGGACCGTCCTTGATGATGCCGACCTTGGTCTGGATGACGTACTCGTCCCGCTGCGACGGGGTCAGGTCGAGTGCCTCGGCGAACCGCGCCTCGCAGCCGTGCTTCTCGTCCCCGTAGACGGCGGCGTGGTCGACGAACGTGATCCCCGCGTCCCGGGCGGTCCGCACGAGCTCGCGGACCTCGTCGTCTGACTTGTCCTGGATGCGCATCAGCCCGAGCACGACGTTGGGGGCGACGATGTCGGTGCCGGGCAGGGTGAACGTCTTCATGCTGGTCCTTCGGTCGACGGTGACGGCGAGGGGCGCGGCCACGAGCCGTGGCGCTCCCCGAGCCTAGGAGGCCAGAGCGAGCGGCGCCCGGGCTGCACCGGCTCGGCACCGTGTCAGCCCGGCGAACCGGACCCGTCAGCGTCGGCACCGGCGTCAGAACGGCGGCGGCCGGCCGGCGTCGTCGCTCGTGGTCCGGACGTGGTCCCGGGTCCCGGGCCGTGACCGGTAGCGCTGCCCGGTGGGCGTGATCCACTCGAACAGACCGGGGGCGTACTGGTGCAGGGTGTGGCCGCCGTCGGTCTTGAGCCGGTGGTCGCGGTGGCACAGCGGCGCGAGGTTCGCGGCGCAGGTGGTGCCGGGCTCGGTGCCGGGCGGGTCGCCCGGCTGCTGGTGGAAGCAGCGGGTGTGGTCGAGGTCGGCGTGCTCGGCCGGCACCGTGCACCCCGGGCGCACGCACGTCCGGTCCCGGAGCCGGACGTGCTCCGCGAGCGCCGCCGGCGGTCGGTAGCGGGTGCGTCCCACGTCCAGGACGGTCCCCGACCGCGGGTCCGTGACGATCCTCCGCCACACCCCGCCCGCCGCGAGGGCGCGCGCTCGCACGGCGTCGATCGGGCCGTAGCCGTGCAGCTCCGCGGGCTGGTCGTCGATCCCCAGGAGCGTCGCGGCCGAGATCGTGATGAAGACCTGGGCGCCGGGTCGCATCCCGCCGGCGCTCCGAGCGGGCCGGTCAGCCGTCTCGTCGTCCGCATGGACTGCACCCGCCACGCCGTCCGCCACGACGCCGCCCGCCCCGCGCTCCGCACCGACCTCGGCCACGCCCTCCGGCACCCGCTGGTACACCGTGACGCCGACCCGCTCCCCGTCGAGCACCACGGTGCTCGACCCGACCTCCCAGGCCGGACCGTCGACGGGCAGGTCGGTGCCGACGACGAGGTCGCGCAGCCCGTCGGCGCGCAGCTGGTCGAGCGTGCGCGGGTCGCCGAGGTTCTTCGCGGCCAGCGCCTGGTGCCGCAGCACTCCGTCCACGCGGACGGCGTCCTGCGCAGCCAGCAGCACCGACAGGGATGCCATCCCGTCGGGGAGCATGCGCGGGCGCGACACCCGACGGCTCGCGTACGCCCGGTCGTGGAGCTCCGCGACGCCGTCCGGGTCGACCTCGAGCAGCGCTCGTGCGACGTCCCGCTCCAGCTCGGCGACGGTCCGCCGGCCTGCGCCCGGGAGCACGCGGTCCTCGACCTGCGTCGCGACGTCCCAGGGCAGCTCGGCGAGGCGGTCGACCAGGACCCGCGCCCGGGAGGCGTCGACCCGGCCGGCCGCCATCGCCTCGCCGGTGGCCTGGAGCACCTCCTCGTACGCGATCCCCTCGCGGACCAGCCGGTTCGCGGCGATCCGCGACACCCCGAGCCGCATCGCCAGCTCGTCGCCGGCGACCGAGCGCTGCCGTGGGGGCGGTCCCGCGAGGCGGCTCCAGTGCGGTTCCATCTCGGGCTCCCGGGCGAGGACGCCCGCCCACCGGGCCGTGCGTGCGTGCGCCCAGGACTCGACGCGCGCCGACGCGGCGACCGCCTCCACGACGCCCCGCGCGGACAGCGACCCCGGGTCGAGCCCGTCGAGCCACTGCGCGAGCGCGGCACCCGGGACCGCGGCCTCCAGCAGCGCGACCTCCCACCGCTGCTCCACGAGGACCCGCTCGGCCGACCCCGCCGGCACCTCCGCGAGCGCCGCCAGGCACGCGGCACGCACCTCGGGCGGCACCGGCAGCGCGTCCCAGTCCGGGGCGGCGGGCGTGCCCGCGTCCACGAGCCGTGCGCCCACGCTGAACCCCGGTCGACGCTCGCCCGGGTCGGTGCCCACGCTCCACGCGCCGATCCGCGCCGCACCCGAGGTCACGTCGGGCGGCGCCTCCTCGGGGTGTCCCTGCGGGTCGTCGGCCATGCGCCCGAAGCTAGGACACGTCGCCGGCGCTCCGGGCATCCCCGCCGCCCGACCTGGGGACGACACGCACCTCCCCCGCCTGTGCAGGGGTCGGCACCCGCTGCTGGAGCGCCCGCAGGCCCGCGCGCGCCGGACTCAGACGTCGACCGTCAGCACCAGCGCGACGGTGTCCCCGAGCTCGACGTCCTCGGCCCGCCGGACGGCGTCCTTGAGCGGCACGAGGTACCCGCCCTCCCGCGGGAACAGGGACGTCGTGAACGGGGTCTGCCCGAGCAGCCCCTGGACGGGGATCACGCCCCACCCGTAGGAGACGAGCGACGACGCGGCGCGCAGGGCTGCGGCCGCGTCGTCGGGGACGCGCACGAAGTGGTACGGGGCGGGACCCCGCCAGTGGACGACCTCGCCCTCGAACCGCAGCTCCATCGCGCCAGGGTACGAGCCCCGTCGCCCGGACGGCCGACGAGCCGGCTCAGGCGGGCACGGTCTCCCGGACGGGCCGCTCCCCGCCCGCGCCCTCCTCGGCGACGACCCGCTGGTACGCGGCGAGCTCCGGGTAGAGCTCGGTGCCGGTGAGCGGGTTGCGGCGCGTGGTGACGACGCGGTGCACCTGGTAGGCGGCGAGCGCGACGTTGGACAGCAGCGAGATCGCGCTCACCACGAACAGCGCGGTGGTGTCGTGCGACGCCTCGACGGCGAACCGCGACGAGGTCACGAAGGTCGGGACGGCCATCGTGAACATCATCCAGAGGGCCAGCGTGTGCGCCCGGTGCTGGAGCCACGCGCCCCGCTTGAGCAGGAACGCGGGGATCGTGCACGAGATGAGCAGCGCCGCCCCGGCGTAGAAGGCGTGGTCGCCGACGCAGTTGTAGACGTACGCGAAGTTCCACAGGTCGTACGGGATGATCCAGAACCACAGCATGTCGGGCCACACCATGTCGCGGCTCGGCGACCGGCTGATCATGATCCCGGCCCAGCCGCAGATGGTGACGAGGTTGAGGATCCCGGCGACGCCGTTCATCACGTTCCAGGGCCCGGGGACCATGTAGACGCCGTCGTGCATGCCCTCGGTCATGCCGGCGACCTGGAAGTCGCGCAGCACGGCCTCGGCGATGTTCAGCGCGAGGATCGCGGCGGGGAACGCCAGCGCCCAGCGCTTGGCCGCGAGCCTCGGGTGGTACCGCAGCGCCATGAACCCGAGGCACCCCGCGAGGGCCGAGTAGACCTTGACCCAGTGGAACCACGTGCCGGTGCTCGACCCCGCGCCGGCCGTCTGCGGCCACACGAAGATCGTCAGCACCAGGGGCAGCGCGACGAAGAACGCGAGCCCGGCGGCGCGCCACCGTCGGGTGACCTCGTTGAGCCCGATCAGCGCCGCGAGCACGACGCACCACATGACCCCCGAGTACCAGGGGATCGACTCGAACAGGAACACGGTGCTGCCTCCTTGCGGAACGGCGCCGTCGCGTCGTGCGGCGGCGTGGTCGGTGGGGCGCGGGGTCTACCCGGCCGGGTCGGGCGCGGGCAGGCGCCCGACCATGTCGAGCCGGAGCGTCTGGCGCACGAGCGCGGCCAGGACCTCGTCCGGGACGTCGGGCTCGGTGCGGACCAGCCCGACGAGTCCGTGCACGAGGACGACGAAGGTCGCGCGGACGTGCTCGATCGCGAGCCCGTGCCGGGCGGAGTAGGCCTCGACGGTCGTGAGCTGGAGGGTGTCGACGACGGCGAGCACCGCCCGGTCCAGGAACCGCTGGTACAGCGCGGCGTTCTCGACCCGGTGCAGGTCGGCGCGCAGCGGGTCGTCGGGCCGGGTCTGGGCCCGGAACAGGGCGATGACGTCGCGCAGCGCACCCGCGACGTCGCCGACGGTCCGGTGGGCGTCCCAGTCGCGGACGGATCCGGCGAACGCCTCGACGCGACGGTCGAGCACGCCGTCGAGCAGGTCCTGCGCCGTCGGGAAGTAGTGGTAGACGAGACCGCGGGTGACCCCGGCGGCGCGGGCGACGTCGCTGACCGTCGTGCGGCTGATCCCGCGCTCGGCGTAGGCCCGTTCCGCGGCGTCGAGCAGCTCGGCGCGCCGGCGCTCCGGTTCGAGCACCGTGCGCGTCGTCCGCTGCTGACCCGCCGGCTCGGCGTCCTCCGACTCGCTCACAGCACGACCGTAGGACTCATTGACACATCGTCAACGGGACGATCGTCCCGTCCCGGGCAAGGCGTCCGGGGCCCGGTCCTGGCATGCTCGCGTCCCGTGACCGACCAGCTCCTGCCCCCCGCGCTCGCCGACCTGATCGCGGACCGCCCCTGGCTGCTCGTCGTCGGCGCCGGCGCCGTGCTGCTCGTGCTGCGGCTGCTGTCGCGCGCGGGGCGGCCGACGGTCCGGCCCGGCGAGGTGTGGTTCGCGATGGTCCCCTACCGCGACGGCACCGGCGCGAAGGACCGACCCGTCGTGGTCCTGTCCGTCAGCGGCCGCACCTGCCGGGTCGCGCGCCTCACCTCGCAGGACCAGGACCGCCGCCCGGAGTACACCCGCCCGCCGGGCCGCCTCCCCGGGCTGCGCGCGGACAGCTGGGTCGACCTGCGCCCGCTGGACCTGCGCCGCTCGGCGCTGCGCCGGCGCGCGGGCGACGCCGGACGGGACTGGGTCCGCTGGTACGAGGACGCGGCGCAGGGGCGCTGACCTCAGCCCGCCGGAGCGATGACCAGCGCGGACACCCGGTCGCCGGCCACCGCGAACGAGGAGTCCAGGTCGACGACACCACCCGGGAAGTCGCCCTCGAGCCGGTGGGTGACGACCCAGCGGCCGTCATCCGCCCGCCGGGCGCCGAGCAGCCGGCTCGTGTACCGGAACTCGGCGCCGGCCCGGGTGAGGAACCGCCGGACCTCGTCCGCCCCGCGGTAGGTCGTGCCGTCGTCGACGACGACGGCCGTCGGGGTGAACACGCGCAGCGCGGCGTCGGCGTCCTCGGCGGTGCGCGCCGCCAGGTAGGCGCGGACGGGGGCGGGGAGCCCGTTCGGGGAGATGCTCGTCGGTGTGGTCATGCCGCGACCCTGCGCGCTCCCGCGGCGGGAGGGTCAAGGACTGGACCCTCCCCCGGGGAGAGGGTGCACGATGGCGGCGTGCTGGCCATCGGTGAGTTCTCCCGGCTGACCCACCTGAGCGTGCGGACGCTGCGCCGCTACCACGACACGGGTCTGCTCGAGCCCGCGTCCGTGGACGCCGCGACCGGGTACCGCTCCTACAGCCCCGACCAGATCCCGACCGCGCAGGTCGTGCACCGGCTGCGGGAGCTCGACGTCCCGCTCGCCGACGTGCGGCGGATCCTCGGATCCCCCGACCCGGGCACGCGCGCCCGCCTGGTCGCCGAGCACCTGCGTCGCCTGGAGCGCGAGCTCGACCGGACCCGGGGCGCCGTCGCGTCGCTGCGCCGGCTGCTGCATCCCGAGCCCGCCGCCCTCGACGTCGCGCTGCGCGTCGAGCCGGAGGCCACCGTCGCGGCGGTCGAGGACGAGGTGGACCTGGACGACGTCCTGGCCTGGTACGCCGGGGCCACGGCCGAGCTGGACGCCGCCGTCGCCGACCCCACCGGCGCGCCCGGGGGCCTCTACGACAACGCCCTGTTCGAGGACGGCCGGGGCCGGGTGCTGGTGTACCGGCGCACGACCCGGCCGCCACGCACCGGCAGGGTGCGACCGACGACGCTGCCCACCGTGGAGCTGGCGGTCACGACCCACGTCGGCGCGCACGACGACATCGACGTCACCTACGGCGCGCTCGGCGCGTGGGTGGTCGCCCACACGCTCGCGGTCGCCGGCCCCGTGCGCGAGACCTACCTCGTCGGTCCGCGCGACACGCCCGACCCGGCGGCGTGGCGGACCGAGATCGGCTGGCCGGTGTTCCGGCTGAGCGCGCCGGGGTGAGCACGTCCGGACGCGCAGGCCCGGACGCGCAGGCCCGGACGCACGACGAGGCCCGCCCCTCGGAAGGGACGGGCCTCGTGCACTGTGGAGGTGGCGGGAATCGAACCCGCGTCCGATGACGTGGGACCAGGACTTCTCCGGGCGCAGTCTGCTGCGCTTTTCTCGGCCCCCACCGTCACGCAGACGAGCGGTGGACGGGCTCAGTCACCTAAAAGTCCCCGCAGCCCCGGTGACGAAGGCTGCGAGCAGTGGCTCCCTAGATGACGCCAGGATCTGAGTCGGAAGCTAGCTCAGGCTGACGGACTTCGAGGCTCGCTCAGGCGGCGAGGGCGAAGTCGGTGCGCTTGTTATCGGCACCTATGGGTTTGCACGGAGCGTTGACGAGATAACCGTGCGTCCTCGGCCCGCTTCTCCTGGTTCGACGATCACCGTCGAAACCGATCACCCCCAGTGATCATGCTGTTCAGTTGTCAACCACTGCCGACCACCGCGTGCACCGCACGCAGCAGGTCCAGCATAGGGCTCCAACGACCGCGGACGCACGATGATTCCCGTCGCCGCGCGCGGACCGCCCCGGCGCGGCACCATACGGGCCTGAGCGTCCGGCACCCCCCGGCCGGACGCCCGTGGACGAAGGACGCACCATGACCGACCTGCACGCCGACGCCGACCCCGCCGACGGGCGCGACGAGACCGCGAACGAGCGGATGGACCGGAACTGGAACGAGCTGCTGCAGGAGCTGCGGGTGGCGCAGACGGGCGTGCAGATCCTCACCGGGTTCCTGCTGACGGTGCCGTTCCAGCAGCGGTTCGGCGACCTCGACGCCTACCAGCGGGGCCTCTACCTGGTGCTGGTCGTGCTGTCGGTCGCCGCGACGGGGTTCATCGTGGCGCCGGTGTCGCTGCACCGGATCCTGTTCCGCCGCGGCCTGAAGCGGGAGCTCGTGGACTCCGCCGACACGCTCGCGCAGACCGGGCTGGCGATGCTCGCGCTGGTGCTCGCGGGCGCGACGATGCTGCTGTTCGACGTGGTGGTGGACCGGACGGCGGGGTACGTCGCGGGCGGCGTGGTGCTGGCGGGGCTGGCGCTGGTGTGGGTCGCGGTCCCGCTGCGCCTGGCCCGAGCCGCCCGCCGCGAGGACGCCTGACCCGACCCGCACGGCCCGGCCCGGGCACGACCCGGGCACGACCCGGCGCGCGTCAGTCCGCGAGCAGCCGGGCGATGATCCGGGCGCCGGCGGCGGGCGACATGTCCGGCGAGCCGGTGAGCTTGCCCTCGAGGGTCGCGACGTTGAGCACGCTGATGATGGCGAGGGCGGTGTCCCGGTCGTCCTGCGTGGGCACGACGTCCCCGGCGGCGACGCCGTGGGCCTGGACGAGCCGGACGCGGGCGACCTGCTCGGCGGCGAGCTCGAACGACCGGACGTGCAGCTCGGCGAGCTCCCCGGCGGCGTCGGGGTGGCGCAGCCCGTAGGTGAGGAACTCCAGCTGCAGCAGCAGCCGGGGGTCCTCGCGCGCGGCGGCGAGCCAGGCGGCGAGCACCTCGACGTCCACGCCGTCGTCGGTGAGCCCGGGCAGGTCCAGCTCGGGCGACTCCAGCGCGATCCCGAGCCGCTCCCGCGCGAGCGCGAGCATCACGTCGCTCTTCGACCGGAAGTGCGCGTAGAGCGCGCCCTTGGTGTACCCGGCCTCGGCGGCGATGTCCCCGACCGACGCGCCCTCGTAGCTCTGGGCGGCGATCACCCGGGCCGCGGCGTCGAGCAGGTCGGCGCGGGTCCGGTCGACGCGCTCGCGCCGGCGCTCCTCCGCGCGGCCGGTCCCGGCGCGCTTCGCGACGTTCTCGGAGGCGTCGGCGAGCCCGCGGGACGCCTCGCGCAGGCTGGCCGCGAGCGCCTCGCCCACCTCGGGGACGACCTGGTTGACGTGGCTCCCGATCATCCGGGTGAGGGCGGCCGTGGCGTCGGCGAGCGCGCGCGTGGCGGCGCCGATCGTCTCCTGCGGGTCGGGCTCGTGGCGGGACATGCGGCCATCCTAGGCGTGCGACGTACCGATCGGTATCCCGAGGTACGCGCCTCGCTCGCACACGTCCCCCACCTGCGCCAACGTTCGAACTCGCCGTCATGTACCCCCTGGTATCCGACCGCCGAACCCTGCTACCGTCCTGCACGTACCGATCGGAATGTGCCGGTCGGGACGTGACGAGGGAGGGGAACGATGGGCTCCGACGACGTGCTCACCGTCCGCGGGCTGCGCAAGCGCTACCGCGGACGCCGGGGCGTGCAGGCGAACGACGGCATCGACCTGGACGTGGCCGCCGGCCAGGTCGTGGGTCTGCTGGGCCACAACGGCGCGGGCAAGACGACGCTGGTCAACCAGGTGGTCGGCCTGGTGCTCCCCGACGCGGGGACGATCCACCTCGACGGGATCGACGCCGTCGCCGACCCGCACCAGGCCCGGCAGCGCGTGTCGATCCAGGCCCAGGCGAACGTCCCGATCACCGGGCTCACCCCGCGGCGCGCGATCGAGCTGGTCGGCCGGATCCGCGGCGGTGACCGGACCGCGGTGCGCCGCAGCGCCGCGACGCTCATCGAGGCGCTCGACCTCGGCCCGTGGGCGGACACCCCGGCCGAGAAGGTCTCCGGCGGCATCGCCCGGCTCACCGCCTTCGCGATGACCGTCGTCGAGCCCGGCCGCCTGGTCGTGCTCGACGAGCCGACCAACGACGTCGACCCCGTGCGCCGCCGGCTGCTCTGGCAGCAGATCCGCGCGCTCGCCGACTCCGGACGCGGCGTCCTGCTCGTCACCCACAACGTCCGGGAGGCCGAGCGCGTCGTCGACCGGCTCGCCGTCCTCGACCACGGCGTCGTGCTGGCCGAGGACACCCCCGCCGGCCTGACCGCGCCGCTGCAGGGCTCGCTCACGGTCGAGGTCGACCTCTCCCCCGGCACCCCGCTGCTGTGGCACCCCGCGGTGCGGCCCGGGACGGACGCCCGGGGCCGGGCCACCGGCACGGTGCGGGCCCAGGACGCCGCCGAGGTCGTGCGCTGGGCGCAGGACGAGGTCGGCGCGGGCCGCCTCGAGCGCTACGCGCTGACCCCGGCGTCCCTCGAGGACGTCTACGTGTCCCTGGTCGGCGACGAGCACCACGCCACGACCGCCCCAGTCGGTGAGGCCGCGTGACCACCGTCGGCCAGACCCTCCTGCTGGCGCAGTGGCAGTTCCGCCGCCAGTCCACCTACCTGCCGCTGATGGTCGTCGTGCAGGTGTTCATGGCCGTCGCCACCGTGATCGGCTACGGCCTGCTGGTCGGCGACCCCGACCCGACCACCGCCCTCTACCTCGCGACGGGGGCGCCGACGGTCACGCTCATCACGATCGGCCTGGTCATCACCCCGCAGCTGCTGTCCCAGTCGCGCACCGAGGGCAGCCTCGACTGGATGCGCACGCTCCCGGTGCCGCGGACCGCGTTCCTGGTCAGCGACCTGCTGGTGTGGACCCTGCTCGCGCTGCCCGGGATGCTGCTCGGCGTGCTGGCCGGGGTGCTGCGGTACGACGTCGACCTGTCGGTGGCGCCCTGGCTGGTACCCGGCTCGCTGCTGGTGTCGCTCACCGCGGCGGCCGTCGGGTACGCGATGGCCTCGCTGCTGGCGCCGGCGCTGGCGAGCCTGGTGACCCAGGCGCTCGTGTTCGTCGTGCTGCTGTTCTCCCCGGTGTCCTACCCGGCCGAGCGGATGCCCGACTGGCTGCAGGCGGTGCACGGCTGGCTGCCGATCGAGCCGATGGCGGAGCTGGTCCGCGCCGGGCTGGTGCAGGACACGTTCAGCCTGCCGCTGCGCTCCCTGGTCGTGCTGGTGGTGTGGTGCGTGGCGTCGGTGGCCGGCGCGACGTGGGCGCTGCGCCGTCGGGCCTGACCGCGCGCCACCCGCAGGGAGCCCGGCCACCGGGCCCGGCCACCGGGCCCGACCGCCGGGACCGTGCCTAGGATCGCGGGCATGCCCTTCCTCGCGACCACCGCCGACCCGGCGGAGCACGGCCCCGGCGGCGTCGTCCTCGGCGCGCTCGACGACGAGCCCACCCCGGACGGCGCGACGACGCTCTACCTCGTCCGGCACGGGCGCACCGAGTACAACACCGCCGGCCTGCTGCAGGGCTGGTCGGACTCGCCGCTGACGCCGGCCGGGCTGGCGGGGGTGCGCGCCACGGCCCGCGTCCTGGCGGGCCGGAGCTTCGCCGCGGCGTACGCCAGCCCCTCCGGCCGGACGGTCGCCACGGCGCGCGAGCTCCTGACGGCGCACCCGGGCGTGGACCTCGCGTGCGACGACGGCCTGCGCGAGCTGCACTTCGGCGACCTGGAGGCCAGGCCCGAGGCCGAGCTGCTGGCGCTCGGCGACCCGGCCGCGATCTTCGGCGGCGTGCTCACCGGCACGTGGGGCGGGTTCCCCGGCGCGGAGCCGACCCGGGACTACCTCGACCGGGTGGCGGACGCGTTCGGGCGCATCGAGCAGGCGCACCCCGGCGGCGGCGACGTCCTCGTGGTCAGCCACGGCGTCACCCTGCTCGCCTACCTGTCGATGGCCGGCACCGTCCCGATGGAGGCCCTGCCGAACGCGAGCGTGTCGACCGTGCGGATCGGCCCGGACGGCGACCGGACCGTGCGGACGTTCGGGTTCGACCCGACCGCGCAGGGCGCACCCGGGCTGCCGGTGCCGGACTCGGGCGAGCCCGTGCGGTCCCCGGATCGGCCCGACGCCGGCTGAGCCACCCCTGGCCGCGACGGCCGCGTCCGAGCAGGATGGGGCGCATGGACCTCCCCGTGATGCCCCCCGTCAAGCCGATGCTGGCCAAGGCGGTCCCCGAGATCCCCGACCTGGGGCACACCGAGCCGAAGTGGGACGGGTTCCGCTCGATCGTGTTCCGGGACGGCGACGAGGTGGTGCTGGGCAGCCGCAACGAGAAGCCGCTGACCCGCTACTTCCCGGAGCTCGTCGAGCAGATCAGGGCACACACCCCGCCGCGGTGCGTGCTCGACGGCGAGATCGTCGTCGTCACCGACGACCGCCTGGACTTCGACGCGCTGCAGCAGCGGATCCACCCCGCCGAGAGCCGGGTGCGGCTGCTCGCGGGGCAGACGCCGGCGTCGTTCATCGGGTTCGACCTGCTGGCGCTCGGCGACGACGACCTGATGGGCACCCCGCTGCGCGAGCGCCGCGCGCGGCTGGTCGACGCCCTGGACGCGGCCCGCGGCGGCCCCGACGCCCCCGTGCACGTGACCCCCGCGACCGCCGACCTCGAGCAGGCGCGGCAGTGGTTCACGCAGTTCGAGGGCGCCGGGCTGGACGGCGTGGTCGCGAAGCCGCTCGACGGGCTGTACCTGCCCGACAAGCGCGCGATGTCCAAGATCAAGCACGCCCGCACCGCCGACTGCGTGGTCGCGGGCTTCCGGTGGCACAAGTCGGGGCCGGTGGTCGGGTCGCTGCTGCTGGGGCTGTGGACCGAGGACGGCCGGTTGCAGCACGTCGGCGTCGCGGCGTCGTTCCCGATGGCCCGGCGGGCCTCGCTGCTGGACGAGCTCGCGCCCTACCGCGACCCCGACCTCGCCGACCACCCGTGGGGCGACTGGGCGGACCAGTCCGCCCACGGCGACAAGCGGATGCCGGGGGCGGTCAGCCGGTGGAACGCGACCAAGGACCTGTCGTTCGAGCCGCTGCGCCCCGAGCTGGTCGTCGAGGTCGCGTACGACCACATGGAGGGCGACCGGTTCCGGCACACCGCCCAGTTCCGCCGCTGGCGCACCGACCGCGACCCCGCGTCCTGCACCTACGCGCAGCTCGAGGAGCCGGTCGGGTTCCGGCTGTCGGAGATCCTCCCCCCGGCCTGACGCGCGCGGTCGGGGCGCCGCTCGTAGGGTCGGATGGGCCCCGTTCACCGCCGTGGGAGGACCCCTGATGAGCCACACCGCCCCCGCTCGCCCCGGCACGCCCCACGACGTCGTGGTGATCGGCTCCGGGTTCGGCGGCCTGTTCGCGACGCAGGCCCTGCGCGACGCCCCCGTGCGTGTCACGGTGATCGACCAGACCGCGACGCACCTGTTCCAGCCGCTGCTCTACCAGGTGGCGACCGGGGTGCTGTCCGTCGGCGAGATCTCCCCGGCCACCCGCGACGTGCTGCGCCGGCAGCGCAACGCCCGGGTGCTGCTCGGGGTCGTCACCGAGATCGACCTGGCGCACCGGGTCGTGGTGTCGTCCTCCCCGCTCGGCGAGACCCGGACCCGCTACGACAGCCTCGTGGTCGCGGCCGGGGCGGGGCAGTCGTACTTCGGCAACGACCGGTTCGCCGACTTCGCGCCCGGCCTGAAGAGCATCGACGACGCCCTGGAGATCCGCGGTCGGGTGTTCGGGGCCTTCGAGCTCGCCGAGCTGACGTCCGACCCCCAGGAGCGCGCCCGGCTGACCACGTTCGTCGTCGTCGGCGCGGGCCCCACGGGCGTCGAGATGGCCGGCCAGCTCGCCGAGCTCGCGCACCGGTCGCTGCGCGGGAACTTCCGGCACCTCGACCCGGCGCAGGCCCGGATCCTGCTGGTCGACCCGGTCCCGCAGGTGCTGCCCGGCTACCCCGAGCGGCTGCAGGCCGCCGCCGCCCGCACCCTCGAGGGCCTGGGCGTCGAGCTGCTGACGGGGCACAAGGTCGTCGACGTCGACGCGGGCAGCGTCTCGCTCGAGGACTCCGACGGCACCCGGACCCGGGTCCCCGCGCAGACGAAGATCTGGGCCGCGGGCGTCGCCGCGTCGCCGCTCGGCCGCAGCCTCGGGGAGCAGACCGGCGCGGAGGTGGACCGCGCGGGCCGCGTCGCCGTCGAGCCGAACGGCTCCCTGCCCGGCCACCCCGAGGTGTTCGTCGTCGGGGACATGGCGTCCCGCCCCGGCGTGCCCGGCGTCGCGCCCGCGGCGATGCAGTCCGGGCGGTACGCGGCGCAGGAGATCGTCCGGCACGTGCGCGGCGAGCCCACCGGCCGGCCGTTCGTCTACCGGGACAAGGGCAGCCTCGCGACGATCTCCCGGTTCGCGGCGGTGGCGAAGATCGGTCCGGTGCAGTCCGCGGGGTTCGGCGCGTGGCTGCTGTGGCTCGGGGTGCACATCGTGTACCTCGTGGGGTTCAAGAACCGGGTGACGACGCTGCTGCACTGGGCCGTGAGCTTCATCGGCCGCGGTCGGTCGGAGCGCGCCGCGACCTGGCAGCAGGTGGTCGGCCGCGGGGCCCTGCGCAGCCGCGGCGCCGACCGCCCCACCCGGCCGACGGGCGACGTCGCCGGCGGCTGACGCCCCGCCCGGGTCACCCCGCGGTCGGGTGCCCTGCGGTCGGGGGCCCCGCGGTCGGGGGCCCCGCGGCCGGTCCGGCGGGCGGCCACGCCGCGAGCCGCGCCAGCTCCGCGGCCAGCAGCGGCACCAGCGCCGGGTCGGTGAGCGACCGGAAGTGCCCCGGCGTCGCCAGCCGCACGAACCTCGCGCCCGGCAGCTCGCTGCCGCCGGGGATGTGCGGGTCGTAGCAGGTCGCCACCGACACGATGCGCCCGTGGTCGGCGCGCTGGGCGGCGAGCGCGGTCAGCACCTCGTCGTCGGGCAGGAACGCGCGCACGGCCCGCAGCGGCAGGTACCGCGCGTACGGCGACCCCGCGAACGGCGTGTTCACGGCGACCAGGCCGAGCAGCCGGTCGCGGACGTCCGCGCGCCCGAGCAGCGACTTGCCGATCAGCCCGCCCTTGGAGTGCGCGACCACGACGGCTCCGCGCAGGTCGGCGTCCCGCAGGTAGGTCGCCGCGAGCTCGGCCATCTCGGGCACGCTCCCCCGGTTCAGGCCGAACGGCGCGACGACGTGCACCGCGTGCCCCCGGCGGTGCAGCGCGCGTGCCAGCGGCTCGAGGAACCGCCACGACTCGTAGACGCCGGGCAGCAGCAGAACCGGCGCCCGGACCGGGCTGCCGGGCGCCGCGCTGCCCCGGACCGGCGGAGTCGTGTACGACTCCGGCGACGTGCGCGACAGCAGCCCGGCGACCTGACGACCGGCGGCGTAGGCGTAGTCGGCGGCCCACCAGAGCGCGTGCCGGACCCGGCCGGCCGGGACGCACGCCGCCAGGGCGGCCTCCGGGGTCGCGGTCACACCCGCGCTGCCTCGACAGCGACCCCGTGCCGCACCCAGCGCGCGACCAGCGGCGCGTGCGTGGCCTGGGCGACGTGCCCGGCGCGCGGCACCTCCCGCGCGGTGCCGTCGGGGGCCAGCGCCGCGAGCCGCCGGTTCCACGCCCGCGTGCACACCGGGTCGTGCTCGCCGCGCACCAGCAGCGCCGGCCCCGGCAGCCGGGCGACCGCCGCGGCCGTGTCGAACCGCAGCATGTGGGGCAGCACCGCGCCGTACCAGAACGGTCCCGCGCGCAGGTAGTCCGCGACGACGAGCGCGTTGACCCGCGCGGGCTCGTGCCACCCGTCCCGGGCGAGCCGGAGCGCCTGCCGGAGCGCGTCGGGCGCACCGTCGTCGACGACCGTGCCGATCAGCACGACCCGCTCCACCAGGTCGGGGGCGCGCAGCATCGCGGCGGCCACCACCTGCGCACCCATCGAGTGGCCCACGAGCACGGCCCGCTGGACGCCCCGGTCGCGTACGGCGGCGAGCACCGCGTCGGCCAGGTCCTCGATGCCCGGCACCCGGCGGGGGCGCGGGCTGCGGCCGAACCCCGGCAGGTCCGGCACCAGCACCCGGTGGTCGCGGGCGAGGTCGGCGGTCAGCGCCCGGAACGACCGCTCCGACATCCCGATGCCGTGCACGAGCACCACCACGGGGCCGTCCGCGGGCCCGGTCTCGGTGAGGACGATGCCGGGCAGGGGGTCCAGCAGGTCCTCGGTCACCCGCCCTGTCTACCCGCTGCGCCCCGACCCCGCCCGCCGGGACCCGACCCCGCCCGCCGGGACCCGGCCGCACGCCGAGGGGTGCGGTCGCGACCGGGCCGGGGCGGCGGCAGGGTGGGTCCATGCCCAACCGCCTCGCCCGCAGCACCAGCCCCTACCTGCGCCAGCACGCGGAGAACCCGGTCGACTGGTTCGAGTGGGGCGAGGAGGCGTTCGCCGAGGCGCGGCGCCGGGACGTGCCGCTGCTGGTCTCGGTCGGGTACGCCGCGTGCCACTGGTGCCACGTGATGGCGCACGAGTCGTTCGAGGACCCCGCCACGGCCGCGCTGATGAACAGCCGGTTCGTCAACGTGAAGGTCGACCGCGAGGAGCGCCCCGACCTCGACGCCGCCTACATGGCCGCGACCCAGGCGATGACCGGGCAGGGCGGCTGGCCGATGACGGTGTTCGCGACCCCCGAGGGCGACCCGTTCTTCTGCGGCACCTACTACCCGCCGGTGCCGGTCGGGGGCAGCCCGGCGTTCGGCCAGGTGCTCGAGGCCCTGTCGCGGGCGTGGCGGGAGCGCCGGGACGAGGTGCGCGGCGGGGCCGCCGAGCTGCTGGCCGCGCTCGGCGGGACGGGCACGCCCCCGGCCGACGCAACCGCAGCCGACACACCCCCGGCCGACTCGCCCGCCGGCACCGGGTCCGACACCCCCGCCCTCGACCTCGACGCCGTCCGCCAGGTGTCCGCCCTGGCGGTGGACGCCCTCGCGAGCACGTACGACGCCGAGCACGGCGGGTTCGGCGGCGCCCCGAAGTTCCCGCCGTCGACCACCCTGGAGTGGCTGCTGCGCCGGCACGCGCGCACCGGGGACGAGCGCGCGCTGGCGATGGCGACGGGCACCCTGGAGGCGATGGCCCGCGGCGGGATGGCCGACCAGGTCGGCGGCGGGTTCGCCCGCTACGCGGTGGACGCCACCTGGACGGTGCCGCACTTCGAGAAGATGCTCGAGGACAACGCCCTGCTCCTGCGCGTCTACGCGCGGTGGTGGCGCCAGACCGGCTCGCCGCTCGCGCTGCGGGTCGTCGAGGGCACCGCCGGGTTCCTGCTCCGCGACCTGCGCACCCCCGAGGGCGCGTTCGCCTCGTCGTCGGACGCGGACACCGACGGCGTCGAGGGCGCGACGTACGTGTGGACCCCCGGGACGCTCGCGGACGCGCTGGACCCGCAGGACGCGGCGTGGGCGGCGGAGCTGCTCGGCGTGACGACGGCGGGCACGTTCGAGGCCGGGACGTCCGTGCTGCAGCTGCGCGCCGACCCCGCGCCGGGCGAGGAGCGGCGGTTCGAGCGGGTGCGCCGCGCGCTGCTGGCGGCGCGGTCCAGGCGGCCGCAGCCGGGCCGGGACGACAAGGTGGTGGCCGCCTGGAACGGCCTCGCGATCACCGCGCTGGCCGAGGCGGGCACCGTGCTGGACCGCCGCGACTGGGTGGCGGCGGCGGTCGACGCGGCGCGGGTCCTGGCCGAGGTGCACACCCTGCACGGGGGCGACGGCCTGGCGCGGCTGGTCCGCACGTCCCGGGACGGCGCGGTCGGCACCGCGCCGGGGGTCCTCGCCGACTACGCGGACGTCGCGGAGGCGTTCGGCGTGCTCGGCGGGGTCACGGGCGACCACGCGTGGACCGCGCGCGGCTCGGCGCTGCTCGACACCGTGCTGGCGCGGTTCCGCGCGCCGGACCACGCGCTGCGCGACACCGCGGACGACCAGACCGACCCGGTCGTGGCCCGGCTGTCGGGTCGCCCCGACGTCGCCGACGGGCCGTCGGCCGGCGGGCAGTCCGCCGCGGCGGCCGCGCTGCTGGCCCGCGCGGCGCTGACCGGGTCGGCCACCGACCGGCGGGCCGCGGAGCTCGTGCTGGCCGCGCCGCTGTCGATCGCGCACCGGCACCCGCGGGCGGTCGGCTGGGCCCTGGCCGCGGCCGAGGCGCTGCTCGACGGACCGCGAGAGGTCGCGGTGCTCGGCCGGGCGGACGACCCGGCGCGTGCCGCCCTGGTGCGCGCGGCGGTGCACTCCCCCGCGCCGGGCCTGGTGCTCGCGCAGGGCGACCCGGCGGAGCTCGCGGACGACCCGCTCGCCCCCGGCCTGCTCCGGGACCGACCGCTGGTCGGTGGCCGCGCGGCGGCCTACGCCTGCCGGGGGTTCGTGTGCGCGCTGCCGACCACGGATCCCGCGGTGCTCACCGGGCTCCTCGGACCGGACGGCACCGCCCCGGCCTGAGACCCCGCCTGAGACCCGGCCCCGGCGTCAGCGGTCGCGCTTCTCCCGCATCGCGCGGACGGCCTCGAGGTTGTCCTGCCGCTCGCGCAGCGCCTGGCGCTTGTCGTACTCGCGCTTGCCGCGGGCCAGGGCGATCTCGACCTTCGCGCGGCCGTCGAGGAAGTACAGGGACAGCGGGATGATCGTCTGGCCCTTCTCGCGCGTCTTCGCCTCGAGCCGGTCGATCTCCTCGCGGTGCAGCAGCAGCTTGCGCTTGCGCCGCGGCGCGTGGTTCGTCCACGTGCCCTGCGCGTACTCCGGGATGTGCACGCCCTCGAGCCACGCCTCGCCGCCGTCGACCGAGCACCAGCCGTCGACCAGCGACGCCCGGCCCGCGCGCAGCGCCTTGACCTCGGTGCCGCTCAGCACGACACCCGCCTCGAACACGTCCTCGATGGTGTAGTCGTGGCGCGCCTTGCGGTTGGACGCCACCAGCGACCGGCCGCCCTGCTTGGCCATGACTCCTCCTGCTGATCGGTTCGGGGGGTCCGCGGGTGCGCGGACGCGACGCAGCAGCCTATCCGGCGGGCCGCGGACCGCCCACCTGATTCCGCTACAGGCCGAGCAGCGGCCGCGGGTTCACGGTCGCGCCGTTGACGTACGTCTCGAAGTGCAGGTGGCACGCGGCCGACGTCCCGGTGTTCCCGGAGTAGCCGAGCAGCTGGCCGCGCGAGACCGACTGCCCCGCCCCGACGACGAAGCTCGTCATGTGGTTGTACGAGGTCATCAGCGAGTTCCCGTTCACGAACCCGTGGTCGACCATCACCTGGTTGCCGAACCCGTTGCGCCACTTCGCCCACTGCACCGTGCCCTCCTTGGCGGCGTAGATGGGCGTGCCGCAGTAGGTGCGCAGGTCGATGCCGGCGTGCAGCCGGTAGTAGCCGAGGATCGGGTGCAGGCGCATCCCGTACTCGCTGGTGACGTAGATCGGGTTGATCGACGTCGGGTTGCCGAACAGCGTCCCGGTGCCGACCGAGCCGCTGGGCGCCGGCGGGGCCTGACCGGCCGCCGCGGCCCGGGCGCGCTGCTGCGCGGCGACCTGCTCGATCTGGCTGCGGATGCTCGCGGTCTCGGCGTCGATCTGGTCGACCTCGGCCTGCGCGGCGGCCTTCTGGCTCGCGATCTGCGCCTGCTTGGCGGTCTGCTGCGCGATCAGGTCCTCGACCTCGGCCTTGCGGGCCGCGGCCTCCTGGCGTGCCTCCTCGGCCTCGGCGACCTTGGCGTCGGCCTCCGCCTTGAGGTCGGTGATCCGGTCGCGCACCGCGCCGAGGCGCGCCTGGCTGTTGCGGTTCGCGGACTCGATGGCCGCGAGCTCGTCCAGCACCTGCTCCTGCGCGCGCTGCGCGGACGCGGCCAGGCCGTACTGCTGGGTGAACTCCTCGACGGTCTGCGCGCCGACGACGATGTCCAGCCCGGACAGCCCGGGGCCGCCCTGGTAGGCCTCGCGGGCCATCTGGCCGATCTGGCCCTTGATCTGCGCGTAGCGCGCGGAGTCGGACTCGATCGTCGCGGAGATGGTCGTCTCCTGGTCCTGCGCGTCCTGCAGCCGCGCCGCGATCAGCGCCGCCTCCCGCTCGAACCCGGCGAGCGCGGTCTCCGCCTCGGTGAGCGCGGCCTGCGCCACCGGGAGCTGCTGCTGCACGGCCAGCAGCTCCGCGGCCACCGCCTGCAGCTGCGCGCTCAGCCCCTCCAGTGCGGCGTCCGCGTCGGCGCGCTGCTGCTCCTTCGCGGCCTGCTGCTGCTGGAGGGCCGACTTCTGGTCGTCCAGGTCGTCGCCCGCGGCCGGCCCGGCGGCGGTGAGGCCGACCAGGACGGTCAGCACGCCGGCCAGGCAGCCGGCGACCAGCCGGGCGGACCGGGAGCGCTGCGGGGTGCGGGGCGTCGTCATCTCAGACCTTCGTGTAGCGGCTCAGGGTGACCAGGGACGAGATCGCGGCGAGCAGGATCGCGGCGCCCACCAGGAACGGGGCGACCTGCCAGACCTCGCCCGTGGTCACGTACGGGATCCAGGCGATCTGACCGCCCAGCCAGTCGGTGACCAGGTACTTGACGCCCGCCCACAGGCCGGCGACCGACAGCACCGCGCCGATGGTCGCGGCGATCGCGCCCTCGAGCATGAACGGCAGCTGGATGAACAGGTTCGACGCGCCGACCATCCGCATGATCCCGGTCTCCCGGCGGCGGCTCATCGCGGACAGCCGGATGGTCGTCGTGATGAGCAGCACCGCGGCGAGCAGCATCACGCCGGCCAGGCCGAGAGACAGCAGCGTCGCGCTGTTCAGCACCCGGAACAGGGTGTTGTAGAGCTCGCGCTGGTCCTGCACCCGCTCGACGCCCTGCCGCCCCTGCAGCACGTCCGCGACGACCTCGAACTTCTCGGGATCCGTCAGCTTGATCCGCAGCGACTCGTTCATGTCGTCGACGGTCGTCACCTGGGCCCAGAACTGCCCCTCGAACTGCCGCTGGAAGGTCTCGTACGCCTGCTCCTTCGACTCCTCGAAGGTCTCGGCGATGTACGGCTTCACATCGGGTGCCTCGAGGGCGTCCTCGATGGCCTGCTTCTGCTCGGCGGTGACCTCGCCGCCGGCGCAGGTCGGCTCGGAGGACTCCCCGGCCGGGCAGAGGTACACGGTGACCTCGACCTTGTCGTACCAGTCGTCCTGCATCTTGCCGATCTGCAGCTGCAGCAGCGCGGCGGCGCCGACGAACGTGAGCGACACGAACGTCACGAGGACGACCGAGATGGTCATCGAGAGGTTCCGGCGCAGGCCGATCCCGATCTCGGAGAGGATGAACTGGAGTCGCACGTCAGTCCCCTCTCAGCGGTCCGAGCCGTACACGCCGCGCGACTGGTCGCGCACGAGCTCGCCGCCCGACAGCTCGACGACGCGCTTGCGCATCTGGTCCACGATCTCGTCGTCGTGGGTGGCCATCACGACGGTCGTGCCGGTGCGGTTGATCCGGTCGAGCAGGCGCATGATCCCCAGGGAGGTCGTCGGGTCGAGGTTGCCGGTGGGCTCGTCCGCGAGCAGGATCGACGGCCGGTTCACGAACGCGCGGGCGATGGCCACGCGCTGCTGCTCGCCACCGGACAGCTCGTGCGGGCGGCGCTTCTCCTTGCCCGCGAGACCGACCATCTCCAGCACGTCCGGGACGGTGGTGAGGATGTGGTGCCGCGGCTTGCCGATCACCTGGAGCGCGAACGCGACGTTCTCGAAGACCGTCTTGTTGTGCAGCAGGCGGAAGTCCTGGAACACCGCGCCGATCTGGCGGCGCAGGTGCGGGACCTTCCACGACGACAGCGTGGTGAGGTCCTTGCCCGCGACGAACACCCGGCCCGCGGACGGTCGCTCCTCGCGCAGCGCGAGCCGCAGGAAGGTCGACTTCCCGGAGCCGGACGCGCCCACGAGGAACACGAACTCGCCGCGCTCGACGTCGAGGGAGATGTGGTCCAGCGCGGGGCGGGCGCCGCGCGCGTAGACCTTGGTGACGTTCTCGAATCTGATCACAGGCGGGAGGTGGCCGGCGGTCGGGGATCGGAGGGGTGGTTCACGCGGGCCGGATCGAGCGTAGGCAGCCGCCGGCCGTGACCCGACCGTGACACGCCGCCCGCGAACCTGTGAGTCGGCCCACGGGCGGGCGAACCGGGCGACGGTGCCCGGTTCGTCCCGGTCCTACTCCGCGTCGGTGCCCATCCGCCACCGGATGCCGGCCTCGATGAACCCGTCGATGTCGCCGTCGAACACCGCGGCGGTGTTCCCGACCTCGTGCTCGGTGCGCAGGTCCTTGACCATCTGGTACGGGTGCAGCACGTAGGAGCGCATCTGGTCGCCCCAGGACGCCTTGATGTCGCCCGCGAGCTCCTTCTTCTTCGCGTCCTCCTCGGCCTTGCGGACGAGCAGCAGGCGGGACTGCAGGACGCGCAGCGCGGCGGCGCGGTTCTGGATCTGCGACTTCTCGTTCTGCATCGACACGACGATGCCGGTCGGGATGTGCGTCATGCGCACCGCGGAGTCGGTCGTGTTGACCGACTGCCCGCCCGGGCCGGACGAGCGGAACACGTCGACCTTGATCTCCGACTCGGGGATCTCGATGTTGTCGTCGCTCTGCTCGATGAGCGGGATGACCTCGACCGCGGCGAACGACGTCTGCCGGCGGCCCTGGTTGTCGAACGGCGAGATCCGCACGAGGCGGTGCGTGCCCGCCTCGACGGACAGGTGGCCGAACGCGTACGGCGCCTTGACCTCGAAGGTCGCCGACTTCAGGCCGGCCTCCTCCGCGTAGGACGTGTCGAGCACCGCGGTGCCGTAGCCGTGCCGCTCGGCCCAGCGCAGGTACATCCGCATCAGCATCTCGGCGAAGTCCGCGGCGTCGACGCCACCGGCGCCGGCGCGGATCGTCACGACCGCGTCGCGCTGGTCGTACTCGCCGCCCAGCAGCGTGCGGACCTCGAGCTCGCCCAGGTCCTTGCGGATGCCGACGAGCTCGGCGTCGGCCTCGGCGAGCGTGTCGGCGTCACCGCCGTCCTCCGTCGCCATCTCGACCAGCGTCTCGAGGTCGTCGATCCGGCCGCGGAGCCGGTCGACCCGGTCGAGCTCGGACTGGGCGGCGGACAGGGCGCTGGTGATCTTCTGCGCCGCGTCGGGGTCGTCCCAGAGGTCGGGCACGGACGCCTGCTCGGAGAGGTCGGCGATCTTCGCCCGCAGGGCGCTGGGGTCGGACACCGCCTGGATCGACTCGAGCGTGCTGCGCAGGTCGCGGATCTCGGCGGGGAAGTCGGTGGCTGCCACGACGGTCCAGGCTACCGGCTGCGGGGCGGGACCGCGGACCCGGCCCTCCGTACCCGCCCACCCACTACGGTGTGAGCGTGAACACGCCTGCACCCTCCGGACGTCAGCACCACCTCGCGCACGGCCCGCACCGCGCCACGATCGCGGAGGTCGGCGCCAGCGTCCGGACCTACGCCGTGGACGGCCGCGACGTCGTGCTGCCGTTCGCCGAGGACACCCTCGCCCCCGCCTACTCCGGCGCCGTGCTCGCGCCGTGGCCGAACCGGCTGCGCGACGGGCAGTACACCTGGGACGGCACGCAGTACCAGGTCCCGGTGACGGAGCCGGACCGGTCGACGGCGCTGCACGGGCTGGTCGCCCAGGTCCGGTACGAGAAGGTCGCGGGCGAGTCCGGCCCCGACGGCGACACCTCCGTGACCCTGCGTCACGACCTGGTCCCCACCCCGGGCTACCCGTGGTCGCTGCGCGTCGACGTGACGTACTCGCTGTCCGACGCCGGCCTGCGGGTGCACGTCGCGACCACGAACCTCGACGCGACCGCCGCGCCCTACGGCATCGGGTTCCACCCCTGGCTGTCCCCCGGCGGCGCCGCCGTCGACGACTGCACCCTGCGGGTCGACGCCACGTCGCAGGTCACCGTCGACGCGCGCCTGCTGCCGACCGGCACCCGCCCGCTGTCCGGCGCCGAGGACCGTCGCACCCCGCAGCCGCTGGCCGGGGTCGCGCTCGACGACGCGTTCGTGGACGTCACGCGCGACGCCGACGGGCTGTCCTGGATCGTGCTCGGCGCCCCCGACGGCCGCGGGGCAGCGCTGTGGATGGACGGGTCGATGGACACCTGGCAGGTCTGCACCGGCAACGGCATCCCCCGCATCGACCGCCTGGGCGTCGCCGCGGAGCCGATGAGCTGCATCGCGGACGCGTTCCGCACCGGCGAGCGCCTGGTCCGCCTCGAGCCCGGCACGACCCACGAGGTCACCTGGGGCATGACGCTGGTGTAGGCCCGCGCCGCCCGGACCCGGGCTGCCGGACGCACGAAGGGCCCCGCCGGTCGGCGGGGCCCTTCGTCGTCAGCAGGCTGCGTCAGCCGTAGTACTCGCCGTCGGCCATGACGCCCTTGGTGAACTCCCAGTGCCAGCGCTCGTACGGGCCGCTGCCGCCGGGGCGCGCCCACGCGGGGTTCTCCCAGCCGAAGACGGGGGCGTTCTCGTTCAGCCACTCCCACTGCGCGCCGGTGGTCTGCGAGCTGCACAGGTCGACCGCCAGGCCCCAGCCGTGGTTGCTGCGCCCGGCGGGGGCGGCGAGGCCACCCTTCTGCGCCTTGACGGCCCGCTGCTCCGCGAGGGTGCGGTAGCCCGAGGACAGGCACAGGTCGGTGCCGAACCGGGTGACCCACATGGCGTTGAGCTCGGCGAGCGCCTCGGCGGCGTCGGCACGGATCTCGGTCTTGCCGTCCCAGAGGTAGCAGAGGTCGCCCTGCGGGAGCTGGCCGTTGGCGCTGGCGGTGCCGGCCTCGCCGTCGCAGCCCGGCAGGATCTCGCGGACCTCGCTGCGGCTGACGTCGACCTGCGCGCGCACCGCGGTCGCGTCGCTGGACAGCAGCGACGCGGGCGGCAGCACGGACGACGCCGAGGAGGTCAGCGCCTCGACCGTGCTCGGCAGGGTCGCGTCGGCCTGGGCGTCGGTGAAGGTCTCGTCGCTGGCGGCGGGGCGCTGGGACAGCGGGATCGCGACCGTCACGGCGGCGAGGGTCACCAGGACGCCGGCGCGGGTGCCCCAGCGGGCCAGCGGGTTGCCGCGCCGGCGGTCGGCGGGGGCCACGGGTGCGTCCGTCGCGGCCGGCGCGGCGGTGGGAGCGTTCCCGGCTTCGCGCAGCTGGCGGCGGGTGGGGTTGCCCGTGGCGGCGGGCTGCACGCGGTGCTGCGCCACGGAACCTCCGGGAGTCATGACGTGGACGAGGGCTACCTCCGCGGTCGGCGGGCGCGCGTCACCGCTGCTGCCGGCGTTCCGGGGAGGACGATCACGAAACCATAACGGGCTCAGGCGCCCGCTCCAACCCCCTGCCGGGTGGTAGGTGACGGATCATCGGCGTGTCGCCGCAGATCACCCACCGGGATCACCCGGACGTGTGACCTACGTCCCACGTGCGGACCAGCGGGAGGCGTGCTAACACCGGCCCTCACCGGCGCATCGCCCCGCGCTGCATCGCGTCCCGCACCTCGCCGACGAGCTCCTCCAGGATGTCCTCGAGGAACACCACGCCGACCGCGGCGCCGTCGTCCTCCACCCGCGCCAGGTGCACGCCGGAGCGCTGCATGGCGGCGAGCGCGTCCTCGACCTCGTCCCCCGGTGCGACCACGGCCATCGCCCGCACGCGCCACGTCGGCACCGGCAGGCGCCGGGTCTCGTCGTCGGCGTACAGGACGTCCTTCACGTGCAGGTAGCCGGTCGGGCTGCCGTCGCGCCCCCGCACCGGGAACCGGGAGTACCCCGTCCGGCCGACCAGCCGCTCGACGTCGTCGGGCGTGACGTCGGACGGCACCGAACGCAGCTCGGCCAGCGGCACCATCACGTCGGCGGCGGTCCGGTCGGAGAACTCCAGCGCACCCGACAGCAGCCCCTGGTCGTCGTCCAGCAGCCCCTCCGCCTGGGACTGCTCGACGATCGACTGCACCTCGCGCGCGGTGAACGCGGACGCGACCTCGTCGCGCGGGTCCACCCGGAACAGCCGCAGCACGTGGTTCGCGACCCAGTTGAGCGCGTGGATCACCGGCCGCACCACCCGGGCGAGCCACACCAGCGGCGGGCCGAACACGAGCACCGCCCGGTCGGGCCCGGACACGGCGAGGTTCTTCGGGACCATCTCCCCCAGCACGACGTGCAGGTAGACGACCACGAGCAGCGCGACGACGAACGCGATCGGGTGCGCGAGCGACGTGCTGACGCCGAGGGCGTGCAGCGGGTCCTCGATCAGGTGCGCGATCGCCGGCTCGGCGACCAGGCCGAGGCTGGTCGAGCACACCGTGACGCCGAGCTGGGCGCACGCCAGCATCAGGGACACGTGCTCCATCGCCCACAGCACCGTGACCGCCCGGCGGTCGCCGGACTGGGCCAGCGGCTCGATCGAGGAGCGCCGGGCGGAGATGATCGCGAACTCCGCCGCGACGAAGAACGCGTTGCCGGCCAGGAGCGCGCCGGCGATCAGCAGGGCGAGTCCGCTGCTCATGCCGCACCCCCCGCGTCCGGCGCGGCCGGGGCCGGGGCGCCCGGCTGGACGACCACCCGCTCGACCCGGCGGCGCGCCATCGACTCCACCCGCAGGCGGACGTCCCCGGCCTGCACCTCGTCGCCGGCCTGCGGCACGCGGCCCAGGGCGGCCATCACCAGGCCGCCGAGCGTCTCGTACCGGCCGTCCTCGGGCACGACCAGCCCGGTGGTCTCGGTCAGCTCGTCGGGGCGCAGCAGCCCGGACACCACCCAGGCGCCGTCGGCCCGCCGGGACGCGGCCGTCCGGCGGCGGTCGTGCTCGTCCGCCACGTCGCCGACCAGCTCCTCGACGACGTCCTCCAGCGTGACGACGCCCGACGTGCCGCCGTACTCGTCCACGACCACGGCCATCTGCAGCCCGTGGTCCCGCAGCTCGACGAGCAGCGGTCCCAGGTGCACCGTCTCGGGCACGCGCGGGGCCTCGACCATGAGCGCGGCCGCCGGCACCTCCCCGCGCCGCTCGTACGGCACGGCGATGGCGCGGCGCAGGTGCACCAGCCCGACGATGTCGTCCGAGTCGTCGCCGATCACCGGGAACCGCGAGTGCCCGGTCTCCCGGGACAGCCGCACGACGTCCGTCGCGGTGTCGTCGCGCCGCAGCACCACGACCCGCTGGCGGTCCGTCATGACGTCGACCGCCGTCAGGTCGGAGAACTCGATCGAGTTCGTCAGCAGCGTGGCCGTCGTGACGTCGAGCGTGCCGACCTGCGCGGACCGGCGCACCAGCGCGGCGAGCTCCTGCGGCGAGCGGCCGCCCGACAGCTCCTCGCGCGGCTCGACGCCGACGCGCCGCAGCAGCCAGTTGGCACTGCCGTTGAACACGGTGATGAGGGGCCGCAGCGCGGAGGTGAACCCCCGCTGCAGCGGCGCGACCTGGCGCGCGGTGCCCAGCGGGTGGCTGATCGCGAAGTTCTTGGGCACCAGCTCGCCGAACAGCATCGAGAACCCGTTGACGAGCACCAGCGTCAGCACCACGGCCACGGCGCCGCCGACCGCCACGCCGAGCACCGACTCCTGCAGCGGTCCGGACAGCAGCCGGTTCACCGCGGGCTGGGTCGTGTAGCCGAGCAGCACCGTCGTGACGGTGATGCCCACCTGGGCGCCCGACAGCTCGGTCGACAGCCGGCGCAGCGCGGCGAGCACGCTCCGCCCGCGACGGTCGTCCGGGCCGGTCTGCGACTCGACGAGGCCCGGGTCGAGCGTCACGAGGGAGAACTCGCTGGCGACGAACACCGCGGTCCCGGCCGTGAGCGCGACGCCGAGGGCGACGAGCAGCCACTCGGTCAGCACGGCCCACCGCCCGCGCGGAGGGTCGTCAGGTGAACAGGGGGGCCGGCATGGTCGACCCCGGGCTCGGTGGCCCGGGGCGTCCGCCGGCAGCGACTTGAGCTGCTCATGGTGGCTCGATCATACGAAACCTCCACATGCGCGTCCTACGCTGAGGGAATGTCCTTCGCATCCCGCCCCGGCGCCGGCGCCGGCAGCCCCGCGGGCGCCCCCGGCGCCGCGTCCACCTCGGTGCTCGTCGTCGAGGACGAGCCGGCCATCGCGACCGCCGTCGCGCGCCGGCTGTCCGCCGAGGGCTGGCAGGTCGAGACCGTCGGCGACGGCCTCCAGGCGGTCGAGGCCGCCGCGCGTCTCACCCCGGACGTCGTCGTGCTGGACGTCATGCTGCCCGGCATCGACGGGCTCGAGGTGTGCCGCCGGATCCAGGCCGACCGCCCGGTCCCGGTGCTCATGCTCACGGCCCGCGACGACGAGACCGACATGCTGATCGGGCTCGGCGTCGGCGCCGACGACTACATGACCAAGCCGTTCTCGATGCGCGAGCTGGTCGCCCGGGTCAAGGCCCTGCTGCGCCGCCAGCAGCGCGCCGCGCTGGTCGCCGAGCGCGCCGCGGGCGCCCCCGAGGCCGAGCCGCCGGTCGTGGTCGGCGACGTCGTCATCGACCGCGCGCAGCGCCGCGTGCACCGCGCCGGCGAGGAGGTGCACCTCACGCCCACCGAGTTCGACCTGCTGCTCGCGCTGGCCGCCTCCCCGCGCACCGTGCTGACCCGCGAGCGCCTGCTCGCCGAGGTCTGGGACTGGGTCGACGCCTCCGGGACCCGCACCGTCGACTCCCATGTGAAGGCTCTGCGCAGGAAGCTCGGCGCCGACCTGATCCGCACCGTGCACGGCGTCGGCTACGCGCTGGAGCCGGCCGGGGGCGCGTCGGGGGCGCCTTCGTGACCGTGCCGCGGCACCAGCGCGCGGCGCGGATGGGCCGCCTGCCCGACGTGCGCCCGCTGGACCGGCTGCGCTCGATCAAGATCAAGCTCGGCGTCCTGGTGGCCGCCGCGGTGTTCGTCGCGGCGATGCTCACCTGGCTCGGCCTGAACAACGCCCTCGGACCGACGCGGACGTTCCCGATCGTCATCGTCATCGCCCTGCTGATGACCCAGATCCTCGCCCGCGGCATGACCTCGCCCCTGCGCGAGATGACGTCGGCCGCCCGGGCGATGGCCGCGGGCGACTACAGCCGGCGGGTCCGCGCCACCAGCCGCGACGAGGTCGGCCAGCTCGGCGAGGCGTTCAACCGGATGGCGGACGACCTGGAGCAGGCCGACACGGTGCGCCGCGAGATGGTCGCGAACGTGTCCCACGAGCTGCGCACCCCGGTCACGGCCCTGCAGGCGCAGCTGGAGAACATCGTGGACGGGGTCGACGACCCCGACCCGGAGGCGATGCGGGCCGCCCTCGCCCAGACGCAGCGGCTCAGCCGCCTGGTGGCGACGCTCCTGGACCTGTCCCGGCTCGAGGCGGGCGCCGTGGACCTGCGGGTCGCCGACGTCCCGATGCAGCAGTTCCTCGAGGAGGCCGCCCAGGAGGGTCGCCTCGTCGGGTCGTCCAAGGACCTGACGTTCCCCGTCGTCGTCGACCCGCCGGACCTCACCCTGCCCGCCGACCGGGAGCGGCTGCACCAGGTGGTGGCGAACCTCGTGCAGAACGCGGTGCGGCACTCCCCCCGCGGGTCCGAGGTCCGCCTCGAGGCGCGCCGCGCCGGCGGCTGGGTGCAGCTCGACGTCGTGGACGCGGGCCCCGGCATCGCCGCGGACCAGCGGCAGCGGGTCTTCGAGCGGTTCGCCCGCGGCAACAGCCCGGCGATCACCGGGCAGATCTCGACCGGGGGCACCGGGCTCGGGCTGTCGATCGTCCGCTGGGCGGTCACGCTGCACGGCGGCACCGTCGAGGTCGCCGACACCCCCACGGGGTGCACCATGCGGGTGATGCTCCCGTCCCGGCGCACGTCGCGACCGGCTACCGGGGCGTTCTGACCGCTCCCCCTCGGGACGGAGCCGCAGGACCCGTCTCGCGACGGATGGTCGGGGCGCACCCGCGCCTCCTAGGGTCGAGGCATGCCACCCGACGCCACGCACGCCATCGAGGTCTCGCACCTCACGAAGACGTTCGGCCAGGTCCGAGCCGTCGACGACCTGAGCTTCACGGTCCGCCCGGGCCGGGTCACCGGGTTCCTCGGCCCCAACGGTGCCGGCAAGACCACGACCCTGCGGATGCTGCTCGGGCTCGTGCAGCCGACCAGCGGGACCGCGACGATCCAGGGCCGCCGCTACACCGAGCTCGACCGGCCGATGCGCACGCTCGGCGCCGCGCTCGAGGCCGCCGACTTCCACCCCGGCCGCACCGCCCTGGACCACCTGCGCGTCTACGCGCCGCAGGCCGGTGTGCCCGACGCCCGGGCGGCCGAGGTGCTCGACCTCGTGGGCCTCGGCGCCGCCGCGAAGCGCCGCGTGGGCGGGTTCTCGCTCGGCATGCGCCAGCGGCTCGCGCTCGCCACGACGCTGCTCGGCGACCCGCCGGTGCTGCTGCTCGACGAGCCCGCGAACGGCCTGGACCCGGAGGGCATCCGCTGGCTGCGCGACCTGCTGCGCGCCCTCGCCGCCCAGGGCCGCACCGTGCTGGTCTCGTCCCACGTGCTGTCCGAGGTCCAGCAGACCGTCGACGACGTCGTGATCATCGCCGGCGGCCGGCTGGTGCACGCCTCGACCCTCGAGGAGCTCAGCCGCCTGGCGGAGTCCCGGGTCCGCGTCGCCTCCCCCGACGCCGCGGGTCTCGACGCCCTCGTCGCCCGGTCGGGCTGGCAGCGCGCGGCGCTGCCGCAGGGCCCCGGCCTGGCCGAGCTGGTCGGCACCGACGTGTCGACCGTCGGCCACGCGGCGTTCGCCGCCGGCCTGGAGCTGCACGAGCTCGCCCCGCACGCGGTCGGGCTCGAGGACGTGTTCCTCCGCCTGACCGCGCCCCGGCCCGCGGACCGCCCGCACGGCGCGCACGCGGCGCCCGCAGCACCCGGAGCGCCCGCCGGCCCCGACGCCACCACGACGACGCCCGCCGGAGGTGCGCGATGAAGGACACGCTGGTCTCCGAGTACCGCAAGATCGTCACGACCCGCACCTGGTGGGTCCTGCTGATCGTGATGGTCGGCTACATGGTGTTCCTGGGCGCCCTGATGGCGTTCGTGTTCACGTTCGACGGCGGCGCCGCGACCGGCGGCCCGACCACGACCGGCACGCCGCAGGGCCTCGCCGACCGGGACGTCGCGATCGCGGTGTACACGCTGCCCGCGTCGCTCGGCTACGTGCTGCCGCTGCTGGTCGGCGTCCTGTCGGTCACCGCCGAGTTCCGGCACCGCACGCTGACCCCGACGCTGCTCGCGCAGCCGGACCGGACCCGGTTCGTCGCGGCCAAGCTCGCCGCGGGCGTGCCGATGGGGCTGATCTACGGCGTCCTCGGGACGCTCGCGACCGTCGGCGCCGGCGCGGTGGTGTTCGCGCTGACCGACACGCCCGCCTCGCTCGGCGACGGGAGCATCTGGGCGATCATCGCCCGGACCGCGCTCGCGCTGACCGTCTGGTGCGTGCTCGGCGTCGGCCTCGGGTTCGCGATGCCGAACCAGGTCGTCGCGATCGTGGTGGTCCTGGCGTTCACGCAGTTCGTCGAGCCGATCGCCCGCGTGGGCCTGGCCCTGAGCGACGCGACCGCGCCGATCGCCAAGTTCCTGCCCGGCGCGGCGGGCGAGGCCGTCAGCGGCGGGTCGTTCTACTCCGCGAGCGGCGCCGGGGACATCCTCGGTCCGGTCGCGGGCGCCGCGGTGCTCGTCGGCTACGCGCTGCTGCTGGCCCTGCTCGGCCGGCTGACCACGCTGAAGCGCGACATCACCTGAGCGCCCGGCCCGTCGACGCACGCCCCCGTCACCACCCCGCGCGGGTCCGGTGGCGGGGGCGTCGTCGTCCGGCGCCGGGCCCCGCAGACCCCGCCATGACCGAGTTGGTCAGATCCATGCCCGGGGTAGACGTGCAGATGGGACGCGGGACACCCCCCGGCGACCCGTCGTGTGACAACCGTGTGAACCACCCGCGGCGCGCCGCTCCCGAGGGGAGATGACGTCCGGTCAGGACGTAGGGTTGGGCGCGTACTGATCCGGCGAAGACGCGGTCACGGCCGCGGAGGAAGTGGGCGATCCTCGCGTGTCCCAGCATGCGGAGCCAGACGTGAACCGGGCCGACTTCGGCGCGAACGCGTGGTTGGTGGACGAGCTGTACGAGCAGTACCTCCAGGACAAGACCGCGGTCGACCCCGCGTGGTGGGACTTCTTCGAGGGCTACAAGCCGTCGAACCCCGCGGCGACGACCTCGGGCGCACCGGGCGGCGACGGCGCGGTGGCGACCGACGGAGCCGCCGGGAGCGACGGCGCACCCGGGAACGACGGGGCGGCCGCGACGCCACCCGCTGCGCCCGCACCGACGCCCCCCGCGCCGGCCGCCCCCGCGGCTGCCTCCGCCCCGGCGGTCACGGCACCCGCCCCGGCGGCGGCCGAGCGCCCCGCGCACACCGCGCCCGGCGACCCGGTCCCCCCGGCGCCGACCCCGCAGTCGGGTCGACCCCAGGAGCAGCCCGCCCCGCGCGACCCCGAGCAGGCCGTGCCGGCCGCGTCGCCCGTGGCGACCGCCCAGCCCGCGACCGCGCCCTACGCCCCCGCGGCGAAGGCGGCGCGCGAGGCCGAGCAGCAGGTCCCCACCGGCGAGGACCAGGTGCAGCGCCTGCGCGGCCCCGCCGCCCGGGTGGTCACCAACATGGAGGCCAGCCTCGAGGTCCCCACCGCGACGTCGGTGCGCGCGATCCCCGCGAAGCTGCTGGTGGACAACCGCATCGTCATCAACAACCACCTGGCCCGCGGCCGGGGCGGGAAGATCTCGTTCACCCACCTGATCGGCTTCGCGCTGGTCGAGGCGGTCGGTGAGATGCCCGCGATGAACAGCGCCTACACGCTCGTCGACGGCAAGCCCGGCTACGTCACGCCGGCGCACGTCAACCTCGGCCTGGCGATCGACCTCGCCAAGCCCGACGGCACCCGCCAGCTGCTGGTGCCGAGCATCAAGCAGGCCGAGACGCTCGACTTCGCGCAGTTCTGGACCGCCTACGAGGACGTCGTCCGGCGCGCCCGCGGCGGCAAGCTCGGCGTGGACGACTTCGCCGGCACCACCCTGTCGCTGACCAACCCCGGCACCATCGGCACCGTGCACTCCGTCCCGCGCCTGATGCAGGGCCAGGGCACGATCATCGGCGTCGGCGCGATGGACTACCCCGCCGAGTTCCAGGGCACGTCCGACGAGCAGCTGAACCGGATGGGCGTGTCGAAGGTCCTGACGGTGACGTCGACCTACGACCACCGCGTCATCCAGGGCGCCCAGTCCGGCGACTTCCTGCGCATCCTGTCCCGCAAGCTCCTGGGCGAGGACGGCTTCTACGACCGGGTGTTCGCCTCGCTGCGGGTCCCCTACGAGCCGATCCGCTGGGTCAAGGAGGCGTCGCACGACCCCGACGCCGAGGCGATCAAGCCGGCCCGGATCGCCGAGCTCATCCACGCCTACCGGTCGCGCGGCCACCTCATGGCCGACACCGACCCGCTGGCCTACCGGCTGCGCAAGCACCCGGACCTGGACGTCCAGACGCACGGCCTGTCGCTGTGGGACCTGGACCGCACGTTCCCGACCGGCGGGTTCACCGGCAAGCCGCGCGCCACGCTGCGCCAGGTGCTCGCGCTGCTGCGCGACTCCTACTGCCGCACCACCGGCATCGAGTACATGCACCTGCAGGACCCGCGCCAGCGCCGCTGGCTCCAGGAGCGGCTGGAGGCCGGCTACGCCCCCACCCCGCGCGAGGACCAGCTGCGCATCCTGCGCCGCCTCAACGCCGCCGAGGCGTTCGAGACCTTCCTGCAGACCAAGTACGTCGGGCAGAAGCGGTTCTCCCTGGAGGGCGGCGAGTCGGCGATCCCCCTGCTCGACGCCATCCTGTCCCGGGCGGCCGAGGGCGGTCTGGACGAGGTCGCGATCGGCATGGCGCACCGCGGCCGGCTGAACGTGCTCGCGAACATCGCCGGCAAGTCCTACGGGCAGATCTTCAGCGAGTTCGAGGGCAACCAGGACCCGAAGTCGGTGCAGGGCTCCGGCGACGTGAAGTACCACCTCGGCACCGAGGGCGTCTTCACCGCCGAGTCGGGCGCCAGCACCCGCGTGTACCTGGCGGCCAACCCGTCGCACCTGGAGGCCGTGGACCCGGTGCTCGAGGGCATCGTCCGCGCCAAGCAGGACCGGATCGACCTCGGCGGCGACGGGTTCTCCGTGCTGCCGATCCTGCTGCACGGCGACGCGGCGTTCGCGGGGCAGGGCGTGGTGTTCGAGACGCTCAACCTCGCGCAGCTGCGCGGCTACCGCACCGGCGGCACGATCCACCTGGTCATCAACAACCAGGTCGGGTTCACCACCGGCCCGTCGTCCTCGCGGTCGTCGCAGTACGCGACCGACATCGCCAAGGGCCTGCAGGTGCCCGTGTTCCACGTCAACGGGGACGACCCCGAGGCGTGCGTCCGGGTCGCGGAGCTGGCGTTCGAGTACCGCGAGCAGTTCGACCGCGACGTCATCATCGACATGGTCTGCTACCGCCGCCGCGGGCACAACGAGGGTGACGACCCCTCGATGACCCAGCCGCTGATGTACAACCTCATCGAGGCCAAGCGGTCCGTCCGCAAGCTCTACACCGAGGCGCTGGTGTCCCGCGGGGACATCACGCTGGAGGAGGCCGAGCACGTGCTGCGCGACTACCAGGCGCAGCTCGAGCGGGTGTTCGCGGAGACCCGCGAGGAGGGCTGGACGCCGCCGTCCCCGGACGCGGAGCCCGTCGCCGGCCTGGAGCGCCCGGAGTCCCAGCGCGAGGACGCCGGCGTCATCATCGGCTGGCAGACCGCGGTGCCCGGCAAGGTGCTGGAGCGGATCGGGGCCGCGCACGTGCGCGCCCCCGAGGGCTTCACCATCCACCCGAAGCTCGCGCAGCTGCTGGCCAAGCGGGAGCAGATGTCCCGCGAGGGCGGCATCGACTGGGGCTTCGGCGAGATCCTCGCGTTCGGCTCCCTGCTGATCGAGGGCACCCCGGTGCGGCTCGCCGGGCAGGACTCCCGGCGCGGGACGTTCGTGCAGCGGCACGCCGTCCTGCACGACCGGGAGACCGGCGCCGAGTGGACGCCGCTGCTCTACCTGTCGGCGGACCAGGCGAAGTTCTGGGTCTACGACTCGTCGCTGTCGGAGTACGCCGCGCTCGGGTTCGAGTACGGCTACTCCGTCGAGCGCCCGGACGCCCTGGTGCTCTGGGAGGCGCAGTTCGGCGACTTCGTCAACGGCGCCCAGACCGTCATCGACGAGTTCATCAGCTCCGCCGAGCAGAAGTGGGGCCAGCACTCCTCCGTCGTGCTGCTGCTGCCGCACGGCTACGAGGGCCAGGGGCCGGACCACTCGTCGGCCCGCATCGAGCGGTTCCTGCAGATGTGCGCCGAGGGCAACATGACGGTCGCGCAGCCGACCACGCCCGCGTCGTACTTCCACCTGCTCCGCCGCCAGGCCTACACCCGACCGCGGCGCCCGCTGGTCGTGTTCACCCCGAAGTCGATGCTCCGCCTCAAGGCCGGCGCGTCGAAGGTCGAGGAGTTCACCTCCGGCACGTTCCGCCCGGTGGTCGGCGACCCCGTGGCCTCCGAGCACGCCGGACGCGTGGACCGGGTGCTGCTCTGCTCCGGCAAGCTCTACTGGGACCTGGTCGCCCAGAGGGACAAGCTCGGCGACGACCGCACGGCCATCGTCCGGCTCGAGCAGCTGTACCCGCTCGACCACGAGGGCCTGCGGGCGGCGCTCGCGCCGTTCGACGGGGCCGACCTGGTGTGGGTGCAGGACGAGCCCCGCAACCAGGGCCCGTGGGGCTACGTGTCGCTCGCGATGCCGCAGGTCGTCGGCGCCCCGGTCCGCGCGGTGTCCCGCCCGGCGTCGGCGTCCACCGCCGCCGGCTCCGCGAAGGCGCACCAGGCCGAGCAGGCCGAGCTGCTGCGGGCGGCGTTCGAGCGCTGACGGCGGGGCGTCGACCCCGCCGGCCCCACCCGGCCTCGCCGGCCCCGCCGAGACAGGACCGCCGCGTCGAGTCAGGACCTTCGGGAGTCCTGTCTCGGCGCGGCGGTCCTGTCTCGGTGCGCGCGACGGCGCCTGCTGGACGGCGCGCGGGTCAGGCGACCGAAGTCGTGGCCGGGTCGTCCGCGCAGGTGAACTGGCGGCGGTACGCCTGCGGGCTGGTGCCCAGGACCCGGCTGAAGTGGTGCCGCAGGATCGCCGCGCTGCCGAACCCGCTGGCGCGGGCGATCTCGTCGACGCCGACGGTGGTGCGCTCGAGCATCTCCTGCGCGCGCACGAGCCGCTGCCGGGTCACCCAGGCCGCGGGCGTGGTGCCGGTCTCGGCGCGGAACCGCCGGGCGAACGTCCGCTCGGACATCAGCGCCCGCGACGCGAGGTCCGGGACCGTCAGCTCCTCGTCGAGGTGGTCGGTCATCCACGCCAGCAGCGGCGCGAGGGTGTCGGCGTCGCAGGGCAGCGGCGTGTCGACGTACTGCGCCTGGCCGCCGTCCCGGTGCGGGGGCACGACCATCCGCCGGGCGACGGCGGCGGCCTGCTGGGCCCCGAGCTCGCGGCGGATCAGGTGCAGGCAGGCGTCGATGCCCGCCGCCGTTCCGGCGCTGCTGATCACCCCGCGGTCCTCGACGTAGAGCACCGCGGGGTCGACCTCGGCGGTCGGGAACCGGCGGGCGAGGTCGTCGGCGTACATCCAGTGGGTGGTGCACCGACGACCGTCGAGCAGTCCGGCCTCCCCCAGCGCGAACGTCCCGGAGCAGATGCTCATCACCCAGGCACCGCGTGCGTGCGCGGCCTGCAGGGCGTCCACCACGCCGTCGGGCAGCACGTAGGGCGCCTTGAACGGCAGGGCGACGACGAGGTCCGCGTCGGCCGCGGCCTCGAGCCCGGCGGCGATCTCGATGGTCAGGCCACCCGGGTCCATCGGCAACGGGCCGGGCTCGGGGGTGCAGAGCGTGAAGTCGAACGTCGGCCCGCCCGTGCCCGACCGGTCGATGCCGAAGACCTCGCACACGAGCCCGAGCTCGAAGGCGGACACCCCGGGGACCGCGATGGCGGCGACGCGTTGCAGCATCTGGGCAGTCTGCCACGGAACTGGCGGGATCTCGATGGGGTGCGGCTGTCCTGCCACTCGTGGCGCGTATTCGACCGGCACATGATTTCTGCCATGACCGCACTCCTGATCGCCCTGGCCCTGCTGACCCTCACCGTGTGGCTCGCCGCACGCCTCGCCGACTGGATCCGGCTCGACGGCGCCGGCACCCGCCGCCCACCCGCCTCGCACCACGACTGGACCGAGGACACCGACGCGTACCTCCGCTGAACCCGTCCGCTCGCCACCCGCACGGCGGGGCGGCTGCGCGTCGGCGGCACGGCCCTGCGACACTGGGCCGGGCGCTCCCGCCGGGCCGCGCCGCACGCACGACGGACGAGGGACGAGGTACCGAGGTGGGCGAGCTGCCGCTGCGGCTGGTGGTGGTCGGCGACGAGCTGGCCGCGGGAGCCGGAGACCCCCGGGCGCTCGGGTGGGTGGGCCGGGTCGCAGCCCGCACGACGACCCCCGTGCCGCCGACGGTCCTCACCCTCGCGGTGCCGGGCGAGTCGACCTCCGGCCTGTCCGCCCGGTGGGAGGACGAGGTCCTGCGTCGCGTCTCCCCCGAGGCCGACACGCGCCTCGTCGTCGCCCTCGGCCGCGCCGACGCGCTGACCGGGCTCTCGCTGGCCCGCAGCCGGCTCAACCTCGCGAACATCCTCGACGCCGCCGAGCAGCGCCGCGTGCCCGCGTTCGTCGTCGGCCCGCCGCCCGGCGCCGGCGTCGACCCCACGGTGCTCGCCGACCTGTCCGCCGCGTTCGCCGACGTCACGACCCGGCGCCGCGTGCCCTACGTCGACACGTTCAGCCCGCTCGCCGGGCACGAGCAGTGGCTCGCCGACCTCGCCGCGGGCGACGGGTCGCTCCCCGGCCAGGCCGGCTACGGGCTGATGGCGTGGCTGGTCCTGCACTCGCACTGGAACGCCTGGCTCGGCCTGCCGGAGGACGTGGTCTGACGGCCTGGCACGGCAGCACCCGGCCCCGCGCGGCAGCACCCGGCTCAGCGGGGCAGGGTCGCCGTGATGGCCGACCGGGCGCTGGCGAGCACGGTCCGCACGGTGTCCACGGTCAGCGCCGGGACCTCCCCGCGCGCGTCGGCCTCGCGGAGCGCGGCGCGCACCTCCGCTCGGAACGTCGCCAGCTCGGTCTCGACCTGCACCCGACGGTCGCGCGACTGCGACCGGCGCCGCGCACGCGCGGTCGGGGTCTCCCCCGCGTGACCCTCGTCCGACCGCGCCTGCTGGGCAGCCACGGCCCGCGCCTGCTGGGCGGCCGCGGCGACGTCGGCGCGCATCCCCGCCATCGACCCCGCCACCTCGGCGCGCACCCGTGCGGCGAGGTCCCGCACGGTGGCCGCGAGCTCGCGCTCCAGGAGCGTCAGCTCCTCGCCGTGGTCGGCGAGCTCCCGGTGCCCTCGCTCGGTGAGCGCGTAGAGCGTCTTGCGCCCGGCCGCGGTCCGCTCGACCAGGCCCTCCTCCTCGAGGCGGGCCAGCCGGGGGTAGATCGTCCCCGCGCTCGGCCGGTACGTGCCGCCGAACCGGTCCGACAGCGCGGTGATGAGCTCGTACCCGTGCCGCGGTCCGGTCGCGAGCAGCGAGAGCAGGTAGAGCCGCAGCTGCCCGTGCCCGAAGACCGCCATCAGCCCGCGGCGGGCGGCACGACCGGCTCGGCCAGGGGCGCACCGTGCAGCACGGTGAGGTGCCCGGAGACCGTCTGGGCGTAGACGTAGCAGGTCGCCTGCGGGTCGCGCAGGTCGAGGCTGGTCCGCCCGGGGCGCCGGTCGCCGTGCTCCACCCCGTCGACCACGACCCGGCCCGACACGCTGCGCGCCTCGATGGCGACGCCGTGCCCTGCGGGGAGCCGCACGGCGACGTCGCCCGAGACGGTGCGTGCGTGGCACACCGACGTCGCGGCGAGGCAGTCCAGCGTGACCTCGCCCGACACGGTCGTGACCGTGACCCGGGACAGGGCCCCGGCTGCGGTCGCCGCCCCCGACACGGTGGCGACGTTCAGGTCGCCCGCGTGGTCCCGCACGACGACGTCGGACGACACGCTCTTGGCCGTCAGCGCGCCCCGGGTCCCGTCGACGAGCACGCTCCCGCCGACCGTCGACACCGACGCGTCCTGCTGGACCCCGGTCAGCAGCAGGTCGGCGTTCACCGAGGAGATCGACGCGGCGACCGCGCGCGGGACCGCCAGGTGCACGTCGACGCCGTCACGCTGTCGGGGGCCGCGGAGCCGGTCGAGGAAGCCGTCGAGCCCCGTCACCGACCGCACCCCCGCCCACAGCGCCCCGTCGGCGTAGGTGACCTCCAGCGGCAGCCCGTCGACCCGGTGCACCTCGATCCGCACGTCGGTCCGCGCAGGGTCCTCGTGCGCCACGACGTCCACCCGCCCGCCGTTCACCTGGACGCGCACCGAGCGCACGTCGTCGACGTCGATCACCTGCGGGCCGAGGACGACCCAAGACTCCGTGGCCATGCCGCGCTCCTCCGTGTCGAGATATATCGCGTCCCGACACCGTACGTCGCCGCCCCGGGCAGCACAAGGGCGCCGGACCCCCGAGGGGACCGGCGCCCACGGGCGTGGCCCGGGCGTCAGGACACGAGGCCGACCGACCGCAGCTCGACCGTGAGGTCCTGCGGGTTGGTGGCCACGGCGAGCGCCTCGTCGAACGTCACCGTGCCGTCCACGACGAGCCGGACGAGGTGCTGGTCGAAGGTCTGCATCTTGTAGTAGTCGCCCTGGCGGATCAGGTCGATCAGCGGCTCGCTGCTCGAGGGGTCGAGGATCGCCTCCGCGGTCCGCCCGGTGTTGACGAGCACCTCGACCACCGCGATCCGCCCCTGGCCGTCGGCGCGACGGGCCAGGCGCTGCGAGACGATGCCCCGCAGCGACTGCGCGAGCGCGACACGGATCTGCTGCTGCTCGTGCGGCGGGAAGAAGTCGACGATCCGGTTCACGGACTCCGCGGCGTCGATCGTGTGCAGCGTCGACAGCACGAGGTGCCCGGTCTCCGCGGCCGACATCGCAGCCCGCACGGTCTCCAGGTCACGCATCTCGCCGACCAGGATCACGTCCGGGTCCTGGCGCAGCGCGGCGCGGAGCGCGACGGTGAAGTCCGCCGTGTCCTGCCGGACCTCGCGCTGCGAGACGATCCCCCGCTTGTCGTGGTGCAGGACCTCGATGGGGTCCTCGATCGTGACGATGTTGGCCTCGCGCGTCGTGTTGATCAGGTCGATCATCGACGCCAGCGTGGTCGTCTTGCCCGAGCCGGTCGGGCCGGTGACGAGCACCAGGCCGCGGGGCTCCAGCGCCAGCTCGCCCAGCACCTCGGGCAGGCCCAGCTCCGCGAGCGACTCGGCGCCCATCGCGACCAGGCGGAACACCATGCCGTAGGTGCCGCGGGCCTGGTAGGCGTTCACGCGGAACCGGCCGACGCCCGACAGCGAGAACGCGAAGTCCGCCTCGTGGGTGCGGACGAACGTCTCCGTGAGCTCGTCGGGCAGCACCTCGCCGAGCATGTGCTCGGTGTCGCGCGGCGTCAGGCTGGGCACCTGGAGGCGGCGGAGGCGGCCGTCGACGCGCACGCGCGGCTCGGAGCCGACCTTCACGTGCAGGTCGGACCCGCCCGCCTGGGAGAGGGCGTGCAGGAGGGGCACCACGGACTGCGGCTGGTCGGTCACCCCTCTCCCATCGGCCGGAACGCGGCCGTCCTTGAGGCACCGGTGCGGGCGACCCCGCCCGGATGTGGGACGATGGGGAGTCACTGGGCCGTCGGGGCATCCTCCGTCCGGCCGGAAGCCTGACCAGGGAGAGATCGATGAGCAAGCGTGGCCGCAAGCGCCGTTCCCGCGCCGGGAGCTCCGCCAACCACGGCAAGCGTCCCAACGCCTGACCGTCACCGGCGCAGCCGTAGCGACGACGAAGGGCCCGGTGCACCTGCACCGGGCCCTTCCTCGTGTCCGCAGCCGTGTCCGCGTCCGCGGCGTCAGACCGTCCGGGTGACCCGGATCTCCGTGAGCCGCGCGTGGATCTTCAGCCGCAGGTCCGCGGGCGCCTGCTCCTGGCAGCACCGCTTCACGAGCTCCTTGAGCATCGTCTCGACGGCCATCTCGTCCAGGCAGGGCCGGCAGTCCTCGACGTGCGCGCGCACCTGGGCGGCGTCGTCGGCGGGCAGCTCGCTGTCCACGTAGGCGAAGAGCCGGCCGAGGGCCTGCTCGCAGTTCGGGCCGCAGCCCGCCTCGGCTCCCGGCGCCACCGCTGCCGCGTCGTCCCCCTTCATCGCGTCCCCCCTGCGCTTCCCGTGCCCTGCTCCCGTGCCGACGGCGTCGCCGCGACGAGCCCGCGGTCGCGGGCGTAGTCGGCCAGCATGTCCCGGAGCTGCCCGCGCCCGCGGTGCAGCCGGGACATCACCGTCCCGATCGGCGTGCCCATGATCTCGGCGATCTCCTTGTAGGCGAAGCCCTCGACGTCCGCGAGGTACACCGCCATCCGGAAGTCCTCGGGCAGCCGCGCGAGCGCGTCCTTCACGTCGGAGTCCGGCAGGTGGTCCAGCGCCTCGGCCTCGGCCGACCGCAGGCCGGTCGACGTGTGCGACTCGGCGCGGGCGATCTGCCAGTCCTCGATGTCGTCGGCCTGGGACTGCTGCGGCTCGCGCTGCTTCTTGCGGTACGTGTTGATGAACGTGTTCGTGAGGATCCGGTACAGCCACGCCTTGAGGTTGGTCCCCGGGCGGTACTGGTGGAACGCGGCGAACGCCTTCGCGAACGTCTCCTGGACCAGGTCCTCGGCGTCCGAGGGGTTGCGCGTCATGCGCAGGGCGGCGCCGTACAGCTGGTCCAGGTAGACCAGCGCCTCGGCCTCGAACCGCTCGCTGCGCGCCGCGTCGTCCTCGGACTCCGGGGCGCGTGTCGTGTCCTCGCTCATCACCCCCGAGCCTAGTCCGAGCACGGGCGGTGCGCCGCCGGCGGCCCGTGGGGGCAGCACGGCGACGGAGGCGGCCGGGGCGAGCGGCCGCTCGAGGGTGGAACAGCTCATGGTCGTCCCAACACGGCCCGGCCCCCGGCGCATTCCCGGTCGAGCCCCGAGAGCGCCCGGGCAGGACGCGGCGGGCACGCCCCGCTAGGTTGATCCGCAGGTGTCCGCACGTCGCGGACGACCCCGAGGAGGACGTCATGCTGCTGCGCCGCATCGCCCGACCGCTGTTCGCGTCGTGGTTCCTGACCCAGGGCGTCGACGCCCTGCGCCGCCCCGCCCCGCACGTCGCCGTCGCGCGCGACGCGATCGGCCGCCTGGAGGCACGGGTGCCCGCGGGGGCGCTCGGCGGGGCGCTCGACGCGTACCGGCACCCCTCGGACTCCCAGCTCCGGCTCGTCGTGCGCGTGCACGGCGGCGCGACCGCGCTGGCGGCGCTGCTGCTCGCCACCGGCCGGGCACCGCGGACGGGTGCGCTCGCCCTCGCCGCGCTCACGCTCCCGCTCGCCGCTGCCGACGCCCCGCCGTCGCGCTCCGAGAAGGCGCACCTCACCGAGCAGGAGAAGAAGGACCGCAAGGCGCGGTTCCTGCGCGGGCTGTCCCTGTCCGGCGGCGCGCTGATCGCCGCCGCCGACACCGCCGGGCGACCCGGGATGCGGTGGCGCGTCGAGCACGCCCGGGCGACCCGGGCCGCGGCAGCCGCCGCCTCGTCGGCTGCCGCGACGGCTGCCGCGGCGCAGCGGTCGGCGAAGCAGAAGCTCACCGACGCCGTGCACTGAGCCGGTCACGCACCACCCGCGCGCCCTGGACGCCGCCGCGGGCGTGCGGGCCGGGCCGATAACCTGGTGGGCATGACCTCCCCCGACGTCGCCGTGCCGGACGCCGCCCCCGACTGGCCCGCCCCCACCGCCGACGGGCCGCTCGACGCGACCGTCGAGGTGCCCGGCTCCAAGTCGCTCACCAACCGGTACCTGGTGCTGGCCGCGCTCGCCGACGGGCCCGGTCGCCTGCGTGGCGCGCTGCGGTCGCGGGACACCCTGCTGATGGCACGCGCGCTGCGGGCGCTGGGCACCCGCATCGAGGACGACCCCGCCGCCCCCGGCGACTGGCTGGTCACCCCGGGGACGGCCGCCGGTCCCGTGACGGTCGACTGCGGGCTCGCCGGCACCGTGATGCGGTTCCTGCCGGCCGTCGCCGCGCTGTCCGACGGGGCCGTGCGGTTCGACGGCGACGCCGGCGCCCGGGTCCGCCCGATGGGACCGGTCCTGACGGCGCTGCGCGCGCTCGACGTCGACGTCGCCGAGCACGGCGAGCCGGGGCACCTGCCGTTCACGGTCACCGGCACCGGCGCGGTCGCGGGCGGCACCGTCGACGTGGACGCGTCCGGCTCGTCGCAGTTCGTGTCCGGCCTGCTGCTCGCCGCCGCGCGGTTCGAGCGCGGGCTGACCGTCCGGCACACCGGCCCGACGCTGCCGAGCCTGCCGCACATCGAGATGACCGTCGCGCTGCTGCGGGCCGCTGGCGTCGAGGTCGACGACTCGCGGCCGACGATCTGGCAGGTCGAGCCGGGGCCCGTCGCCGCGCGCGACGTCCGCGTCGAGCCCGACCTGTCGAACGCGGCCCCGTTCCTGTGCGCCGCGCTGATCGCGGGGGGCACCGTGCGCGTTCCCGGGTGGCCCGCCGCGACCACCCAGCCGGGCGGCCTGCTGCCGGGGATCCTCGAGCGGATGGGCGCGACCACGCGGCTCGACGGCGACGTGCTGTCCGTCACCGGGACCGGTTCGGTCCGCGGCGTCGACCTCGACCTGCACGCCGCGGGCGAGCTCGCCCCGACGGTCGCGGCCCTCGCGGCCCTCGCGGACTCCCCCACCCGCCTGCGCGGCATCGCGCACCTGCGCGGGCACGAGACCGACCGCCTCGCCGCGCTGTCGGCCGAGATCACCCGGCTCGGCGGCCAGGCCGAGCAGACCGCCGACGGCCTCGTCATCACCCCGCGCCCGCTGCACGGCGGGACCGTGCGGACGTACGCCGACCACCGGATGGCCACGTTCGGGGCGATGATCGGGCTCGCGGTGCCGGGCGTGCTCGTCGAGGACGTCGCGACGACCGCCAAGACCATCCCCGACTTCGTCGGCCTGTGGTCCGGGATGCTCGCATGACCGGGCGGCGCTGACGGTGGCGCGCCGGGCGCTCGACGAGTCGGACATCCGGGTCCGGCCCACCCGCCGGGGCTCGCGACCCCGCACCAAGACCCGGCCCGAGCACGCCGACGCCGACCGCGCGCTGGTCACCGGTGTGGACCGCGGCCGCTACACGGTCCTGGTCGACCCCGACGGGCCCGACGAGCGCGTGGCGATCGCCATGAAGGCCCGCGAGCTCGGGCGCGAGCGCGTCGTGCCCGGCGACCTCGTGGACCTGGTGGGCGACACCTCGGGGTCGACGGGCTCGCTGTCGCGGATCGTCCGGATCACCGACCGGAGCACCGTCCTGCGCCGGACCGCGGACGACACCGACCCCGTCGAGCGCGTCATCGTCGCCAACGCCGAGCAGCTGGTGGTCGTCACGGCGCTCGCCGACCCGGAACCGCGGACCCGGATGATCGACCGCTGCGTCGTCGCCGCCTACGACGCCGGCATGCAGGTGCTGCTCGCGCTCACCAAGGCCGACCTCGCCGACCCCGCCGAGCTGCGGGAGATGTACGAGCCGATCGGCGTGCGCGTCGTGGTCACCCGCTGGGCGGCGGACGGCGCGGCGAGCGGCGGCGCACCCGAGGGCATCGACGGGCTCGAGACCCTGCGCGACGCCCTCGCCGGCCGCACGTCCGTGCTCGTCGGGCACTCGGGCGTCGGCAAGTCCACCCTGGTCAACGCCCTGGTCCCGGACGCCTACCGCGCCACCGGGGTCGTCAACGACGTCACCGGGCGCGGCCGGCACACCTCGACGTCCGCGGTCGCGCTGCGCGTCCCGGGCCCGCCGGGGACCTGGGTGATCGACACGCCCGGCGTGCGGTCGTTCGGCCTGGCGCACGTCGACCCGGACCACCTGCTCGGGGCGTTCGCGGACCTCGCGGAGGTCGCCGAGGAGTGCCCCCGCGGCTGCACGCACGCCTCCGACGCCCCCGACTGCGCGCTCGACGACTGGGTCCGGGCCGCCCAGGACGACGTGACCCGCGAGGCCCGGTCCGCGCGGCTCGACTCGTTCCGGCGGCTGCTGGTCAGCCGCACGGGGGCCGCCGACCCGGTGGCCGAGGCCTCGGAGGCCGAACGGCGACGCTAGGTTGGTGCCCATGACCCGGTACGACGACGACCTGCGCCTCGCCCACGTGATCGCCGACCAGGTCGACAACCTGACGATGTCGCGGTTCAAGGCGCAGGACCTGCGCGTCGAGACCAAGCCCGACCTCACGCCCGTCTCGGACGCGGACCGCGCCGCCGAGGAGCTGATCCGCGGCCAGCTGGCGCGCGCCCGCCCGCGTGACGCGGTGCACGGCGAGGAGATGGCGGACACCGGCCACGGCCCGCGCCGCTGGGTGGTCGACCCGATCGACGGGACCAAGAACTTCGTGCGCGGCGTGCCCGTGTGGGCCACGCTGATCGCGCTGCTCGACGGCGACGAGGTGGTCGTCGGCCTGGTCAGCGCCCCCGCGCTCGGGCGGCGCTGGTGGGCGGCCCAGGGCTCCGGCGCGTGGACCGGGCGGTCGCTCGCGGCCGCGACCCGGCTCCAGGTCTCCGAGGTGGGCCGGCTGCAGGACGCGTCGCTGTCCTACTCCAGCCTGAGCGGCTGGGAGGAGCGCGGCCGGCTCGACCACTTCCTCGACCTGACCCGCCGGGTCTGGCGCACCCGCGGATACGGCGACTTCTGGTCGTACGTGCTGGTCGCCGAGGGCGCCGTGGACCTGGCGGCCGAGCCCGAGCTCGCGCTGCACGACATGGCCGCGCTGGTGCCGATCGTGACCGAGGCCGGCGGCCGGTTCACCTCGGTGCAGGGCGTGGACGGTCCGTTCGGCGGGTCCGCGCTGGTCTCCAACGGCCTCCTGCACCACGCGGCGCTCCAGGCGCTGGATCCGCTGCTGGAGGCCTGACCGCCGGGCGGCCGTCCACGTCAGCGCGGGATGCGGTCCAGCTCGGTCGCGTCGTACCAGAGCAGGTCGCGCTCGGCCAGCGCGTCGAGCGCGGCGTCGTCCCCGTCGAGCGCCCGGGCGACCTCGGCCCGCGCCTCGGGCTCGTCCACGTGCGCGCAGACGACCTCGGCACGGGTCACCGGGGCCGTGAGCGTGACCAGGGTCGCGGGCTCGTCGTCCACGTCGCCGCCGTCGTCGGCCACGGCCTCCCCCACGGCGTCGTCCGGCACCTCGACCGTGACGACCAGGCGCAGGCCGGGCGCGTCGGGACGAGAGGCCAGCAGCACCAGGGCGTCGTCGGCGGCCATCAGCTGGGCGGCGAACTCGACGCCCTCCTCGTCCTCCTCGGGCAGCAGCGCGACGAGCGCGGGGGTCACCGCGTGCGCGCGTCGAGGCGCGGCGAGGGGCGCGCGGTCGCGCAGCAGGTCGTCGAGCTCGTCCAGGGTCGCAGGCAGGTAGAGGCGCACGGGTCCAGTGTGCCCGGTCGGCGATGCCATCGGCGCACTTCGGGACCAACCGGGGCGATCTCCGTAGGTCGCAGCGAGACACGCCGAGCGTCGTCCACAGGCGACGAAGTCGGTCTGGACGGACGGGTGCGGGACCGGTAGACCAGCCCCACGCTTGCGGACCACCCGACGACGGAGGACACCATGAGGACCCCCCACCTGCCGCCCCCGAACCCGCGCACCCGCCGATGAGCACCGCGGTGGACGTCCGCGTGGTGCCGGCGCCCAAGGTGCCGGCGCCCGTGCTGCCCGAGCCCGTTCTGGCCGGTGCCGTGCTGCCCGGTGCCGTGCTGCCGGCCGAACCCGCACGGCCCGCCGCCGTGGCGCCCGTGCGTGCCCCCTCGCCCGAGGGCGACCCGCGCAGGGTGGCACCCGGGAGCGCGTCGCCGCCGGGCCCCCGCGTGCGCCCCCGGCCCGCGCGTCGCGCGCGTCCCACCGCTCTCGCGGTCGACGCCGGGGTCGGCGCCTGCGCCCCCGAGGTCGTGCGACTCGGTACGGCCAGGCTCGCGGCGTACAGCCACGCGGCGCCCGAGATGGGCGACGTCCGCGCTCCGGTCCCGCTCCCGGCGCTGCCGCCGGGGACCGCCCCGGGCGGCGCCGGCACCCTCGACGTCCGGCAGGCGTGCTGCATGGTGGCGATCGCCGCGGTCGAGGTGCTCGCCGGGACGCGCCCGCTCGCCCAGCTGGCGCGCTGGGTGACGCCGGAGGTCTACGACTCCCTGAGCCGACGCGCTGCGCTCGCCGCGCCACGGGACCCTGCGTCCGTCCCGCTCGCCCGACCCGGGACGTCGGACGGCGACGGAGCCGTGGCCGCACGCTCCGGGCCTCGCAGGCCCAGCGTGCGCCGCCTGCGCACGTGCCCGGTCGACGAGCACGCCGTCGAGGCGTCGGTGGTCGTCGCGCACCTGGACCGTGTGCGGGCCGTGGCCGTCCGGCTCACCCGAGCCAGCGGGCGGTGGCGCGCCGCCGCGCTCGTCGTCGGCTGAGGCGTCCCGCCGCCCGCAGTCGGCCGCCGACGCAGGGCCTGCGCACCGAGGCAGGGCCCGCGGGAGTCCGGTCTCGGCGCAACGGCCCCGTCTCGGCGTGGCGGCCGGTCTCGGCGTGGCGGCGCTGTCTCGAGCCGCCGGTGCTGTCCGGCCGCGCACGGCAGCGGCGCCCGTCCCCGCGGAGCAGGGACGGGCGCCGTAGTCCGCGGCGGCGGTCGTCAGTCGCGGCGGCGCTGCTTGGCGGCCTTGCGGCGCGCCTCGCGGTTGCCGGCGTCCTCGACGGCGCCGTCCTCACCCGACGTACCGGCGACGGGCGCCGCACCACCGGTGGGCGCAGCGGCACGACGGCCGCTCCGGCTCACCGTCGTGCCGGCGTCCCCGTCCACGCTGGGCGCGGAGTACTGCAGCGGGACCTTCCGCTCCGGGCCGTCGATCCCCTTCGCGACGAGCACCGGACCGCCGTCGGCCGCACCCCCGGCGACGGGGGCGGCGCCCTCGGCCTGGGCGGCTGCCGGGTCGGCGACCTTGACCTCGAGGTTGTACAGGTAGCCGACGGCCTCCTCCTTGATGGAGTCCGTCATCGCCTGGAACAGCTGGTAGCCCTCGCGCTGGTACTCGATCAGCGGGTCGCGCTGGGCCATCGCGCGCAGGCCGATGCCCTCCTTGAGGTAGTCCATCTCGTAGAGGTGCTCACGCCACTTTCGGTCCAGGACCGAGAGCACGACGCGGCGCTCGAGCTGGCGCATGTTGTCCTCGCCGAGCGACGCCTCCCGCTCCGCGTAGGCGATGCGGGCGTCGGACAGCAGCTCGGTCTTCAGCAGCTCGGGGGTGAGCCGGCCGATGCCGCCGGCCTGCTCCACGACCTCGTCGACCTCGATGGACACCGGGTAGACCGTCTTCAGCGTGGTCCAGAGCTGCTCGAGGTCCCAGTCCTCCGGGTGCCCGCCCGCGGTCGCCGCGGTGACGTAGTCGTCCAGCACGTCGTCCAGGAAGTGCCCGACCTGGTCCTGCATGTTCTCGCCCTCGAGGACGCGGCGACGCTGCTCGTAGATGACCTCGCGCTGCCGGGACAGCACGTCGTCGTACTTGAGCACGTTCTTGCGGATCTCGAAGTTGCGGGACTCGACCTGCGACTGCGCGGACCGGATGCCGCGGGTGACGATCTTCGACTCGAGCGGCATGTCGTCGGGGAAGCCCGCGCGGGTCATCATCGACTCGGCGAGACCCGAGTTGAACAGGCGCATGAGGTCGTCCTGGAGCGACAGGTAGAACCGGGACTCGCCTGGGTCGCCCTGACGGCCGGAGCGGCCGCGGAGCTGGTTGTCGATCCGGCGGGACTCGTGCCGCTCGGTGCCGAGCACGTACAGACCGCCGAGCTCGGTGACCTCCTCGTGCTCCGCGGCGACGGCGGCCTTGGCCTTCTCGAGGACCTCCGGCCAGGCGGCCTCGTACTCCTCGGGGTTCTCCTTCGCGTCCAGCCCGCGCGAGGCCATCTCGGCGACCGCCATGAACTCGGCGTTGCCGCCGAGCATGATGTCGGTGCCACGGCCGGCCATGTTGGTGGCGACCGTGACGGCGCCCTTGCGGCCGGCCTGCGCGACGATCGACGCCTCACGGGCGTGCTGCTTGGCGTTGAGGACCTCGTGCGGGACGCCCGCCTTGCGGAGCTTGCGGGACAGCAGCTCGGACTTCTCGACGCTGGTGGTGCCGACCAGGACGGGCTGGCCGTTCGCGTGCCGCTCGACGATGTCCGCGACGACCGCGTCGAACTTGCCCTCCTCCGCCTTGTAGACGAGGTCCGGCTGGTCGATGCGCTGCATGCCGCGGTTCGGGTGGATCGGGACCACGCCGAGCTTGTAGGTGCCCTGGAACTCGGCGGCCTCGGTCTCGGCGGTACCGGTCATCCCGGAGAGCTTGTCGTACAGGCGGAAGTAGTTCTGGAGCGTGATCGTGGCGAGCGTCTGGTTCTCCGCCTTGATCGTCACGCCCTCCTTCGCCTCGATGGCCTGGTGCATGCCCTCGTTGTAGCGGCGGCCCGGCAGGACGCGGCCGGTGTGCTCGTCGACGATGAGCACCTCGCCCTTGTCGACGATGTAGTCCTTGTCGCGCTTGAACAGCTCCTTCGCCTTGATGGCGTTGTTGAGGAAGCCGATCAGCGGGGTGTTGAGGGACTCGTAGAGGTTCTCGATGCCGAGGTAGTCCTCGACGCGCTCGATGCCGGGCTCGAGGACGCCGATGGTGCGCTTCTTCTCGTCGACCTCGTAGTCGCGCTCGGGCTGCAGCCGGCGCACGACCTTGGCGAACTCGGCGTACCAGCGGTTCGCGTCGCCCGACGCGGGGCCGGAGATGATGAGCGGCGTGCGGGCCTCGTCGATGAGGATCGAGTCGACCTCGTCCACGATCGCGAAGTGGTGGCCGCGCTGCACGAGCTCGTCGGTGCTCCACGCCATGTTGTCGCGCAGGAAGTCGAAGCCGAACTCGTTGTTCGTGCCGTAGGTGATGTCGGCGGCGTACTGCACGCGGCGCTCGGCGGGCGTCTGCCCGCTGACGATGACGCCCGTGGTCAGGCCGAGGAACCGGTAGACGCGACCCATGAGGTCGGCCTGGTAGCTCGCCAGGTAGTCGTTGACCGTGACGACGTGGACGCCCTTGCCGGTGAGCGCGTTGAGGTAGGCCGGGGCGGTGGCGACCAGCGTCTTGCCCTCACCGGTCTTCATCTCGGCGATGTTGCCGAGGTGCAGCGCCGCGCCGCCCATGAGCTGGACGTCGAAGTGACGCTGACCGAGGGTGCGTCGTGCGGCCTCGCGGACCGCGGCGAACGCCTCGGCCATGATGTCGTCGAGCTTCTCGCCGTCCTCGAGGCGGGCCCGGAACCGGTCGGTCTCCTCGCGCAGCTCGGCGTCCGACAGCGAGGTGAAGCTGTCCTCCAGCGCGTTCACCTGCTGGGCGATGCCCGACAGCTTCTTGAGGATCCGTCCCTCGCCCAGGCGGAGGACCTTCTCGAGGATCGCAGGCACGTGCACTCCCGACTCGCTGCGCCGCACGTGGCCACGTGCGTCGTCCTGGCAGCCCGACCGCACAGCCGAGCCCGGACCATCGTAGGTGAGCCACGGTGGCCGTGGACACCCAGGTAGGTACCCGGGCGGTGCGCGGCGCCCCGTTGTCGGTCCGGCCCGGTGCGCAGTCAGCCCGCGGCGAGCGCCGAGGCGAGATCCGGTGCGAGCGTCCCGCGCGGCAGCCCGCCCCTGTCCCCGACGACGACGTCGTCCAGGGCCAGCCACCCGGCCATCAGGCGCAGCTCGGCCGCGAGGTCCCGTGCGACCTCGGCGGGAGTCCCGTCCCCGGCGCCCCGCGCGCCGCCGACGGCGTCGGGCAGGTGCGCGGCGTGCACGCGCAGCACGCCGGCCCGGCGGTCGGCCTTGAGGTCGACCAGGGCGGCGACCTGCTCCCCGCGGAGGAACGGCAGCACGTAGTACCCGTGGACCCGCTGCGCCTCGGGCACGTAGATCTCGATCCGGTACCGCAGCCCGAACAGCTCCTCCAACCGGCGCCGCTCGAACACGAGGGGGTCGAAGGGGCTGAGGAGCGCACGGCCCGTGGCCCGGCGCGGGAGGTCCGCCGCCGCGTGCAGGTACGCGGGTCGGTCCCACCCGGCGACCGCGACCGGCACGAGCGTGCCTTCCTCGACGAGGTCCGCCACGAGCCCCTTCGCACGCGGGCCGCGCAGCCGGAAGTAGTCGAGCAGGCAGCGTTCCGTGGCGACGCCGTGCGCGCGCGCCGCGATCCGCAGCAGCTCACGCAGGGCGTCGTCGTCGTCGGGCTCCGGCGCCGCCAGCACGTGCGCGGGCAGCACGCGCTCGACGAGGTCGTAGCAGCGTTCGAACTGCGCGTTCCGCCGAGCGGAGGCGACCTGGCCGGTGAAGAACAGGTACTCCAGGACCCGCTTCGCCGCGGTCCAGTTCCAGCCCCACTCGGTCCGGTCCCGGGGTTGCGGCCCTTCGACGCGCGCGTGCACCTCGCTGGCGGTGAGTGGGCCGTCCTCGGCGATCATCGCCAGCACGTCGTCCACCAGCGGCGAGTGCCGCAGCGGGACGTCGCGGATCACCCCCCACGCGTGCTCGCGGTAGGCGCGCCGGCGCCAGCCCAGCAGCGCGTAGGTCTCCGGGGGGACGTACGAGGCCTCGTGCGCCCAGGTCTCGACGAGCCGCCGGGGTGCCGTGCCGGACGCCCGGGCGAGCAGGGCCGGGTCGTAGGGGCCGACCCGCGAGAACGTCGGCATGAGGTGCGCGCGTGCGGCCACGTTGACCGAGTCGATCTGCAGCAGCCCGACGCGGTCGACCACCTGCTGGAGGTGCCGCATCGTGGCGGGGCCGCGTCGCTCCGCGCGCGGGCGGTCCAGGCCCTGGGCGCGCAGGGCGACCCGCCGCGCCTGGGCGAGCGACAGGGTGCCCGCGGGACGGTGCGCGGTGCCGGTCCGCGCGACGACAGGGCTGCTGGTCATCGCCCCATCGTGCACCGGGGCACCGACACGCACCGGCCCGCCGGCGCGCGGGTCCACGCGCGACCACGCCCGCCGACCACGGGGGTCGACGGGCGCGGCGCCCGTGGGGCAGGGCCCACGGGTCAGGTGGTCAGCGCTGGGCCGCGGCCCCCGCTGGTGCGGCCCCGCCGGTGCCGCCGGTCGTCGTGACGGCGGCGTCGAGCTTGATGACGCCGTAGCTCCAGCCGCGGCGCCGGTACGCGACGGACGGCTGGGCCGTCTCGGCGTCGACGAACAGGAAGAAGTCGTGGCCGACGAGCTCCATCTCGTAGAGCGCGTCGTCGATGGTCATCGGCTCGGCGAGGTGGATCTTCTCGCGGATCACGACCGGCGAGTCGCCGAGCGTGGTCTCCAGCACGCCGTCCTCGGAGCGCTGCGGTGCGGGCTCGACCTCGGGCTCCGGCTCCGGAAGCGGCGGCAGCGCCTCGGTGGGCGGCACCGGGGTGCGGCGGTGGTTCTTGCGGCGGTCGCGCGCTCGGCGCAGCCGCTCCGACAGCTTGTCGATCGCCAGGTCGAAAGCCCCGTAGCGGTCGTCCGCGCACGCCTCGGCCCGGATCACCGGTCCCTTGCCGACCACGGTCAGCTCCACCTTCTCGGCGGCCGCGGCCTGCCGGGGGTTGGGCTCGTGGGTCACCTCGACGTCGATGCGCTGGGCGCGGGGCGCCAGCTGCTCGAGCTTGGCGAGCTTGTCCTCGACGTGGCGTCGGAACCGCTCGGGGACGTCGGTGTGACGACCTGCGACGACGATCTCCATGGGATACCTCCTGGAGGTCCGGGGGCGGGACCCTGCCCGCCCGGCAGCATGCTGTTCACGCCCTCGTGGGGCGGACTGCCGGCACCACCTCCTCGTGCGGGCGCAGGCCCACCGAGTGCTCGTAGCGGGGCGACGACAGTGCCGCCCGACTGCTCTGGGACCCCACGCTAGCCCGGGTCCGTCGCGCGGACCAACCAGGCGGTCGGCGAGCCGGGCGGACGGGTGACGGCGAGCACCAGACCGCCCGCGACCTGCGCACCCACCCGCTCCAGGGCGGTGCGGCAGGCGGCGAGGGTCGCGCCCGTCGTCAGCACGTCGTCGACCACCAGGACGCGGGCCCCGACGAGCGCCGCGCGGACCCGCGGACGCACGCGGACCCGGCCGTCGAGGTTGGCCGCGCGGGCGCGCAGCCCCAGCCCGACCTGGTCCCGCCCCCGCCCGGCGAGCCGCAGCGCGCGCGACGTCGTCGAGCCCGGCGACGCGCGGGCGGCGCACGCTCGGGCGAGCGCCGCCACCAGGTCCTCGCCGCGCGCCGCGTGCCCGCGACGGGACGGCGGGGCGGGCACCACGACGACCGGGCCGCGCAACGCCCCGCCGGCTGGATCGACGCCCGAGCCCGGGGCACCGGCCACGAGCCATCGCGCCGCCCGGCCCGCGAGCTCTGCGAACCACGGGGTCACGTCCGCCCGCCCGCCGTCCTTCCAGGCGACCACCGCCCGGCGCACCGGCCCGTCGTTGGCCGCGAGCGCCCACACCGGGAGCACCGTGCCGTCCATCCGGTCGAGGCGCGCGGCGCCGTGCTCGCAGCGCCGGGGCGGCCCGGACCAGCGGCCGAGGCAGCGTGGGCACAGCGCGGGCCCGGGCCTCCCGCAGCCGGCGCAGGTCACCGGCAGGACGAGGTCGAGCAGCGCGAGGGCCGGGCGGAGCCGCACCTGGTCGGGTTGGTCGGGTTGGTCGGGCTGGTCGGGCTGGTCGGGTCCGGCGGTGGGGGCGGGGACCGGGACGCGGTCGGTGATCGGCATGCGGCCCACCGTGCACCCGTGGCCCGCACGCGCCCGGGCGTCGTCCCCAGAACGAGGCCCGTCCCCGCGGCGCACCCGCCTGGGGACGGCTCGGCGCCCGCTCCCCCGGCGGGTCAGCCCGCGAAGGACGGGTCGCGGACCCCGGTCCCGACGCTCTTCCAGCTCGCGCCGCCGCGCGCGAACAGCTCGCCCTCGGAGCTGGCGATGTACAGCGCGGAGTCGCCCTTCCCGCCGGCGATGTCCACGGAGTCGGCCAGCGGCGGACGGGCCTGGACCTCGCCGGACAGCGGGACGAGGTGGTAGATCGCCGTGGTGGCCGTCCCCGACCGACCGAGCACGCCGAGCGTGGACTCGTCGACCCACACCACCCGGCTCGCGTCGACGAGGGTCGCACCGGTGCGCCACGCCGCCCCGAGCATCTGGGGCGTGCCGGAGTCGTCGCGCACCACGCTCGTCACGTCGACCCGCACCCCGTCGGAGCCCACGGAGACCACGGCGGCACGCGAACCGTCCCGGGCGACCCGCAGGGACCGGACGGTCCGGTCGTTCAGCCACTCGACGGGGACCTCGACCACCGTGCCGCCGCCGTCGACGGCGAGCAGCTCGCCGGGGCGCTGCGCCGAGGCGGTCCACACCCAGCCGTGCCGGTCGACCGAGGGGGCCACGAGGGCGGGCTCGGCGAGCAGCTCGCGCGACGCGGCCGCGGTGGTGGGGACCGTCACCAGGCGGTCGGGGCCGGACAGCATGACGCGCAGCGCCGCGGAGCCGTCCCGTGCGGGGTCGCGGGCGTCCAGCCCGGCGAGCGAGCCGATGCCGTCGACGGGCACGAGCTCGCCCTGCGACATCTGCGCGAGCCGGTCGTCCTGGATCACCTCGACGCCCCCGCCCCAGTCCTGGCCGCGCTCGAGCTCCGCGGCGTCGACCCCCAGCGGCACCCCGCCCGCCGAGACCTCGACGGTCCGGACGCGCGCGATCCGCAGCGACGCCTCGAGCTGGGCCTGCATCAGCGCGCGGTCCGCGGGCTCGGCGGGCAGCCCGCCGGTGGACAGGCTCACGGCCGCGACGCCCTCGTCGTCCACCGAGACCGCGTCGGGCTGGAGCACCGCACCCTCGGGGACGGCGCTGCGGACCCCGTCGCGCAGCCAGTCGGACGGGCCGGCGATCACCGCGCGCACGATCGACGTGGCGAGGTTCCGCAGCGGGAACCACCGCGTCTCCGGCACCAGGAACCGGTCGTCCTGCGACAGGAAGTACAGCGTGGCGGAGCGGTAGATGGCCTCGAAGTTCGGCTCCGACAGCACGACGCCGTCCTCCAGGCCGGAGATGCGCCACTGCCCCTCGCTGTCCTGGACCATGTCGAACGCGACGGTCTCCTGGGTGTCCACCCCGCCCTGCTGGTAGCGGCCCTCGGCGTCGATGCGCGCCGCGACCCGCAGGGTGACCTCGACCCGGGAGTCCCGCACGACGAGGTCGGGGCTGGACGCCGTGGAGTACACGACCACGCGCTCGCGCGGGCTCCAGGTGCGCCGGCTCTCCCCCGACAGGTACTCGCGGGCGTTGCGGAAGTCGTCGGCGGAGTCGGCGGAGGTGGTGTCGCGGCTGAACCCGGCGGCACTGGCGCCGAGGAACCCGCGGACGATGTCCTCCGGCGAGCCGTCCTGCGGCGGCGGGTCGCCCAGCGGCTCGACGCCGCCCTGGTCGCTGACGCGCTCCACGCCGACGCCCACCGGGCCCGACGTCGGCATGCCCACGCACCCGGCCAGCAGCGCCAACGCGCCCAGCAGCCCGAGCACGGCGGCGACCGGTCGCGCGGGACGGGACGAGCGGGACCACGCTGGACGGGACCACGCGGTGCGGGACGCGGGCGGGCCGGGCACGGACAGGCGGCTCATCGGTGCTCCCTCGCAGGGCCGTGGGGGTCGGACGCGCCGTGGCGGTCGGACGCGCCGCTGCGGTCCCCGCGGTCCGGGGACGACGCCTGCTGCTCCCGCGCCCGGGCCCGCGCGACGGCCTGCTGCGCCTCGCGCACGCGCTCGACCACGTCGAACGACCCGGTCGTCGGCGGGAGGTCGGGCAGAGCCGCCGGGTCGCCGCCGTCGCGCTCGCCGGGGTGCGCGGCGTCGGCGTCGGCGTCCGCGTCGGCGGGCGGCTCGAGCGGCAGCGGCGACCCGTCCAGCACGATGCCGGCGCGCCGCGGCAGCGTGAGGCGGAAGCAGGCGCCCTCCCCCGGGCGACCCCACGCCTCGAGCCAGCCGCCGTGCAGGTGCGCGTCCTCGAGCGAGATCGCCAGTCCCAGCCCCGTACCGCCGGTGGTCCGCGCGCGGGCGGGGTCCGCGCGCCAGAACCGGTCGAACACGTGCGCCGCCTCGTCTCGCGTCATCCCGACCCCGTGGTCGCGGACGGTGACGGCGACGGCGCGGTCGTCCGCCCCGACCGTCACGTCGACGTCCGTCCCGTCGGCGTGCTCGATGGCGTTGACCAGCAGGTTGCGCAGCACGCGCTCGACGCGCCGCGGGTCGACGTCCGCGACGCACCGCTCCGCGGGCTCCGCCACCGACAGCCACGACCCCTTGCGGGCCGCCAGCGGCACCGCCTGGTCGACCGCGGACGCGACGACCGACCGCAGGTCGCACGCCTCCGCGTCCAGGGCCGCAGCACCGGCGTCGAACCGGCTGATCTCCAGCAGGTCGCCCAGCAGCTCCTCGAACCGGTCGAGCTGCTGCTGGAGCAGCTCCGCGGACCGCCGGACCGCGGGCGGGAAGTCCTCGCGGGAGTCGTAGAGCATCTCCCCCGCCATCCGCACGGTGGTCAGCGGGGTCCGCAGCTCGTGCGAGACGTCGGAGACGAACCGGCGCTGCATGGCCGACAGGTGCTCCATCCGCGCGATCTGGTCCTGCAGGCTCTCGGCCATCTCGTTGAACGACCGCCCGAGGCGGGCCATCTCGTCCTCGCCGCGCACGGCCATGCGCTCGGTGAGGCTGCCGTCGGCGAGCCGCTCGGCGACGTGCGCCGCGAGCCGCACGGGACGGACGACCTGCCGGGTCACGATCCAGGTCATCGTCACGAGCAGCAGCACGAGGGCGACCGCGCCGATCGACAGGACGCTCTGCAGGAACGACAGGCGCTCCTGCTCGGACTGCAGCGAGTAGAGGAAGTACAGCTCGTAGGACCCGGCCGCCGGGACGGTGACCGCCTGGCCGACCATCACCGCGGGCTCGACCTGACCCGTGGCCGACGCCGACGCGGGCCAGGCCACGGACTCCCAGCGCTGCCCCTCGTCCCGGGCGGTGGCGTCCCGCAGGTCGTCCGACACCAGGGGCACGAGCGCCGAGTCGGTGGCGCCCGCCGTCACGAGGATCGGCTGCTGCTGGCCGCGGGTGCGCAGCACGAAGACCTCGCGCTCGCCGGACCCCCCGGACTGGAGCGCGCGCACCATGTCGTAGAGCAGCTGCTGGACCTCGGGCGCGGTCGTGGCGGTCGACGCGTCGAACGTCTCCTGCGCCTGGGCGGTGCCCCGTGCGGCCTCCGCGAGCACCTGGTCGACCCGCTGGGTGAACAGCCCGTCCCGGACGCTCACCGACAGGTAGCCGCCGAGGACCGCGAGCGCCGCGAGCCCGACCGCGAGCGTCAGCGTGATGACCCGGGCCTGCAGCGACCCGCGCCACGCCCGGGACACCCGGCGGGCCCGGGACGCGGACCGCACCGTGGCGAGGCGCCACGCACGCCCCGCCCGGGCGCCCGCACCGGCGCCGCGACCGGTCGGGCCGGCGTTCACGAGGGCGTCGCGCCCGCCTTGTAGCCGACGCCGCGGACGGTGACGACGATCTCGGGGCTCTCCGGGTCGGCCTCGATCTTGGACCGCAGCCGCTGCACGTGGACGTTGACCAGGCGGGTGTCGGCGGCGTGCCGGTAGCCCCAGACGCGCTCGAGCAGCACCTCGCGCGTGAACACCTGCCAGGGCTTGCGCGCGAGGGCGACCAGCAGGTCGAACTCGAGCGGGGTCAGCGGGATCGGGACGCCGTCGCGCGTGACGCGGTGCCCGGTGACGTCGATCGACAGGTCGCCGATGCGCAGGTGCTCGGGGGCGGGCTCGTCGCTGCGGCGCAGGCGCGCGCGCACCCGGGCGATCAGCTCCTTCGGCTTGAAGGGCTTCGCGATGTAGTCGTCGGCGCCGGACTCCAGGCCGAGCACCACGTCGACGGTGTCCGCCTTGGCGGTGAGCATGACGATCGGCACGCCCGACTCCGCGCGGATCAGCCGGCACACCTCGGTGCCGTCCTTGCCCGGGAGCATGAGGTCCAGCAGCACGAGGTCCGGCTGGGAGGCCCGGAAGATCTCCAGGGCCTCGTCGCCGTCGGCGCAGAACACCGGCTCGAAACCCTCCGAGCGGAGGACGATGCCGATCATCTCGGACAGGGCGGTGTCGTCGTCGACCACGAGAACGCGTCCCTTCATCGCCCCATGATGGCATCCGGATCGGTCCGGCGGGTCCGCGCACGCCCCGGGACGCCCGGTCGGAGCAGGCTCCCGGCCCGGGCCTGACGTGGCACGATGGCGTCAGCCGCGCCGCGCCGCGCCCGGGCGCACCCCGGTCCACCGGCGCCGACCGACTCCACCCGAGCAGCAGGGAGCCACCCGATGAGCACGCCGCACGACGAGGGCCGCCCCGAGCCGGTGCCCGCGCCCGGCGAGGCCGACCGGCCCGCCCCGCGGTACGGGCAGCTCGCGCCCGCCGGGTGGCAGGCTCCCGGCACCCCGTCGGGTGCGGGCCGTCCGGGTGACGTGCCGCCCGCGCAGCAGCCGCAGCAGCCCGGGTACGGGCAGCAGCCCGGGTACCCCCAGCAGCCCGGCTACCCCCCGCCCGGGTACGGGCAGCAGCCAGGTCCCGGGCAGCAGCCGGGGTACGGCCAGCAGCCCGGGTACGGCCAGCCCGTCGGGTACGGCCAGCAGCCCGGCTACGGCCAGCCCGCCGGCTACGGGCAGCAGCCCGGCCAGGGCTGGGGTCCGACCCCGTACCAGCCGACCGCCGCGCGCCCCGGCATCGTCCCGCTGCGGCCGTTGAGCATCTGGGAGATCTTCGACGGCACGTTCCGGGCGATCCGGCACAACCCGACGACGATGTTCGGCCTGACCGCCGCGGTCGTCGCCATCTCGACCGCGCTCGGCGCGCTGCTGCAGTGGTACGTGGCGGGCCTGCTCGCGGGCGAGGTCGACGACCTGCTCGGCGGCACCGCCGGGCTCACCGCCCAGGACACCGAGGTGCTGGGCAGCTCGTTCGGCACCTCCCTCGCCCAGCTCGTCACGCTGCCGCTCACGTCGCTCGCGACGCTGGTCCTGACCGGCCTGCTGATCCTCTCGGTGAGCCGCTCGGTGATCGGCCAGCGCGTCGCGATCGGCGACGTGCTGCGGGGCTCGGGCAAGCGGCTCGCCCAGGTCGTCCTGTTCAGCGTGCTCCAGGTGCTCGCGGTCCTCGTGCTCTCGGGCGCGCTCGTCGGCCTGACCGTCCTGACCTGGGTCGCGACCCAGAACGAGTGGGCGACCGTGGTCGTGGGCCTGCTGTCGGTGCTCGCGCTGGTCGTCGGCGCGTTCTGGATCACGGTGCGCACGCTGCTCGCGCCGGCCGCGATCATGCTCGAGGGCGGGTCGTTCGGGACGACGGTCGCGCGGGCGTGGCGGCTGACGCGTGGGAGCTTCTGGCGCCTGCTGGGCGTCTACCTGCTCGCGGCGGTCGTGGTGCAGGTCGTCGCCTACGTCATCGTGTTCCCGGTCAGCATGATCACCGCGCTGGTGCTGCAGGACCCCCTGGGCACGAGCGGCGGCGCGATCGCGCTGACCGCCGTGGGGACCGCGATCGCCAGCACGATCAGCACCGTGTTCATGGCCGGCGTGGTCGCGCTCGCGTACATCGACGTGCGGATGCGGCGCGAGGGCCTGGACGTCGAGCTGGCGCGCGCGGCGGCGGACTCCGGTCGGTGAGGTGGCTGGCCGGCGGGTCCGGCGTCCCGGTGGTGCCCGATGCCGAGGAGGCGCGCGGCTGGCTCGAGCGTGAGCTCGCCGACCCCGTGTACCACCAGCGGCCGAGCCTGCTGCAGATGGTCCTGGACTGGCTCGGGCGGCTGTTCGAGGGCGCGGACGGCGTGCCGCTCGGCAACGTCGGGACGCTGCTGCTGGTCGCGGGCGTGCTCGCGCTGCTCGTGGTGGTGGCGTTCCTGGTGACGGGTCCGGTGCGCCGCAGCCGCCGGGTGGGCGGCCCGGGCTCGGTGCTCGCGGACGACGACCGGCGCACGGCCGCCGACCTGCGGTCCGCCGCGGACGCCGCCGCCGCGCGGGGCGACTGGGCGGGCGCGGTGGCGGACCGGTTCCGCGCCGTGGTCCGCGGTCTCGAGGAGCGGGCGGTGCTGGACGAGCGCCCGGGCCGGACGGCGCACGAGGCCGTGGCCGACGCCGGCCTGCGCCTGCCCGCGCTGGCCGGGGACCTGCAGGCCGCCGGGCGGCTGTTCGACGACGTCGTGTACGGCGAGCGCACCCCGGGCGCCGGCGACGACGCGCTGCTGCGCGAGCTCGACTCCCGGGTCGCCGCCGCCCGCCCGACGCCGCCCGCCGGCCTGACCGCCGCGACCGCCGTGTCCACCGGGTCGTCCGCCGGCCCCGGCACCGGGGTGGCCCCGTGACCGCGCCGACCGCGACCCGTCCCCCGGAGGCCGCCGGCGTCGTGCCGGGCGACGGCGTCGTGCTCGGCGACGGCACCGTGCTCGGCGACGGCACCACGGCCCGCAGCCGCGCGCGCGGCCGCTGGCGCCGGTCCCGGTGGCTGGTGGGCGTCGCGGTCGTGCTCGGCGTGGGCGTCGGGGTGTCGCTGCTGCCCGCACCGGCCCGGTCGACCACCCCGCTCGCACCCGACAACCCGCGGGACGACGGAGCGATGGCGGTCGCCGAGGTGCTGCGCGACCAGGGCGTGACGATCACGTACGTGCGCACCACGGCCGAGGCCCGAGACGCCGCCGCCGCGGGCAGCACGCTCCTGGTGACGTCGGACTGGTGGCTGACGCCCGAGCAGGTGGACGCGCTCGCCGGCACCGAGGCGGACCTGGTGCTGCTGGACGCGTCGTCGCTGCTGGCCGAGGTGGTGCCCGGGCTCGAGACCGGGTGGTCCGGCGGCGGGACCGCCTCGTCGCTGGCGGCCGCCTGCACCGACCCCGACGCCGAGGCCGCGGGGACCGTCAGCGCCACCGGAGCGGGCCTGGTGCCGGTCGACGGCACGCCCCCGGCGGGCACCACGCTGTGCTTCCCGCTGCCGGGCACCGAGCCGCAGGCCTACCTGACGTCCGTCACGGAGACGGACGGCCGGAAGGTCAGCGTGCTGGGCGACGCCACGATGCTCACCAACGCCCGCGTCACCGAGGCCGGCAACGCCGCGCTGGTGCTGCGGACGCTCGGCCGGGACGCCGACCTCGTCTGGTACGTCCCGTCCGCTACGGACACGTCCGTGGCCCCCGCCGCGCCGGGGCTCGGGGACCTGCTGCCGCCCGTCGCCTCGGTGCTGGGGCTGCAGGCCCTGCTGGTGCTGCTCGCCCTGGCCGGGTGGCGCGCCCGCCGGCTCGGCCGGGTGGTCACGGAGCGGCTGCCGGTCGTCGTCCGGTCCGCGGAGACCACCCGCGGTCGGGGCCGGCTCTACCGGACGTCCCGGGCGTACGGGCACGCGGCCGCGGCCCTGCGCGCCGGGACCGCCGACCGCAGCGCGCGTCGGCTCGGGCTCGCCCGGTCCGCCGCGGCGCCGGACGTGATCGCGGCGCTCGCCCGGGCGACCGGGCGCGCCGAGGACGACGTGCGCGACCTCCTGTACGGACCACCCCCCACGTCAGACGCGGGCCTGGAGCACCTGGCCCGCCGGCTCGACCAGCTCGAGAGCGAGGTTCACCCCACGTGACCCAGGACCACCCCGCCCCGAACCCGTGGCAGCAGCAGCCCGGCACGCCACCCCAGCAGCAGCCGCCCGCGCCGCAGCCGTACGCCGGGTACGCGCCGGCCCCCCAGGCGCAGCCCGCGCCGCAGCACCAGCCCGCGCCGCAGTCGGCCCCCGCCCACGCCGCCCCGCCGGTGCCGTCCGCGGACCTGCGCGAGGCGCTCGGCGCGGTACGCACCGAGGTCGGGCGCGCCGTCGTGGGCCAGGACGCGGCCGTCACCGGCCTGGTGATCGCGATGCTCTGCCGCGGCCACGTGCTGCTCGAGGGCGTGCCCGGCGTCGCGAAGACCCTCATGGTCCGCAGCCTGTCGGCGGCCCTGGACCTGGACACCAAGCGCGTCCAGTTCACCCCCGACCTGATGCCCGGCGACGTCACCGGCTCGCTGGTCTACGACGCCCGGACCGCCGAGTTCTCGTTCCGCGAGGGCCCGGTGTTCACCAACCTCATGCTCGCGGACGAGATCAACCGCACGCCGCCCAAGACCCAGGCGTCGCTGCTGGAGGCGATGGAGGAGCGGCAGGTGTCGGTCGACGGCACGCCGCGCCCGCTGCCGGACCCGTTCATCGTCATCGCCACCCAGAACCCCGTCGAGTACGAGGGCACCTACCCGCTGCCCGAGGCGCAGCTCGACCGGTTCCTGCTCAAGCTGACGCTGCCGCTGCCCGAGCGGCACGAGGAGATCGAGGTGCTCGCGCGGCACGCCGCCGGGTTCGACCCGCGGGACCTGGTCCGGGCGGGGGTGCGCGCCGCCGCGGGCAAGGACGTGCTCGACCGCGCCCGGGCCGAGGTCGCGCAGGTGCAGATCGCGCCCGAGGTCATCGGCTACGTCGTCGACCTGGTCCGCGCCACCCGCCAGTCGCCGTCCCTGTCGCTGGGCGTCTCGCCGCGTGGTGCCACCGCGCTGCTCGCGACGTCGCGCGCCTGGGCGTGGCTGTCGGGGAGGCCGTACGTGACGCCGGACGACGTCAAGGCCCTCGCGCACCCGACGCTCCGGCACCGGGTGCAGCTGCGGGCCGAGGCCGAGCTCGAGGGCGTGACCGCCGAGTCGGTGCTCGACACCGTCCTGGCGTCCGTCCCGGTCCCCCGCTGAGGTCGGCCGCGTGGCGATCACCTGGCGCGCGGTCGCGCTGACCGCGGTCGGCGCCGTCGCGGTGCTGCTCCTGCCGGTGCCGGGCACGGTGCTGGTCTGGGCGGTGCTGTCGGTGCTGCTGTGCGTCGGCGACGCGCTGCTGGCCGCGTCGCCGCGCGCGGTGGCGATCCGGCGCGACCCCGCGGGCTCGGTCCGGCTGCACGAGCCCGCCCGGTCCCGGCTGACGCTCACGCACACCGGCGCGCGCCGGCTGCGGGGCGTCGTGCGGGACGCGTGGCAGCCGTCGGCGCACGCGGAGCGCAACCGGCACCAGGTCGACCTGCCGCCCGGCGAGTCGCGCCGCCTCGAGACCCCGCTGCGCCCGTCCCGGCGCGGTGACCTGCACGCCGACCGGGTCACCGTCCGGACGCTCGGGCCGCTGGGGCTCGCGGCCCGGCAGGCGTCGTTCGACGTGCCCGGTACGCTGCGGGTGCTGCCCGAGTTCGCCTCCCGGCGCCACCTGCCGAGCAGGCTGGCGCGGCTGCGGGAGATGGACGGGCGCGCCGCCGTCCAGGTGCGCGGCCAGGGCACCGAGTTCGACTCGCTGCGCGAGTACGTGATCGGCGACGACGTGCGGTCGATCGACTGGCGGGCGAGCGCGCGCCGGTCCGACGTCGTGGTCCGCACCTGGCGCCCCGAGCGGGACCGACGGGTGCTGATCGTGGTCGACACGTCCCGCACCAGCGCGGCCCGCACCGGCGAGGAGCCGCGCCTGGACACGTCGGTCGAGGCGGCCCTGCTGCTCGCCGCGCTGGCGTCCCGCGCCGGCGACCGGGTCGAGCTGCTGGCGTACGACCGCACGGTGCGCGCCCGGGTCGCGGGCGCGTCCGGGCCCCGCCTGATGCCGGCGATCGCCGACGCCCTCGCCGGGGTCGAGCCGTCGCTGGTCGAGGCCGACTGGCCGGGCGTCGTCGCGCAGGTGCAGGAGCGGCTGTCCCAGCGCGCGCTCGTCGTGCTGCTGTCCGCCCTGGAGCCGTCGGCCGTGGAGCAGGGGCTGCTGAGCGTGGTCGACCGGCTCGCGTCCCGTCACCAGGTCGTGCTCGCGTCGGTCCGCGACCCCGAGGTCGAGCGGCTGCGCACGGGGCGCGAGGACGTCGCCGCGCTGTTCGACGCCGCCGCGGCCGAGCGCACCGAGCTGGAGCGGTCCGCGGTGGCCGTCCGGCTCCGCAGCCACGGGGTCGAGGTCGTCGACGCCCTGCCCGACGACCTCGCGCCGCGCCTGGCGGACACCTACCTCGCGCTCAAGGCCGCCGGGCGGCTCTGACCGGTCGTCGGTGGCGGGCCGTACCGTGACCGGGTGACCGACCGCGAGCGCGTGACCACCCGGGGGCTCGGGCGCGCGCTGCTCGCACGCCAGCACCTCCTCGAGCGCACGGCCGGGCCCGCCGTCGGCGTCGTCGCGCACCTCGTGGCGCTGCAGTCCCAGAACCCGCCGTCCGCGTACCTCGCCCTGCACGCCCGGGTCGCCGGGTTCGCGCACGACGACCTCGCGGACGCGATGACCGACCGCCGCGTCGGGCGGCTCGCGCTGCTGCGGGACACCGTGCACCTCGCGACCGCCGACGACGTCCTGACGCTGTGGCCCGTCCTGGTGCCGCTGTTCCGGCGGAACCTCGCCGGCCACGCGACCGCCGGTCCGGCGCTGCGCGGGCTCGACCTCGACGACCTCGCCCGCGCGGCCCGGGACGCCCTCGCGGACGGGCCGCTGACCGCCGCTGCGCTCGGCGACCGGCTCGCCGCCACCTGGCCGGACGTCGACCCCCGGGCGCTCGCGCAGGGCGCCCGGGGGCTGCTGCCGCTGGTGCAGGTGACACCCCGCGGGGTCTGGGGGCGCAGCATGGCGACGACCTGGACCACCGCGGAGACGTGGTTCGGCCGGACGCCCGCGGACCCGCACGCCGGCCCGCTCACCGCCGCGGACCCCGACGACGTGCTCGCCGACCTGGCACGCCGGTACCTCGCGGCGTACGGGCCGGCCACCGTCGCCGACCTGCAGCGCTGGTGCGGGCTCACCCGGCTCGGCGCGGTCGTCGACCGGCTCCGGCCCGAGCTGGTCGAGGTGGAGCACGTCGACCCGCCCACGTCGGCGGACGGTCGGGCGTCGGCCGGCACGCGGGGCCGCACCCGGGTGCTCCTCGACCTGCCGGACGCCCCGCGCCCGCCCGAGGACACACCCGCGCCGGTCCGGCTGCTGCCCGACTACGACGACGTCCTGCTGGGGCACGACGACCGCAGCCGGATCGTCCCCGCCGCGGCCCGGCCCGCCCTCGCCAGCCCGAACGGCGTGCCCCCGGCCGCGGTGCTGCTGGACGGCGTCGTCGCCGGGACCTGGGCCCTGCGCCGCGAGGCCCTGCCCCGGCTCGCGGGCGCGCCCCGCACCCGCCGCGAGCGGGCGCACCTGACGCTCACCCCGCTGCGGCCCTGGAGCCGCGCCGAGCGGGCCGCCGCGGTCACCGAGGCGGAGGTGCTCGCGCGGTTCGTCGCCGACGACGCCGCCGAGCACGCCGTGCAGGTCGCGGTGCCCTGACGGCAGGGGCCCGGTGCCCGAGCCCGGAACGAAGGTCCCCCGCCGGGCCGTGGGTCGCGCGCGAGACTGCTGGACGTGCCGCCCCTCGACCACGCCGCCGTCCCCCGCTCCCCCGCGGTCGCCGCGGTCGTCGTCGAGCCGGGCCAGGACCCGGCGGTCGCGGTGACGGGGTACGCCGACACGGCGATCGGCCGGCTCGCGGACGCCGGCACGGTGCTGCACGCGTGCTCGGCCGCGAAGGCGGTGACGGCTGTCGTCGTGCTGCGGCTCGCGCAGGACGGGCTGCTCGACCTCGATGACGACGTGCACCGCTGGGTGCCCGTGCCGCTGGACCCCGCGGCGGGCGGGCGCGGGCCGACCCTGCGGGAGCTCCTGCGGCACGCGGGCGGGGTGACCGACCCGGCCGGGTCGTTCGAACCCGCGGACGGCGCGGCGCCGCCGCTGCTCGACGTGCTGGCCGGCCGCCTCGGCGCGCACCCGGGACCGGTCCGGGTCGCGCACGCCCCCGGGTCCGGGTTCCGGTACGCCGACGGCGGGTACTGCCTGCTCGAGCGGGTCGTCGAGGTCGTGACCGGGCTGCCGTTCGCGGCCGCGGCGCACCGGGCGGTGGTCGCGCCGCTGGGGCTGACCGCGACGGCGTTCTGGGCCGGGACCGACCCCGGGGCCGCGTCCGACCCCGGTGCGACCGCCGACGCCGCCCTGCGGGAGGTGCTGCACCGGGTGGCGGCCCGGGCGGCCGCGGGGCACCGCACGGACGGCAGCCGCGTGCCGGGCGTCCGCCGGCACTACCCCGGGCTCGCCGCGTCCGGGCTGTGGACCACGCCCGCGGAGCTCGGCGTGCTGCTCACCGACCTGGGTCGGGCGTGGGCGGGCGCGGACGACGCGGTGCTGCTCGACGCCCGGCATGCCGCCGCGATGCTGGACGACGCCGCCGAGCCCGGGGTGGGTCTCGGGGTGTTCGTGCTCGGGGCGGCGCGCGGCGTCTGCGTGATGACGCAGGGCTGGGGCGACGGGTTCCAGTGCCAGGCACGGGTGTACCCGCAGCAGGGCGGCGTGCTGGCGGTGCTCACCAACGCCGACCCCGGGGTGGACCAGGCCTCGTCGGTGGTGGGTGCGATGCTGCGCCGGCTCGCGGGAGCGCGTGGCTGGGCGGCCTGAGCCGGGCCGTCCAGCCCACATGAGCCGGGCCGCTCAGCCCGCCGACGCGTACTGCGTCTCGTACAGCTCCGCGTAGAGCCCGCCGCGGGCCAGCAGCTCCGCGTGGGTGCCCTGCTCGGCGACCTTCCCGCGGTCGAGCACCACGATCGAGTCCGCCTCGCGGATCGTCGACAGCCGGTGCGCGATGACGATCGCGGTCCGCCCCTCGAGCGCCTCGGCGAGCGCACGCTGCACGGCGGCCTCGGACTCGGAGTCGAGGTGCGCGGTCGCCTCGTCGAGCACGACGATCGGCGGCGCCTTGAGCAGCAGCCGCGCGATGGCGAGCCGCTGGCGCTCGCCGCCGCTGAGCCGGTAGCCGCGGTCGCCCACGACGGTGTCGACGCCGTCGGGCAGCCGGTGCACGAGGTCGGCGATCTGCGCGCGCTCGAGGGCCTGCTCGATCTCCGCGTCGGTCGCGTCGGGCCGGGCGTAGAGCAGGTTCGCGCGGATGGTGTCGTGGAACAGGTGGGCGTCCTGGGTGACGATCCCGATGGCGTCGCGCAGGCTGGCCTGCGTCGTGGCACGGACGTCCTGCCCGGCGACCCGGATCGTGCCGCCGGTGACGTCGTACAGCCGGGCGACCAGCGCGGAGACGGTGGTCTTGCCCGCGCCGGACGGGCCGACCAGCGCGACGAGGTGCCCGTGGGGCACGGTGAACGACACGTGCTCGAGCGTCGTGCCGGGGACCTCGGTCTGGAGCCGGGCGACGGACTCCAGCGACGCGAGCGACACCTCGGAGGCGGCCGGGTACCGGAACGACACGTCGTCGAGCTGCACGCTCGCGGTCGACGCGAGGTCGTCGGGCAGCGGCACCGCGTCGGGGGCGTCGGCGACGGTCGGCTTCAGGTCCAGGACCTCGAGCACCCGCTCGAACGACACGAGCGTCGTCATGACGTCGACCTGGACGTTCGACAGCGCGGTGATCGGCCCGTAGAGCCGCGTGAGGTACGAGGTCAGCGCGACCACGACGCCGACCGTCAGCGACCCCTGGATGGCGAGCACGCCGCCGAGCCCGTAGACGATCGCGACGGCGACCGCGGCGACGAGCGTGAGGCCGACCCGGAACACCGCGGAGTACATCGCGCTGGTGATCCCGATGTCCCGCACCCGGGCGGCGCGGCCGGAGAACACCGCGGTCTCGTCGTCGGCGCGGCCGTAGAGCTTGACCAGCTGCGCGCCGGCGACGTTGAACCGCTCGGTCATCGTCTGGCCCATCTCGGCGTTCAGCGTGTACGACTCGGACGTCACGGCCGCGAGCCGGCGGCCCATCGCACGCACCGGCAGCACGAACACCGGCAGCAGCACCAGCGAGACCAGGGTGATCTGCCAGGACAGCGACAGCATCGCGGCGATCACCAGCACGACGGTCAGCACGTTGGACACCACGTTCGACAGCGTGGACGTGAACGCCTGCTGCGCACCGAGCACGTCGCCGTTCAGCCGCTGCACGAGCGCGCCGGTCTGGGTGCGGGAGAAGAACGCGAGCGGCATCCGCTGCACGTGGTCGAACACCTGCGTGCGCAGGTCGAGGATCAGGCCCTCCCCGATCCGGGACGAGAACCAGCGCGACGCGAGCGTGAGGCCGGCGGCGGTGACCGCGAGCAGGGCGACGACGCCGGCGAGGCCGAGCACCAGGCCGGTGCGGCCCTGCGCGATGCCGTGGTCGATGATCCGCTGGTAGACGAGCGGGGTGACGGCGCCGATGGCGGCGTCGAGCGCCACGATCACGAGGAACACGGTGATGAGCCGGCGGTAGGGCCGGGCGAAGGTGAGGATGCGGCGCAGCACGTCACGCGTGACGCGGCGCCCGGTGACGGACGGGTCGAGGCGGAACGACCGGTACATGGCCCGGCCACCTCCGCCGCCCTGGGGTCCGTGCATGGACATGGAGCCTCCCTGGGGCTGGAACTTTAGGGAGGGTACCTCTCTATGTGCCACATTCGCTATCGTGGGGACCATGAGCCCGGTCACCCCGCCCGCCCACCCCGGCGACGAGCTGTTCTGGCTGCTGCGCCGCGCGCTGCACACGATGCGCCGCGACGTGCGCGAGCAGGTCGACCTGACGCCCTCCCGGCACCGGCTGCTCCGCGTGGTCGCGCGCGCCGGCGAGCCGCAGCGCCAGACCGCCCTGGCGGCCGCGCTCGACGTGGTCCCCCGGTCGGTGACCTCGCTGGTCGACGACCTGGAGCGCGCGGGCCTGGTCGCCCGGCAGCCCGACCCCACCGACCGGCGGGCCACCCTCGTCGCGCTCACCGAGGAGGGCCGCGCCGTCCTCGCCGGCGCGGACCGCGAGCGCCGCCGGCACGCCGAGGAGCTGCTCGGCCGGCTCGAGCCCGCCGAGCGCGGCGAGCTGCTACGCCTGCTGCACCGCCTGGTCGACGACCCCGACGGCGCCGACCCCTGCTAGCGCCTCAGACCACCCCGAGCGCGAGCATCGCGTCCGCGACCTTGAGGAACCCGGCGATGTTCGCGCCCACCACGTAGTCGCCCGGCGAGCCGTACTCGTCGGCGGTCGCGGCGCACCGGTCGTGGATGTCCCGCATGATCGCGGCGAGCCGGTCCTCGGTGTACTCGAACGACCAGGAGTCGCGGCTGGCGTTCTGCTGCATCTCCAGCGCGGACGTCGCGACCCCGCCGGCGTTCGCCGCCTTCCCAGGCCCGAACAGCACGCCGGCCTCCTGGAGCAGCGCCACCGCGCCGGGCGTCGTCGGCATGTTGGCGCCCTCCGCGACCGCGACCAGGCCCGACGCCAGCAGCGCGCGGGCGTCGGCCTCGTCGAGCTCGTTCTGGGTCGCGCACGGCAGCGCCACCGCGGCGCCGACCTCCCAGACCCGCCGGCCCGGGACGTAGCGCGCGCCGCCGCCCCGCCGCTCGGCGTAGGTCTCCAGCGACCCGCGCTCGACGGTCTTGACCTGCTGCAGCAGGTCGAGGTCCAGCCCGCGCTCGTCCACGACGTACCCGCGCGAGTCCGAGCAGGCCACGACCTGCGCGCCGAGCTGCTGCGCCTTCTGGATCGCGTACACCGCGACGTTGCCGGAGCCGGACACCACGACGCGCTGCCCGTCGAACGACCGGCCCGTGGTGCGCAGCATCTCCTGCGCGAACAGCACGGCCCCGTACCCGGTCGCCTCGGTGCGGACCAGCGAGCCGCCCCACGTGACGCCCTTGCCGGTCAGCACGCCGGACTCGTACCGGCCGGTCATCCGCTTGTACTGCCCGAACAGGTAGCCGATCTCGCGACCGCCGACGCCGATGTCCCCCGCGGGCACGTCCACGTACTCGCCGATGTGCCGCGCCAGCTCGGTCATGAACGACTGGCAGAACCGCATCACCTCGGCGTCGGACCGCCCGCGCGGGTCGAAGTCCGAACCGCCCTTGCCGCCGCCGATCGGCATGCCCGTCAGCGAGTTCTTGAAGATCTGCTCGAACCCGAGGAACTTCACGATCCCGAGGTTCACCGACGGGTGGAACCGCAGCCCGCCCTTCGACGGACCGAGCGTGGTGCTGAACTGCACCCGGAACCCGCGGTTGATCCGCACCCGGCCGGCGTCGTCCACCCACGGCACCCGGAACACGATCTGCCGCTCCGGCTCGCACAGCCGCTCCAGCACGGCGGCGTCGACGTACCGCGGGTGCCGCGCGAGCACCGGGCCCAGGCTCGCGAACACCTCGCGCACGGCCTGGTGGAACTCGGGCTCCCCCGGGTTCCGCGCCAGCACCTGGTCGAGCACCCCGTCGAGCTGTCCCTGCACGCTGCTACCCCGTCCCGCCGTACCGCCTGGTCACGGCCACGCTAGCCGCGCGCACGGCCAGGGCGCTGCGGTGTCCAGATCGGGACGGCGCGCCGCCAGGCGACGTCAGCGCGCGGGGTCGGGCACACCGTGCGGCAGCCGGTGCAGCGTCGCGGACTCCACGGCGGCCCGCTCCGCCGCCCGGGTCGAGGCCGCGTACTCCCGGTCCCGCCGGGTCGCCAGCACCGCCGCGAGGAACGCCTCCGGGTGGGTGCCCGGCGGCGGACCGGGCGACACGTAGCGGGCGACCTCGCCCGCGAGCCGCTGGCCGAGCGCGTGCCGGGAGCCCGGGTGCAGGCCCGCGGCGCGGCCGAGCAGCTGGCGGGCCTCGAGCGCGAGCCCGTCGGGCAGGCGCGCGACGTCCGCGCTCGTCGCCCAGCCCGCCAGGAACGGCGGCATCACGACGACCGACGGCTTCTGCTGGCGACCGCGCACCCGGACGGCGTACGTCCCCGCGAGCAGGTCGCCCAGCCGCTTGCCCTGCGGGTTCACCAGCGACGTGATCAGCGCGACCGAGCCCGCCGTGAGCCACAGCTCCGGCACGCCGACCAGCGCGCGGACCAGCGCCTGCCGGAACCGGATCGGGCCGCCGTCGTCGCGCACGATGCGGATGCCCACCGCGAGCTTGCCCAGCGACCGGCCCCGGGTGAGCGTGTCCACCGTCGTCGGCAGCACCACCAGCACGGTCACCATGAGGACGACGAACGTGATCTGCAGGACGTCCTGGTCCGGCGCGAGCATCACCACCCGGAACGCGACCAGCAGCAGCAGCACGACCACGACCGCCAGCACCACCAGGTCGATCAGCGCGGCCAGCACCCGGTTCGCGAACGACGTCGGCCGGGCGTCCAGCAGCACGCCCTCGCCGATGACGATGCCCTCGTCCTGCACGTCCACCTCCGCCACCGCCGGGTCGTCTGCCTGTGGCAGGGTATCGGGCGTGGACCTCGACGCCTTCACCGCCGTGCGCCAGCCCGCGTGGGCGCGTCTGGACGCCCTGTCCCGGCAGCGCCGCCTCGACGGCGCCGAGGCCGACGAGATGGTCCGGCTCTACCAGTCGGTCGCCACCGACCTGTCGACGGTCCGCTCGTCCGCGCCCGACCCGGACACGGTCACCCGCCTCTCGCAGCTGCTCGCGCGGTCCCGGGCGCGGATCGCCGGCACGCACGAGCCCGCCTGGCGGGACGTCCGGCGGTTCGTCGTCGTGTCGCTGCCCGCGGCGCTCTACCGGATCCGCTGGTGGACCGTCGCGGTCATGGTCGCGTTCCTCGCCGTCGGCACGGTCGCCGGCTGGTGGGTGGCGACCGACCCCGACGCGCTCGCCGCGATGGGCACCCCCTCCCAGCGGCAGGACTACGTCGACAACCAGTTCGCCCAGTACTACGACCCGGGCGCCGGGTTCGCCGCGGTGGTGTGGACCAACAACGCGTGGATCGCGGCCCTGTGCGTGGGCCTCGGCGTCACCGGCGTCGGCCCGCTCTACGTGCTGGCGCAGAACGCGGTCAGCGTCGGCGCCGCCGGCGGGATGATGGCCGCCCACGGCAGCCTCGACGTGTTCCTGCAGCTCATCGCCCCGCACGGGCTGCTCGAGCTCACCTCGATCTTCGTCGCCGGGGCCGCCGGTCTGCGGCTCGCGTGGGCGTGGGTCGACCCGCAGGGCCGCCCGCGGTCGCGCGCGCTCGCCGAGGAGGGCCGGGCGCTCGTCACCGTCGCGATCGGCCTGGCCGGCGCGCTCGCGCTGTCCGGCCTGGTCGAGGGGTTCGTCACCGGCTCCGCCCTGCCGTGGGGCGTCAAGATCGCCATCGGCGCGCTCGCGCTGGCGGCGTTCTGGACCTACACGATCGTCCTCGGTCGCCGCGCGGTGCGGGACGGGGAGACGGGCGACCTCGAGGAGGACGCCGCCGGGTACCAGGTCGCGATCGCGGCCTGACCCCGGCTCGGCCTGACCCCGGCTCGGCCCGACCCCGGCCCGGCCTGACCCGGCTCAGCCCGCCCGGCGCGCCCCGAGCCACAGCGACGCCGCGCCCAGCGGCGCCCGGCCCAGCTCGGCGAACCCGAGCGCGACCAGGTCGGCCACCTGCGTCGGGTCGACGGTCACCGCGAGCACGTCCCGCCCGGCGGCGGCCTGCGCCTCGACCACGGGTGCCAGCACGTCCGCCAGCAGCGCGAGGCGCCGCTCCCCCACCCGCTCGCCGTCGTCCGACAGCAGGATCAGCACCCGCTCCGCGTCCGTCGTCCGCATCAGCGCCAGCGTCTGCGCGGTCGCCCCGACGATCGACCGCAGCGGGGCGTGCGCCGGCTCGGGGTCGCGCTCCGGCACCACGTCGAGCTCGCGGGCCACGACGCGGTGCAGGTCCTGCGCCAGGTGGTCCGCGTCCGGCGGCAGCCAGAACGCCACCGCCGCGACCGCGTCGTCCTCCTGGGCGAACCACAGCTCGCCGTGCTCCAGGCCGCCGAGGCTCAGCACCAGCCGGGTGGCGGTCGCCGCGTGCTCGGGGTGCGGCACCTCGTCGGGCCGGCCGTCGCCGTCCAGGTCGATGAACGGCCGGTGCTCGTCGATCATCCGGGCGATCCGGTTGACGTCGACGAGCCCCGCGCGGCGGACCTGCCACGGGGTCGGCTCGGGGACGGTCGCGAGGTCGGCGGGGCGGCGGGCGTCGTCGGTCAGCACCCCGTCATCGCAGCACGCGGACCTGGGAGCGGGCTGGAAGCGGGCTGCGGGCGGTGCGCTGCGGACGGACGCGGGGCGCGGTCAGTAGTGGTACCGCGCCTGCAGGACGACCAGGTCGTCGCCCTGGACGAGGTAGACCAGCCGGTGCTCGTCGGTGATGCGCCGGGACCACGCCCCCGCCGCGCCGTACTTCAGCTGCTCGGGCTTCCCGATGCCGCCGGACGGGTCGCGCAGGCACGCGTCGAGCAGGGTGTTGATCCGCTTGAGCACCCGACGGTCGGCGGTCTGCCAGTGGACGTAGTCCTCCCAGGCGGTCGCGTCCCAGACCAGCCTCACCCGCGGTCCAGCTCGTGCTCCTCGACCGTTCCCGCGGTCGCGCGCTCGTAGGCGTCGAGGATCCGTCGGGCGTTGGCGGGCGAACGGAACAGGTAGGCGGTCTCCTGCCACGCGGCGTACTCGTCCGCGGGCATGAGCACGGCGTTGCCCTTGCGGGACACGATCTCGACGGCCAGGTGGTCGTCGTTCACCTGCTCGATCAACGGGAACAGCGTCTTGCGGGCCTCGCTCGCCGAGATGGACATCGCCCCTCCAGTTTCAGTCGTACCGGAATACGGTACCACTCATGGCGTGCGTCGCCGGGCGGCCCCGCGCTCCACCCGCGCCGCCCCGGCGACGAGCCCCGCGAGCACCACCCCCGCCGCCCCGAGGTACCCCGCCCGGGACGTCCACCAGTCCCAGGTCCACGGCTCCGGCAGCACCTCCCCGACGCCGAGCAGCACCACCCCGGCGACGACGAACATCGCGGTCAGGTGCCACAGGTACAGCCCCATCGACCGCGAGCCGACCCACCGCACGACCCGGGAGCGACCCGCCCACCGCGCCACGGCGTCCCGGACCAGCAGCAGCGACGCGACCTGCGCGACGGCGAACCCGACGACCGGCGCGGTCGGCGGCGCCAGGTTGGACATCGTGTCGCCCGGCATCCCGATCAGCGACCAGGGGTACGGGCCCACGGCCAGCAGCAGCACCGTGGCGACCAGGCCGCAGCCGGTGAGCAGCAGCAGCACGGTCCGCTCGGGCACGAGGTCGGGACGCCGCCGCCCGGCCGCGGTCACCCGGCGCTCCGCGTAGAGCAGCCCGCCGACGAACGGCACCGCCCAGACCAACAGCACGTTCGGCGCGCCGGGGAACGTCACGAGGTCGGAGAACCGCAGCAGGTCGACGACCACCGGCAGCACCGCGAGCACGACGAGCACGCGCGCGCCGCCCCACCGCCGCAGCGCGGACAGCAGCACGGGCGTCAGCGCCAGGAGCCCGATCTGCACGCCGAGGAACCACAGCGGCTGCGGCACGATCCGCGCGACCCGGTCCACGGCCGCCCCGGGCACCCCGAGCACCGGCAGCGCGACCAGCAGCAGCGCCCAGACGCCCGCGAACACCGCGACCGGCCGGGCCATCCGCAGCAGCCGCACCCCGGCGAACCGCCAGCCCGGCTGGTCCGGGTGCCGCACCCGGTCGTAGCGCGCGGCAGCGCCGGCGGCGAAGAACAGCAGCGGCAGCGGCTGCAGCCAGGTCAGCAGCCACGCCCACCCGTGCCCGAGCGCGTTGCCCACCACCAGGTCGGACCCGTCCCAGGTGGCCTCGACCATCAGCCAGTGCAGCGCGACGACCAGCAGCGTGCCGACCGCGCGGACGCCGTCGACGTACGGGTCGCGCGGGGCGCGGGCGGGCGCCCCGGCGGGGGTCGGTCGCGCGACGGGGCCGGGCCGGACGACGGGGTCGGTCCGGACGGCCGGATCGGGCCGGGTGCCGGCGGGGCGGACGGGCAGGGCGATCGACATGCGGAGCTCCCGCGAGGGCGCCGCGCGGTGGTCCGCGCGGGAGCCCGGCGATCGGGCACGACCCCAGCCTGTCGAGTCCCGCCGCAGGTCGGAACGGGTGCAGCCCCCGACGTCCGCCGAGGGTCAGCCCGACCGGGAACGGGGGCTGTCCCCCGGGTGCCGGCCACCCCTGCGAGCCCGCCGAGGTCGAGGGTTCGGCCTCCAGCGTGCCCCTGGAACCCTCGACCTCGCGGCGAACCCTCGACCTCGGCGCCGCCGCGTGCCGCGGCCGCTACGCGTCCAGGCGGAGGTGGCGCAGGACGGCCAGGACGCGGCGGTGGTCGCCGGCGTCGGGGGCGAGGCCGAGCTTGCCGAAGATCGACGTGACGTGCTTCTCGACGGCGCCGTAGGACAGGAACATCGCCTCGGCGATGGCGCCGTTCGAGCGGCCCTGGGCCATCAGCTCCAGCACCTCGGTCTCGCGCGGCGTGAGCCGGGAGACGCCGGGGTCGACGCGCGCGGCGCCCATCAGCTGGCTGACCACCTCGGGGTCGAGGACGGTGCGGCCCGCGGCGATCCGCTCGAGCGCGTCCAGGAAGTCGGCGACGTCGGCGACGCGGTCCTTCAGCAGGTAGCCGACGCCGCGGGCGTCGCCGCCGAACAGCTGCGCGGCGTACCGGGTCTCGACGTACTGGGAGAACAGCAGCACGCCCAGCGCGGGGTGGGCAGCGCGCAGGGTCAGCGCCGCGCGCAGGCCCTCGTCGGTGAACCCCGGCGGCATCCGGACGTCGACCACCGCGATGTCCGGGAGCGCGTCGGCGGCGGCCAGCGCCTCGACCTCGCGGACCAGTGCGTCGCCGTCCCCGACCGCGGCGACGACCTCGTGACCCCGCCGGGCGAGCAGGGCCGCGAGGCCGTCGCGGAGGATCACGGAGTCGTCGGCGATCACGATCCGCACGCGGCACCCCCGCGGGTCACGTGGGCGGCGCGCGGCGCGCGGGTCATCGGGTGGCGCTCAGCGGCAGGTGCACGGTGACCACCGTAGGACCTCCCTGCGGGCTGTCCAGCTCGATCCGGCCGTCGACCGTGGCGACGCGGTCGGCCAGCCCGGCCAGGCCGGTCCCCCCGGAGGCGCCGGGCAGGCCGAACCGCGCGCCGCCGTGGCCGTCGTCGCGGACCCGCAGCCGCAGCCAGCCGTCCTGGGTCTCGAGCCGCACGTACGCGCCGCTGGCCCCGGAGTGCCGGACGACGTTCGTCAACAGCTCGGCGGCCGCGAAGTACGCGATGGTCTCGACCTCGGGCGCGGGGCGGCCGGGCAGGTCCACGTCGACCGTGACCGGGACGGGGCACCGGGCGGCGAGCGTCTCCAGCGCGACGGCGAGCCCGTCGTCGAGGGCCGGCGGGTGGATGCCCCGGGCGATCTCGCGCAGCTCGACGAGCGTGAGCTTCAGGCCGCCGTGCGCGTCGTCGAGCAGGGCGAGCGCCTCGGCGCGGGCCCGCTCCAGCGCGGGGTCCTGCGCGGCGTCGGCCGCCGCGCCCTGCGCCAGCCGGTCGCGGACGTCGCCGATCTGCATGGCGACGGTCACGAGCCGCGCCTGGGTGCCGTCGTGCAGGTCGCGCTCGATGCGGCGCAGCCGGGCGTCGGCGTCGGTGACCGCCGACCCGCGGGTCTGCTCGAGGTGCGCGACGCGCAGGCTCGCCTCGGTCGGGCCGAGCAGGCCGGCGGACAGCAGCCGGAACAGGTGCCCGAATCCGAGCGTGATCCGGTGCCAGGCGAGGAAGCAGAGCAGACCGAGGACGACGAGGATCCACTGCCGCGCGGGCGTGTCGATGAAGTAGCTGCTGTTCAGCGACGCGCCGCGGTGCAGGGTGCCGTCGGGCGCCTCCTGCTCCGGGAGGAACCGGTACCAGTACCAGTGCGTCACGCCGCCCAGCGCGACCGCGAGGAACACGGTGCTCGTCACGAAGCCGATGATCGACAGCGGGAGGGTCAGCGCGCCGAACGCGATCGCCCGCCAGCCCGGGGCGTCGCCCAGCAGCGCCCCGACCCGGCGCCAGAACCCGCGCACCCGCCGACGGGGCAGCGGCGGCGGGACGGGCGTCGCGAGCATCCCGCGCGACATCAGGCGGTAGAGCGCGCCCCACATCCGCCCGCCGACGACGACCCAGCCCGTCACCAGGAGGCCGACGACCGTGACCGCGAGCGACGGCGGCAGCACCACGGCGAGCACCGCGTAGGCGAACGCGAACGGCGCCAGCAGCAGCACGAAGAACAGGTAGACGTACTCCCGCCAGGTGCGCGCGAGGACGCCGGGGTCCCAGATCGCACCGCGGGCCGGCGGGGTGGCCGCAGGCGCACCCGTGGCGGGGTCCCCGACGGCGTCCGCAGGGGGCGCGGACGGCTCGGCGGTGGTCGGGCGGGCTGACGACATCGGGGGCTCCTCGGCGGGGGCGGGGCGGGCTGCGGGCACCATCGTCCCGCGCCGCGCGCCCCCGGCGGCACCCGGTGCTCCCACCGGTCTCCCGGGGGACATCCCCCCGGCGCGGGAGCCGAGATCCCGACCACAAGGTCACAAAGGAGTAACGATCCAAGACCAGGTAAAACCGCAGGTCAGAGGACGCGCGACGCGGCGAAGTCATCCCAGGATCCACCGGATATCCACCGGTTCGCCTCGCCAACGAGCGGGAAATGGGGCACGGTGGAGCACGACCAGATCGACGAACGGTCGGCGCGTGACGCCCAGATCTCGGCCCTCGCAGCGCCCCGCACGGGGCTGCCGGAGCGAGGGCCGCGGTGCGTCCGCCGCCGGTGCGACCACCCCTCGCGGGGCGGTCCGCGCGGGCCAGCCGACCACGACGCACCGCCCCGGTGCGCCCCCGCGAGGGGAGCGCCCGACCTCGTCCCCGAGGGCAGCGGCCGGAGCGTCATGACGTGACGAGGGTGGAGAAGTGACAGGACTGCGCGTCGAAGGCGTGTACAAGGTGTTCGGCCGTCGGCCGGGCGAGGCCGTCAAGCGGCTCAAGGACGGCGCGTCCCGCGAGGACGTGCGCCCGTGGGGCACCGCGGCGGTGATCGACGCGAGCCTCGAGATCGCCAGCGGCGAGACGTTCGTCGTCATGGGCCTCTCGGGCTCCGGGAAGTCGACCCTGATCCGGATGCTCAACGGGCTCTGGCGGCCGACCGCCGGGCGCGTGCTGCTCGGCGACGACGACCTGGGCGCGGTGAACGCCGCCCAGCTCCGCTCGATCCGCCAGCGCAAGGTGTCGATGGTGTTCCAGCACTTCGCGCTGCTGCCGCACCGCACGGTGCGCGACAACGCCGCGTACCCGCTGGCGCTGCAAGGCGTGCCGAAGGCCGAGCAGCGCGACAAGGCGCAGCAGGCCCTGGAGCTCGTCGGCCTGGGCCAGTGGGGCGACTCGCTCCCCCACGAGCTGTCCGGCGGCATGCGCCAGCGCGTCGGCCTGGCCCGCGCCCTGGCGGCCGACACCGACATCCTGCTGATGGACGAGGCGTTCAGCGCCCTGGACCCGCTGATCCGCCGCGAGATGCAGGACCAGCTCCTGGAGCTCCAGCAGACGCTCGGCAAGACGATCGTGTTCATCACGCACGACCTCAACGAGGCGATGTACCTCGGCGACCGGATCGCGGTCATGCGCGACGGCCGGATCGTGCAGGTCGGCACGTCCGAGCAGATCCTGTCGAACCCCGCCGACGACTACGTCGCCCAGTTCATCGCCGACGTCGACCGCACCCGCGTGCTCACCGCGTCCTCCGTGATGCGCCGCCCCGCGGCCGTCGCGTTCGCCGCCGGCGGTCCGCGCCTCGCGCTGCGCACCATGCGCGACGCCCAGGTCGCCGCCGCGTACGTCGTCGACCGCACCCGCGTGCTCAAGGGCATCATCCGGGACGCCGACGCCGTCGACGCGACCCGTGCCGGCAAGGACACCCTCGAGGGCCTCGTCGACACCAGCCTCACGTCGGTGTCCGTCGACACCCCGCTGGCCGAGGTGTTCGCGCCCGCCGCCGAGTCCCCGCTGCCCGTGCCGGTCACGGACGACAAGGGCCGGCTCGTCGGGGTGATCCCCCGCGCCATCCTGCTCGAGGCGATGGTCCCCCCGGAGACGAGCACGCCGCCGCACGGGACCCCCGCCGCCGAGGCGACGCCCGCCACCACGACCACCACGGAGGTGCTCGCGTGAACGCCGCCGCGATCCTCGCCCTGGACACCACGGACCAGGGTGTCCCCCGCCTCCCGCTCGGCGAGTGGGTCGACACCGCCATCAGCTGGGTGACGACCACGTTCCGCGCGGTGTTCGCCGCGATCAAGGGCGTCCTCGAGGGCGCCTACGACGGCCTGGACACCGTGCTCAGCGGTCCGCCGTTCTGGATCATCGCCGTCGTGCTCGCGCTGATCGCCCTGTTCGCGAAGGGCTGGAAGCTCGCCGTCGGCACGCTGGTCGGCCTGCTGGTCATCGCCGGCGTGAACCAGTGGGGCAACGCGATGGACACCCTCGCGCTGGTGATCCTCGCCAGCGCCGTCGCGCTCGTCGTGGCGATCCCGCTCGGCATCTGGGCCGCTCGCAACGACGGCGTGTCCCGGGTGCTGCGGCCGGTGCTCGACTTCATGCAGACGATGCCGGCGTTCGTGTACCTCATCCCGACCGTGGTGATCTTCCGCGTCGGCGTCGTCCCCGGCATCGTCGCGACGGTCATCTTCGCGATGGCCCCGGGCGTCCGGATGACGGAGCTGGGCCTGCGCCAGGTCGACCGCGAGGTCGTCGAGGCCGGGCACGCCTTCGGTTCGTCCGAGGGCCGCATCCTGCGCCAGATCCAGCTGCCGCTCGCGCTGCCGACCATCATGGCCGGCGTCAACCAGGTGATCATGCTCGCCCTGTCGATGGTCGTCATCTCCGGCATGGTCGGCGCCGGCGGCCTCGGCGGCGACGTCGTCCAGGCCCTGCAGCGCGTCAACGTGTCGCTCGGGTTCGAGGCCGGCCTGTCGGTCGTCATCCTCGCGATGTTCCTCGACCGCGTGACCTCCGCGCTCAGCACCCGGTCCCGGACGGCCCGCGCCGTCGCCGCGGCGACCGCTCCCTGACCCCGCGGGCCCCGGCGCCCGCAGCACCCCCACCGACCCCAACCCGGGCGCACGGCACGATGCCGCACGCCCACCGGAAGGACACGATGCGCACCCGCACCCGTCGTACCGCCCTCGCCGCCACCGCGCTGGGCCTGACCGCCGCGCTCGCCGCCTGCTCCTCGGGCTCCGGCAGCGCCGAGGCCGAGACCCTCGAGAACGGCGACCTCTCGACCGTCTCGATCGGCGTGCACTCCGGCTGGGACGAGGGCATCGCCGTGTCGGCGCTGTTCCAGGCCATGCTGGAGGAGGACGGCTACACCGTCGAGTCCCAGGAGGCCGACCCCGGCGTCGTCTACACCGGGCTGACCGGCGGCGACTTCGACGTCAACTTCGACATGTGGCTGCCGAACACGCACGCCGACTACCTCGACCAGTACGGCGACGACATGGAGCAGCTCGGCGTCTGGTACGACGACGCGAAGCTCACCGTCGCGGTGAACGAGGACGCCCCGATCACGTCGCTCGACGAGCTCGCCGAGAACGCCGACGCGTTCGGCAACCGGATCGTCGGCATCGAGTCCGGCGCCGGCCTGACCCGGATCACCCAGGACGAGGCCATCCCGACCTACGGCCTGGACGACATGGAGTTCGTCGTGTCCTCGACCCCGGCGATGCTCGCCGAGCTCAAGGGCGCCACCGAGGCCGGCGAGAACATCGCCGTCACGCTGTGGCGTCCGCACTGGGCCTACGACGAGTACCCCGTGCGCGACCTCGAGGACCCCGAGGGCGCGATGGGCGAGGCCGAGGAGATCCACACGGTCGGCCGCACCGGCTTCGCCGAGGACTACCCGACGCTGACCAAGCTCATCGAGGCGTTCACCCTCACCGACGAGCAGCTGTTCTCCCTCGAGAACCTCATGTTCAACGAGGAGGGCGGCTCCGACACCCTCGGCTCGGCCCAGACGTGGCTCGACGAGAACCCGGACTTCGTCACGGACCTCAAGGAGAAGGCCGGCGTCTGACGCCCCGGCGCTCCCCCGACGACGCCCCCGGCACCCACGCGGTGCCGGGGGCGTCGTCGTGCGCCGGTCAGCCCGCGGCGACCGCGCGGCGGAGGTCCGGCTCGAGGTAGATGACCCGGGCGATCGGGACCGCGGCGCGGACCCGCTGCTCCGCGGCGTCGATGGCGTCCGCGACGTCGGCGGCGCTCGCCGTCGCGGCGACCTCGATCTTCGCGGCGACCAGCAGCTCCTCGGGGCCGAGGTGCAGGGTGCGCAGGTGGATGACGGACGGCACGCCCGCCCCGACCAGGGCGGCGCGGATCGCGTCGACGTCCTTGCGGGTCGCGGACTCCCCGAGCAGCAGGCTCTTGGTCTCCACGGCCAGCACGATCGCGATCAGCACGAGCAGCACGCCGATCGCGGCGGACCCGATCGCGTCCCAGCGGCCGTCGTGCGTCACCAGGGTCATCGAGACGCCGAACAGCGCCAGCACCAGGCCGACCAGCGCGCCGAAGTCCTCCAGCAGCACGACGGGGAGCTCGGGGGCCTTCGCGGTGCGGATGTACGACACCCAGCCCTGCTTGCCGCGGGTGTGGTTCGCCTCGACGATCGCGGTGCGGAAGGAGAAGCCCTCCATGCCGATCGCGGCCAGCAGCACGACGATCGGCACCCAGTGCCAGGACTCGATCGGGTGCGGCTCGGCGAACTTGTGCCAGGCCTCGTACAGCGCGAACAGGCCACCGAGGCTGAACAGCACGATCGACACGATGAACGCGTACATGTACCGCTCGCGCCCGTAGCCGAACGGGTGCTCCTCGTCGGCCGCCCGCCGGGCCCGCCTGCCGCCGAGCAGCAGCAGCGCCTGGTTCCCGGAGTCCGCGACCGAGTGCACCGACTCGGCGAGCATCGAGCTGGACTGCGTGAGCAGGAAGGCGACGAACTTCGTCACCGCGATCCCCAGGTTCGCCGCCAGCGCGGCGATGATCGCCTTGTTCCCGCCTCCGTGTGCCATGCCCGTCCCTCCGCCGTGCCACCGCGCGTCGCGCGGGGGCCGGTGAGCGGCCCGAGCGGAGATGCTAGACCTGGCGGGCCTCGTCGGCGAGCAGCACGGGGATGCCGTCGCGCACCGGGTACGCGAGCGGCCGCTCGGCGTCGGTGGACACCAGCTCGGGCTGCCCGCCCGGGCCGACGCCGTCGACGAGCGTCGCGCCCGTCACGGGGCAGCGCAGCAGGTCCCGCACCCAGGGGGCGAGCCCGGTGGTGCCGGTGGTCGACGAGGTCATGATCAGCCCTGCTTCCGGACGAGCGCGAGCACGTCGTCGCGCACCTTCTCCATGATGTCCTCGTCCGCTGCCTCGACGTTCAGGCGCAGCAGCGGCTCGGTGTTCGACGCCCGCAGGTTGAACCACCACTGCGGCTGGGAGTCCCAGTGCGACACCGTGAGGCCGTCGAGCTCGTCGACGGCGACCGGGCCGGCGCCCTGCTGCTCGACGTAGGCCTCGACGACGCGGGCCCGCGCGGCGGGGACGTCGGTCACCGTGGAGTTGATCTCCCCGCTCGCGACGTACGGCTGGTACTGCTCGGCGAGCGCGGACAGCGGGTGCGGCTGGCCGCCGAGCGCCGCGAGGACGTGCAGCGCCGCGAGCATGCCGGTGTCCGCGAAGAAGAAGTCGCGGAAGTAGTAGTGCGCGGAGTGCTCGCCGCCGAACACGGCGTCGGACTCGGCCATCTGCGCCTTGATGAACGAGTGGCCCACGCGGGTCCGCACGGCCTTGGCGCCCGCGGCCGTGACGAGGTCCGGGACGACCATCGAGGTGATGAGGTTGTGGATCACGGTCGGGGTGCGGCCGGCGGCCTTCTCCCGCTCGATCTCGCGCAGGCCCACCAGCGCGGTGATCGCGGACGGGCTGACCGGGTCGCCGTTCTCGTCGATGACGAAGCAGCGGTCGGCGTCGCCGTCGAACGCGAGGCCGATGTCGGCGCCGTGCTCGACGACGGCCTTCTGCAGGTCGCGCAGGTTCTCCGGCTCGAGCGGGTTCGCCTCGTGGTTCGGGAACGTGCCGTCGAGCTCGAAGTACAGCGGGACGACGTCCAGCGGCAGCGCGGCCAGGCCGGCGCCGGTGCCGAGGACCGCCGGGGCGGTGAACCCGCCCATGCCGTTGCCCGCGTCGACGACGACCTTCAGCGGGCGGATGCCGGACAGGTCGACCAGGCCGCGCAGGAACTCGGCGTAGGCGACGAGCAGGTCCTGCTCGGTCACGGTGCCGGGCGTCACGCCCTCGGCCGTGACGACGCCGTCGCGCAGGTACTCGGCGGCGAGGTCGCGGACCCGCGAGAGGCCCGAGTCCTGGCCGACGGGGCGGGCCCCCGCGCGGCAGAGCTTGATGCCGTTGTACTGCGCCGGGTTGTGGCTGGCGGTGAACATCGCGCCGGGGATGTCGAGCGAGCCGGACGCGAAGTACAGGCCGTCGGTGGAGCACAGGCCGATCGTGACGACGTCGACCCCGCGGGTGGCCAGGCCGTCGGCGAACGCCGCGACGAGCTCCGGGCCGGACGGGCGCATGTCGTTCCCGATCACGACACGGGGTGCGGCGCCGTCGCGCACCTCGGGCAGCACCACGACGTCGGCGAACGCGGCGCCGATGGCCCGGGCCACCTCCGCGTTCAGCTGGTCCGGGAACGTGCCCCGGACGTCGTACGCCTTGATGAGGCCGGTCAGGTCGGGCAGCGCGGAGGACGTGTCGGTCACGCCCGTCACGGTATCCCATCGGACCTGCGCCGCCCCTGCCCGCTGCGGGTGACCGTGCCCGCGGCCGACCCGGGGCTCAGGCCCTGCTGGACCGCCGCACGACCTCGTCGCGGTCGAGCGGGGTGCCGTCACCGGCGATCGGGAACCACGCCCGGTGCTCGCACTCGTGGCAGGACACGAACGTGACGTCCGTGCCGTCGGCGAGCGCCAGGTGCAGGCGGGTCAGCCGGGGCGAGGCGCACACCTCGCACACCTCGGTGCCCGGCGCGTGCTGCTGGCCCGGGCTGCTGAGCGAGCCGAGCGGTGTCGCGTCCTGCTCGGCCCGGCGTCCCTTGCGCCGACCGCCCCCCGCGGTGGCCACGCCGGTCAGCCGTCCTCGCCGCGCAGCACCCGCAGGTGCCCGCGGCGACGGGTCTCGGTGTCGGCGAGCTGCGAGGCCGGCGGCAGGCCGTCCGGGACCGCCGCGGAGTGCCGCGACCGGTCCGGGGCGGGCCGGCCGGCCTCGCGCACGGCGTCGGCGAGCGCGAGCAGGTCGTCGTGGCTGGGACCGGACTCGACGAACTCCGGCGTCAGGCGGACGACCTCCCACCCGCGGGGGGCGGTCAGCCGCGACGCGTGCTCGGCGCACAGGTCGTAGGAGTGCGGCTCGGCGAGCGTCGCGAGCGGGCCGAGGACGGCGGTCTGGTCGGCGTACACGTACGTCAGGGTGGCCACCGCCGGTCGACCGCACGCGGTGCGGGAGCACTGGCGGACGGGTCTCACGGGGTAGACGGTACCCGTGCGGGCGCCCCCGCAGCGTGCGCGACCCGCGCCCCGTCCCGGATACAGTGCCGGGATGGCTCCACGTCGGTTCGTCCCCGCCCTGCCCGGCGACCGCGTGGTCGGCCCGGTCCGACGCCGGGACCGCCGCGGACGGGGCATCCGCGGCCCCCTGCTGCCGAGCTCCCTGCCCGCCCACCGCACCCGCGCCGAGCGGTTCGACGACCTGGTGCTGGACTCGGTCGAGCGGCTCGAGGCGCGGTGGGGCACCTACCTCGACGGCGTCGAGTTCGCCGTCGAGGACGTGCCGCCGTCGAACCCCGCGCCGTGGGAGTCCGGCGGTGTCCCGCTGGGCCGGTACTTCCCCGCGCAGCCCGGCCTGCCGCCGCGGATCGTGCTGTACCGCCGGCCGGTGGAGAGCCGGGTCGGCGACGCCGACGAGCTCGACGACCTGGTGCACGAGGTCGTCGTCGAGCAGGTCGCGCACCTGCTGGGCCGGTCCCCGGACGAGGTGGACCCCGAGCACGGCGACGGGCGATAGCCTGTCCGGGCCATGACGACGCCCTCCCCCGCACCCGCCCCGGACCCCGCGCCCGACGTCGCCGTCCCGGGCGGTGTCCGCGTCATCAGCATCGTGTTCCACCCGGGCGCGGAGCTCGCCGACTTCACCCGCTCCCTCGCGGCCGCGACGTCCGCGCCGGTCGAGCTGGTGCTGGTGGACAACGGTGCCGACGGTGCGGTCGCCGACCGGGTCGCGGCCGAGGCGGGCGGCCGGGTGCTGCGCACCGGGCAGAACCTCGGGTACGGCGGGGGCGCCAACGCCGGGGCCCGCGGGGCCGACCAGGACTGGCTGGTCGTCGCCAACCCGGACGTGGTCTGGGAGCCGGGCTCGCTGGACACGCTGCTGGCCGCCGCCCGACGGCACCCGACGGCGGGCGCACTCGGCCCGGCGCTGCTCAACGAGGACGGCTCCGTGTACCCGTCGGCGCGCGAGCTGCCGTCGCTGACCCAGGGCGTCGGGCACGCGCTGCTCGGCAGGGTCTGGCCCGGGAACCCGTGGACCCGCGCGTACCAGCGCCGCCAGGAGTCGGCCGGCACCGAGCGGGTGGCGGGCTGGCTGTCGGGGGCGTGCCTGCTGCTGCGCCGCGAGGCCTTCGAGGCCGTCGGCGGGTTCGACGAGGACTACTTCATGTTCTTCGAGGACGTCGACCTCGGGGAGCGCCTCACCCTGGCCGGGTGGGCGAACGTGTACGTGCCGTCGGCGCGCGTCGTGCACGTCGGCGGCGTGTCCTGGAAGGCGAAGCCCGCGCGGATGATCTCCGCGCACCACGCCTCCGCCGAGCGCTACCTGCACCGGCGCTACCACCGCTGGTACGAGTGGCCGGTCCGCGCGGCGATCAGCGTCGGGCTCAAGGTCCGCGAGCGCGTGGAGCTGCGCGCGGCGCGCTGAGCCGGTCGGGCGCGTCGCGGCACGCTGAGCCGCTCGGGCGCCCCCGCGGCGCGCTGAGCCGGTCGCGACTCAGCCGACGCCGAGCCGGCGACCCGCCCGGACCTCGGCCCCGGTGACCGCGTCGGTCTCGACCAGGGGCTGCAGCACCGACACCAGCCGGCCGTCCGGCCGTCCCACGGACGCGACCACGGCCCAGGCGACGTCGGCCTGCGGGTCGTCGCCGGTGAGGACCTCGACCCCGAGCACGCCGTCACCGAGGGACGCCACCGGGAACGCGACGGTCGACCCGACGCCCACCGGGACCTGCTCCTCGCCGACGAGCCCGTCGGCGCCGTAGCCGCGGACCGTCACGGTGACCGAGGGGCCCTGCGGCTCGGTGTCCTCGGTCGGGTCCGGTACCTGGCCCTGCGTGGGCTCGGGCGTCGGCGTCACCGACGGCTCCGGCGTGGGCGTGCGTCCGGTCGGGACCGCGCCGAGCGCGAGCGTCGCGGCGGTGCCCTGCGGCACGGCGGCCACCCCGCTGCCGCTCGGCGTGGCCGCCGCCCACGCGCGCTCGAGCCGGGGCTGCTCGTCGAGCTCACCGGGCGTCCCGGTCCGCGTGATCATGGCGCTCGCGACCACCGGGACGTCCGCCTCGACGACCGCGGTGTAGGTCCCCGCGGCCAGCCCGCCGAGCGAGACGTCGGTGACCTCGCCCGCGGCCAGGTCGACCGCCTCGGCGCCGGGCAGCGCCACGTCGCCGCCCGCGCCGAGCAGGCGCACCGACACCGTCCCGTCCGCGTCCGGGGCCATCAGGCGCAGGGCACCGGCGTCGACCGAGTCGACCCCGGACTCCGACACGGCGATCCCGGGCACCACCTGGGTGGTCGCCGGGGCGCTGCCGGCGGTGACGAGGTCGGTGCCCCGCGGGGTGAAGCCGTCCAGCAGCGAGTCCTGCAGGTAGGCGGTGACCTGGCCGCCCGCTGAGGCCACGTGCACGACCAGGCGCCGCTGCTCCGCCGCGACGCCCGGGAGGACCACGGTGCGCTGCTCCCCGGGAGCGACCAGCACGGACGCGCCGCCGGCGAGGTCGACGGGACCGGACGGGCCCCAGACCTCGACGGTCACGTCGGCGGCCGTCGCGCCCGGGTTGACGACGACGAGGTCCGCGGAGCTCTCGAGCGCGGTGCTGCCGCCCACGAGCCAGGCGTCGGAACCCGGCCGGGAGCACGACGCCGCGGACAACCCGCGCAGGTCGCCCTCGGTGACCACGGAGGCGCTGGCGCCCGCGACCGGGACGGGCAGGTCGTCGACCGGCTCGGCGCGCACGACGACCGGCGCCCCCGGCGCGCGGAGCACGCCCGCGCCGCCCGCGAGGTCCTGCGACGGCGCGGCGAGCGGCGTGAGCGACACGGTCCCCGACGTCGACGTGCTCGCCACGGTGACGGACTCCACGGGGTCCACGGGCACCCGCCGGAACGCGGAGTCGCCGGAGCCGGTCTCGTCCGGGAGCTGCAGCGGGCCCGGGCAGACGAGCGTGGTCGCGGTCGCCCCGACCTCGACGACGTCGGCGGGCACCCGGCCGGGCTCGTCGGCGGGGCGGGTGCCGGCGAGGGCCACCACGCCCCCGGTGAGACCGAGGACCAGCACGCCGGACAGGACCCGGGCCACGCGCCCGGCTGCCCGCCGCGCGTCGGTCCCGCGCTCCGCGCCCGTCGTCGTGCCGTCCGTGGTCATCGTCTTCCCGCCCGCCTGCGTCGTACCGGCAGCGCCAGCAGCAGCGCGAGCGCGCCGACCGCGACCTGCGCCACCGTCCACACCGTCCGGTCCGGTGCCCGGTGGGCGACGACCAGCCGGCCGCCGTCCGCCCCGACCTCGAACGTCTGCCGCCAGCCCTCGGTCACCGCGCGCAGCGGCCGGCCGTCGAGCGTCGCCCGCCAGCCGACGTCGGAGCGCTCCGCCAGGACCAGCAGCCGGCCGGGCTCGCCCGGCTCGATCGTCGTGTCGACGTGGTTGACCACGCCCGGCACCGCCGGCACCGCGCTCGCACCGGTCGAGGCGAGCCCCTCGGCGTCGGCTGCCGTCCCGGCGTCGGGGACGAGCCGCGCCCACGCCGTCACCGCGGCGGGCACGGCGCCCGGGGTCCCGGCGGACGCGTCGTCGGTCTCGCCGACGGCGCCGCCGGAGGGCTGCACGCGCCAGATGACGCCCGCGGCCACGTCGGTGATCCGCTCGAGCCCGGGTGTGGCGTCGAGCCGACCGACGAGCGCCGACCGCTGCTGCTGCCACGCGGTGTCGTCGACCTGGTCGGCGGTCAGCGGCGGGACCAGCACGTCGGCGACCGCCAGCGCCGCGAGGTCGGCCGCGACGTCGGTGCTGGATCCCACCGACAGCGTGCCGACGACGGCCTGCAGCTCGGCGGTCGCGTCGTCCGGGTCCGCGACCTCGGCCGCGTCGGGCGGCCCGGAGACCGTGGCGGTGCGGACCGCGGCGGCGTCCTCGAGCACCTGGGGCCCGTCGCCGCGGAGCAGCTGCCAGTCGAGCACGCCGTCGACCGTCGGCACGACGGCGAGCACCCGCGGCGCGTCCGCGGAGTCCTGGGTCTGCCGCCCGATGGCGGGGACCACGGCGCGCGACCGGGTGGTCAGGTCGCCGGCACCCGACCGCAGCTGGGTGGCCCATCCGCTCCACGTCGCCAGCGGCAGCGCGACGGCCAGCACGGTGACCACTGCGGCCGTCACCTGTCGCCAGCCGAACGACACCCGGTCGAGCCGCCCGCGCAGTCCGCGCGTCCCCGTCACGGCGGCCGTCAGCAGCCCGGCAGCGGCCAGCGACAGCCCGGTCCCGGCCCAGCCGACGACCACCGCGCCCTCGTCCTGCCCGACGGCGACCCGTCCGGCGAGGAGCGCCACCGCGACGCCGACGGCCCCGACCGCCCAGCCGAGCCGCACGGCCCGCGCCTGGGGTGCACCGCGGAGCAGGGCGAGCAGAGCCAGCAGCAGCACCGCCACGCCGGTGGCCGCCGGCCACCACGTCAGCACCGCGTCGGGCACCCCGCTCGGCAGCCAGGCGGGGACGAGCGCGTCGGCGTCGCCCGGGATCCCCAGCAGGGCGCCGACCGGGGTCGCGGGCCGGGACGCGAGCGGGGTGCCGGGGTCGGCGAGCAGCAGCCGGACGCCCGCCACGCCCCGCGACAGCGCCTCGGCGAGCGTCGGTCCGAGCAGCACGAGCGCCGGGGCCGCGGCGAGCACCACCCGCAGCCGGCGGCCGCGGGGGGCGCACGCGGCGACGAGCAGCAGCAGCACGACACCGGGCAGCAGCAGCGCGGGTGCACCGGCCGCGACGGCCGCGAACGCGAGCGACGCGGCGGCCGCGGCGGCGACCGAGCCGGTCGGGCGCGCGGGGGCAGCCGGGGCGGCGACGGGCTCGGGGTCGAGGTGGTCGGTCCGGCGCCGGGGTGGGGCTGGGGTCCGGTCGGGGTCGTCGGCGGGCCGGCCGGGGGTGGGCTCGCGGTCGGCGTCGGCAGCGCGGTCGGCGTCGGCGGTCGCCGCGTGCTCGGCGTCGTCAGCCGGTCGCGCCAGCTGCGCGGTCACGGAAGCGGGACGGCTCTGCTCCACCGCACGGGTGCCGCGCACGGGCGTGGCGTCGGTCGCCTCGTCGCGGACGGCGTCCGGTGCGCGGTCGTGCGCCGTCGTGCCGGGCGCAGCCGGGGCGTCCGGGGCGGCGTCGTCGCCCGTGCCCGAGGACCCCTCGTCCGCCACCGACAGGCTCGCCGGACGCGCACGCCGCCCGCGCCGGGTGGGCGCGGGCTCGCCGGCGCGGGCCCAGGCCTCCGGGTCGGGCCACTCCTGCGCGCCCGGGTCGGTGCGGTGCTCGCCGTCGGGGTGCACCGGCGCGGCGGTCGCGACGCCGGAGAGCACCGCGTCGACCTGGTGCGCCCCGACCGCGCGGGCCAGCGCGAGGACCAGCCAGGGCAGCGCGAGGTGGACCAGCACGGCCCCGACCCGGCCCTGCCCGACACCGAGCAGCAGGCTCGGCAGCGCGGCCCACACGACGGCGGCCCACATCCGCACCCCGACCGACCGGGTCGCGGCGCCGGCCGCGAACCAGGCGCCGAGCCCGGCGAGCAGCACCGAGCCGAGCAGCAGCACGGCGAGCGCCGCCTGGAGGCTGCCGCCGGCGAGCACGGTGCCGGGCAGCAGCGCGGTGAGCAGCGCGTCGGCGGGCGCGGCGGCGCCGAGCTCGCCGGACACCCAGCCCCCGGTCGCCGCGGTCCACACGTCGCCGACCCCGGACGCGGCGCGGACGAGCGCACCGCCGACGAGGTGCGCGCCGCCGAGCACGCCGAGCAGCTGGGGTCCGAGCGCCGCGGCCGTGACGACGACCAGCGCGACCACGACGGCGCCCAGCGCCACGCGGCGGCGCAGCGCGAGAGCGGCGAGCTCGCGGAGCTCGAGCTCGGAGGGTGCGCGGACGACGCGGCGCGCCTCCGCACGGGTCAGCCGCCGGTCCCGCCACTGCCGCCACACCGTGCGCAGGTCGGCCTGGAGCGGACGCAGGGTCCGGCGGGGCATCCGGCGGGTCCGCCGGGCGCGACCGCGGGCGCGCACGACGGCGGCGGGCCGCCCGAGCGCGCGCAGCGGCGCGACGACCTCGGCGGCGGCCAGGGCGGGCTCCTTGGTGGCGATCCGCACCAGCACCCGGACCAGCCCGGCGAGCACCGCCATCACCGCGACCAGCGGCAGCAGCGGCAGCGGCGCCCAGACGAGACGCGTGTGCAGCAGGGCGGTGCGTCGGGCGGCGTACGAGCGGCGGGGGTCGGCGCCGTCGGGCTCGCCGTCGGCGTCGAGGTCGACCACCGCGTCGACGCCCGCCTCCACGCCCGCGGTGCGCAGCCCGTGGTACGTCGCCTGGGCGTGCCGGACGACCGCCGCGGGCACGGCGAGCACGCGGTGACCGGCGAGCCTCGCGCGGCGGGACAGGTCGAGCCCGTCCCCGAACGGCCCGAGCACCGGGTCGGTGCCGCCGAGCTCGTCCCACACGTCGCGGCGTACGAGCGCCCCGACCAGTCCCACGCCGAGGACGTCCTCACGGCCGTCGTGCTGGCCCTGGTCGACCTCGCCGGGCTCGACGTCGGTCATCCGGCGCCCGGAGCGGGAGGTGCGGACGCCGACCTCGAGCAGCCGGGCCGGCGCGGTCCAGGTGCGCTGCTTCACGCCGGCGACGCCCACCGACGGGGCGGCCTGGACGGCGCGCACGAGCTCCGCGAGCGCGGTGGGCTCGGGCGCGGCGTCGTCGTGCAGCAGCCACAGCCAGCGCTGCGGGCCGCCGGGCAGCCCGTCCTCGCCGGCGGCCGCGGTGCGGACGGCGTCGCCGAAGGTCCGGGCCCCGGGGGCGCTCAGCAGTGTGGTCGCGCCCGCGGGGAGACCCGCGTCGCGGATCACCCCGGCGAGCGCGGGGTCGGGGCGGTCACCGACGTCGACGAGCAGCACCCGGGCGGGGGCGCGCGTCTGGCCGGCGAGCGCGCGCAGCGTCGTCGGCAGGAAGGGGGTCGCGCCACGTGCGACGACCACGACCGTGGCGGGGGCCGCGGTCGTGAGGGAGCCCGTGGCGGGCACGGGCACCGGGCCCGTCGCGGGCGTGCCGGAGTGCGAGGTGTCGGACATGCTCACGACATCATGCGCCCCGGCGGGCGCGGCTCAGACCACACGCCGCTTGAGCTTGCGGCGCTCTCGCTCGGACAGTCCGCCCCAGATGCCGAACCGCTCGTCGTTGGCCAGCGCGTACTCCAGGCACTCCGACCGGACGTCGCAGCCGGTGCAGACCTTCTTGGCCTCGCGGGTCGATCCGCCCTTCTCGGGGAAGAACGCCTCGGGGTCGGTCTGGGCGCACAGCGCGCGCTCCTGCCAGCCCATGATGCCGTCGTCCTCGGGGGTCCCGAACATCGGCAGCACGTCGGCCACCCCTGCCTCGGGCCGGGTCGTGCCGGCGTCGGACGGGAAGGGTCCCTCGTCGTCGAGCAGACTCCACATGTGTGCTTCCCCCCGTCGTGCTGCGAGATGATGGGCCGTGCGGCCACAGGCTCCCGATCACGTCCCAGGACCACCCGTTCCAGGGAATTACACGCGTGTCGTTCCGCGTAGTCAAGCGGAAGAGTGCTAGTGCGAGCAGTTCTGGGCGGTATGTCCGGTTCCTCATGGGCGCCCGCACCTAGGCTGGGCGCGTGACAGCCGCCAGCCCCCGTCCCGCCGCCTCCGTCGCCGATGTCCTGTCGGCCCTGCTCAGCGAGCCGGGTCGCCCCCGGCTCACCTGGTACGGCCCCGCCGGCGAGCGGATCGAGCTGTCCGGCGCGGTGCTCGACAACTGGGTGAGCAAGTCGACGAATCTCCTCGTCGAGGAGCTGGACGCCGGGCCCGGGACGCGCGTGCTGCTGGACCTCCCGCCGCACTGGCGCACGGTCGTGTGGGCGCTGGCCGCGTGGCGCACCGGGGCGACCGTCGCGGTGCTGGACGCCGACGACCAGGACGCGACCGCCGCCGACGTGGTCGTCACCGACCGCCCCGACGCCCTCGCGCTCCCCCGGCACGGCGTCGTCGCGGTGGCGCTGCCGGCGCTCGCCCGCGGGTTCGACGGGCCGCTGCCGGCGGGCGCCCTGGACGCCGCCCAGTCCGTGATGACCTACGGCGACGTGATCGGCTGGGTGCCCGCCGTCGAGCCCGCACGCGCCGCGCTCGACGTGGGCGCGACCGCGGTGCCGCACGCCGACCTCGTCGCGGCCGCCCTCGGCACGGCCCCCGTGGCCGCGGGCGACCGGGCGCTCCTGCCGGTCGGCGACGCCCGCACCGCGACGCCCGGCACGCTGCTCACCACGCTCGGCGTGCTCGCGGCGGGCGGGTCGGTCGTGCTGCTGCGCCCGGCGCCCGGCGACGCGCCCGACCGCGCCGACCGGATCGCCGCGACCGAGCGGGTCACGGCCCGGCTCTGAGCCACGGCAGCGCCCGCCCCGGCGGCTCTCACGGTCGGATCGCGGGTCGCACGGTCCCGTCCGGCTGGACCAGGCCGACCCAGACCTCGCTCCACGTGGTGTCCACGGTGCGCGGGACGCCGGTCAGCGTCCGGCCCAGGGTCGTCGACGCCGTCCCCCCGACCGAGATCGTCGGCGGCGTCGTCCACGGGTAGTCGGTCGCGTCGAAGCTGAGCGCCGCCACCGGCTCCCCGCCCCACGCGGCGCGGATCGCCGCCAGGTCCGCCGCGGTGGGCGGCTCGAGCACCTCGACCACCTCGACGTCGCAGACCACCCGCAGGGTCGCCAGGTACCGGAAGGGGCTCGAGTGGGTCCACACCACCCGGTCGACACCGAGGTCGTCCAGCGCGTCGCAGACCGCGTGCGCCTGCGTCGCCCGCCCGGACAGCTCGACCACGTCCGCGCCGGGGCGCCACGTCGTCAGGGGGAAGGCGACCACGGCCAGCGCCAGCACCGCGGCGGCGGCACGGCGCGCACCCGGGGACGCCCCCCGCGCTCCCCCGGACGCCCCGCGCGCCACCACCGCTCCGCGCCCCCCGACCGACGCGCGCGGCCCCGCGAGCGCCGCCAGCGCGCACGCCGCCGCGATCAGCAGCCCCGGGAACGTCGCGGGCAGCAGCCGGCGCACCGCCCAGATCTGGTCCGGGGTGATGCTCACCCGCAGCAGCGGGAAGACCGCCGCCACGCCGACCACCGCCACCAGCAGGGTCGCCGCGGGGTCGCGGCGCGCCACGCCGCGTCGGGCCAGCACGGCGAGCCCCACGACGCCGAGCACCACCGCCGGGACGCCGAGGTACCAGGCGACCCAGGTGAGCGTCTGCTCGTCGTACGACCGCGCGGGGTCGAGCGGCTGCCCGGCAGCGGCCTGCAGCACCTGCACCGCGTAGCCGTACCCGGACGCCGGGTCCGTGAACCGGCCCTGCCACCACAGCGGCCGCGACGCGACCCCCGCGGCCACGACGAGCACGAGCGCGGCGGCGCCGGACCCCAGCGCGCGGCGGTGCGCGTGCACGGCCCGCCGCGGGCCCTGCCACCACCGCCCCGGCACGACGAGCGCCAGCACGGCCAGCACGAGCAGCGTCCCCGTGGCGGTCAGCAGCGCCGTGAGCTGGGTCTGGTGCACGCGCACGTACTCGGGGCTGAGGCGCAGGACGTCGACCATCCCGAGGGCGACCAGCGCCGCGCCCGTGCCGGTCGCCGCGAGGGCCGCCCGCGTGGCTGCGCGCCGGTCGGCGGCGCCGAGCGGGCCGAGCGCCACCAGCAGGTAGCCCAGGGCCAGGCCCACCACGGCGACGGCCCCGTCGATCCGCGCGGTGCCCACGGCGCCGACCAGCGCGCCGACCAGCACGTGCGGCCCGACCCGGGCGGCCCCCGCCGACGTCGGCACGAGCCGGGCCGACGTCGGCACGACCCCGAGCGCGCGCGGCCCGCCGTGCCAGGCCCCGTGCGCCACCGCCAGGGCGCCGCACAGCAGGGCGACGGTCAGCGGCTCCGTGTACGCGGCGCGGGTGAACGTGAGGAACGGCAGGCTCAGGCCCAGCGCGACCGTCGGGACCAGCGCCCACCACGGCCCGGCGAACCGGCGGGCGGCCGCGAACACCGCGAGCAGGGCGACCACCCCGATCAGCAGGTTGCCCGCCAGCACCGCGCGCTCGCCGCCGACCCAGCCCTGCACCGCCAGCAACGAGGGCAGCATCGTGTTGCCCTGCGCGTAGAGCTGCCCGTCGTGCAGCCAGAACGCCTCGGTGCCCGCGGAGGCGGCGGGGACCGCGGCGTCCACGGCGGCCGCACCGCCGACCGGGACCAGCGCCGAGGGGTGGTCGGTGAGCCACAGCCCCCGCAGCGTCAGGAACCCGGGGTCGCGGTTCACCACGACGTACTGCGCGACCGAGGCGAGCCCGAGGCCCCACCACGCGGCGCACAGGACCAGCACCACCACGGTGGCGCCGACGTGACCGCGCGTCGCCCGCGGCGGGCGGGGCACCCACCGCCAGGTCACCGCCGCGAGCGCCACGGCGAGCGGGAGCACGACGACCGGGCGCAGCTGTCCGACGAGCACCGCGAGCACCCCGGCCACGCCCAGGCAGCCCAGCAGCACCGGCGCCCGGTCGGGGACGGCCAGGAGCGCGCGCGGCAGCAGGCGCGGGCGACGCTCCCGGTTCACGGCCGACGGGGCGTCGACGGCAGCGACAGCACGGCGGTCTCGCGCGGGTACGGCAGCGACGGCACCCAGCCGCGGTAGCGCTCGACGACCAGCCCCGAGGTCGCGACCGCGGCGGCGTACCGGGGTCGCTGGCTGTCGTCGAGGAGCAGCAGACCGCCCGGCGCCAGCCGCCGGGCGGCCACCTCGACGCAGGCGGCGCGCGCCCGGCCGTCGACGACGACCAGGTCCACCTCGCCGGCCACCCGCTCCGCGGCGCGGACGTACGCGGCGTAGTCCAGCCCCTCCTCGCCCCGCTTGCCCGAGGGCACGACCGGGTCGGGCGACCGGTCCGGCTGCACCTCCAGGACCTCCAGCCGGTCGGCGACCCCGGCGTCGCGCGCCAGCTCGCGCACGAGCGCGGCGAAGCCGACGTGGTGCTCCACGCTCGTCACGTGCGCGGCGCGCCGGGCCAGCCAGACCGAGGACGCACCCGATCCGTACTCCAGGACGCGCGCCGTGCCGCCGAGCGCGGCGAGGTGCGCGGCCACCCGGTCGGTCGCGCCGTACGTCCACCAGGGGACGTCCAGCGCCACCAGGTCGGCGGCGTCGTGGATCGCGAACAGCGAGCGCAGCTGTGCCGCCACCCCCCGCGGCCGGGCCGCGCGACGCGCGTCGAGGGCGTCGAGCGCGCCGGTCGTCCGGGCGACCCGCCGGGCCGACCGCCAGAACCCCACGTAGGTGCTGCGGGCGAGCGAGGCGGGTCCGGGCACGGCGCGTCCTTCCGGGGAGGGTGCAGGGGTCGCGGTGCGACGCAGGCGAGCGTAGCGGCCACGACCCGCCGGGCCTCGGGCGCCGCTCAGGCGCCGGGGCGGCCGTCGTACTGCAGGTGCTTGATCCGCTCCAGCTGCTCCTCGAGCAGGACCCGGTTGGTGCGCAGCAGGTCCGACAGGACGCCGAGGGCGCCCGACAGCAGGCACGCCACGGCCATGATCGCCCCGAAGATCAGCGACTGGACGTTGCCCGCCTCGCCGTTCACCAGCCACAGCGCGAGGAACCGGACCATCGGCACCAGCGCCAGGACCCCGAACACCACCGCGAGCGTCGCGAACACGACGTACGGCTTGAACATGAGGTACGAGCGGACGATCGCCGACGCCGACCGGGCCATGTGGTGGAACACGCTGCGGAACAGCCGCGACTCCCGGGTCTTCGGGTGGGTGACCACGGGGATGCTGACGATCCGGAGCCGCTTGTGCCCGGCCTGGATGATCGTCTCCATCGCGTAGGAGAAGTCGGTGACCACGTTGATCCGCAGCAGGGCGGCGCGCGAGTACGCGCGGAAGCCGCTGGCCGCGTCGGGCAGCCGCGTGTCGGCGGCACCGTTCACGACGGCGCTGCCGAACCGCTGCATCCGCTTCTTGAACCAGGAGAACTCGGCGATCGTCGCCGTCTGGCGGTCGGCGATCACCACGTCGGCGACGCCCTCGAGGATCGGGCGCACGAGGTCGCCGATCCGGTCCTGCGGGTACTGGTCGTCGCCGTCGGTGTTCACGACCACGTCGGCGCCGTGCGCGAGCGCCCAGTCGACGCCGTCCCGGAACGAGCGCGCCAGCCCCATCGTGCGCGCGTGCCGCACGACGGTCGCGCCGTGGGCCCGCGCCACCTCGGCGGTCCGGTCGGTGGACCCGTCGTCCACGACCACGACGGCGATCTCGTCGACCCCGTCGATGTGCGTGGGCACCGACGACAGCACGGCCGCCAGGGTCTGCTCCTCGTCGAGGCAGGGCACCTGCACGACGACCTTCATGCTCTGCTCACGCCTGTCCCACGCCCGCCCGTGCCGTCCGTATCCCGAGGTCGTCGGTAGCCTAGCCACCGGACCGGGGTGCGCCGCCGCCGCGCCGGTGACCGACGACGAACCGGAGACCACATGGCACGCGCACTCATCACGGGCATCACCGGCCAGGACGGCCTGTACCTCGCCGAGCTGCTGCTCGCGAAGGGGTACGAGGTCTACGGGCTGGTGCGCGGGCAGAACAACCCGAAGATCGCCCTGGTGCGCGAGGCCGTGCCGGACGTGCACGTGCTGACCGGCGACCTCACGGACACGCCCAGCCTGATGGCGGCGCTGGCGACGTCCCGGCCCGACGAGGTCTACAACCTCGGCGCGATCTCGTACGTGGCGTACTCGTGGCAGAACGCCCGGATCACGACCGACGTCACCGCGGCGGGCGTGCTGAACGTGCTCGAGGCGGTGCGCCTGCACGCCGGGGACGACCCCGGCCGGGTGCGGTTCTACCAGGCGTCCTCCTCGGAGATGTTCGGCAAGGTCCAGGAGGTCCCGCAGCGCGAGACCACGCTGCTGTGGCCGCGGTCGCCGTACGGCGTCGCGAAGGTGTTCGGCCACTACATGACGATCAACTACCGCGAGTCCTACGGGATGCACGCGTCGTCGGGGATCCTGTTCAACCACGAGTCGCCGCGCCGCGGGCCCGAGTTCGTCACGCGCAAGGTGTCCCAGGCGGTCGCGCGGATCTCGCTGGGCCTGCAGGACGAGCTCGTGCTGGGGAACCTCGAGGCGCGCCGCGACTGGGGCTTCGCCGGCGACTACGTCGAGGCGATGTGGCGGATGCTGCAGCAGGACGAGCCGGACGACTACGTGGTCGCGACGGGGCAGACGCACTCGATCCGCGACCTGCTGGACGCGGCGTTCGGGCACGTCGGCATCGACGACTGGTCCGGCCTGGTCCGCACGGACGCCGAGTTCGTCCGCCCGGCGGAGGTGGACCTGCTCGTCGGCGACGCGTCCAAGGCGCACGAGCGGCTCGGCTGGCGGCCGACGGTCGACTTCCCCGCGCTCGTCGCGATGATGGTGGAGCACGACCTCGCGGAGCAGCGCGGGCGGGTGGCGTGACCGTCGCGCTGGTGACCGGCGCGACCGGGCAGGACGGGTCGTACCTGGTCGAGCGCCTGCTCGCGGAGGGCGTGGTGGTGCACGGCACCGTCCGCCCCGGGGACGAGGTGCCCGTCGGCGTCGGCTGGACCCCCCACGCGGTGGACCTGGCCGACCGGGACGGGCTGCGCGCGCTGGTGCTGCGGCTCGCCCCGGACGAGGTGTACAACCTCGGCGGCATCAGCTCGGTCGCGCGGTCCTGGGCGGAGCCGGAGGCGACCGCCGAGCTGTCCGGGCTGGCGCCGCTCGCGCTGCTCGACGCCGCGCTGGCGGTGCAGGACGCGTCGGGCCGGGCGGTGCGGGTCGTGCAGGCGTCCTCCGCCGAGATCTTCGGGCACCCCGACCGGGTCCCGCAGGACGAGTCGACGCCGGTGGCCCCCCGGAACCCCTACGGCGCGGCGAAGGCGTTCGCGCACCACCTCGCCGCGGTCTACCGCGAGCGCGGGCTGCACGTCGCGTCGTGCGTGCTGTTCAACCACGAGTCGCCGCGGCGGCCGGAGACGTTCGTGACCCGCAAGATCACGCGCGGCGCCGCCCGGATCGCGCGGGGGCTGGACGACCGCCTGGTCCTGGGCAACCTCGCCGCGCGCCGGGACTGGGGCTGGGCGCCGGACTACGTGGACGCGATGGTCCGTGCCGCCCGGCACGACGGCGCCGGCGACTGGGTGGTCGCGACCGGGCGGGCGCACGCGGTCGAGGACTTCGTGCGTGCCGCGTTCGCGCGCGCGGGGATCGACGACTGGGAGCGGTACGTCCACGTCGACACCGGGCTGCTGCGTCCGGGCGACGCGCCGGAGCTCGTCGGCGACCCCGGTCGCGCCGAGCGGGAGCTCGGCTGGACCCGCACGCACGACTTCGAGGCGCTGGTCGGCGCGATGGTCGACCACGACCTGGCGGTCGCGGGCGGGGCCGCCTGACCCGCGTCGACCCGGGTCAGGGCACGTCGGCCTGGATCAGCCGCGACCGGCCCTCGACCTGCAGCGCCCCGTCCGAGGCCGGCACGAAGGCCGCCTCGCCACGCTGGAGCGTGAGCGTCGCGCCGGAGGCACCCCGGACGGTCGCGGCGCCGTCGAGGCACAGCAGGACGCGGGGCCCGCGGCCGGGCAGCGGGTGCAGGCCGTCGTCCTCGACGGTCGTGATCGACAGCTCGAAGTCGTCGACGGGCGCGTAGTAGACGCGGGTGGCGCCGTGGAACCGCTCGGGGGCGATCCGGATCGGCGGCGCGGCCACGTAGTCGACGTTGCGCAGCAGCTCGGCGACGTCCACGTGCTTGGGGGTGAGCCCGGCGCGCAGCACGTTGTCCGACGACGCCATGATCTCCACGCCGACCCCGCTGAGGTACGCGTGCACCCCGCCCGCGGGGACGAACAGCGCCTCGCCCGGGTGCAGGGTCACGGGGTTCAGCAGCAGCGACGTGACGATGCCCGGGTCGCCGGGGTACGCCTCGGCGAGGCGGACCACGGTGCGGTCGGCGCGCGGTGACGGCGACCCGTGCGCGAGCCGCGCCGCGCACGCCGCCACGACCTCCTCCACCGCCTCCGGGCCGGGCCGGGTGCCGGGCTGGAGCAGGCAGGTGAACGCGGCCTCGATGCCGCGCGCGTCCGGTTGGGCCGCGAGCTCGTCGTGCAGCTCCTTGGCCAGGGGTGCGTCGAGGCCCGCCAGGAGCTCCGCCGCCCGGCGCGGGGCGCGGAACCCGCTGACCGCCTCGAACCGCGTCAGCGCGTACACGAGCTCCGGCTTGTGGTTGCGGTCGCGGTAGGAGCGGTGCGGCGCGTCGAGCGGCACGCCGGCGGCCTCCTCGCGGTCGAACCCCTCGCGCGCGGCCTCGATGTTCGGGTGCACCTGCAGGGACAGCGGGCGGTCGGCCGCGATGATCTTCAGCAGGTAGGGCAGCGTGGGGCCGAACCGGGCGACGACGTCGTCCCCGAGCAGGCGCCGGGAGTCCTCGGCGATCGCCGCCGCGAGCGTGCCGGAGGGGGCCGCGTGGTCGTGGCCGGCCGGGTCCGGCACGATCCGGGAGGGCCCGGCGTGGTGGGCGCCGAACCACGCCTCGGCGACGGGTCCGCCGGTCGCCGGCGTGCCCAGCAGGTCGGGGATCGCGGACGGCGACCCCCAGGCGTAGTGCAGCTCGGCACTCGAGATCCGGATCATCACGCTCCCCTCGGCTTGGAATGGGGACAGATTGGCACATATCGGACACGGTCCGGGGCCCTGTCACCCGTCCGGCCCGCAGGTTCACCCACGATTCCACACCCCGGGTGGCGATCCCGGCCCGGCTGTGGCAGGCGCGACGCGTGTCGCGCGGGACGCGCGCGGCCGCGAGATGGTCCCCTAGGCGCACCGAGACACACGAATGGGGGCGCTCGCATGGCGCAACACTGGGGCAGGGCCGGCACGGTCCTGGCACTCACGGGCGGGCTGGTCGCCCCGATGGCGGTCGTCGCGACCGCCGACACCACCACCACCGCCACCGCGCCGGAGGTCTCCGTCCAGGAGCTCGACCTCGGGGGCGTCGTCGCCGCCGAGGTGGCCGCCCTGCCCGACGAGGCGCCGCTGCCCGCCGAGGAGCTCGACTCGACCGAGTCCGTCCTGCCCGACGCGCAGGTGACCGGTGCGTCCGCGGACGCCGGCGCCGTGTTCCGGACCGCGGCCGTCACGACCGACGTCGCCGCCGACGCCGACGACGCCGCCGCGCCAGGCGCGACCGCAGCGCCCGCCGAGCCCACCGAGCCCACCGAGCCCGCAGCCCCCGCGCAGCCCGACGCGACCACCGACCCCGAGCCCGCACCGAGCGCGCCCGCGGCCGGGCCGACCGCCGGCCCGACCGCCGGGCCGACCGCGGAGCCCACCGCCGAGCCGACGCCGGAGGCCACCGAGGCCCCCGCCCCGGACGTGCTGACCCGCGAGCTGGACACCGACCCCTTCTCCGTCCTGGGCATCACCTGGGACGCCGACCCCGGGCTCGAGGGCGTCGTCGTCCGGTACCGCTACCGGACGGCCGGCGAGTGGACCGACTGGGAGGCGGCCGGCGCCTCCGACATCGCCCCCGACGGGAACAGCCGGACCGACGCGACCGGCACCCGCGGCGCCACCGACCCGATCGTGGCGGTCGACGCCGACGGCCTGCAGATCTGGGCCGAGGCCGACGCCGGGACCGTCCGCGGCCTCAAGGCCGTGCTGATCGACCCGGGCGAGGACCCCGCGCCCGTGGTGGCCGACGTGGTGCCGTCCGCGAGCGCGTCCGGCACGGCCGACATCACCTCCGCGGTGTACCGCACGTCGTCCGCCGCCGGGGTGCGGACCGCGGCGTCGCACCCCGCGCCCGCGATCATCTCGCGCGCGGCGTGGGGGGCGGACGAGTCGCTGCGCAGCTGCCAGTCCGACGTCTCGACGCAGATGGTCTCCGCCGCGGTGCACCACACGGCGTCGTCGAACAGCTACAGCGCGGCGGACGTGCCCGGGCTGCTGCGCGGCTTCTACTCGTACCACACCCGCCCCGAGGCGTCCGGCGGCCGCGGCTGGTGCGACATCGGCTACAACATGCTGGTCGACAAGTTCGGCCGGGTGTTCGAGGGACGTGCCGGCTCGATCGACCAGACCATCGTGGGCGTGCACACCGGCGGCTTCAACAGCCGCACCTTCGGGGTCTCCGCGATCGGCGAGTACGGCAGCGCCGCGGCGCCGGCCGCGATGCTCGAGGCCATCTCCCAGACGATCGCGTGGAAGTTCTCCCAGCTGCGCGTGCGCGGCAACGCCCTGGTCTCGATGGTCTCCGGCGGTGGCGCCACCAAGTACCCCGCGGGGACGGTGGTGACCTTCCCGACCATCTACGGGCACCGCGACGCGAACCTCACCTCGTGCCCGGGGCAGAACCTCTACAACGCCCTCGGCGACATCCGCGGGCGTGTGGCCCAGCTGATCGACGGCGGCGTGTCCACGTCCCCGTTCGGCAGCTGGGACGGCACGTCCGTGAGCGGCACCACCCTCACCGTGCGGGGCTGGGTCCACGACCCCGAGAGCCGTGCCTCGATCCAGGCCGTCGTCTCGGTGAACGGCCAGCGCACGACGATCGCCGCGAACCAGTCCCGGCCCGACGTGGCCGCCGCGTACCCGTCGGCGGGGTCGAACCACGGGTTCCAGGCCGCGGTGCCGCTCAACGCGTCCCGCAACGTCGTCTGCCTGTGGGCGACGAACGTCGGCGTCGGCGGGTACGACACCACGCTGGGCTGCCGGGTCGTCAACGTCGCGACGACGCCCGCGCGCGGGCAGTTCGAGGCAGCGAGCGGCAAGAACGGCCAGATCTCGGTCACCGGGTGGGCCGTCGACCGGGACACCACCTCGCCCGTCGGGATCATGGTGCACGTCGACGGTCGCGGCTACTGGACCACCACGCAGGTCCCGCGCCCCGACGTGCAGCGTGCCGTCACCGGAGCCGGACCGAATCAGGGCTACCAGCTGACGGTGCCGGCGGCGAGCGGCTCGGCCCACCAGGTGTGCGTCAGCGCCGTCGACGTGCCGACCGGCAACGCCGTCGCCCTGGGATGCCGCACCGTCGGTGTGGATGCTGCCGCCCCGCGCGGCAACTTCGAGGCGGCGTCGGGTTCCGGGGGGCGGCTCACCGTCACCGGCTGGGCCCACGACAGCGACACCACGGCGCCCGTCGGGGTCGCCGTCTACGTCAACGGCCGCGGCTACTGGACGACCACCAGCCTCGCCCGACCCGACGTGCAGCGCGCCGTCTCCGGCGCGGGACCCGCGCAGGGCTTCGCCCTGACGGTGCCGGCAACCAGCGGGGCGGTCAACGAGGTGTGCATCGTGGCGGTGAACACTCCTGCGGGACCCAACACCGCGCTGGGCTGCCGGCGGGTGCCGGTCGACGCCACGCCGCCGGTCGGCAACTTCGAGGCGGCGACCGGTGGCGCGGGCACGGTGTCCGTCGTCGGGTGGGCGCACGACGCCGACACCACGGCCCCGGTCGGGATCTCGGTCTACGTCGACGGTCGCGGCTACTGGACGACCACGCAGCTGAGCCGCCCCGACGTCGCGCGCGCCGTCCCCGGTGCCGGACCGAACCGCGGGTTCGCCCTCACGGTCGCCGCGGCCGCGGGCCCGCACACGGTCTGCGTCGTGCCGAGCAACGCGCCGGCCGGACCCGCCGCCTCGCTCGGGTGCCGCACCGTCACGACCAGGTGACACGCCCGCACCCTGCGCGTCCATTTCCGGCGGATGCGCAGGGTGCGGCACACTGGCCCCCATGCGCGGAATCATCCTGGCCGGCGGCTCGGGCACCCGACTGCACCCGATCACCCTCGGCGTCAGCAAGCAGCTGGTCCCCGTCTACGACAAGCCGATGATCTACTACCCGCTGTCGACGCTGATCCTGGCGGGTATCCAGGACATCCTCATCATCACCACCCCGCACGACGCCGACCAGTTCCGGCGCCTGCTCGGCGACGGCTCGCAGTTCGGCGTCTCGATCCAGTACACGGTGCAGGCGGAGCCCAACGGGCTCGCGCAGGCGTTCGTGCTCGGCGCGGACTTCGTCGGCAACGAGTCCGCCTCGCTCGTGCTGGGTGACAACATCTTCTACGGCCCCGGCCTGGGCTCGACGCTGACCCGGTTCGACGGCATCGACGGCGGCGCCGTCTTCGCGTACCGCGTCGCGGACCCGACGAGCTACGGCGTCGTGGAGTTCGACGACGAGGGGCGCGCGCTCTCCCTGGAGGAGAAGCCCGCGAAGCCGCGGTCGTCCTACGCGGTCCCGGGGATCTACTTCTACGACAACGACGTCGTCGCGATCGCGAAGGACCTCAAGCCGTCGGCCCGGGGCGAGTACGAGATCACCGACGTGAACCGCGAGTACCTGTCCCAGGGCCGCCTGCAGGTCGAGGTCCTCCCCCGCGGCACGGCGTGGCTCGACACCGGCACCTTCGACTCGCTGATCGAGGCGTCCGACTACGTCAGGACCATCGAGCACCGCCAGGGCCTGAAGATCGGGGCACCCGAGGAGGTCGCGTGGCGACGCGGGTTCCTCAGCGACGACGAGCTGCGCGAGCGCGGCGAGGCCCTGGTGAAGTCGGGCTACGGCGCGTACCTGCTCGGTCTGCTCGAGAACCGCGACTGAGCCGCGCGCACCCCCGTCACGACGAGGCCCGCACCCCATCGGGTGCGGGCCTCGTCGTGACCGGCCCCCGGCAGGGCCGTGCTCACGGCACCCGGCTCCAGCAGGTCCACGGCCCCGACGCGAAACCCGGCTGCCACGTGCTGAACAGCTCGCCGGTGAACTCGTCCGACCACACCACGCACGCCACGTCGACATCCAGCGCGTCCAGCGCGAGCTCCGCGTCCTCGAGGTGGTCCGTCGTCCTCAGCTCCGTGCTGCCGTCGGCGATCTGCTGCAGCAGGAGCCGGTTCTCGACGTCGGCACCGGGCACGCCCTCGAGCGAGCGCACGTAGTCGAGGCGCGTGCCGACGGGGCGCAGCTCGGACGTGAGCACCCCGGTCATCATCGCCACCCAGTTCGCCGCGAGGTAGCGGCCCTCGGGCTGCTCCTGGACGATCCACCGCGCCGCGGCCAGGTCGGCCTGGTCGCGGACCTTCCACGTGCCGGGGCGCCCGACGTGCGCCAGGTTGGACGCCGCCCACAGGGGTTGCCCGACGACCAGGACCACCGCGAGCGCGCCCGCGCTCAACGGCACCACGGGGAACCACCCTCGGCGGGCGGGGAGACTGGCGAGCAGACCGATCAGGGCCGGCACCGGTACCAGCCAGGCGAGCCGGTAGGCGATGGCGTCCCCGCCCATCAGCGCGGTGAGGACCGGGTAGAGCGGCGGCAGGGAGCACAGCAACCCGGCCAGCACGACCACCGCGAGCCCGCGTTGGCTCCCTGGCTCGACGACCCCGGCCCAGGCCGGCCGGAGCACCCCCACGAGCACCACCAGCGCCGCCACCACGACCACGGCGCCCACCCAGCCGTCATCCAGCACGCGCGTCCACAGCCACGTCGTCGACCGGCCCGCCTCGTTGCCCGAGCCGCTGGGCGAGAGCACCGTGACCACCCCGGCGACGACGGGCACGAGCACCGTCGCCGCCCCGAGGACGAGCACGTCGCGTACCCGTCGCCGGACCAGCATGGGCACCAGCCCGATGACCGCGATCAACGGCACGAGGAACACGGCGGTCGACGACGCTCCCACCGCCGCCGCGCCCGTCGTCGCGAGCAGCAGCGGCGTCGTCCGGGTCAGGGTGCGGTCGTCACGACGGGACCGGGCGGCCGCGGCGAACAGCACCGCGTAGAGGTAGGGCACCAGCACGGAGACCAGGAGCGCCTTGCCCTGCCAGATCCGGGCCAGGTGGAAGTTCCCGAAGCTCGCGTGCGTGTACCCGCCCATCACGACGACGACGAGCGCGAGCGCGAGCGACGCCAGGGGGCGACGGGCACCCCAGACGCGCAGGAGCCGCCAGACCGCCCAGACCGCCGCGAAGGTCGCCAGCGGAACGAGGTACCGGTAGACGACGTCACCCGCCGACACGCCGGTGACGTGCGCGACGGCGCCGAGCAGCGTCTCGACCGACGAGATGTTCGGGCTCTGGCCGAAGGTCGCCGGCCACGCGCCGTCGTCGCTGAAGATCATGTCGCCCGTGGCCAGGGCACCGTGGTCGGCCACCCAGGTCGACCGCACGACGAAGGCGGCGTCGTCCCACTCGGGCCGGGCAATCACCGACGACAGCACCGCCGTCGCCGCGCCGAGCACCAGCGCGCCGACGGTCGACCACGGTCCGGGCTCCACCGCATCGGCGAACCAGGGCCCCCGCGACCGTGCGACGGCGAGTCCCACCACCGCGAGCGCCCACACCACGACCCCGAGGACGAGCGGCACTCCCAGGAGCAGCACACCGTAGACGGCGGTCCAGAGGCCGAGCGCGGCCACGGCGACGTCGAGCGTGCCGTCCGTCGCCGTGCCGACCCGTCGCACCACGGCGGCGCTGCGCGTGGTCCGGTCGGTCACCTCGGCCCGCCGGCGACGTCGGCCTCGACGGCAGGGCGACCCGTGGGTCCTGTCCCGCCGCCGTCGCCACCCTCCGGCGCGGCGCGCGTCGTCTCGTCCGCCCGTGCCAGGTCCCGGGCGAGCCGCGAGGCGAGCACGGCCCCTCCCCCGCAGATCAGGACGGCGAGGACGAGGAGCGTCGCCTGCCCGAGGGGCGGCGTCCAGAAGTCCGGGTCGCGGGCGGCGACGAACGGCCACGCGGCGCCGGCCGTGTACCGCCGGAGGTTCGCGACCACCGAGAGCAGCTGGACCACCGCCCAGGACCAGACCAGCATGCCGGCGAGCCGGTGCCCGAGCCGACCACCCAGCTCGTCGCGGTGCTCGGCGAGCACGTAGCCGGCCAGCAAGGGCAGCCCGACCGCGATCGGCAGGACGTAGCGGCCCTGCCACGGCAGACCGAGCTCCGTCGCCTGCGGCACCTGGAGGACGACCGGGAGCGCGATCACGAGCACCAGGAGGACGCCGATCACCGCGCGGTCCCGCCTGCTCCCGACCGCCAGCGCGAGCACGACCGGGGTGAGCGCGACCAGCACCGCCAGCATGTAGCCCCACAGCGGGATCCCGGTGTCGTGCGAGCCGAACTGCCCGAGCATGTTCGCGAGGTACTGGTCGCTGCGGCCCAGGACCCGCTCCGCCGCGACACCCGGGGTCAGCTCCGGGTAGGGCGCCTCGCTCGGGCGCCCGATCGCACCGGCCAGGCGGATCCAGACGACAGCGGCGACCGACGCGGCGACACCGAGGGCGAGGCCGGGCCACGCCCGCCGGTCCACGAGCACCGACCGGGTCCGCGACCACGGGACGGTCGCGATCACCACGAGCACGATGATCGCCAGGTAGAGCGGCGACACCGACTTGGCGTTGACGAGCAGCGCGACCAGGACTCCCGCCCTCAGCATCTGCCGGCGCAGGAGGTCCGGTCGCGGGTCGCGCAGGATCGCCAGCAACGTCGCCCACAGCCCGAGACCCGCGGTGATCTCCAGGGAGCTCGGGTTCACCACCGAGAGCATGAACACGACCATCGGGGTCGTGGCACCGAACACCGCCAGCACGGGCCAGGTCCGGGCCCGGGTCTCGACCGCGGAACGCACGCCCATCGCGAGCGTCGTCGCGCAGAGCAGGACGCTCATCAGCCGCACGAGGTGCAGGGCGACGGGAGTCGGCGGCAGGTGGGTCGGCAAGCCGACGAGCACGTAGTACAGCGGGTTGTACCGTCCCGCCGAGGTGAGGACGGCGGTCGGCTCCGCGGACGTCTCTCGGAGGGCATCGGAGCATGCAGCGGACCGCTCGGGACGGAAGGCGAAGCAGTCGTTGACGTCTGCGACGTCGTCGTACACCTGAGGCACCGCGACGACGTAGCGTCCGGGCGCCCACTCCTCACCGAGCAGCTGTCCTCGGGCGACCCCGGCCGCCTTGGCGAGGTGCGCGGCCTCGTCGGGAGCAGCCGACAGCGGCGAGGTCAGCGACCAGACCCCGCCGAGCAGGGCGAACAGCACGAAAGTGAGCCAGAAGGCGGACCGCGGTCCCAGCGCTCGCGGACTGCGGGCTCCGCGGGACCTCACGCGCTCGTGCCCTCGTGCGGCGCGGGGACCTCGTCCGGGTGGGGGGCGGGTGCGACGGGGCCGGCGGTGCCGGGCGGGAGCACGGCCAGCACGCCGAACGCCTCGTCCAGCGCGATCCGGCGGGCGAGCACCGTGTGCAGGGTCTCCATCTCGCGGAACCGCCGGTAGCTCGTGACCATCGAGGCGAAGAACAGCACGATCAACCCGTACAGGATGAGGTCGGTGCCGCGCCCGACCCCCACCACGGCGGCGAGCTCGTTCCACGCGTCGGGCAGCAGCACGGACGCCGCGGCGAGCACCGCGAACCCGATCACGCCGATGCGCCGGAAGGCGAGGCGCCTCGCCCCGCGGCCCGAGCGCACGCTGAGGACGGCGATCACCGCGATCGCGAGCAGGAGGAGGAGCTTGATCAGCACGGGATCACCTGTACAGCTGCTCGGCGACGATGTTCACGGCGTTCCACACGGACTGGCCCTTGCTCCGCGAGTAGTCGGTGTACTCGATGTGCACCGGGTGCTCGACCCACCGCAGCCCGGACCGGCCGACCTGCTCGATGATCTCCGACGCGTGGGCCATCCGGTTCTGCCGGATCTGGATGCCGGCCAGCGCGCGCAGGTTCAGCGCGCGCAGCCCGTTGTGCGTGTCCGTCAGGCGCACGCCGGTCGTCAGGTTCGAGTAGACGACTGCCGTGCGCAGCACCACGCCCTTCACGAGACCGGGCCGCGTCCGTCCGTCCAGGAACCGCGAGCCGAAGACCACGTCCGCCTCGTCGGCGCGGAGCCGCTCGACCATCGCCGCGGCGTCCTCGGTGCGGTGCTGCCCGTCCGAGTCGAACGTCACGACGAACCGGACCCCCGGCAGCCTCCGGGCTGCGTCGAAGCCCGTCTGCAGCGCCGCGCCCTGCCCGAGGTTCACCGGGTGCTGGACGACGAAGGCACCGGCGTCGCGTGCGATCCGCGCCGAGCCGTCGGCGCTGCCGTCGTCGACCGCCACGACACGGGGGAACGTCTCCCGGGCTGCTTCGACGACGTCACCGACCACGGGACCCTCGTTGTACAGGGGCATGACGAGACACACGTCGTCGTTGTCCGCCACGCGCTTCCTGCTCTCCCTGTCGATCCGGTCTGGTCCTCAGCGTAACGGCCACGGAGGCGGCGGAGAGCCGGATGTGGACATCTCCGCGCCGACCGGGTGTGCTCCCGCGCACCGTAGGCTCGATCTCGTGGAGTCCCAGAACCACTACTACGGTCACAGCAGCGCGCTCGCGCGGTACTCCGGGCTGCGCGGTCCCCGCCACCTGCCCGGGCTCGTGCAGCACGGGTGGACAGCGGCGTCGCCGCTCGACACCCACTTCCGCGACTTCCCCGCGATCGGCACCCCCGACGGCCCGCGCCGCCGTGCGCTCTTCGTGTGGTCCCACCGGTCCCGCGCCTGGGACCCGGCCGCCGGCGACCGCCGCAGCGTCGCGATCGGGGCGCCGTGGCACTACCTGTGCGCCGTAGCCGGCCCGCGCCCGCCGGGTTCGGGCACGGTGATCCTGCCGGTGCACGGCATAGCGACGCAGCCCCTCCTCGGCGACCACGCCGCGGTTGCGCGCGCGTGGGCCGGCACGGAGGGTCCGAGCACCGTCTGCCTGTACCACGTCGAGGCGCGCGACCCTCGGGTCGTCGACGCGTACGTCGGCGCCGGTCACCGGGTCGTCACCCTCGGCACCCGGACGGACCCCCGGTTCCTCGGCCGTCTGCACACGCTGCTGACCGGGGCGTCGCGCGTGGTGTCGAACCGGCTGTCCACCCCGGTCGTGTACGCCGCGTCGCTGGGGATCGACGCGACGGTGTCCGGTGACGCCATGCGGCTGGCCGGGGAACGGCCCGATGACGCGGGCTCGCTCGCCGCCCGGTGGCCCGAGTTCTACGACCGGGGGGTGGGGACGGCCGAGCGCACAGCCGTCGCCCGCGCCGAGACGGGCGCAGACGACCTCCTGCAGCCGGCGGACCTGCGCCGGCTTCTCGGGTGGGACCGACGGCACGCCGGACCATGGCTGGACCACTGGCTCGGCGCGCCGCTGTCGCGCGCGACGACCCAGCTCCGGCGGCGGTCGGGGGCCCCGGCGGCCGACGCACCCGCGGGGGACGCGCCGACCCTGTCGTTCGCGCAGTGGTTCGCCGCGGCGACCGAGTACCTCCCCCGGCCGCTCGGGTCGGCACCCGGCGCCCCGGGTGCTCCGCTCGACGTCGCGGCGGCCCGCGAGTCCCTCTGACACCGAGGCGGGTCCGGTCGACGGGCTACGTCGCCGGAGCTCGGCCGACCCGGAGGGCCTCGCGACGCACCAGGTGCACCGTCTCGACCGCGGCGAAGGGCCTGAGCCCCTGGCGGGCCCATGCCCGCTGCACCCGGACGTTCTGCACCTGCGTCGAGATCACCAGCCGTCCGAGGCCACGCGCGGCCGCACGGGCCTCGACGGCAGCCAGCAGATCGCCGTACAGTCCCCGCCCCTGCGCTACCGGCACGAGCCCGGCCAGGAGCACCTCCACGTGGTCGTCCGCGTGCTCGACCGTCGCGACGCCGACAGGGACGCCCTCGAGCAGCTGCACGAGAACGTCGTCCGGGTCCTGGCGCAGGGACTGCGTGGCCCACTCCTCATAACCCGCCAACGCCGCCGCGGCGTCGAGCAGCGGGTCGGCCGTGTAGTGGTTGCCGTAGGCCGCGAACGAGCTCCGCACCACGTCGCGCACCACCGACTCCGCGACGGCGGGGTCGAGTGCACCCGAGGGGACCACCTCCGTGGACCCCGACGCCCGCCCGGCCCGGACCGGCGTCTCCCAGTAGGTGAGCGCACCGGCAGGGAGCACCGCCCGCGAGGTCGCGGCGAGCACGGCGGGCACCTCCTGCCGGCCGACGTCGTACCGCACGACGAGGACGTCAGCCGCCGACGCCTCGACGAGCGCGCGCAGCTCGCCCGCGCGCAGCTCCCCCGGGCCGATGGTGAGGCGGTGGACCTCCACCCCGAACCGGGCGGACTCGGCTGGTGAGGGCACGCAGACCACGCCCGCAGCCGCCAGCGCGTCCCACGACATCTCAGACCGCCACGGGGCGGAACTGCCGCACCGTGTCGAGGACACGCTCGACGGCCGCATCGGCCATGCCCGCCCACAGCGGGAGGCGCACGAGTCTGGCCGAGAAGTCGTCGGTGGCCGGGCACGGCGCCGGGGTCCGGCCGAACCGCTCGCCCGCGATGCTGGAGTGCAGGGGGATGTAGTGGAACGTCGCGCCCACTCCGGCCGCTCGGAGGTGGTCCAGCAAGGCGTCCCGCAGCGGCCCGGTCGGAGCGAGCAGCCAGAAGACGTGCGCGGGGTGCTCCGCCTCGGGAGGCGGGCTCATCAGGGACGTCCCGGTGAGGTCGGCCCACTCGGCCAGCCCCGTCGCGTACGCGTCCCAGATCGCGTGCCGTCGCGCCTGGATGTCGTCGAACGCCTCGAGCTGCGCAGTGAGCACCGCCGCAGATAGCTCGCTCGGGAGGTAGCTGGAGCCACGGTCGATCCAGGAGTACTTGTCGACCTCGCCACGAAGGAACCTCGACCGGTCGGTGCCCTTCTCGCGCAGCACCTCGGCGCGCGAGAGCAGGGACGTGTCGTTGACCAGCAGTGCGCCGCCCTCGCCGCACTGCACGTTCTTCGTCGCGTGGAAGCTCTGGGCCGCGAGCACGCCGAACGCGCCGCACGCCCGCCCGCCCCAGCGCGCGCCCAGCCCGTGCGCGTTGTCCTCCACGACCGCGACATCTGCGGCGGACGCGATCGCCAGCACCCGGTCCATGTCCGGGGCGACGCCGCCGTAGTGCACGACCGAGACGGCGCGGGTGCGCGGGGTCACGGCCGCCTCGAACGCGTCGACGTCCAGGCTGCCCGTCGCGAGATCGATGTCCACGAACACCGGCGTCGCGCCGGTCATGATGACCGAGGCCGCCGTCGTGGAGAACGTGAAGCTCGGGACGATCACCTCGTCACCCGGCTCGAGATCGAGCAACCAGCTCGCGAGCTCCAGCGCGTGCGTGCCCGACCCGGTCAGCAGCGCGTGCGGCGCACCGGTGATCGCCTCGAGCTGCCGGGAGGCTCGACCGGTGAACGGCCCGTCGCCGTGGGTGTGCCCGGACCCCAGCACCTCGTCGAGGTAGGCCAGCTCGTGGAGCGCGCGGAAGGGCTTCGAGAAGGGGATCGGCGCGTCGGTCATGGTTGACGAGGATAGGCCCATCCCGGGGTCGACTCCCGTAGAGTCGTGCCGTGCCGTCCTCTTGCTCCTGCCGTCCCGTCGGGCGCCCCCGCAGGTGAACAGCGGCATCGGCGCCTTCATACGCCGCGCGCTCGGCAACGAGCAGATCCGTTACCTGCTGGTCGCCGGGACAACGACGCTGGGGTATCTCGGCCTCCTCGCCCTCCTCCTCTCGACCGGGATGCCGTACATGTACGCGATCCTGCTCGCACAGGCGGTGACGATCGGCGTCGCCTTCCCGACGTATCGCCGGCTCATCTTCCGGTCGACGAACCCGTGGCGCCGCGACCTGCCGCGTTTTGTCGGCGTCTGGGGCAGCGGGTTCGTCGCGGGCGTCGTCGCGACGCCCGCTCTCGTCGAGCTGGCGGGGATCCCCCCGCTGCCCGCCCAGGTGGTCGCCGTCGTGGCGGTCGCCGTCCTCTCCTACCTCGGCCACCGCTTCGTCAGCTTCGGAGCAGCACGGTGACGGCGCTCCCCGGGACGTCCGGTGCCGCCGCCGGCATACGGCATCCTGGTGCGATGCACGTCAGCGTCGTGATCCCCTGCTACCGGTCGCAGGACACCATCGGACCAGTCGTCTCCGACCTCCTGTCCCAGCTGGGTACACCCACCACTGCCGGTGCCGTCGAGGACTTCGAGGTCCTGCTGGTGGTGGACGGGAGTCCGGACAGCACCGCGCGTGTTGCGCGCGAGATCGCGCGGGCGCACCCGGACCGCGTCCGCACGATCGAGCTGCGCCGGAACTACGGCCAGCACAACGCACTGCTCGCCGGCATCCGTCGGGCACGCTTCGACACCGTCGTGACCATGGACGACGACCAGCAGCACCGCGCTGACCAGATCGGTGCACTGCTCAGCAGGCTGACCGACGACGTGGACCTGGTGTACGGGGTCGCCGCGGAGGAAGAGCACGGCGTGCTCCGGTCTGCGGCGTCGCGACTGGTCAAGCGGACGCTGGCGCTCGCCGGGGTCCCGCGCGCCGACGATGTCAGCGCGTTCCGCGCGTTCCGGACCTCGCTGCGCGACGCCTTCACGGACCTGCATGACCCGTACAGCTCGCTCGACGTCCTGCTCTCGTGGGCCACGACGTCCATCGACCGGGTGGTCGTCCGCATGGACCAGCGCGAGATCGGCTCGTCGTCGTACACCCTCCGCTCTCTCGTCCGGCACGCCCTGAACATGGTGACCGGCTACAGCAATGTCCCCCTCCGTCTGGTGGCTTGGCTCGGCTGGTTCTGCGCCGGGCTCGGTGTCCTGCTCGGCGCGGTGGTGGTCTGGAAGTTCGCCACCGGTGAGACCACCGTCGCCGGCTTCACCACGATCGCCGCGATGGTCGCCCTCTTCTCCGGGGCGCAGATGCTCTCGCTCGGGGTGATCGGCGAGTACCTGGGTCGGCTGCACACACGCAGCATGGGCAAGCCCACGTACGCCGTGCGCCGCGACAGCGGGCTCGGCGGGGAGCCGGCCCCGGGTCACGAGGCGTGACCGGAACCGCTGCCGTCGGCCGGCGGCAGCTGCGCACCCGGTCGGCACCCGACCACAGCGCTGCGAGCGCTGTAGCGCGGTACCTACCACCGGCGGCGGCCGTCACGGCGGTGGTGCTGGTGCTGCACCGCTACGGCACTCCTGTCCCGGTCTCCCTGATGTACCTGGCGTACCTCGCGCTCGCCGTCGCGCTACCCGGGACGGTCATCTGGCGAGCCGTGCGGGGCCGCACCGTCTCCTTCGTCGAGGACGTCGCCCTCGGCACCGCGATCGGTCTCGCGATCCAGGTGCTGCTGGCGTTCGCGCTCGCGCCACTGCACCTGACGCGCTGGTCCTGGCTCTGGTCCGTGGCGGTCCTCATGGGCTCGCTGCTGTCTCGACGCTGGCGTGCCGCCGCCTGGACCCGGCCCGGTGCACCGACTACCACGCCGGCCTCCGCCTGGGTGCAGGCCCTGGTCGTCGTGGGCGCGACCGTCTGGCTCGCGGGGACCGCTCTCGCGTCCAACCCGGTCGCCTACGCCGACGGGTCCGGACCCTGGAGCCGTGGAGTTCCCGGGTCGGTGTACGTCGACCTGCCCTTCCACCAGGCGATCGCCGCAGGGGTGGACACCCACTACCCTCTGGTCTACCCGTATCTGCTCGATGAACCCCTGCGTTACCACCTGTTCGTCTACGAGCACCTGGCCGGGGCGGCGCATGTCTCGGGGGTCGACCTCACCTGGCTGCTCTACCGGCTGATGCCGGTCGCTCTGGTGTCACTCGGGGTCGTGCTCACCGGGGTGCTGACCCGTCGTCTGAGCGGGAGCGCCTGGTCGGCACCCGCGGCCGCCGCGGTCGTCACCCTCTCGTCTGCCGCGAACGTCTACGGGTGGACCGCCTTCGGCTTCCAGAACCCGGGCTTCCTGCACTTCGCGACGTACCGGAGCCCGACCCAGACGTTCGGGATCGCGCTCTTCCTGGCGATGCTCACCGTGGCAGTCGCACTGCTCCGTGACGGCCGGTTCCGCGGACGCATCCCGCTCCTGGGAGTGTTCACCCTGCTCGCGTGGGGAGCCGGCGGGTCGAAGTCGACGTTCCTGCCGGTCGCCGTGGCAGCCCTCGCCCTCGTCGTCGTCGTCGCGGCGGTCCTGCGCACCGGGGTGGTCCGCCTGAGCGCCGCGCTCCTGGGCATCTGTGCGGCGGGCTTTGCGCTGCTGCTCGTCGTCGTCCTCGGGGGGCAGTCGGGGAGCCTGACCGTCACGCCTTTCGGCACGACCCGCGCGTTCGCCGCTGCCCAGGCGGTCGCCGACCCCACGAGTGCGCGCGACGTCGCGCTGGTCGTCGCCCTGACGCTGGCTGCGTGGCTGTGCTCCAGCGCGGGGCTGCTGCTGCTCCTGCGGCGCGAGATTCTGCGCGACGCCGCGTTCTGGCTGCTGCTAGGAACCGCGGGTGCCGGGATCGGCGCCTGCTTGCTCACGACGGCCAACGGGCTCAGCCAGCTGTACTTCCTCTACGCCGCGTGGCCCGCGCTGGGAGTGCTCAGCGTGTGGGGCCTGGTCGTCGCGATGCGGGACTGGCCGCGCCGCGTCCGGGCTCTCGTCCCTGGGGCCCTCCTGGCGGGCGCGATGCTGCTCTGGGCGGTCCGCCGGATCGACGGCCTCGAACGACCGGCGCCGGCGTCCGACCCCGGGTTCCCGTACGTCGCGATGGCGACCCCATGGCTCATGCTGGCGTCGGGAGCCGCACTACTGGCCATCGTCGGCGCCGTCGGCGCGCACGTCGTGCAGCGCAGGCACGGGCTCGGCGTGGCGAACCTCGTCCGGCCCGGCGCGGCCGGACTTGTCGTGCTCAGCCTCGTCCTCACGGGAGGCTCGCTGCTCCAGCGCTCCGGCGAGGTCGTCCGTGCGGCGGTCTCGGTCGTGCGTGACGGTCAGGGCCCTGGGGAGAGCTACCCGATTCCCCATGACGGGGCGCTTGCCGCGCTCGTCGTGCGCGACAGCTCCGGGACCTCCGACGTCATCGCGACCAACGCCCACTGCTACGGACCTCCCGACGCCTGCGACACGCGTCACTTCTGGGTGTCCGCCCTGACCGAGCGACGGGTCCTGGTCGAGGGATGGGCGTACCCGGAGGGATTCCGGCCGGGTCAGACCCGCACGAGTCCGTTCTGGGACACCGAGCGGTACGAGGCGAACGAGGCCGTGTTCGACGACCCGGACGAGGCGTCCGTACAGCTGCTCGCGGACCGGTGGGGCGTGCGATGGCTGCTCGTCGACCGGTCGGTCGGGACGGAGAGCCCCGAGCTCCGGCGGTTCGCGACGCTCGTCCACGAGAGCGACGGCGCGGCGGTCTACCGGATCGACTGACGCCGGCCGAGCCGACGCACGCCGAGCAGGCCGCCGACACCCAGCAGAGCCGCCGCGCCCACCCGGACCAGCGCGCCCGTGCCCGCCGTCGGAAGCAGCGCGCCCGCGACCGTGGCGGCGACCCAGAGCAGCACCGTCGCCAGCATCGACGGCGGGCACCACGGACGATCCGCGACGTGACGCTGCACCATCGTCGTCGCGACGGCGAGCAGCAGGTAGGCGACGAGGTAACCCGCACCGACGCCGACGAGCCCCGCGGCGGCGGTGATCCCGGCGGCCGCAGCCAGCCCCAGCCCGACAGCGATCGGGGTGCTCAGCGCCAACCAGGCAGTCCGCCCTCGCGCGAACACGAGGTGGCCGCTGGCCAGGTAGAGCACCGAGGGCAGCGCCGCAGCGCAGGCGAGGGCGACGGCGGGCACCAGGTCGGCAGGCCGGTACGCGGCCGGAGCGGCGACCGCCACGAGCCACGGCGCCAGCAGCGCGACCCCTCCGGCGAGCACGACGGCCACCAGCGCGATGACCCGGGAGGTCTCGTCCAGCACACGCCCCCGGTCCGCCGGCGCGGCGCGGTAGACGACCGGCGCCCACGCGTTGTTCAGACCGGCCGTGACGACAGTCGCCCCCGCGCCGATCGTCAGCGCGACGTTTGCTCTCCCACCGTCTCCCAGGAGCCGGTCAGCGATCACGACGAGCCCGGCCAGCGCGAGGTACAGCGACACCTGGTGGGGCACGGTCGGCGCTCCGACGCGCAGCGCGTCGACGACACCACGGCGGGTGAGATGCGGTCGCCCCGACCGCAGCACGAGAACCAGACCTGCGGCCCCGGCGAGCAGGTAGCCACCCACCACACCGCTCAGGTAGACGACCGCGGTGCGTTCGGTCGCCGCGACCGCTGCCAGGCCCGCCGCCGGCCCCACCACGCTCGCGCCGATCGCGAGCGCCACGAACGGGCCTGGCCGGTCGGCGCCGCGAAGGTAGGACTGTGAGAGCACCATCCACGCGCCACCCGCGCCCGCGACGAGGGCGAGCAGCAGCTCCGTCGTGAAGGGGCGGCCGAGCAGCGCCGGCGCCCACCACGGTCCGGTCGCCGCGAGGACGGCGGTCACCACGGAGGCGAGGACCGCGCCCGCGATCACGACGCCCCGGGCGCCGGCGGCCCCGTCTGCGTCGAGGATGTACTGCCGGGTGATCGCCGCGCCGAGACCCAGGGCCACGAGGATGAACGCCACCTGGACGACGACGGTCGCGACGGCGACCAGGTCGTACTCGGCGACCGGCACCAGGCGGGTCACGACCGGGATCACGGCGAGCGACGCCAGGGCCGGTCCTGCCGTGGCGATCGTGTACAGCGATCCCCTGCCGAGGACAGCGCGCGTGGCGGAGGCCTGTGCTGGGTCGCCGTCCGGGACCGGCCCCGTCACCGCGGGCTCAGCGGCCCGCGACCGCGCGACGCACCTCGTCGACGACGTGGTCGACCTGCGCGTCGGTGAGGTCGGGGAACAGCGGCAGGGAGATCTCCTGCTCGTAGTACGCCTCGGCGTTCGGGCACATCCCGCGCCGGTACCCGAGGTCCGCGAACACGGGGTGCCAGTACGCGGGGATGTAGTTGACCTGCACGCCGATGCCCGCGGCCCGCAGGCTCTCGAACACCGCGCGCCGCCGGCCGCCGGTCACCCGCAGCGGGTAGAGGTGCCAGGCGGGCTCGGCACCGTCGCGGTGCGCCGGGGTGAGCACGCCGTCGAGGTCGCGCAGGCCCTCGTCGTAGCGGGCGTGGATCTCCGCGCGCCGGGTCCGGAACGCCTCGAGCCGGCGCAGCTGCGACGTCCCCAGGGCGGCGAGCACGTCCGGCAGGCGGTAGTTCAGGCCGAACTCGTGCACCTCCTGGTGCCAGGGACCCTCGTCGGGGAACCGCTGCCGGTCCCGGTCGCGGACGAGGCCGTGGTTCTTGAACCCGCGAGCGCGCCGCTCGAGCTCGGCGTCCGCCGTGACGACCGCCCCGCCCTCCGCGGTCGTGAGGTTCTTGGTCGGGAAGAACGACAGCGTCGTGAGGTCGGCGAACGACCCCACCGGCCGCCCCTGCCACAGGGAGCCGATGGAGTGCGCCGCGTCCTCGAGGAACAGCGCGCCGTGCTCGTGGGCCAGCGCGGCGAACGCGTCGGGGCTCGCGGGCAGGCCCGCGTAGTCGACGGCGGCCACGACGCGGGTGCGGTCCGTGATCGCGGCGCGGGCCGCCTCGACGTCCAGGTTCCCGGTGTCCGGCTCGACGTCCGCGAACACCACGGTGGCGCCGTGCAGCGCGGCGGCCGCCGCGGTCGCCACGAAGGTCAGCGGCGTCGTGACGACCTCGTCACCCGGGCCGACCGCCGCCGCCGCGTACGCGACGTGCAGCGCCGCGGTCCCCGAGGTGACGCTGACGGCGGCGCCCCCGCCGACGTGCGCGGAGATCGCCTGCTCGAACGCGTCGACCGCCGGACCGGTGGTCAGCCAGTCGCTGCGCAGCGCGGCGACGACGGCCTCGACGTCGGCCTCGTCGATGGACTGGCGGCCGTAGGGCAGCACCCCGGGCCCCCTCAGGCGAACCGCGCGACCATGTCGCGCAGCTCGTCCTGGTCAAGCCACAGGTCGTTGGTGTCCGAGCGGTACGTCCACCCGTCCTCGACGGGCACGCCGTCCGCCGGGGTCTCGTAGCCCCAGCCGCCGACGTAGGGCATCACGACGTAGCGGTCGCCCAGGCGCACGGTCCGGCGCGAGTCGTCGGGGGCGATCATCTCCTCGTGGAGCTTCTCCCCCGGGCGGATCCCGATCTCGTGCATCGCCGACCCCGGCGCGACGGCCTGGGCGAGGTCGGTGACCTTCATGCTCGGGATGCGCGGCACGTACAGCTCGCCGCCGGTCATCATCTCGAACGAGTCGAGCACGAACTGCACCGCCTGCGGCAGTGTGATCCAGAACCGCGTCATCCGCAGGTCGGTGATCGGCAGCGACGCGCCCTCCTCGGCGAGCCGGCGGAACACCGGGATCACCGAGCCGCGCGAGCCCATCACGTTGCCGTACCGCACCACGGAGAACCGGGTGTCGTACGCGGCGGCGTAGTGGTTGCCCGACACGAACATCCGGTCCGCGCACAGCTTGGTCGCGCCGTACAGGTTGATCGGGCTGGAGGCCTTGTCGGTCGACAGCGCCACGACCTTCCGCACCCCCGCGTCGATGGCGGCGTCGATGATGTTCTGCGACCCGTTGACGTTGGTCTGCACGTACTCGAACGGGTTGTACTCGGCCGTGTCCACCTGCTTCAGCGCGGCGGCGTGCACCACGTGGTCGACGCCGTGCATCGCGCGGTCGAGCCGCTGGCGGTCGCGGATGTCCCCGATGAACCAGCGCAGGCGGGGGTCGTCGCCGAACTGGCGGCGGACCTCGTACTGCTTGAGCTCGTCCCGGCTGAACACCACGAGGCGCCGCGGGTCGTGGTGGTCGAGCACCTCCCGGATGAACGCCTTGCCGAAGGACCCCGTGCCTCCGGTGATGAGGATCGAGGACCCGGTGAGCAGAGACATGCCGTGGAGCTCCAAGCGGTCGGTGCGGGTGAGCGCGGCCGGGCCGCGCGGCGCGGTGCGCCCGATAGAGCATCATGGCACGGTGCGCTCTGCCTCTCCCGCCGCTCCCGCCCGCGTCGTCGCCGTGGTCCAGGCCCGCACCGGCTCCTCGCGCCTGCCGGGCAAGGTCCTGCTCCCGCTCGCGGGCCGGCCGGTGCTCGGCTGGGTGGTCCGCGCGGCGCAGGCCGCGACCGGCGTCGACGAGGTCGTCGTCGCGACGTCCACCGCCTCCGGCGACGACGTCGTGGCCGACCTGGCGGGCTCGCTCGGCGTCCGGGTCGTGCGCGGGTCCGAGCTGGACGTCCTCAGCCGGTTCGTCGCCGCGCGGGACGTCACGGGAGCGGACGCGGTGGTCCGGCTGACCGCCGACTGCCCCCTGCTCGACCCCGCCCTCGTGGACGCCGTCGTCGGGGCGTGGCGGGCCGACCCCGCCCTCGACTACGTCGCCACCACGCTGGCGCGGACGCTGCCCCGCGGTCTCGACGTCGAGCTCGTCTCCGCCGCCGCCCTCGCGACGGCCGACGCCGTCGCGCGGGACCACCACCGCGTGCACGTCACGTCGGCGCTGTACGCGACCCCCGGGGAGTACCGGACCCTCGGCCTCGTGGTCGCGCCCGACGCGCACGACCTGCGTGTCACGCTCGACACCGCGCAGGACGCGGCGCTGCTCGACGCGGTCGCCACCGCGCTGGGTGACGCCCCGCCGAGCTGGCGCTCCCTGGTCGCGCTGCTGCGGTCCCGCCCCGACCTCGTGGCCCTGAACGCCGACGTGCGGCAGAAGGCGCTCGAGGAGGCCTGATGCGGGTCCTGCTGCGCAGCGACGCGAGCACCGGGTCGGGCGTCGGGCACCTGGTGCGCAACCTCGCCCTGGCGGAGGCCGCTCGCGCGCGGGGCTGGGAGGTCGCGCTGCTCGGCGCGGTCGACGCACCGCTCGGGCGCCGGCTCGTCGACGCGGCGGGCCTGACCGTCCTACCCGCCCGCGACCTGGACCCCGCCACGGTCCGGGCACTCGGTACGGACGTGCTGCACGTGGACCACTACGAGGTGCACGGCGACCTGCGCGGCCACGGGCCCCTCGTGTCCTCGATGGAGGACGGCGTGTTCGGCCGGCGGCCCGCGGACGTCGTCGTGGACTCGACGCTCGGCGCCGAGCACGTCGCGCGGCCCGACGACGGGTCCGGGACGGTCCTGCTCGGCGTCGCGTACGCCCCCCTGCGGGACTCCGTGCGGGCCGCGCGGCGTGCGACGCGTCCGGCGGCGGGCAGGTCCGTCGCGCCCGGCGTCCTGGTGGTGATGGGGGGCACCGACGCGTTCGGGGTCGGGGCGGCGGCCGCACGGGTCGCGGAGCTCGCGGGCGCGGCGGGCGTCCGGGTCGTCGCGACCGGCGCCGCGGCCGACCGGGTGCGCGCGCAGGCGCCCGGTGCCGAGGTGCTCGGCCCCCAGGACGACCTCCCCGCGCTCGCCGCCACCGCGGACGTGGTGCTGAGCGCCGCCGGGACGTCGGTGTGGGAGCTCGCCTGCATCGGCGCACCGACCGCGCTCGTCGCCGTCACGGAGAACCAGCGCACCGGCTACGAGCGAGCGGTCCGGGCCGGTGTCGCGGTCGGGCTCGGCCCGGTCGACGCCGTCCGGTCGCTCGCCAAGGGACCGGTCGCCGTCCTGCGTGACCTGCTCGCCGACCCGGCCCGGCGGGACGCCCTGCGCTCGGCCGGGCGGGCCCTGGTCGACGGTCTCGGCGCCGACCGGGTGCTGGACGCCTGGTGGGCCGGGTCGGGGCGGCCCGTGGTCGTCGCCCGTCCCGCGTCCGTCGCCGACGCCGACGTGCTGCTCCGCTGGCGCAACGACCCGGCGACCCGCGCCTCGTCGCGCGACCAGGACCCGGTGCCGCGTGCGGCGCACCTGCGGTGGCTGGACGGCGTGCTCGCCGCCCCGGACCGGGTGCTGCTCGTCGTCGAGCGCACCGGTGTGCCCGTGGGCACGGTCCGGTTCGACCGCGAGGACGCGTCGCTGTGGGAGGTGTCGATCACGCTGGCTCCCGAGGCGCGCGGACGCGGCCTCGCCGAGCAGGTCCTCGCGGCCGCCGAGGCGACGTGGCGGGCCGCTGCGGGGACTGCGCCGGCGGTGCTCGCGTGCGTCCGGCCGGGGAACACGGCGTCGGCCCGCCTGTTCGAGGCTGCCGGCTACCGGCGCCGGGACCGGTCCGCGCCCGACGGGCTCGACGCGTTCGTCAAACAGGGCCGCTGACCGTCCCGCCGCCGGACGCCAGGACGCCCGCGCCGCAGCACCCGGCGAGCGGCTGCGGCGCGGGACGGACCCGGACGGGACGTGTCAGACGAGGTCCCAGGTGAGGGCGGTCCCCCGGGCCGCGTCCGCCCGGAACGTCCGGCCGAGCACGACGTCCAGGTGCACCGGCTCGAGGCCGCCCGCGGGCCGGATCGACCGCACGTTGTCCTCCGTCACCCGGTCGCCCGCGCGCACGTCGGCGACCACGTACAGCGAGCGCCGCAGCCGACGGCTCTCCGCCTCGCCGGCCGTCGGGTCCAGCCGGACCTCCCCGAGCGCCTGCCAGGCGACCTCGGTCTCGGTCGCCAGCGCGGCGAGCTCGTGCGGCTCCAGGGAGAAGTCCGAGTCCACGCCGCCGTCGTCTCGGGCGAGCGTCACGTGCTTCTCGATGAGGCACGCGCCGAGCGCGACACCGGCCACGGCGGCGCCGATCCCCTTGGTGTGGTCGGACAGGCCCACGACCACGTCGAACGTGTCCCGGATGACGGGGATCGACCGGAGGTTCGACTCCGTGGGCGACGCCGGGTAGGAGGACGTGCACGCCAGGACGACGACCTGGTCGTTGCCCTCGGCGCGGATGGTCCGGACCGCCGTGTCGACGTCGGAGACCGAGGCGGCACCCGTCGAGATCACCACGGGCTTGCCTGTCCGGGCCACCCGGCGCAGCAGCGCGAGGTCGCCGATCTCCAGCGAGGCGATCTTGTAGAGCTCGACGTCGAGGCCCTCGAGCAGGTCGACCGCCGTGCCGTCGAAGGGGCTCGAGAACGGCACCAGGCCGTGCTCGCGCGCCCGCTCGAAGATCGGGGCGTGCCACTCCCAGGGGGTGTGCGCCTCCTCGTAGAGCTGGTAGAGGTTCTTGCCGCCCCACAGCTCGTGCCCCTGCGACACCCGGAACGCCGGACCGTCCGCGTCGATCGTGATCGTGTCGGCCCGGTACGTCTGCAGCTTCAGCGCCTGGGCACCCGACTCCGCCACGGCGTCGACGATCGCGAGCGCCCGCCCGAGGTCCCCGTTGTGGTTGCCGGACATCTCCGCCACGACGAACGGGCGGTGGTGGGCGTCGACGGTGTGCGCCCCGACGTGGATCGAACGGTCCGACATCAGCGGAGCACCTCCGTCGCGGCGGTCGTCCACCGCTGCTGCCAGTCACCGATCGGCTCGACACCCGCCGCGCGGAGCGCGTCGTGACCGAGGACCGAGTACGCCGGGCGGGGCGCCGGTCGCACGAAGCCCGCACTGGTGGTCGGTCGCACGATCTCGGGGTCGAGCCCCGCGGCGGCGACGACCTCGCGCGCGAACCCGAACCACGACGTCAGACCGGACGAGGTCGCGTGGTAGGTCCCCGACGCCGCCCGCGCCTCGACGAGGCGCACCGCGAGGTCCGCGACGTCGACCGTCCAGGTCGGCTGCCCGACCTGGTCCTCGACCACGTCCAGGCCGCCCTTGTCCGCCGCGACCCGCGCGATCGTCTTCGGGAAGCAGCCGCCACCGGCCCCGTAGAGCCACGCCGTGCGCAGGATGAGGTGGTCGGGCGCCTCGGCGCGGACCGCCCACTCGCCGGCGAGCTTCGTGCGGCCGTACGCCGACCGGGGGGCGGCGAACCCGTCCTCCGCGTAGGGGGCCGTGGCGTGGCCGTCGAACACGTAGTCCGTCGACACCTGCACGAGCCGCGCGCCGTGCCGGTCCGCCGCACGGGCCAGCGACTGCGGGCCGACGGCGTTGACGGCGAACGCGTCGCCCTCCCGGGTCTCGGCGTCGTCCACCGCGGTCCACGCGGCGCAGTTCGCCACCACGTCGTACCCGGCGACGGCGTCCAGGACGGCGGCACCGTCCGTGATGTCGAGCTCGTCGCGGTCGAGGGCGACCACGTCGTGCCCGCCCTCCCGCACCCGCGCGACCAGGTCCTGACCCAGCATGCCGCGGGCCCCCGTCACCAACCAGCGCACAACATCCCCATCTCGTCTCGACAGCCGTCCGGCCGCCAGCCTAGTCGGCCCCGGTAGGCTGGTCGCCGCTGCGCGAGCCGCGCGCACCGACCGAAGGAGAACCACCGTGGAGTACCGCGAGCTCGCCGTCCCCGGGGCGTGGGAGATCACCCCGAAGCAGTTCGGCGACCCGCGCGGGGTGTTCCTCGAGTGGTTCAAGTCCGCACCGTTCGGTGACGCGGCGGGGCACGCGTTCGACCTGCAGCAGGCCAACCTCTCCGTCTCCGCGGCCGGGGTGCTCCGCGGGATCCACTTCGCGGACGTCCCCCCGGGCCAGGCGAAGTACGTGACCTGCGCCCGCGGCGCCGTGCTGGACGTCGTCGTGGACATCCGGGTCGGCTCGCCCACCTACGGGCAGTGGGACTCGGTGCTGCTCGACGACGTCGACCGCCGGGCGATCTACCTTCCCGAGGGCCTGGGCCACGCGTTCATGTCGCTCGAGGACGACTCCACCGTGCTGTACCTGTGCTCGTCGGGCTACGCACCGGGCCGCGAGCACGGGATCCACCCGCTCGACCCCACGGTCGGCATCGACTGGCCCACCACGGCACGCGACGGCTCCCCGATCACGCCGCAGCTCTCGGAGAAGGACACCGCCGCTCCCTCGCTCGAGCAGGCCGCCACCGAGGGGCTGCTGCCCCGGTACGCGGACGTCGAGGCCTACCTGGCGTCGCTGCGTGGCTGAACCGACGGGCGTCGTCGCCGTCGTCGTCACCTACCAGCCGGACGTCGAGGCGACGACCGTGCTGCTGCGGGCCCTGGCTCCCCAGGTCGACTCCGTCGTGCTCGTCGACAACGGCAGCGGGGCCGGCGCCGTCGCCGCGCTGCGGGCCGAGGTCGAGCACCTGGGCGGCGAGGTCGTGCCCCTGGGCGCCAACGTCGGGATCGCCCGGGCCCAGAACCTGGGCGTCGAGCGGGCCCGCGGTCTGGGGGCCACGGCCGTGCTGCTCTCCGACCAGGACTCGGTCCCCGAGCACGACATGGTCGCGCGGCTGCGCGACGGCCTGGACCGGGCGCGCGCCGAGCACGGCCGGGTCGCGGCGGTCGGACCGGTGACGGTCGACGAGCGCAACGCGGGGGCCACCCTGCTGTTCTCCGACCACCGCTGGGGGCCCCGGCGCGCCGAGGTGCCCGCACAGGACCGGGCGCTGGTGCCCGCGACCTTCCTCATCGCGTCGGGGTGCCTGGTCGACCTGGCGGTGCTCGACGAGGTCGGCGGGATGAACGAGGCGTGGTTCATCGACCACATCGACCTCGAGTGGGGGCTGCGTGCTCGCCGTGCGGGCTACGGCTCGTACGGCGTCGTGGGCGCGCGTCTCGCCCACTCGCTGGGTGACCGGGTCCAGCGCATCCCCGGACGTGAACGGGACGTGCACATCCACTCCCCCGTCCGGAACTACTACATGGCGCGCAACACGGTGCTCCTCGTCCGCTCCGGCCTGCTGAGCCGGACCTGGCAGGTCGGGTACCTCGCCTGGATCACCAAGTACACGGTGTTCTACGTCCTCACGGTGAACCCGCGCCTCGCGCGCGCCCGGCTGCTGCTGCGCGGCCTGCTCGACGGCGCACGAGGTCGCACGGGTCCCCTCGCGCCGCCGCCCTCCGGGCCGAAGGCGGTGGGCTAGAGTGCCGCAGGTGTCGAGCCGTAGCGCGCACCGGGCGCTGATCGTGATCCCCGCGTGGAACGAGCAGGTAGCCCTCCCCGGCGTCCTCGCAGAGGTGCGGGAGTTCAGCCCGGGCACCGATGTCCTCGTCGTCAACGACGGATCCACGGACGCGACCTCGCAGGTCGCGCGGGAGTGCGGCGTCGCGGTGCTGGACCTGCCGGTGAACCTGGGGGTCGGCGGAGCCATGCGCGCCGGCTACAAGTACGCCCTGCGCACCGGGTACGACGTCGTCGTGCAGCTGGACGCCGACGGCCAGCACGACCCGCGCGACGTCAGCCGGCTGCTGGCCCTGCTGGACGCCGAGGACGCGGACATCGCCATCGGCGCGAGGTTCGCCGGGACCGGCACCTACCAGTCGAGAGGCCCCCGCCGCTGGGCGATGCGCGGCCTGTCGACGGTCCTGTCCCGGCTCCTGCGCACGAAGCTGACGGACACGACGTCCGGCTTCAAGGCCGCCGGACCGCGCGCCGTGGCCCTGTTCGCGCGCGACTACCCCGCGGAGTACCTCGGCGACACGGTCGAGTCGCTGGTCATCGCCCACCGCGCCGGCCTGCGCGTGCGCCAGGAGGGCGTGTCGATGCGCCCCCGCGCCGGTGGCGAGCCCTCGCACAGCCCGGTGAAGGCCGGCATCTTCCTGCTCCGCGCGTTCCTGGCGCTCGTCGTCGCGCTCAGTCGCCCCGCCCACCCCGCATCGAGGACACCGTCGTGACCGGGTACCCCTTCGCCCTCGGCCTGTGCGCCATCGCGTTCCTCGCGATCGCGTACCTCCTGCGCGCCCGCCGCCTGCGCGAGAAGTACGCCGCCATCTGGCTCGTCGTCCTCGCGGCGATCCTCGTGCTCGGCGCCTTCCCGACCGTCCTGACGCGGCTCGCCGAGGCCGTCGGGGTCGAGACCCCGTCCAACCTGCTGTTCGCGACGAGCATCGTCGTGCTCCTGCTGGTCTGCATCCAGCTGAGCACCGAGGTGTCACAGCTCGAGGAGGAGACCAGGACGCTCGCCGAGGAGATCGCTCTGCTCGCGCGTCGGCTCGACGTCGTCGAGGGCCACCAGCTCCCCGCGGACGTGCACGGGGACGAACCGAGGTGACCGGGTCGCCGGCCACCTCCCGAGCGGGCGGGTTCGGCGCGGGGGTCCTGTGGGTCGGCGCCGGGATCGGCGTCTACGGCCTCGCGTCGTTCGCGTTCCTGGCGCTCTGCGCCCAGGCGCTCGGCGACGGGCCCGGCTACACCGCTCTGGCACTGCTCTGGACCCTGCTGAACGCGATCGGCATCGGCCTCTACCTGCCGGTCGAGCAGGAGACCTCGCGCGCGGTGTCGGGGCTGCGCTCCCGCGGTCTCGCGACGGCGGGTGCCGTCCGCGGGCCCACGCTCTACGCCGCGGGCTCCTTGGCGGTGGTCGCGGTCGTGCTGCTCGTCGGCAACCGGTGGTTCCGGGATGCCCTGTTCGAGGGCGTGCGCGGGATGACCGCGCTGTTCGCCGCGGCGCTGCTCGGCATGGCGGTCGCCTACCTGGCCCGCGGCGTGCTCGGCGGGACCGGCCGGTTCCCGCGCTACGGCGTCCAGCTCGCCCTCGACGGCGGCCTGCGCATCGCCGGCGTCCTCGTCCTGACGGCGCTCGACGTGCGGTCGCCGGTCGCGTTCGGTGCCGTGCTGGCCGCCGCGCCCCTGGTCTCGACCGCGGCCGCGCTCCTGCGGTCCGGTCCGCTCCTGGAGCGCGCCCCCCGGGCGCCGCGCGCGGCCGTGGGCATGCGGGCGCTGGTCGCCGCGTCGTTGGCCTCGCAGCTCCTCGCCAACGCCGGTCCCGTCGCCGCTCAGCTGCTGGCGTCGCCCGGTGAGTCCGAGACCACCGGACAGCTCGTCAACGCCCTCACCGTGGCGCGGATCCCCCTGTTCCTGTTCGCCGCGGTCCAGGCGGTGTTCCTGCCCAAGCTGGCCGCGCACGTCGCGCGGGACGAGCGCGTCTCGTTCGTCGCCTCGCTCCGGACGGCCGTGCTGCTGACCAGCGGCATCGGAGCGCTCGGTATCGGCGCGACCGCCCTGGTCGGTCCCCGGGCCGTGCGCCTGCTCTTCGGTCCCGGGTTCGACGTCGAGCGGGGGGTCATGGTGGTGCTGGCCGTCTCCGCGGTCCTGTTCATGGTGGTGCAGGTGCTGGTCCAGGCGCTGCTCGCGCGCGGTCGCGACGCGCTGGCGATCGCCGTCTGGTGCGCCGGGCTCGCGGGGCTGCTCCTCGCGCTGATCCCGTCCCTCGACCTCGCGATGCGGGTGTCGCTCGCGCTCACCGCCGGGTCCGGAGCGGCGCTGCTGGTCGCCGCGGTGGCGCTGCGGCACGCGCTGACGGACTGGACCGGGGCGCGCGCCGCGCAGCCCACCGTCCACGACACGCCCCTCGCCGGGACCGTCGGGTCCGGCCACATCTCCGAGGAGTCCTCCTGATGACGCCGCGTCGGCACGTCTGCGCGATCATGCTCGCCTTCGGGCCGGAACCGTACCTCCGGGAGGCGGTCGCGGCCGTGCTCGCGTCGGACGGCGTCGACGTCGAGCTGCTGCTGGTCGACAACGGGTGCACCACCGACGCGGTCGCGGAGCTGCCCGCCGACCCGCGGCTGCGCGTGATCACCCCGGACCGGAACCTCGGTTTCACCGGAGGGGTCGACCTCGGTGCTCGTGAGGCGACCGCGCCGGTCCTCGCCCTGGTGAACTCCGACGCGGTCGTCGAACCGGGCGCTCTGCGCGCCCTGGCCGAGGCCCTCGACGACCCCAGCACCGGGCTGGTCTGCGGCCTGGTGACGCTCGGAGCCGATCCGGAGACGGTGAACTCGGTGGGGAACCCGGTGCACGTCCTCGGGCTGTCGTGGGCGGGGCACATGGGCGAGCCCGCGGCGGCGCACCGGACACCGACGGACATCGCGTCCACCACGGGCGCCCTCATGGCTGCCCGCGCGTCCACCTGGGCCGAGCTCGGCGGGTTCCCCGAGGAGTACTTCGCGTACCTGGAGGACCTCGAGCTCAGCTGGCGCACCTGGCAGCGCGGGCTCCGGGTCCGCTACGTCCCGACCGCCCGGGCCAGGCACTACTACGAGTTCAGCCGGACGCCGCTCAAGATGTACCTCGTCGAGCGCAACCGCCTGCTCTTCCTCGCCACGTGCCACTCGGGCCGGACGCTGGCGCTGCTCGCGCTCCCCCTGCTCGCGTTCGAGGCGGCGATCACGCTGATCGCCGCGTCGCAGGGCTGGGGACGCCAGAAGATCGCGGGCTGGCGGTGGATCATGCGCCACCTGGGCTGGGTCCGCGAGCGGCGGCGCACGGTCCAGGCCGCCCGGACCGTCCCGGACCGTGAGCTCGCGCACCTGCTCGGCACCCGGTTCGACCCGGCGCAGTTCCCGCTGCCTCCGGGCGGCGGCCTGCTGCAGGCAGCCCTCGCGGCGTACTGGCGGCTCGCGCGCCGCCTGCTGTGAACCCCTTGCGCCCGCACCGACGCCCGACCTCCCCGAAGGACATCATGGATCTGCGCCAGGCCCTGCGAACGGGCACGCTGAGGACGTGGGGGCCCGTCGGGCTCCTCCTGTTCGCCCTCATGGGCACGTGGGCGCTCACGATGCCGCTCATGGCGGCACCGGACGAGCCCAGCCACGTCATCAAGGCGGCCGCCGTGGTCCGGGGTCAGCTGGGTGGCGAGCTCGGCGAGGCGCCCCAGGACACCTCCGAGCCCGGTGCGCCGACATGGGTCCAGGTCCCCTCCGACGTCGCCGACCTCGAGGACTACCCGGACTGCTTCCGCTTCCAGAAGAAGGGGTCGGCCGACTGCGTCGACCCGCTCGAGGGCCGCGTCCCGGGCCTGACCGAGGCGGGCACGTACGCGGGCCAGTACCCACCGCTGTACTACGTGCTGGTGGGGTGGACGACGATCCCGCTGTCCGGCGAGGTCGCGGTCTACGCGATGCGGCTCGTCAGCGCCGCGCTCTGCGCGTTCTTCCTCACCTGGGGCATCCGGCGCGTCGTGCAGCTCGAGCCCCGTCGCGCGATCTGGGGCGTCGCCGTCGCCCTCACGCCGATGGCGCTGTTCATCAGCGGCGCGGTGAACCCGAACGCGCTGGAGATCGCGACCGCGTTCAGCTTCTGGGCCGCTTGCCTGGCCCTGGCGCGGCGTCGGTCCGACGCGGACGTGTCCGTGCCGCCGCCCACGTCCTGGTTCGTCCAGGCGGTCGTCTCCGGGGCCGTGCTGATCAACCTGCGCACGTCCGGCCCCCTGTGGGCGCTGATCGCCCTCGTCGTGGCCGTCGTCGCGGCCCGCCCCGGAGCCGTGGCCGCCCTCGCACGGCTGCGCGCCGCCCGGTGGTCCGCCGTCGCGGCCGTGCTCGCGGGGCTGGCCTCCGTCGGCTGGATCCTCACGCACAGCGAGATCGTGACCACCGAGGGGCTCTTCCCGGAGTACGCGGACCCGAAGCTCGTGATCGCCGTCATGCTGCTCGCCACGGGCCAGTTCGTCGAGCAGATGATCGGGAACTTCGGGTGGCTGGACACGGGCTCGCCGTACCCGACCGTGCTGGTCTGGTACGCGGTGGCGTCCGCTCTGGTGCTGCTGGCGTTCGCCGAGCGCGGCGCCCGCCGACCGCGCGTGGCGATGGTGCTCCTGCTGCTGGCCGTCCTGCTCGTCCCCGTCGCGCTGTCCGTCCCGACGGCCGAGGCCGCGGGGATCATCTGGCAGGGCAGGTACACGCTCCCGATCGCGGTGGGTCTGCCCCTGCTGGCCTCGCTGCTCATGACCTCGCTGCGTGGCGAGGCCGCTCGCCTGGTCGACCGGCTCGTGGTGATCACGCTCGTCCTGGTGGCGGTCGGGCACGTCGCCGCCTTCTACTGGGCCGCGCGTCGCTACGCCGAGGGCATGGACGGGACGTGGGCGACGCTGTCTCCCGAGTGGGCGCCACCGCTCGGCTTCCTCCCGGCGGTCGCGCTGTACGCGCTGCTGGTCACCGCGGCCGCGACCCTCGCCGTGCGCCACGTGCGCGCGGCGTCGCGTGCCGAGGACCGGGCCGAGCTCGCGGGCACCACCGCCTGAGCCTCAGGGCGGCCGCACCTCCTGCTCGCGCGGGACGGGCGTCGGACGGGATGCACCGCCGCCGCCCGTGGCGGGGGGGGGGGGGGGGCCGCCCGGGCCGCCCCCCCCCGCCCCCCCCCCCCCCACCGGGGCCCCCCCCCCCCCCCCGCGCGGGGGGGCGCGCCCCCCCGCGGCGGGGGGCGGGGGGGGCTGCGGTGGGGACCCCCCCCCCCCCCGGGGGGGGCCCCCGCGGTCAGGACCGCGGGACCGCCACGGCGACGCAGCCCAGCGACCTGTGGTCCCCGGCGCCCACGTTGTCGACGGTCACGCAGACCGACCGCGCTCCGGCGGGCGCGGGTACGACTGCCGAGAACCCGTACGTCCCGGTGTAGCCCGGGTACGCACGCGAGATGTCGGCCCGCGTGACCGTCGGCCGGACGTAGCTGCCGGACCCGTCGACCGTGACGTACACGTAGGGCGGGGTGACGGTGTCGGGGTCGAGTGCCCACCCGGTGATGCGGACGCCGCCGGCGGTGCCGCTCGAGGCCTCCAGGTTCCCGACCGGGGACCCGCCGGGAACCGTGACCCGGCGGCAGCCGACGGACCTGCTGCTCCCTGCACCGACGTTGACGCCGTCGAGGCAGACGTCATAGGTCCCGGCCGGGACCTGCAGCGACGCCGACACGCCGTGCCCGTCGCCGTAGCCCGGGTAGGCGCGGCCCACGTCGCTGCGCGCGCTGTCGGCGCGCAGCGGCTGGCTGATGACCGTGGCACCGTCGTCGACCCGGCGCACCGTCGCCCACACGTAGATCGGGGCCGTGGTGTCGGGGTCGATGGCCCAGCCGGCCACGCCCACGCGGCCAGGGCTGCCCGTCGCGGACTCGAGGTTGCCGAACGGGTCGCTGCTCGCGATCTGCACGACGCGGCACCCGAGCGAGGTGTGCGCCCCCGTGCCGACGTTCGACAGCGTCACGCAGACGGTCTGCGGGCCGGACTGCGACGCCGGGACCGCACCCGAGAACCCGTGGGCGTCGCCGTACCCGGGATAGGCACGTCCGATGTCGGCCCGCGCCCCGTTCGCGAGCAGGTAGCCGCCCGAGCCGCCCACGGTGACGTACACGTAGACCGGGTCCGCCGAGTCGGGATCGACGGCCCATCCGGTCACGCGGACCGCGCCGCGCTCACCGGTCACCGCCTCGAGGTTGCCCACCGGCGACCCGCCCGGCGGCGTGACCCACGAGCAGCCGAGCGTGGGCGACCCGCCCGAGGGGACGTTGACCGCCCGGACGCAGACCTCGTGCCGCCCGGCCCCGACGGGGACGGTCACGGTGTAGCCGTGCGCGGCGCCGAAGCCCGGCAGCGCGGCCCCGACGTCGGGGCGCTGCTCGGACGCGGTGGCCCGGGTGACCGTGCGGCCGTCGACGACGACCTCCACGTCGATCGGCTGCGTGGGGACGTCGGGGTCGACCGCCCAGCCGCGGACCGTCGCCCGGCCGGTGGCGCCGCCGACCGCGGGGACGCCGGTCGCGGCGTCGAGCGAGCCGTAGGGTCCGCCCGGCGGCACCGTGATCACCGTGCACGGGAACGGCAGGTCGCTGCCCTGCCCGACGTTCCGGGCGGTGACGCAGACCGTGGTGGCGCCGGCGCCGGCCGGCAGGGTCACGTCGAACCCGTGCAGCGACCCGGCCGCGGGGTACGCGGCGCCGACGTCCGGGCGGGACAGCCGGGCGACGGTGGTGAACGAGGCCGAGCCGTACTGCACGCTCACGGTCAGCGCGCCGGTGGTGTCCGGGTCGATGACCCAGCCCTTGACCCGGACCCCGCCGGTGGTGCCCTCGACGGCCTCGAGGTTGCCGAACGGCTGGCCGACGGACGTCGCCTTCCACCAGCTCGAGTAGAGCCCGAACGCGGGGGTCGCGACGGTGGCCACCCCGGTCGAGCACTCCAGGCGCGCCTGGGTGATCCGGCCGCCGAGGTCGCCGTTGCCGTCGCGCGACAGGGTGAGGCGCTGGAGTGTGCCGCCCGCCGGGCAGGACTGCTGGACGGCCGCCACGGTGAGGGTGCCGGTCCAGGAGGAGCGGCTGTCGCCCGGCGCGGTCCCGGTGTACGGGTCGGGCCGCGCGACCAGGTAGGGGCGCGAGCCCGCCTTGCTGAACCCGCCGTTGGTCGAGGAGAACTGCGTGAAGGCCGGCCCGCCGCCGTAGTACCGCGCGATGCGTGCGGTCGCGGCGATGGCGGCGTCGGTCCCGGCGGCGTGCAGCTCGGTGACCACCCCCGCGGCGGTGACCGACGCGGAGCCCGAGTACACCTGGCACTGGGTGGTGTCGCACAGGTCGGCGCTCCCGCTCGGTGCGCGGACGCTCAGGGCGTACGAGCGCGCCGCGACGGACTGCGCCTGGAGCGCGGCCGGCGCCCAGGAGGACGGGGACTCGCGCGGGACGACGCCCCGCAGGTACTGCTCCATCGGCACGTGGTTGATCGTCTCGGCGGTGCCGGCCCCGGTGGCGTTGACCTGGATCGAGCCCACGTACCGCGAGCCCGCGCCCGACGGCTGGTACACCCAGACCTGACCGGGCGCGCCGCCGTCCAGCCACACGGCGCCCGCGACGGTGCGCGCGCCGTTGAAGGTGACCGGGGTGCGGGTCGAGCCCTGGAGCGAGTCGACGGTGAACGAGCCCGCGGACCGGGTGATGACCGCCCGCGCACCCACGGGCAGCGTGACGCGGACGCCCGAGGCCCCGTCGACGACGGTGACGGCCGCACCGGGCACCGGTCCCGCGGTGACCGTGGCGCCGCCCGAGGCGGACAGCAGCCGGACCCGCAGCGGGTAGTCCTGCCCGATGTCGGTGCGGACGGTGCCCGGGTAGTAGAAGTCGAGGATCTGCTCGGCGCTCAGCCCCTTCAGCGCGGCGCCCTGCGCACCCCACTGGGACATGCCGATGCCGTGGCCCCACCCGTGGCCGGCGACCGACCACGAGCCGGACGAGGGCGGGACCAGCACCTCGTCCTGGGCCTGCGCGGCGGCGCCGCCGAGCAGGACGAGCAGACCTGCGGCGGCGAGCCCGCCGACGGTGCGCAGCAGCAGACGCAGCGCGGTGACGACGCGCGGGACCATGGTTCCTCCGTGCCGGACGGCTCCGGCGGCCGACCCCCGGTGCACGGTAGCGGACGTCCGTGCGTCCCCCGGTCGGGGCACGCACGGACGTCCGAGTCGTGGTGGTTCGTCCCGGTAGGGTCAGTCGGTGCGGCCGCGGCGCAGCCGGTTGCCGACCGCCGTCGCCACCCGCACCCCGGGGTTGGCCCGCATCTGCCGGATGTCGTCGTGCGCGCGCGTCAGCGCCGCGGTCGTCCGCTCGAGCTCCGCCCGCAGGGCGTCCTGCTCCGCGCGCGCCTCGTCGAGCTGGGTGCCGGTCCACAGCAGCAGGTCGCGGGCCTCGATGGCCTCGTGCTGCAGCCGCGCCTCCGCCTCCCAGACGCGCTCCGGGACGGCTCCGGCCACCGGCGCGTCGAGCCGCGTGCGCAGCTCGTCGGCCAGCAGCACGCGGGTCCGCTCGTGCACCGGGGTGCCCGGGGAGCCACCACCGATGGTGGCCTGGAGCACCGCCTCGCGCTCGACGGCGGACTCGACGTCCGCGTCCGTCACGTCCGCGCGTCCGGCCGCCGCGGCCACCCGGCGCACCAGCGCCCGGCCGTCCTCGCAGCCCCACGTCGACGCGGGCGCCTCGGCGAGCAGGTCGCGCGCCAGGAGCAGCGCCCCGCGCAGCACGACCTCGTCCAGGCTGCTGCCGGACGACCGCCACTCGTCGTCGATGACCCACGCGGCGTCGTCCCTCCGGAGCACGTTCCCGGGGACGACGTCGAACGGCTGCGCCGGCGCGCTGGCCGCCGCGCGCTCGCGCAGCAGCCCCGCCCACGAGCCGACCAGCGCGTCGAGGGACGCCGGGTCGCGCAGCGCGAGCCGGGCCAGCGGCTCACCGGTGCGCCAGCGCTCGGAGTAGGCGAGCACCTCCACGCCGTCCTGCGCCCCGGAACCCAGCCGCTCGCTGGTGATCACGACGTCGTCGCCGTCCTCGTGCACGGTCTTGCGCACCTGGAGCGCACGCCGGCGGTGCAGGGAGAAGTACCGGGCCAGCCGGTCCTCGGGCCACAGCGGCGCGGGGTCGCCCCCGGTCCCCGCGACCAGCAGGAACGAGTTCGCGAAGTCCGGTCCGGTGCCGGCGGCGACGAGCTCGCCCCACAGCGCGGCCTCGTCGAGCAGCTCGGGGCGCGGCGTGGTCCAGTCCGGGCTCGGGAAGTCGGGCAGGTCCTCCGCGAGCTCCGGCGCCCGGTCGTACAGCCGCTCCGCCAGCACCGCGCGGGTCAGCTTGTAGTCCGGGAACGCGCCCAGCACCTCGGTCCCGGTGAACCCGGCGGTCCGCGCCAGCTCCGCCAGCCGACGGCGGGAGAACGTGCGGGCCGGGCCGTCGACCGGGTAGCCCTGCACCGAGTGGAAGACCTGGTTGGAGTGGTCCTCGGGCGCGCCGGCGAGGTACTTCACGCCGAGCTCGTTCTCGATCGCCAGGACCAGCCGGCCGCCGGGCCGCAGCGTGCGGCGGAGCGCCTCGAGGAACTCGACGTACGGGCGCTCGTCCCGTCCGCCGCCACCGACGTACTCGAGCACGCCGACGACGACCACCAGGTCGTACGCGGGCTCCGCCGGCAGGTCCGCGACCTCGGCGTTGTGCACGGTGACGCCCGGCAGCTCCGCCGTGCGCCGCGCCGCGACACGCGCGCGCTCGAACGTGGGCTCGAGCGCGTCGACGGTCGCGCAGGTCTCGCCCAGGTACCGCGTGATCGCGCCGCAACCGGCCCCGATCTCGAGCACGGTGGCGTCGGCCGGGAGGTCGAGCGCCCGGACCACGTTGGCCCGGGACGGGGACAGGTGGTAGCGCTCGGGCCAGCTCGTCGCCGTGGCGTACAGCTCGTCGGACAGCGAGTCCAGCGGCAGGCCGGACCCCATCCGGTCGTAGAGCTCCGCCTCGGAGCCGTCGAGCCACGGCGTCGTCGCGGCCCGCAGGACCCGGACGCCGTCGACGACCTCGGCCGGCAGGGCCCGCAGGGGGGTGGTGCTGGTCATGGCATCTCGCTCTCGGTGGTGCGGACAGGCGGCTGACGGGACGCCGTCACCCCCGCACGACGTCCCGCACAGCGGCAAGATACCCGTGCCCGTGCCGGGTCGTCGGCTCGAGGACGGCGCCCTCGGCCCACTCGTTCCAGGCGTTGCACATCACGAGACGCTGCTCGACCGGACGGTTCTGCACCGCCCGCGCCGTCGCGGACAGCCAGCGGCGGAACGTGTACGGGTTCGAGCCGTGCCAGATGTCGGCGCCCCACTGCCGCCGGGCGGTGTTGTCGAAGTTGACCATCACCGCCGGGTAGATGTCGGGCTCGAGCCGCTCCAGGCGCTTCTCGGCGTCGCGCACCAGCGAGCCGTAGCTCAGCAGGTTGCCGCGGAACTCCGCGTCCGCCCCGAGGTCGCCGTAGTCGATCCAGTCCCACTTGGCGTTGTGCGGCGGGAACCAGTGCGTGCCGTCCAGGCCGGCGGTCGCGGCGGCGCGGTCGAGCCCGTCGAACTCGCGCGCGACGTCCACGTTCACCAGCAGCAGCTCGCCGAGGCCCTCCTCGCGGGCCCGCGCACGCCAGTGCTCGAGCACCGACGGGTAGTCCGGGATCTGGGAGATGCGGTAGACCGAGACGACCTTGCGGCCGTCGACCGTCAGGTACCGGGGGTCGCGCAGGAACTCGAGGATGTCCTCGATGAACTGCGTCGCCGGCACCTCGTCGTAGTTCTGGCCGATGAGCATGTCGGACTGCCGGCCGTCCCAGCGCCGGGTCCAGTTCTCGTTCGCCCACATCAGGCAGAACGTCTTCGGCGTCGAGCCCGCGACGAGCTTCTCGACCGGCATCGACATCAGCCGCTTGCCCGCGAACCAGTAGTAGTAGTACATGAAGCCCTCGACGCCGTACGTCGTCGCGAGGTCCTGCTGGGCGTCGCGCACGACGTCGAGCCGCAGGTCGTAGAACCCGAAGTCGGCCGGCAGCAGCGGCTGCTCGTGGCCCGGGTAGACCGGGTGCGCGGCGGTGACGTTCGCCCACTCCGTGAACCCGGTCCCCCACCACCGGTCGTTCTCGGGGAACGGGTGGAACTGCGGCAGGTAGAACGGCACCAGGCGGATGCGTCGCGGCGGCTCGGAGCCGGTCGCGTACCGCTCGACGCCCGTGCCGGCGACGGACGTGGGCGCGGCGGGCAGCGAGCTGCGGTCGGAGATGCGCAGGCCGGCCTCCTTCGACAGGATGCCGACCAGGCGCTCGACGGCGTGCGCCGTCGTGCCGTCGATCTGCCCGGCCTCGGCGGCGAAGTCGTCCGACGTCAGCGCGAGGGAGCGCAGGCCCTGGAGCACGAAGCCCCGGATCCAGTACATCGAGCCACCGGGGAACCACAGGCCGTCGTGGTCCACGGGCAGGCCGATCCGGTCCAGGAGGTCGCGCACGATCTCCTCGTCCCCACCCCAGTGCTCCGGCCCGTGCAGGCTGCCGTCGGCCGTGACGAGGCCGAGGTCCGGGTCCGCGGCGAACGCGTCGAGGATCGCCTCGACGTTCTCCCGGGAGTCGAGCAGCGCGGTGAGGAACGCGTCCTTCCACTCCTCGCCGGTCCCGGCGAGGTCGTCACGGGTGTCGCGCCAGGCGCTGCGCTTCGTGTGGATCTTGAGCACGAGGTCGTACGGGTCGAGCAGACCCGCGTTGATCACGCCCACCGTGGGCAGGACGTCGCGCCCGTGGTTCTCGACGTCGAGCACGGCGACGTGCTTGACCTGCGGCAGCGCCGCGGTGTCGAGGTCGAGCACGGTGCCCGACGAGTTCGTGACGACGAGGTCGACGTCCACCGGCACGTGCCGCAGCTGCCCCAGCAGCTCCGGCACCAGCTCCGGGAAGTGCACGTGCATGAGGACGGCCACGCGGCTCGGGCCCTCGAACGGCAGGGCCGGGTGCACGCGCCACGCGTCCGGGAAGGTGCCGGTGCGGCGGCCGCGCTGCCGCCGCTGCCAGGACGCCATGCTCGTGGGCGCACCGGTGTCGGGCCGCCGAGGTCGGGTCCCGGCGATCCTGATGCCGACGGCGATCCGCAGCCGCTTGACCCGGCCCACGAGGCCCGCTCGCGTGATCCTTCTCATGCACGACACCTTCCTGCGAGGCGGCCTCGTGCCACCTCGACCCTCATCGGTCCAGCCACTGCTCGACGTCCACCGCGTACCGGGCACGCAGCTCCGCCGGGATCTCCTGCCCGCGTGGCGCGAGCTCGGGAGACCGGACGATCTCCCGCTTCACGAACGGCAGCCCGCGCTCGAGCAGCGTCCGCCAGCCCGCGATCGTCGGGTTGTCCGCGGCGGGCACGACCTGCCCGGCGCCGAACATCGCGTCCACGGCGTAGCCCTCGGTCTCGAGCAGCCGCCCCAGCCCGATCTCGTTGCGGTGGATGATCGCCTGCTTGTCGGCGTGGTGCCGCACGCTCCGCCAGAACCAGTCCAGGGGCGCGTCGGCGAGCACCCCGCCCCGGTACCCGACGAAGTAGCTCTGCAGGTGCCGGGCGAACTGGAGCGTCTCGGTGAGCCCCCACACGTCCGCGGGCGACGCGTGCAGCCGGCCGAGCACGCCGTCGAGACCGGCGAACGGCCCCACCAGCGAGTCGTTCGCGAGCACCACCGTGCCGGCGGCCCGCAGCTGCGGGTAGGTCGCGAGGCCCACCGCCCACGAGCCGAAGTCGTACCCGATGTTGGGCTTGCGCAGCACCGTCACCGCGTCGTCGGGACCGCCGTCGCCCCAGACCAGGGGCTCGCGGAACTCCGAGCTCGACACGACGAGCACGCGGTAGTCCTGCGCGACGAACGCCCCGACCAGCTCGCGGAACGACCGCGTCACCTCCGGGCGGGCGCCGTGGTGCACGAGCACCGCGACCCGGTCGGAGCCGCCCAGGTCGCTCCCGGCACGCTCGACGTGCGTCCGGCCGGCGACCAGGTCGAGCGCGCGGCGCGGCCGGCTGGTCCCGGCGCGCACGCTCAGCGCCGCCCCAGCGTGCGCAGGCGCCGCAGCGGCCACGTCACGCGCCAGGAGGTGCTGCGGCGCATGGCCTGCAGCTCCATCCAGGCGCGGTCGCGCTGGTCGCGCAGCGCGGCGACCTCCCGCTCGAGCTCCGTCACCCGCGGGTCCTCGGCCGGGCCGTCGGCGCCCGCGCCCGTCGTCGGCGCCGTCACGGCGTCGCCGACCCGCCGGTCGGGCCGACGGTGGTGGGGGTCGGCGTGGTCGGGGCGACCGCCCCGCCGACGACCGGGTCGCTCCACCGGCCCGAGATGCGCACGGCGCCGTTCTCGGTGTCGCCGGACGCCCGCACCGCGAGCGGGTAGGCCTTGTCGAGGTGGTCGTACGTGTGGCCCTTGCTGCGGATCGCGACCGACAGCCGCCAGTTGGCGGGCAGCAGCGGCAGCGCGTCGAACGTGTAGTCCACGTAGCCGGAGCCGGGGTCGAGCGACACGGCCCCACGGTGGTGCATGCGCGTGTTGGTGCCGGTGATCCCGACGCCGTTCTCGTGCACGAACCCGAGGAAGAACGCGACGTCCTCGACCCGCTGCCGGGCGGTGAACTCGACGCGCACCGTCAGCGGCTCACCGGTCAGCAGGATCGGCGCGGGCTCCCCGTCGGAGCCCAGCAGCTCGACGCCGGTCACCTGGATCTCGCCGGAGCCGGTGCGCGTCACGCCGGGGGCGGTCTCCGCGGACGTCTCGTCGTCCTGCCGGGCCTCGGCCTCGCGCTCGTTGACCTCCGCGAGGTACGCGTCGATGACCTCGGGCGCCTTGCCGATCGCCCGTACGTCACCGTGGTCGAGCCAGACCGCCGAGTCGCACAGCTCCGCCGCCAGGCCCATCGAGTGCGTGACCAGCACGATCGTCGTGCCCTGGTTGCGCAGCTTGAACAGGTGGTCGAAGCACTTGCGCTGGAACTCCTCGTCGCCGACCGCGATGATCTCGTCGACGATGAGGATCTCGGGCTCGAGCGTCACCGCGATGGCGAAACCGAGGCGCACGTACATGCCGGAGGAGTAGATCTTCACGGGCGAGTCGATGAACTCCCCGAGGCCGGCGAACTCGATGATGTCGTCGATCGACGCCTCGATCTGCTTCTTGCTCAGACCGAGGATCGAGCCGTTCAGGTGGATGTTCTCGCGGCCGGTGAGCTCGCCGTGGAACCCGGCGCCGAGCTCCAGCAGCGCCGAGACGCGGCCGTCGACCAGCACGGAGCCGCTGGTCGGGCGGTAGACCCCCGCGAGCACCTTGAGCAGCGTCGACTTGCCCGAGCCGTTGTGCCCGATGAGCCCGATCGTCGTGCCGCGGGGCACCTCGAACGTGACGTCCTTGAGGGCGTGGAACATGCCGTCGGTGCGCTCGCGCCCGCGCACCACGCGCTCCTTGAGCGAGTTGCGGCGCTCCTTGTGCAGCTTGAAGGACTTCGACAGCCCCTCGACCCGGATCGCGGGACCGTTCGGACGCACGCTCACAGCTCCTCCCCCAGGTCGCCGCCCCGTCGGCGGTTCACGAGCACGGCCAGCCCGAGGGCCAGGGCGGTCCAGCCGACCAGGCCGGCCCACGCCTGCCACGGACCGACCGTCAGCCCGTAGGTGACGTCGCGCAGGATCTCGACGAACAGGCCGGTGGGCAGCCACTCGACGATCGCCCGCATCGGGATGCCGCCCGCGGACACCGGGACGATGTCCAGCGTGTAGATGATCGGCGTGGCGTAGAACAGCAGCTGGAGCGCGACGGACACCAGGTGCGCGAGGTCCCGCACGTGCACGTTGAGGATCGCGAGCGCCGTCGCCACCGACGCGCTGAACACGACGAGCAGGCCGACGACCACCGGGGCGAGCAGCCAGCTGACGCCGACGTTGCCGATCACCAGCAGCACCAGCAGGTACAGCCCGAGCTCGATGAGGCTCTGCACGCCCTGGGCGACGGTCGAGCCGAGCACCGGCGCGTACGCCGGGAAGTAGATCTTCTTCAGCAGCGCGCCGGTGCCGATCAGCCCGCTGATGCCGCCGTTGACGGTGGAGGAGAAGAACGACCACGCGGTCAGCCCGGCGAACAGCCAGATGACGAAGATGCCGTCCTCGCCGTTGCCGAACGCGGGCGCCTTGCCCGAGAAGACGACGGAGAACACGATCGTGTAGACCCCGAGCGTCGCCAGGGGCACGACCAGCGACCACGCCCAGCCCAGGGCGGAGCCCTTGAACTTGGACTTGAGGTCCCGCTGGGCGAAGTTCCAGATCAGGTTCCACTGGCGCCACAGGGGCGCCGAGTGGCGCACCTCCCGCACCGGGACCGAGTCGACCTGCGTCACACCGACGCTCCTGCTCTGACGAAGGGAGGCCCCCACGCGCCGGCGGGTGCCGGGCGGGGCCTGCGGACCTGGACCCCCGGCGGGGCGACCTCGGACGGCCCCCGGGCCAGGACGGCCGGACACAAGACCTTAGCAGCGAGAGCCCGTCCCCTAGACTCGGTCACTCTCACCATCCGACGGAGGTCCTCTCGTGCGCATGCTCGTCACCGGCGGAGCCGGGTTCATCGGCTCCAACTTCGTCCACCAGGTGGTGCGCGAGCACCCCGAGGTCCAGGTGACCGTGCTCGACGCCCTCACCTACGCGGGCGACGAGAAGAGCCTCGCCCCCGTCTGGGAGCAGATCACCTTCGCCAAGGGCAGCATCACCGACCACGACCTGGTCGACGACCTCGTGAAGAACGCCGACGTCGTCGTGCACTTCGCCGCCGAGTCGCACAACGACAACTCGCTGCACGACCCGTGGCCGTTCGTGCACACCAACGTCATCGGCACCTACACGCTGCTCGAGGCCGTGCGCCGGCACGACGTGCGCTACCACCACATCTCCACCGACGAGGTCTACGGCGACCTCGAGCTGGACGACCCGGCGAAGTTCACGCCGGACACCCCGTACAACCCGTCCAGCCCGTACTCCTCGACCAAGGCCTCCTCGGACCTCCTGGTCCGGGCGTGGGCGCGGTCGTTCGGGGTGCGCGCCACGCTGTCGAACTGCTCGAACAACTACGGGCCGTACCAGCACGTCGAGAAGTTCATCCCGCGCCAGATCACCAACGTCGTCGACGGCATCCGCCCCAAGCTCTACGGCACGGGCGAGAACGTCCGCGACTGGATCCACGTCGAGGACCACAACAGCGCGGTCTGGGACATCATCACGAAGGGCCGCCTCGGCGAGACCTACCTGATCGGCGCCGACGGCGAGGAGAACAACAAGACCGTCGTCGAGCTGATCCTCGAGCTCACCGGCCAGCCGTCCGACGCGTACGACCTCGTGAGCGACCGCCCGGGTCACGACCTGCGCTACGCGATCGACGCGACCAAGCTCCGCACCGAGCTCGGCTGGGAGCCGCGCTACACGACGTTCCGCGACGGCCTCGCCGCGACGATCGAGTGGTACCAGGCCAACGAGGCGTGGTGGCGGCCGCAGAAGGACGCGACCGAGGCGAAGTACGCCCAGCTCGGCCGCTGACCCGCGGCCCGCACGACCGACGGGGCCCGTCGCACCGGCACGTGCGGCGGGCCCCGTCGCGTGCGACCGGTCAGGCCCCGGTGCCCTCGCCGCCGTGCGCGTGCTGCCACGCCGCCCACGCGCTGGCCAGCGTGGCGTCCAGCGGCTCGACCGCGCGCCAGCCCAGGGCGGCCTCGATCGCGCGCGGGTCCGCCACCACCTCCGCGGGGTCGCCCGGCCGCCGGTCCACGAGCTCCGGCACCACGGGCACGCCCATCGCCGCGGACAGCCCCCGGATGACCGCCAGCACCGACGTCCCCACGCCCGTGCCGACGTTCAGCGCCCGGAACGGCGGCACGAGCGCGGCGCCCGCGTCCGTGCCGGCGCCCGCCAGGCCGTCCAGCGCCGCCACGTGCGCGCGCGCCAGGTCCAGCACGTGCACGTAGTCCCGCACCCCGGACCCGTCGGGCGTCGGGAAGTCCGTGCCCAGCACCCGCGGCGCCCGGCCGTGCCGCACCGCGTCGAGCACGAGCGTCACGAGGTTCGTCACCGCCGGGTCCCCGAGGTCGGGCCAGCCCGCCCCGGCCACGTTGAAGTACCGCAGCGCGGTGCCCCGCAGCGAACCGGTGGCCGCGACGTCCCGCAGCAGCCACTCGCCGACCAGCTTCGACCGGCCGTACGGGTTGACCGGCCTCGTGGGCGCGTCCTCGCCGACCAGGCCACCCGCGACGTCCCCGTACACCGCCGCGGACGACGAGAACACCACCGACCGCACCCCGTGCTCCGTGCAGGCCGCCAGCACGGCCGCGAACCCCTCGATGTTCTCGCGGTAGTACCGCAGCGGCTGCGCGACGGACTCGTCCACGCGCTTGCGCGCCGCGAGGTGCACCACCGCGGACACGCCGCGGCGGCGCACCACGTCGCCGAGCGCCCGGACCGCTCCCGGCCCGGCCACGTCGAGGCGCACCAGCTCGGTCCCGGCGACCCGCTCCGCGCGTCCCGACGACAGGTCGTCGACCACCACGACGTCCCGGCCGGCCGCCCGCAGGAGGCGGACGACGTGCGTGCCGATGTAGCCGGCACCACCGGTGACGAGGACGGTCATCCCGCCACCCTAACCAGCGGCGCCTGCACGATTCCTCCACGCGCTCACCCCCCGGGGTCCCTCACCTGCCCGGTCGCTGCTCCTATGCTCGGTCCTCGTGACCTCCCGCCACGCTGCTCCCGCACGCCCCCGCACCGTCCGGCACGGTCGGCCGCGTCGCTCGCACGCCGTGCTGCGGGGCGTCGCGCTCACCGCCGTCGCGGTGCTCTGCTTCGGCGCGTCGGGCGCCTCCGCGCTGTACGTGCGCCTGAACGGGAACATCAACACCATCGACGCGAGCGACCTCATCCAGGCGCTGCCCGAGCCCGAGGTCACGGCCACCGGCCCGGCCGACCCGGACGACCCGAACGCGGGCCAGCCCGTCAACATCCTGCTCATGGGATCGGACGAGCGCGACGGCGAGAACGAGGCCATCGGCGGCCACGTCGACGGCATGCGGTCGGACACGACGATCGTGGCCCACATCTCCGCGGACCGGACCCGGGTCGAGCTCATCTCGATCCCCCGCGACTCCCTCGTGCGGATCCCGACCTGCACCATGTCCGACGGCTCGACGACCAGCCCGCAGCGCAGCGCGATGTTCAACTCCGCGTTCGCGCTCGGTGCCGACCGCGGCGGCGACATCGCCTCGGCCGCCGCCTGCACGGTCAACACGGTCATGGAGAACACCGGCGTGCCGATCCACCACTTCGTGGTCGTGGACTTCGCCGGGTTCACCAAGATGGTCGACGCGGTCGGCGGCGTCCCGATGTGCGTGCCCAACGACATGGTCGCCCCCAAGGCCGGCCTGTCCCTGTCCGCCGGCCAGCAGACGCTCGACGGCACCCAGGCCCTGGCGTTCGCCCGCGCGCGCACGGGCGTCGGTGTCGGCGACGGCTCCGACACCAACCGGCTCGGTCGTCAGCAGGAGCTGCTCGCGGGCGTGGTGCGCGAGGTGCTCGGCAAGAACATGCTCACCGACATCACCCAGCTGATCCGGTTCCTGGACTCCGCGACGGAGTCGCTGTCCATCGACAGCGGGTTCAGCTCGATCACCGACATGGCCGGCCTCGCCTACAGCCTGCGCAGCACCCCGGCTGGGAACATCTCCTTCATGACGATCCCGTTCGCGACCGCGCCGAGCGACCCGAACCGGGTGGTGTGGACCTCCGAGGCCGACACCATCTGGGCGAACGTGGCGTCCGACCAGCCGATGCTCACCGGCACCAGCCAGGACCCGGACGCCGCCGCCGGCGGGGGCACCACCGACCCCGGCACCCCGGACCCCGGCGCGTCGGCGCCCGCCCCCGGCCAGACCGCCACCGAGGCGCCCGCCGCCCCCGCCCCCACCCAGACCCGTGAGGCCGGCAAGGAGGCGTTCTCCGCCGGCGACGTCACCGCGGTCTGCTGACCGTGGCGCGCGCCGAGGACCAGAACCCGCGGGACCCGTCCCGGGGGACGCCGCCCAGCTTCTCCCCCGCGACCGGGAGCCGCCGGCCGTCCCCCGACGGCGCCACGCCGGTGGGCACACCGCCGACCGGTCCGGCACCGGACCGGCGCTCGACCCCGCCCGCACGGCCGACCCGACCCAGCGCACCCGCCCGGTCGTCGGCGGCGCGCCCCGCGACGACGCCGCCCGCGGCACGCCCCGCGGCGACGCCGCCCGCCGCCCGGCCGTCGACCCCCCGCGAGCAGGGGCGGCCCACCGCACCCGAGGCCGGTTCCGGGACGCCGGGCAGCTTCGCGCCGCAGGGCGCCCGGCCCGAGGACGCCCCGCGCCCGGTCCGGGTCGCCGGTCGGACCGCGGGCTCGCCCGCGGCGGGCCGGACCGGGTCCCCCGCCGCGCGCACCGCCGCCGACCCGGCCGGTCCGCGCACGCCCCGGCAGTCCGCGCCGACGGGACCGGGGCGCCGGGCCACGGGCGCGGGGTCGCCCGCCCGTCCGTCCTCCCCCGGCACGCCCGGCACACCCGGCACACCCGGTCCGACGGCCACCGCGCCGCGCCGCCGACGCCGGGGCCGCGTGGTCGCCGCGGTGCTCGTGCTGGTGCTGCTGCTCGTCATCGCCTGGCCGGTCGGGCTGCTGGTCTGGGCGGACGGCAAGATCCAGCACACCGCCGCGCTGTCCGGTGCCGCGAACACGCCCGGCACGACCTACCTGCTCGCCGGGTCGGACTCGCGCGCCGACGGCGTCATCGAGGACACCGAGACGGTCGGCGCCCGCACGGACACGATCCTCGTGCTGCACGTCCCGGAGTCGGGCCCCGCGGCGCTCATCTCGATCCCCCGCGACGCCTACGTCGACATCCCGGGCTACGACCCGAACAAGATCAACGCCGCGTTCGCGTGGGGCGGTGCGCCGCTGCTCGTGCAGACGGTCGAGGAGCTCACCGGGCTGACGGTCGACCACTACGTCGAGGTCGGCTTCGGCGGCGTCGAGGAGATCGTGGACGCGCTCGGCGGGGTCGAGCTGTGCCTCGACGGCAGCACCGGCATCGCGTTCCCGGTGAACGAGCCGAAGTCCGGTCTGATCTGGGACACCCCCGGCTGCAAGACCGTCGACGGGGTGCAGGCCCTCGCGTTCTCGCGCATGCGGTACGCGGACCCGTCGGGCGACATCGGCCGCGGTCTGCGGCAGCGGCAGCTCATCAGCGCGGTCGCCGCGAAGGCCGCCGACCCCGCCGTGCTCCTGCAGCCGGGCAAGCAGGTCGCGCTGATCGACTCCGGCACCGGGGCGCTCACCGCCAGCGACGAGACCGGCATCGTGGACCTCGGGCGCCTCGCGCTGGCGTTCCGGTCCGCGACCGGCCCCGACGGCATCACCGGCACCCCGCCGATCTCCGACCTCGACTACCGCCCCGGCGGCGCGGGCTCCACCGTCCGGCTCGACCCGGACCAGACGCCGACGTTCTTCTCCTCGATCGCGGACGGCACCCTCGCCCCCGGCGTGTACGGCGGCGTCCCGACCCCCTGACGGGCGTCCCGGCGGGCGGCGGGTGCGCCGCCGAGCACCCGGCCGGTCGCGGTCAGCGGACGGCGGCGGAGCGGGCGCGCGCGCCCGACGAGCCGCGGTCGTACACCGGCGCCCGGTCGGCCCGCAGGCGACGCTCCTGCACCGCGACCGCCTCGTGCCACACGGCGACGACCCCGTCCCGCACGCGCTCGCACCCGCGGGTGGTGGCACGGCGCAGCAGCGGGCCGAACGGCCGCTCCACACAGCGGTGGACCAACCAGGCCAGCGCCACCGAGAACGCCACGGCCGCACCCAGCGCCGCCCACACCGGCACCCGGTCGTGCAGCAGGTGGACGACCCACAGCCCCCAGTACTCGTGCGTGAGGTAGAGCGGGTAGGTCAGCGCGCCGACCGCGGTCAGCCCGGACCACCGCCACCGCGCGAGCGGCGTCAGCGACACCAGGGCGACGAGGCCCACGCACGCCACCAGGCACACCCCGAGCAGGACCGGCTGCGGCGGCACGACCGAGTTGGCGCCGAGCGAGCCCATCCGCGCGGGCACCAGGGCGGCGGTCGCGACGGCGGCGTTCGCGCCGACGAGCAGCCACGGGACCAGGGCGTGCCCGGTCCGGTGGATCACGTAGAGCGCCATCCCGGCGGCGAACAGCGGCGCGTACGGGGCGACCAGCCACGTCACCGCGTCGGACCAGCCGAGGGTGCGCGCCAGCATCGCCGCAGCGGGCCACAGCGCCGCGAACCACAGCACCCGCGCACGGGTGATGCCGAACGCCGCGAACAGGGTGATCAGCAGGTAGAACCGCAGCTCGACCCAGAGCGTCCAGTACACGCCGTCCACGTGCCCGACGTCCACGAGGCTCTGCAGCAGCGTGAGGTTGACCAGCACCTGGCCGCCGGTGATCTCCTTGCCCGGCCAGACCAGCAGCAGCAGCGCGCCCGTCGCCAGCACACCCACCCAGTACGCCGGGTAGAGCCGGCCCACCCGCGAGCCGACGATGTCCGGGACGGACCGCCCCCACGCGGTCATCAGGATGACGAACCCGCTGATCACGAAGAACAGCTCCGGCCCGAGCGACGCGTAGACGGCCCAGGAGGACACCGCGGGTGCGACCTCCGCGAGGTCACGGCCCCAGGCGGTCGTCTCCCGCGTGGTGAAGTGGTACGCCACGACCCCGACGGCGGCGAGGAACCGCAGGCCGTCGAGGGCGGCCAGGCGCGGCGCGCGCGCCGGTGCGGGGGTCCGGGCGGAGGGCTGCGTGGTGGTCGCGTCGGGGAGCTGCCGGGGCGGCGCGGTGGTCGTCACCCGCTCGACGGTAGGTCGGACCCGCCGGGGCCGCCCGTCGAGATCCGGGCCACCGCACGGTCCTCGACGAGACCTTCACGAGCCCGGCGCGTACCCGGCGCGAGTTCCTCAGGACCCGAAGCCGACGCCCTGCCGGCGCCCGCCGCCGTGCTGGGCGCGCAGCCGCTCGCCCTTGGCGTCGGCCTGCTCGCGGAGCCCGTCCTGGAACGTCAGCATCTGCGCGGCGACCCGCCGGGCGGTCTCGTCCGTGCCCGAGCCGAGGATCCGTGCGGCCAGCAGGCCGGCGTTCCGCGCGCCGCCGATCGACACGGTGGCGACCGGGACACCCGCGGGCATCTGCACGATCGAGAGCAGCGAGTCGAGCCCGTCCAGGCGCGCGAGCGGCACCGGGACGCCGATCACCGGCAGCGGGGTGACGGCGGCGAGCATCCCCGGCAGGTGGGCCGCTCCCCCGGCACCGGCGACGATCACGCGCAGCCCGCGGTCGGCGGCGGTGCGGCCGTACTCGACCATCTTGTCGGGCTGCCGGTGCGCGGAGACGACGTCCACCTCGACCGGCACGTCGAACTCGGCCAGCGCCTGCGCGGCGGCCTCCATGACGGGCCAGTCCGAGTCCGAGCCCATGACGATGCCGACGAGCGGGGACATGCGTACCTCCGGGTGCCTGGTGGTCGAGCGTGGTCGAGCGGGTCGGGCGGGGTCACACGGGGTCGGGCGCCTCGCCGCGCAGCACGGCCGCGGCGGCGACCGCCCGGCGGCGCACGTCGTCGAGGTCGGTGCCGGACACGGTGACGTGCCCGAGCTTGCGCCCGGGCCGCACGCCCTTGCCGTACAGGTGGACCTTGGCGTCCGGGTCGAGCGCGGCGACCTCGGCGAGCCCGTCGGTCAGCGCCGCGCGGGTGCTGCCGAGCACGTTGGCCATCACCGTCCAGGGCGCGCGCGCCGCCGTCCCGCCGAGCGGCAGGTCGAGCACGGCGCGCAGGTGCTGCTCGAACTGGCTCGTCACGGAGCCGTCGATCGTCCAGTGGCCCGAGTTGTGCGGGCGCATCGCGAGCTCGTTCACCAGCACGCGCGGCGCCCCGCCGTCGGGGTCCGCGACCTCGAACAGCTCGACCGCCAGGACGCCGGTCACGCCCAGCCCCCCGGCGACCTCGCGGGCGATCCCCTCGGCCGTCGCGGCGGTGCGCGGGTCGAGGTCGGGTGCGGGCGCGACCACCTCGGAGCAGACGCCGTCGCGCTGCACGGACTCCACGACCGGCCAGGTCCGGACCTCGCCCGACGGTGTCCGCGCGACCAGCACCGCGAGCTCGCGGGTGAACGGGACGCGCTCCTCGGCGAGCAGCGGCGCCCCGGTGCCGGCGGTGGCGGCGTCGAACCAGTCCGCGACCTCGTCGGCCGAGCGCACGACCCGCACGCCCTTGCCGTCGTAGCCGCCGCGCGCCGTCTTCACCACGGCCGTGCCGTCACCGGCCGCGAGGAACGCCGTCAGGTCGTCGGCGGTCGCCAGCGGCGCCCAGCGCGGGCACGGCACGCCGAGCGCGGTCAGCCGCGTGCGCATCACGATCTTGTCCTGCGCGTGCACGAGCGCGTCCGGGCCGGGCCGCACCGCGACGCCGCGGTCCTCGAGCTCGGTGAGCAGGCCGTTCGGCACGTGCTCGTGCTCGAAGGTCAGCGCGTCCGCGCCCACCACCAGCCGCTCCACGGCGACCGGGTCCGACGCCACGCCCACCGGGGCGTCCACGACGACCTGGGCGGCCGACGACACCGCGTCCTCCACCAGGACCCGCAGGTGCACGCCGAGCGCGGTCGCCGCGGGCGCCATCATGCGGGCGAGCTGCCCACCACCGACCACTGCCACCACGGGTGCTGCCACGACCGGTGAGCCTACCCGGCCCGCGCCACCGACCCCGCTGCGCCGGTCCGGTCCGGGACCTCCCGCACAGCACCCACCCAGCGCGGGGAGATACCGTGGGGCGGTGACTTCCTCCGGTGCGCCCGGCCTCACGGCCGCACCGGGACCCGCCCCCGAGGCCCGTCCCGGACTGCTGAGCGACGCCCTGCGCGCCCGGCTGCTCGAGCTCGCCCGGTTCGGCTCGGTGGGCAGCGTGGCGTTCGTCGTGGACCTCGGCACGTACAACCTGCTGCGGTTCGGACCGGTCGCCGTGCTGCACGACAAGCCGCTCACCGCGCGGGTGATCGCGGTCGTCCTGGCGACGCTCGTGTCCTGGCTCGGCAGCCGGCACTGGACCTTCGCGGACCAGCGGACCCACCGGCACGGGCGGGAGCTCGTGCTGTTCGCCCTGATCAACGTCCTCGGCTCCGGCATCACGATCGGCACGCTGGCGTTCTCGCACTACGTGCTGGGCCAGCAGGGCCCGTTCGCGGACAACGTCGCCAACGTAGTGGGCATCGGGCTCGGCACGATCGCGCGGTACGCGGGTTACAAGATGTTCGTGTTCACCGGCACGTCGGCGCTGCCCGTCGCCCTCGCGGAGGTCGGGCACGAGGCCCGCACGCACGAGGCACGGTCCCACGAGGCCCGGTCCCAGGAGCTGCCGCACCCCCGGCCGCACCCGGCCGACGACGCCTGACCGCGTCCCCGCTCACCCGGGCGGACGCCCGCCCGGTCGTGGCGGCGCCGCCGGCCGCGCCGCCAGCCCCGCGACCGCCAGCACGACCACCGCCACGACCGCGACCCCGGCGACGTACCCCGGCGTCAGGTGGTCGGGCAGCACCAGCGCCACCGCGGCGGCGCCCGCGACCACGACCCGCACGGTCGTGCGCTGCTCGGCGAGCCACACCCCGGCCCGGCCGGTGCCCACGCCCCGCCGGTCGCCCGCCGCGGCGAGCCCGGCGGCGCGGGACCAGGACGCCCGCAGCGCCCGCGCCGGGGCGCTGCCGCCCGCGACGAACGCGACCGCCGCCACCAGCAGCCCGAGCGCCAGCCCCGAGCGCAGCGTGACGCGCAGCAGTGTGACGACCTGGTCGTAGACGGCCACGGCGGCGTCGGGCCGCTGCACCGCCGGGGGCAGCGCCCGGGCGTAGAGCTGCCGCCCGACCGTCAGCGCGACCCCGAGCAGCAGCATGCCCCCGGCGAGCGCCAGCCCGGCGGCGACGACGGCGCGCGACCGGTGCCGCGCCGCCAGCACCGCCGCGACCAGCAGCCCGAGCACGACCCAGACCAGCCACGCCCCGAGCACGTCCAGCAGCCGGTACGCGCCCTGCGCCCGGACGAGGTCGGCGCTGGTCAGCAGCGGGAAGCTCGCGCCGATGGTCGGCAGCCGGTCGACGACGGTGAACCCCGCGTCGGACAGCGCGGCACGGACCGCCACGACCACGTCGGTGAGGTCCACGGTGAGCGTCCCGTCCGCGCCGATCGTCGCCAGCGCGTCCGGGTCCCCGCGCAGGGCCGCGGCGAGCTGGGCGTGCACCGCGCGGTTCGCCCCGTCCCACACCGTGGCGAACCCGTCGGAGTCGACGACCCGGGCGACGGTCTGCCGGACGAACCCCGTCACGGCGGACACGAGCGGCCCCTGCAAGGCGTCGACCGCGCCCGCGACCCGCGGCGGCAGCCCGAGCCCGGTGACCGCCCCGGTGGCGTCGGCGGCCAGCCCGGGCACGTCGACCGCCTCGACCACCGCCGTGGTGACCCGCTCGGTGACGGCGGACCGGATCTGCGGGTCCCGCGCGAGCGGCCCGACGGTGGCGAGGTACCGGTCGGTGTCGGTCACCAGGTCCCGCGCCCAGGTCGCGACCACCGCGACCGGGGCGAGCAGGCCTGCGGCGACCAGCAGGGCGACCACCGCCGCCGACCGGCCGGGGCGTCGACGCCGCGGGTCGCTGGGAGCCTGCTGCGCGGCGTCGGACGCGCGCAGCCGGGCGTTCTCGGCCTCCAGCGCCGCGACCCGCGCGGTCAGCGCGTCGACGTCGTCCGCACCCGCGTCCTGCCGCCGATCGTCCACCGCGCCACCCGCCCGCTCGTCGTGGGATCCCCGAGGGCGAACCTACGCACGTCGGGACGGGCACCGCACCACCCGCGGCGGACGAGCCCGCAACGTGCCGTCACCGCCGCCGGCGCTGCCGCTCGCTGCGCGGCGAGATGACCGACCCGCGCGGCAGCACCACGTCGGGCGCCATCGCCGCGGGCACGCCGGTGAGGAACAGCGCGAACACCGCGGGCCGGCGCTGCGCGAGCTCGAGCCGCGCGCCGTCCGCGGACGCGAGGTCGCGGGCGAGCGCCAGCCCCAGGCCGGTGCCCTGGCCGGAGGTCACCTCGCGCTCGAAGATCCGCGGCGCCAGGTCGTCGGGCACGCCGTCGCCCTCGTCGGCGACCTCGACCACGACAGCGCGGGACGCCCCCGGCCGGGACCGCACCGTGGTGGTGCCGCCACCGTGCCGCAGCGAGTTCTCGATCAGCGTCGCGAGCACCTGCGCGAGCGCGCCGGGCGTGGCCAGCACCTGCGCGGCGGGGTCGACCTCGATGACGAGGTGGCGTCCCGCGGCCTCGAAGGTCGGCCGCCACTCCTCCTCCTGCTGGTGCACCACGTCGACCAGCCGGATCGCCTCGGTGGTGCCGCCCTGCGCACGCCGGGACCGGGTCAGCAGGTCGTCGACGACCGTCACCAGCCGCTCGACCTGCTCCAACGAGATCCGGGCCTCCTCGCGGATCGCCTCGTCGTCGGAGGCGAGCATGATCTCCTCCAGCCGCATCGTCAGCGCCGTGAGCGGCGTGCGGAGCTGGTGGGACGCGTCGGACGCGAACTGCCGCTCGGCGGCGAGCCGCCCGGCCATCCGGTCGGCGCTGCGGGCCAGCTCGGCGGCGACGAGGTCGATCTCCTCGACACCGGACGCCTCGAGCTGCGGGCGCACCTGGCCGGAGCCCAGCTGCTCCGCGGACGCCGCGAGGTAGACCAGCGGCGCCGCGAGCCGGTTCGCCTGCCAGATCGCCATCGAGATGCCCGCGGCGAACGCCACGACCGCAGCGACCACGACGAGCCCCATGATCTGCGCGCTGGCGAGGAACACCTCCCACCACGACGCGTACATCGTGATGCGCGTGCCGTTCGAGGACACGTCGGTGATCGTCACCGTGCGGTCCGGGACCTCGGGTCCCGCCTGGTACCGGGCGCCGTCGGCGGTGACGACGAACACGCTGACGGCGATGCCGCCCCCGCGCTCCACGTAGGGCTCGAGGACGCGGTCGGACAGCGGCTGGTTCTCCTGGTCGCGGCTGTCGATCTGGCGCGCCAGGTCGGACGCGCGCGTCTCGAGCGCCCCGATCTCGTTGTCCCGGACGTACTGGGCGCCGAGGAACGCGAGGGGGAAGCCGAGCAGGAGGACCGCGACCGTGACGGCCGCGATGGTGGCCTGGAGGACGCGGCGGCGCACGGGTCAGCCCCGGGTGCCCTCGCCGGACTCGAACCGGAAGCCCATGCCGCGCACCGTGCTGATGTACCGCGGGGCGCTCGCGTCGTCGCCGAGCTTGCGGCGCAGCCAGGACACGTGCATGTCGAGCGTCTTCGTCGAGCCGGTGGGGTCGGAGCCCCAGACCTCGCGCATGAGGGTCTCGCGGGCGACGACCGTGCCCGCGGCGCCGACCAGCACGCGGAGCAGGTCGAACTCCTTGGCGGTCAGGTGCAGCTCGCGGTCGGCCTGGAACGCACGGTGCGCGGCGACGTCGACGCGCACGTCCTGGCTGCGCAGCTCGTCCTCGTCGGGGGCGTCGCCGCCGGTGCGCCGCAGCAGCGCCCGGACGCGGGCGAGCAGCTCGGCCAGGCGGAACGGCTTGGTCACGTAGTCGTCGGCGCCGGCGTCGAGCCCGACGACCAGGTCGACCTCGTCCGCCCGGGCCGTCAGCACCAGCACCGGCGTGGTGAGGCCCTGGTTGCGGATCGCGCGGGCGACGTCGAGGCCGTCCATGTCCGGCAGCCCGAGGTCCAGGACCACGAGGTCGGCCTCGCTGGCCCGGTCGATGGCACCCTGACCGGTGCCCTGGACGCGCACGTCGTAGCCCTCGCGGCCCAGCGCGCGGGCCAGCGGCTCGGCGATCGCGGGGTCGTCCTCGGCCAGCAGCACCTGGGTCATGGCGCCATGTTAGGTCACGGAACGGTCTGGCACACGGCACAACCGGGTCACAGTCCGGTCGGGTCGTCCTCAGGCGGCCTCCTCGGGCCGCGTGGCGGGTCCGCCCGCCGTCGCGCTCCGCCCGTGGGACGACGTCGGCGCCGGCCCGGTCCGCCTGCGGGGGCACGCGACGGCCCCGAGGCCCGACCTACGCTGGCCCGATGACGTGGTGGGAACGGCTGCAGACCTGGGAGGAGCGGCACCAGCTCGGGATCGACGCGACCGTCACGGTGCTCACCGGGCTGGTCATGATCCCGCTCGGCGCCGGCGTGGCGACCGGCTGGGAGCGGACCCCGGTCGCGGGGGTGGTGCTGTCGGCCCTGGTCTGGCTGCCGCTGGCCTGGCGCCGCCGGAACCCGGTCGCCTCCGTCATCGCCGTCTACGCGGCCGGGCTGCTGCACATCCTGCTCGGGATGCCGACGCTGATGCCCGCTGACCTGGCGGTGCTGGTCGCCCTGTACTCCGTCACGGTCCACGGCCCGCGCTGGGCGCACTGGACCGCGATCGCGTCGGCCGTCGTCGGCGCCCTGGTGATGTCGGTGGCCCTGATGGCCACGGTCGGGTACCGCAACGCGCCGGAGCTCGCCGCGACGATGATGGCGCTGTGGGTGTTCTGCTGCGCCTGCGCGGTCGCGGCCTGGGCGTTCGGGCTGATGCGCCGGTCCCGCCGCGAGATGATCACCACCCTGCGCGACCGGGCGGAGCGGCTCGAGGTCGAGCGCGACCAGCAGGCCCAGATCGCCACCGCGGCCGAGCGCACCCGCATCGCCCGGGAGATGCACGACATCGTCGCCCACTCCCTGTCCGTGGTGGTCGCGCAGGCCGACGGCGGGCGCTACGCGGCCGCGGCCGACCCCGACGCCGCCACCCGCGCCCTCACGACCATCGCCGAGACCGGCCGCGCCGCCCTGGCCGACATGCGCCGGCTGCTCGGCGTGCTGCGCGACCCGGCCGCCGGTGGTGCGGCGCCCGGCACCGGGGCCACCCCGTACACCCCGCAGCCCGCCGAGCAGGACCTCGAGTCGCTCGTGGAGCAGGTGCGCGGGTCCGGCGCCCGGGTGTCGCTGGTCCGGATGGGCACCGCGCGCCGGCTGCCGCCGGGCATCGGCCTGACCGTCTACCGGATCTGCCAGGAGGCGCTGACCAACGTGCTCAAGCACGCCGGACCCTCCCCGGCCGTCACCGTGCTGGTGCAGTGGCAGCCGTCCGCCCTGGTGCTCCAGGTCGACGACGACGGGCGCGGCGCCGCCGCCGACTCCGATGGCGCCGGGCACGGCCTGCTCGGCATGCGCGAGCGGGCCGCGATGGTCGGCGGGTCCCTCACCGCGGCGCCGCGTCCGGGCGGCGGGTTCCGGGTCCGGGTCGAGCTGCCGCTGCCCCCGGGAGCCCCCGAGCTGGATGCGGCGGCGCCGGCACCTGCGGCGCAGCCCTAGGCTGGCCCGCATGACCGAGACGATCCGCGTCGGCGTGGTGGACGACCAGCAGCTCGTGCGGGCGGGGTTCCGGCTCGTCATCGACTCCCAGCCCGACCTGTCCGTCGTCCTGGAGGCCGGCGACGGCGTGCAGGCCGTGCAGGCCCTCACCCCGACGACCGCGCAGGCCCAGGTGCTCGGCCCGGTCGACGTCGTGCTGATGGACGTCCGGATGCCCGGGCTCGACGGGCTGGCCGCCACCGAGCGGATCGTCGCCGCCGGCACCCCCGAGCACCCCGCGCCCCGGATCATCGTGCTGACGACGTTCGACCTCGACGAGTACGTGCTGTCCGCGATCCGCGCCGGCGCCAGCGGGTTCCTCCTCAAGGACGCGCCGCCGGAGGACATGCTGGAGGCCATCCGCACCGTGCACCGCGGCGACGCCGTGATCGCGCCGTCCAGCACCCGCCGCCTGCTCGAGCACCTCGTCACCGCGCTGCCCGCCGAGCAGCCGCAGACCGCCGCGGCGCAGGAGCAGCTCGCCTCGCTCACCGAGCGCGAGCGGGAGGTCCTGGTGCTGATGGCCCGCGGCCGGTCGAACACCGAGATCGGGTCGGACCTGTTCGTCGCGGAGGCCACCGTCAAGACGCACGTCGGGCGGATCCTCGCCAAGCTCGGCGCCCGCGACCGGGTGCAGGCCGTCGTCGTCGCCTACGAGACCGGCCTGGTCGTCCCGGGGGCCTGACCTCCCGCGACCCGGGGACCGACCTCCTGCGACCCCGGGCCCGACCCGGTGCGACCCAGGTCGTACCCCGGGATGACCCCCGGACCGGGCCCCGGGTGGACGACACCGTGCCGTGCCGCTCCGTAGCGTCGAGGGCACCGGATACGCCGATCACCAGGAGCACTGCCGTGGACCCGTTCACCCCCGCCGGAGCACCCGCCCCGCACGCCGCACCCCCCGCCGGACCGCCGGCCCACGCCGCGCCGGCCGCCCAGGCCGCCGTCCGCGCCCGGGGCCTGGCCAAGGTCTACGGGCGCGGCGAGGCCGAGGTCCGCGCCCTGGCCGGGGTCGACGTCGACTTCGCGGCCGGTGAGTTCACCGCGATCATGGGCCCGTCGGGCTCCGGCAAGTCGACGCTGATGCACGTCCTCGCCGGGCTGGACGCCGCGACCGCGGGCTCCGCGTTCCTCGGCCCCACCGACGTCACCACCCTCGACGACGACGCCCTGACCCGGCTGCGCCGCGACCGCGTCGGCTTCGTGTTCCAGTCGTTCAACCTGCTGCCGATGTTCACCGCGGAGCAGAACATCCTGCTGCCGCTGGAGCTCGCCGGCGCCCCCGTCGACCGCGCCTGGTTCGACACCCTCGTGACCACGCTCGGGCTCACCCGGCGCCTCACGCACCGGCCCTCCGAGCTGTCCGGCGGGCAGCAGCAGCGCGTCGCGATCGCCCGCGCCCTGATCGCCAAGCCGGAGGTCGTGTTCGCCGACGAGCCCACCGGCAACCTGGACTCGCGCTCCGGCGCCGAGGTGCTGAGCTTCCTGCGTCGCTCGGTGCGGGAGCTGGGCCGCACGATCATCATGGTCACCCACGACCCGACGGCCGCCGCCTACGCCGACCGCGTGGTGCTGCTCGCCGACGGCCGGATCGCGGGCGACATCGTCGACCCGACGCCCGAGGCCGTGCTCGCCGGGCTGGACGCGCTGCGCCAGCTCGAGGTCGCCGACGTCCCGGCAGGTGCCTGATGTGGCGCCTCACCCTGGCGCAGATGCGCCGCAGCCTCGGGCGGCTGACCGCCGCGGGCATCGCGATCGCGATCGGCACGGCCTTCGTCGCGGCGACGCTGCTCGCCGGTGACGTGATGCGGCGGATCTCCTACGACTCCATCACGGCGTCGTACGGGACCGCCGACCTGATCGGCAGCTCCCCGCAGGCGCTCACCGACGCGACGATGGACGCGGTGCGGTCCCAGCCCGGCGTCGCCGGCGCGGATCCCCGCGTGATCGTCCCGTACGTGCACCTCACCGCGGGCGACAAGGAGATCACGCAGACCTTCGTCCCCGTGCCGAGCGACGACGCCTTCGACACCCAGCAGGTCACCGCGGGCGAGCTGCCCGCCGGCGACGACGAGATCGCGCTGCCGGAGCGCTCCGCCGAACGGCTCGGCGTCGCGCTCGGCGACCGCGTCACGGTGTCCTACAACGAGTGGCAGCGCACCCCCGACGAGAAGGACGACGGGGCGACCGTCCTGGAGCGCGACCAGGCCGTCACGGTCGTCGCGCTGACCACGGACCCCACGGCCGCGTGGGCCCAGTACGACGGCGTGGGCATGTCCACGACCGAGGCGGTGCTGCGCTGGTCCGGCTGGGGCCGCGGCCCCGAGGCCCAGCCGCTCGAGGTCGCCGGCACCAACCAGGTGCTGATCGCCCTGGAGCCGGGCGCCGACACCGCGGTCGTGCAGGACGCCGTGCGCGGCGTCCTCGCGACGGGCGCGGGCGAGCCGCTGGTGCTCACCCGCGACGCCGCGGCCGAGCGCGCGATCTCCGGCGACGGCACCAGCGCCATCCTCCTGGTGGTCCTGGCGTTCGCCGCCGTCGCGATGGTCGTCGCCGGCCTCGTGATCGCCAACACGTTCCAGGTGCTGGTCGCCCAGCGCACCCGCATGCTCGCGCTGCTGCGCTGCGTGGGCGCGGTGCGGTCCCAGGTCCGGCGGTCGGTCCTGCTCGAGGCGACGATCCTCGGCGCGGTCGCGTCCGCCGCCGGTGCGCTGCTCGGCACGCTCCTGGTCCAGCTCGCGCTCCTCGCGATGCGGGGCGCGGACCTGCCGTTCCCGGTCCCCGCGGTCGTGCGGCCCACCGTCGCGAGCGTGGTCGCGCCGCTGCTGGTCGGCACCGTGGTCACCGTCCTGGCGGCGCTGACGCCCGCCCGCGTCGCCACCCGCGTCGCCCCGGTCGCGGCCCTGCGCCCTGCCGACGCGCCGGCGCTCGGCAGCGGGGCCGGTCGGGTCCGGCTGGTGCTGAGCCTGCTCGCCGTCGTCGGCGGCGCGGTGCTGCTGGCCGCCGGGGTCGTCCTGTCCCGGACCGTCGACCCGGCGCTCGCCCTCGGCGTCGCGTTCCTCGGCGGTGCGGCGTCCTTCGTCGGCGTGCTCGTCAGCGCCGTGTTCTGGATGCCGAAGGTCGTGGCCGCCACCGGCGCGCTCGTCGGCCGCGCCGGGGTGCCGGCCCGGCTGGCCGCCGCCAACACCGGACGCAACCCGGCCCGCACGGCCGCGACCAGCACCGCGCTGCTGATCGGCGTCACCCTGGTGACGATGATGAGCACCGGCGCCGTCACCTCCCGTGCCACCCTCGACGGCGAGCTCGACGCCCGGTTCCCGGTGGACCTGCAGGTCTCGGCACCGACCTCCGTCGACGCCGAGGGCCGCACCGTGATCGAGCCGCTGCCCGCCGGCACCGCCGACCGGCTGCGCGAGGTCGCGGGCGTGTCCGACGTCGCCGTCCTGCCGACCGCCACCGTGGCGGTCGGGGACGCCGGGGAGACCGCGACCGCCGTCGCCGTCAGCCCCGACCAGGCCGCCGACGTGCTCCGCGACCCCGACCTCGTCGAGGCGGTCACGGACGCCACCGTGGTCGTGCCGTCGAGCATGGCCTCGTACTTCCACCTGAGCGACGGCGACACCCTCTCGCTCGCCCTCGGGGACGCGCTCACCGGCCAGGCGGAGCCCGGCGCCGCGAGCACCGACCTGCGGGTGGTCGTCAGCGACCTGGACGACTGGTCGGTGCTGGTGACGCCCGGCACGCTCGACGCGATCGGCTCCGCCGGCACGCCGTCGACGGCGTGGGTCCGGGTCGCCGACATCGACGCCTCCGGGCGCGTGGTCCAGGGCGTCCAGGACCTCACGCTGGACTCGGTGCTCGACATCTCCGGCGCGGCGGTCGAGCGCGCGCTCTACCAGCGGACGATCGACGTGATGCTGGCCGTGGTCGTCGGGCTGCTCGCGGTCGCGGTCGTCATCGCCCTCATCGGCGTGACCAACACCCTCAGCCTGTCGGTCATCGAGCGCCGCCGTGAGTCCGCGACGCTGCGCGCGCTCGGTCTGACCCGGCGGCAGCTGCGGGCGTCGATGGCGGTCGAGGGCGCCCTGATCGCCGGGGTCGGCGCGGTGGTCGGCGTCCTGCTCGGGCTGGCCTACGGCTGGCTGGGCTCCGCCTCGGTGCTCGCGTCCCTGTCGGACGTGCAGCTCCGGGTCCCGTGGCGGGACCTCGCCGCGGTGCTGCTGGTCGCGCTGGTCGCCGGGGTGCTGGCGTCGGTGCTCCCGGGCCGCAGCGCGGCGCGCACCCCGCCGGTCGCGGCGCTCGCCGTGGACTGAGCAGCCCGGGCGCCCGACGGCGTCCGACCCGCGCGGGGTCGTCCGGTCGTGCACCGGGCGGCCCCGCCGTCGTCCACCCGCCGTTCACCTAGCCGCGGCCGACCTCGCCGTCGCGGCGCTCCCCCGGCGTGCCGAACGTCCAGCCCACCACCGCGGGCACGAGCAGCAGCCCGCCGGTGACGACGGCGAGCACGAGGACCCCGACCGACCAGGCCGCCACCTCGACGCCCAGCCAGCCGATCGCGAGCACCACCAGCAGGATCTGCACCGTCATCACCGGTGCGCGGCCCCAGCGGTGGCCCTGGAGCAGGGCCCGGCCCGCGCCGCCGAGCAGCGCGCCCATCCCGGCCGCGAGGACCGCGAGGAACACGACCGGCCCCGGCAGGTCGGTCCCCCGGACCAGCGCGACCACGCAGGCCACGGCCGCGACGAGCAGCGCCGCGGCCTGGGCGAGCACCAGCGCGGTGAGCACGCGGACCGGGACCGGGGGGCGCGCGGGCCGGGGCGGGAGCGGGGCGGGCGGGGGCGTGGCGGTCACGTCGCGACCCTAGCGGCGCCGGTCCCGCCACGCCCCCGTCTGCCGGGGTTCGACGGTCCCGACGTCGCCGCAGGTCAGCGCGCCGGGGCCCTCCGCCGTCGGGACCTTCGTCCCAGCGTGCGGGTGGAATTGGCGCCGGGAGCGCCGACCGGAGTAGCCTGCGGCCGAGGCGTCCAGGATCCCCACAGGTGTGACCGACGCCTCAGTCGTTACGCGCGAGAAACCTCCGCGTAACCCCTTGTGCGCCGTCTGCGCCCATGTGAATCTTGTACTCAGCAGTTCGAATCCCGAGCGCCGACGCTCACGCCCCCGCGAATCCCTTGCGTCGACGTGTGCTTCTGCGCCCCCACGCCACCCAGCCCCCTGGTGAGTGGCATGCCCCCGTGCTGAGGAGTGTTTTCGATGGATTGGCGCCACCGCGCAGCGTGCCTGACCGAGGACCCGGAGCTGTTCTTCCCGATCGGCAACACGGGCCCGGCCCTGCTGCAGATCGAGGAGGCGAAGGCCGTGTGCCGTCGCTGCGACGTCGTCGACACGTGCCTCAAGTGGGCCCTCGAGTCCGGTCAGGACGCCGGCGTCTGGGGCGGCCTGTCCGAGGACGAGCGCCGCGCCCTCAAGCGCCGCACCGCCCGCCAGCGCCGCGCCGGCTGACCACCCGCCGCGCACCCGCCGCCGACGCCCGCCGCCCCTTCCGGGGCAGGCGGGCGTCGTCGCGTCCACCCCGGGCCTGCCGCGCCCGCTGGCTCGGGACGACGAGAGGTCACGACACGCCGGCGTCCGCCCCGGACCACCCGCGTGTCGTGACCCCTCGTCACCGCCCCGCGCCCGACGCCCCGCGACCGACGCCGACGCCGAGATGGCAGTGCCCGCCTGTGCGCGCGGGTGGCGACGCAGGCGTGCGGTGTCATCTCGGCGACGCGGGCGCGGGGCGGCGCGGGGCCGGGAGAGCGCGGGTGCGGGTGCGCGGCGCCGCGGGCGCTACGCGACCGTGTTCGCGTGGTTCGGGGTGCGCAGGGTGGCGCGGAGCTCGACCTGGGTGCCGCCGCCCTCGCGGGCCGACCACGCGATGGACCCACGCAGCTCGTTGGTGACGAGGGTCGAGACGATCTGGGTGCCGAGCCCGGTGCCGGCGCCCGCGTCGGCGGGGATGCCCGCGCCGTCGTCGGCGACGATGACCGTGACCTCGTCGTCGACGCGGTCGGCGGTGACCTCGACGGTCCCGGACTCCCGGCCCGCCAGGCCGTGCTCGACGGCGTTGGTCACCAGCTCGGTGAGCACCAGCGCGAGCGCCGTGGCGTCCTCGGCGGAGACCGGCCCGAAGGTGCCGCGCACGACGGTGCGGACGCTGTTGCCGGCGGAGGCGACGTCGGCGGCGAGCCGCAGGGACCGGCCGACCAGGTCGTCGAACACCACGGTCTCGTCGAGGGTCTGCGACAGGGTCTCGTGCACCAGCGCGATGGTGGCGACGCGGCGCATGGCCTCCTCGAGGGCGGCCCGGGCCTCGGGGACCTTGATGCGCCGGGCCTGCAGCCGCAGCAGCGCCGCGACGGTCTGCAGGTTGTTCTTCACGCGGTGGTGGATCTCGCGGATCGTCGCGTCCTTGGTGATGAGCTCCCGCTCGCGACGCCGGAGCTCGGACACGTCGCGGCACAGCAGCACGGCGCCGATCCGCTCGTGGTCCTCGGTGAGCGGGACGGCACGCAGGGACAGCGCGACACCGTGCGCCTCGATGTCGGTCCGCCACGGCGCGCGGCCCATGAGCACCAGGGGCATCGACTCGTCGACGGTGGACTTCTGCTCGACGAGGTCGGCGACCACCTCGACCAGCGACCGGCCCACGAGGTCGTCCATCGCGCCGAGCCGGTGGAAGCAGGACAGGGCGTTGGGGCTGGCGTAGAGCACCTCGCCCTCGGAGTTGAGCCGCACCAGGCCGTCGCCGACCCGGGGTGCGCCCCGCCGGGGGCCGGTGGCGGCGTTGGGCAGCGGGAACTCGCCGCGCGCGATCATCGCCATCAGGTCGTCCGCGGCCTCGACGTAGTTGAGCTCGAGGCGGCTGGGGGTCCGCGCGCCGCCGAGGTTGGTCTGCCGGGCGATGACGGCGATCGCGCGGCCGTCGCGCACCACGGGGACTGCCTCCTCCCGCACGGCGTACGAGCCGAACCAGCGGGGCTCGCGCGATCGCAGCGACTTCACCTCGCTGAGCGAGCGTGCGAGCTGCGGGCGCTGGCCGTCGGGTGCGCGGGAGCCGACGACGTCGTCGTAGTGCACCGTGGCGCCGGTGCTGGGTCGGCACTGGGCGACCGCGACGAAGTCGCCCTCCGCGACCGGCAGCCACAGCACCAGGTCGGCGAACGCGAGGTCCGAGATGACCTGCCAGTCGCCGACCAGCAGGTGCAGCCACTCGAGGTCCGCGGCGTCGAGGTCGGAGTGGCGCTGCACGAGCTCGCTCAGGGTGGACACCGTCCCAGCCTAGACACCACCGCCGGGCCCGGGCGCGGGGCGTCCACGCGTCACCCGCGCCGCCACGCCACGCCCGCCGCCCGCCTGCGCACGCGCCGCGGTCACCCGGCGGATAATGTCGCCTCAGCACCCCCGCACCCCCGCGTCCCGCGCTCCTGGAAGGACCCGTCGTGCACCTGCAGGTCACCCTCTCCGTCCCCGCCGACCCCCGGACGACCGGGGCGATGCTGGCCGACCCCGCGTACGTCGCCGCGAAGGTGCGCGCGAGCGGCGCCGAGGAGCTGGCGGTCGACGTCGCGCCGGGCGAGGACGGCTCGTTCACGGTGACCACCCGCCGGTCGCTGCCGACCGACCAGATCCCGCCGCAGGCGCGGGCGTTCGTCGGGTCGCGCCTGGAGGTGCGCCAGGTGGAGGCGTGGGAGCCCCCCGCGCCGGACGGCTCGCGCACGGGCACGGTCGCGGTGGAGATCGCCGGCGCGCCGGTGCGCCTGACCGGCACGGTGGTGCTGAGCGGTGACGGCGACGGGTCGCGGATCACGTACGACGGCGACCTGCGGGCGAACGTGCCGCTGTTCGGCGCGGCCGTCGAGGAGGCCGCGGCCGGCGCGGTGCGTGGTGCGCTGCAGGCCGAGGAGGCCGTCGCCCGCGACTGGGTCGCCGGCACCCCCCGCGCCTGAGCGGACGCGTAACGATTCCGTAACGCGTCTCACCCTGCCAGATCGCTGACCTGCGCGGATACGCCCGTGGAAGCGTTTCCACACCCGTTCGGGCGACCCGTGGCTTGACACCCCTCCCCTCCGCCCGCGAGGGTCAGGTCATGGGCGTGGAAGCGCTCCCGCACCTGGTGTTGGGAACGCTCTCACGATCGGCGCCAGCGATGGCGCTCCAGGCGCCAGCGACGGCGCCACAACGGACGCGGCGATGACGCCGCCGGATGACGAGGGAGTCAAGGTGCGCAGGAGCACGCGCAAGACGTGGGTGGCCGTGGCCGGAGCGACGGGCGTGGCCCTGCTCGCCACGGCGTGCGGCGGTGGGTCGTCGGACGACGCCGCCGGCGACGAGGACGGCGGGAAGGTCACGCTGACCATCTCGACGTTCAACCAGTTCGGCTACGAGGACCTCCTCAAGCAGTACGAGGAGGAGCACCCGAACATCACGATCGAGCACAACAAGTTCGGGAAGTCCGACGACGCCAAGGAGCAGTTCCAGACGGCGCTCGGCGCCGGCTCGGGCCTCGCGGACGTCGTGGGCGCCGAGGTCGACTGGATGCCGCAGATCATCCAGTACTCGGACCAGTTCGTGGACCTGACCAGCGACTCCGTCGACGGTCGCTGGAACCAGTGGACCCTGGACCAGGCGACGTCGCAGGACGGCGCCCTGCTCGGCTACCCCACCGACATCGGCCCCGAGGCCATCGCCTACCGCGCCGACCTGTTCGCCGCCGCCGGCCTGCCGACGGACCGCGAGGCGGTCGCCGACCTCTTCGGCGGCGACGACGCCACCTGGGACGACTTCTTCGCCGTCGGCGACCAGTTCATGGCCGCGGGCACCGGCCCGGCGTTCTTCGACTCGGCCGACGCGATCGCCCAGGGCATGATCAACCAGGTCGAGGTGCCCTTCGAGGACCCCGACTCCGGCGAGATCATCGCGCTCGACAACCCCGAGATCCGCGACATCTACGACACGATCCTGTCGCACGGCAACCAGTCCGCCGGTCTCAAGCAGTGGGAGACCGACTGGACCAACGCCTTCCAGAGCAACGGCTTCGCGGTCGCGCTCGCCCCGGCCTGGTTCCTCGGCAACATCGAGGGCAACGCGGCCGGCGTCGAGGGCTGGGACATCGCCAACGTCTTCCCCGGCGGCGGCGGCAACTGGGGCGGCTCGTTCCTGACCGTCCCGACGATGTCGGAGCACCCGGAGGAGGCCAAGGCGCTCGCCGACTGGCTGACCGCCCCCGAGCAGCAGCTCAAGGCGTTCGCGGTGAACGGCAACTTCCCGAGCCAGATCGACGCGCAGAAGTCGGACGAGCTCCAGGGCATGACCCGCGAGTTCTTCAACAACGCCCCCACCGGCGCGATCTACACGGACCGCTCCGCGGGCATCTCGACCCAGCCGTTCAAGGGCGAGAACTACTTCACCGTCCGCAACGGCCTGTCCGACGCCTTCAACCGCGTCGACGTCGACAAGTCGATGACGCCCGAGGAGTCCTGGAAGGGCTTCGAGGACGCGGTCGCCGCGATCGGCTGACCCTCCGGGCCGGGCCGTCGGGACACCCCGGCGGCCCGGCCCGTCGCGCGCGGCCCGTCGCGCGCCCGCTCGACCCCGCAGTCCCACCCCGCACGAAGGAACACGATGGCCACCCAGACGGCGCCCCCGGTGGGCGCGGCACCGCGCAGCGGTGACGACCGCCCACCCCGCAAGATCGGCTTCCGGCAGACGCTGGGCCGCTGGGACGTGAAGGTCTCGCCCTACCTGTACATCTCGCCGTTCTTCCTGCTGTTCGCCGTCGTCGGCCTGTTCCCGCTGCTCTACACCGGCTGGGTCTCGCTGCACGAGTGGAGCCTCATCGGCGGCAAGGGCGAGTTCGTCGGGTTCGACAACTTCACCTTCGTGCTCGGCCAGACCTTCTTCTGGAAGGCGCTGCGCAACACGCTGAGCATCTTCCTGCTGTCGACCGTCCCCCAGGTCATCGCCGCCCTCGTGATCGCCGCGATGCTGGACGCGAACCTGCGGGCCAAGACGTTCTGGCGGATGGGCGTCCTGCTCCCCTACGTCGTCGCCCCCGTGGCCGTCGGCCTGGTGTTCTCGCAGATGTTCGCCGACGGCTCCGGCATGATCAACACGATCCTCGGCCACATCGGCATCGACCCGATCGGCTGGCACAAGGACGCGCTCGCGTCGCACCTCGCCATCTCCTCGATGGTGAACTTCCGCTGGACCGGCTACAACGCGCTGATCCTGCTGGCCGCGATGCAGGCGATCCCCCGCGACCTGTACGAGGCCGCCACGCTCGACGGCGCCAACCGGCTGCGGCAGTTCTTCTCCATCACCGTCCCGATGGTCCGACCCACGATGATCTTCGTGATCCTGACGTCGACCATCGGCGGCCTGCAGATCTTCGACGAGCCGCGCATGTACGACGCGACCGGCCTCGGCGGCTCCAACGGCCAGTGGAAGACCGTCACGCTCTACCTGTACGAGCTCGGCTGGAACAAGCAGCAGCTCGGACGCGCGGCGGCGGTCGCCTGGCTGCTGTTCCTGATCATCATCCTGTTCGCGCTGCTCAACAACTGGCTGACGCGACGGATCGCGTCGGCGGACGACATGAGCCGCTCCGCCAAGGCCGCCCGGAAGCAGACGCGCCGCAACGGCCGCGAGCTCACCCGCCGCGTCAAGCAGACGTCCGACGCCGCGGTCACCGCCGCGGCCCCGATCGAGGTGGATCCCCGATGAGCGCCCCGTCCATCCCCGTCATCGAGCAGACCGCCGGCAAGGGCGCGGCGCGCGCGGCGGCCCGCAAGCGCGGCCGCGGCGGCAACGGCGGCGGCGCCGACCGGCGTCCGGGCTGGGTGACCTACCTGGTCCTCGGCGCGTTCGTGCTGATCTCCGCGTACCCGCTGTACTTCACGTTCCAGCTGGCGTCCTCGACGTCCGCGGAGGTCGCGCAGAACCCGATCCCGGCGTTCCTGCCGGGCGGGCACTTCCTCGACAACCTGCAGCGCGTGTTCGACGCCGACATCGACCTGGTGCGTGCCACCGGCAACTCGCTGGTCGTGGCGCTGGTGACCAGCGCGTCCGTGGTGTTCTTCTCCACGCTCGCCGGGTACTCGTTCTCCAAGCTGCGGTTCAAGGGCCGCGGCCCGCTGCTGGTGTTCGTCATCGCGACGATGGCCGTGCCGACCCAGCTCGGCGTCGTGCCGCTCTACATCGTGATGCGCCAGCTCGGCCTCACCGGCAACCTGCTGGCGGTGATCCTGCCGGCGCTGGTCACCGCGTTCGGCGTGTTCTGGATGACCCAGTACCTCGACTCCGCGCTCCCCTACGAGCTCATCGAGGCCGCCCGCGTGGACGGCGCGTCGATGTTCCGGACGTTCTGGTCGGTCGCGCTGCCGGCCGCCCGGCCCGCCGCCGCGATGCTCGCGCTGTTCACCTTCATCACGTCGTGGACGAACTTCTTCTGGCCGTCGATCGTCCTCGGCACCCAGAACCCCACGCTGCCGGTGGCGCTGAAGCTGCTGCAGGCCGGGTTCTTCCAGGACCTGCCGCTGATCATGGCGGGCGTCGTCCTGTCGATCATCCCGCTGCTCCTGCTGTTCCTGGTCGCCGGTCGCCAGCTCGTCGCCGGCATCATGGCCGGGGCCGTCAAGGGCTGACCGTTACGCTTCCGCGCGGGGGCCCGGACCCGGGTCCCCGCGCACCAGCGGCGAGCCGTGGGCCCGTGCCCCCGCCCGGCCACCCGTCATCCCAGCAAGGGGGCGATCCACCGTGATCGACCAGACTGTCCCGTCGACGACCGCGCCCACCCTCGAGCAGGTCGCCGAGCGCGCCGGCGTCTCGCGGTCCACCGCGTCCCGCGCGATCAACGGCGGCCTGCGCGTGTCCCCCGAGGCGATGGAGTCCGTCGCCGCCGCGGTCGCCGAGCTCGGCTACACGCCGAACCGTGCCGCGCGGTCCCTGGTGACCCGGCGCACCGAGTCCGTCGCCCTCGTCGTGCCCGAGCCCGACGAGCGCGTGCTGTCCGACCCGTTCTTCGCGGGCGTGCTCAACGGCGTCTCCACCCCGCTCGCGCAGTCCGACCTGCAGCTGCTGCTCATCATCGCGCGGCCCGGCGAGTCCGAGCGGACCGCCCGCTACCTGCGCGCCGGGCACGTCGACGGCGCGATCGTCGTGTCCCACCACCGAGACGACTCCATCGACCGCGCCCTGCAGGGCTCGGGGCTGCCGACCGTGTTCATCGGCCGTCCGCTGGCCGGCGGCGAGACAGCCGCCGTGGTCGACACCGACAACGTGCGCGGCGGGCGCCTCGCCACGGAGCACCTGATCGGCCTCGGCCGCCGGCGGATCGGCACGATCACCGGGCCCGCGGACATGTCCGCGGGCATCGACCGGCTCGCCGGGTGGCGCGCCGCGCTCACCGAGGCGGGTCTGCCCGACGACGCCGTCGTGCACGGCGACTTCACCGTCGACGGCGGTGCGGCGGGCGTCCGCGAGCTGCTCGAGCGGCACCCCGACCTGGACGCGGTGTTCATCGCCTCCGACCTGATGGCCGCGGGTGCGCTGCCCGTGCTCGCCGAGCTGGGTCGGGACGTGCCCGGGGACGTCGCGGTCGTCGGCTACGACAACTCCGGCCTGGCCACCACCACGAAGCCGAACCTCACGACGGTGACCCAGCCGGTCATCGCGATGGCCCGCGCCGCCGGCGAGGAGCTGGTCGCCCAGCTCCAGGGCCGCGAGCCGCGCCGCGACCCGCACATCTTCGAGCCGGAGCTCGTCATCCGCGGCTCCGCCTGACCCGCCGGTCAGCCCCGCCCCGCGAGGGCGCACGAGACACCACGAGGGCGTACTCCGTGGAGTACGCCCTCGTGGTGTCGGATCCGCCCTCGCGGGTGCGGTCAGCGGGTGCGGTCAGCGGGTGCGGTCGATGTGGCCGAAGCGGTGCCGGGTGCGGCTGACCGCCTGCTCGCGGACGACCGTCATCAGCTCGCGTCGGGCGCTCGCGACGACCGGGGCGTCCAGGACGGTGACCTCGCCGGTGCGCAGGACCGCCGCGGCGCGCAGGCCGGGGGCGGTGCCGACCACGCGGACCCGCCCGGTGACCTCGCCCGCGACGACCCGGGCGGCGAACGCGTCGTCCGGCTCGTCAGAGGCCCGGCTGACGGTGACCGGCACCCCGACGGTCCGGGCGGCGCCGAGCACGCGCGCCAGGTCGCGGTCCCGGGCGTCGGCGCCGACCCGCACGGTCAGGTGCGGCACGGGGCGGTGCCGCAGCGTGTTCTCCTCCGCGGCCAGGCCGGTGGGGTCGCGGTCGACGCCGAGCTCGTCCTGCCACACCCGGGCGTCGTCGCGCTGCGCCCACGCGAGCCACGCGTCGTCGTCCAGCGCGGCCACGTCGTCGGCGTCCACCCAGGTGCCGAGCTGCGCGACGTAGGACGGGCCGCCGGCCTTGGCGCCGGGTCCGACGACGGACGCCTTCCAGCCACCGAACGGCTGGCGCTGCACGACCGCCCCCGTGATGTGCCGGTTGACGTAGGCGTTGCCCACCTCGACCCGCTCGAGCCAGTGCGCGATCTCGGCCTCGTCCAGCGAGTGCAGGCCGCCGGTCAGCCCGAGCGCGACCTGGTTCTGCACCGCGATCGCCTCGTCCAGGGTGTCGACCCGGATCACGCCGAGCACGGGCCCGAAGCACTCCGTCAGGTGGAACCACGACCCGGGGCGCACGCCGTGCTTCACGCCCGGCGTCCACAGCCGGCCCTCGTCGTCGAGCCGGCGCGGCCGCACCAGCCAGCCCTCGCCCTCGTCCAGCGTGGTCAGCGCCCGCAGCAGCCTGCCCGACGCGGGCTCGACCAGCGGGCCCATCGCGGTGCCGAGGTCGTCCGACCAGCCGACCCGCAGCGAGGTGACCGCGTCCGCGAGCTGCCGGCGCAGCCGGTCGGACGTCCCGGCCGAGCCGACGAGGATCGCCAGCGACGCCGCCGAGCACTTCTGCCCCGCGTGCCCGAACGCCGACCGCACGAGGTCCGCGACGGCGAGGTCGACGTCGGCGGACGGGGTGATGACCAGCGCGTTCTTGCCCGACGTCTCCGCGAGCACGTCGAGGTCGGGCCGCCAGCCGGCGAACAGCTGCGCGGTCTCCAACGAGCCGGTCAGCAGCACCCGCGCGACGTCGGGGTGCGTCACGAGGCGCCGGCCGACCTCGCCCTCGGGCGACAGCACGACCTGGAGCGCCGGCTCGGTGACGCCGGCCGCGTCGAGCGCGCCCTGCACGGCGGCCATCGCCACCCGGACGCACCGCGGGGTCTGGGGCGCGGGCTTGACCAGCACCGGGGACCCGGCCGCGAGCGCCGCGAGCGTCGAGCCGACCGGGATCGCGACCGGGAAGTTCCACGGCGGGGTGACGACGGTGACGCCGTGCGGCGTGAACCGTGCGCCGGCGACGCGGCCGTCCGCGAGGTCCTCGGCGCGGTCGGCGTAGTACCGGGCGAAGTCCACGGCCTCGCTGACCTCGGGGTCGGCCTCGGCGACGGTCTTGCCGCCCTCGTGCACCATCGTCGCGACCAGGTCGCCGCGGGCGGCCTCGAGCGCGTCGGCGGCGCGGCGCAGCACCTCGGCGCGCTCGGCGGGGGTCCGGGCGGACCACACGGGCGCGGCGGCGGCGGCGCGGGCCACGACGGCGTCGACCTCGGCGGTGGTGGCGACCTCGACGGCCCCGGCGGGCGGCTCGACGTCGTGCGCCACGAGCCCCGCGGCCCAGGCCCGGGACTCGGCGACGGCCGGGTCGGTGTCGGCGGCGTTGCGGAACGCGCCGGGCAGCACCTCGTGCACGGACTCGGCCCGCGGCAGCCGGCGACGCTCGGTGGGCACGGCCTCGGCGTCGTGCACCGAGGCGAGGAACGCGCGCTCCTGCCCGCCGATCCCGCGGTCGGGGTCGGGCACCTCGCCCTCGGCGAACAGCGCGTGCAGGAAGTTCTGGTGGGCGGAGTTCTCCTCCAGCCGGCGCACCAGGTAGGAGATCGCGACGTCGAAGTCCTGCTTCGCGACGACCGGCGTGTACAGGAGCACCTGGCCGACCTCGCGCTGCACGGCGCGGGCCTGCGCCGGCGCCATGCCCTGCAGCATCTCGACGTCGAGCGCCTCGGTCACGCCGCGCGCCTCCGCGAGCAGGTGCGCGTACGCGACGTGGAACAGGTTGTGGCTGGCGACGCCGACCCGCAGGGCGCCGGTGCGGTCGGGGTCGAGGGCCCGGCGCACGAGCCGGACGTAGTGCGCGTCGACCTCGGGCTTGTCGGCGTACGGCGCCTGCTCCCAGTCGTGCAGCTCGGCCTCGACCTGCTCCATCGCGAGGTTCGCGCCCTTGACCAGGCGGACCTTGAGCCGGGCACCGCCGGCCGCGACCCGGCGGCGGGCGATCGCGGTGATCTCCTCGAGCGCGGCGGAGGTGTCGGGCAGGTACGCCTGGAGCACGATGCCGAGCTCGTGGTGCCGGACGGCAGGGTCGGAGACGAGCTCGTCGAACACCCGGACGGTCAGCGCGAGGTCGCGGTACTCCTCCATGTCGAGGTTGACGAACGTGCCGGACTCCGCCGCTGCCCGGTACAGGGGGCGCAGCCGCTGCACGACGCGCCGGACGCTGCCCTCGGTGTCCCAGGTGGACAGCTGGCTGGCGACCGCGGACACCTTGACCGACACGTAGTCCACGTCGGGGCGCGCGACCAGCTCGGCGACGCGCTGCAACCGCCGGTTCGCCTCGTCCTCCCCGAGCACGGCCTCGCCCAGCAGGTTGAGGTTGAGCCGGAACCCGTCGCGGCGCGCGCGGGCGATGTGGCCCGCCAGCCCGGGGCCGGCGTCCGCGACGAGGTGGCCGACGAGCTGACGCAGCCGGATCCGGGCCGCGGGGACGACCGCCGCGGGCAGCACCGGGGCGACGCGGGCGCCCACCCCCAGCAGCACGCGGTCGACGGCGCCGAGGAACCCGGCGGCGTCCGCGGCCCGGTCGCCCAGGTCCGCGAGCTCCGCGGCGGCGACCCGCACGTCCTGCGGGCGGGCCACCCGGTCGACGAACCGCACCGCGAGTTCGAGGCCCGCCGGGTCGGCGACCAGCGCGGCGAGCCGGCCCGTGGCGCGGCGCTCGGCCGGGGTCTCGTCGGCGGCGGTGGCCGACATCCAGCGGCGGGCCAGGTGCACGGCGGCGGCGGTGAGCTCGGCGTCGGCAGCGGCGGGCACGGAGTCCGGCGCGGGGCTGCCGGGGCGCGCGGCGGGGGCCGCGGGGTCGGTCGTCGTCATGGCGGGATCCTTCCCTGGCGGGCCGGGGCGCGTCTTGCACCGATCACGCGGGCCACGGCCCCGGATCCGTGACACGTGCGCGTCATCCGCACCGCCTACGCTGCCTGCGACATGGCACGCCGTCCACCGCTCACGACCGCCGCCTCCCCGGAGGCCGGCGCGCTGCTGCGCGCCCTCACCCCGGCGCTGCTGCGCCTGTGCGACGACCTGACCGGCACGATGTTCTGCGCCAAGGACGTCACCGGCCGGTACGTCGTCGTCAACGAGGCGTTCGTGCGCCGCACCCCCGAGCGGTCGCGGCGGGCGGTGGTCGGGCGCACCGCGAGCGAGCTGTTCGAGCCGCACCTCGCGGAGCGGTACGACGCCCAGGACCGGGACGTGCTCGCGGACGGGCGCTCGATGCACCGGGAGCTCGAGCTGATCCGCCGGCCCGGCGGTCCGCCCGGGTGGTACCTGTCGTCCAAGGTCCCGGTCCGGGACGACGCGGGCGCCGTGGTCGGGCTGGTGAGCATCTCCCAGGCCCTGCGCGCGGGCGACGCCGACCCCGCGACCGTGGCCGCGCTGTCCCGCGTCGCGGCGTTCGTGCAGGCCAGGCTCGCGACGCCGCCGACGGTCGCGGAGCTCGCCGCGGCCGCGGGCTGCTCGACGTCCACGCTCGACCGCCGGGTGCGCCGGGTGTACGCGCTGTCGCCCCAGCAGTACGTGCTGCGGGCGCGGGTCGACCACGCCGCGGCGCTGCTCGGGGGCGGGGACCTGCCGCTGGCCGAGGTCGCGGCCGCCGCCGGGTTCTACGACCAGGCGTCGTTCACGCGGACGTTCGGGCGGCTGACCGGCGAGACCCCGGCCCAGTTCCGCCGCGCCGCGCGCACCGCCCCGACCCCCGTGGCGCCCGCGGCCGACCCGCTGCCGTGGCCGCGTCCGGCGGCCTGGGACACGATGGAGCCATGACAGCTGACCGTCCGACCCCCACCGTCCAGCTCCCCGGCGGCGCGATGCCGCTGCTCGGCCTCGGCACCTGGCAGTCCGAGGGCACCGACGCCGAACGCGCCGTCATCGCCGCCCTCGAGCTCGGCTACACGCACGTCGACACCGCCACCGGGTACGGCAACGAGGCCGAGGTCGGCCGCGCGCTCGCCGCCGTCGGCATCGACCGGGACGCCGTGTTCGTCACCACCAAGCTCCCGCCGGACCACGCGGGCCGCGAGCGCCAGACGCTGATGGAGTCGCTCGCGCACCTCGGCACCGACCACCTGGACCTGTGGCTGATCCACTGGCCGCCGCACAAGCAGGCGACGCCCGCGACGTGGGAGCAGTTGATCGCCGCCCGTGACGAGGGCCTGGTCCGGTCGATCGGCGTCTCGAACTACTCGGTGGCGCAGATCGACGAGCTGATCGCCGCGACCGGCGAGGCCCCCGCCGTGAACCAGATCCCGTGGAGCCCGACCGACTGGGACGCCGCGCTGGTCGCCGAGCACGAGGCCCGCGGCGTCCGGATCGAGGGGTACAGCGCGTTCAAGCGCACCGACCTCGACCACCCGGTGCTCACCGAGGTCGCCGCCGCGCACGACGCCAGCACCCGCCAGGTCGTCCTGGCGTGGCACCTCGCGCACGAGGTCGTCGTCATCCCGAAGTCGACCAGCCGCGAGCGGATCGAGCACAATCTCGCCGCGCTGGACCTGACGCTGACCGCCGACGAGGTCGCGCGGATCGACGGCCTGGGCGGCGCGTGACCGACCCGGCACCCGCACCCGCCGCCCCGCCGGGCCGTCGCGCCCGGCGGGTGGCGGAGCGCGGGCGGCAGCAAGGCGGGCGGCGGCAGGGCGGGCGGCGGCAGGGCGGCGAGGGCCGCGGGGCCGGGCGCGCCCGCGTCGTGGTCGCGTCGGCGACGAGCACCCTGCTCGTCGCCGCCGTGGCGGTCGCCGGCGTCCAGCTGCACGCGGGTCGGGAGCGGGCCGCCGAGGCCGAGCGCACCGCCGTGGCCCTCGGGCTGCAGGCCGAGCTGGCCGCGCAGGAGGACGCGTTCCTGACCGACCGCGGGCGCGCCGCGCTCCTGGACGCGTCGCTGCGCTCGTCCGACACCGCCCGGGCGGCACGCGAGCAGGCTGCCGCCGAGGCCGCCGCCGCGCAGGCCGCCGCCGAGGCCGAGGCCGCACGCGTCGCCGAGGAGCAGGCCGCCGCGGAGGCCGCCGCGCAGGCCCAGGCCGCCCGCGACGCCGCGGCGAAGCCCGGCTCCTCCGGGACCGCCGGCGCCCCCGGCATCGCCGGCTACCGCGACGGCCGCCCCGTCGACGCCGCGGGGAACGTCCTGTGGGTGACGTCCGTGCCCACCGCCGGCGGCGACGGCTCGAACGGCCACCTGCCGATGTCGGCGATGTGCCAGATCCCGTGGGGCACCGACCAGCTCGGGTTCGCCCAGTACCTGCGGTGCGACGCCGCCGACGCGCTCACCGCGCTGAACGACGCGTTCACCGCCGCGTTCGGCGCGCCGCTCGACCTCGACCTGACCTACCGGTCCTACGACGACCAGGTCGCGATGAAGGCCGCGTTCGGAGGGCTCGCCGCCGCGCCGGGCACGTCGTCGCACGGCCTCGGTACCGCGCTCGACGTCCAGGAGTGGCCCGGCACCTACGGGTTCGGCACCGCCCGGTACGACTGGCTGGTCGCGAACGGCCCGACCTACGGCTGGTACGCCCCCGCGCGGGTCCGGCAGGGCCAGCCGTACGCGGAGTACTGGCACTTCGAGTACGGGCCCGGCCGCACGTCCTGAGCGGCCGGTGCCGGTGTGGCACAGTGGCCCCGACCCGGCGGCTCACCCGTGGGGGCGGCGACGAGGCCGCGCCCGGGCCGGCGGACCAGATGCCCAGGAGGCGCCTGCATGACCGCGCACGAGCCGGACCCCACCGGGACCCCCACCGGCCCCCTGACCACCGCCCTCGCCCAGCTGTCGTCCGCCGTCGAGCTGCTCGGCTACGACGAGGGCCTGCACCAGATGCTCGCCACCCCGCGCCGGGAGCTGCACGTCGCGGTCCCGCTGCGCCGTGACGACGGCCGGGTCGAGCTGCACGCCGGCTACCGGGTGCAGCACAACATCTCCCGCGGGCCCGGCAAGGGCGGCCTGCGGTACGCGCCGGGCGTGGACATCGACGAGGTGCGCGCCCTGGCGATGTGGATGACGTGGAAGTGCGCCGTGGTCGAGCTGCCCTACGGCGGCGCGAAGGGCGGCGTGGCGATCGACCCACGGGGCTACTCCCCCGCGGAGCTCGAGCGGGTCACCCGGCGGTACACCTCCGAGGTGATGCCGATCATCGGCCCGGAGCGGGACATCATGGCGCCCGACGTCGGCACCACCGAGCAGACGATGAGCTGGGTGATGGACACGTACTCGGTGAACTCCGGGTACACCATCCCCGCCGTCGTCACCGGCAAGCCGCTCGCCGTCGGCGGCTCGCTCGGCCGGGCCACCGCGACCTCCCGCGGCGTCGTGCACGCCACGGCCGCCGCGCTCGCCGACGCCGGCACCGAGCTCGCCGAGGTGACCGCCGCCGTCCAGGGGTTCGGCAAGGTGGGCTCGCACGCCGCACGGTTCCTCGCCGAGGGCGGGGCCCGGGTCGTCGCGGTCAGCGACCAGTACGGCGGCGTGCACGCACCCGGCGGGCTCGACGTCGCCGCGCTGCTCGCGCACGTCGCCGAGACCGGGTCCGTCGTGGACTTCGCCGGCGCCGACCCGATCGACAACGACGCCCTGCTGGCGCTCGACGTCGACGTCCTGATCCCCGCCGCCGTCGAGGACGTGCTCGACGAGGACACCGCCCGCACCGTCAAGGCCCGCTGGGTCGTCGAGGGCGCGAACGGCCCCACCACCAGCGCCGGCGACCGGGTGCTCGCCGAGCGCGGCATCACCGTGGTGCCGGACATCCTCGCGAACGCCGGCGGCGTGGTCGTGTCGTACTTCGAGTGGGTGCAGGCCAACCAGGCCTACTGGTGGACCGAGCGGGAGATCGAGGACCGCCTCGAGCACCGGATGCGGTCCGCGTACGCCGCGGTCGCCCAGCGGGCCCGCGCCGACGGGATCACCCTGCGGGACGCGGCGCTCGTCATCGGGGTCCGCCGGGTCGCCGAGGCGCACCAGCTGCGCGGCCTGTACCCGTGACCACCGGCCCGGGGCGACGGCCCGGCGTGTGACCCGCGACGCGGCGGAGCCGGGAAGCACCTCCCGGCCCGCCGCGTTGGCCCTGGTGTGAGCACCGACCCCCAGACCACCGCCGTCCCCCTGTCCGTCCTCGACCTGTCCCCGGTCGGGACGGGGCGCACCAGCGCGCAGGCCCTCGCCGACTCGACCGTCCTCGCGCAGCGCGCCGACGCGCTGGGCTACCGCCGGTTCTGGGTCGCGGAGCACCACTCGATGCCGGCGGTCGCGTCGACGTCCCCGGGCGTGCTGCTCGCGCACCTCGCCGCGTCGACCGAGCGGATCCGGGTCGGCTCCGGTGGCGTCATGCTGCCCAACCACCCGCCGCTGGTGATCGCCGAGCAGTTCGCGATGCTCGAGGCCCTGCACCCCGGCCGGGTCGACCTCGGCATCGGCCGCGCGCCCGGCGCGGACCCCGCCACCGCCGCCGCGCTGCGCCGCACCGTCGAGGGCCTGGGCGCTGAGGACTTCCCCGCCGAGCTGCTCGACGTCCTGCACCTGCTGGGCCAGCTGCCCGCCGGGAAGGCGCCGAGCGCCACCGCGAGCCGCCTCGCCGCGACCCCGGCACCCACCGGCACGCCGCAGGTGTGGCTGCTCGGGTCCAGCACGTTCAGCGCCCAGCTGGCCGGCGAGCTCGGGCTGCCGTTCTCCTACGCGCACCACTTCGGCACCGGCATCACCACGCAGGCAGCGGAGGTGTACCGGGCGTCGTTCCGGCCGTCCGCGGTGCTCGACGCCCCGCACCTGATGGTGTCCGCGTCCGTGATCGTCGCCGAGTCCGACGAGCGCGCCGCGTGGCTCGCCGGCCCGAGCAAGGTGATGGCCGTCCGGCTGCGTACCGGCGGTGCCCTCGCGCCGATCGAGACCCCCGAGGACGCCGAGCACCTGCTCGCGTCGCTGGACCCCGACCAGGCGCGGGACTTCTTCGCCCGGTCCCCCGGCACCCAGGTCGCGACCACCGTCGACCCCGCCGTCGAGGCCCTGCGCGAGCTGGTCCGCCGCACCGGCGCCGACGAGCTGCTGGTCACGTCCACGACCCACGACGTCGCGGACCGCGTCGCCACCCTGGAGGCCCTCGCCACCGCCTGGTGACGGGCAGGTGCGCCACAGGGGGCGGGGTGCCAGGATCGGCGGCATGGACGAGGTCGTCGGGCACACGTGGCGGTTCACCGAGCTCGCGGGGGTGGCGCTCGCCGACGGGCCCGAGCGCGCGCACCCGTCGCTGACGTTCTCCGGCGACGGCCAGGTCTACGGCACCGGCGGGGTGAACCGCCTGCGCGGGACCTGGGCGGTCGAGGACGGGCTGCTGAGGTTCGGGCCGGTGGTGACGACGCTGATGGCCGGCACGCCCGAGCACACCGCGCGCGAGCGCGTGGTGCTGGACCTGCTGGCCGGGCCGCTGCGGGCCGAGGTCGCCGACGGCGCGCTGCTGCTCACCGACGGGCAGGGGCGGGTCAGCCGCCTGCTGCCCGCCCCGCCGGAGGAGTCCGAGGTCTGACCTGCGCAGGTCGACCCCGGTGCGCCGCTCAACCCCGCGGCTGCCGCTCCGCCCACTCGGCCAGCTCGACGCGCGGGCCGGTGTAGAACGGCACCTCCTCGCGGACGTGCCGGCGCGCGCCGGTGGCCCGCAGGTCACGCATGAGGTCCACGATCCGGTGCAGCTCGTCGGCCTCGAACCCGAGGATCCACTCGTAGTCGCCGAGCGCGAACGACGACAGGGTGTTGGCCCGGACGTCGGCGTAGTCGCGGGCGGCGTGGCCGTGCTCGCGCAGGAGCTCGCGCCGCTCCTCGTCGCTGAGCAGGTACCACTCGTAGGACCGCACGAACGGGTACACGCACAGGTACGCCCCCGCCGACTCCCCCGCGAGGAACGCCGGGACGTGGCCGCGGTTGAACTCCGCCGGGCGGTGCATCGCCACGACCGACCAGACGGGCAGCAGGTGCTCGCCGAGCTCGCTGGCGCGCAGCCGGTGGAACGCCTCCTGGACGGCCTCGACGGTCGGCGCCCACCACCAGACCATGAGGTCCGCGTCGGCCCGCAGGCCCGCGACGTCGTACCAGCCGCGCACGACCAGGCCCTCGGGAGCGTCGGGCCCGGTGAGCGCGGCCAGCGCGGCGTCGACGACCCGGCGGCGCTCGGCGGCGTCGGCGGGCAGACCGGAGGACGTCTCGAAGACCGCGTACATCGCGTAGCGGATCGAGGCGTTGATCTCGTCGGCGACCTCGGGGCCGTGGCCTCCGGCGTGCTCGGTGGTGCTGGTCATCGTGCGGGTGCTCCTTCGGGGCTGTCGGTGCTTCCGGCGTGGGGCGGGACGTCGCCCGCCCCGGAGATCGCGGGGAGCCCGGTCTCGACGCCGGCGCGCTGGAAGCAGCACCCCACGGCGCAGACGTCGGGCCACGGGCCGAGGTCGCCGACGGTGACGCGCTCGGGGTCCTCGCCGCGCTCGGCGGCGGCCCGCTCGAGCAGCAGGTCGACCAGGCCGGCGACGAACGGCGCCCGGGTCGAGGCCGACCCGGCGCGCACCGCGGTGACGCCCAGCCCCTCGGCGGTGGCCATCGCCTCGGTGTCGAGGTCGTAGGCGACCTCCATGTGGTCGGAGACGAACCCGATCGGCGACATCACGAAAGCGGTGGTGCCCGCCGCGGCCCGCTCGGTGAGCACGTCGTTGACGTCGGGCTCGAGCCACGGCTGCGACGGCGGGCCGGACCGGGAGCAGAACGCCAGGCTCCACGACGGCGCCGCGCCCAGCTCGGCGGCGACCAGGTCGGCGACCTGCCGGCAGGCGTCCTCGTGCTGCGCGACGTACCCGGGGCGGGCCGCGGCGGAGCCGTCCTGCATCGCGAGCGGGATGGAGTGCGTGACGAACAGCAGCGGGGCGTCGGCCAGCAGCTCGGCGACCGGGCGGCCGGTGCGCTCGCTCAGCGTGCCGAACGCCTCGACCACCGCGTCGGCGTTCGCGCGGACGAACCCGGGGTGGTTGAAGTAGTGCCGCAGCTTGTCGACGCGCACGTCCTGCGTGCCGGGGACCTCCTCCAGCGCCGCGGCGACGTGCTCGCGGTACTGGCGGCACCCCGAGTAGGAGCCGTACGCGCTGGTCACGAGCGCGAGCACCCGGTGGGCGCCCGCGTCCCGGAGGCCGGCCAGGGCGCCGTCGGTGAACGGCTCCCAGTTCCGGTTGCCCCAGACGAGCGGGGTCTCGACGCCGCGCGCGTCCAGCTCGGCCCGCAGGGCGGCCAGCAGCGCGCGGTTCTGGTCGTTGATCGGGCTGCGCCCGCCGAACAGCGCGTAGTGCTGGCTGACCTCGACCAGGCGCTCCTCGGGGATGCCCTTGCCGCGCGTGACGTTGCGCATGAAGGGCAGCACGTCCTCGGGCTTCTCCGGTCCGCCGAACGAGAGCAGGAGCACGGCGTCGTACGGTGCGAGCGACGACGACGTCAGGGTGGGGGAAGTCACCGCGCCATCATCCCACCGACCGCCGGGACGGCCCTGTCGAGCCCGGTCGACCCGGGGCGTGATCTTGTCGCGACGCGGTGTCAGAACCCGGCCACGGCCCCCGCGACGGCGCCCTCGCGGGTGCGCAGCTCGGCGGCGATCTGCCGGGCCCACGCCTCGACGGCCTCGAAGTCGCGGTGGTCGCCCTCCTTGGCGCGTGCGCCGGCGATGATCGCGCGCTCGGCGAACGCCAGGTCCGCGCGCCGCAGCCGGCCGGCGAACGCCCGGTGCCCGAGCGCGCCGACGTCCTGGATCAGGGCGCGGAGCTCGTGCGGGCTGTTCGCGGACGCCGCGGGCTGCGTGGCGAGACCGGAGGAGAACACCCAGACCGCGCGGTCGCGCAGCTGCGGGGCGAGCCGGGCCGCGAGGTCGCGCGCCGGCGACAGCCAGTGCGCGGTGTACACGGCGGACCCGAGGACCACGGCGTCGTACCGCTCGACGTCGGTCACGTCCTGCGGCGCGACCTCGTCCACGACGTGGCCGTCGGCGCGGAGCACGTCCGCCACGGCGGTGCCGATCTCCGCGGTGGCCCCGTGGCGCGAGGCCACCGTCACCAGGATCTGCATCCCTCTGCCCTCCTGCGGCTGCTCGGTCGGTGGTGGTCACGGACCGGAGCACGTGCCCGTCCCGCCTGCACCATCGTCCGTCGCGCCGCGCCCGGGCGCGTGGGCCGGAGGTCCCTGCGGGGCCGTCCGCGCGGCGGGTGTGACCGGGGTCATGCCCCGCTCCCGTGCCCGGCCCTCAGGCTCCCGCGGGCGGCCGGACCAGGTCGGGGATGCCGCGCTGGGCGGTGCGCAGCGCGCCGGTGAGCGCGGTCAGCTCGGCCAGCCGCGCGTCGTCCAGCGCCCCACCGACGTAGTGGGCGATCGCCTGCACGTGCCGGCGTCCGACCTCGCGCTGCAGGGCCGCCCCGGCGTCGGTCAGCGTCACGACGACACCGCGCCCGTCGCCCGCGGCCGGACCCCGGTGCACCCAGCCCGCGTCCGCGAGCCGATCGACCATCCGGCTCAGGCTCGGCTGGCTCAGCAGGCTGTGCTCCGCGAGGTCGCGCAGCCGCAGCCCGCCCGGCGCGGTCGACAGCGTGAACAGCACGTCGTACTCACGCAGGGTGACCCGCTCCCAGATCGGGTCGCGCTGCAGGCGGCGCATGATCGCGACCTGGGCGCGGAAGAGCTCCTCCCACGCGGCGGCGGCCGCGCGCACGTCGACGGGGCGCTCGTCGGCCGGGCGCTCGTCGGCCGGGCGCTCGTCGGTCTGCTCGTCCATCAGGTCCCCGGTCTGGTCGGTCCATGCGTTCGCATCCACCCTGCCCCAACCCGGGCACCCCCGTCGCTGTTCCGCCCGTCGGCACCCGGCGGGGCCGCCGACCGCCTACGCTGGCCGACATGCAGAACGACGGCGTCCGCTCGACGTACGTGCTGGTCGACGGCGAGAACATCGACGCGACCCTCGGGTCGTCCATCCTCAACGGGCGTCCGACGCCCGAGCAGCGCCCCCGCTGGGAGCGCGTGCTCGACTTCGCGGAGCGCCAGTGGGGCCGGCCGACCAAGGGCCTGTTCTTCCTCAACGCCACCTCCGGCTCGCTGCCGATGTCGTTCGTGCAGGCGCTGCTGGCGATCGGGTACCAGCCGATCCCGCTGGCCGGCGAGGGCAAGGTCGTCGACATCGGCATCAAGCGCACGCTCGAGGCGCTGGCCTCCCGCGACGGCGACGTGCTGCTGGCCTCGCACGACGGCGACTTCGCCCCGGAGATCGAGGCGCTGCTCGGCACCGACCGCCGCGTCGGGCTGCTCGCGTTCCGCGAGTTCACCAGCACCCAGCTGTCCAGCATGGCCGAGCGCGGGCTCCAGGCGTTCGACCTCGAGTCCGACGTGAAGGCGTTCAACGTCACGCTCCCCCGCCTGCGGATCATCCCGCTGGAGGAGTTCGACCCGCTGCGCTACCTGTAGCCCGTGGCCGCCGACGTCCCCGTCCCCGCGGGCGAGCGCGTGCTCGTGCTGCTCCGCGCGGTCAACGTCGGCGGGACGGGCACGCTGCCGATGGCGGACCTGCGCGCGGCCGCGACGGCCCTCGGGCACACCGACGTCGCGACGCACCTCGCCACCGGCAACCTGCTGCTGACCCCCGCCGCGGGCTCGCCGGGGACCGTCGACGCGCTCGCCGGCGCGCTGACCGCGGACCTGGGCGACCGACTGGGTCGGCCACTGGCACTGACCGTGCGGACCCGCGCGCAGCTCGACGACGTCGTGGCCGGCAACCCCTACCCCGACGAGGCGGCCGCCGACCCCGCGCACCTCGTCGTGGTGTTCTGGGACGGCGACGTGCCGCCCGGGCCGCTCGAGCTCGGCCGGTACGGGCGCGAGCGCGGCACCGTCCGCGGCCGGGAGGGCTACGTGCACTACCCCGACGGCATCGGCCGGTCGAAGGTCACCGCCGCCGTCCTCGACCGCCTCGCCGGCCGCACCGGCACGGGCCGCAGCTGGCGCACGGTCCAGGCCCTGCACACCCGCCTCGCGCCCTGACCCCTGCGCCCGACCCCTGCGCCCGACCCCTGCGCCCGCGCGAGAGGTCACGACACGCGGGTCGTGCCACGGGTGCGCCCGCGTGTCGTGACCTCTCGTCGGCGCGCGGAGCGGGGTGGGCAGCGCGCGGAGCGGGGTGGGTAGCGTGGGCGGCATGACGACGCTGTTCAGCCGCATCATCGACGGCGAGATCCCCGGCCGGTTCGTGTGGGCCGACGAGCACGCGGTGGCCTTCGGGACCATCGCGCCGATCACCGACGGCCACGTGCTGGTGGTCCCGCGGGCCGAGGTGCCCCGGTTCACCGACGCCGACGACGACCTGCTCGCCCACCTCACGGGGGTCGCCAAGGCGATCGGCCGTGCGCAGGAGACCGCGTGGGACGCCCCCCGGGCCGCGCTGGTCGTCGCCGGGTTCGAGGTGCCGCACCTGCACCTGCACGTGCTGCCGGTGTGGGGCGAGGGCGAGCTGAGCTTCGCGAACGCCCGGCACGACGTGCCCGCCGAGCAGCTCGACGCGGCCGCCGAGCGCCTCCGCACCGCCCTGCGCGCCGCCGGTCACGGGGCGCACGTCCCCGCGGCGCTGGGGTCCCCGGCCCTCTGACCTGCCGGCGTGCGGGCGCCGGCCCCCGGCGTGCTGACGCCGGGGGCCGGGGGTCCGGCGTCACGCCACTGGGGGTCCGGTGTCAGGCCACCGGGTCGTCGTCGCCGTACGCCGCGAGGCGCAGTGTGCGCGCGTCGGCCGCCAGGATCCGGTCGGCGACCGCCGCGAGCGTCTCCGGCGTGTCGGTGCCGGCGCGCACGAACCGTCCCGACAGCGCGTCCAGCCGTCCGGACCCGAACGCGTCGACCAGCTCGACGGTCGCCTCGACGGGCGTCCACTCGCTGCGCTCGTCGTGCAGCGGCATCGCCTGGGTCATGTCCGTGACGACGACGCCCGGAGCGACGTCGAGCACCCGCACCCCGCGGTCGGCGTACTGCCGGTCGAGCATCGTGGTGAGCCGCGCGAGCGCGCCCTTGCTGATCCCGTAGCCGGTGTAGACGGGCGAGGGCCGGTGCCCGGAGCCGGAGTTGATGTTCACCACGTGCCCGGACCCGCGCGCGAGCATCCCGGGGAGCACCGCGTGCGTGACCAGCAGCGGCCCGCGCACGTTGACCTCGATGACCCGCCACACGTCCTCGACGTCGTCGGCCGCGAGGTCCGTCTCGCGCTGCTCGATGACGCCGGCGTTGTTCACGACCAGCCCGATCCCGCCGAGCTCCGTCTCGACCCGGGCCACGGCGGCCGCGACCGCCTCGGCGTCCACGACGTCGGCCTGCGCGACGAGCACCCGTGCGCTGCCCCGCCCCGCGGCGTCCAGGACCGCCCGCGCCTCGGCGGCGACCGCGTCGAGGTGCGCCCGCGTGCGGCCGACCAGCGCGACGTCCCAGCCCGCGCGGACCAGGCCGAGGGCGATCCCCCGGCCGATGCCGCGACCGGCGCCGGTGACGAGGGCGGTGCGGGGGGCGGGGTGCGGCGTGGGCGTCGTGCGCGTCGTCATGTCCCCATCGTCGCGCACCTGACGCGGGCGGCGCCCGGTCGGCATACTGGCGCACGCAGGGACGTTGACCGGCGACGGGGCCACGGTGTCCCGCCGCCCCCCTCAGCCGTCACCCCAAGGAGCCGCCGTGGCCACGGACGCCGCCGGACCGCCCAGCACCGACGCCGGGCGGACGCTCCCCGGCCCGCCGCTGCGGGTGCGGCTGCCCTCGGTCAGCCCGTCCGTGCGGGACTTCCTCGCGACGGAGGCCGGCAGCGCGATCTTCCTGCTCGCGGCGACCGTGCTGGCGCTGGCGTGGGCGAACTCGCCGCTGGCCGGCTCCTACGACACGCTCTGGTCGACGTCCGCGGGGTTCCACCTGGGGCCGTTCGGCCTGGACCTCGACCTGCACCACTGGGTGAACGACGCGGCGATGGCGGTGTTCTTCTGCGTCGTCGGGCTGGAGATCAACCGGGAGGTCACCAGCGGGGAGCTGCGCGACCGGCGGACCATCGCGGTGCCGGCGCTCGGGGCGCTCGGCGGGCTCGCCGTGCCCGCGCTGATCTACCTGGCGTTCAACGCCGGCACCGAGGCCGCGCACGGCTGGGGCGTCGTGATGTCGACGGACACGGCGTTCCTGGTCGGCATCCTCGCGCTGTTCGGCCCGGCGTGCCCGGACCGGCTCCGGCTGTTCCTGCTGACCCTGGCGATCGTCGACGACATCGGCGCGATCACCGTGATGGCGGTGTTCTACAACGACGGTGTCGACCTGGTGGCCCTGGCGGTGGCGGGCGTCCTGGTCGCCGGGCTGGTGGCGCTGCGTTGGCTGCGTGTCTGGCGGCTGACGCCGTACGCGCTCGTCGGCATCGCGCTGTGGCTGGCGGTGAACGCCTCGGGCGTGCACGCGACCCTGGCGGGCGTGCTCGTCGGCCTGCTGCTGCCGTCGCGGGCGATGCCGCAGTCCCAGGTCGACGCCGTGCCGCGCTGGGCGGACGGGCTGGTCGCGGACACCACCGCGGCGCGCGAGCGGCTGACCGAGCTGGCCGCACGTGCGGCGGTGCCAGCGAGCGAGCGGCTGCAGCGGGTGCTGCACCCGTGGTCCGCGTACGTGATCGTGCCGGTGTTCGGCCTGGCGAACGCGGGCGTGCGCCTCGACGCCGAGGCCCTGCGCGCCGCGGCGACGTCCCCGGTGACGATCGGCGTCGCGGTGGCGCTGGTGGCCGGCAACACGATCGGCATCACCGGGGCGGCGACGCTGGCGATCCGCACCGGGCTGGGCGTGCTGCCGGGCCGGGTGCGGTGGGGCCACCTGGTCGGTGGCGCGGTGCTCGCGGGCATCGGCTTCACGATCTCGCTGTTCATCGCGGAGCTGGCGTTCGAGGGCGCACTGCGCGAGCAGGCGAAGATCGGCATCCTCGCGGGGTCGCTGGTCGCCGCGGTGCTCGGCACCGTGCTGCTGCGGATCCTCGGCGACCGGCTGCCGCTCTGCTCGCCCGCCGAGGACCCGCCGCCGGGGCTGCCGCCGCGTCCGTGGGTCGCGGGGTCGTGAACCGGCCCCGTCCCGGCCCGCGACCTGCGAGGCTGGTCGGATGCTGTATCCCGACGAGCAGCGCGTCCTGGACGCCGCGCGCGCCCAGGCCGCCGTCCTGACCGGTCGCCCCGAGCACACCGTCGCCGCCGCGGCGCTCGACACCACCGGGCGGGTGCACACCGGCGTGAACGTGCACCACTTCACCGGCGGGCCGTGCGCCGAGCTCGTCGTGCTGGGCGCGGCGGCCGCCGCGGGCGCCGGCCCCCTGATGCTCGTCGCGGCCGTGGGCGACGGGGGCCGCGACGTCCTGCCACCGTGCGGCCGGTGCCGGCAGGTGCTGCTCGACCTGCACCCCGACGCCCACGTCGTCGTGCCCGGCGACGCGGGACCGCGGACGGTTCCGGTCCGGGCGCTGCTCCCCGACTCCTACCGCCAGCCGGACGCCGCGCCCGAGCGTCTCGTCCGGTTCAGCGCCGCGTACTACGACGACGTCGCGGCCGGCCGCAAGACGACGACCGTGCGCCACGACGACCCGGTGGTCACCGGGCCGGCGTGGCTCGTGTTCGAGGAGGACGGGGACGTCCCCGTGCGCCGGCTCCCGGGCGTGGTCGAGTCCGTCGAGCCGCGGCTGCTCGACCCCGCCGTCCCCACCGACGCGGCGCTGCACCGGTCGCTACGTCGGCACTACCCGGCCCTGCCGCCCGACGCCGCGCTGGACGTGGTGACGTTCCGCGTCGTCCCGGGCTAGGTGTCGTTCCTCGGCAGGTTGTGATCAGCGTGGCGCGAGGCAGATGACGAGGACCTCCGGTATCGAAGGGGATGCCACACCAACCTCGGATACCAGGAGGTCCTCGTGACCCACGCTGAAGCCCCGTCGGACGGGTGGCCGGTGCGACGGGCCGCCGAGCGGTTCCGGTGCTCGCCGGCCACGGCAGCGAAGTGGGCCCGGCGGTATCGGGCCGGCGAGCCGTTGATCGACCGGTCCTCCCGCCCGCGTCGCTCGCCTGCGGGCACCGGGTCCTGGGCCGCGAGCTCGGCAGACGCGACCGCCAGCGCGGGGCGGGCTACGCCTACCTGCACCACGCCGTCGACGACCACTCCCGGCTGGCCTACTGCGAGATCCTGACCGACGAACGCAAGGAGACCGCAGGTTCAACCGGGCTCCACCACGACAACCACCACCGACCCCACACCGGCATCGGCGGCGCCGTCCCCTCAGACCGCGTTCACAACCTCACGGGGAACTACACCTAGACCGCTGCGACGGCCGCGCGCAGGGCCGACAGCTCGACCGGGCCGCGGTACCGCTCCCCCTGGATCAGCAGGGTCGGCGTGCCTCGGATCCCGAGGTCGAGGCCGCCGAGGTAGTCGGCCTCGACGAGGTCCGCGAACCGCTGCGCACCCGGACCGGCGACGAGGTCCGGGTCGAGCCCGAGCCGCGCTCCGACCGCGCGCAGGTCGGGCTCGGCGAGGCGGTCCTGCTGGGCGAACAGGGCCTCCTGCATCTCCCAGAACCGGCCCTGCTCCGCGGCGGCCTCCGCGGCGAGCGCCGCGATCAGCGCGTGCGGGTGCACCTGGAACAGCGGGAAGTGGTGCCACACGAGCCGCACCCGGCCGGCGGACTCCTCGACCAGCGCCCGCAGCACCGGTGCGGCGGACCGGCAGTAGGGGCACTCGAGATCGCCGAACTCGGTGACGGTGACGGGCGCGGCGGGGTCGCCCAGGACGAGGCGGTCGGTCGGCATGGGGCTCAGCATGCCGCGCCGCGCGCCGGGCCGACCAGCGCACGGGTCAGCGGCTCGGCCGCTCCCGGCGGGGCCGCATCGGCGGGCTCGCGGTGCCGGCCCCGCGCACCAGACCGTCCAGCAGGTCGCGCAGCGCCTGGACGCCGGTGTACCGGGGCCGGAACCCGAGCTCGCGCTCCGCGCGGCCGGTGCCCAGCACCGGGACCGACGCGCCCATGTCGAACCAGCCCGGGCCCACGGGGGCGACCCGCGCGTGCCACGCGGCACCCAGGGCGGCGCGCACGAGGGCGTGCGGGACCTCGCGCCAGCGTCCCGCGGACAGCACGTCCGCGACGTCCGGCGCGCGGACCAGACCCGGCCCGGCGATGTTGAACGGCCCCTGCGCCTGCCGGACGACGGCCTCCCGGTAGGCGTCGGCGAGGTCGTCGGCGTGCACGGTCTGCAGCCGCATCCCGGCCGGCCACGCCAGGGTGGGCAGGTGGCCGTCCAGCAGCCGCGCGGGCACCAGCGGGCCGAGGAAGTAGCGCTTGATCTGCGACCCGGCGCCACGCTGGAACACCAGCGCGGGGCGCAGCCGGGCGACCGCGAGGCCCGGGTGGCGCACCTCGGCCTCGTCGAGCAGCCGCTCCACCGCGACCTTGTCGTTGCTGTACCAGGAGGACCGGATCCCCCCGACCTCCCAGTCCTCGTCGCGGGGCTGGTCGGAGTACGACGGTGCGTACGCGCCGACCGACGACGCGACCACGAGGTGCGGGACACCCGCACGCACGGCCGCCTCGAGGACCCGCCGGGTGCCGTCCACGTGCGTGCGGCGCTGGAGGTCGCGGTCGTGGCTCGGCTGGATCGCCCACGCGAGGTGCACCACGGCGTCCGCGCCGGCGACCAGCCCGCGCAGGCGGTCGACGACCGGGTCGTCGGGGCCGGGCGCGCCGATGTCGACGCCGTGCCACTGCGCCGTGTCGTACGGCGGCGGGACGGGTCCGTGCGGGGGCCGCCGGACCAGGCCGACCAGCGACGTCACCGTCGGGTCCGCGCGCAGCCGACGCAGCAGCGCCGTGCCCACGTTCCCGCTCGCGCCGACGACGACGACTCTCACTCGTGCTCCAGCGGTGGAGTGTCGCGCAGCGTGCCGACCGGCTCGACCGTGGGGGCGCTCTCGCCGGGCTCCGCGTGCCGCACGAACGCCTGCTCGCGCGCCACGGTGCCGAGCCGTCGCAGCGTCGCGATCTGGTCGTCGGCCTGGTCGAGCATGCGCTGGACCTCGGCGGGGTCGAGGTCCAGGTCGGCGCACCAGATCTCGAGCGTCTCCCACAGGCCGCGCTTGGCGGTCACCGCGGCGCGCATCAGATCCAGCTCGAGCACCGCGGACAGCGGGGAGGTGTCGGTCAGCCTGCCGTTGGGCTTGAGCCGGCCGACCTTCTCGGTGACGGCGATGCCGAGGCGCTTGACGGCGCTGGGTCGTACACCCAGGGCGTGCGCGGTCTCGCGCAGCCACTCCCGCTCGTCGGCGACCTGCCGGGCGATGCGCGCCAGGGCCGGACCGAGCGGGGTCTGCGCGTAGGCGTCCGCCATCCGGGCGAACCGCGCGCTGCCCCCCACGGCGCCACCGAGGTGGTCGCCGAGGTAGGACTGCAGCAGGACCCGGTCGACCGGCCCGGTCACGGCGTGCCGCCGCCGTCGGGCACGGTGCCGCGCGGGTTGAGGTTGTCGGGGTCGGCGTCCGGGTCACCTGCGTCGCCGTCGTCGGCGGCCTGCGAGCCCGTGCGCGGGTTCAGCATCTCCGGGTCGGTGTCCGGGTCCTGGGTGGGGTCGTAGCCCTGCGTGCTGTCGTCGGTGCTCATCCACCCACGCTGGCACCAGCCGACCGGGCGCGCACGCCGAGCGCGAGCCCAGGACCGAGGTCCCTGGCGTCCGCCTCGCGGCGATGGTGCACGAGGGGGCCCTCGCGCTGGTTACCATCGAGCGGTGTCCTCAACGGTGGAACCGGTCGACGTCGTCCTGGTGGGTGGCGGCATCATGTCCGCGACCCTCGCCACGCTGCTCTCGGAGCTCGAGCCGTCCTGGCGGATCGAGATCGTCGAGCGGCTGGACGGGATCGCCCTGGAGAGCACCGGCGGCTGGAACAACGCCGGCACCGGGCACGCCGCGCTCTGCGAGCTGAACTACACCCCCGAGCGGCCCGACGGCACGATCGAGATCGCCAAGGCCGTCACGATCAACGAGCAGTTCGAGCTGTCCTGCGAGCTGTGGGACCACCTGCGCGCCACGGGCCGGATCCCGGACGACCGGTTCCGCTCCCCCGTGCCGCACCTGACCTTCGTGCGCGGCGCGGCGGACGTCGACTACCTCCGCCGCCGGCACGCCGCGCTGACCGCCCACCCGCGGTTCGCGCACCTCGAGTTCTCCGACGACCCCGCGACGATCGCGACCTGGGCGCCGCTCGTGCTCGAGGGCCGCGACCCCGACGAGCCGGTCGCCGCGACCCGCGCGGCCGACGGCCTCGACGTGGACTTCGGCGCCCTCACCCGGCACCTCGTGGACGACCTCGTCGCGCGCGGCACCCGCGTCCGGCTCCAGCACGAGGTCCGCCGGGTGACCCGGCGCCGCGGTGGCGGGTGGCGGCTGCACCTCACCGACCGCACCTGGAACGCCAGCCCGCGGCGGTCGACGCTCGACGCGCGGTTCGTGTTCATCGGCGCCGGCGGCGGCGCGCTGCGGCTGCTGCAGTCCTCCGGGATCGCCGAGGCCCGGGGGTACGGCGGGTTCCCGATCAGCGGGCAGTTCCTGCGCACCACCGACCCGGCGCTGGTCGCCCGGCACACCGCGAAGGTCTACGGCAAGGCCGCCGTGGGCTCGCCGCCGATGTCCGTCCCGCACCTCGACACCCGGGTCGTCGACGACACCCCCGCGCTGCTGTTCGGGCCGTACGCCGGCTGGAGCATGAAGTTCCTCAAGCAGGGCTCGTGGACCGACCTGCTCCGCACCATCCGGCCCGGCAACCTCGTGCCGCTGGTCGCCGTGGGCCTGCACAACCTCGACCTGCTGAAGTACCTCGTCACCGAGGTCGTCGCGTCGCGGGCGGCCCGCCTGCGCACGCTGCGCGGGTTCATGCCGACGGCCCGCGACCGCGACTGGGAGCTCATCACCGCGGGCCAGCGCGTGCAGGTCATCAAGCGCGGCAAGGGCGGCGGCGTGCTGGAGTTCGGCACCGAGCTCGTCACCGCCGCGGACGGGTCGATCGCCGGCCTGCTGGGCGCCTCGCCCGGCGCGTCGACGGCGGCGTCCGCGATGCTCGACCTGCTCGAGCGCTGCTACCCGGACCGGTACCCCGCCTGGCGGCCGCGGCTCGAGCGGATGATGCCCGGGCTGGCCCGGGACGCCGCCGCGCCGGACAGCGCCACGACCGGCGAGGCACCCGACGCCGACCCGGACCTGGACGCCGGTGAGGGCGCGACCGCGACGCGGGACGCCGACGCCGCCCGGACGCCCGTGTCCCGGCCCGGCCGGCCGTCGCGCCCGACCCCGCCGCGCCGCCGGGACACGCCGGTCGCCTGACGCCTGCGAGCGGGCGGGGTCCGGCCGCATCGTCGCAGCCACCGGGCTGCTCGTAGACCGGTGGCCCGGCCGAGCCGCCCCCTGCGGGCTCGGACGGGCCACCGTGCGCCGGTGGCGCACCCTCCGCGCCCGCCGACCGTCTACCTCCCCGACATCCCGCGCCCTACCGGATCCGTCACACCGCTGTCGTGTGATGTGGCTCACAGCGCGTCACAGGTCGTCGTGACCGCGCCCGGATGCGACCCGCGCGGCCCGCTGTGAGGGTGGGATCCATGACCAGCAGGCTCGTACTCGTCCGCCACGGGGAGAGCGAGGGCAACGTCGCCGCGACCCGCGCCGAGCGCAGCGGTGCGTCGCTCGTCGGCATCGCCACCCGGGACGCCGACACCCCGCTGTCCGCCCGCGGCGAGGACCAGGCGCGGGCGCTCGGCGACCACCTCGCCGGGCTGCCGCCCGAGGACGCCCCCGAGGTCGTGTGGTGCTCCCCGTACGTCCGCGCCCGGCGCACCGCCGCGCTCGCCCTGGGGTCCGCGGGCCTGGACCTGCCGACCGTCGTCGACGAGCGCCTGCGCGACCGGGAGCTCGGCGTCCTCGACGGGCTGACCAGCCACGGCGTGGCCGAGCGGTTCCCCGACGAGGCCGCCCGGCGGGACCACCTCGGCAAGATGTACTACCGGCCGCCCGGCGGCGAGTCCTGGGCCGACGTCGCGCTGCGGCTCCGCTCGGTCGTCGGCGACCTGGTGCGTGCCGAGCCCGACCGGCGGGTGCTCGTCGTCTGCCACGACGCGGTGATCTGGCTGCTGCGGTACGTGTGCGAGCAGATGACGGAGGACCGGCTCATGGCCGAGGTCGACGCCCGCAGCGTGCGGAACGCGTCCGTGACCGTGCTGGTCGGCGGCCCACGGCTGTGGCGGGCGGAGTCCGTCGACGACGTCGCCCACCTCGCCGGCCACGACGCGGCCGTCACCGAGCACCCGGGCCAGGGCGATGACTGACGCACCGGCCCTCACCCCGGCGCTGCTGCGCGACTGGCCGCTGCCCGCGCGCGACGGCAGCAAGGACGACCGCGGCGGCGTGCTCGTGGTGGGCGGGGCGCGCCGCACGCCCGGCGCCGCCGCCCTCACCGGGATCACCGCGCTGCGGATCGGCGCGGGCCGGCTGACCCTCGCGGTCGCCGCGTCCGTCCAGGTGGCCCAGGCCGTCGCCACCCCCGAGGCCGGCGTGCTCGCGCTGCCCGAGGACCCCGGCGGGTCGCCGACGGGCGCCCCGGGCCCGCACCTCGCGGACGAGATCGACCGGGCGGACGTGGTCGTCGTCGGACCCGGCCTGGACGAGCCGGACGGCACCGCCGCGCTGGTCCGCACCGTGCTCGACGCCGTGGCCGACCGGGACACCGCCGTGCTGCTGGACGCGTTCGCGCTCGGCGTGCTGCCGGGGCTCGGCGTGACGCCGCCCGCCGGCCGCACCGTCCTCACCCCGAACCTCGCCGAGGCGGCCCGGCTCCTCGGCACCGACGACGCAGACCCGGCCGACGCCGCCGCCCGGGTCGCCGACCGCTGGGGCGTGGTCGTCACGTGCGCCGGCCTCGTGGCGCACCCCGACGGCCGCCGGTGGTCGTCCGCGACCGGGTACGCCGGGCTCGGCACCTCCGGCAGCGGGGACGTGCTCGCGGGAGCCGTCGCGGGCCTGCTCGCCGGCGGCTGCGCACCCGAGCAGGCCGCGTGCTGGGGCACCGCCGTCCACGGCGCGGCGGGCGACCGGCTGGCGGCGCGCGTCGGCCCGCTGGGGTACCTGGCGCGCGAGCTCGCGGACGAGGTGCCGGCGGTGCTGGTCGAGCTGCAGCCCTGACGCGGTCCTCGCCGGTCAGCCGTCGGCCGCGCTCCCGCCCGCGACGCCGCCGACCTGCGCGACCCGGTCCGAGGCGATCACGTACTCGAACAGCGACACCGTGGGCTCGGTGAACCCGAGCACCTCCGACGACAGCGTGACCTCCTCGCGCCCGGACAGTCGCCCGGTGTCCCGGTCGACGAGCAGCACCCGCACCACCGGGTCGAGGTCCGCGGGCCCCGCGGGGACCGACAGCGCCACCGCCTCCTGCCCCGCGCGGTCGACGACCGTGCCCGCCACCGTCACGCCGGGCTCCTCGGCGAGCAGCGTCCAGACCGCCGCCTCGACGTCCGAGGGCAGCACGTACCGCAGCGCCAGGTCGGTGATCGCGGTGTACACGCACCACGCCTCGACCGACGGGTCCGTGCCCGGCACGCAGCCGAGTCCCGCGTACGGCTCCAGCAGCCGGTCGCGGAGCGCCGCGGGGTCGGTCGGCAGGGCGTCGACCAGCCCCGCGTCGAACGTACCGGCCGGCAGCCGGTCGACCGCGGCGCTGCCGGGCGCGGTGTCGACGGGCTCGAGCCGGCCGTCCTCGCCCAGCGGTGCGCCCCGCCACTCCGCGGCGGCGTAGGAGCCGTCCGGCGACAGCCACGTCTCCAGGACCGTCGGGTCGATCGTCGTCGTCGAGCCGTCGGCGGTCACCGTGGTGCTCGTCCACCAGTTCTGCGACAGCACGTGCTGGACGTCGCCGGCCGGCTCGGGGTCGGTCTGCGCGGCGGCCGTGCGCGCCAGCTCCAGGAGGGTCGCCCGGGCGGGCTCGCCCTCCCCCGCGGCGAGGTGGTCGGGGGCGAGCGGGTAGGCGAGCATCGGCGGCGAGCCCGTCGCGACGGCCGCCGGCGGCTCGTCGCCCGGCAGCACGCCCAGCCCGACCACGACCGCGACCACCGCGGCGGCCGCGGCACCGACGCCGACGAACCACCGCCGAGCGACCCCGTGCCGGCGCAGCGGGACGACCGGCGCGGGGCGGACGCCGGGGTCGGCCTCGGCTGCCGCACGCTCGAGGATCCGCGCGACCGCCGCCGCGTCCTCGGGCTCCGTGCGCCGGTCGGCGGCGTCGGAGCCGTCGGCGGCGTCGGCCAGCCCCTCCCCGGCCAGCAGCGCGCGGAGCGCGGCGACCTCGGCGCGGGCGGCGGTGTCGTCCCGGTCGTGCTGGTGGTCGGTCATCGTCCCCCCTCCCGTGCGCGGTCGTCCCGGCGGTCGTCGGTGTCGTCGGCCGTGCCCTGGGCGCCGAGCACCGCCGCGAGCCGCGTGCGGGCGCGGCTCAGCCGGGAGGTGAGCGCGGTGACCGAGCACCCCAGCACCTGAGCGGCCTCCGCCGGGGCGAGCCCGGCCCAGACGGTCAGGGCCATCGCCTCGGCCTCGGCGGGCGGCAGATGCGCGAGCAGCCGGCGGGCGCGGTCGGCCGCGGCGACGTCGTCCGCGGGGTCGGCGCCGTGCGGGCGGGCCGGCTCGGCGGCGGCGGCGTGCGCCACGGACCGCAGCGCCCGGTGCTGCTGCTCGCGGACGCGCAGGATCTTGTTCCGGGCGACGCCGAACACCCAGGGCCGCAGGTCGGTGCCGGCGGGCGCGTCGGACCAGCGGCGCCACAGCACCAGGAACGTCTCGGCGACCACGTCCTCGGCGAGGTCGTCGGGCACCTGGCGGCGGGCGTACCCCCGGACCTGCGGGGCGAGCAGCCGGTAGACGTCGGCGAACGCGGCTGCGGCGTCGCGGGACGACGTGCCGTCAGCGGGCCCGTCGTCGCCGTGCGTCCCCACGCCACCTTCTGATCGTCCGCTAACACGTCGTCGCCGTCATCGTACGGACCGATCCGACGCCGAGCGCGATCGACGTGGCCTGGGCGCCCGCGTTCCAGCAGGTCGGTGTCCCGGTCCCGCCGGACCCGGTGAACGTCCGGACGTCGACCGTCTGGCGGTTCCACAGCGAGCCCGCCACCATCCCGACGTCGCGCAGGCCCGCACCGGAGGTCGACCAGAACAGGCCGGAGAACCCCGTGCCGGACCAGAGGCAGAAGTGGCCCACGGGGCACTGCCCGCTGCTCACCGCCGTCGGCGGCGGGACGTCGGGGCCCACGGCGTCGTCCGCGCGCGCCACCGGTCCTGCAGCCGCCGACAGCAGCAGGGCGACCGCCGTGACGGCGAGGGGACGGGTACGCGCGGGGAAGGTCGGGGGCACACCCCGGATCTCCGCAGGTGGCCACGTCACGTCACGCGGGCTCGGTGTGAGATGCCCCACAGCACCGCAGTGACGGCGTGTCGTCACCGCGGCCCGAGGCGCAGCTCGGCGCGCAGGCCGCCCCCGACACCCCCGCGTCCGCCGGACAGCAGCACGTCGCCGCCGTGCTCGCGGGCGATCTCCCGGGCGATCGCGAGCCCCAGCCCGCTGCCGGACCCGACCCCGCCCGCACCGGTGCCCGCGCCCTCGCGCGCCCGGGCGTCGTCCAGCCGCACGAAGCGCTCGAACACCCGCTCCCGGTCCGCGGGGTCCAGCCCGGGCCCGTCGTCGTCGACGACCACCCGGCCGTCGGTCACCTCCACGAGCACCCGCGACACCGCGTGCCGCAGCGCGTTGTCGGCGAGGTTGCGCACCACGCGTCCGAGCGCGGCGGGGTCCCCGGTGGCCCGACCCGCGCCGCGGACCTCCACCCCGACGTCCGCCCGGCCCGCCGCGGCCCGCGCCAGCGCGACCGCGTCCCGGGCCACCGCGCCCAGGTCCACGTCCTGCGCGGGCACCGGGCGCGAGCCGACCCGCGCGAGCAGCAGCAGGTCGTCCACGAGCGCCCGCATCCGCTGCGCCTCGGCCGTGAGGTCCGCGACGAGCTCGTCCCGCTCGTACGCGTCCGGGTGCGTGCGGGCGACGTCCAGCGCGGCGACGACGGCCGCCAGCGGCGTCCGCAGCTCGTGTGCCGCGTCCGCCACGAACGCCCGCTGCCGCGCCGCGGCGACCTCGAGCCGGTCGAGCATCTCGTTCAGCGTCCGGGCCAGCGCGCCGATCTCGTCGTCCGTGCCGGGGTCCGGGAGCGAGCCCGGGCCGCCGGACCGGGCCACCTGCGCCGCGGCGGCGCGCAGCTCCTCGACCGGGCGCAGCGCACGGCCCAGCGCCAGCCAGATCGCCGCCGCGAGCAGCGCCGTCAGCACCGGCACGACGCCCACCAGCGACAGCCGCAGCGCCCGCACCAGACCCTCGACCTCGGTGAGCGGCACGGTGGCGACGACCACCGCGCCGTCCCCGCCGTCCGGCACCAGCACCGCGGCGCGGACCGCGTCGTCGTACCCGGACGCCGAGGTGCTGACCAGCAGCGGGTCGGGTCCGTCGGCGCGCGCCACGAGGTCCCGCAGCAGGTCCGGCGGCAGCACCGGCAGCGTCCGGCTCGCCGTGGTCGACGACGCCACCACGCGGCCGTCGGGGTCGAGCACCTGCACGATCTCCCCCGGCTCGGCGACGGGCAGCGCGTCCGGCACCTGGTCGCTCCGGACCAGGTCGGCGACCGTCAGCACCCGCGCCCGGACCACCGCGTCCAGCGCGGCGACCCGCCCGCGCGACAGGACGGTGCTGAGCACCACCGCGCCGACGACCAGCGCCACGCACAGCAGCCCCGCGGTGACGACCGTGAGCCGGACCCGCAGCGACCAGCCCGCCGGCCGCGCGGCCGCGCTCACCCCGCGACCCGGTAGCCCGCACCGCGCACGGTCAGCACGGCGTCCCGGCCGAGCTTGCGCCGCAGGTAGCCGACGTACACCTCGACGACGTTGCCGTCCTCGCCCGGCCCGTCCCACACGTGGTCGCGGAGCTCGACCTTGCCCACCACGCGGTCCGCGTGCCGCATCAGGTACTCGAGCAGCGCGAGCTCCCGGGTGGTCAGGTCCACCGGCTGCCCCGCGCGCGTGACCGTCCGGGCGGCGGGGTCGAGCACCAGGTCGCCCGCGGCGAGCACCGCGGGCCGCACCTGCGTCGGACGGCGCAGCAGGGCGCGGAGCCGGGCGACCAGCACCACGAACGAGAACGGCTTGGTGAGGTAGTCGTCGGCCCCGATGTCGAGGCCGTCGGCGACGTCGTGCTCGCCGTCCTTCGCGCTGAGCAGCAGCACCGGGGTCGTCACCCCCGCGGTGCGCAGCGCGGTCAGCACGTCGTACCCGCTCAGACGCGGGAGCATCACGTCGAGCACGACCACGTCGTAGTCGCGGTCCGTCGCGAGGTCCAGGCCGGTCCGGCCGTCGTGCGCGACGTCGACGGCGAAGCCCTCCGCGGTCAGCCCGCGGCGCAGGGCGCTCACCAGGCCCCGCTCGTCGTCCACCACCAGCACCCGCACCCCGGCAGCATCGCACCCCCGCGTCGCCGCGCGCGTCCCGCCGGGCCCGGGACCTCTCAGCACCGCCTCAGGGTCGGGGGCGCACAGTGGACGCATGTCCGAGTCCACGCCCCGTCCCCGCCGCACCCTCTCCCCCCGCGCACGCTGGGCCGTGCCCGGCGTGGTCGTCGCCGCGGTGGCCGCCGCCGTGGGGGTCCCCGCGCTCGCGTCCGCCGACGGCGCCGGCCTGCCGGACGTCACCGCCGAGCAGCTGCTCAGCCGGGTCGCGTCCGCCGAGCCGACCCCCGTGCAGGGCACCGTGGTGTACACCGCGCGGCTCGGGCTGCCCGAGCTGCCGATCTCCGAGATGACGGGCGCGGACCCGCTCAACCTGCTGGGCGGGTCCTCGACGCTGCGGGTCTGGTCCGACGGCGCCGACCGGTCGCGGGTGTCGCTGCTCGGTGCGACCTCCGAGTACTCGGTGGTCCGCGACGGCGCGCAGGCGTGGACCTACTCGTCGACCGACGACGCCGTGACGCACCTCGCGCTCGACCCCGCCGACCAGGCGCGGTACGACGCGCTCGCCGAGCAGGCCCGCTCCGGCGCCCTGGTCCCCGAGGGCGCCGACCTGCCGACCCCCGAGCAGGCCGCCGCGCAGGTGCTCGCCCGCGCCGAGCAGGACAGCGACGTCACCGTGGACCGTCCGACCACCGTCGCCGGGCGCGACGCCTACCAGCTCGTCGTGAGCCCGACCGACGACGCGACGCTCGTCTCCCGCGTCGTCGTCGCCGTGGACGCCGCGACCTCCGCGCCCCTGCGGGTGCAGGTCTGGGCGGTCCAGGACGGCGACGCCCCGTCCCTCGAGGTCGGGTTCACCGACGTCGCGTTCACCGCGCCGGACGACTCCGTGCTCGCGTTCTCCGCACCGGCCGGCGCGACCACCGAGGAGGTCGTCGTGCCGCTGCCCGACGTCGACGAGGCGGCCCTGGCCGAGCGGTCCGGCGTCCCCGCGCTGCCCGAGGGCGTGACCGTCGCCGGCTCCGGCTGGTCGACCGTCGTCTCGCTGGCGGACGTCGACGTCGCGGGCCTGGTCGGCGGCGACCCCGCCTCGCTGGGCACCGTGCCCGGCAGCGAGCGCGTCCTCGGCTCCGAGGCCGCGCAGGACCTGATCGGCGAGTTCGTGCCGAGCGACGAGGACGGCCGACCCGCCCGCCCGGAGCTCGACGGCACCGCCCTCTACGAGCAGCTCACCACCGAGGTGCCCGAGGGCCGGCTGCTCAGCTCGACCCTGCTGAGCGTGCTGGTCACCGACGACGGCCGCGTGCTGGTCGGCGCGGTGCCCGCGGACACGCTGCGCGCCGCGGCATGAGCGACGGGCTCGCGATCCGGACCCAGGCGCTGACCAAGCGCTTCCGGTCCGGGCAGGTCGCGGTCGACGGCATCGACCTGGCCGTGCCGCGCGGGGCGGTCTACGGGTTCCTCGGGCCGAACGGCTCGGGCAAGACGACGACCATCCGGATGCTGCTGGGCCTCGCCCGCCCCACGAGCGGGCGGGCGTGGCTGCTCGGCGCCGAGGTGCCGCACGAGGCCACGCGGGTGCTCCCGCGCGTCGGGGCGCTCGTCGAGGGCCCCGCGTTCCACCCGTACCTGACCGGTCGGGCGAACCTCGCCCGGCTCGACGCCGGCGACGCCACGGCCGACCCCCGCACCTCCCGCCGTCGCGCCGAGTCGGCGCTGGAGCGCGTGGGCCTGACCGCGGCGGCCGCCAAGCCGTACCGGCAGTACTCGCTCGGGATGAAGCAGCGGCTCGGCCTCGCCGCCGCGCTGCTCCAGCCGCGGGACCTGCTCGTGCTCGACGAGCCGACCAACGGCCTCGACCCCCAGGGCACCCGCGAGGTGCGGCACCTGGTGCGGGAGCTCGCCGACGGCGGCGCGACCGTGCTCGTCTCGTCGCACCTGCTCGCCGAGATCGAGCAGGTGTGCAGCCACGTCGGGATCATGAGCCGCGGCCACCTGCTGCTCCAGGGCGACCGCACCGAGCTGCTCGACCGCGGCGCCGCGCGCCTCGTCGTCACCACCCGCGGCGCGCAGACCGGCGCCGCGGCGGAGGTGCTGACCGGGCTCGGGCTGACGGAGGTCGAGCCCCCGGACGAGCCACCCGGCGACGCGTCCCGCGACGTGCCCGCCCGGGTGACCGCCGCGCTCGGCCCGACGCCGCCGGAGAAGGTCGCCGCGGCGCTCGTGCACGCCGGGGTCGACCTGCTCGGCCTCGAGGTCGCGCGCCCGAGCCTGGAGCAGGTGTTCGTGGGTCTGACCGGGGAGGGCTTCGATGTCGCTCGCTGAGGCCCCGGCCGCTCTCGTCACCGCACCCGCACCGGTCGCGTGGTCCCGGCTGCTGCGCTCCGAGCTGCGGCTCGTCTTCGGCCGGCGCCGCAACCAGGTGCTGCTCGTCGGCCTCGCCCTCGTCCCGCTGCTGCTCGGCACCGTCCTGTTCGTCACCCGGGACAGCGCGCTGTCCGGGCAGGGACCGTCGTTCGTCGGACAGGTCACCGGCAACGGGCTGTTCCTCGTGATCGCCGCGCTGTTCCTGTGCCTGCCGTTCCTGCTGCCGCTGTGCATCGGGATCGCGTCGGGCGACGCCGTCGCCGGTGAGGCGCAGGCCGGGACGCTGCGCTACCTGCTCGTCGTCCCCGTGCCGCGCACCCGGCTGCTGACCGTCAAGGCCGTCGCCGCCCTGGCGTTCGCGGGCGCCGCCGTCCTCGCGGTCGCCGTCACCGGGCTCGTCGTCGGTGCGGCGTACTTCGGGCTGCACGACGTGACGCTGCTGTCCGGCGGCTCGGTCCCCGTCGGCGAGGGCGTGCTGCGCGTCGCCGGCGTCGTGGCCTACGTGGCGCTGTCCCTGACCGGGCTGGTCGCCGTCGGGCTGTTCTTCTCCACGCTCACCGAGGTGCCCGTCGGCGCGATGGCCGCGACCGTCGTGGTCGCGATCGTGTCCACCGTGCTCGACTCCCTGCCGCAGGTGTCGGCGATCCACCCCGGCCTGCTGACGCACCACTGGTTCGACTTCGCGGAGTTCCTGCGGATCCAGGTCGACTGGGGCGTGCTCGGCGGCGGGCTCCTCGTGCAGGTCGCGTGGGTCGCGGTGTTCGGGTCGCTGGCCTGGGCGCGGTTCACGACGGCGGACGTGACGTCCTGACGCACGGGGCCGGGGCGCGCTGACGCACGGGGCCGAGGCGCGCTGACGCACGGGCCGTGCGCAGTCATGGGACGACTGCGGGACAATGGCGGGTGTGAGAGTCCGGAACCGCCCCGAGCACCTGGCCACCGGCGCGACGCTCGCCGTCGTCGGCGGGTTCCTCGACGCGTACACCTACGTCGCCCACGGCGGCGTGTTCGCCAACGCCCAGACCGGCAACGTCGTGTTCGTCGCGATCGACGCCGCCCAGGGCCGCTGGGCCGACGCCGCGCGGTACCTGCCCATCATCGGCGCGTTCGTCCTGGGCCTGCTCGCCGCCGAGTCGCTCGCGGCCCGCCGGCACCGCCGCTGGCTCTCCGACCCGACGCGCGCGGTGCTGGCCGCCGAGATCGCCGTGCTCGTCGCCGTCGCGTGCCTGCCGGTCGGCACCCCGTCGCTGTGGACCACCACCGCCGTCGCGTTCGTCGCCGCGCTCCAGGTGACGACGTTCCGGCTGGTCGGCGAGACGAGCTACAGCACGACGATGACCACCGGGAACCTCCGCACGCTGGTGACGGCCGCCTACGAGTGGCTCAGCGGCTACGACCGGGCCCAGCGCGTCGTCGCCGGGCGGCTCGCGGTGATCGTCCTGGCGTTCGCCGGCGGTGCCGGGATCGGCGCGCTGGTCAGCGGCCCCGACGTGCTCGGCACCCGCGCCACGCTGGTCGCCGCTGCGGTGCTCGCCGTCGTGCTCGCCGCCGTCGAGACCCACACCCGCCACCTGCGCCGCCGCGGCACCACCCCGCCCCCGCCGCCGACCCCGCTCCCACCCGCCGCCGACGACTGACCCGCGCCCCCGCCCGCCCCGCACGCCGCCGCCCAGCCCACGCGCGCGTCGGCCCTGCGTCGAGAGGTCACGACACGCTGGGACGCGTCCCGCCGCACCCGCGAGTCGTGACCTCTCGCCATCGGGGCGCGGCGGGGTCGGGGCGCGGCGGGGTCGGGGCGCGGCGAGGTCGGGGCGCGCGCGGGGGTCGGGGCGCGCGGCGGGGGCGGAGGGCGCGGAGGGCGCGGGGGCGCGGGGGGCGTGGGGGGCGCGGGAAGGTCAGCGGCGGCGGGGGGCCAGGTCCTGCTGGAGGACCAGGGCCGCGGCGCCGACGGCGGCGGCGTCGGCGACGTGCGCGGCGAGGGCGACCCGCACCCCGTGCTGGCCGCCGGCGTGCAGCTCGGCGCGGAGCCGGCGCGCGACCACGTCCACGTAGAGCGAGCCCGCGGTGCTGAACGCCGGACCGGCGAGGACCACGGAGTCGACGTCGAGCAGGTTCGCGACGGTCACGGCCGCGTCGGCGAGGTAGCCGGCGGACTCCTCGACGAGCTCCACCGCGAGCGCGTCGCCCTGGACGGCCGCGGTGGCGACGGCGCCGAAGTCGACGATCGGGTCGCCGTCGGGGCTGAGCCGGGCGCTGGTGCGGCGGCCGGCGGCGACGGCGCGCCGGGCCCGGCGGGCGACCGCGTGCGGGGCGGCGAGCTCCTCGAGCGTCGGCCCCGGGTCGCGCGTCGCGGCACCGTCGGCGCCCGGCACGGCAGCGCCCCCACCCGGCGCGACGCCGCCCGCGCCCGGCGCCGCGGACCGGTGCAGGTGCATCCGCCCGATCGGCCCGGGGTTGCCGCTCGCGCCGCGGTAGACGGTGCCGCCGACCACGATGCCGGCACCGAGGCCCGCCCCCATGTAGAGCGTGCAGTGCGCGACGGAGCCGGCGGTGCGGCCGGCCCAGTACTCGCCGACGGCCGCGGCGGTGGCGTCGTTGTCCATCACGACCGGCAGCCCCACCGCGGCGCCGAGCCTGGAGCGCACCGGGAAGCCCTGCCAGCGGTCGAGCGACCGGGACACCGCGATCGCCCCGGCGTCGAGGTCGAGCGTCCCGGGCACCGCGAGGCCGAGGCCGACGACGCCCCGCCGGCCGACGCCGGAGGCGCGGAGGAGGACGTCGACGTGCCGGGCGATGGTGGCGACGACCGCGTCGGGCTGGTGCAGGCGGGCGCCGCGGACCCGGGTGCGGGCGACGACGGCGCCCCGGGCGTCGGTAAGGACCACGACCAGCCAGTCCGCGCCGAGCTGCACCCCGACGGCGCACCGCGCGAGGGGGTCGAGGGTGAGCATCACCCGCGGCTTGCCGCCGGTCCACTCGCGGTCGCCGGTCTCGCGCAGCAGGCCCTCGTCGAGCAGCGCGCGCACGGCGTGCGAGATCGCGGCCTGCGTCAGCCCGGTGAGCTCGGCGAGCTCGACGCGGCTGATCGGCGCGCGGGTCCGGACGAGGTCCAGCACCCGGGTGCGGCTGCTCGACGGGGCGCGGCCGCCGCGTCGGGGGACGGTCTGCCCACCCTCGACACCGTCCATGCCGCTCAGCATGGCACGCGCGCGACCCCCTGCCCGACCCCCACGGCACCCCCGGGCGGGTGACGTCGTGGCGCCCCCGCGACGCGTGCCGCCGGGACCGCTCCCCCGGCCCGGCCGCCGTGCCATGCTGGGCGACCATGACGAGGAACCCCGGCACCCCCGACCGGCACGGACCGGGCGTCCGGGTGGGCCTGGCCCTGCTGCCCGCGGACGACGACGGCACGCTGGAGCCGTTCTACGCGGACCTGCTCGCGGGCATGGAGGAGGCGCTCGACGCGCGGGGCGCGAGCGTGTTCGTGCACGTGGTGCCGGACCTCGACGCGGAGCTGGTGGCGTACCGGCGGTGGGCGCGCGAGGGCCTGGTCGACGCCGTGGTGATCTCGGACCTGGTCGACTCCGACCCGCGCGAGCAGGCGTGCCGGGACCTGGGCCTGCCGTCGGTGCTGCTCGGCGGCGAGCCGGGCGACGGCCGCTGGGTGGTCGACTACGACAACGACGGCGCGATGCGGACCGCGGTGGCGTTCCTCGCCGACCTGGGTCACCGGCGGATCGGCTGGGTGTCGGGCCCGCAGCGCTACCGGCACACGCAGGTGCGCGCGGCGGCGTTCGCCGAGGCGGTCGCGGCGGCCGGCGCGCAGGGCGTGCACCGCGAGGGCGACTACGGCGAGGCGAGCGGCGCGGCCGGCACCGCGGAGCTGCTCGCGCTGCCGGAGCCGCCGACGGCGATCGTCTACGACAACGACCTCATGCCCCTGGCGGGGTTGCGCGAGGCGGAGCGCCGGGGCGTGCGGGTGCCGCAGGACCTGTCGGTGCTGGCCTGGGACGACTCCGCGAACGTGCGCATCTCGCACCCGCCGCTGTCGGTCGTGAGCCGGGACGTGCACGAGCTCGGCGCCCTGACCGCGGAGGTGCTGCTGCGCGCTGTCGAGGGCGGCGCCCCGGGGACGACCCGCACCCCGGGGGTCCGGGTCGTCCCGCGGGACTCGACGGCGCCGCCCCGCGCCTGAGCGGGGCTGCGCCTCACCCCCGCCCGCCTCGGACCCGCCCGCCTCAGACCCGCACGGCGTGCAGCACCAGCGCCTGCGCGGGCCACAGCGCGGGGATCTGCAGCCCCACCGTCCCGAGCACGGCACCGGGCAGCACCACCTCCCCGACGGAGAGCCACGGCGGCGTGATCCAGCCCCACCGCGCGGGGCCGACCTCGTCGCGCAGCCGCACCCGGTAGCGCGCGTCGGGGTCGAGCCCGTGCAGCCGGACGGGCTCGGGGCGGGCGTCCTCGAGCGTCGCGACGGTCGCGACCGTCCACACGCCGGCGGACCGGTCAGGTGCGACGGCGCCGGTGACGCGCAGCGCGGGGTCGCGGACGTCGGCGTGCACGGCGACGCCGGTGTGGATCAGCCCGCGCAGCTCCCGGTACAGCGCGGCGAACCGGGTGAGCACGGCGACCTCCTCGTCGGGGCAGCCCAGCACGTCCCACTCGAACCCGGCCGACCCCATCAGGCTGGTCGCGAGCCGGTACGACAGGTCGACGGTCCGGCCGGAGCTGTGCGCGGTGGGCGGTCCGACGTGGCCGCCGACGAGCTCCGGCGGGAGCAGCAGCTGGGTCCACCGCTGGATGTCCTGCCGCTCGACGGCGTCGTTGGAGTCGGACGCCCACACCCGGTCCGTCACCTCGAGCACGCCGAGGTCGCTGCGCGCCCCTCCGGAGGAGCAGGACTCGATCTCCAGGCCCGGGTGCCGGGACTTGAGCTCGGCGATCAGCGCGAGCGCCGCGCGGGTCTGCACCCCGACCCCGGGTCGCCCCTCGTGCCGGGCGTCGACGAGGTCGCGGTTGTGGTCCCACTTGATGAAGTCGATGCCGAGCTCCCCGACCAGGGCGTCCATCTGCCGCAGGACGTGGGCGTACGCCTCGGGCCGGGCGAGGTCGAGCACGTACTGGGTGCGGAACGACAGCCCGTCGGGCGCGGGCACCTGCGCGAGGTCCTGGAGCAGCCAGTCGGGGTGCGCGCGGGCCACGTCGGAGTCGAGGCTGACCATCTCGGGCTCGAACCACAGGCCGAGCTCCATGCCGAGGCCGTGCACCCGCTCGGCCAGCGGCGCCAGCCCGTCGGGCCAGACCGCGCGGTCCACCTCCCAGTCGCCGAGCCCGCGGGTGTCGTCCCGGCGGGCGAGGAACCAGCCGTCGTCGAGGACGAACCGCTCGACGCCGATCGCCGCGGCGCGCTCGGCGAGCCGGAGCACGGTGGCGGAGTCGTGGTCGAAGTACACGGCCTCCCAGGTGTTCAGCACGAGCGGCCGGGGGCGCCGGGGGTGCTGCGGCCGCGCGCGCAGGGACGTGTGGAACCGCGCTGTGACGCCGTCGAGCCCGGCGTCCGACCACGCGAACCAGGCGACCGGTGCGGCGTGCTCCTCGCCGGGCGCGAGCACCACCTCTCCGGGCCGGACCAGCTCGCCGGCGCCGAGCACGGTGGGCTGGTCGGGCAGCCGGTCGGTCCGGTAGGTCGCGTCGGCGGCCCAGGCGAGGTGCACCGCCCACACGGCGCCGGACCGGTCGCGCGGGCGGCCCTCGCCGTCGGACAGCGCGAGCAGCCACGGGTGGTCGTGTCCGGGGCGTCCGCGGCGGGTCTGGCGCGCGAGGCTGCCGCGGGCGAGCGGTCCGGTCGCCGGGGCCTTCTCCCGGGTCCACCGGCCGGCGAACGTCGTGGCGGTGTCCGCGCGGGTGGGCACGGGCAGCGTGGCCTCGAGCGCGTGCACCTCGACGGGTCCGGGGGCGTCGGCGTCGAGCGCCAGCCGGTGCACCACCCCGACGAGTCCCCCGGGCTCGAGGTGCACGCGCGAGCGCAGCGTCAGCCCGGCCGCCGGGTCGTGCGCGACGACCTCGGCGGCGTGCCCGTCGGCGTCGGCCCGCACCTCCGCGGTCACCCACGCCGGGGTGAGCGGCACCCCGTCGCGCACCAGCTGGACCCCGGGCCGGCCGGGCCAGCCGTCGGTCTCCTGGGGCAGCAGGCTCGGCTGGGCGGCGGCGTCGAGCGTGCCGGGCGGGGTCTGCCGGTCGGTGGCGGCTCGCAGCGCGGTGAGGTCCGCCGGGGTCAGCGGGCCGAGGTCGGCGCCCCAGTGCTGGACCTGCGGCAGCCCGGCGGCGGGCTGCGCGAGCACGACCGCGACGCCGTCGCGCCGGAGCACGGCCCAGCCGGTGATCGCGGGGGTGGGAGCGGGGGTGGGGACGGCGACGGTCACGGGCTCTCCTTCGAGTCGGTGCGGTGCGGGTGCGGTGCGGTGCGATGCGATTCAGGGCGGGCGGCGGGCGGCGGGCGGCGAGACGGGGATCACGCGGAGCTGAGCGCGACGGGCGCCGCGGGAGCCGCCGGTGCCGCGGCAGGTCGTCCGAGCGGCGACCGCAGCACGACCAGCGCGCCGCCCACGGCCGCGGACACCCGGACGTCGCGGGACAGCCGCACGTGCACGGGCCGGAGCAGCCGCGCGAGCGCCCCCGCCTCGACGGCCTCCTGCGCCCGCTCGACGTAGAGCGGGCCGGCGACGCCGAACCCGGGACCGGCGAGCACCACGGTATCCAGGTCGAACAGGTTCATCAGGGTGACCGCGGCGGTGCCGAGCCGGCGCGCGGAGTCGTCGACGAGCGCGAGCGCGGCCCGGTCCCCGGTGACGGCGGCGCGGGCGACGCGCTGGAAGTCCGCGAGCTGCGCGTCGAGCCCGCCGTCGAGGCCGAGCCGGGCCGCGAGCGCGGGGTCGTCGAGCGCGCGGTGCACCACCGCCCCGGGGCCGGCGAGCACCTCGACGCAGCCGCGGCTGCCGCACGCGCACGCCGGGCCGGCGGGGTCGACGGGCACGTGCCCGATCTCGACGGGGTTGGCGGTGCGGCCGCGGTACACCTCGGACTCGGCGATCACACCGCCGCCGATGCCGGTCGCCATGTAGAGCACCCCGAACGTGTCGACGTCGAGCGCGCCGACCCACTGCTCGCCGACGGCGGCGGCGGTCGCGTCGTTCTCCAGCAGGACGGGCAGGTCGAGCAGCGCGGACAGCGTCGCCGTCAGCGGGAACTCGCGCCACTCGGGCGTCGGCTGCCCGGTGAGCACCATCCCGGCCTCGCGGTCCTGCGGCCCGTGGGTGACGAGGCCGACGCCGAGCACCCGCTCGCGCGCGATGCCGGTGCCGGCCAGCAGCAGGTCGATGTGCCGGGCGAGCTCGGGCAGCGTGTCCGCGGGCGCGCCCCGGCCCACGCCGCGCACCCCGGCCGACGCGATCCGCCGTCCGGCGAAGTCGGTGACCACGACGCTGCTGGCGCACCGGTCGAGCTGCACGCCGACGGCGTACCAGGCGGTGGCGTCGAGGCCGATCAGCCGGCGGGGCGAGCCGACGCCGCCGGTCAGGCGGCCGACCTCGTGCACCAGGCCCTCGCCGATGAGGTCCCGGACGACGTGCGTGATGGTGGCCGCGGTGAGGCCGGACCGGTCGGCGAGCTCGACGCGGCTGACCGTCCCGTGGGTGCGGATCAGGTCGAGGACGAGCGCGCCGGTCGCGGCGCGGGACGGGGCTCGCATGTCGCGACCATATCTTGACATGGTTAATTTACGCACGTAACGATATGCGGGCGTCACCCAGGGCCGCACTGCCGCGGCCACGACCAGACCGTCGGCCGCGACGGGTGGAAAGGACCAGCGATGTTCCTCAGGTCAGCACGGGCGCCCCGGCGCCGTCCCCGTCAGGTCACCGGCGTCGTCGCCGGCGCCGCCGCCGTCGCCCTGCTCGCCACCGCGTGCAGCGGCGGCAGCTCGGGCGGCTCGGGCAGCACCGGCGCCTCCGGCGACGGCAGCACCCTCGTCGCCTACACCGGCCAGTCCGGGGACTACCAGATCAACTTCAACCCGTTCTCCCCGTCCCGGATCGGCGGCCTCGGCCCGATCTACGAGCAGCTGTTCTTCATCAACAAGGCCCAGGAGTCCGACCCCGTCCCGCTGCTCGGCACCGAGTACGCCTGGAACGACGACGGCACCGAGCTCACCGTCACCCTGCGCGAGGACGTCACCTGGACCGACGGCGAGCCCTTCACCGCCGACGACGTGGTGTTCACGTTCGACCTGCTCAAGGACACCCCCGCGATCAACAACATCGGCTACCAGGGCACCGCGACCGCCACCGACGACACCCACGTCGTGTTCACGTTCGACGCCCCCGCGTTCGTCGGCGGCCCGGACGTCCTGTCCGCCGTGCCGATCGTCCCCGAGCACCTGTGGGCCGACGTCGACCCGACCGCCGACGTCGTCGAGCAGCCCGTCGGCACCGGCGCGTTCGAGCTCGGCGACTTCAAGCCGCAGGCGTTCACCTACACCGCCAACCCGGACTACTGGGGCGGCGAGCCCGAGGTGAAGACCATCCGGTTCCTGTCGCTGTCCGGCAACACCGCCGGCGCGGACGGCATCGCGAACGGCACCATCGACTGGCAGACCGGCCCCGTGCCGGACATCCAGAACGTCGCCGAGAACTTCCCCGGCTACGACACGCTGACCGCCGCCCAGAACCAGATGGTCCTGGCCACCTGCTCCAGCGTCGAGCAGGGCTGCTCCGGTCCGCAGACCGACCCGGCCGTGCGCCAGGCGCTCTACCTCGCGATGGACCGGACCCAGCTGAACCAGCTGGCGTTCGAGGAGACCGCGTCCGAGATCTCCCCGACGTTCGCGCTGACCTCCACCCAGGAGTCGTTCATCTCCGACGCGGTCGAGCAGCCGGTCGCCCCCGAGAAGGCCGACCCCGACGGCGCCGCCGCGGTGCTCGAGGCCGCCGGCTGGGCGAAGGGCTCCGACGGCATCTACGCCAAGGACGGCCAGAAGCTGACCGTCACCGTCGAGGTCGTCTCCGGCTGGACCGACTACATCACCGCCGTGCAGACCATCGCGCAGCAGGCCAAGGCCGCGGGCATCGACCTGCAGACCGCGCAGTCGTCGTGGAACGAGTGGACCGAGCGCCGCACGCAGGGCAACTTCCAGCTCGCGATCGACTCGCTCTGGCAGGGCCCCGCGCCCGACCCGTACTACCTCTACACGTACTTCTTCTCCTCGGCCGCGTCGGCCCCGGTCGGCGAGGCCGCGGGCAACAACTACTCCCGGTTCGCGAACCCGGAGGTCGACGCCGCGCTCGAGGCGCTGAAGACGCTGCCGCTCGACGACGCCGCCGCCCGGCAGCCGCACTTCGACACCATCCAGTCCGCGGTCGTCGAGGACATGCCGTACATCCCGATCCTGACCGGCGGCACCACGAGCGAGTGGAACGTCGAGCGGTTCACCGGCTGGCCCACGCAGGACGACATGTACGCGTTCCCGGCGGTCTGGTCCGCGTTCGACGCGGCCGAGATCTTCAAGCGGCTCGAGCCCGCGGCGGGCTGAGCGACTGCGGGCCGCCGGCACCCCCAGCGGGTGCCGGCGGCCCGGAGCCCCACCCCGTCCTCGCCTACCCAAGGGGTCGCCGAAGTGAACTACGTCCTGCGCAAGCTCGGTTTCTACGCCGTGGCCCTCTGGGCCGCCGTCACCCTGAACTTCCTCATCCCCCGCCTGCTGCCCGGCAACCCGGTCGACATCATGCTGACCAAGCTGCAGCAGCGCGGCGGCACCGTGACCCCCGAGACCCGCGCCGCCTACGCCGCCCTGCTCGGCGGCGACAGCACCGACTCCCTGGTCAGCCAGTACGTCACGTACCTCGGCAACCTGCTGCGCGGCGACCTCGGCGTCTCGGTCACCTACTTCCCCGCCCCGGTGAACGAGGTCATCGGCACCTCGATGCCCTGGACGGTGGTGCTGGTCGGCATCGCGACCGTGCTCGCCGCGACGATCGGCGTCCTGCTCGGCGCGTTCGTCGGCTGGCGGCCCGGCACCTGGCTCGACTCGATGGTCCCGGTGACCACGCTGCTCGCGGCCGTGCCGTACTTCTGGCTCGCGCTCGTGCTGGTCTACCTGCTGTCGCGGGTGCTCGGCTGGTTCCCGTCGCAGGGCGGGTACGACGTGGTGCTCGACCCCGGCTGGACGCCCGAGTTCATCGGTTCCGCGATCGAGTACGGGTTCGTGCCCGCGCTGACCATCGTGATCGCCTCCATCGGCGGCTGGCTGCTCGGGATGCGCAACATGATGGTCTCCACGCTGTCCGAGGACTACGTGCTGACCGCCCGCGCCAAGGGCCTGCCCCAGAACCAGATCCTGCGGAACTACGCCGCGCGCAACGCCGTGCTCCCGTCGATCGCCGGCTTCGCGATCTCGCTCGGGTTCGTCGTGTCCGGGTCGGTCGTCACCGAGCAGGTGTTCTCCTACCCCGGCATCGGCTCCCGGCTGCTGGCGGCGGTCACCAACAACGACTACGCGCTCATGCAGGGCGTGTTCCTGTTCATCACCCTGGCCGTGCTCGGCGCGAACCTCGTCGTCGACCTCCTGTACGGCCTCATCGACCCGCGCACCCGCGCGAAGGCCTGAGGGGAGCCGGCGATGACGAACATCGGACCGGACGTGCAGGTGGCCGTCGAGGGACCCGGCGGCCCGATCGAGACCACCGGGCGGGACCGCGCGCCCGAACCCCGGGCGCCGGGTCGGCGACCGCGCGCCGCGTGGCGGCTGCTGCTGCCCACCATGACCCCCTGGCTCGCCACGGGCCTGGTCCTGGTCGGCGCGATCGCGCTGTTCGGCCTGGTCGGGCCGTACCTGGTCGGCGACCCGGACGCGATCGGCGACATCGGCCTGTCGGGGCCGTCCGCGGAGCACTGGCTCGGCACCACCCAGACCGGGCAGGACGTGCTCGCCCAGCTCGCGCACGCCACCCGCGGCTCGCTGCAGATCGGCCTCATGGTCGGCGTGATCGCCACCGTGCTGTCCGCGTTCTTCGGCATCTACGGCGCGTACCTCGGGGGCGTCGCGGACGAGGGCTTCTCGCTGCTGTCCAACGTGTTCCTGGTGATCCCCGGCCTGCCGCTGGTCATCGTCATCTCGGGGTTCGTGCCCCGGGAGAGCCGCGGGCTGTGGACCATCGCCGTGGTGCTGGCCCTGACGTCGTGGGCGGCGTCCGCCCGGGTGCTGCGCGCGCAGACCCTGTCGGTGCGGTCCCGCGACTACGTGGCCGCGTCCCGGCTGTCCGGGGAGAAGCCGTGGCGGGTGATCGGCGTCGAGATCCTGCCGAACCTGCTGCCGGTGCTGGCGTCGCAGTTCGTGTACGCGGTGATCGCGGCGATCCTCGGCGAGGCCGGCCTGTCGTTCCTCGGCCTCGGCGCCTCGAACTCCTCGACCCTCGGGACGATGCTGTTCTACGCCCAGAACGGGTTCGCCCTCCCGCTGGGCGCCTGGTGGTGGTTCGTGCCGCCGGGCCTCGTGATCGCCCTGTTCGGCATGGGGCTGTCGCTCATCAACTTCTCGATCGACGAGATCATCAACCCCCGGCTCAAGACCGCCCGCACCGCGCGTCGCCGCGCGAAGGCGTCGGCCCGGTCCGCCAGGAAGGCCGCCTGATGACCGCCCTGTCCGAGTCCGCCCCGGCCGCGTCCGCCCCCGCGCGCCGGCCCGTCCTCACCGTCCGCGACCTCACGGTCGTCTACGACGTCGACCCGCCCGTCACCGCCGTCCGCCACGCCTCGCTCGAGCTCGGCCGCGGGGAGATCCTCGGCCTGGCCGGCGAGTCCGGCTGCGGCAAGACGACCCTGGCCTACGCGATCAACCGGCTGCACCAGGCACCCGCCCGGATCGCCGGCGGCTCGGTGGTGTTCCACGACCGGGACGGCACCGACGTCGACCTGCTCGCCCTCGACGACGAGCCGCTGCGCCGGTTCCGCTGGTCCCAGCTGTCGATGGTGTTCCAGGGCGCGATGAACTCGCTCAACCCGGTGCGGACCATCGGCGCCCAGCTCGACGACACCCTGCGGGCGCACGCCCGGATGTCGCGGGCCGAGCGGCGCGCACGGTCCGCGGACGTGCTCACCCGGGTCGGCGTCGACCCCGGACGGCTGCGGTCGTACCCGCACGAGCTGTCCGGCGGGATGCGGCAGCGGGTGATGATCGCGATGGCCATGCTGCTCGAGCCGCAGATCATGATCATGGACGAGCCGACCACCGCCCTGGACGTCGTGGTGCAGCGCGAGATCCTGCGGGAGATCGTCCGGCTGCGCGACGAGCTCGACTTCGCGGTCGTGTTCATCACCCACGACCTGCCGCTGCTGCTCGAGATCAGCGACCGGATCGCGGTGATGCTCGCCGGGGAGATCGTCGAGCTGGACACCGCCGCCCGGCTGCACCGCGCCCCCGCGCACCCGTACACCCGCCGCCTGCTGGGCTCGTTCCCGAGCCTGTCCGGCGAGCGCGGCGCGTTCATCCGCGAGGGCGACGACCGCCCGGTCGAAGGAGATCTGGCATGACCAGCGTGCACGTGACCAACCTGACCAAGGACTACGCGCTGCGCTCGGGCCTGCGGCGCACCCGGCTGCGGGCCGTCGACCGGGTGTCGTTCGACCTGGTGCCGCGGCGCACGGTGGCGCTCGTCGGCGAGTCGGGCTCCGGCAAGTCCACGATCGCCAAGCTGCTGACCCGGATGGAGAAGCCGTCGTCGGGGCGGATCGACGTCCAGCTCGACGACCGCACGCCCGTGATGGGCTCGGTCTACCAGCGGCACGTGCAGATGGTGTTCCAGGACCCGTTCGCGTCGCTGAACCCGTTCCACACCATCGAGCACCACGTCGCGCGCCCGCTGCGGATCCACCACCGCACCCACGACGCGGCGAGCACGCACGCCCGGGTCGTGGAGATGCTCGAGCGGGTCAACCTGCACCCGGCCGAGGAGATCGCCGCGCGCCGGCCGCACGAGCTGTCCGGAGGGCAGCGCCAGCGCGTCGCCATCGCCCGGGCCCTGGCGCCCGGCGCGCAGGTGCTGATCGCGGACGAGCCGGTGTCCATGCTCGACGTGTCGATCCGGCTCGGGGTGCTCAACCTCCTGGGCCGGCTGCAGCGCGAGGACAACCTCGCGGTCCTCTACATCACGCACGACCTGGCGACCGCGCGGCACTTCTCCGACGAGATCCTGGTGCTCTACCGCGGCCGGGTCGTCGAGCGCGGCCCCGCGGACGCCGTGATCCTCGACCCGCACCACGACTACACGAAGATGCTCGCGATGGCCGCGCCCGACCCCGACCGGGTCGGCAGCGTGGGCCGCGACGGGGACACCGCGATCGCGCGCGACGCCATCGACAACTCGGTCTGCTACGACCACGGGCTCGGCGCGTGGGTGCCGATCGACGACGCCGAGGACGCCGCGCGTCAGGCCGCCCGGCTGGAGCGGACCCGTGGCTGAGGCGACGCCCGTGGCCGACGCGGTGTTCGCGAGCGCCGTCGTCCCGGCGGCCGGACCGCCGCGCGCCGTCGAGTGGCCGACCGACGGCCTGTCCTACGGCGGCGACTACAGCCCCGAGCAGTGGCCGCGCGAGGTGTGGGAGCAGGACGTCCGGCTGATGGCCGAGGCGGGCGTCAACGTCGTGACGCTCGGCGTGTTCTCCTGGGGCCTGGTCGAGACCGCCGACGACGTGTGGGACTGGACCTGGCTGGACGAGGTCGTCGCGCTGCTGCTCGACCAGGGCATCCGGATCGACCTGGCGACCCCGACGGCCGCGCCGCCGTCCTGGCTGCACACCGCGCACCCCGAGGTGCTGCCGTTCGACGCCGACCTCTACCAGCAGCCCCCGGGCGGGCGGCTGGCCTGGTGCCCGAGCTCGCCGGTGTTCCGGCGGTACGCGCTGCGGTTCGTCGAGGCCCTCGCCCGGCGGTACGGCCGGCACCCCGCGGTCCGGCTGTGGCACGTCAGCAACGAGCTCGGCGGCGGGAACGCCCGCTGCTACTGCGACGTGTCCGCCGCGGCGTTCCGCGACTGGCTGGCGCACCGGTACGGGTCCGTCGACGCCGTCAACGCGGCGTGGGGCACCGCGCAGTGGGGCCACCGGTTCGGCGCGTGGGAGCAGATCCTGCCGCCGCGCGGCAAGCACGGGGCCCCCAACCCCGGGCTGTACCTCGACTACGAGCGGTACTCCTCCGACGCCCTGCTCGCGCACTACCTCGCCGAGAAGGCCGTCCTCGAGCAGCACTCCGACGCGCCCGTGACCACGAACATGATGGTCGGCCCCGGCGCGCAGGTCGTCGACTACGCGTCCTGGGCGCCGCACACCGACCTCGTCGCGAACGACCACTACACGCTGGTCGACGACCCGGACCGCGAGCAGGACCTCGCGTTCGCGGGCGACCGGATGCGCGGCATGTCCGCCGGGCGCCGCCCGTGGCTGCTGATGGAGCACTCCACCGGCGCGCCGTCCTGGCAGCAGCGCAACCGCGCGAAGGACCCCGGCGAGATCGCGCGCAACGCCCTGGCCCACGTCGCCCGCGGGTCGGACGGCGCCCTGTTCTTCCAGTGGCGCGCGTCCACGGCGGGCGCCGAGCAGTTCCACTCCGCGATGGTGCCGCACAGCGGGACCCGGTCGCGGATCTGGCGGGAGGTCGTCGAGCTCGGCGGCCACCTGCGGGCGCTCGCCGAGGTGCAGGGCTCCGTGGTCGAGCCCGCCCGCGCCGCGATGGTCGTCGACGACGTCGCCGGCTGGGCGCTGCAGCACGGGCTCACCCCGCACCGCGCGCTGCGGTACGGGCGCGAGCTGCGGACCTGGCACCGGGCCCTGTGGGAGCGGCAGGTGCTGTGCGACGTCGTGCCGCCCGGCACCGACCTCGACGGGTACGACCTCGTGCTCGTGCCCACGCTGCAGGTGCTCTCGGACGCCGAGGCCGACCGGCTGCGCGCCGTGCCCGCCCGCGGCGGCACGCTGCTGGTCACCTACCTCACCGGCGTGTGCGAGCCGACCGGCCGGGTGCGCCCGGGACTGGGCGCGCTCGCGGACGTGCTCGGCGCGTGGACCGACGAGTTCTACCCCCTCCAGGCCGGCGAGCGGGTGCGGCTCGACGACGGCAGCACCGTCGAGGACTGGACCGAGCGCGTCGAGCTCGACGGCGCGGAGGCCGTCGTCCGGTACGCGACGTCGTCCCTGGCCGGCGGCGCGGCGGTCACCCGGCGGCAGGTCGGCGACGGCGCCGCCTGGTACGTGTCCGCCGCGCTCCCCCGCGACGGCGTGGACCGGGTGGTCGACCGGCTGGTGGAGGAGGCCGGCCTGCCGCGCACCGCCGAGGCCGAGGCCGGCGTCGAGGCCGTCCGACGCGTCGGCGCGGACGCGTCGTACCTGTTCCTGCTCAACCGCACCGACGCCGACCGGAAGGCCACCGCCGCAGGCACCGACCTGCTCACCGGCACCGACCACGGCCCGGTGACCACCGTGCCCGCCGGCGGGGTGCGCGTCCTGCGCGAGCACCCCGCGACCCCCTGACCGACCCTGACCCACGCCGAGCCCAGCGACACCCCGAGACCCTGCGACACACCGGGAGCGACCCCGTGCAGCACCACGACCTGACCGACGGCTGGACCGTCACGCCCACCGCCGGCCCCGTCCCGGCGGGCATCGGCACCCTCGACGCGGCCGTCCCCGGCTCCGTGCACACGGACCTGCTCGCCGCGGGCCTGATCCCCGACCCGTACCTCGACGCGAACGAGGACGCCGTGCGCTGGCTGCACGACACCGACTGGCAGTACGAGCGCGGCCTGACCCTGGCGCCCGCGGCGGACGGCGAGCGCGTCGACCTCGTGCTCGACGGCGTCGACACCGTCGCCACCGTCGCGGTCGGCACCCGCGTGCTGGGCACGTCCGCCAACATGCACCGGTCCTACCGCTACGACGTGCGCGACCTCGCCGACGGGCGGTCCCGGCTGCTCACCGTCGACCTGCGGTCCGCGACCGCCTACGGCGACGAGCTCCGCGACGCCCTCGGCGCCCGGCCGTCCGCCTACAGCCCCCGGCCGTTCAACTTCGTCCGGAAGATGGCCTGCTCGTTCGGCTGGGACTGGGGGCCCGACCTGCGGACCCTCGGGCTGTGGAAGCCCGTGCGCGTCGAGCGCTGGTCCGTCGCACGGCTCGCCCGGGTCCGGCCGCTCGTCGCGCTCGACCCCGACGGCACCGGCCGCGTCGCCGTGCACGTCGACGTCGAGCGCTCGGGCCTGGCGCCCGCCGGCCCGCTGACCGTGCGGGCGACGGTGCTCGGGGTGTCGGCGTCGGTCTCGGTCCCCGCGGGCGCGGACACCGCCGCCGTCGAGCTCGCCGTGCCCGACGCCCCCGTGTGGTGGCCCGTCGGGCACGGCACGCAGCCGCTCGCCGACCTGGAGGTGACGCTGGCCGCCGACGCGCCGTCCGCCGACGCGCCGCTCGACACCTGGCGGCGCCGGATCGGGTTCCGCTCGGTCGTGCTCGACACCGCCGACGACGAGCACGGCACCCGGTTCACGCTGGTCGTCAACGGCCGGGCGGTCGACGTGCGCGGCGCCAACTGGATCCCCGACGACCACCTCGTCACCCGGATCACCCGCGAGCGCCTCGACGCCCGGCTGGACCAGGCGCTCGGCGCGCACCTCAACCTGCTGCGCGTCTGGGGCGGCGGGATGTACGAGTCCGAGGACTTCTACGCCGCGTGCGACGAGCGCGGGCTGCTCGTGTGGCAGGACTTCCTGCTGGCCTGCGCCGCCTACCCCGAGGAGGAGCCGCTGCGCTCCGAGATCGAGGCCGAGGCGCGGGAGAACGTCGTCCGGCTGATGCCGCACCCCTCGCTCGTGCTGTGGAACGGCGGCAACGAGAACCTGTGGGGCCACGAGGACTGGGGCTGGAAGCAGGAGCTCGGCGACGCCACCTGGGGCCGGTGGTACGCCGAGGAGCTGTTCCCCGCCGTGCTCGCCGAGCTCGACCCGACCCGGCCGTACGCGACGAACAGCCCCTTCACGCCCCGCCGCGACCCCGAGGACGTGCACCCCAACGACCCGGACCACGGCTCGCACCACCAGTGGGAGGTGTGGAACCGCGTCGACTACACCGTGTACCGCTCGGAGATCCCCCGGTTCTGCTCGGAGTTCGGCTTCCAGGGGCCGCCCGCCTGGCGCACCCTCGCCGAGTCGGTGCACGCCGCCGACGGCGGGCCGCTCGCCGGCGCGCCCGCCCCGCAGGAGGACCCGGTGTTCCTCGTGCACCAGAAGGCCGAGGACGGCAACGGCAAGCTCGACCGCGGCATGGCCCCGCACCTCGGGGTGCCCGCCGACTTCGCGGACTGGCACTGGGCGGCCCAGCTCAACCAGGCCCGCGCCGTCCGGCACGCCGTCGAGCACTACCGGTCCTGGTGGCCGCGCACCGCCGGCTGGATCGTGTGGCAGCTCAACGACTGCTGGCCCGTCACCTCCTGGGCGGCCGTCGACGGCGCCGGGCGGCCCAAGCCGCTCTGGTTCGCCCTGCGCGCGGCCGGCGAGCCCCGCGCGGTGTTCCTCACCGAGCGCGACGAGGTGCTGCACGTGGTCGTCACCAACGACACCGACGAGCCGTGGACCGGCACCGCCGAGGTCCGGCGCGAGTCCCTGGTCGGCGTCGTCGCCGCGGCCGCGCACCTGCCCGTCGAGGTCGCGCCGCGGTCCGTGGCCGTGCTGCCCGTCCCCCGCGACGTCGCCACCCCCGGCGACCCGGCGGCGGAGGTCGTCCTCGCGCGGTGCGGCACCGGGCCCGACGCCCGGCTCGCCACGTGGACCGCCGTCGAGGACGTCGACCTGCACCTCGACCCGGACGCCGTGCGCGCCACCGCCGCCCGGGAACCCGGCGGTTACCGCGTCGACGTCGTCGCCCGGTCCTACGCCGCCGACGTCACGCTGCACGTCGACCGGCTCGCCGCCGACGCCACCGTGGACCAGGCCCTCGTCACCCTGCCCGCCGGTGAGCGCGCCACGTTCCACGTCCGCACCGCGGAGGTCCTCGACCTCGCGGCGCTCGTCGCCGCGCCCGTGCTGCGGTCCGCGAACGACCTGCGGGGCGTCGCGCAGCGCGAGATCCCGCAGGACCTCGGCGCCGCACCGGCTCCGCTCGAGGCCGAGGCCGTCCGGTGACCGCGCCCCGCCGGTTCCCGCCGGACTTCCTCTGGGGCGCCGCGACGGCCGCGTACCAGATCGAGGGCTCGGTCACCGCCGACGGCCGCGGCCCGTCGATCTGGGACACCTTCTCCCGCACCCCCGGCGCCGTGCTGAACGGCGACACCGGCGACACCGGGACCGACCACTACCACCGCCTCGACGAGGACGTGGCGCTGATGGCCGACCTCGGGCTGCGCGCCTACCGGTTCTCCGTCGCCTGGCCGCGCGTCCAGCCCACCGGCCGCGGCCCCGCCGAGCAGCGCGGGCTCGACCTGTACCGCCGGCTCACCGACCGGCTGCTGGACCGCGGCATCGCGCCCGTCGTCACCCTGTACCACTGGGACCTGCCGCAGCCGCTGGAGGACGCCGGCGGGTGGCCCGAGCGCGACACCGCCTGGCGGTTCGCCGACTACGCCGGCCTCGTCGCCGACGCCCTCGGCGACCGGGTGCACCTGTGGACCACCCTCAACGAGCCCTGGTGCTCCGCGTACCTCGGGTACTCGTCGGGCGAGCACGCCCCCGGCGTCCAGGACCCCGCGCGGGCCCTCGCCGCCGTGCACACGCTCAACCTCGCGCACGGCCTCGGCGCCCGGGCCGTCCGGGCCGCCGCCGGGGACGACGCCCCGGTGTCGATCACCCTCAACCTCGAGGTGAACCGCGCCGCCACCGACGACCCCGCCGACGTCGCCGCCAAGGACCGGCTGGACCGCGTCGCCAACGAGGTGTTCCTCGGGCCGCTGCTCGACGGCGCCTACCCCGACGGGGTCGTCGAGGAGACCGCGCACCTCACCGACTGGTCGTTCGTGCGGGACGGCGACCTCGACCTGGTGCACACCCGCCTCGACGCGCTGGGGGTCAACTACTACACGACGTCCCTGGTCCGCGCCGCGACCGGGCCCGCGACCGCCCCCGCGCACGGCCGCGCGTCCGCGGAGCAGCGGCCGCCCGCCGACGTCGCCACCGGCGTCGAGTGGCTCCCCCAGGCCGGACCGCACACCGCGATGGACTGGCTGGTCGACCCCGCCGGGTTCACCGAGCTGCTGGTGTCCCTGCACCGGCGGCGGCCCGACCTGCCGCTGTACGTCCTCGAGAACGGCGCCGCGTACCCCGACGTCGTCACCCCCGACGGCCGGGTGCACGACGCCGAGCGGGTCGCGTACCTGCACGCGCACGTCGAGGCCCTCGGGGCGGCGATGGACGCCGGCGCGGACGTGCGCGGGTACATGGCGTGGTCGCTGATGGACAACTTCGAGTGGGCGTTCGGGTACGAGCGGCGGTTCGGGCTGGTGCACGTCGACTACCCGACGATGACCCGCACCGTGAAGGACTCCGGGCACTGGTACCGGCGGCTCGCGACGACGGGCGAGCTTCCGGCGGTGGACGCGGTGGACGTGGACGCGGCGGAGGTGGACGCGGTGGAGGTGGACGCGGCGGCGCCGGCCCGCTGATCCCCGCGGCGGTCCGGACCCTCGTCAGAACGGCGGCGGGCCGAACCGCTCGTCCTGCCGCGGCGACCACCCGGGTGGCGGCGCGGGGTCGCGTCCCGGCTCGACCGTGTAGACCTGCCCGGTCGGGGTGACCCAGCGGAACCGTCCCGGTTCGACCTGGGTCAGCCGAAAACCGCCGGTGGTCTTCAGCAGGTGGTCGCGCCGGCAGAGCAGCCCGAGGTTGTCGGCGCTGGTGGTCCCGAGCGGGCTCGCGTCCGCGCCCGCCTGCCCGGGCTGCGCCGGCTGCCCGGGCTGCCGGTGGTACTCGCGGGTGTGGTCGACGTCGCAGCAGCGTGCGGGCGCGGAGCAGCCCGGCCGGACGCAGGTGCGGTCGCGGGTCCGGACGTGCTCGTCGAGCGCGGCGGTCGGCCGGTAGCGGGTGCGCCCGAGGTCGAGCAGCGAACCGGACAGCGGGTCGGTGACCAGCCGCCGCCACACCCCGCCGACCGCGAGCGCGCGGGCCGTCGCGGCGTCGACGGGGCCGTACCCGGCGAGCTCGCCGGGCCGGTCGTCGACGCCCATGAGCGTACTGAAGGGCACGGTGACGTGGACGGTCGTCGTGGGGCGGCGTCGGCGCGAGTGGCAGGTCTCGTCGGCGAGGTCGCCGGGGTGCTCGACGTCGGCCGCCGTCACGCCCGCGAGGACCACCCCGTCCACCAGCACCGCGTGCGGCGCGGCGGCGTCGTCGGCGTCGGGCGGGGCAGAGGCAGGCACGGCAGAGGCGGGCACGGCAGAGGCGGGAGTCGCGTAGCCCGGCAGACCGGCGTCGGGCACGGCGAAGGCAGACCCGGCACCGCCCGGCCCGGCGGCGACGTCCCCGGACGCCGTCACGGTCGGCAGCGCCACCGCGCACGCGCGGTGCAGCACGAGGTCGGTCAGCCCGTCGGCGCGCAGCTGGTCGACGGTGCGCGGGTCGCCGGCGGCGCGCGCGGTGCGGGCCGCCGCGTCGAGGGTCGTGTGGATCCGGGTGGCATCGGGCGCCGCGAGCACGGCGGTCAGCCGCGCCATCCCGTCGGGCAGCGGGCGCGGTCGCTCCACGCACCGCCGGGTGCGCGCGTGCTGCCGGCGCGCCGCGGCCTCGGCCGGGTCGACGGTGATCAGCGCGCGGTCCACGTCCGCGGCGAGCTGCGTGGCCGTGCGCCCCGGCGCGGCGGGCAGCACCGCCTCCTGCACGTCGAGCGTCACGGGGACGGGCAGGCCGGCCAGCCGGTCGACGAGGACACCGGCGCGCGTCGCGTCGATCTGCCCGCGGGCGAGCGCCGCACCCGTGTCGCCGAGGTCGCGGTCGAACGCGAGCCCCTGCCGCAGCAGCCGCCGGCCCTGCCGCCGCGACCACGCCAGGCGCATCGCGACCTCCTCGGGCGTGACCGTCTTCTCCCCCTCGGGGATCCGACCCCGCCCGAGCACGGGGTGCATGGACGCGCGCCGGTCCAGCAGCGCCGTGTACCGGGCGGCGCAGGCGTGCGCCCACGCGGCCTGCCGCACGGCGGCGTCGACGAGCTCCACGAGGTCGGCGTCGGACACGTCCGCCGGGTCGATCAGGGTGAGCAGCTCGGCGAGCTCCGGGCCGGGCGCGACGGCGGCCACGTCCGGCGCGGGCGCGTGGGGTCCGGTCTGCCGCGGACGCGCGACGGCCTCCGCCTCGGGATCGGTCTCGTGGAACGGGAAGCGCGTCATCGGGTCGGGTGCCGTGCCCGCCTCCACGGTGCGTGCCCACCGCCCGCGCGCACCCGCACCCGCCCCCGCACCCGCAGCCCGACCGGACCGGCCGCCGCGGCTCCCGAGGGCGCGCGACGACCGGACGGCGGCGTGTCGTCGCAGGTCAACGGGCATGAAACCACCCTAGGACCGACCACTGACACGCCCCCGCGGCCCCACCCCTTGCCGCCGCGCACCCCGGGGTCCACGATGCTCGCTGACACGGCCGCGGCCGTCGGCCCCCGCCGGCGCCCGCACCGCCGCGCCGCCCCGTCCCTGCCCGCTCCCGGAGGCGCCGTGCCCACGCTCGAGCTCATCGTCGTCGTCCTCGTCGCCCTGCTCGTCGGCACGGCCCTGGGCCGGCGCCTGCACGTCGCCCCGCCGCTGGTCCTGCTGGTGCTCGGCCTGGCGCTCGGGTTCGTCCCGGCGTTCCGGGGGCTGACCGTGCCGCCCGAGCTCGTGCTGCTGGTCGTCCTGCCCGCGCTGCTCTACTGGGAGAGCCTGACGACGTCGCTGCGGGAGATCCGGGCGAACCTGCGGGTGATCGTCCTGGTCAGCGTCCTGCTCGTGCTGCTCACCGCCGGGGCCGTCGCCGTCGTGCTGCACGCCCTGGGCGTCCCGTGGGGGCCTGCGTGGATCCTCGGCGGGGTGCTCGCGCCCACGGACGCGACCGCCGTCGCGGGGGTCGCCCGCGGGATGCCGCGCCGGACGCTGACCACGCTGCGCGCCGAGAGCCTGGTGAACGACGGCACCGCGCTGGTGATCTACGCGATCGCGGTGCACGCCGTCGCCGAGCCGGTCACCGGCGGCTACCTGGCCGGGCGGTTCGCGGTGTCCTACCTCGGCGGGGCCGCGGCGGGCGTCGCCGTGTGGTGGCTGGCGGTGCAGCTGCGGGAGCGGGCGCGCGAACCGCTGCAGCAGAGCGTCGTCAGCCTGCTCACGCCGTTCGCGGCGTTCCTGCTCGCGGAGCTCGTGCACGCCTCCGGCGTCCTGGCCGTCGTCGTCGCGGGCCTGCTGATCAGCCAGAGCGGTCCGCGGGTCATCCCGGCGGCCGCCCGCGTGCAGTCGCAGTCGTTCTGGGCGGTGGTGAGCCACGTCCTGAACGGCGGGCTGTTCGTGCTGGTCGGGATGCAGCTCATCACGGCCGCCGACGGGCTGTCCTCGACCGACACCTGGCACGCCGTGGGCTGGACGGCCGCCGCGTTCGTCGCGGTCATCGGCACGCGGCTGCTGTGGTTCCACACCACGCCCTACGTCATCCGCGCGATCGACCGCCGCCCGGTCCAGCGCACCCGCCGGGTGGGCTGGCGGCACCGGATGCCGAGCGCCTGGGCCGGGTTCCGCGGTGCGGTGTCGCTGGCCGCGGCGCTGGGTGTCCCCGAGACGACGGCCGACGGGGCGCCGTTCCCGGGGCGCGACGTGATCGTCTTCGTCACGGGCGGCGTCATCCTCGCGACGCTGCTCGTGCAGGGCCTCACGCTGCCGGCCGTGGTGCGCTGGGCGCGGCTGCCCGCCGACGACGCGCTCGAGGACGAGCGGCACGAGGCCGAGGTGGCCGCCACCCGCGCCGCGCTCGAGGCCCTGCCCGCCGAGGCGGACCGGCTCGGCCTGGGCGGGAAGATCGTCACGAAGCTCGAGGCCGAGTACCGGATGCACGCCGAGGCGCTGGAGCAGACCGACGACGACACCGCCGGCGGGCGGGCCCGGGAGCGGGACTTCGAGGCCCTGCGCCTGGCCGTGCTCGCCCACAAGCGCGCCGCGGTCGTGCGGCTGCGCGACGAGCAGCGGATCGACGACATCGTGCTGCGCGAGGTGCAGGCCCAGCTGGATGCCGAGGAGGTCCGGCTCACCCGCGGCGCGCTCGCCCCGGAGTAGCCCCACCGCAGGCGCCCGCGCGCACGGCCCAGCGCACGGCCCCCGAGCGGGTGTCGGTGGGTGGCGGCACGATGGCGGCATGCTGCTCGCCGACGTCGCCGCCACCTCCGCCGCCCTCACGGCGACGCGCTCCCGCCTGGCCAAGCGCGCGCTGCTCGTCGACCTGCTGCGCCGCACCGGACCCGACGAGGTGCCCGTCGTCGCCCGGTACCTGGGCGGCCAGCTCCGGCAGCGGCGCACGGGACTCGGCTGGCGGTCGCTGCGGACGCTGCCCGAGCCGGCGGCCGACCCGACGCTGGACGTGCTCGCGGTGGACGCCGCGTTCGAGCGGATGGCCGGGCTGTCCGGCACCGGCTCGACGACCGCCCGCGCCGCCGCGGCGGCGGAGCTGTTCGGGGCCGCGACCGCTCCCGAGCAGCACCTGCTCGCGGGCCTGGTCTCGGGCGAGCTGCGCCAGGGTGCCCTCGACGCGCTGCTGCTCGACGCGGTCGCCGAGGCCGCGGGCGTCCCCGTCGCCGAGGTCCGGCGCGCCGCGATGCTGGCCGGCGCCACCGAGCCCGTCGCGGCGGCCGCCCTCGCCGCTCCCGACGCCGCCGCCGCGAGCGCCGCCCTCGCCGCGTTCGGCCTGACGGTCGGCCGGCCGGTGCGCCCGATGCTCGCGGCGTCCGCGCCCGACGTCGCCACCGCGGTCGCGGGGTTCGGCGGCCGCGCGGTGGTGGTGGACGCGAAGCTCGACGGCATCCGGATCCAGGTGCACCGCGACGGCGACGACGTGCGCGTGTTCACGCGGAGCCTCGACAACCTCACGGACCGCGTCCCGGAGGTCGTCGCCGCGGTCCGCGCCCTGCCGGTGCGGTCGGTGGTGCTCGACGGCGAGGCGCTGGCGGTCGGGCCCGACGGCCGGCCCCGGCCGTTCCAGGAGACCGCCGCCCGCAGCGCCACCCGTGACGCCGACGTCGCGGCGGCGACCACCCTGCACCCGTTCTTCTTCGACGTCCTGCACGTCGACGGCCGCGACCTGCTCGACGCGCCGCTGACCGAGCGGCTCGCCGCGCTCGACGCCGTCGCCGCGGGGCACGGCGTCGAACGGCTGACCACCGACGACCCGGCGCGCGCGCAGGACGCGTTCGCCGGATGGGTGGCCGCGGGCCAGGAGGGCGTGATCGTCAAGGACGCCGACGCGCCCTACGAGGCGGGCCGGCGCGGCGGCGCGTGGGTGAAGGTCAAGCCGCGGCACACCCTCGACCTGGTGGTGCTCGCGGTCGAGCGCGGGTCGGGCCGACGCGCGGGGTCGCTGTCGAACATCCACCTCGGCGCCCGGGACCCCGCGGGCGGGTTCGTCATGCTCGGCAAGACGTTCAAGGGCATGACCGACGAGGTGCTGGCGTGGCAGACCACGCGGTTCCGCGAGCTCGAGGTCGCCGACGACGGCTGGGTCGTCACCCTGAGGCCGGAGCAGGTCGTGGAGATCGCGTTCGACGGCGTTCAGCGGTCCACCCGCTATCCCGGGGGCGTGGCCCTGCGGTTCGCCCGCGTCGTGCGCTACAGGGAGGACAGGACGCCCGAGGAGGTGGACTCGATCGCGACGGTGCAGTCGATGCTCCATCCACAGGATGGCCCGAGTATGTGACTGTCTCGCTCCAGCGGTCCCTGCCACCATGTGCCTCGTGAGCAAGCGAGACGGCAAGGAGCGGATGCGTGAGGTGCGCGCGCTCGTCATGGAGTGGGACGCGATCGGTGTTGCCGACTTTCCTGAGGCGGCGGACGAGTACGACTGCATGATCGGGCCGCTCTACGGGCACCTGCAGAGAGGCGCCGATGCCCGCTTCCTGTGCGACTGGATCGCGCGCGAACGCGTCGACCACTTCGGCCTCAGCCCCGATCTGGGCGCCGATCGCGCCCTTGCAGACGCGCTCGTCGCATGGTGGACCGCCCGCTCATCGCGTCGGTGATCGGGTTGCCTGCACGACGTTCACGGGCATGACCGACGAGGTGCTGGTGTGGCAGACCGCGCGGTTCCGCGAGCTCGAGGTCGCCGACGACGGCTGGACGGTCACGGTGCGCCCGGAGCAGGTCGTCGAGGTCGCGTTCGACGGGGTGCAGCGCTCACCCCGGTACCCGGGCGGGGTCGCGCTGCGGTTCGCGCGGGTGCTCCGGTACCGGGACGACCGGGCCGCGGGCGAGGCGGACACGATCGACGCGGTGCGCGCACTGGCTGCGCCCGCGAACAACTAGGACCAAGGTCCTACCTCACCCGGGACCTCCCGCCGATGGGACGGACGCGGGGCGCAGGGGGCGCCCCCTGTTCCCCGGAGACTCCTGTGCACACCACCACCAGCACCGCCCGCCCGTCGCTCGCCTCCTGGGTGCGCGACCGCGGGGTCAGCACCCGGGTCGTCGCGGCCGTCCTCGTCGCCGCCGCCGTCGGCGTCGCGGTCGGCCTGATCGGCATCTCGGCGCTGTCCACCACCAACGCGGCCACGACCGCGATGTACGAGCAGAGCTTCACCGGCCTGCAGCACGCCGCGACCATGCGCCGCGCGATGATCCAGATGCGGCTGGACCTCACCAACCACGCCCTGAGCACCGACGACACGGTGATGGGCCAGATGGAGGACCGGATCGCCGCGAGCGAGTCCGAGCTGCACGACGCCGTCACGGCGTACGGCGCGCTGGACCTCGACGACGCGGAACGCGCCGCCCTCGCCGACTTCGAGACCGCGCTCGCGCAGTACCTCGAGATCCGCGACGACCAGATGCTGCCCGCGAGCCGCGCGGGCGAGCTCGAGACGTTCGCCGAGGTCCGCGACACCGTCGCCCAGCCGGTCATCGACGCGATGACCTCGTCCGTGACCACGCTGGTCGAGGGCGAGGAGGCGGCCGCCTCCGCGGCGGCCGAGCACGCCACCGCCGCCTACCAGGACAGCCGGACGACCGTCGTCGCGGTGCTGGTCGTCGGCATCGCGCTGGCCGTCGGGCTGGGGCTGCTGGTCGCCCGGTCGATCGTCCGGGGTCTGCAGCGGGTCCGCCGGGTCGCGGACGCCCTCGAGCGCGGCGACCTCACCGTCACCGCCGGGCTGACGTCCCGCGACGAGGTCGGCCTCATGGGCTCGGCGCTCGACACGGCCGTCGGCACGCTCCGGGAGGTGCTCGGCACCATCGACGCGTCGTCGGGCACCCTCGCCTCCGCCGCGGAGCAGATGTCCGCGACCAGCGGGCAGATCGCGGCGTCCGCCGAGGAGACCGCCGCGCAGGCCGGCGTGGTGTCCGCCGCCGCCGAGCAGGTGTCGCGGAACATCCAGACGGTCGCCGCCGGCTCCGAGGAGATGGGCGCGAGCATCGAGGAGATCGCCCGCAGCGCGTCCCGGGCGGCGGAGGTCGCCGGTCGCGGGGTCGCCGCGGTGGGCACCACCACCGCGACGATGGACCGCCTCGACGAGTCGAGCAAGGAGATCGGCAACGTCGTCAAGATGATCACGTCGATCGCCGAGCAGACCAACCTGCTGGCGCTGAACGCGACCATCGAGGCCGCGCGTGCGGGTGAGGCGGGCAAGGGGTTCGCGGTCGTGGCCGGGGAGGTCAAGGAGCTCGCCCAGGAGACGGCGAAGGCCACCGAGGACATCGCCCGCCGCGTCGAGTCGATCCAGGTCGACACCCGCGGCGCGGTCGCGGCGATCGACGAGGTCGCGGGCATCATCACGCAGATCAACGACTTCCAGCTGTCGATCTCCAGCGCCGTCGAGCAGCAGACCGCGACGACCTCGGAGATGAACCGCAGCGTCGTGGAGGCGGCGAGCGGCTCCGGCGAGATCGCCGCCAACATCGCCGGGGTCGCGGGCGCGGCCGACCTCACCACGCAGGGCGCGGCGGACTCCCGGCACGCCGTGACGTCCCTGGCCGAGATGTCCACCGAGCTCAAGGGGCTGGTGGGGCGGTTCCGGGTCTGAGACGGGCGCGGGTCAGGGACGGTCGGGCGCCAGCGGCCGACCGCCCTGGCCCCGCTCCATCCAGTCGCCCGGGTCCGCGACGCCGTGCCAGCCCAGCCGCTCGTACAGGGCGCGCCCGTCGGCGGACGCCTTCAGCACGACGCGCTTCAGGCCGAGCGGCTCCAGGTCGGCCAGCACCCCGGCGACGAGCAGGCGACCGAGGCCCCGCCCCCGGTGCTCCGGCGCCACGACGACGTCCGCGAGCCACGCGAAGGTGACCCCGTCCGTGATGACGCGCGCGTAGGCGACCTGCTCCCCCGTCGCCGTCAGGTGCACGCCGTAGTTGCGGGAGCCCGCCATCGCCGCGTCGTGGGTCTCCCGGGTGCGGGTCGCGGCCCAGTACGTGTGCTCGACCAGCAGGGCGTGCACCCGCTCCGGGTCGATCCGGGCCGGGTCGGCCGAGAACGCGTAGCCGTCGGGGGCGGCAGGTGTGGACACGCGCGGTAGTCAACCACCCGGGCTGCGGCGGCGGGTAGACCGCCCGCGCCCGCACGCACCCGCCCGTGCACGACGAAGGCCCGGACCGTGTGGTCCGGGCCTTCGTCACCGATCTGCATCGGCCTGTGTAGCGGGGACAGGATTTGAACCTGCGACCTCTGGGTTATGAGCCCAGCGAGCTACCGAGCTGCTCCACCCCGCGTCGGTGAGCACCACGCTACGCGACGCCCGGGCCAGGACCAACTCGGGCGGGGGTGACGGTCGACACGTCGGTCGACCTCGCCGCGATCGGAGGCCCGGGGCGGTCCCGTCGACCCCGTCGACCCCGTCGACCCCG
>NZ_JBHVZE010000001.1:329646-404071 GCF_042880135.1 Cellulomonas sp. NPDC058312 | reverse complement strand
CCCGTCGACCCCGTCGACCCCGTCGACCCCGGCTTATGATGGATCCATCAACTCGTCAACCACGAAGGTCGCGATGGACTCCCGCCCGCTGTACGAGATCAAGGCGAACCTGTTCAAGGGCCTCGCGCACCCGGTGCGGATCCGCGTCCTCGAGCTCCTCGCCGCGGACGACGAGGTGCCGGTCGCCACGCTGATCGCGGAGACCGGCCTCGAGGCCTCGCACCTCTCGCAGCACCTCGGCGTGCTGCGGCGCTACCAGCTCGTGCGCTCGGAGCGTCGAGCCAGCACCGTGGTCTACAGCCTCGCGTCGCCCCACGTCGCCGAGCTGCTGCGCGTCGCCCGCGCCCTGCTGAACGACATCCTGCGGACCACGCAGGAACAGCTCGCGGAGCACGAGGCCCCCGGCGTCACCGCGGGCGCGGGCCCGCGGTGAGCGGCCGGCTGCGCGCCCTGCTGCCCTCGCCCCAGGACTACGCGGGGCTGCGCGCGTCCTGGCGCGGGGACCTCGTCGCGGGGCTCACGGTCGGCGTGGTGGCCCTGCCGCTCGCGCTCGCCTTCGGCGTGAGCTCCGGGGCGGGCGCCGCAGCCGGGCTGGTGACCGCCGTGGTCGCGGGCCTGGTCGCCGCGGTGTTCGGCGGGTCGAACGTGCAGGTCTCCGGGCCGACCGGCGCGATGGTGGTGGTCCTGGGACCGATCGTCGCGACGCGCGGCGCCGGGGCGCTCGGGGTGGTGTGCCTCCTCGCCGGGGGTCTCGTCGTGCTCGCCGGGGTGCTGCGGCTCGGCCGCGCGGTGGGGCTGATCCCGTGGCCGGTGATCGAGGGCTTCACCGTGGGCATCGCCGTGATCATCTTCCTGCAGCAGGCCCCCGCCGCCCTGGGGGTCGCCGCCGCGGGCCACGACGCCAACGCCGCGGTCGCGGCGGCTCAGGTCCTCGGGGAGGTCCGGTGGCCGGACGCCGCGTGGTCGCTCGCGACCGTCGCCGCGGTGGCCGTCGTCATGGTGCTCGCGCCGCGCGTCCACCGGGCCCTGCCCGGCTCGATCGTCGCGATCGTGCTGGTGACGGTGGTCGCGGTGGTCGCCGACCTGCCGCTCGCCGCCATCGGGGAGCTCCCCGCCGGGCTGCCGGCCCCGGAGCTCCGGGGGCTCGACCTCGGGTCGGTGCGGGAGCTCGCGGCCCCCGCGGTGACCGTGGCCGCGTTGGCGGCCATCGAGTCGCTGCTGTCCGCACGGGTGGCGTCCGCGCACTCCGACACCGGGCCCTACGACGGCGATCGCGAGCTGGTCGGGCAGGGGCTCGCGACGATCGCCGCGGGCGTCTTCGGCGGCATGCCCGCGACGGGCGCGATCGCGCGGACGGCGGTCAACGTCCGGTCCGGCGCGCGCACCCGGGTGGCCGCGATCACGCACGCGGTGTTCCTGCTGCTCGTGGTGGTCGCCGCCGGGGGCGTGGTCGACCGGATCCCCCTGGCCGCGCTCGCGGGGGTGCTCATGGTCACGGCGGCGCGCATGGTCTCGCCCGGCGTCGTGCGGTCCGTGGTCACCGCGACCCGTGCCGCCGCGGGGTTGTTCGTCCTGACCGCCGTCATCACCGTGAGCGTCGACCTGATCTACGCGGTGGGCATCGGCATCGCGGCGGCGGCCGTCATCAGCCTGCGCAGCCTCGCCCGGGCCGCCGGGGTGCACCGCGAGGAGATCCCCGGCCCGGCGCAGGCCGGGGACGCGCACATCGCGCTGTTCCGCATCGAGGGCTCGTTGTTCTTCGCCGCCGCGGAGCGCGTGCTCCAGCGCGTCGCGGAGGTCCAGGACGTCGACGTGGTGATCCTGCGGCTGTCCCAGGTGCAGGTGCTCGACGCGACGGGCGCCCAGGTGCTGCAGGAGCTCGTCACCGGGCTGGAGCGCCGTGGGGTGACCGTGGTGGTGAAGGGCATCCGGCGCCAGCACCTGGCCCTGGCCCGGCGCGTCGGCGTGGTCGACGCGCTCCGTGACGAGGCGCACCTGGTCGACGACCTCCCGTCGGCGGTCGCCCGCGCCCGCGCGGTGGTCCGGGAGAACCGCGGCACCTCCGTCCGCTGACGCAGAGGGTCGAGCCGCGGCGGCCCCGGCGACGACGAAGGCCCGGACCGTGTGGTCCGGGCCTTCGTCACCGATCTGCATCGGCCTGTGTAGCGGGGGCAGGATTTGAACCTGCGACCTCTGGGTTATGAGCCCAGCGAGCTACCGAGCTGCTCCACCCCGCGTCGGTGACTCCTACGTTACGCCAGGGTGACGTCAGGTCCAAATCGCGGCGGCGGGCCGGCTCCCCTCGAGGAGCCGGCCCGCCGTCGTGCGTGCTGCGTGCTCAGGAGCCCGGGTTGAGCTCCTGGTCCGCGGCGACCGCGTCGTTCAGCGCCTGCTGCAACGCCTCCTGGGCCCGGCCGTAGGCGGCGAAGTCGCCGTCGGCGAGCGCGGCCTGACCGTCCTGGATGGCCTGGTTCGCCGCGTCGAGCGCGGTGGACAGGCGCGTCGCCGCGTCGCCCGGGGTGGCCGGCGCGGTGGCGCCGTCCGTGGGCTCGGCCGACGGGCTGGGCTCGGGCTCGGTGCCGTCGCCCTCCCCCTGGCTCGCGTCCGGGGGCTCGATCTCGTTACCGGCGTCGCCGGCCGCGGTCCCGTCGTCCCCGCCGAACACCTGGTCCAGCGCCTCGTCGAGGGTGCTGGCGAACCCGATCTCGTCGCCGAACGCCACCAGCACCCGCTGGAGCAGCGGGAACTGCGTGCCGCTGGACGCCTGGACGTAGACCGGCTGGACGTACAGCAGGCCGCCGCCGACGGGCAGGGTCAGCAGGTTGCCGCGGATCACCTCGGAGTCGCCGCGGCCGAGGATGTTGAGCTCGTTCGACACCTCGGGGTTGGAGGTGAAGTTGTTGTTCATCTGGTTGGGCCCGGGGACCGTGGAGTCGCGTGGCAGCTCCAGCAGCCGGATCTTGCCGTAGCCCTCCGCCGGCTCACCCGCCGTCGACCCCGCTTCCGCGTCGACCGCGAGGTACCCGGTCAGCACGTCACGGGCGTTGCCACCCGCTGGCACGTAGGACGACATGAGGGAGAACGAGGCGCTGTCCTGCGAGGGCATCTCCAGCGTCAGGTAGTACGGCGGCTGCGCGACGTTCGCGTCGCCGGCCGTCGGGTCGTTCGGGGTCCGCCACGCGTCGTTGCCGGAGAAGAACTGGCCCGGGTCGGTCACGTGGTAGGTCCCGAGCAGGGTGCGCTGCACCTTGAACAGGTCCTCGGGGTACCGGATGTGGCTCATCAGGTCGGCGCTGATCTCGGAGACCGGCTCCAGCGAGGTGTCGAACACCTTGCTCCACGACTGCAGGACCGGGTCCTCGGCGTCCCACGCGTACAGCGTGACGCTGCCGTCGTAGGCGTCGACCGTGGCCTTGACCGAGTTGCGGATGTAGTTCACGGTGGCGGGCTGCTGCGCCTCGATGGTGTTCGAGGTCAGGGTGAGGGAGTCGACCGTGGCCTCCTCCAGCGCCTGCGACGCGGAGTACGGGTACTGGTCGGACGTCGTGTAGCCGTCGACGATCCACTTCACACGGCCGTCCACGACCGCCGGGTACACGCGGCCGTCGAGCGTCAGGTACGGGGCGACCTTCTGGACGCGGTCCGTGGGGTCGCGGTCGTAGAGGATCTGCGACTCGGACGTGACGCGGTCGGAGAACAGGATCTGCTCGGACCCGAACTTGATCGAGTAGAGCAGCTTGTTCCACATCGACCCGATGGCCGGGCCCGCGGAGACCTCGTCGGTCGGGAACGAGGTGTTCACGGCGCCGCCGGACTCGTCGTCCGGGTAGTCGAGCTCCCACTCCTGACCCTCGGGGGCGCCGACGATCGAGTAGCTCGGCGAGCTCTGGCCGAAGTAGATCCGCGGCTCGTACTCGCCCATCTGGCCGGTGGACGGGATGCCGCCCTGCCAGAACTCGGGCGCGCCGGTCGACGTCGTGGTGTTGCCGTAGGCCGCGACGACGCCGAAGCCGTGCGTGTAGACGGTGGTGTCGTTGGTCCAGTTGCGGCGCTGGACGTCGAGGCCCTCGAGGTCGAGCTCGCGGACCGCGATCACGGTGTCGCGGCTCTCGCCCTCGATCTCGTACCGGTCGACGGACAGCGTGTCGGGGAAGGAGTAGAACCCGCGGACCTGCTCGAGCTGGCGGAACGAGTTCGAGACCTCCTGCGGGTCGAGCAGGCGGATCGACGCGGTCGTCTCCGCGTACTCGCGCAGCGCGCCGGGCTCGGCGGTGACGTTCGCGTCGTACGGCGAGGTCTCCACGTCCTCCAGCCCGTACGCCGCGAGGGTCGCGTCGATGTTGCGCTGGATGAACTCGGACTCGGCGTCCTGCTGGTTCGGGTTCACCTGGAACCGCTGCACGACCGCCGGGTAGATGCCGCCGATCACGACCGCCCCGACGACCATGACGCCGACGCCGATGGCCGGGATCTTCCAGGTGCCGCGGATCGCGGTGATGACGAACATGACCGCGACCAGCAGCGCGACGACCGCGAGGATCTGCTTGGACGGGATGACCGCGTTGACGTCCGTGTACGAGGCGCCGGCGAACCGGTCGCCCTCCTGCGTGAGGATCGAGTACTGGTCGAGCCAGTAGTTCGCGGCGACGAGGACCAGCAGCACCGCGCCGGTCACCGACAGCTGCACGCGCGCGGCCTTGGTCACCCGCGGGGTGCCCGCGGAGCCGCCGACGCGGAACCCGCCGTAGAGGTACTGGGTGGCGACGCCGGCGATGCCCGCGAGCACCGTCACGGCCATGAGGAAGCTCACGACGAACCGCATGCCCGGCAGCTCGAACATGTAGAAGGACAGGTCGATGCCGTACTGGGCGTCGACCTCCCCGACGTGGGTGCTGTGCAGCCACAGCTGCACGGTGCTCCACTGCTGCGACGCGGCGATGCCTGCGAACAGGCCGAGCACCGCGGGACCGGCGAGCAGGACGACGCGGCGCAGCGGCTCGACGGCCTCGCGGTACGCGTCCAGGCTGGCCTGCTCCTGGTTGGACGGGGCGTAGACCGGACGGCTGCGGTACCCGATCGCGAGGCTGGCGAACACGGCGCCGCCCATGATCAGGAACGCCGCGACGAACAGCGCGGCGCGGGTCAGCCACTGGGTCCACAGGACCTCGGAGAAGCCGAGCTGGTCGAACCACATCACCTCGGTCCAGAGCTGGGCGAGGATCAGCACCGCCAGCACGACGACGGCGAGCACCGCGACGGTGATCGCGATCGGGCTGGGGCGCCGACGGGCGGACGCTCCTCGGGGGGGCCGGGGCGGGCGTGGCCCCCGGGGCTGCTGGGCGGACGGGTTGGCGAAGGTCACGGCCTGGAGGTCCTCGTCGTCGGGTACGGATCACGCGCGCGGCGGCGGCTGCTCAGATCCTCACACCCGGCGCACACGCTGGTCACAACGCGTCAGGGCCCGCAGGGGTTCCCGCGCCGGGGTGGGAGGATGGCGCACGTGACGCAGACGCCCGCCAGCCCCGCCCCCGACGACCGCACCGACGACGACGCCGCGCCCGGCACGGCACCCGGCGCGCCCGCGGTCCCGCCCGCCCAGGCCGCCCTCGCGGAGGCCGTCGTCGAGATCGAGCGGCACGTCGCCACCGGCGGCTGGGACGGCCCCGTGCGGGTGTTCGCCCTGGTCAGGACGCAGGCGGCGCTCGCCGCGGAGCCCGCGCTCGCCGGGCAGCTCCCGCCCGACGTGCTCGCCGCCGCGGCCGCCGACCCGCACCACCTCACGTCGGTCGAGCAGGAGGGCCTGCCCGCGAGCGACGACCTCGAGGGCCTGCTCGGCGGGATGGCCTGGCCGGACGGGGTCGACGGCGCTGCGCTCACCGTCGAGCGGATCGTGCTGCCGCCGGAGGCCGAGGAGGGCCTGCCCGACGACGCCGAGGCCGCCGTGGCCGCGCTGCTCGCCCACCCGCAGCGCCAGGACGTGCGCCTCGCGGTCGGTGTGCTGCGCGACGGCACCTCGTGGTGCGCGGTCCGCCAGCGCGCCGCCGACGCGGACGAGGCCGTCGGTCAGGGCGCGGACGTGGTCCCCGGCCTGACCGAGGCGCTGCGGGCGACGTTCGCCTGACGGACCCGCGTCAGCCCGCGGTGCAGGTCGGCAGGCCCCCGGCGTCGCCCGCGCCGATCGCCTCGACGGCCTCGCGGGCCTCGTGCAGCGTCGCGACCCGCACGACCCGCAGGCCGTCCGGCACGTGGTCGACGACCTCGTCGCAGTTGTCCGCGGGCGCGAGGAACCACGCGGCACCGTCCCGCACGGCGCCGGCCATCTTCTGCCGGATGCCGCCGATCGGCCCGACGGCCCCGTTGAGGTCCATCGTCCCGGTGCCGGCGATCACCTGGCCCGCCGCCTCGTCCTCGGGCGTGAGCTTGTCGATGATCCCGAGCGCGAACATGGTGCCCGCGCTGGACCCGCCGATCCGGTCGATCTGGATCTGCACGTCGACCGGCGGGTCGAACGTCGGGTCGATGAAGACGCCGAGCTGGCTCCCGTCGCCGTCCTCGCGCGCGGCGGTGACGACGTCGAGGTCGACCTCGGCGCCGTCGCGCAGCACGCCGAGCGTGACCGTGCTGCCGGGCTCCGTGGCGTCGAGCAGGTCGATCAGCTGCCCGTAGGACGTCAGCGCGGTGCCGTCGAACGACACCAGCACGTCGTCGGGCTGCACGACCCCGGCGGCGCCGCTGCCCTCGACCGCGTCGTGCACGGTCAGTGTGACGGGCACCGGGTAGCCGAGCTCCTCGAGCGCCGCGACCGCCGCGTTCTCCTGCGAGGACACCATCTGGGCCTCGTTCTGCTGGTCGAGCTGCTCCTGCGTGGCGTCCTGGGGGAACACCGTCTCGACGGGGAGCACCAGCCGGTCGGGGGCGACCCAGCCGACCAGGACGCCGAGCACGCTCGCCGGGTAGCCGGGTCCGCCGGTGCTCGACACGGTGGTGAGCCGCAGCTCGCCGGTGGAGTCGAACGTCTCCGCGCCCTCGATCGTGATGAGGGCGGTGTCGTCGTGCGAGCCCAGGGTGTCCAGCGTGGGCCCGGGCGAGTTCACCGCGTACGGCACCGGCATGAGCAGCAGCACGACGAGCAGCGCGGCGGTCGTCAGCATCCCGACGGTCAGCAGCGCCGCGCGCCGGGAGACGGGCTCGGTCGCCCGGGGCTCGGGTGCGGCGGGGGCGTCCGGGAGGGACTCGGGCTGGTCGGGCTCGGCAGGCACCGGACGATCATGCCGCACGCAGGTGTGCACCCGGCGTGCGCCCTCAGCGAACCGCGGGGTGCGGGCAGCCGCGACGCACATCCGGTGTGGTTACGGTGGCACCTCGACGAGCCCCGGGAGCACCGATGAGCACCGACGACCCCCGCCAGCCCGAGCCGACCGGCGGCTCCGCCTGGGAGCAGATGCTGCGCCAGATGTTCGGCCCCGGCGCGGACGAGGCCATCGCGCAGATGCGCGCCCAGGGCCTCGACCCGGCCGAGATGGCGAAGGCGTCCGGGCTGCCCGACGACCCGGCCGTGCTCCAGCAGGTCGTCGCCCAGGTGCAGCGGATGCTGTCCGGCAGCGGCGACGGCCCGGTGAACTGGGACGTCGCGCACGACATCGCCCGGCAGGCCGCGGTGACCGGCGGCGACCCGGTGCTCAGCCCCGCGCAGGTCCGCCAGGCGACCGAGGCGCTGGGCGTCGCCGAGCTGTGGCTGGACGCCGCGACCGACCTCCCGCCGGCCGGCGGCCACGTGCGCGCGCTGTCCCGCTCGGAGTGGGTCGAGCAGACGCTGCCGACGTGGCGGACGCTGACCGAGCCCGTCGCCACGTCGATGTCGAACGCCCTCGCCTCGACGCTCGCCGACCAGCTGCCCGAGGGCGGCGGCCTGCCCGCGGGGCTCGCGGGCGGCGCCGTCGACCCGGCCGCGATGATGCGCCAGCTCGGCGCGCTCGTGTTCGGGATGCAGGTCGGGCAGGCCGCCGGCTCGCTGTCCCGCGAGGTGTTCGGCCTGACCGACGTCGGCCTGCCGCTGGTCGCCGACCCCGCGACCGCGCTCGTGCCCGGCAACGTGGCGGAGTTCGCCGAGGGCCTGGACGTGCCGCTCGACGAGGTCCGGCTGTTCCTCGCGCTGCGCGAGGCCGCGCACGCCCGGCTCTTCACGCACGTCACCTGGCTGCGCGGTCACCTGCTGACCGCCGTCGACGCCTACGCCCGCGGCATCACCATCGACGTCGAGAGCCTGGAGGAGTCCGTCCGGTCCATCGACCCGACCGACCCCGCCGCGCTCCAGGGCGCCCTGTCGTCCGGCGTGTTCGCCCCGCAGACCACCCCCGAGCAGCAGGCCGTCCTCGGTCGGCTGGAGACGTCGCTCGCCCTCGTCGAGGGCTGGGTCGACGAGGTCACCGCGACCGCCGCGCTCCCCCACCTGCCGCACGCCGTCGCGCTGCGCGAGATGATCCGCCGGCGCCGCGCGGCCGGTGGCCCCGCCGAGCAGACGTTCGCGACGCTGGTCGGCCTGGAGCTGCGGCCGCGCCGGTCGCGCGACGCCGCGGCGCTGTGGGCGCGGATCGCCCGCGAGCAGGGCCCCGAGGCCCGCGACGCCGTCTGGGACCACCCCGACCTGATGCCGACCGCCGAGGACCTGGACGACCCCGCGGGCTACGGCACGCGCCGGGCCGAGGCCGAGGGCGAGCACGCCGACCTCGACAAGGCGCTGGCGGAGATCCTGGGCGAGGACGACGGCACCGGAGAGCCCGAGGGGCCGACCGAGCAGCGCTGACCGGGGCTCAGTCCGCCTCGGACGCCGCCGGCGGACCCTCGTCGGCGGCGTCCGGTCCGTCCAGGGCGCCCGGCTCGTCCGGGGCGCGCTCGGCGAACGCGTAGCCCTCGAGGAACCCGCGGGCCCGCTCGGTCCGGGGGTACGCCTCGAGCTCGGCCCAGAACTCCGGGCCGTGCCCCGCGTGCAGCAGGTGGGTGAGCTCGTGCAGCAGGACGTAGTCGGTCACCCAGGACGGCATGCCGCGCAACCGGTCGGAGATCCGGATGCTCCCGTCGCCGACCGTGCACGACCCCCACCGGCGGCCCTGGTTGGCGGACCACCGCACGCTCGACGGGACGGCACGCCCGCCGAGGTAGCGCGAGGACAGCTCGGCGGCGCGGCGCACCAGCTGGTCGTCCGAGGGGCGGCGCCGCTGCTCCTGGGTGGCGAGGCGGTCGAGCATCCGCCGGACCCACTCGCGCTCCTGCGCGCGGGTGAACCCGGCGGGGATCGCGACGATCGTCTTGCCGGCCTCCCGGTACGCGGTCACGGTCCGGGACCGGCGACGTGAGCGGCGGACCTCCACGGGGCCCGGGTCGGGCGCGGACGCGGGCAGCGTCGAGCGCGCCGGGTCGCCCGGCGCGCTGGTCCCGTGCTCCGTCGACGGCTGCACGACAGGCACGCTAGCGGTTCCGGGCCGGGTTCCGGGCGACGTCCCGCGTGGCGAGCGGGTCCGGACCCCGCAGCCCCGTCGGCGGGCACCCCGGGGCGCGCTCCCCGAACCCCCTCCTCGAACGCCCTCCCCTGGGCGTCCCCGGCGTGGATACTGGGCGGGCGCCGGCTCCGGCGCGTCCCGCGCACCAGCTGAGGAGACACCGATGGCCGAGACCTACGCCGGCGAGTTCTACTGCGTGAAGTGCAAGGAGAAGCGCCAGTCGGAGGGCGAGGTCGTGGTCTCCGAGTCCGGCCGCCGGATGGCCAAGGCCGTGTGCCCCGTGTGCGGCACCCGGCTGAACCGGATCCTCGGCAAGGCCTGACGAACCCGACCTGTGGACGACGGCCTCCGGGCCGTCCGCCCGTGCCACCGTGGTGGTGCGGGTCCGGACGGGGAAGGAGGTCGCCGTGCAGCTCAGACCAGGTCTGCGGGTCCTGCGGCGCGCGCACGACGAGGTGCAGGTCGGCACCGACCCGCGCTGGGCGGTCCGCGTGACGGGCCTCGCGCCGGAGCAGGTCGACGCGCTGCTGGCCCCCGGCGGCCGGGCGCTGGACGGGCGGCTACCCGGCGTCGTGCTCGTCCGGCTCGGCGTCGCCGGGCTGCTGCGCGCCCCGACCCGGCCCAGCCGGCTCGTCGTCCCGGCGCTCGCCCCCGAGGTGGTCGGCCACGGGCTCGCCCGCGCGGACGGGGACGTCGTCGCGGCGCTGCGCCGGCGCAGCGCCGCGGTGGTCTCGGTCGCCGGGCTGGACCGGGTCGGTCTCGGTGTCGCGGTGACCCTCGCAGCCTCGGGCGTCGGCTGCCTGCACCTGGACGACGACCGCCCCGTGCGCCCGGAGGACGTGTGCGGCGGGCTGACCGCGGACGACGTCGGGCGACCGCGCGCCCACGCCGCGGCGGACGCGCTCGCACGGGCCGCGCCACGGGTCCGCGTCCGGCGCGAGCAGGGTGGCCGGGCGCCGGACGTCGTCGTCACCGCGGCGACCGACGCGGTCGACCCCGTCGCGGCACTGGCGCTCGTCGCGGCCGACGTGCCGCACCTGCCGGTGGTGAGCCGCGAGGCAGACTGCGTGGTCGGGCCGTTCGTGGCGCCGCCGGTGCCCGGACCCGCGCAGACCCGGCCGCCCGCGCCGTGCCTGCGGTGCCTGGACCTGCACCGCGCGGCGGCGGACCCGGCGTGGCCGACGGTGCTGGCCCAGCTCACGGCGCCGCACCGCCCGCCGGCCACCGGTCCGACCGCGGCGGTCGCCGCCGTCGCCGCGGGGCTCGCGGCGGCCGAGGTCCTCGCCCACCTCGACGGCGACCGGCCGCGGACCGTGGGCGCGCAGTACGAGGTCCCCGTGCCCGACGCGGTCCCCCGGCGACGGGTCTGGGCGGCGCACCCGGAGTGCGGGTGCGCCGCCCTGGTGTGACGACGGCCGGTGCCGTGCCGGTCGGTGTGGTGCCGGTCAGGCCGCCGGGCTGGCGTCCTTGCGGGGCCGGCCGCGACCGCGCTTGACCGCGACGACCTGACCGCCGACGAACACCTCGCCGCCCCAGACGCCCCACGGCTCCTCGCGCTCGACGGCGCCGGCGAGGCACCCCTCGAGCAGCGGGCAGGTCCGGCACAGCGCCTTGGCCTGCTCGACGTCGGCGGTGCGCTCGGCGAACCAGAGCTCGGGGTCGTTGGACCGGCACGGGATCATGCCGGCGACGAGCGCGTCGAACTGCGCGTCGGCGACGGTGGCGGCCTCGGCAGGGGGCCAGGGTCCGGATCCGCCCTGGTTGACCGTGTCGAGCAGCGTCGTGAGCCGCACGATGTCCTCCTGATGACTTGCGGGTTGAGCGTGGGAGCGGTGGATCCGCTGCCGGCTCTCCCCGCCATCAGGTCGGGAAAGACGAAAGCCGCGGAATCCGGTGGACTCCGCGGCCAGGTCGGTCGGTCATCGACTCAGATGACCGGACCTCCTGGGACGGAGTCGGGGGCGATCGCGAGATCGCGAGCACGCAGGCGGGCAGCCGTGCCGCGCACGCCGCCGAAGCCGAGGGCAGTGCCCGTGGACCGGCCGACGCCGGACAGAGCGGTGCCCTGGACGGAGCCGAAGGTGGGTGCGTGGAACGGCAGCGCCACAGCGCCGTACGCGTTCTTCATGTTCTTCACAGCACTCCACCTCCTCACGCTCTCGGGCCCCGCTGCGCCTGGCGCAGCACGACCTTCCATCAGGACTCGTTCACCGTAGAGGGGCCCGGGCGGGCCGCACAACCGAATTAACCGACGAACTTCCGACGAACTTCTGCCACGTCGCCCCCTGGGCCGCCGCCGGGCCCCGCCGACGGCCGCCGACCCGCCACGATCGCCAGCAGGTCGGGACCGTACCGGTCGATCTTCGCCGGCCCGATGCCCTGCACCCGGGCGAGCTCGGGCACCGACGCGGGCTTCAGCTCCGCGATGGCGGCGAGCGTCGCGTCGCCGAGCACCGTGTAGGTCGGCTTCGCGGTCGCCCGGGCGAGGTCCGCGCGCCACACGTGCAGCGCGGCCAGCAGCTCCGCGTCGAGCTCCCCCGTCAGGCGTGGCACCGCCGGCGCCCGGCCCTCGCCGAACCGCGCGCGTCCCTCCTGCGGCCACAGGCCGTCGAGGAACCGCGAGCGCCGCCGGCTCGCGCGGCCGCCCGGCGTGCGCGACCGGCCGTAGGACAGCTCGAGGTGCACCCGCGCGCGGGTGATCCCGACGTACAGCAGCCGACGCTCCTCCGCGAGGTCGGCCGCGGTGTCGGCGGACCCCCACGGGACCAGCCCGTCGCTCAGCCCCGCCAGGAACACCGCGTCCCACTCCAGGCCCTTGGCCGCGTGCAGCGACGCGAGCGTCACGCCCTCGACGGTCGGCGCGTGCTGGGCGGCGGCGCGCTCGTCGAGGTCCGCGATGAGGTCGGCCGTCGTCGCGACGGTGCCCGCGCGCTCGGCCGCGGCGGCCAGGTCGTCGGCGAGCGCGACGAGCGCGTTGATCGTGTCCCACCGCTCACGGGCGGCACCCCGGGCCGCGGGCGGCGCGTCGGTCCATCCCGCCGAGCGCAGGGCGTCGCGGACGGTCTCCGGCATCGGGGTGTCGGCGTCCGCCGCGACCGCCGCACCACGCAGCCGCACGATCGCCTCGCGGACCTCCTTGCGCGCGAAGAACCGCTCCCCGCCGCGCAGCACGTAACCGATGCCGACGTTCGCGAGCGCCTGCTCGAACGCCTCGGACTGGGAGTTGGTCCGGTACAGCACCGCGATCTCGCTGGGTCGGGTGCCCGCCGCGACCAGGCGGCCGATCCGGGTGGCGATCCCCGCCGCCTCGGCCTCGTCGTCGTCGTACACGGCGAACCGCACCGGGCCGCCCGAGGGCCGCTGCGCGATCAGCTCGAGCGGCTCCCACCGGGCCGACCCGCGCGGCGCCCGGCGCAGGACCTCGTTCGCGAGACCCACCACCTGCGGCGTCGACCGGTAGTCGCGCACCAGGCGGACGACCTGGGCCTGCGGGTGCTCGGCGGTGAACCGGGTGAGGTAGTGCGGCGTCGCACCCGCGAACGAGTAGATCGTCTGGCTCGGGTCGCCGACGACGCACAGCTCGTCCCGGCCGCCCAGCCACTGGTCCAGCAGGAACTTCTGCAGCGGGGAGATGTCCTGGTACTCGTCGACGACGAACCGCCGGTACTGGTGCCGGATCTCGTCCGCGACCAGCCGGTTCTCCACGAGCATCCCGGACAGCAGCCAGAGGATGTCCTCCATGTCCATCACGCCGCGCGCGTCCTTGGCGTCCTCGTACGCGGTGATGAGCCGGGCGACGACCTGGTGGTCGTGCCCCGCCGGGGCCGGCCGGTCCGCCGCGACCGCGGCGCGCACGTAGTCCTCCGAGGTGATCCGGGAGACCTTCGCCCACTCGATCTCCGAGGCGAGGTCGCGCACGGACACGCGGTCGACCGACAGCCCGAGCCGGTGGCACGCGTCCGCGACCACCGGGGCCTTCTGCGCCAGCACCTCCGGCACCGGGCCGCCGACGACCTTCGGCCAGAAGTACCGCAGCTGCCGCAGCGCCGCGGAGTGGAACGTCCGCGCCTGGACGCCCGCGACCCCGAGGTCGCGCAGCCGGGTCCGCATCTCCCCCGCGGCGCGCGCGGTGAACGTCACCGCCAGGACGCTGGCCGGTGCGTACACCCCGGTCCGCACCCCGTACGCGATCCGGTGCGTGATCGCGCGCGTCTTGCCGGTCCCCGCGCCCGCCAGCACGCAGACCGGGCCGGTGAGCGCGCGCGCCACGTCGCGCTGGTCGGGGTCGAGGGCGTCGAGCAGGTCGTCGGCAGACATCGCGGACGATCCTCGCACCTCCCGCCGACACCGGGCCCCTCGTCCCCAGGCCCGGGTGGCGGGTGTGACCGACGGCGCACCGTCGGGGATGATCCTGCGGGCGCCCGGCGTTCACCCGGTGCACGACCGCACGCGCACCCTCACCACGAAGGCAGACGATGACCACCACGCAGGACCTGCCCGCCGCGGGCACGATCACGATGTACTCGACCCCCTGGTGCGGCTACTGCCGGCGCCTGAAGACCCAGCTCGACTCCGCGGGCATCGCGTACACGGAGGTCGACATCGAGCAGCAGCCCGAGGCGGCCGCCTACGTCGAGCAGGTCAACGGCGGCAACCAGACCGTGCCTACGGTGCTGTTCCCGGACGGCACCGCCGCGACGAACCCGTCCCTCGTGCAGGTCCGCGAGCGCCTCGGCGCCTGACCCGGCGCCTGCCCGCACCGGGACGACGAGCGCGCCTCCTCGCGGGGGCGCGCTCGTCGTGTGCGGGCGCGTTCGCCACGCGTCAGGGGGTCAGGGGGTCGCGCTGTCCGGCGGGGGCGTCGCGTCGGTGGGCGGGGTGGCGGCGCGGCGGCGCTGACGGCGCCCGCCCGGTCGCGGGCCCGTGGGCTCGGCGGCGGGGGTGGCGTCGGCCGTGGGCTCGTCGACACGGGGCTCGTCGACACGGGGCTCGTCGGCGGGCGCGCGGTCGCGGCGGCGGCGGCTCGTCGGCGCGGCGGCTGCGGTGGTCGGTGCCGGGGCCGGGGCCGGGGCGGGGGTGCCCGCGGCGCCCGGCGCGTCCGCCGGCGCCGTCCCGGCCGACCAGCGGTCCCCGCCCGCAGGGCCCGCGGGCAGCTCGCCACCGAACCAGTCCTCGATCAGCGCGCGGGCGATGGACGTGCCCGGCGGCAGCGCGACGGTCCCCGCGGCGACCTCGGCGCGCAGGGTGTCGCGGTCGAACCAGCGGGCCGCGCGCAGCTCGTCGCCGTCCACGGTGATGTCGGTGGTGAGCGCCTTCGCCCGGAAGCCCAGCATGAGCGACGCGGGGAACGGCCACGGCTGGCTCCCCCGGTACTCGACGTCGCCGACGACGACCGCCGACTCCTCGCGCACCTCGCGGCGGATCGCGTGCTCGACGGACTCGCCCGGCTCGACGAAGCCCGCCAGGGTCGAGAACCGGTGCTCCGGCCACGCCGTCGAGCTGGCCAGCAGCAGCCGGTCCTCGTCGTCGACGACGGCCATGATGACCGCCGGGTCGGTGCGCGGGTAGTGGTCGCTGCCGTCGGCGGGGCACCGGCGGACCCAGCCGCCCTGCACGGGCAGCGTCGCCTCGCCGCAGCGCGGGCAGCGCGGGTGCCGGACGTGCCACTCGTAGAGCGCCACCGCCGCGGTCGCGAGCCCGGCGTCGCGGGCGGACAGCTCCGACCCGACCTCGCGCAGGGCCGTCCACACGTGCCCCGGGGGCAGCGCGGCGGTCCCGTCCTCGGGCACGTGGTGCGCGAGGTAGGCGGGTCCGTCGGGCCGGGGCTCGCCGGGTGCCGCCCCGGGGACCTGGTCGGCGTCGTCGTAGCCGAGGAACGCCCAGCGGTCCTCGAGCGAGCCCGTCGGGGCGCGCAGGGCGGCCTCCTGCGGGGAGTACAGGGCGAGCGTCCGGCGCCGGCCGCGGTGACGGGTGACGACCCGCCCGCCGGAGACGAGCAGCACGCGGGTCGAGTCGTCGTCGATCAGCGCGGTCAGCAGGCCCTCGTCGCCGCGGCGGTCCGCGGCCCGGTCCGTGACCGTCCGCGACAGGGGGAGGTCGGAGGCGAACACGTCGCCACCGTACGCGTCGCGGCGCCGGGTCGCAGGCGCCGCCGCCCGTCGGGACGGACACGCCGGGGTGCGTGCGGGCCGCCGTCGCGGCCCGTCCGGCCTACCCTGGGGCGGTGCGTTCACCCCTCGCCCTGGCTGCCCTCGCGACCGTCGCCGTCCCCGGCTTCGACGCCCGCGAGGTGCGCGCCGCCTCCGGTGCGGGTGACGACGACGTCGCGCTCGTGACCGACTCCCAGCGCCGGCACTGGGTGGTGCGCGCGCCGCGCAGCGCCGCCGCGGGTGCGGCCCTGGAGGCCGAGCTCGCGCTGCTGGCGGCGCTCGCCGAGCAGGTCGACGCCGGTGCGCTGCCGTTCGACGTGCCGCGCGTGGTCGGTGCCGCCCCGCTCGAGGAGGGCGGCCGCGTGGTCGTGCACCGCGAGCTCGGCGGCCGACCCGTCGCCCTGGACCACCTCGCGCCCGGCCCGGGGGTCGCCGCGTCGCTGGGCCGGTCGATCGCCGCGCTGCACGAGCTCCCGGTCGCGGTCGTCGAGGACGCGGGCCTGCCGGTGTACGACGCCGCCGCCTACCGGGCGCGCCGGCTCGCGGAGGTCGACGAGGCCGCCCGCACCGGCCGGGTCCCCGCGTCGCTGCTGCGCCGGTGGGAGGAGCGCCTCGAGGACGTCTCGCTGTGGCGGTTCAGCCCGACGGTCGTCCACGGCGACCTGTCCGCCGACCACGTGCTGGCCGCCGACGGCGCCGTGACGGGCGTGCTGTCCTGGGGCGAGGCCAAGGTCGCCGACCCCGCCGACGACCTCGCGTGGCTGCTGGTCGCCGCCCCGCAGGACGCGGTCGACTCGATCCTCGAGGCCTACCAGCTCCGCCGCACCGAGCTGACCGACCCGCACCTGGCGGAGCGCGCGCTGCTCGCCGGGGAGCTGGCGCTCGCCCGCTGGCTGCTCTACGGCGTGCGCGCCGGCGACGACGAGGTGGTCGCCGACGCGGTGCAGATGCTCGACGAGCTCGACGAGCAGACCCGCGACGTCCCGGAGCCGGGTCCCGTCACGCCCTGACCGGTCACGCCCTGATCCGGCACGCCCCGACGCGGCACGCTCACCGCGGCGGCGCGGCCCCGTCCTCCTGCGTCGCCGCGAGCAGCAGCCGCTCGATCTCGTCCGCCCCGAGCAGCCGCTCGGGACGCACCGTGCGGCCGGCGCCGACGTAGCAGAACGCGGCGCCCACCCGGTCGAGCGGCACCCCCGTCCAGCGCGACCACGCGAGGCGGTAGACGGCGAGCTGCAGCTCGCGGACGGCCGCCGACCCGGCGTCGCTCGGCGGCGCCCCCGTCTTCCAGTCCACGACGACCACGGCCCCCGGCACGTCCGGGCGGTCGGGGTCGGGGAACACCGCGTCGATCCGCGACCGCAGGACGTAGCCGCCGAGCGTCGTCTCGACGTCGACCTCCACGGCGACGGGCTCCAGCGCGGCCCACGGGGTCGCCAGGAACGCGGCCCGCAGCGCGGCCTCGTCGGCGTCCACCGAAACCGAGTCGTCGTCGGCGCCGGGCAGGTCGTCGAGGTCGACCAGCGTCGGTGCCCCGTAGAACCCCTCGACCCACGCGTGGAACTGCGTGCCGCGCCGGGCCTGCGGCGACGGACGGTTCGGGACGGGCCGGCGCAGGGCGCGCGCGAACTCGCCGCGGTCCGCCGCGAGCCGCACCACGGCGGAGGCGGACAGGTGCGCGGGCAGCTCGACCTCCGGGCGCGGACGGGACTCGGCCTCGCGCTCGGCGAGCAGCAGGTCGACGACGCGGTCCCAACCACCCGGGGCGGCGGCCTCGCGCGCGGCGGCCCGCACCTCCGGCGGGACGGCGAGCGCCGCGCGCACCGCGTCGGCCGCCGACTCGACCGCCGGGCGGCGGGACGGGGACCCGTCGCCCGCGACGGCGAACGGGTCCACCGGCCACGTCGTGGTCGCGGCCTCCTGGGTGCGCGGGTTGTCCACGCCGTCGTCGGGCTGCACCGCCCAGGACGCGACCCGCGCGAGGCCCGCCTCGACGACCTCGGTGAGGAACAGCGACGGCGCGCGCAGCCGGCTGCCGTCACCCCACCACGCGCCGGTGAGCAGGAGCGCCGAGCGGGCGCGGGTGAACGCCACGTACGCGAGCCGGCGCTCCTCGGCGACCTGGTGGTCCCCGGCGTCGCGGAGGAACTGCTTGCGCCGCTCCTCCAGGTCCTTGGGGTCGGCGGCGCCCGCGAGGACGAGCTCCGGCAGGTCGTGCCGGTCGCCGCGCAGCGGGTAGGGCAGCTCGCCGAGGCCGGTCAGCCAGGCGGAGTCGGTCGGGCCGTCCTTGCCCTGGGTGCGGGTGGCGGGCAGGCCGCCGTCGACGAGGCCGGCGACCGCGACGGCGTCCCACTCGAGGCCCTTGGCCGCGTGCACGGTGATGAGCTGGACGGCGTCGGGGTCGGGCTCGGCGACGGGCATGTCGAGGCCGTGCTCGTGCGCGTCGGCGGACTCCAGCCAGGCGAGGAACCCGCCGAGGCTCGGGTCGTCGGTGGCGTCGGCGTACCGCACGGCGACCTCGCGGAACGCGTCGAGGTGCGCGCGGGCCCGGCCCGGTGCGACGCCGGGGCGCGCGGCGACCTCGATGTCCAGGCCCCAGAGCCGCTCGGCGTGGCCGACGAGCTCGGGCAGCGACAGGTACGCGTGCTGGCGGACGGCGCGCAGCACCTCACCGACCGCGGTGACCCGGGCGAGGCCGCCCGGGGTGAGCGAGCGGCCCGCGGGGCTGGTCCAGCCGGGGGGCGGCGGGGCGTCGACGGCGTCCACGATGCTGCGCTCGTCCACCACGTCGGCCACCACGGGGTCGGCGGGCGCGGGGTCGGCGGGCGCGGGGTCCGTGGGTGCAGGGTCCGTGGGTGCGGCGGCGTCGGGGGACCCGGACCGGGTGCCGTCGGCGGGCGACGTCGACGGGGCCCGGTCGCGGGCGAGCGCGGCGGCGGCCCGCGGGTCGAGACCCCGGGCCTGGTGCGCGGACCAGTCGGCGAGGGCGTGCAGGTCGGCCGCGCCGAGCCGGGTCCGCGCGCCGGTGAGCAGCCGCATGAGGGCGTCGCCCCGCGACGGGTCGTGCGACGCCTGGAGCAGGGCGACGAGGTCGACGACCTCGGGGGTGGCGAGCAGCCCCCCGAGCCCCACGACCTCGACCGGCAGCCCGGCCGCGCGCAGCGCCCGGTGGATCACGGGGAACTGCGCGCGCTTGCGGCAGAGCACCGCGGCGGTGACCCGCGACCCGCCCGGTGCGGGGGCGCCGCCGTCGACCCCGGGCCCGCCCTCGGGGCGCCACCGCGCGACGACGAAGTCCGTGACGGCCTGCGCCTCCTCCTCCAGCGTCGGGGCGAGGTGCGCGACGACGTCGCCGGGGCCGGCTCCGGGGCGCGCGTCCAGCGTCGGCAGCGCGACCCGGGCCCGCTCGGCCCGGCGCAGCGGGGCGGCGACGTGGTTCGCTGCGTCGAGCACGGCGACGTCGTTGCGCCACGACGTCGAGAGCGCGAACACCGCGGCGGGCCGCCGGTCCCCGTCGTCGGCGACGTCGGGGAAGTCCGTCGGGAACCGCTCCAGCCCGCCGGCGCTGGCACCCCGCCAGCCGTAGATGGACTGGTGCGGGTCGCCGACCGCCGTGACGGGGTGCCCGCCGCCGAACAGGGCGGACAGCAGCACGAGCTGCGCGTAGGAGGTGTCCTGGTACTCGTCGAGCAGGACCACGCGGAACCGCGCCCGCTCCCCCGCGGCGACCTCGGGCACGTCGCGGGCGAGCCGCGCGGCGATCGCCACCTGGTCGCCGAAGTCGAGCGCGTCGACCGCGCGCTTGCGGTCCCGGTACGCCGCGACGAGGTCGAGCATCCGCTGCCGCTCGCGCAGCGACCCGACGAGCTCGCGCACCTTCGCGTACGGCGCGCGCGGCGGGGTGCCGGGCGGGGTTGCCTCGATCGCGTCGACGAGGTCGTCGATCCCCCGGCGGGCGGTGCCCGCGTCGAGCAGGTGCTCGTCGAGCGCGCCGGACAGGGTGAGCACCGCCTCGACGACGGTGGAGACCGCCGCGGCCGAGTCGAGGTCCGCCGTCCACGACTCCACGACCTCGCTGGCGAGCTGCCACTGCGCCGCCTCGCCGAGCAGCCGGGCCGCGGGCTCGACGCCGAGCCGCAGGCCGTGGTCGGCGACCAGGGACGCCGCGTAGGCGTTGTAGGTCGAGATGGTCGGTCGCGCCACGGTGAGCAGCGCCGCGCCGCCGTCGGCGCCGTCCTCCGCGACCGAGAGCCCGGGCAGGTGCACCCCCTCGGTCGCCGCGGCGCGCGCGAGGTGCCGCAGCCGGCGCCGCACCCGCTCGGCGAGCTCGCCGGCGGCCTTGCGCGTGAAGGTGAGCCCGAGCACCTCCTCGGGCGCGACCAGGCCGTTGGCGAGCAGCCACACCACCCGGGCGGCCATGGTCTCGGTCTTGCCGGACCCGGCGCCCGCGACCACCAGGGCCGGGCGCAGCGGGGACTCGATGACCGCGACCTGCTCGTCCGTCGGCAGGTCGCGCCGCAGCAGGCGGGCGATGTCCTGCGCGGACAGGCGCGGGCGGTCGCCGCCGGCGGCGCGGTCGGGGGTCGGGCCGGCGGCGGGCGGCGACGTCGGGGAGAGGGTCATCCGACGACCTGCCCGCCCTCGTCGCGCAGCGGGCAGGACCGGCGCACGGGGCACCGGTCGCACAGCGGGTTCGCCGTCGCGGCGAACGACGACGCGGCCATCCGCTCCGCCACCTCCTCGATGTGGGTGCGCGCCCAGGAGGGCGCGTCCGGGCTGTCCGGCCCGAGCGCCGGCTGCTCGCGCAGCGCCGCCCTGGCCTTGTTGACGTCGGACACGAACACGAGCTGGGCGCCGGCGCTGCGCGACCCGGGGGGCAGTCCCTCGACCGCGCCGGCGTCGACCGCGAGCTGGTAGGCGCCGAGCTGCGGGTTGGTCGTGGCCTCCTGCGCGGACGGCGCGGACCGGCCGGTCTTGAGGTCGACGACCCGGACCGTGGGTGGGGCGGGCTCCGGGTCGGTGCCCTCGGGTCCGGTACCGCCGTCGTCGGCGCGCTCGACCCGGTCCAGGGAGCCGCGCACCAGCGCCCGGTCCAGCGCGAGCTCGAACCGCGCCTCCACGGCCAGCGGCTCCCCCGCCTGCGCGAGGTAGGACGCGAGCCGCTCGACCATCGCCTCGGCCCGCCGCCGCTCGAGCGTCGCGGGCCAGCCGTCGCCCAGACCGAGCTCGGGCCAGCGCCGGTCGAGCTCGGCGAGCAGCTCCGCGCGACCGCCGCGCGGGTACGTCTGCGCGAGGGCGTGCACCAGCGTGCCGAGCGACTGCCGCGCGCTGCTCGGCGCCGTGCCGCCCGCCGCCTCGAGGGCCCAGCGCAGGGTGCAGGTGCCGGCGGTCTCGATCCGCGACGGCGACACCGGCACCCGCAGCCCCGGGCCGTACAGGGGCGCGTCGCTGGAGGGCTCGACGAGGCCGTGCCACTCGGCGGGGTCGGCTCCGGGCACGCCCGCGTCGGCGAGCCGGGCGAGCACCGCGACCGCCTCGGCGTCCGTCCGGCCCCACCGCACGGACTGCTCCAGGCGGGCGCGCAGCTGCGCGACGAGCCCCCGCAGGTCCAGGGGCGCGGGCGCCGACGTGCGGCGCGGGTCGTCGTCCTCGTCGCACGGCTCCACCAGGTCGAGGAACGGGGACGGCTGGTCGTCCTCGTCGGACACGGCGGTGACCAGCAGCGTGCGCCGGGCGCGGGACACGGCGACGTGGAACGACCGGAGCTCGTCGGCCAGCACCGCGGCGCGCGCGGCGGCACCGGCGGCCGCCTGGGCGTGCGCCTGGGCGGCGGCGTCCGCGTGCCGGGGACCGCCGCGGCCGGCGAGCACGTCGACCAGCGCCTGCGACCCGAGCAGGGAGTCGCGCAGCCGCAGGTCCGGCCACACCCCCTCCTGCACCCCCGCGACGGCCACCACGTCCCACTCGCGACCGGCGGCGCCTGCGGGCGTGAGCACCTGCACCGCGTCCCGGCGGGCCCGCGCGGCGATCGTGTCGGACGGCAGCTCCTGCGCCTCGACCCACTCCAGGAACGCGGCGGCGCGCGCCTGGGGCATCCGGTCGACGAACGTCTCGGCGGCGCGGAACAGCGCGAGCGCCGCGTCGAGGTCGCGGTCCGCGCGCGCGGCGCCCGGCCCGCCGGCGAGCGCCGAGCGGCGCCACGGTTCCGCCAGCCCCGACGCGTCCCACAACGCCCACAGCACCGTCTGCGCGTCGGCGCCCGGAGCGGCGGCAGCAGCACGACCGGCCTCCAGGACGGTGGCGAGCCGCGCGACCGGCCGGCGGACCGCCGACGGCAGCAGGGCCGCGCGGGCGGGCGAGCCCAGGACCTCGACCAGCAGGTCGTCGCTGGCCCGCCCGCCGCCGCCCGCGACCTCCTCGGCACGCAGCGTGCGGCGCAGCCGGCGCAGGCCGACCGCGTCCAGCCCGCCGAGCGGCGAGCAGCACAGCCTTGCCGCGAGCTCGGCGTCCAGGGCGGCGCCGCCGGCGTCCGGGCCCAGCGCGCACCGCAGCGCGTCCAGCAGCGGACGCACCGCAGGCTCGTCGCGCAGCGGCACGTCGCTGCCGACCACCGACACCGGCACCGACGCGGCGCCCAGCGACCGGCGCAGCGCCGTCACCTGGCCACCCGACCGGGCGACCACCGCCATCTGCGCCCACGGCACGCCGTCCTCGAGGTGCGCGCGGCGCAGGGCGTGCGCGATCCAGGCGGCCTCCTGCGCGGCGCTCGGCAGCACGGCGGCGCGCACCGGGTCGGCGACCGCCGCCGGTGCGTCGTGCTCCGCCGGGGCGTCGTGCTCCGCCGGGGCGTCGTGCTCCGCCGGGGCGGCGTCGTGCGCCGGACCCACGTGCTGCGCCGGGACCTCCCGTGCCACGGGCAGCGCCCGCCGGTGCGCGGCTCCGCCGACGACCGCGATCCGCTCGGCGACCCGACCCGCGACCGCCCGCAGCGCCGACCCGTGCCGCCGCACCCCGTCGAGCACCAGCCGGTGCGCGCCGAGCTCGCCCGGACCGTCGCCGTGGACGTCGGCGCGCCCGACGAGGGCCGGCGTCGCGCCGCGGAACGTCTGCACCGCGGAGTCCGGGTCGGCGAGCAGCAGCAGACGCGCGCCGTCGTCCTGCAGCACCCGCAGGAACCGCGCGGTCGCCTCGGTCGCCTCCTGGTAGTCGTCCACGACGACGAGCCGCCACCGCGGGCGCGGGTGCCCCGGCAGCTCCTCCTCCCAGGCGAGCAGCGCCTCGGCGGCCTCCTCGACGACCACGGCCGGGTCGAGCCGGGCGCCCGCGTCGGGGGTCCCCGCGCGCAGCGTCGTCACGTCCAGGTACTCCGCGTACAGCGCCGCGGCGGACACCCACTCGGGGCGATGGTGCCGCTCCCCGAGCAGCGCGAGGTCCTCCGGCGCGAGCCCCCGCTCGGCGGACCGCATCACGAGGTCACGCAGCTCGCCGCGGAACGAGCGCAGCCCGATCGCCTCGGGCGGCACGCCGTCCGGCCAGCGCAGCGGCACGCCCTCACCCGCCGCGTGCCCCGCCAGCAGCTCCGCGAGCGCCAGGTCCTGCTCGGGGCCGGAGATGAGCGTCGGGGCCGGGTCGCCGAGCAGCGCGGCGCGGGCGCGCAGGACCGCGAACGCCGCGGCGGGCGCCGTGCGCACCATCGCCTGGCCCGTGGTCCGCCGGACGCGCGCGCCGATCCGGTCCCGCAGCTCCGCCGCCGCGCGCCGGCCCGCGGCCAGCACCAGCACCTCGTCGGGCGTCGGCGCGCCGGGTGACGGGAGCAGGGCGTCCTCGTCCGCGCCGAGGACCGCGGCCACGGCCTCGACGGCGAGGACCGACTTGCCCGTGCCCGCGGCGCCGACCACCAGCAGGGCGGGGTCCGCGCCGGTGACCAGGCGGTCCACCACGGCCTGCTGGTCCGCGCCGAGGCGCACCGGTGGCGGCACGTCGGCGAGCGCCGGCCGCACCAGCCGCAGCCCGGGCGCGCCGGACGGCGCGTCGGCGGGGGCGGCGGGGGTCGGGGTCACGGCCCGATCCCATCACACGCCACCGACACCGGGCCGCCGCCCGGACCGCTCCGAACCGCCCGGGACCTGCCCGTGGCCGACCCGGGGGCGCTGGCTATCATCGCCCGATGGACCACCCCTCGCCCGGCCACGGCCGTCCGGTGCGCATGCCCCGCGCGGTCCGCCGCGCGCAGGTGCTGGCGATCGCGCAGGAGCTGTTCACCTCCGAGGGCTTCCACCACGTGTCGATGGACGACATCGCGGACCGCGCCGAGGTCAGCAAGCCGGTGCTCTACCGGCACTTCCCGTCCAAGCTCGACCTGTACCTCACGGTGGTGGACGCGCGCGGCGACGAGCTGCTGTCCGCCGTGGACGCGGCGGTGGCGATGCACCCGCCCGGCGAGGTCCGGCCGCACGACGCCCGGGCCATCGTCACCGGCGTGGTGCGCGCCTACCTCGACTTCGTGGACGGCGCGGGCGAGTCGTCGGCGCTGCTGTTCGAGTCGGACGTCCGGCACGACCTCGAGGTCCGGGCCCGCGTCGAGCGCGCCACCGAGGCGGTCACCCGGCGGCTCGAGGCGGTGCTGACCGACGTCGCCGGGGTCCCGCGCGGGACGGCGGAGGTGCTCGCGCCGTCCCTGGCGGCGATGGCCCAGTCCGCCGCGACCCGCCGCCTGCGCGCCGACGACCGGGCCGGGGCGACGACCGCGCGGGAGACGGCGGCCCTGGTCGCGCGGCTCGCGTGGGGCGGGGTGGCCGACTTCGTGCCGCCGCAGCCCCCGGACGCCGGGCCGCTCTCGGCCGAGGGCGAACGCGGCGCCCCGGACGGACCCGGGGCGCCCGGCCCGGCCTAGGATGACGACGGCAAGGCCCGGACGAGCGAGGAGACGACGAAGCGTGGACATCACGATCGGTGTGCAGAACCTGCCGCGCGAGCTGGTGATCGAGTCGGACCAGACGGCCGACCAGGTCACCGCCGCCGTCACGGAGGCCCTGACCGGCAAGCCGGTCCTCGAGCTGGTCGACAACAAGGGCCGGCGCGTCATCGTGCCGTCCGCGTCGATCGGGTACGTGGAGATCGGCACGGAGTCGAAGGGCCGGGTCGGCTTCGGCGCGATCTGAGCCGCACGACCCCGCACGACCACGGAGCCCCGCACCGGACGGTGCGGGGCTCCGTCGTGCAGTGGCCCGGTCGTGCGGTGGTCCGGTCGTCCGGTCGAGCAGGGCGGTCAGGCGGTGAGGCCGAGCCGCGACATGCGGCGGGTGTGCTCCGCGGTGAGCTCGCCGAACAGCCGGCCGGGCGCGCCGTCGTCACCGGCGCCCGCGGGCGGGGCGGCGGGCTCCGTGGCGGCGGGGACGTCGGCGGCGGCCGCGGGCGCCTCGCCGCGGCGGGTCACCAGGCGCCCCAGCCCGGGGTGCGCCGACATGGCCTGCTGCACGACGCCCAGCGCCTCGCCGACGAGCCGCCGGCCCCACAGCGCGAGCCGGGACACCAGCACCTCGTCGTCGGCGCCGGCGGCCTCGAGCTCGCCCACCGCGAGGTTCGCGTGCGCGGCGTCGTCGAGCACGTCGAGCAGCAGCACGCGGGAGCGCTCGTCGACGGTCGCGGCCGCGATCCGGCAGAAGTCGTCGGACACGCCCTCGGCCACGTACGTCCGCAGCAGGCGCTCCCACCAGGTGCTCGGCTGGGTGCGGGAGTCGAAGTCCTCGAGCAGGCGGGCGTACGCGCCCAGGCACTTCTCGGGGTCGCCGCCGAGCTCGACCACGCGCACGAGCACCCGGTCGCGACGGTCGACCGCGGCGGCGGCGAGCCGGCTGAGCACCAGCTGCTGCGCCGTGCTGGGCGCGACGCTCGCGTCCTCGGCGAGCCGGTTGAACGCCACGTGCTGCAGGTGGGCGACCAGCCCGAGCAGCTCGACGGTGTCCGCGGAGTCGGCGCCGGGGGCGGGCGTCGACGGCTGCGGCTGTGCTTCGGGGGCGGCCTCGGTCATCCGTGCAGCGTAGCGCCGCGGTGGACACCGGCCCGTAGGATGGACGGAGCTGAGGGCATCGGGACGCGACCTGGAGGCGGGGAGGCGCGTCACCCGTTCCGCGCACCCGGAGGTGCCCTCGTGTCCGCCCTGCACGCCTACGCCCGCCTGTTCCGGCTGGCCGGTCCCGCCTACGTCCTGGTCGCGTTCCTCGGCCGCCTGCCGATGGCGATGGCCCAGCTCGGCACCCTGCTGCTCGTGTCCACCGCGACCGGCACCTACGGCCTCGGCGGTCTCGCCGCGGGCGCGCTCGCCGTCGCGAACGCGGTCGGCGCGCCCGTCGCCGGCGGCCTCGCCGACCGGTACGGCCAGCGCGTCGTCGTCCTGGTGCAGTCGCTGGCCGGGGCGGCGTCGCTGGCCACGCTGACGCTGCTCGCCCAGCACGGCTCCGGTGCACCCGTCCTGGTCGGGGTCGCCGCGGTGACCGGCCTCGTGCTGCCGCAGGTCGGCCCGCTCGCCCGCGTCCGGTGGCGGCCGATCACCGCGAGCACCGGGCCCGAGCAGCGCCGGCTCGTGGACGCCGCGTTCTCGTACGAGGGGGCCGCCGACGAGGCCTCGTTCGCGCTCGGCCCGGCCCTGGTCGGCGTCGTCGCGGTGCTGCTGTCCCCCGCCGGGTCGCTGCTCACCGCCGCTGCCCTGCTCGCGGTGTTCGGCACCGCCTTCGCCCTGCACCCCACCGCCCGCCGGACGACCACCGGCCCGCACGTCCGCGCGACGGGTCGGCTGCTCACGCGCGCGTTCGCCGTGCTGATCGTGGCGCAGTCCGCCGTCGGCGTGCTGTTCGGATCCATCCAGACCGGCACGACCGTGCTCGCCACGCAGACCGGCCAGCCCGGCCTCGCGGGGCTCATCCACGCGGTGCTCGGCGTCGGCAGCGCCGCGGCGGGCATCGGGACGGCGTTCCTGCCGGCCCGGTTCGGGCACGAGCGCCGGGTCCTGGTCGCCGCCGCGGCGATGGTCGCGCTGTCCTGGCCGCTGCTGCTGGTCGGGACGCTGCCCGCGCTCACCGCGGCGGTCGCGGTGCTCGGGTTCGCCATCGCGCCGTACATGATCGGCGTGTTCACGCTCGGGGAGCACGTCGTCCCGCAGGACCGCGCCGGCGCGGCGATGACGGTGCTCGCGAGCGCGACCGGCATCGGCTACGCCCTGGGCTCGAGCGTCGCGGGCCGGCTCGCCGACCTGTCCGGGCACACCGCGGCGTTCGCCGTGACCTGCACGGCGACCGTGGTCGCCCTGCTGCTCGCCGCGACCCAGCAGCGTCGCCTGGTGACCGCGCTCGCCGGCGCCCGCGCGGCGGCCGGGCCCGACCCGGAGCCGGCCGTCGCCGCGGAGCCCGAGGCCGTCGGGGCGCGCTGAGAGCCCGCGCCGAGCTCTGCGCCGAGCCCCGCGGCACGACCCCGCGCGGCCCCGGGCGTCGCAGTTCCCGCGCCCGGGGCCGCGCTCCGCGTACCATGACGGTGTACATCGGTTGCCCGGTCGTCTCGACCTCGGTGCTCCGAGCGCGCCGCGCCGCCCCAGGCGTCGCCGGCCGCCCTCGACTGACCTGCACGATCGGCTGCCGGACCACCTGTGGCGATGCCCGTCGCGGACCCCTCCTGGGCGCGACGCGCGGCACGCCACCTTCACGAGTGAAGAGCAGTCCGTGACCTCGACCGAACCCACGACCACCGACGACGCCCTGGCCCCCGAGGACGTCGCGGTGGAGACCATCGTCACCCCGACCGCCGCCTCGGTGCAGGCCGCCGACGTGACCTTCGCGGACTTCGCCGTCCGCCCGGAGATCGTCGCCGCGCTCGCCGACGCCGGCATCACCACCCCGTTCCCGATCCAGGCGATGACCCTGCCGGTGGCCCTCTCCGGCCACGACATCATCGGCCAGGCCAAGACCGGCACCGGCAAGACCCTCGGCTTCGGCGTCCCGCTGCTGCACCGCGTGGTCGCCCCGGACGAGGAGGGCTTCGACGCCCTGCCCGCCCCCGGCAAGCCGCAGGCCCTCGTCATCGTCCCGACCCGCGAGCTCGCGGTGCAGGTCGCCGGCGACCTGGAGACCGCCTCGAAGCGCCGTTCGGTGCGCATCTGCCTGCTCTACGGCGGCCGCGCGTACGAGCCGCAGATCGACATGCTGCAGCGCGGCGTCGAGGTCGTCGTCGGCACGCCCGGCCGCATGATCGACCTCATGAACCAGGGCCACCTGGACCTGTCGCGCGTCAAGTGCGTCGTGCTCGACGAGGCCGACGAGATGCTCGACCTCGGCTTCCTGCCCGACGTCGAGAAGCTGCTGTCCCGCACCCCCGCGTCGCGGCACACCATGCTGTTCTCGGCCACCATGCCGGGCGCCGTCGTCGCGATGGCCCGCCGCTACATGACGCAGCCGACCCACATCCGCGCCAGCGAGCCGGACGACATCGGCCAGACCGTCAAGAACATCAAGCAGGTCGTCTACCGCGCGCACGCGCTGGACAAGGTCGAGGTGCTGGCCCGCATCCTGCAGGCCGAGGGCCGCGGCCTGACGATCGTGTTCGCGCGCACCAAGCGCACCGCGGCGAAGGTCGCGGACGAGCTGGTCGACCGCGGGTTCGCCGCCGGCGCGCTGCACGGCGACCTCGGGCAGGGCGCCCGCGAGCAGGCGCTGCGCGCGTTCCGCAACGGGAAGGTCGACGTCCTGGTCGCCACCGACGTCGCCGCGCGCGGCATCGACGTGGACGACGTCACGCACGTGGTCAACTACCAGTGCCCCGAGGACGAGAAGACCTACCTGCACCGCACCGGCCGCACCGGGCGCGCGGGCAACAAGGGCACGGCCGTCACGTTCGTCGACTGGGACGACGTCCCCCGCTGGGGCCTGATCGACAAGGCGCTCGAGCTCGGCTTCCCCGAGCCGCAGGAGACGTACTCCAGCTCGCCGCACCTGTTCACCGACCTCAACATCCCCGCCGGCACCACCGGGCGGCTCCCCCGCTCGCAGCGGACCCGCGAGGGCCTGGGCGCCGAGGTGCTCGAGGACCTCGGCGAGACCGGCAAGCGGCACACGTCCGGCCGCGACGCCGACCGCGGCGGCCGCGACGGCGGGCGTGGCGGGCGCGACGGCGGGCGTGGTGGCCGTGACGGCGGCCGTGCCCCGCGGGCCGAGGGCGAGGAGCGGGCTCCCCGCGCCGAGGGCGAGGGCCGGCAGCGCCGTCGCCGCGGCGGCGAGCGCGCGGCCGAGGGCACCGAGGCCTCGACCGGCCCCACCGAGGGCTCGACGGGCTCGACCGGACCCGCCGAGGGTCGCACCGAGGACGGCGCCGCCCCGCGCCGGCGTCGCAACCGCCGCCGCACCCGCAGCGGCGGCGAGCAGGGCGCCGAGCAGGCCCCGGCCACCGAGGCCTGACCCGCACCGCAGCACGCCACGAGGGCGCCCCCACCACCGGTGAGGGCGCCCTCGCGCTGTGCCGAGGTCTCCCGGTGCACGGGGCGACCTCGGCCGGTGGGTGCGACCTCGGCGGGGCGTCAGGGCTCGGGCGTCGGGGGCGGGGGCTGGGTCGCCAGCGCCCAGCGGATCAGGCGGGTCATCCCGTGCCCCGCGGCGCGGGAGACCGTCGCGTCGAGCCACGGCACGTCCGGCAGCCCCAGGGGGCCTCGGGAGGCCCGCGGCAGCCCGGCGACCGCAGCGGCCGCGAGCACGCCGTACGGCACCCGCGCCGCGACCGGCAGCGGCGGGTGCACGAGCAGGAACCGAGCCGCCTCGCGGGCCTCGGGGGTGCCGCGCAGCTCCGGGCGGTACGCGTCGAGCGCGTCGCGCAGCCCGGCGGCGGTCTCGGGCAGGTCGGTGGCGCCGAGCGCGCGCCCGACCCGCGCGCCCTGGGCGACGTAGTCGTCGCAGCCCGCGGCGTCGAGCGGCCGGGCGCCGTAGCGCTGGTGGGCGGTGAGGAACGCGTGCGCCTCGGTGACGTGCACCCAGCGCAGCAGGTGCGGGTCGGAGGCGGCGTAGGGCTCGCCGTCGGCGGTGGTCCCGACGATGCCGTCGTGGATCCGGCGGACCATCCCGATCGCCTGCTGGGCGTGCTCGACGGTGCCGAACGTGGTGACGGCGAGGAACGTGCTGGTCCGCTGCAGCCGTCCCCACGGGTCGCCCCGGTAGCCGGAGTGCGCGGCGACGGCCGCCATCGCGAGCGGGTGCCAGGACTGCAGGAGCAGGGCGGTGAGCCCGCCGACGAACATCGACGCGTCGCCGTGCACCCGGCGGATGGCGTCGTCCGGGCCGAACCAGCGCTCGCCGGGGGTGCCGTGGATGCGGTCGCGGACCTGGGGTCCGCGCGGGCCGGCGACGCGGGCGAACAGCTCGCCGCCGAGCCGGCCGCGCAGCGTGGGGGTGGAGGTGGTCACGCGCCGATCCTCGCCCCGCGCACCGCGTCCGGCGACCCGGGCACCGCGACCCGGGCGTCAGCGCGACCCGGACACCGCGACCCGGGCGTCAGGCGGCCTGGATGAACGCCTTCACCGCGTCGGCCACCAGCTGGACGGCGATCGCCGCGAGCAGCAGACCGGCGATCCGGGTGACGAGCGTCGTGCCGGAGTCGCCGAGCAGGCGGTGGATAACGCCCGCGAACCGCATCGCGAGCCAGAGGCAGATGTGCACGAGCACGATGCCGATGGCGATCGCCAGCCAGTCCGCGAGGGTTCCGTCGCTCTGCTGCACGAACACCATGACCGCGACGATCGCGCCGGGCCCGGCGAGCAGCGGCGTGCCGAGCGGCACCAGCGCCACGTTGACCTTGGCGTTGCCGGACGGCTGGGGCTCCTCGGACTTGCCGGTCAGCAGCTCCATCGCGACGAGCAGCAGCAGCAGGCCGCCGGACGCCTGCAGCGCGGGCAGCGAGATGTGCATGTACGACAGCAGGCTCTGCCCGAACACGGCGAACGCGAGGATCACGCCGAACGCCACGAGGATCGCCTGCCGGGCCGCGCGGTTGCGCTGCTGCCGGGTCATCGCGCCGGTCAGGCCGAGGAAGATCGGCACCGTCCCCGGCGGGTCCATGATGACGAACAGGGTGATGAAGACCTCGGAGAGGAGTCGCCAGTCGAGCACGGCGCTCATCGTCCCACCCCCGGGCGGCCGACGACGCCGGTGCGTCCCTGGCGCTCGATCTCGGCCAGCACCTCGGGCGCGGTCAGGTTCTCCCCCAGCAGGTTCGGCTTGCCGGCGCCGTGGTAGTCGCTGGAGCCGGTGACGAGCAGCCCGAGCCGGTCCGCGAGCGCGGTGAGCCGCTCGACCTGCGCGGGCGTGTGGTCGCGGTGGTGCACCTCGAGCCCGGCCAGACCGGCCTCGGCGAGCGCCGCGATGTCGGAGTCCGGCACGACGCGGCCGCGGCCGTCGGCGCCGGGGTGCGCGAACACGGGGACGCCCCCGGCGGCGCGGATCGCCTCGACGGCCTCGACCGCCTCGGGCGCGTAGTACGGCACGTAGTAGCGGCCGCGGGTCGACAGCAGGTCGTCGAACGCGGCGGTGCGGTCGGCGACGACCCCGAGCGCGACCAGGGCGTCGGCGATGTGCGGGCGACCGACGACGGTCCCGGGCTGCTGCTGGGCGAGGACGTCGTCCCAGGTGATCGGCAGGTCCTCGGCCAGCCGCTCCACGATCGCCCGGCCGCGGTGCAGGCGTGCCTCGCGGGTCTGCGCGATCAGGTCGGCGAGCGCGGGGGCGGCCGGGTCCTGCAGGTAGGACAGCAGGTGCACGCTGACCCCGCGGGACAGCGCGGACACCTCCGTGCCGGGGACGAGCACGACGCCGTGGGCCACCGCGGCCTCGCCCGCCGCCGCCCAGCCGGACGTCGTGTCGTGGTCGGTCAGCGCGACGACGTCCAGCCCGGCGGCCGCCGCGGAGGCGATCACGCCGCCCGGGGGCTCGGTGCCGTCCGAGGCGGACGAGTGGGTGTGGAGGTCGATGCGCACCGCGGAAGCGTACTCACCCGCGCGCCCGGGGCGGTGCCAGACTGGGGGCATGGCCACCGACACGACTCCCGAGTCCTCCGCGCCCGCCCAGGTCCCGGCCGAGCAGACGCTCGCCGACCGCGGGTCGAACCGCAGCCAGCGCCCGCAGTCCGCCGCGTTCCTCGACTGGGTGACGTCGGGCTGGGCGGAGCGTCCCGCGAGCGGCGCGGTCCCCGCCGAGGCGGCGCCGTTCACCGCCGCGCGCCGCGCCCGGCTCGGCGCCCGGTTCCCCGGCGAGCGCCTGGTCGTGCCCGCGGGCACGTACAAGGTCCGGTCGAACGACACCGACTACCGGTTCCGGCCGCACTCGGCGTTCGCGCACCTGACCGGCCTGGGTGCGGAGCAGGAGCCCGACGCGGTGCTCGTCCTGCACCCGGCGGCCGACGGCGAGGGCGACGAGCTGCCCGGCGGCGGCCGGTCGACCCACCACGCGGTGCTGTACATGCGCCCGCTCGCGGGCCGCGACACCGAGGAGTTCTTCTCCGACGCCCGGTACGGCGAGTTCTGGGTCGGCCCGCGGCCGACGCTCGAGGACATGGAGACGACCACCGGGATCCGGACCGCGCACAGCGACGACCTGCGCGACGCCCTGGCCAAGGACGCGGGCGCCGACGGGGTCCAGGTCCTCGTGGTCCCCGGCGTGGACGAGTCCGTCGACGCCGTCGTGGCGGACATCCGGGCCGCCGAGGAGGCCGGGGAGCGCGACGCCGCCCTGGTCGAGGCGCTGTCGGAGCTGCGGCTGGTCAAGGACGAGCTCGAGGTCGCGGAGCTGCGCAAGGCGGTGGCCGCGACGGCCGAGGGCTTCGAGCAGGTGGTGCGCCGGCTCCCGGAGGCGGTCGCGCACCGCCGCGGCGAGCGGGTCATCGAGGGCACGTTCCTGTCCCAGGCGCGCGTCGAGGGCAACGCGGTCGGCTACGAGACCATCGCGGCGGCCGGCGCGCACGCCACGACGCTGCACTGGACCGACAACGACGGCCAGGTCCGCCCCGGCGAGCTGGTGCTGATCGACGCGGGCGTCGAGGTCGACTCCCTCTACACCGCGGACGTCACCCGGACGATCCCCGTCGACGGGACGTTCACCGACGACCAGCGCCGGGTGTACCAGGCGGTGCTGGACGCCGCCGACGCCGCGTTCGCCGCCGCCGTCCCGGGCAACCGGTTCCGGGACGTGCACGCCGCCGCGATGGAGGTCATCGCGGCACGCCTCGACGAGTGGGGCATGCTGCCCGTGCCGGCCGCCGAGTCGCTGAGCCCCGAGGGCCAGCAGCACCGCCGCTGGATGGTGCACGGCACCAGCCACCACCTCGGCCTGGACGTGCACGACTGCGCGCAGGCACGGCGCGAGATGTACCTGGACGCGGTGATCGAGCCCGGGATGGTGTTCACCATCGAGCCCGGGCTGTACTTCCAGGTCGACGACCTGCGCGTGCCGGAGGCGCTGCGCGGGATCGGCGTGCGGATCGAGGACGACGTGCTCGTGACCGCGGACGGCAACGAGAACCTGTCGGCGGCGCTGCCGCGGACGCCGGCGGACGTCGAGGCGTGGATGGCGGGGCTGTCCGGGCGCTGACCACCGACCCCGGGACGCGCGACGGCCCGGCACCCCTCCCTCGTCGGGTGGGGGTGCCGGGCCGTCGTGACGTCAGTCCTGCTGGTCGGCCGGAGGCGTCGGGTGCTGAGGCGTCGGGGGCTGCGTCGTCGGAGGCTGCGGGGCGCGCTGGCCGTAGCGCGGCTCGCCCGCCTCGGCGCCGGGCTGGGGCGCCAGCTGGCCGTAGCGGGGCGGCTGCGTCGGCGTGGTCGGCTGCGCGGGCGGCGGCACCGGCGCGCCGGGGGCGCCCGGCTGCGGGTAGGTCGCCGACGGGTCGGACGGCCGACCGGCGACCGGGCCGGTCGGCGCCGCGGGGGCGCCGGGTCCGGGCCGCCCGCCGGGGAGCTCGCGGAGCAGCTGGCGCGCGTCGCCGGCCTTCTCCGTCTGGCACAGCACCGCGTACTGCGAGGCGACGATCTGGCTCTGGGACGTGAAGTCCCGCTTGCCGCCGGTGAACGCGTAGAAGATCACCGAGAACAGCAGCCCGAACCCGCCGCCGACGAGCACGGACGTGAACAGGATCCCGGCGTTGCTGCTGGTGAGCAGGAACAGCAGGCCGACGAACACGCCGAACCACGCCCCCGAGCCGAACCCGGTGATCGCGACGCGGGCGTAGGTGAGCCGGCCGGTGACGCGCTCGACCATGCGCAGGTCGGTCCCGACGATCGTCACCAGCTGGACGGGGAACTGCCGGTCGGACAGGTGGTCGACCGCGCGCTGCGCCTCGAGGTAGGTGCCGTAGGACGCGACGGTCTCGCCCTGCGGGAGGGTGGGCGTCCCGGGGACGCGCGAGCGGCTGGAGAAGGACATGGCCCCATCCTGCCGATCCCGCGGTGCCGCCGCCAGGTGTCCGGGCCAGGACGCAGGAACCTCATGGCCGACGTCCAGGTTCCTGTCAGCGACCCGGGACGTGACGGCGGTCACCCGACCCCGGCCCTGCGGGGCACCGGACGCGGCGTCTACGCTGGCCCCCGTGAGCGCCTCCGGGACCCGAGTGTTCGTCGCGCGGCTCGCCGGCACCTCCGTCTTCGACCCGATCGGCGACCAGGTGGGCCGGGTGCGCGACGTCGTCGTGCTGCTCCGGCCCAAGGGCGCCCCGCGCGCCGTGGGCCTCGTGGTCGAGGTCCCCGGCAAGCGCCGCGTGTTCGTGCCGCTGACCCGGGTCACCGCGATCGACGCGGGGCAGGTCCTCTCGACCGGCCTGGTGAACATGCGGCGGTTCGAGCAGCGCCCGTTCGAGACCCTGGTCGTGGGCGAGCTGTTCGACCGCACCGTGCAGCTGGCGGACGGCTCCGGCTCCGCCGCGGTCGAGGACGTGGCGATCGAGCGGCAGCGCAACGGCGACTGGCTGGTGTCGAAGGTGTTCGTCCGCAAGCACCGGCCCGGACGCGGCGGCCTGCTGCGCCGGCGGGGCGAGCCGGAGCTCCTGGACATCGACGCCATCGCGGGCCTGGCGCGCACCGCCGCGGACGCGCAGGACGCGACCCTGCTGCTCGCGCAGTACGACGAGCTCAAGCCCGCCGACCTCGCCGACGTGCTGCACGACATGGGCGCCACCCGCCGCCTCGAGGTCGCGACCGCGCTCGACGACGAGCGGCTCGCGGACGTCCTGGAGGAGCTCCCCGAGGACGACCAGGTCGCGATCCTGTCCGGCCTCGCCCGGTCCCGCGCGGCCGACGTGCTCGAGGCGATGCAGCCCGACGACGCCGCCGACCTGCTCGGCGAGCTGCCCGACGACCAGCAGGCCGAGCTCCTGGGCCTGATGGAGCCCGAGGAGGCCCGCGACGTCCGGCGGCTGCTCGCCTACGAGGACAACACCGCCGGCGGTCTGATGACCACGGAGCCGGTGGTCCTCGGGCCGGAGACGCCGATCGCCGCCGCGCTGGCCCACGTCCGCCGCCGCGAGCTCACGCCCGCGCTCGCCTCGATGGTGTTCGTCGTGCGCCCGCCGTTGGAGACGCCGACCGGCCGGTTCATCGGCGTCGTGCACCTGCAGCGGCTGCTGCGCGAGCCCCCGCACGAGGCGATCGGCTCGCTGGTGGACACCGACATCGACCCGGTGCCCGCCGACGCGCCGCTGCTCGCCGTCACCCGGCGGCTCGCGACCTACGACCTGCTGGCGATCCCGGTCGTCGACGACGAGCGCCGCCTGCTCGGCGCGGTCAGCGTCGACGACGTGCTCGACCACCTGCTGCCCGAGGACTGGCGCGAGACCGACGAGGAGGTGCAGCCCGCCCCGGCCGCCCCCGCCGGACCCCGGCACGTCGGAGCGCCCGCCCCCCGGGGAGGCCGCCGTGGCTGAGCGCCTGGACACCCCGAAGACCGCGCGCCGGACCTGGCTGCCCAAGCTGGAGGACGACGCGTTCGGCAAGGTCTCCGAGGGGATCGCCCGGTTCATGGGCACCCCGCGGTTCCTGCTCTGGCTGAGCCTGTTCTGCGTCGCGTGGCTGGCGTGGAACTCGTGGGGCCCGGAGGGCCTGCGGTTCGACAAGGCCGCGAACGGGTTCACCGCCCTGACGCTGATGCTGTCGCTGCAGGCGTCGTACTCGGCGCCGCTGATCCTGCTCGCGCAGAACCGGCAGACCGACCGCGACCGCGTCCAGGCCGAGCAGGACCGGCAGCGCGCGGAGCGGAACCTCGCGGACACCGAGTTCCTGGCCCGGGAGATGGCCGCGCTGCGCATCGCGCTGTCCGAGGTCGCCACCCGCGACTTCGTGCGGTCCGAGCTGCGCAACCTCATGGAGGAGCTGCTCGAGGACCGGGACGACGCGGAGTCCGACTCCGACGGCGCCCAGGAGCGCCGCACCGAGCGCCGGGACCGTCGGTCGACCGAGCCGTCCTGACGCCGGTCCCGCCGGGTGCACACCGCGGCCGACCTACGATGGGCGCATGCCGGACACCCGTGACCCCGAGGCCGTCGCCGCTGCCGTCCGCCAGGCCCTGACCCGGGTGCTCGACCCGGAGATCCGGCGACCGATCACCGACCTCGGCATGGTGCGCTCGGTCGACGTGGACACCGCCGCGCCCGAGGGCACCCGCGTAACCGTCGGCATCGACCTCACCACCGCCGGCTGCCCGCTGCGCGACACGATCACGAAGGACGTCACCGCCGCGGTGCTCACCGTCGAGGGCGTCGCGGACGTGCGGATGGCGATGGGCGTGATGAGCCCCGAGCAGCGCGCCGCGCTCACCGAGCGGCTGCGCGGCGGCGCGGAGCCCGTCATCCCGTTCAGCAAGCCCACCTCGCTGACCAAGGTGTTCGCGGTCGCGTCCGGCAAGGGCGGCGTCGGCAAGTCGTCCGTCACCGCGAACCTCGCGGTCGCGATGGCGCAGGACGGCCTGCGGGTCGGCGTCGTGGACGCCGACATCTACGGCTTCTCGATCCCCCGGATGCTGGGCGTGACCCAGCCGCCGACCCGCGTGGACGAGATGCTGCTGCCGCCGATCGCGCACGACGTGAAGGTCATCTCGATCGGCATGTTCGTGCCGCCCGGCCAGCCCGTCGTCTGGCGCGGGCCGATGCTGCACCGCGCGCTCCAGCAGTTCCTCGCGGACGTGTTCTGGGGCGACCTGGACGTGCTGCTGCTGGACCTGCCGCCCGGGACCGGCGACATCGCCATCTCGGTCGCGCAGCTGCTGCCCGGGTCGGAGCTGGTCGTCGTCACCACCCCGCAGCTCGCCGCCGCGGAGGTCGCCGAGCGCGCCGGGTCGATCGCCACCCAGACCCGGCAGTCCGTGGTCGGCGTCGTCGAGAACATGGCGTGGCTGGAGCAGCCCGACGGCAGCCGGCTCGAGCTGTTCGGCTCGGGCGGCGGCGCGCGGGTCGCCGAGGGCCTGACCCGGTCGACCGGCACGACCGTGCCGGTGCTCGGCCAGGTGCCGCTCGACATCCGGCTGCGCGAGGCCGGCGACGGCGGCACCCCCGTCGTGCTCACCGACCCCGACTCCCCCGCCGCGGTCGCGCTGCGGCAGGTCGCGACGACGCTGACGTCGCGGTCGCGCGGGCTGGCGGGGAAGTCGCTGGGGCTGACGCCGGTCGGGCGGTAGGCAGGGGCGGCAGGCGCCGGTCGGGCGTGTTGGTTCCTGTTCGTTCCTGGTGGATACTGGCCCCGTGCTCGCGAGTCAACGGCAGGACCGCATCGTCGCGGAGGTGCGCGCCCACGGGGCGGTCCGGGTGGCCGACCTGGTGGAGCAGCTCGACGTCTCCGAGATGACCGTGCGCCGGGACATCACCGAGCTCGACCGCGCGGGCCTCGTGCGGCGGGTGCACGGCGGCGCGGTGGCGGTCGACGGGGCGAGCCGGCCCACGGACGAGCCCGGCTTCGAGGCGAAGAGCACCTGGTCGACGGCCGAGAAGGACGCCATCGCGGACCTGGCCGCGGCGACCGTCGAGCCCGGGCAGGCGATCGCCTTGTCCGCGGGCACGACGACGCACCTGCTGGCCCAGCGGATCGCCGCCGACCCGGCGCTGCGCCCGCTCACCGTCGTGACGAACTCCCTGCCCGTCGCGCAGACCCTGCACCGGGCGGTCCCGGGCGCGGGGGCGCTGGACGTGATCCTCACCGGCGGCACCCGGACGCCGTCGGACGCCCTGGTCGGCCCGGTCGCGGACACCGCCCTGGCGACGCTGCGGGTCGACCGGCTGTTCCTCGGCGTGCACGGGCTGGACGAGTCGGGTCTGATGACACCGAACCTGGCCGAGGCCGCGACCGACCGGGCGCTGCTGCACTGCTCGGCCGCGGTGACCGTACTGGCCGACCACACCAAGTGGGGCGTGATGGGCCTGGCCCGGATCGCCGCGCTGGAGGAGGTCGACGTGCTGGTCAGCGACGCCGCGCTGCCGGAGCCCGCACGCGCGGTCCTCGCCGACGCGGGCTGCACGCTGCTGACGCCCGACCCCGCCTGACCCGGACCGCCTGACCCCGACCGCACCACACCCCGCACCACCCCACGCCGAGGAGCGATGACCTTCATGGAGCAGCAGCACGAGCCCGCGACCACCCCCGTGTGGGTCGGTGCCTGGGAGCCCACGGACGGTGCCGCGCGGGTGCGCGCCCTGTTCGCGGACCGGTTCGGCGCGGAGCCCGACGGCACGTGGTCGGCGCCGGGCCGGGTGAACCTCATCGGCGAGCACACCGACTACAACGGCGGCCTGTGCCTGCCGTTCGACCTGCCGCACCGCACGTACGTCGCCGTGCGCCGGACCGACGGCGACACCGTGCGCCTCGTCTCGGCGCAGGAGGCCACGGGCGTCCGCGAGGTCGCGCTGTCGGAGGTCGCCCCCGGGACCGTCAGCGGCTGGCCGGCGTACGTGGTCGGCGTCGCGTGGGCGCTGCGCGAGGCGGGCCACGAGGTCGGCGGGTTCGACGTCGCCGTGGACTCGTGCGTGCCCTACGGCGCGGGCCTGTCGTCCTCGGCCGCGCTGGAGTGCGCCGCCGCCGTCGCGATCGACGCGCTCTACGGGCTGGGCCTGGCGGGCACCGCGGACGAGCCGGACGACGCCGGGCGGACGGTCCTCGCCGCGGCGTCCATCCGCGCCGAGAACGAGATCGCGGGCGCGAGCACCGGCGGCATGGACCAGTCGGTGTCGCTGCGCGGCCGCGCCGGGCACGCCCTGCTGCTGGACTGCCGGGACGGGTCGGTGCGGCACGTGCCGTTCGACCTGGCCGCGCACGACCTGGCGCTGCTCGTCATCGACACGAAGGCCGAGCACGCGCTCGTCGACGGCCAGTACGCCGCGCGCCGCGCCGCGTGCGACGAGGCCGCGGCGATCCTCGGCGTGCCGACGCTCCGGGAGATCGCCCCGGACCGGCTGGGCGACGCCCTCGCGACGCTCGCGCACGGCACCGGCCCGGTGGGCGACGGCTCCGGCGACGCCGAGGTGCTGGTCACCCGCGTCCGGCACGTGGTGACGGAGATCGAGCGCGTGACGCAGTTCGTCGCGCTGCTGGACGAGGACCGCGTCGAGGAGGTCGGCGACCTGATGGACGCGTCGCACGCCTCGCTGCGCGACGACTACGAGGTCTCCTGCCGCGAGCTGGACGTCGCCGTCGAGGCCGCGCGCGCGGCCGGGGCGCTCGGCGCGCGGATGACGGGTGGCGGCTTCGGCGGCTCGGCGATCGCGCTCGTGCGCGCCGACGCGGTCGACGCGGTGGCCGCGGCCGTCGCGGACGCGTTCGCGGCGCAGGACCTGCACGCCCCGGCGTTCCTGGTCGCGACGGCGAGCGGCCCCGCGGCCTGACCGGTCGCTCCCCCGCGGACGATCCCGCGACTCCCGCCGACCCACCCGGCGTGCCGACGGCCGCCGCCCGCCACCGTGCGGGCGGCGGCCGTCGTCGCGCTACCGCCCGGGCCGCTCGTCGGGCAGCGCGTCGGGCCGCGGCAGCCGCGCCGCGTCCTCGTGCATCGCGACCAGCAGCGAGTACGGCCGCCCTCCCGGGGTCGGCGGCCGCTGGGCGAGCTCCTCGACGAACGCGTCCACCCGCGCCAGGAGCTCGTCCCGCTCGGCCGCGCTGAGCCGGACACCGAGCCGGGTCATCCGCACGGTCGCCGGGTCGGACTCGTGCAGCTCCTCGAGGAACGTGGCCGCCATCAGCTGCCACTTGCCGGGGAAGTCGGGGGCGCGCCAGGACTTCCTCGTCGCGCGGTACGGCACCTCGCGGGAGCCCCGGGCCCCGCGGCGCACCGGGTCGGCCGCGAGGAACCCGCGGTCCACGAGGGTGCGGACGTGGTGCAGCACGGTCGCGGGGTTGCGACCCAGCCGCTCGGCGATCTCCCGGTTGGTCAGCGCCTCGTCGAGGCAGAGCCGCAGGATCCGCAGCCGGAGCACCGAGGCGAGCGCCCGCGCGTCGGCGTCGAGCTCGGCGTGGTCGTCGGCGTCGGCGTCGGCGGGCTGCGTCATGCGCCGATCCTAGCCACTGATTGACACTTCCCAATCAGTGGCGCCATGCTGACCGCCATGACCGGGACCGAGGCACCGCCGCGCCGGCGCTCGCTCGTCCACCACCCGGACTTCCGGCGCCTGTGGGTCGGGGACGCGCTCGGCCAGCTCGGGGCACAGCTCACCGGGATCGCCCTGCCGGTGCTCGCGGTGCGGGACCTCGCCGCCACCGAGTGGCAGATGGGCGTGCTCACCGCCGCCGAGACCGCCGCGTTCCTGGTGATCGGCCTGCCGACCGGCGCGTGGGTCGACCGGATGCGCAAGCGGCGCGTCCTCGTCACGGCCGACCTGGTCCGGGCGGCGACCCTCGCGGCGGTGATCGCGCTCGCGTTCGCGGGGCTGGCGTCGATGCCCGTGCTGTACGCGGGCGCGCTGGTGATCAGCGCGGCGACGGTGTTCTTCGACGTCGCGCACCAGTCCTACGTGCCGGGCCTGGTCGGGCTGGAGCACATCGGCGAGGGCAACGCGAAGCTCCAGGCGACCGCGTCGGTCGCGCACGTCGCCGCCCCGGCGCTCGGCGGCGCCCTCCTGCGGGTCGTCCCCGCGCCGGCGGTGATCGCGGTCAACGCCGTGACGTACCTGGTCTCGGCCCTCGCGGTCGGCCGGATCCGGCAGGTCGAGCAGCTGCCGCCCGTCGCCGACCGGCGCCCGCTGCGGGTCGAGATCGCCGAGGGCCTGCGCTTCGTGGTGCACCAGCCCCTGCTGCGCCGGATCGTCGCCTGCACGGCGGTCGGCAACCTGTTCTCCGCCGTCGGCGCCGCGGTCGGCGTCATCTACGCGCTGCGCGTCCTCGGGCTGGACGCGGCCGCCTACGGCACCGTCCTGTCGGCGTCCGCGGTCGGCGGGCTGGCCGGGGCCGTCGCGGCCGACCGGCTGCAGCGGTGGGTCGGCGAGGGGCGGCTGATCCCGCTCGCCGCGCTGGCGTTCGCCCCGGGCGCCGCGCTGACGCCGCTCGCGTCGGTGCTGCCGGTCGACCCCCAGGTGACGCTGGTCGTCGGCGGCGTGCTGTTCTTCTTCGCCGTGGTCGTCTACAACGTCGCGCAGGTCAGCTTCCGGCAGCGGGTCTGCCCGCCCGCGCTGCTCGGCCGGATGAACGCCTCCGTCCGGTTCATCGTCTGGGGGACGACGCCGTTCGGGGCGCTGCTCGGCGGGTGGATCGGGCACTCCTGGGGTGTGCTGCCCGCGCTGTGGGTCGCCGCCGGCGGTGCGGTGCTGGCGGCGCTGCCCGTGCTGCTGTCCCCGCTGCTGCGGATGCGGGACCTGCCGGGTGCGCCGACCCCGGCCTGACCGCGTCCTCGCACGTCAGCGGGCCGCTCGGGTGGACCGGCGCCGCGCCCGCAGGCAGGATGCTGGACGTGCTCCGCCTGCTGCTCGCCGCGACCATCGGCTTCTTCACCGCGTCCGTCGTCCTCCTCACCGCCGATGTCGGAGGTGACGCCTGGCCCTGGGCCGTGCCCGTCTCGGGTGCGCTGATGACGATCCTGCTCGTCGTCGTCTCGATCGGCCGCGGCTTCGCGGGGGTCCGTGGCGCGAGCGCGGCCGACGTCGAGGCCGCGGTCCGGGAGAACCGCGTCTCGCTGGCCCGGGTGATCGAGACCCGCGCCACCGGCAGCTCCGTCAACGACCAGCCGCTGTGCGACATCCGCCTGGCCGTGGCGTCCCGCACCCGGCCGGCGTACACGACGTCGACGCGCGCCCTGGTGAACCTCGGCCGGCTGCCGTCGCTGCAGCGCGGTGCCGTCGTGGTGGTCGCGCAGCTGCACGCCGACCGGCCCGACGTCGCGCTGCTGGACCCGGCCCCCGGCGACTGGCAGGCCGCCGCCGACCGCGACACGACCGTGGCCGCGATGCCCGAGCCGCCCGCCTGGGAGGTCGCGCCCGCTCGCGGCCGCGACCGGCAGGGCCTGCTGCGGATCCCCGCGGCGCTGCTGCTCCTGGCGTTCGTCGTCGGCCTCGGCGCGCGGGCGTGGCCGGAGCGGGACCTGGTCGTCGCGCTCGTCCAGGGCACGTCGCTCGACGAGGCCCGCGAGCAGGGCGACCGCGCCCGCGCGGAGGCGGCGAGCATCTTCCCGGCCGCGCGCACCCAGCAGGTCGTCGACGACCTCGCCCAGGTCGCCGGCGGGACCCAGTTCGTCGACGTCGTGCTGTTCCGGACCTACGCGGTGGCGGAGGCGCCGACCTCCCCGGGGGCGACCACCACCGACTCGTTCAGCTGGCGCGACGGCGGCGCCGTGCGCGAGGGCGCCGAGCTGATCCAGCCCGACCCCGCCGACCTGCCCGCCGCGCTCTACGACGTCCGCGACCTCGACTGGTCCGTGGTGGAGCGCCTGACCGCGCAGATGACGGAGCTCACCGGCATCGACGACGCCGACGGCCCGGTCGTGTACGTCCGACGGGGGACGGCGTCGGACGCGATCGCCCCGGTCGAGATCGTGCTGTCCGTCGACGACGACTACTACGACGGCTGGGTCACCGCCGACGCGACCGGCGCGATCGTGTCGATGCGCGGCGGGGCGCCCGGCTCGCAGTCGGCGGCCTGGGAGGCCGAGCACGCGGGCTGAGCCCGCGCGCCCGGGCGCGCCTCAGACGTCGTACGCGACGACCACCGGGGCGTGGTCGCTGAACCGGGCGTCGTAGGTCGCCGCGCGGTCGACCTCGACCGTGCGCACCCGGTCCGCGAGCGCCGGGGTCGCGAGCTGGTAGTCGATCCGCCAGCCGGAGTCGTTGTCGAACGCCTGCCCGCGCCACGACCACCACGTGTACGGCCCCGGGCCCTCGCCGCCGTGCTCGCGCCCCAGGTCGCGCCAGCCCTGCTCGTCGAACCAGCGGTCCAGGTACGCGCGCTCCTCCGGGAGGAACCCGGCGGCCTTGCGGTTGCCCCGCCAGTTCTTGATGTCGACCTCGCGGTGCGCGACGTTGAGGTCCCCCGCGACCACGGCGCGCGCGTCGGGGCCCGCGAGCTCGGCCATCCGCTTGGTCATCACGTCGAGGAACGCGTACTTCTCGGCCATCTTCGGCGTGTCCGCCTGCCCGGAGTGGACGTACGCGGACACCACCGTCAGCAGCTCGCCGCCCGGGAGCTCGAGGTCGGCCTCCACCCACCGGCCGCTGTCGGTCGGGACGCCGGTGCCGATGCCGATCCGCACCGCGTGCATCGGCAGCCGCGACGCGATCGCGACCCCCGCCCGCCCCTTCGTCTCGCTCGCCTCGTGGGCGAGGTGCCAGCCGTCCGCCGCGAGGTGGTCGCCGAGGATCTCGTCCGTCGCGCGCACCTCCTGCAGCAGCAGGACGTCCGGCCGTCGGGCCTCGATCCAGTCGGCCATCCCCCGCTTGAAGGCGGCCCGGATCCCGTTCACGTTCACAGTCGCTACCGTCAGCACGCGGACCATCCTGGCGCATGCCACCGACACCACACCCACCACCCCTCCCGCCGGGCCCGCGCGGGTGGTGGGATGGGCACCTCACCGCCGCACCCAGGAGGTCCGATGACCGTCCCCACCACCGCCGGCAGCACCGGCGGCGCCCTGACCGTCGAGTCCGCGGGCGTCGACGTCATCGCCGACGCCGACCGCAAGGGCACGCCCCGGCAGCTGTTCTGGCCGTGGTTCGCGGCGAACGTCTCCGTGCTCGGCCTGTCCTACGGCGCGTGGGTGCTGGACTTCGGGGTGTCGTTCGGCCAGGCGGTGGTCGCGAGCGTCGTCGGGATCGTGTTCTCGTTCCTGCTCTGCGGGGTCGTCGCCCTGGCCGGCAAGCGCGGGTCCGCGCCGACGATGGTGCTGTCCCGCGCCGCGCTCGGGGTGCACGGCAACCGGGTCGCGGCCGTCCTGTCGTGGCTGCTGACGGTCGGCTGGGAGACGATCCTCACCGCCCTGGCGACCCTCGCCACCGCGACCGTCGTGGAGGCCCTCGGCTGGGGCGGCGGGTCCGCCGTCCAGGTCGTCGCGCTGCTCGTGGTCGCCGCGCTCATCATCGCGGGCGGCGTGTTCGGGTTCGACCTCATCATGCGCATGCAGACGGTCATCACCGTCGTCACCGCGGTGCTGACCGTCGGGTACGTGCTGCTCGTGCTCGACCACGTGGACCTCGACGCGGTCACCGCGATCCCGGCGGGCACCGCGCAGGCGTTCATCGGCGCGCTGGTGTTCATGATGACCGGGTTCGGCCTCGGCTGGGTCAACATGGCGGCGGACTACTCCCGCTACCTGCCCCGGCACACCTCCGGGCGCGGCGTCGTCGTGTGGACGACGTTCGGGGCCTCGCTCGCGCCGGTCGTGCTGCTGGTGTTCGGGCTGCTGCTGGCCGGGTCCGACCCCGAGCTGCGGACCGCGATCAGCGCCGACCCGATCGGCGCGCTCACCACCGTGCTGCCCACCTGGTACCTGGTGCCGTTCGCGGTCGTCGCCGTGCTCGGCCTGGTCGGCGGGGCGGTGCTGGACATCTACTCCTCGGGCCTGGCCCTGGTCTCCACCGGCCTGCCGGTCAGCCGGCCCGTCGCCGCGGGGATCGACGGCGTCATCATGGTGCTCGGCACGGTGTACATCGTGTTCGGGTCCGACTCGTTCTTCGGGGTGTTCCAGGGCTTCCTCATCACCCTCGGCGTCCCGATCGCGGCGTGGGCGGGGATCATGCTCGCCGACGTGCTGCTGCGGCGCCGCGACTACGACGACCTCGACCTGTACCGGCCCGAGGGGCGCTACGGCCGGGCGCCCGCCGTCCCGCTCGCCCTGCTCGGCGCGGGCACGCTGCTGGGCTGGGGGCTCGTGACGAACGGCTCGGCCGCGTGGCTGGGCTGGCAGGGCTACCTGCTCGGTCCGCTCGGGCTCGGCGGGACCGAGGGCGCGTGGGCGTACGCGAACCTCGGGGTGCTGGTCGCGCTGGTCGTCGGGTTCGGCGGGACGCTGCTGCTGCGCCGCGGCGCCGTGCGCCGGCAGGAGTCCGGCGCGGTGCGCCGGCAGGAGGCGCTGCGGTGACCGGCGCGGGCGGGCCGGGGCGCACCGTCCTGGTGGTGGTGGACATGCAGCCCGTGTTCGCCGACGCCGGCAGCCCGTGGGCGGCGCCGCGGTTCGCCGAGGCGCTGCCGGTCGTCCGGGAGCTCGCCGAGGCGGCCGGGCCGGACCGGACGGTGTTCACCCGGTTCGTGGCCCCCGACGAGCCCGCGGGCGCGTGGGTCGCGTACTACGCGGACTGGCCGTTCGCGCTCCAGCCCCCGGACGCGCCCGCGTACCGGGTGGTCCCGGGCCTCGCGGACCTGGCTGCGGAGACCGCGGTCGTCACCGCCACCACGTTCGGCAAGTGGGGGCCGGACCTCGCGGCGCACGTCGCGCCGGGCGACACGATGCTGCTGGTCGGCGTCTCGACGGACTGCTGCGTGCTGTCGACGGCGCTCGCCGCGGCGGACGCGGGCGTGGCGGTCCGCGTCGTCGCCGAGGGCTGCGCGGGCTCCGACGACGCCGCGCACGCCCGCGCCCTGGACGCGATCCGCCTCTACGCCCCCCTGGCGGACGTCGTGCCGACGCCCACGGCCCGCGCGCTGCTCTCCCGCACCTGACCCGGCGGGGTCGGCAGTCGAGGTCGAGGGTTTCACGCGAGGTCGAGGGTTTCAGCCCCCTCCAGCGGGCGAAACCCTCGACCTCGCGGGACGGGCGTCAGCGCCGGCGCTCGGCCGTCTCGACCACGTTCGCCAGGAGCATCGCCCGGGTCATCGGGCCCACGCCGCCGGGGTTCGGGGAGACCCACGCGGCGACCTCCGCCACGCCCGGGTCGACGTCGCCGACGATCCGGGCCTTGCCCGAGTCCACGTCGGTGACCCGCGAGACGCCGACGTCGATCACGACGGCACCCGGCTTGACCAGGTCCGCGGTGACGATGCCGGGGACGCCGGCCGCGGCCACGATCACGTCCGCGTTGCGGGTGTGCTCGCCGAGGTCGACCGTCCCGGTGTGCGTGAGGGTGACCGTGGCGTTGACCTCGCGCCGGGTCAGCAGCAGCCCGATGGACCGCCCCACCGTGGTGCCGCGCCCGACCACCGTCACGTCCGCCCCGTCGAGCCCGATGCCGTACCGGGTCAGCAGCTCGACGATGCCGCGGGGCGTGCAGGGCAGCGGGGAGGTGATCTCCTCGTTGACCCGCAGCACCAGCCGGCCCAGGTTCGTCGGGTGCAGGCCGTCGGCGTCCTTGTCGGGGTCGACGAGCTCGAGCACCCGGTTGGCGTCGATCCCGCGCGGCAGCGGCAGCTGCACGATGAACCCCGTGCACGCCGGGTCCTCGTTCAGGCGCCGCACCGCGGCCTCGATCTCCTCCTGCGTGGCGTCGGCCGGCAGGTCCTCGCGGATGGAGGCGATGCCCACCTCCGCGCAGTCCCGGTGCTTGCCGGCCACGTAGGACAGCGAACCCGGGTCCTCCCCCACCAGCAGCGTGCCGAGGCCCGGGGTGACGCCGCGGGCCGCGAGCGCCTCCACCCGGGTCCGCAGCTCGGCCTTGATCGTGGCCGCGGTGGCCTTGCCGTCGAGCGTCTTCGCCGTCATCAGCGCGCCTCTCAGTACTGCTGCAGGCCGGGGTACAGCGGGTACGCGTCGGCCAGCCTGGCCACCCGCGCCCGCAGGCCCTCGACGTCGGCCGACGCGCCGTCCACCAGCGCCGTGGCGATGATGTCGGCGACCTCGGTGAACTCGGCGTCGCCGAACCCGCGGGTCGCGAGCGCCGGCGTGCCGATCCGCAGGCCGGACGTGACGCGCGGGGGGCGCGGGTCGAACGGCACCGCGTTGCGGTTCACGGTGATGCCCACGTCGTGCAGGAGGTCCTCGGCCTGCTGGCCGTCGAGCGACGAGCTCCGCAGGTCGACGAGCACGAGGTGCACGTCGGTCCCGCCGGTCAGCACGGAGACGCCCGCGGCCGCGACCTCGGGGGCCACGAGGCGGTCGGCGATGATCCGCGCGCCGTCGATGGTGCGCTGCTGGCGGTCCTTGAAGTCCTCGCCGCCGGCGATCTTGAACGACACGGCCTTGGCGGCGATGACGTGCATGAGCGGGCCGCCCTGCTGGCCCGGGAACACGGCGGAGTCGATCTTCTTGGCGTACTCCTGCTTGCTCAGGATGAAGCCGGAGCGGGGGCCGCCGATGGTCTTGTGCACGGTGGACGACACGACGTCGGCGTACGGCACGGGCGACGGGTGCAGGCCCGCGGCCACCAGGCCCGCGAAGTGCGCCATGTCGACCCAGAGCTTCGCGCCGACCTCGTCGGCGATCTCGCGCATCGCGGCGAAGTCGAGGTGCCGCGGGTACGCGGACCAGCCGCCGATGATGACCTGCGGGCGGTGCTTGAGCGCCGCCTCGCGGATCGCCTCCGGCTCGATGAGGAAGGTGTCGGGGTTCACGCCGTAGGCGCCGACGTCGTAGAGCTTGCCGGAGAAGTTGATCTTCATGCCGTGGGTCAGGTGACCGCCGTGCGCGAGCTCGAGGCCCAGGATGCGGTCGCCGGCGTCGGCGAGCGCGTGCAGGACCGCGGCGTTCGCGGTGGCGCCGGAGTGCGGCTGGACGTTGGCGTGCTCGGCGCCGAACAGGTCCTTCGCGCGGGTGATCGCCAGGTCCTCGGCGATGTCGACCTGCTCGCAGCCGCCGTAGTAGCGGCGGCCCGGGTAGCCCTCGGCGTACTTGTTGGTCAGCACGGAGCCCTGCGCCTGCAGGACGGCGCGCGGGACGAAGTTCTCGCTGGCGATCATCTCGAGCGTGCCCTGCTGGCGGGCGAGCTCGCCGTCCAGGACGGCCGCGATCTCCGGGTCGACCTCGGACAGGTTCTGGTCGAGCAGGGGCGTGTTCTCGGCGCTCATGCGTCTCCTCGGCGTCGGCGTGCGCGGTCTGTCGACCGCACACCGATGGTGTGGGGTGACCGCGGGGCCCAGGCGTCCGACCCGACGTCATGCTGCTGCGTCGCTCCCCGGTGGTGACCCACCTCTGCGCCAGTCGCGACCCCGTCAGCCTAGCAACGTCCCCGCCGTCCCGGGCGGGGTGTCTCACGACGGGTGAGGTCAGGCGGGCGCCTGGGCCTCGTCCGGGTCGCCGAGGATGCGGCGCAGGTACGCGTACGTGAGGTCCCCGACCGTCTGGTCGTGCTCGTGGGTGTAGCCGTGCTTCTCGTACACCGCGAGGTTCTGCACGGAGTCGCGGCCGGTGAACACCCAGATCTCCTCCACGCCCTCGGGCAGGTGCGGCAGGATCGCGAGCAGCAGCTGGGTCCCGATGCCGTGGCCCTGCTGGTCGGGCGCGACCGCGAACCGGCCGAGCGTGGCCTTCGGCCCCTCGAGCACCACCCGGATCGAGCCGACGAGCCGGTGACCGGCCCACGCGCCGAGCGTCACGACGCCCTCCGCGGCGAGGTCCGCGCGCAGCTCGCTGAGCGTCTGGGTCAGCGGCGGGATGTGCGGGTCGTCGTACTGCTGGGCCTCGGTGACGAACGCCGCACGGCGCAGGGTCAGCAGCTCCCCGGCGTCCGCGTCGACGACGGGCCGGATGGTCACCTCGGGCTCGCTCATGCCCCCATCGTCTCAGCCGCTCCGCGCGCAGGACCACCCAGAGGTCCCGTGCTCACGAACATTCCACCCGTCGGACACCCGGCCCGGCCCCACGAGACCCCGCCGGTACGCTCGACCCTCGTGCAGACCTCCGCGCCCGACCCCACCTCGTTCGTCCTGTCGCTGTCCTGCCCGGACCAGCCCGGCATCGTCGCCGCGGTCGCGGGGCTGCTCGCGGAGCACGGGGGCAACATCACCGAGTCCCAGCAGTTCGGGGACCCGCTGTCGGGGCTGTTCTTCATGCGCGTCGAGGTCGCGTCGACGAGCCCGCGCGCGGACCTGGAGGCGGCGCTGTCGGCCCTGGCGCCGCGGTTCGGGCTCGACTGGTCGCTGGACGTCGCCGGCCGGAAGATGCGGACCCTCGTGCTGGGCTCGACGGCGGCGCACTGCGTCAACGACCTCGCGTTCCGGCAGCGGTCCGAGGGGCTGCCGATCGACATCGTCGGGCTGGTGTCGAACCACACCGCCCTGGCCGACCTCGCGGCGTTCTACGCGATCCCGTTCCACCACGTCCCCGTCACCCGGGACACCAAGGCCGCGGCGGAGGCCCGGCTGCTCGCCCTGGTCGAGGAGCTCGACGTCGAGCTGGTCGTGCTGGCCCGCTACATGCAGATCCTGTCGGACGACCTGTGCCGCGCGCTGAGCGGCCGGGTCATCAACATCCACCACTCGTTCCTGCCGTCGTTCAAGGGCGCCCGCCCCTACGCGCAGGCCCACGACCGCGGCGTGAAGCTGATCGGCGCGACGGCGCACTACGTGACCGGCGACCTCGACGAGGGCCCGATCATCGAGCAGGACGTCGAGCGCGTGGACCACAGCCGCGCGGTCGCGGACCTGGTCGCGCTGGGCCAGGACGTCGAGCGGCGGGCCCTGGCCCGCGCGGTGCGCTGGCACGCGGAGCACCGGGTGCTGCTGGACGGGCACCGGACGATCGTCTTCCGCTGATCCGGGACGTCGCTGCCCGCATGAGGCCGCGCGCCCGGGTCAGAGCGCCGCGGGCCTCGTCGGGCGCGGCATCCGCCCGGTCGGCGTGATGCCGGTGATCGCCGCGATCAGGTCCTCGTAGGAGGCGTGCTGCGCGTCGAAGTCGCCGTTGATCCGGCCGAGGCGCAGCACCACGATCCGGTCCGCGACGGCCTGCACGTCGACCATCGAGTGGCTGATCATGACGACGCCGAGGCCGCTCTCCCGGAGGCGCTCGACCATGTTGAGCACCTCGGCGGTCTGCGAGATGCCCAGCGACGCCAGCGGCTCGTCCAGGACGACCACGCGGGGGTTGCCGACCAGGCTGCGCGCGACCGCCACCGCCTGGCGCTGGCCGCCGGACAGGGCCCGCACGGGCGCACGCACCGAGGGCACGCGCGCGGCCAGCTGGCTGAGCACCTCCCAGGCGCGCCGCTCCATCTGCCGCTCGTCGAGCATCCCGGCGCGCCGGAGCTCCTGGCCGAGGAACAGGTTCTGCACCACGTCGAGGTTCTCGCACAGCGCGAGGTCCTGGAACACCGCGGCGATGCCGTGCTCCCGGGCCACGCGGGTCGACGCGAGCTGCACCGCCGACCCGTCGAGCTCGATGTGCCCGGAGTCGGGGGCCAGGGCACCCGACATCACCCGCGCGAGCGTCGACTTGCCCGCGCCGATGTCGCCGACGATCGCGACGACCTCGTGCGGGTGGATGTCGAGGTCGACGTCGACGAGGGCACGCACCGCGCCGTAGTTGCGGGACACCCCCCGCACCGACAGGACCGGCGTGCTCGTCGACGCAGCCGCGGGTGAGCTCACTGGTCCTCCTCCGCTGCGTCCCTGCCGCGTGCCGTGCTGCACCGGTTCATCCTGCCACCGCCATCGTCCGGGCGATGCCCGCGTGGTCGAGCGCCAGGTCCAGCGCCCCGCGGACCTCCGCGGCGGTGCCGAGCTCGGAGACGACCACCTCGACCGGCCCGGCGGTGCTCGGCAGCGTGCGCTGCGCCAGCACGTTCCGGAACGTGTCCAGCAGGATCGGGCCCGCCTCCGCGAGCCGTCCGCCGACCACGACGAGCTCCGGGTCGAACAGGTTGCAGGTGTTCGCGGCGGCCACCGCGAGCAGCCGACCGGCGTCGGAGATCACCCGCCGGCACCCGGGGTCGCCCTCCTGCGCGCGGGAGATCACGTCGGCCAGCGTCAGGTGCCCGTGGCTGGACTCGAGCATCCGCAGCAGCGCGGGCGCGCCGATCAGCGCGTCCAGGCAGCCGCGGTTCCCGCACCGGCAGATCGGGCCGTTCTCGTCGATCGTGATGTGCCCGAACTCGCCGGCCGCTCCGGTTCGACCGTGGAACACGCGCCCGTCGACGACCAGGCCGCTGCCGACGCCGTGCGACACCTTCAGGTAGACGACGTGCCGGCGACCCCGCGCGGCGCCGTGCCGCAGCTCCGCGAGCGCCCCGAGGTTCGAGTCGTTGTCGACCCGCACGGGCACCCCGAGCCGGCGCTCCAGCACGTCGGAGACCGAGACGCCGTCCCAGCCGCGCAGCACACCGACCGAGACGATCCGGCCCGTCTCCGGGTCGACCGGGGCGGGCACGCCGACCCCGACGGCGAGCACCTCCGAGACGGTGGTGCCGACGGAGTCGACCAGCTCGGTGAGCAGCAGGGACGCGCGCTCCAGGCCCGCGTCGGCGCGGTGGTCCGGCGGCAGCGGCATCCGCTGGTCCGCGACGACCCGGTGCGCGACGTCGGCGACGGTGACGCGCAGCGAGCGGGAGCCGAAGTGGATGCCGCCGACCAGCCCGAGGTTGCGGGCGAGCGTGACCTCCTGGGCGCGGCGGCCGCTGCGGGAGGTGGGCGCGGTGTGCAGGACCCCGGCGCCCGTGAGCTCCTTGACGATGTTCGACACCGTGGCGGGTGACAGCCCCGTGACACCGGCCAGCTCGACCTGCGTGAGGGAGCCACGCTGCTGGACGGCACTCACGATCCGGGCGCGGTTGGCTTCACGCAGTGAAGATTGCGAACCCGGGGTCACCCTCTCAGTGCCCACGTAGCCGAGGATACAGGCGGACGAGGCACCCCGGCACCGCCCGGGCGGGGTCGCCGGGGTGCGTTCAGGGGGTGACGGCAACGGCCGCCGTCCGCGGGTGCGGGCGGCGGCCGTCGGGTCGCGGTCGAGGCGGTCAGCCCAGGCGGGCGGCCAGGTTCTCGTCCAGCGCGGCGAGGAAGTCCTCGGTGGTGAGCCAGGCCTGCTCCGGGCCGACGAGCAGCGCGAGGTCCTTCGTCATCTTGCCGCTCTCGACGGTCTTGATGACGACGTCCTCGAGCGTCTGGGCGAACTCGGTGACCTCGGGGGTCTGGTCCAGCTTGCCGCGGTGCTTCAGGCCACCGGTCCAGGCGAAGATCGACGCGATCGGGTTGGTCGACGTCGGCTTGCCCTGCTGGTGCTGGCGGTAGTGCCGGGTCACGGTGCCGTGCGCGGCCTCGGCCTCGACGGTCTTCCCGTCCGGGGTCATGAGGACGGACGTCATGAGGCCCAGCGAGCCGAAGCCCTGCGCGACGGTGTCGGACTGGACGTCGCCGTCGTAGTTCTTGCAGGCCCAGACGTACCCGCCCTCCCACTTCATGGCCGAGGCGACCATGTCGTCGATGAGGCGGTGCTCGTAGGTGAGCCCCTTCTCGGCGAAGGCCGACGCGAACTCGGCGTCGAAGACCTCCTGGAACAGGTCCTTGAACCGGCCGTCGTAGGCCTTGAGGATCGTGTTCTTGGTCGACAGGTACACCGGGTACCCGCGCTGCAGGCCGTACGCGAACGACGCCCGCGCGAAGTCGCGGATCGACTCGTCGAAGTTGTACATCGCCATCGCGACGCCGCCGCCCTCGGGGTACGTCACGACCTCCTGCTGGATCGGCTCGGAGCCGTCCGCCGGCGTGAACGTCAGGGTCAGCGTGCCACCGCCCCGCACCACGAAGTCCGTCGCCTTGTACTGGTCGCCGTGGGCGTGGCGGCCGATGATGATCGGCTTGTTCCAGCCCGGCACCAGCCGCGGGATGTTGCTGATGATGATGGGCTCGCGGAACACGACGCCGCCGAGGATGTTGCGGATCGTCCCGTTCGGGGACCGCCACATCTTCTTCAGCCCGAACTCCTCGACCCGCGCCTCGTCGGGCGTGATCGTCGCGCACTTCACGCCGACGCCGTGCTCGAGGATCGCGTGCGCCGCGTCGACCGTCACCTGGTCGTCCGTCGCGTCGCGGTTCTCGATCGACAGGTCGTAGTACCGCAGGTCCACGTCCAGGTACGGATGGATCAGGCGGTCCTTGATGAACTGCCAGATGATCCGCGTCATCTCGTCACCGTCGAGCTCGACGACCGGTCCAACCACCTTGATCTTCGCCATGCGGGCCAGATTACTTGACGTCGAGAGACTTCGCGGGCGCTGGGTCGCCCGACGTCCAGGCACGGCACAGCGAACCCTGGCATGCTGACAGCCGTGCCCCGACCCCGGGCGGCCGCCACGACGGCCCCGGAGCCGCACCGGCGCGCAGCGCCCCCCCGGGGCCCGCGCCCGACATCGCACGGGCCTCGCGCCCGTCACCCCCGGACGAACGGATGACCATGCCCCAGGACACGCCCGAGCCCACCGAGGCCGCGAAGCCCACGGCGCCGGAGCCCGCGACGGCGCCCGAGCCCGCCACGGCCCCGGAGCGCACCACGGCCGAGGAGCCCACCGCGGCCCCCGAGCCCGCGACGACCGGGACGGCGCCGGCGACGAGCCCGGCCCCGACGGCCGCGCCCGCCCCGGCCGCCGCCCCCGCGCCCGCCGCGATCCCGACGGGCTTCGGCGCCGCCAGCGGCTACGGCACGGCCCGCCCGGTCGCGGACGTCGACCCGCTGGACGACGAGGTCGCGGTCGCCGCGCTGCGGACCACCGTGACCGGCCCGTCGCTGGTCGCGCGCGTCGGCGCGGAGCTGTTCGGCACGTTCGTCGTGCTGCTCGCGGGGCTCGGCGCCGCGATGTTCCTCACGCTGACCGGCACGGACGTCCCCGGCGTCGCGCTGGCCTTCGGCTTCGGCACGATCGGCGCGTTCCTCGCCGTGTCGCACGTGAGCGGCGGCCACTTCAACCCGGCGATCACGCTCGGCGCCGCGCTGGCCGGACGCACGCCGTGGACGCACGTGCTGCCCTACTGGCTCGCGCAGCTCGTGGGCGGCGCGCTCGCGACGGCCGTGCTGTTCGTGACCTGGTCCTCGCTGCCCGCCCTCAGCGGCAACGAGCGGACGTTCTTCAGCGCGCTCGCGAACGGCTACGGCGACCACTCGCCGATCGCCGCGTCCACCGGCGGCACGGGCTTCGAGCTGATCGCCGCCCTGCTGATCGAGGTCGTGCTCGCGGCCGTGCTGGTCGGCGTGTACCTCGGCGCGACGCACCGCACCGGCGCGCGCCACCAGGCCGCGTTCGCGGTCGGCCTGACGCTCGCGTTCGCCGTGCTCGTGGCCTACCCGGTCACCGGCGGCGGCCTGAACCCGGCCCGGTCCACCGCGGCGGCGATCTTCGCCGAGTCGTGGGCGTGGGGCCAGATCTGGGTGTTCTGGGTCGCGCCGCTGGTCGGCGCCGCGCTCGCCGCGCTGCTGTACCGGGCGTTCGCGACGGCTCCCGCCGAGGACGACCTGCTGGACGAGGAGCTCGAGCTGGAGCTCGACGAGGTCGAGGTCGAGGTGCACCCGGCGCGCTGACGCCGCCATCCCCACCCCCCGACGCCGAGACAGGACGTCCGCGCCGAGACAGGACCCTCCACGGTCCTCCCTCGGCGCGGCGGACCTGTCTCGGCGTCGCTGCGTCGACGGTGCGGAAGGCTCGTCGCTGCGGCGGCGGTGGGGCGGGCACGGCGGCGGTCGGTCCCGCGGGGCGTCAGCGGACGATCGTCGGCACGATCTGCGACAGGACGCCGATCGCCAGCGCGAGCCCGGCGAGCACGGTGACGTCGGTGACCCGGCTGCGCACGACCAGCGCCGCCGGACCGCCGCGGACCACGCCGCGCACCACGGCGCAGCAGACCAGGAACGCCGCCAGCGCGAGCGCCCCGACCGAGGTGCCGGCGAGCAGCGCGAGCCCGACGCTGCCCAGCACCGCCCCGAGGATGACCCACAGCGACCAGTTCCGGTCCGCGGCGAGCGACGCGCGGGCGATGGCGCGGGGGTCGAGCGGGCGGCCCTCGGAGTCGAACCTGTCCTCCGGGAGCGGGGTCGCCGCGCCGTCCTGGCTCATCGCCGCCTCCAGCCCCGTCCGCCGGGCCCGTGCACCGGGACCGTCCACCGGCGCGGCTCGGGCCGCGCACCAGCCACCGAGGGTACCGCCCGGACCTGGTCGTCCCGGGGCTACGGTGGCGTCGTGCCTGATCCCGGACCTCACGCCACCTTCTCCACCCGTCCCGACGCACCCGCCGCGCCGACGGCCCGCGGCCCGCTCGGGCACGTGGTGGTCGTCGGGACCGGGCTCGCCGGGGTCCGGACCGTGCTGGAGCTGCGGGCGCAGGGCTTCACCGGCCGGGTGACGGTGCTGGGCGCCGAGCCGGTCGCCCCCTACGACCGGCCGCCGCTGTCCAAGCACCTGCTGGACCGGCCCGCGCCGGCGTGGCTCGCCGACGAGCTGGGCGTCGACGCGCTCGCCCAGGCCGACGACGTCCGGCTGGCGACGCGGGCCACGGGCCTGCGGGTGCACGAGGACGGCGTCACCGTGCACACCGACGCCGGGCCGGTGCGCGCCGACGCGGTGGTCGTGGCCACCGGGGCCGCCGCCGTGCACCCGCCCGCCTGGCCCTCGGCGCTCACGCTGCACACCGCCGCGGACGCCCAGCGGCTGCGGGAGGCGCTGGCCGGGACCGGCGCCGACGGCGGTCCCCGGCGCCTCGTCGTCATCGGTGCCGGGTGGATCGGCGCGGAGGTCGCGACGGTCGCCACGGCGGCGGGGGTCGACGTCACGGTGGTGGAGGCCCGGTCGGTGCCGCTGGCGGCGGCGCTCGGCGAGCGGGTCGGCGGGCTGACCGCCCCCTGGTTCGCCGCGGCGGGCGTGCGGCTGCGGACCGGCGTGGCGGTCGCCGCCGTGGATCCGGGCAGCGGCACGTCGGCCGGTGCCGTGACGCTCGCCGACGGCACGGTGCTGCCCGCCGACGTGGTGCTCGCCGCCGTCGGCGCCCGACCCGCGACCGCGTGGCTGGCGGGCCCGGGTCCCGACAGCGCAGGTCCCGACACCCCGGGCGCGCCGGTCGCCGTCGACGCGGTCGGCGCGGTCGTGGTGGACGAGCGGCACGCGCCGGTGGACGGGTCCTGGCGGGTCCGGGTCGTCGGCGACGCGGCCCGACGCCGGTCCCCCCGCCACGGCTGGGTGCCCGGCGGCCACTGGGACGCGGCGCTGCGCGGGCCGGCGGTGGCGGTCGCCGGGCTGCTGGGCCACGAGCCCGCCGAGCCGGACCTCGCGCCCTACGTGTTCTCCACCCAGCTGGGGCACGAGCTGGCGCTCTACGGCACGCCGGGAGTCGACGACGAGGTGCTGCTGCGCGGGGACCCCGCGGCGGGCGACGGCTGGACGGCGCTGTGGTTCGCGCCCGGGACCGACCGGCTGACCGCGGTGTTCGCCGTCGACCGCCCGCGCGACGTCGGCGGGGCGCGCCGGCTGCTCGCCGGAGCGGCGCTGCCGGTGCTCGACCGCGCGCTGGCCGCGGACCCGGCGGTCCCGCTGCCGCGCACCGTCGCGGGCTGAGCCGGGCCGCCCGCGGTCGTCCCGCGGGGTTCAGCCGGCGGTGGCCGCCCGGAGCCGCGCGACCGACTCGAGCGCCGGGACCCGCCACTCGTCGACGCCGACCTCGTCCCACAGCTCGTAGAGCTCCGAGGTGTCGGCGTCCGCGAGCGCCCGGTCGGCCTGGACCAGCAGCCAGGCGGTGCGCTCCGCGGTGAGGTGCGGGGCCGCCGCCGCGAGCACCTCCGCCTCGTCCGGGACCTCCGCGTGCGGCAGCCCGCGCAGCGCGAGCGCGATCTCGACGAGCGCCAGCACCGCCTGGCCGCCGTCCGCGTCGAGGTACTCGTCGTCCTCGGCGTACTCCTCCACGTCCGCGAACGTGAACGTGCCCTTCCGGATGCTGTCGAGCAGGTCGCCCACGCTGTCGGAGTCGAACGGTCCAGAGCCCCAGGTACCCATACCGGGACGATAGCCGCCCCCGCCGCCGTCCCGGTGCGGGAACGGCGGCGGGGGGCGGGTGCGGGGACGACGGACGTCAGGCGCGGGCGACGCGGAGGGTGAGCAGCTGGAACGGCCGCAGCTCGAGGTCCACGGCCCCGTCCGACCCGGCGGCCCCCCGGACCGCGCGGGCCGGGACCTCGCGCTCCAGCAGGTCCACCTCGGTGACCGCGCCGGCGGCGAAGCCCCAGCCGACCCGCGCGCGGGCGCGGGCGCCGTGCGCCTCGTACAGCCGGACGACGACGTCGCCGGACCCGTCGTCGGCGAGCTTGACCGCCTCGACGACCACCCCGGGCGCGTCGACCGTCACCAGCGGGTCCACCGGCCGGGACCCGCGGACCTCCCGCACCGGCAGGTTCGCCCGGTAGCCGTCGACGACGGCCTCGGGGATGCCCGCGCCGACGTGCAGCAGGGTCCGGAACACGTGCCGGCCCTGGTCGGCCTCGGGGTCGGGGAACAGCGGTGCGCGCAGCAGCGACTGCCGGACGACGGTCGACGTGCCGCCGTCCGGTGCGACCGACCGCGTGACGTCGTGGCCGTAGGTGGCGTCGTTGGCGACCGCCACCCCGTAGCCGGGCTCCCCGACGTGCACCCAGCGGTGCGCGCAGATCTCGTACCGGGCGACGTCCCAGGACGTGTTGGTGTGGGTCGGGCGCAGCACGTGGCCGAACTGGGTCTCCGCCGCGGACCGGTCGGCGTGCACGTCGACGGGGAACGCGAGCTTGAGCAGCAGCTGCCGCTCGTGCCAGTCGACCTCGGTGCTGATGTCGACCGCGCGGGTGCCGGGCCGGAACGTCAGCTCCTGCACGATCGTCGAGGCCCCGACGGTGCGGGAGGTGCGGATCACCGCGCGGTCGGGCTTCTCGGCGACGACCTCGACGGAGTCCGCGTCGAGCAGGTCCTGCACGGTGCGGCGGTACTCGGCGTCGATGTCCCACGCGTCCCACTGCCGCGGCACGTCGCGGTGCACCTGCAGCAGGTTCGCGAGGGCATCCGGCGCGACGGCCTCGCGGTCCGCGGCGAGGTCCCGGACGGACGCGAGCTGCCCGCCGGCGCTGAGCCGGACGTCGAGCACGTCGGTGCGGACGCGCAGGGTGCCGTCGTCGGCGCGCAGCACCTCGACCGTGCCGGTCGCGGTGCCCTCGTCGGACGCGAGCACCCCGCCCAGGGCCGGGACCCCGTCGCGGGCGTGCGGCGCGGCGTTGAGCCGGACGGTGCCGTCGCCGTCGCCGGCCAGGGCCGCGAGCGCCGCCCCGATCACGGCCTCCGCGCGGTGCTCGACGTCCGCGTACGCCTCCTCGGCCTGCCGGTAGACCCAGCCGATGGACGATCCCGGGAGGATGTCGTGGAACTGGTGCAGCAGCACCACCCGCCACAGGGCGCGGAGCTCGTCGGCCGGGTAGGCGTGGCCGGTGCGCACGGCGGCGGTCGCGGCCCAGAGCTCGGCCTCGCGCAGCAGGTGCTCGCTGCGCCGGTTGCCGCGCTTGGTCCGGGCCTGCGAGGTGTAGGTGCCGCGGTGGTACTCGAGGTACATCTCCCCCGACCACACCGACGACCGGCCGGGCTCGGCGGCCTCGGCCTCGTCGAGCTCGGCCTCGGCGCGCGCGAAGAAGTCGTTCGGCGAGCCGAGCTCGACCTCGGGCAGGCCGGCCAGCGACCGGGCGCGGTCGGCGGCCGCGAGCATCTCGCGCGTCGGCCCGCCGCCCCCGTCGCCCCAGCCGAACGGCACCAGCGACTCGGTCGCCACGTCCTTGTCGCGGAACTCCCGCTCGGCGTGCGCGAGCTCGCGCGGCGACAGGTCGGAGTTGTAGGTGTCGACCGGGGGGAAGTGCGCGAGCACCCGGGAGCCGTCGATGCCCTCCCAGCGGAAGGTGTGGTGCGGCATCCGGTTGGTGTCGTTCCAGGACAGCTTCTGCGACAGGAACCACCGCGACCCGGCGGCGCGGACGATCTGCGGCAGCGCCCCGGTGTAGCCGAACGAGTCGGGCAGCCAGACGTCCTGCGTCTCGACGCCGAGCTCGTCGAGGAAGTACCGCTTGCCCTCGACCATCTGCCGGGCCAGGGCCTCGCCGCCGGGCATGTTGGTGTCCGACTCGACCCACATCCCGCCGACCGGCACGAACTGCCCCGCGGCGACCTTCGCGCGGATCCGCTCGAACAGCTCGGGGTGCCGCTCGGCGACCCACGCGTACTGCTGCGCGGACGAGCAGGCGAACACGAAGTCCTCGCGCTCGTCCATCAGCGCCACGACGCTCGCGAACGTCCGGGAGCACTTGCGGACCGTCTCCCGGGCGGGCCAGAGCCAGGCCGAGTCGATGTGGGCGTGCCCGGTGGCGAGCACCCGGTGCCCGCCGGCGCCGGCGGGCACGTCGAGCACCGGCCGCAGCACCGCGCGCCCGGCGGCGACCGTCCCGGCGACGTCGAACGGGTCGATCGCGTCGACCACGAGGTCGAGCGCGCGCAGCGCCCGGGCGTGCCGGGTGGAGCCGGCGTCGAGCACCTCGACCAGCCCCTGCACCGCGAGCAGGTCCTGCCACAGCTCCCAGACCTCGACGTCGCGGAGCACGACCTCCGCGGACCGCAGCGCGTACAGCGGGTCGGTGCCGGCGGTCAGCGGGTCGCCGAGCGGCGTCGGGCCGTACCAGGTGCTGCTGCCGACGTCGGGGTTGCCCGCGGCCTCGACGTACACGTCCACGACCGGGTCGGACCACGGCACGGCCTGGTTCAGCGGGGACAGGCCCTTGACCGCGACCCCGTCCGGACGGAGCACGAGGCCCTCCGCCTGGAAGCCGGGCTGGGTGGTGGTGAACCCGAGGTCGATCGCGAGCTCGACGGCGTGCCGCCCGGCGGCGACCTCGGCGGAGCCGGCCCAGGCCGCGGGGACGTCGCCGGTCATCCGGAACCAGGTGGTGCTCCACGGCGCGCCCCAGGGGGTGCCGAGCGGGGCGGGCGCGTAGTCCTGCGCGACCGCCTCGGCGAACGGCACCGGCTCCCCCGGCGCGGTCCACGCCGTGACGGTGAGGGGGGCGCGGTCGGCGACCAGGGCGGGGGTGAGGCGCTCGTGCAGGAAGCGCTGCACGCGCTGGACGACACGGGCGACGTCGACGTCGACGGGCATGGAGGGACCTCCGGGGATCAGGGGTGCGACGAGTGCGTGGGGTGCGGGAGGGGTGCGTGGGGCGCGGGCCGGGCGTCAGCCCTTGACCGCCCCGGACATGGCGAACGAGCCCCCCGAGAACCGCTGCACCACGAGGTACAGCACGAGGACGGGGACGGAGTAGAGGATCGAGAACGCCGCGAGCCGGCCGTAGGCGACGGTGCCGTACGTGCCGAAGAAGCTGTAGATCGCGACGGCGGCGGGCTGGTTGTCGGGCGAGAAGAGCAGCACGAACGGGACGAAGAAGTTCCCCCACGCCCCGGTGAACACGAAGATGAACACCACCGCGATGCCGGGCCGCATCAGCGGGACGACGATCCGGCGCAGCGCGGTCATCGACCCGGCGCCGTCGACCCACGCGGCCTCCTCCAGGGACACCGGCACGGAGTCCATGAAGTTCTTGGTCATCCAGATGGCCATCGGCAGCGACGTCGCGGCCAGGAAGAACACGGTGCCCGGCACGGAGTCGAGCATCCCGAGGTACACGAACAGCGCGTAGACCGGGACCATCATCGCGGTGATCGGCAGGCAGGTGCCGAACAGGATGCCGTAGAGGAACGACTTGCGGAACCGCATCTGGTACCGCGACAGCGGGTACGCCGCGAGCAGCGACGCCAGCACCGTCAGGACGGCGGTGCCGCCGGACAGCACCGTGGAGTTCCACAGCGGCCGGAACGTGGCGTCCCAGGTGAGGATCTGGCTGAAGTTGTCGCCCGTCAGGCGCTCCGGCAGCTTCACCGAGACCGTCGCGGCGGGGTCGAGCGACGCGAGGACGATCCACGCGAGCGGCACGAGGAACGCGACGGCCACGACCAGCAGGGCGAGCGTGACGAGCAGCCGGCCGGTGCGCCGGCGGGGCGAGGCGACCGACGGGACGGGCCGGGCCCGCCGGGTCCCGGTCGCGGCGGGCGGGGCGGTGAGCGCGGTCATCAGTCGACCTCCGGCTTGAGCACGCGGATGTACACGAGCGAGAACACCGCGCCGACCAGCAGGGTCACCGTCGCGATGGCCGTGCCGTAGCCGACCTGCGCGAACTTGAACGCCTCCTGGTAGGCCAGCACGGGCAGGGTCGAGGAGTCGGTCCCCGGACCGCCGCCGGTCATCACCCAGATCAGGGTGAACACGGCGAGCGTCTGCAGCGTGGTGAGCATGAGGTTGGTCGAGATGGACCGCCGGATCATCGGCAGCGTGATCCGGAAGAACCGCTGCGGGCCGGTGGCACCGTCGATGGCGGCGGCCTCGGTGACGTCGGGCGGCACCTCGGCCAGCGCGGCGCCGTAGACCATCATCGAGAACGCGGTGCCGCGCCAGATGTTCGCGAGGATCACCGCGAGCATCGGCACGGAGATCAGCCAGGTCGGGCCGGTCAGCCCGAACCAGCCGAGCACCTGGTTGAGCGTGCCGTCGGTGGAGAAGAACGCGTACAGCGCGAACGCGGCGACGATCTCCGGCAGCACCCACGCCATGACGACGATCGCGGACACCGTGGCGCGCAGCGGCTTCGCGGCGGCCCGGAGCAGCATCGCCAGGCCCATGCCGAGCACGTTCTGCCCGACCACGGCCGACGCCCCGACGAACACCACGGTCAGGACGACGGACTTCCAGAACCCGTCGTCGCCGAGCAGCGCGACGTAGTTGTCGAGGCCGACGAACTCCGGGGCCGCGGCCCGGTAGCCGGTGAGCGCCTGGTTGGTGAGCGAGCCGTAGAACGACCACAGCACCGGCCCGGCGAGGAACACCAGCATCAGCACGACGGCGGGCAGCAGCGGCAGCAGCCGCAGGGCGGCCCGCCCCGGGCGACGGCGGGGGCGGGTGGGGCCCGCCGCCGTCGCCCGGTCCAGGGTGGCGGCCGTCATCAGCCGGCGGCCTGGGTCGCGTCCTCGCCGACGATGGACAGCAGACCGTCGTCGTAGGTGGCCGCGGCCTCCTCGGCGGTCTGCTGGCCGGTGGCCACGGACTCCGCGGCGACCTGGATGTTCGACGAGATCTGCGAGTAGTCCGGCGTGGCCGGGCGGAAGTGCGTGTACTCGACGAGCGAGCTGAAGAACTCGAACGACGGGTTGTAGCCCAGGTACTCCGGGTCCTCGGCGACGTCGGTCCGGACCGCGATCTGGCTGTTCTCGGTGTCGTACTTGAGCGAGTTCTCGCGGTTCAGCGCGGTCGCGATGAAGTCGAAGGCCGCCTGCGGGTCGCCCGCGTTCGCGCCGACGGACAGCGTCCAGCCGCCGGACATCGAGGTGAAGCCGGGCTCCTGGCCGTCCTGCGTGGGCATCGCCGCCATGCCGAGGGTCTGCTCCCACTCGGGCCAGGCGTTGTCGCCCTCGATCCAGCCGCCGGGCAGCCACGAGCCGTCGACCGCCATCGCGAGCTTGCCCTCGGGCAGCAGCTCGGTGGCGACGCGCGCGCCCACGGAGGCGTCGAGCGCGACGTCGAGCGACGGCGCCAGGCCCTCGGAGTAGATCGTCTCGAGGAACGCGAGCGAGTCGGTGAAGCCCTGCGAGCCGGTGACCCACTTCTGGCTGTCGGCGTCGTAGAGCTCGTCGCCGGTCCCGTACAGGAGCATCTCGAAGCCCTGCATCGTCGTGGCCTCACCGGCCGCCTTGCCGGCGTAGACGTTCAGCGGGGTGACGTCCGGCAGCTTCTCCTTGACGGTGCGCGCGGCGGTGAGGATGTCGTCCCAGGTCTCGGGCTGCCAGTCGGTCGGGAGCCCGGCCTGCGCGAACAGGTCCTTGTTGTAGTAGATGCCGCGGGTGTCGGTGCCCATCGAGACGCCGTAGACCTTGCCGTCGTCGCCGAGGCCGGCCTGCCGGGCGTTCTCCGGGAACTGGTCCCAGTCCTCCCACGCCTCGACGTACTCGTCGATCGGCAGCAGGTAGCCGGCGGCGGCGTCGGACCGGATCTGGAACGTGTCCTCGTAGATGACGTCGGGGGCGGTGTCGGGCGAGCCGTTCATCAGGGCGAGCTTGGTGAAGTACTGGTCCTGCTCGGCCTCGATGGCGACGAGGTCGATCGTCATGCCCTCGTTCGCGGCCTCGTACTCCTCCTTGGCCTTCTTCAGCAGCTCGTCGAGCTGCACGAACTGGGCGGTCCGCTGGTAGGCGACGGTGATCGTCGAGTCGTCCTGCCCGCCCCCGCCGCCGCCGCTGCTGCACGCAGCGAGGCCGATCGTGAGGGCGAGGACGCCGGACGAGGCGATGAGGGCTTGCTGACGCATGGATGCTCCTTTGCTCCACGTGCACGGTCCGGGCGGCGCTGCCGGGACCCGATAACTACAACGTCTGGATGAATTGCTGTCAAGGGGTCGGGCCGGACCGTGACCGGGCCGTGACGAACCGGGGCCCACCCCTGCCGTGTCAAAGATGTTTGACACGGCGACGCCACGGCCCTACGGTCCGGGTGTCAAAGATCTTTGACACGGACGACGGGAGCGACGATGTCCTACCAGGAGCGCAGCGCGTGGGCGTCCGGCGTGATCGCCGTGCTCGGCTACGCCGCCTACCTCGCCGTCGTCCTCACCCGCGCGGCGGGCGGGCCGCTGACCGCGGTCCCGTACGCCGGGCCGCTGCTGGTCAGCGTCGGCGCCGCGGTCGTCGCCGGCATCCTGACCGGAGTCGTGCTCGGCGCCCTCGCCGGGGCCGAGCGGGGTGTCCGGGACGAGCGCGAGCGCGAGATCGAGCGGCTCGGCACCCGCGTCGGTCAGGCGTTCCTGGTGCTCGGCGGCGTGGCCGGGCTCGCCCTGGCGCTCGCCGAGGCCGACAGGTTCTGGATCGCGAACGCGCTCTACCTGGGCTTCGTGGCCTCGGCGGTGCTGTCGGCGGTCGCGCGGGTCGCGGCATCCCGGTCCGGAGCCGGCCCGTGGTGAGGCCGACCGCCGTCACCAACACGATCCGGGCGCTGCGCACCGAGCGCGGTCTGACCCAGGCGCAGCTCGCCCAGGCGCTCGGGATCACCCGGCAGACCGTCATCGCCGTCGAGCAGGGACGCTGGTCGCCCTCGCTCGAGCTGGCGTTCCAGATCGCGCACGTCCTCGGACGGCCGATCGACCAGGTGTTCGCGTACGAGCCGGACGGGAGCGGGACATGAGAGCGGTCGAGCGGGAGACCTACGGGGACACGTCGGTGCTGCGGGTGGTCGACCGCGAGCTCGCGGCGCCCACCGGGGACCAGGCGCTGGTCCGGGTGGCGGCGGCCGGGGTGAACATGGCCGAGTGGCACCTGATGACCGGGCTGCCGTCGGTGGCGCGGCTGGCTCTCGGCCTGCGGGCTCCCCGGCGGCACGGGCTCGGGCAGGACCTGGTGGGCACGGTCGAGGCCGTCGGGCCCGACGTCCGCGCGCTGCGGCCCGGCGACCGGGTGCTCGGCACGGGCGACGCCGCGTTCGCCGAGCAGGCGCTCACCCGCGAGCACCGCCTCGTGACGCTGCCCGCGCACGTGCCCGGCGACCGCGCGGCCGCCACGCCGCTGGCCGGGACGACCGCCCTGCACGCCCTGCGGTCCGGCCGGGTCGCGCCCGGGGACCGGGTGCTGGTGCTCGGCGCGGGCGGCGGGGTCGGGTCGCTCGCGGTGCGGCTCGCCGTGCTCGCGGGCGCCGAGGTGACCGCGGCGACCACCGCCGCGAAGGCCGACGCCCTGGGCGGCCTCGGCGCCGCGGCGGTGGTGGACCGGGAGCACCTGCCGACCGGGTCGGGTGGCGGCTTCGACGTCGTGCTCGTGACCGGCGGCCTGACCCCGCTGGGCGACCTGCGGCGCCTGCTCGGCCCCCGGGGGACCCTCGTGCTGGTCGGCGCCGAGGGCGGGGGCACGGTGGTCGGCGGCGGGCTCGCCCGGCAGGCCCGCGCCGCCGCCCTCGACCCGTGGGTCCGGCAGCGCCTGCGCAGCGTCGTCGCGCGGGCGAACCCGACCGACCTGGCCCGGCTGCGGGACCTGCTCGCCGACGGCAGCCTCGTGCCCGTGGTGGACCGCACCTTCCCGCTCGCCGAGGCCGGTGCCGCGATCGACCACCTCGCGTCCGGGGCGGCGCGCGGCAAGGTCGTGCTGCGGGTCGCCTGACCGGGTGCGTCAGCCCACGAGCAGCAGGTCGCTCAGCTGACCAGCAGCAGATCGCTCGGCCGCGGCGTGAACGCCCGCCCCAGCAGGATGCACCCGGCCCCCACGGCACCGACCTGCGGGCCGTACCCGGACGACGACACCGTCACGGCGTGCGCGCCGGGCACCGGGTGCTGCGCGACCGTCTCGGTCAGCGCGGGCTCCGCGTACGGGGCGATCCGGTCCCAGAGCGGCCCGCCGACCAGGACGCTGCCGACGTCGAGCAGGTCGGTGAGCACCCCGGCGGCGGCCCCGAGCCGCCGGCCTGCGAGCGCCAGCACCTCCCGCGCCCCCGCGTGCCCGGCGTCCGCGGCCGCGCAGAGCCCGGCGACCGCGCGGTCGACGGCGCGCGGGTCGGTGCCGTCGCCCCAGTCGGGCAGGTCGACCCCGGCCGCGCGGCCCTGCTGCGCCAGCGCCTCCGCGCGGAGCACCGCCCCCAGGCAGCCGCGCCGCCCGCACCAGCACGGCGCACCGTCCGGGTCCGCGACCAGGTGGCCCGACTCCCCCGCGTTGCCCGAGATGCCGCGCACCACCTCGTCGCGCAGCACGATCGACACCGCGACGCCCGTGCCGAGGTAGCAGAACACGAAGTCCGAGGGGTGCGCGGGGCCCGCGCCGGCCGCGTCAGCGGGCGCCCACAGGTGCGCGCACGCCGCGGCGATCACGTCCTTGTCGAGCACGGCGCGCAGCCCGGTCCGCTCCGCGACGGCGTCCCGCAGCGGCACGTCGTGCCAGCCGGGCAGGTGCGGCGGGTCCAGCACGACGCCCGCCTCGACGTCGATCGGCCCGGGCGCGGCGATCCCGACCCCCAGCACCCGGTCCCGGTCCACCCCGGCGGCGGCGATCAGCCCCTCGATCTCGGCGACCAGCCCGTCGACGACGGCCTGCGGGTCCTCCGGCACCGGGGTCGGCGACTGCGCCCGCGCCACCACGGCGCCCGACAGGTCCAGCAGCACGAACGTCATCGTCGCGGGGTCCAGGTGCACCCCGACGGCGAACCGGCTCGGCGCGTTCAGCCGCAGCAGCGTCCCGGGGCGGCCCGGGCCGCGGCGCGCCGCCTCGCCCTCCTCGACCACCAGGCCGAGGTCGAGCAGGCGGCGCGCCACGTTGGTGACGGTCTGCGCCGAGAGTCCCGTCCGGCGCGCCACCTCCGCGCGGGCCAGCCCGCCGCCGGCGCGCCGGATGACGTCCAGCACGACGGTCTGGTTGAAGTCGCCCATCCGGGGCAGGTTGGTCCCGCGGCGCATGCCCGCCCCTCCCGTCGGCTCCGCACCGGGTCGGCCCCGGGGCGGCCCCGGTCCGGCGCTCAGGTCGCGCCGACGCGACCGGGGGTGCGTCGCATTATGCCGACGTCAGTGCGCGAAGTGGCGCGTCCCGGTCAGGTAGAGCGTCACGCCGGCCGCCTGGGCCGCCGCGACGACCTCCTCGTCGCGCACGGAGCCGCCGGGCTGGACGACCGCCCGGACCCCGGCGTCGAGCAGCACCTGCAGGCCGTCGGCGAACGGGAAGAACGCGTCCGACGCGGCGACCGCGCCGCGCGCCCGCTCGGCGTCGCCGGTGTTCGCGCGCTCCACCGCCAGGCGGCAGGAGTCGACCCGGTTGACCTGGCCCATGCCGACGCCGACCGAGGCGCCGCCGTCCGCGAGCAGGATCGCGTTCGACTTCACCGCGCGCACCGCCCGCCAGGCGAACGTCAGGTCGGCGAGCGTCGCCGCGTCGGCGGGCTCGCCGGCGGCCAGCGTCCACGTGGTCGGGTCGTCGCCGGGGGCGTCGACGCGGTCGACCTCCTGCACCAGCAGGCCGCCGCTGATCGGCCGGGTCTCGACGCCCGCGGACGGCGCGCCCTCGACGACCAGGAGGCGGATGTTCTTCTTGCGCTGCAGGACCTCGAGCGCGGCGGGCTCGTAGCCGGGCGCCACGACGACCTCGGTGAACACCTCCGCGATCTGCTCGGCCGCCGCGAGGGTGACGGTCGCGTTCGCCGCGATCACGCCGCCGAACGCGGACACCGGGTCGCAGGCGTGGGCGCGGGCGTGCGCGTCCGCGACGTCGGCGCCGACCGCGATGCCGCAGGGGTTCGCGTGCTTGATGATCGCGACCGCCGGGCCCTCGTGGTCGTGCGCCGCGCGCCAGGCCGCGTCGGCGTCGACGTAGTTGTTGTAGCTCATCGCCTTGCCGTGCAGCTGGGTCGCCTGCGCGAGACCGGTCGCGCCGTGGCCCGCGGTGTAGACGGCCGCGCGCTGGTGCGGGTTCTCGCCGTAGCGCAGCACGTCCGCGCGCTCCCAGGTCGCCCCCATCCACGCCGGGAACCCGGTGGCGACGCCGTCGACCTCGTCCGTCGTGGTCGCGACGTTCCCCATCCACGACGCCACGGCGACGTCGTAGCTCGCGGTGTGCACGAACGCCTGCGCGGCGAGCCGGGTGCGCGCCGCCAGGGTGAAGCCCCCGGCCCGGACGGCCTCGACCACGTCGCCGTACGCGGCGGGGTCGACGACGACCGCGACGCTCGGGTGGTTCTTCGCCGCGGCGCGGACCATCGACGGCCCGCCGATGTCGATCTGCTCGACGCACTCGTCCGGGGTCGCGCCCGAGGCGACGGTCGCCGTGAACGGGTACAGGTTCACCACCACCAGCTCGAACGGCGCCACGCCGAGCTCGTCCAGCTGCGCCAGGTGCTCGGGGCGGCGGGTGTCCGCGAGGATGCCGGCGTGCACCCGGGGGTGCAGCGTCTTCACGCGGCCGTCCAGGCACTCGGGGAACCCGGTCAGGTCCTCGACGCGCGTCACCGGGATCCCCGCGGCGGCGACGGTGCCCGCGGTGGAGCCGGTGGACACCAGCTCCACGCCGGCCTCGTGCAGCGCCGCAGCGAGCTCGACCAGGCCGGACTTGTCGTAGACGGAGAGCAGCGCGCGGCGGACGGGGCGGCGGGTGCTGTCGGCGGTCGGGTCGGCGACGGTGGGCACGGCGGGCAGCGAGGCGTGGGACATCAGGTCCTCCGGGTCGGACGGCACCCGTGCGGGTGCGACGGTGTCAGGACCCGAGCACCCAGGCGGCCGGTGCGACGGCGGAACTGCTGCGGCCGCTCCCCGGTGGTCAGTTCCACCTCGCGCCAGTCACGACCTGGGGACGAGCCTACCGGAGGCCCGCGCGAGGTCCACCGACGCGGGCGGAGCCGCAGGTCAGCCGACCGTGACCACGCGCCCGTCGACCCGCATCCCGCCGGCGACCACCCGCGCGACCCAGTCGACCAGCAGCGCGCGCTCCGCGACCTTGATCCGCTCGTGCAGGCCCGCCTCGTCGTCACCCGGCTCCACGGCGACCGCGACCTGCGCGATCACGGGGCCGGTGTCGACGCCCGCGTCGACGACGTGCAGCGTGCAGCCGGTGACCTTGGCCCCGAACGCCAGCGCGTCGCGGACGGCGTGCGCTCCCGGGAACGACGGCAGCAGCGCGGGGTGGGTGTTGACCACGCGCCCGGGCCACCGGTCCAGCACCGCCGCACCGAGGATCCGCATGAACCCGGCGGACACGACGAGGTCGGGCCGGAACACCGCGATCGCCTCGGCGACCCCCGCGTCCCACGCCGCCCGGTCCGCGAAGTCCGCGGGCGCGACGACCGCCGTCGGCACCCCCGCCCGGCGCGCGAGCTCCAGGCCCCCGGCCGACGCCCGGTCCGCCACCACGCCGACCACCCGCGCGGGGTAGCCGGGCCGGTCGTGGGCCGCCAGCAGCGCGGCGAGGTTGCTGCCGGCGCCGGAGACGAGGACGACGAGTCGGCCGCCGGAGCGGGTCGCGGGACGGGGCGGGGCGTCGGGGGCGCTCATGGGGCCCGACCCTAACCGGCGCGTGCGCGAGAATGGGCCGGTGAGCAACCCGTACGCCCCGCCGTCCCCGGACCGCACGCCCGACGGCAGCCCCGCGCAGGACGGCGAGCGGGCGCCGGGACCGGTCGCACCGGCGCAGGGCGGGCCGGCGCAGGGCGGTTCCCCGGGGGACGCCTCCCCGCACGCGACCCCGCGACGCGACCCGCGCCCCGGCGCGACCCCGCGCCCCGGCGCGACCCCGCGCCCAGGCGCGACCCCGCCGCCGCCCGCCCCGACCCCGCCGCCGGAGGTGCTCGCCCGGATCGGCCGGCTCGTGCGGCAGTTCGGCGTGTGGCTGGTCGCGGGCGTCGTCGTCGGCCTGCTGCCGCTGCCGTGGCGGCTCGCGACGGTGGCGTTCCTGGTCGGTGCCGGCTGGGCGGGCGTCCGGGCGCTGGTCGCCGTGGGCACCGCACGGCTGCGCGGCGGCCTGCTGCCGCTGCTCACCGCCGGTCTGGTGATGGTGGGCATCCTCCTGGTGGGGACGTTCGGGTCCCTGCTCACCTGGGACCTGGACACCGACCGGCAGGCGTGCCTGCAGGGCGCGCTCACCCGGTCCGCCGAGGCCGCGTGCGAGCGCGCCTACCAGGACGGGCTCGACGACCTCAGCGGCGGGCTGACCGGCGGTCTGACGGGCAGGCCCTGAGGCCCGCCCGCCCGCCCGCGTCACCCTCGGCGGACCGCGCCCGCCGCCGCAGCCCCCGTGCGCCGCGCGAGGCCGAGCACCGCGCCGCGGACGTGCCGGTCCCCCGGGAGCAGCACCACGAGCGCACCGACCGCCACCCCGGCGGCCACCGCGAGCGCGACCAGCAGCGGCTGCGGCCCGAGCTCGGTCATCCGGCCCGGCCCGATGCCGCCGCGGGACAGCGCCGCGAGCACCAGGGCGCCGAGCCCGGCGGTCGCCGCGGTCACCAGCCCCGCCACCAGCGGGTCGAGCGCCCGCTCCGTCGCCAGGCGCCGGCGCAGCACGAGCGCGGCGACCGCCCCGGCGAGCACGGTCACCACCGGCACGAGGACCAGCACGCCGCCGACCACGTCCGGCTCCGGCAGCGCGCCCAGCAGCGGGACGGCGGGCAGGGCGCCCGCCTGCACCTCGGCGACGCCGAACACCGTCCCGGTGCCGACGGCGAACCCGGGCCCCGCGAGCCACGAGAACGCCCACAGCACCAGGGTCGGCACGTAGGCGAGCTCGCCGACGGCGAGCACGACGCCACCGACCGCGTCCATGCGCATGCCCTGCACCATCTCGGCGATCATCGTGCGCCCGGTCACGACCCAGAGCGTCGTGAGCAGCGCCGCCAGCAGCACCAGCGACGCGAGGGCGGCGAGGCCCGCGGCGACGCCGTGCGCGACCGGTGCGGGAAGCCGGGTGACCAGCGGGTCGAGCACGTCGCGCAGCCGGGGCGCCTCGGGCCGGCGCAGCAGCCCGGCGCCCAGCCCGGTGACCGCGACCAGCACGGCGCCGAGCAGGCCCGCGCCGAGGTGCAGCAGGGAGGTGCCGGTCGTGAGCCCGACGACCAGGACCACCCCCGCGTAGGCCGCGACCCCGGCACCGAGCGAGGACCGCGTCGCGTACCCGGACCGCCGGGCCGACGCGTAGCAGCCGAACACCGCGAGCAGCGTCAGTCCCAGCGGGACCAGCGTCACCGTGGGGGCCAGCGTCAGCGGGACGCCGTGCGCGAGCAGCCACAGCCCGGCGGCCACCTGCACGGCGCGGGTCCACGGCACGCCCGTGGTCGCCGGCGCGGCGGAGGTCGCGACGTACGCGGCCACGGCGGGCAGCACCACCACGAGCAGCGGCAGCAGGGCGGCCTGCAGCCCCGCCAGCGCGCCGCCGACCCAGCGCGGCGCCCCGTCGAGGTCGCTCACGAAGAACCCCGACGCGGGCGTGTCGTCCAGCAGCCGCCGTCGCGACCGGGCGCCCGACGGGGCGCGGCGGTCGGGCCGGGTGCCGGGTGCGCTGCTCACTCCCCCATCGTCCCCGCGGTGGCGCCCGCACGGTCCCAACCGGCCCGGCGCGCCGCGCGTGGCGTCCCCCACGCCCGCCCGGGCAGCACGCGACCGCCGGTGCGCGCGCGGGTGCGCGGCGCCACGGCGGTCGCGTGGTGGGTCAGGACAGCAGCGCCCGGGCGAGCTCGGCGGTCTCGGTCGGCGTGGTGCCGACCTTGACCCCGGCCGCCTCGAGGGCCTCCTTCTTGGCCTGGGCGGTGCCCGCGGAGCCGGAGACGATGGCGCCGGCGTGGCCCATCGTCTTGCCCTCGGGGGCGGTGAACCCGGCGACGTAGCCGACGACCGGCTTGGTCACGTGCTCGGCGATGTACGCCGCGGCGCGCTCCTCGGCGTCCCCGCCGATCTCCCCGATCATGACGATCAGGTCGGTCTCGGGGTCGGCCTCGAACGCCGCGAGGGCGTCGATGTGCGTCGTGCCGATGATCGGGTCGCCGCCGATGCCGACGGCCGTCGAGAACCCGAGGTCCCGCAGCTCGTACATCATCTGGTAGGTGAGCGTGCCGGACTTCGACACGAGGCCGATGCGGCCCGGGCCGGTGATGTCCGACGGGATGATGCCGACGTTGGACTTCCCGGGGCTGATCAGGCCGGGGCAGTTCGGGCCGAGCAGCCGCACGCCCTTGGCCTGCGCGTAGGCGAAGAACTCGGCGGTGTCCGCGACGGGCACCCCCTCGGTGATGATCACGATCAGCGGGACGCCGGCGTCCACGGCCTCGATGACCGCGGCCTTGGTGAAGGCCGGCGGCACGAAGATCACGGACACGTCGGCGCGGGTCGACTCGACGGCCTGCGCCACCGAGCCGAACACCGGGATCGCGACGGTGAGGCCGGAGCCGTCACCGCGCGGGAACTCGACGCTGGTGCCCGCCTTGCGGGGGTTCACGCCGCCGACGACGGTGGTGCCCGCCGCCAGCATGCGGGTGGTGTGCTTGCTGCCTTCGGACCCGGTCATGCCCTGCACGATGACCTTGGACTCCGCGGTCAGGAAGATCGCCATGTGTGTGCTGTCTCGTCTCTCGCGTCGCTGCGTCAGGAGGTTCGGGAGGTCAGACGGATGCCAGACGGGCGGCCTCGGCGGCGCCCCCGTCCATCGTCTCGGCGAGGGTCACCAGCGGGTGCGCGGCGTCGCGCAGGATCCGCCGGCCCTGGACCACGTTGTTGCCGTCGAGCCGCACGACCAGCGGCTTCGTGGCGTGGTCGCCCAGGATGCCCAGCGCCGCGACGATGCCGTTGGCGACCGCGTCGCAGGCGGTGATGCCGCCGAAGACGTTGACGAACACCGACTTCACCTGCGGGTCGGACAGGATGATGTCCAGGCCCGCGGCCATCACCTCGGCCGAGGCGCCGCCGCCGATGTCGAGGAAGTTCGCCGGCTTCACGCCGCCGTGCTGCTGCCCGGCGTACGCGACGACGTCGAGGGTGCTCATGACGAGACCCGCGCCGTTGCCGATGACCCCGACCTCGCCGTCGAGCTTGACGTAGTTGAGGTCCTTCTCCTTCGCGCGGGCCTCCAGCGGGTCCGCCGCGGCGGCGTCCTCGAGGGCCGCGTGGTCCTCGTGGCGGAACTCGGCGTTGCCGTCGAGGGTCACCTTGCCGTCGAGCGCGACGACCCGGCCGTCCTCGGTGAGCACGAGCGGGTTCACCTCGACCAGCGTGGCGTCCTCCTCGCGGTACACGTCCCACAGCTTCGTCAGGACCGCGGCGACCTTCGGCGCGACGTCCGCGTCGAAGCCCGCGGCGGCGACGATCTCGTCGGCCTTGGCCTGGTCGATGCCGACCCGGGGGTCCACGGCGACCTTGGCCAGCGCCTCGGGCCGCTCGACCGCCAGCTGCTCGATCTCCATGCCGCCCTCGACGCTCGCCATCGCGAGGTACCGGCGCTCGGCCCGGTCGAGCAGCAGCGAGAAGTAGTACTCCGTCGCGATGCTGGCGCCCGCCGCGATCATCACGCGGTGGACGGTGTGGCCCTTGATGTCCATCCCGAGGATCTCGGCCGCGCGCTCCTCGGCCTCCTGCGCGGAACGGGCCAGCTTCACGCCGCCCGCCTTGCCGCGGCCGCCCGTCTTCACCTGCGCCTTCACGACGACCACGCCCGTGGCGCCGTCGGCGCCCAGCAGGGTCTCGGCCGCCGCGCGCGCCTCGGCGGGCGTCGTCGCGACGATCCCGCCCAGGACGGGCACCCCGTGCTTCTCGAACATGTCGCGTGCCTGGTACTCGAACAGGTCCACCTGTCGCGGTCCTTCCGTCGCCCTGCATCCCTGCGGGATCGGCTGCTCTGCCGCGGACGATCGTAGCCCGGGGCCCGGGGTTTATCTCCACGTCGAGATATGTGACCCGGGTCGCACCGTCAACACGTCTTGACAGATCGCCGGGCGTCAACCAACCTTGACGGCATGGACGACGCCGACGACACCGCGGGCACCCTGACCGCCGCCACCGCGGGCGACCCCGCCACCGGCCTGCGCGCCGTGCGCTCCCTGCGCGTCCTCGCCGACCGGCTCGAGACCCTCCAGGTCGGCCGAGCCCGCGAGCTCGGCTGGTCCTGGCAGGACATCGCCGAGGCCCTCGGCGTCAGCCGTCAGGCCGTGCACCAGAAGCACCACCGCCGCACCCCCTGACCACCCGTCACCGCGCAGAGGAGCAGACCCATGTTCGAACGGTTCACCACCGGCGCCCGCGAGGCCGTCGTGCAGGCCCAGCAGGTCGCCCGCGACCTCGGCGACCCCCGGATCACGCCCGCGCACCTGCTGGTCGCGCTCACAGACGCGGACCCGGGCACCCGGGCGGCGCTCGCCGCGCACGGCGCCGACCGGGAGACGCTGCTCGACCGGTTCGACACCGACGGCCTCGACGCGGGCGCCCTCGCCGCGCTCGGCATCGACCTCGACGCGGTGCGCCGCTCCACCGACAGCACCTTCGGCGCCGGCGCCCTCGACAGAGCCCACCCCCGGGCCCGCGGGCCGCGCCGCACCCCCGGGCACCTGCCGTTCACCCGGGACGCGAAGAAGACGCTCGAGGTCGCGCTCCGCGAGGCGCTCCGGCTCGGGCACCGGCGCATCGAGGCCGGGCACGTGCTGCTCGCGATCATCCGCCTCGACGACACCGACGGCCACGCGCTGCTCCGCCGCTGCGGCGTGGACCCCGCGGCCCTCGCCGCGGACACCACGACCCGCCTCGGCGCCACCACGGCAGCCTGACCCGCCGACCCCGCTGGCCCGCTGGCCGCTGGCCGCTGGCCGCTGGCCGTCGAGTGGAAGGGGGGGGGGGGGCCGGCCCGGCGGGCGGGGGCGGCCGCGCGGACCCCCAGCGGACGGGAAGCTAAACACGACCCCCACACACA
>NZ_JBHVZE010000001.1:0-329636 GCF_042880135.1 Cellulomonas sp. NPDC058312 | reverse complement strand
GGGCGCCCGGTGGCGGTGGCCGGGGCCCCGTGGGCCTACTCGTGGTCGGGTCCTGCCCGCCCGGCTGGGTGGTCGGGCCAGGACCCTTCCACACACCCCGCGGGCGGGTGCGGGGCACGTCGGTCGAGCGGGTCAGGCCGTGGGGGCGACCGGGTAGCCCTCGGACGGCTGCACGACGACGAAGCCCGGGCCGTGGAACGCGTACTGGAACGCCTCGCCGGTGCCGCCGCGCAGCAGCGAGCTGACGTTCATGCTCGACACGACGCCCGGGGTGAGGTTCGCCGACCAGCAGACCGCGGCGTTCGGGTCGACGTACGTGGGCTGCTGCGAGCAGTCGAGGATCATCGGCTGGCCGTGCGACGTCATCGCGACCATGCCGTGACCCTGGATCAGGGTGTTGAAGAACCCGCCGGTCATCATCCCCGCGCCCTTGGTGCGGTGGATGTCCCACTGCAGCTCGGCGTCGAACGCCAGCAGCGACGACCCGCCGACGCTGATCGCGTCACCCTCGAGCTGGAGCAGGAACACCGTCTCGGCCGCGCGGGCGAAGAACACCTCGCCGGGACCGGAGACCCGCATCAGCGGCTGGTCGTCGGCGCTGATCGCGCGCTTGACGAACCGGGCCAGCGAACCGGACGACTCGTGGTGGAACTGGACCTGGCCCTGGTGGGCGACCATCGCGCCCTTCGCCGCGAGCACGTCGGGGCCGAGCGTCACCTTGAGCATCTTCGAGCTCTGCAGGGTGAAGCGGTCGGCGGTCTGGACCTCGGCGTTGACCTGGTCGAACAGTGGGCTGCGCATAGGCCGATCATGCCGGACCGGGCTGCGGCGCGCGGCCCGGTCCACCCGTTCGGACGTCGGCGCCCGGCGGACGTCAGCGCCCGCCGGCCCTCACAGCTTGGTGACGGGCGAGTACCGCAGCAGCAGACGCTTCGTGCCTTCGGTGCCGAAGTCGACCTTCGCGACCGCGTTGGGCCCGCCGCCCTCGACGGCGACCACCGTGCCCAGCCCGTAGGCGTCGTGCGTCACCCGGTCGCCGATCGCGAGCGTCGGGATCGCGGCGTCCGGACGCGGGGTGGCGGAGCCGAAGGTCGCCCCGCCGGAGCCGGGCGCCTTCGTGGGCTGGCCCGCGCGGGACGCGGCGGTGCTCTTCTTCCAGCCGCCCGACCCGGACCCGCTCGACCCGGACCCGCCCGAGCCGCTGCCGGACCCGCCGTAGCCCGATCCGGACGCGTACCCGGACCGGCCGCCGAGGAACCCGCCGGGGCCACGCAACCGGTCGTTGCTGGACTCGCGGCGCCGCCAGTCGACGAGGTCGTCGGGCAGGTCGTCGAGGAACCGGCTCGGCGGGAACTCGTTCGGCACGCCCCACGCGGTGCGCACCGCGGCGCGCGAGATGTAGAGCCGCTGCCGGGCGCGGGTGAGCCCGACGTACGCGAGCCGCCGCTCCTCGGCGAGCTGGTCGGTGTCGGCGAGCGACCGCATGTGCGGGAACGTGCCGTCCTCCATGCCGGTGAGGAACACCACCGGGAACTCCAGGCCCTTCGCGGTGTGCAGCGTCATCAGCGTGATGACGCCCTGGTCGGGCTTCGCCTCGCCGTCGTCGTCGCCACCGTCGTCGGAGGGGATCTGGTCGGAGTCCGCGACCAGCGACACCCGCTCGAGGAAGTCCGTGAGGTCGCCCTCGGGCTCGGCCTGCTCGAACTCGGTCGCGACGGCGTGCAGCTCGGCCAGGTTCTCGACGCGGGTCTGGTCCTGCGGGTCCTCGCTGGCGCGCAGCTCGGCGAGGTAGCCGCTGCGGTCGAGCGCCACCCCGAGGATCTCCGCGGGGCCGGCGCCCGACTCCACCAGGTCGCGGATGTCCGCCATCATCTGCGCGAACCCGCGCAGCCCCGTGATCGCGCGGGTGCCGAGCCCCGGGACCTCCTCGACCCGGTCCAGCGCGGCGCCGAACGAGATGCGCTCGCGCTCGGCGAACGCGGCGACCATCGACTCCGACCGGTCCCCCAGCCCGCGCTTCGGGACGTTGAGGATCCGGCGCAGGTTCACGTCGTCGTCCGGGTTCGCGACCGCGCGCAGGTACGCCACGGCGTCCTTGATCTCCCGCCGCTCGTAGAACCGGGTGCCGCCGACCACCTTGTACGGCAGGCCGACGCGGATCAGCACCTCCTCCAGCGCGCGCGACTGCGCGTTCGCCCGGTAGAAGATCGCGACGTCGCCGGGGCGCACCCCGTCGGAGTCGCCGAGGCGGTCGATCTCCTCCGCGATGAAGCGGGCCTCCTCGTGCTCGCTGTCCGCGACGTAGGCGACGATCTTCGGGCCGGCGCCGGAGTCGGTCCACAGCCGCTTCGGCTTGCGACCCGCGTTCTTGCTGATCACCGCGTTGGCGGCCGACAGGATGGTCTGCGTCGACCGGTAGTTCTGCTCGAGCAGGATCGTCGTGGCGTCCGGGTAGTCGGCCTCGAACTCCATGATGTTGCGGATGCTCGCGCCGCGGAAGGCGTAGATCGACTGGTCCGCGTCACCGACGACCGTGAGCTCGCCCCGCGGCAGCCCGTCGTCCTCCGTCCCCGCGCCGGCGAGCTCGCGGACCAGCACGTACTGGGCGTGGTTGGTGTCCTGGTACTCGTCGACGAGCACGTGCCGGAACCGGCGCCGGTAGTGCTCGGCCACCGCGGGGAACGCCTGCAGCAGGTGGACCGTCGTCATGATGAGGTCGTCGAAGTCCAGTGCGTTCGCCTGCCGCAGCCGCTGCTGGTAGCGGGTGTAGACCTGCGCGAGCGCCTGGTCGAAGTCGCTGCCGGACGCGCCGCCGGACGTCGCCGCGAACTGCTCGGGGTCGACCAGCTCGTCCTTGAGGTTCGAGATCTTCGACGCCAGCGCCTTCGGCGGGTACCGCTTGGGGTCGAGGTCGAGCTCCCGGGCGACCAGGGTGAGCAGCCGCTGCGAGTCCGCCGCGTCGTAGATCGAGAACGAGGTGCGCAGGCCCAGCGTCGTCGCCTCGCGCCGCAGGATCCGCACGCACGCGGAGTGGAACGTGGAGACCCACATCGACCGCGCGGACGGCCCGACCAGCGCGGCGACCCGCTCGCGCATCTCGGCCGCGGCCTTGTTGGTGAACGTGATCGCCAGGATCTCGCCCGCCCGGGCCCGCCGGGTGGCGAGCAGGTGCGCGATCCGGTGGGTCAGCACCCGCGTCTTGCCCGACCCGGCGCCCGCGACGATGAGCAGCGGACCCCCGTGGTGCAGGACCGCGGCGCGCTGCTCGGGGTTCAGCCCGTCCAGCAGCGCCTCCGCGTCGACGGACGGGGCACGGCCGTGCCCGGTCTCGTCGCGCCGGTCCGGGCGGGCGTCGGCGTCGTCCGCCGCGTCGGCACGCGGCGGTACGGCAGCCGGCAGGCGACCGAGGTCGGAGAGGGCGAGTCCGGGCAGCGGGAGGTTCTCGAAGAGCGACGTCATGGCGGGATCCAGCCTAGGCGTCCCCACCGACACGGCCGAGCCGGGCCGGTACGGCCGGCGGCACCGTCACCGCCAGAGGACGGCGACCAGCACGTTGACGAGCGTCAGCCCGAGCACCGCGCCGACGGTCCCGCGGGTGACCTTCTCGGGCTTGCGGCTGCCGTACCAGACCAGCCCGGTCACGACCAGCGCGACCAGCAGCTTCACCGCGATCTTGGCGTTGTCCGGAGGCTCCAGGTCGCCGACCTCGGCCGAGCGCAGCCCGACCATCACGATGCCGGTGACGAGGGCGGTGAGGGCGCCGTGCAGCGCGCCCTTCGGGAGCTCCGACGTGCGCAGGGTCACCAGGCAGCCGCCGAGCACGATGGCCCAGCCGACCAGGTGCAGCACGACGAGCAGGCCGTAGACGAGATCCATGGGGGTCCTCCCGGGGTGGGACGAGGGGGGGCGTCCGGCCCATCGTCCCACGCCGCCGTGCGACGATGCCGGACGCGGCAGCGCCGCGCACCCCGTCCCCACCTGCACGAACGAGGCCCCATGTCGACGCCCGTCCCGCCGCCGTACTCGACCCCCGACCAGCCCGTGCCGCCCCCCGGCGCGGCCTACCCCGCCCCCGGTGGCGCGTACCCCGCCCCCGGTGCGGCCTACCCCGCCCCCGGTGGCGCGTACCCCGGCCCGGGCGCGCCCTCCCCCGCGCAGCCGTCCGCCACGCTCGCGATCGCCGGGCTCGTGACGTCCGTCCTCGGGTGCACGGCCCTGGTCGGGCTCGTCCTCAGCATCGTGGCGCTCGTGCGGGTCCGGCGCGGCACGGCCTCGGGGCGCGGCCTGGCGATCGCCGGGATCGTGGTCGGCGCGCTGTGGCTGGTCGTCGGTGTGGTCGTCGCGTTCGGCTTCACCGGCCTGTTCGTCGGCATCTTCCAGACCTGCGCGGAGCTCGGCGACGGCGTCCACCAGGTCGACGGCGTCACCTACACCTGCAACGTCTGACCCGTCGGTGGGCGGCGGGCACCGGCCGCCTCAGAGCAGCCGGCGCGCCGCCGCCCACCGGGTCAGCTCGTGCCGGGACGACAGCTGCAGCTTGCGCAGCACGGCCGACACGTGGGTCTCGACGGTCTTGATCGAGATGAACAGCTCCCCGGCGACCTCGCGGTAGGAGTAGCCGCGGGCGATCAGCCGCATGACCTCGCGCTCGCGGGCGGACAGGCGGTCGAGCTCGTCGTCGCCGGTCGCGACGTCGCCGGCCGCCGTGCCGAACGCGTCCAGCACGAACCCGGCGAGCCGGGGCGAGAACACCGCGTCGTCGCCGGCGACGCGCAGCACGGCGTCGCACAGGTCGGGTCCGGAGATCGCCTTGGTCACGTACCCCCGGGCGCCCGCGCGGATCACCGCGACCACGTCCTCCGCCGCGTCGGACACCGACAGGGCGAGGAACCGGGTCCCCGCCAGCAGGTCCTGGCACGCGCGGATCACCTCGGCGCCGCCGCCGCCGTCCCCGCCGGGCAGGTGCACGTCGAGCAGCACGACGGGCGGCCGGGTCGCGTGCACGACCTGCACGGCCTCGTCGACCGTCGCCGCCTCGCCGACCACGCGCACCCGCGCGTCGAGCGAGGCCTTCACCCCCGCGCGGAACATCAGGTGGTCGTCGACCAGCACCACGTCGACCGGGGCGTCGTTCATGCCTGCACCGTCCTCTCGTCGTCGGCGGGACCGGTCGGCCCGCCCCCGCCCGGCGTCGCCTGCGCGCCACCCGTCGCGGGTGCGCCGTGCGGCGCCCCACGGTCCAGCGGCACCCGCAGCCGCACCTCCGTGCCGCCGCCGTCCTTGCACACCACCGCCGCACGACCGCCGCGCCGGCGCACCCGGCCGAGGATCGACTCGCGCACCCCGAACCGGTCGGCGGGCACGGCGTCGGGGTCGAACCCCTCCCCGCGGTCCCGGACGAAGACCTCGACCTCCTCGGGTCCGGCCTCCAGGTACAGCGACACCGGCGGGCGGCCGTGCCGCACCGCGTTCAGCAGCGCCTCCCGGGTGGCCTGGAGCAGCGCGTCGGTGTTCGCGTCCGGCGCGGTGTCGCCGACCACGACCGTCTCGATGGTGACGGCCTCGCCGTCGGGTCCGGTCCGGGTGTCCTCGATCTCGGCGACGATCGCGGCCAGCACCGCCGCGACCGACGTGCCCGGCTCCGGGCGGTCGTCGTAGAGCCACGCCCGCAGCTCGCGCTCCTGCGCGCGGGCCATCCGGGCGACCTCGGTCGGGTCGTCGGCGCGCGCCCGGATCAGCGCGAGCGTCTGGAGCACGGAGTCGTGCAGGTGCGCCGCGATGTCGGCGCGCTCGGACTCGCGGGCCCGCGCGGCACGCTCGTCGCCGAGCTCCCGCACCAGGCGCAGCCACCACGGCGCGAGCACCAGGGCGACGCCGCCCAGCACCGCGACCGCGGCGATCATCGACTGCACGAGCGTCCCGGGCGTCGCCTCCTGGCCGACCAGCAGCAGCACGCCGACGCCCGCGATCACGAGCCCGCCGACCAGGCGCAGCACGCTGACCGGCCCGCGCAGCCCGCCACGGCGCTCCCGCTGGACCGCGTCGAGCTGGCTCCACGCGAGCGCCGCGCCCGCGACGAGCAGCAGCACGGGCACCACCCAGCTGCCGACCACGTCCGCACCGGACCGGGCCAGCAGCAGCGCGACGGCGCCGGCGAGCAGCGCCACGCCGATCGCGATCTGGGTCCACGGCAGCCGCCGCAGCCGGACGACGACCTCGCTCTCCTGCTGCCGGGCGAGGCGGGACAGGGCCGCCGGCCGCTCGGCCTCGGCGACCGCGACCGCGTCCCCGACGGGCACGGTGACCCACCAGAACACGTAGAGCAGCACGCCCACGCCCCCGAACGGCACGAGCAGCACGAGCAGCAGCCGCACCATCCGCACGGACACGTCGAGGTGCAGCGCGACCGCGGCCGCGACCCCGCCGAGCACGCGGCCGCGCTCGGGGCGGCGCAGCGGCAGCCGGGTCGTCGGTTCCATGCCCCGATCGTCACACGTCACCGCGCCCCCCGGACGCCACCCGGACCAGGACCAGGGGCGCCCCCGGGTGCACTCAGGGGCGGATCAGGGGGGTACCCGATGCCCCCGGGGTCCCCCGGCGAGCAGGATCGGAGCATGACGAACGACAGCGCCGACCACGGGTCCGGCACCGGCACGCCGCTGGGCGGGCCGGGTGGGCACAGCGCCCCGGGCCCGGTGCCGCCCCCGGCACCCCCGACCGACGGCAGCGGGATGAACGGCTTCTTCGCGGCGATCCGCCGCACCGGCGTGTCCCGGTCCTCCGACCGCTGGGTCGGCGGGGTCGCCGGCGGCGTCGCCACCCGGTTCGGCATCGACCCGCTGCTGGCCCGCGGCCTGGTCGGCGTGACGATGCTCATGGGCTTCGGCCTCGTGCTCTACGGCCTGGCGTGGGCGCTCCTGCCCGAGCAGTCCGACGGCCGGATCCACCTCGAGGAGACGATCCGGGGCCGGTTCGACATCGCCCTGCTCGGGGCGATCGCCCTGGTCGTCCTCGGCCTGAGCGCCGGCGACTGGTGGTTCAGCTGGGGCCCGTTCGACTCCGGCTGGCTCGGCGGCCTCGCGTGGGTCGCGGCGATCGTCGCCGGCTGCGTGATCCTCGTCAACGCCCTGCGCCGCGACCGGGTGGGCCGCCCGGGCCCGCCCGCGTGGCAGCCCCCGTACCAGGAAGGACCGTCCCCGATGAGCAGCACCGGCCCCGTGGGCCCCACCCCCGCGGCGAGCACGCCGCGCCCCGCGGGCGCCGAGGCACCGCGCCCGCCGTACGCGAGCGCGTCCTCCCCCGCCCCGACCTACCCGGGGCAGCAGCACGCCGGGCCCGCGCCCACCGGCCCGTCCTACCCCGGCCCGGCGCCGACCTGGTCCGCCGGTCCGCCGCCCGCACCGCCGCGCGGCTGGTCCGCCCAGCCCCCGGTGCCCCCGCAGGGCCCGCCGCCGCGGCCCGTGCGTCCCCCGAAGCCGCCCCGCCGCGGTCCCGGCACCGCCGTCACGGGCGTGGTGGTCGGCGTGATCCTCATCGGCCTCGCGCTGCTGCTGGTCGCCGACCGCACCGGCGCCTACACCGGCCCGATCGCGTCCGTGGTCGTCGGCGGCTCGGTGCTGCTGGTCGGGCTCGGGATCATCGTGTCAGGCCTGCGGGGCCGCACCGGCGGCGGGCTCACCGCCCTCGCGATCGTCGGCATCGTCGTCGCGGGCCCGGCCGTCGCGTTCGGCGACGGCGACGACGTCACCTGGGACGACGGTCCCTCGTTCCGCGACCACGACGTCACGGTGACCTCCCGCGCGGACGCCGAGGACGGGTTCTCGTTCGGCATCGGCAACGCCGTGGTCGACCTGACCGAGGTCCCGCTCACCGACGACACGCTCGTCGTGCCGATCGACGGCGGCGTCGGCGACGTCCGCGTCATCGTCCCGGAGGGCGCCGCCGTGAGCGCGGAGGTGACCTCCGGCGCCGGGGAGATCGAGTGGCTCGTCGACGGCCGCTCGTCCGGCAGCGACGGCGTCGGCAACCAGCGCCGGTTCACCAGCGACGCCGTGTCGGAGGGCCGGGACGCGCAGATCGCGCTGTCCGTGGACCTCGGCATCGGCAGCATCACCATCGAGGAGAACTGATGACCAGCACCGACCGCACCCCCGGCGACACCCCCGAGGACGGCACCCGGCCGCAGGACGCGACCGAGCGGATCCCGGTCGGCGGGACCGACCCCGGCACCGACGAGACGCAGCGGCTCGACACCGTCGACGCCACGCAGCGCATCGACGCGGACGAGACCCAGCAGATCGACGCCGTGGACGCCACGCGCACGTTCGGCACGGTCGAGGCGGACGCCGACGAGCACGTCGTCGACCCCGCTCCGGCCCCGGCGCCCGCCGCCTCGGCCCCCGGCCCGGCAGCCGCCCGGTGGGCCGCGACCCCGACGCCGCCCGCCGCCTCCCCCGCGCCGCCCGCCGCAGCGCTCCCGCCGCTCCCCCTGCCCGAGGACCGCGGCCCGCGGGCCGGGACCGTCGTGTGGGGCCTGGTGGTCGCGGCCGTCGGCATCGGCATCCTCGCGCTCGCTGCGGGGGCGGAGATCGACGGCCAGCTCGCGCTGATCGTGCTGCTCGCCGCCGCAGGTGTGGCGCTGCTGGTCGGGTCCGTCGTCAGCTCGGCGCGCCGCCGCGGCCGCGAGGGCCGCACCGCCACCCCGGCCGGGACCGGCGCAGCGGGTCGCTGACCCGTCACGCCGAGGCACGACGCAGGCCGGGCACGACGCAGGGCCGGGACCTCGTGGGGGTCCCGGCCCTGCGTGCGTGCGGTGCGTGGATCAGGCCTTGAGGCCCTCGCCGGTGACCGTCGTGGCGTCCCGCGGCTCGACGACCGTGGCGACCTTGCGGCCGGCCAGGACGAAGAGGGCGTAGCCCACCAGGACGAACATGATGCCGAGGCCCATGACCAGCGCGGCGACGCCGAACGCGACGACCGAGGTGAAGAGCGAGGCCCGCAGGAACGAGCCGTTCATCGCGACGGTCCGCAGCGGGTCGTCCTGCTCGAGCTCGGCGTAGGTCTTGCCGTCGGTCGCCTTGAGCGCGTGCTCGGCGATGATGTCGGCCTGCGCGAACGCGGTCCACGGGCTGGTGACCGACTGGCCGCCGAACGCCGCGGCGTCCTCGGAGACGGTGATCTTCTCGTCCGCGAGGTGGCTGGAGATCATGCCCCAGGTGACGCCGCCGGCGATGACCAGGACGATGCCGGCGATCGCGGAGATGATGCCGATGACGCGAGCAGCCTTCGAGCCGCCCGTCGCTGCCACGGTAGACATGTGGTGTTCCCTTCAGATACCCCCGGTGCGGACCGGCCGTCGGCCGATCCGGTGGAACCTGCGAGCCCCACGGGAGAGAGCCTGCTACCCCCGGCGGCCGCGATGCGGGACGTAGGTCATGCCTGCGGCCCAGTTCCGCTTCGTGACTGCGTGCACAAAGTGCGGATTCCCGCAGATCAGGCCTTTGGTCCCACGGCCCCGCACCCATTCAGCCTAGGACATAGGTCCTGGTCGCAGCCAGGAACGGCGTCGCCGCGGTGACACCGGAACGGCCCGGCACCCCGTTCGGGGTGCCGGGCCGTCGCACGCGCGGGGTCGAGCCGCGCGTCACTCCCACTCGATGGTGCCCGGCGGCTTGCTCGTCACGTCGAGCACCACGCGGTTGACCTCCGGCACCTCGTTGGTGATCCGGGTCGAGATGACCGCGAGCGTCTCGTAGGGCAGGCGGGTCCAGTCGGCGGTCATCGCGTCCTCGGACGACACCGGGCGCAGCACCACGGGGTGGCCGTAGGTGCGGCCGTCGCCCTGCACGCCCACGGAGCGCACGTCGGCGAGCAGCACCACCGGGCACTGCCAGATCTCGCGGTCCAGGCCGGCGCGGGTCAGCTCCTCGCGGGCGATGAGGTCCGCGGCGCGGAGCACGTCGAGCCGCTCCTGCGTGACCTCGCCGATGATGCGGATGCCCAGGCCGGGGCCGGGGAACGGCTGCCGCCAGACGATCGCCTCGGGGACGCCGAGCTCCAGGCCGACCGCGCGGACCTCGTCCTTGAACAGGGTGCGCAGCGGCTCGACCAGCTCGAACTGCAGGTCGTCGGGCAGGCCGCCGACGTTGTGGTGCGACTTGATGTTCGCCGCGCCCTCGCCGCCGCCGGACTCCACGACGTCCGGGTACAGCGTGCCCTGCACGAGGAACTTGACCTCCTCGCCGTGCGCACCGGCCTCCTCGACGACCTCGCGCGCCGCCGCCTCGAACACGCGGATGAACTCGCGGCCGATCATCTTGCGCTTGGTCTCCGGGTCGGTGTGCCCGGCGAGCGCCTGCAGGAACTGCTCGCGGGCGTCGACGACCTTGAGGTTCACGCCGGTCGAGGCGACGAAGTCCTGCTCGACCTGCTCGGCCTCACCGGTCCGCAGCAGGCCGTGGTCGACGAACACGCAGGTGAGCTGGTCCCCCACCGCCTTCTGCACGAGCGCGGCCGCGACGGACGAGTCCACGCCGCCCGACAGCCCGCAGACGACGCGGGCGTCGCCGACCTGCGCCCGGATCCGCTCGACCTGCTCGGCGATGACGTTGCCGGGGTTCCAGTCCGGCGCCAGGCCCGCGCCCTCGTAGAGGAAGTGCTCGATCGTGCGCTGCCCCAGCGGGGAGTGCTTGACCTCGGGGTGCCACTGGACGCCGAACAGGCGGCGCTCCCGGTTCTCGAACGCCGCCACCGGCGAGCCGGCCGACGTCGCGAGCACCTCGAAGCCCTCGGGCGCGGCGTGCACCGCGTCGCCGTGGCTCATCCAGACGGTCTGCTCGTCCGGGCTGCCGGCGAGCACCGTGCCGCCCGCGACGACCTCGACGGGCGTGCCGCCGTACTCGCGGTTGCCGGTCTGGGCGACGGTGCCGCCGAGCGCCTTGGCCATCGCCTGGAACCCGTAGCAGATGCCGAGCACCGGGACGCCCGCGTCGAACAGCGCCGGGTCGACGAACGGCGCGCCGTCCGCGTACACCGACGACGGCCCGCCGGACAGGATGATCGCGGCCGGGTCCTTGGCGACGAGCTCGGCGACGGACGCGGTGTGCGGGACGATCTCGGAGTAGACGTTCGCCTCGCGGACGCGGCGGGCGATCAGCTGCGCGTACTGGGCGCCGAAGTCGACGACGAGGACGGGCCGGTGCTGGTCCGGCTGGTCCGGGGCGGGCAGGGGCACGGCGGAGGCGTCGGTCACCCCACCAGGGTAGTGCGCCTCAGGAGCCGGAGCGGTCGCCGATCCGGCGCTGCCGGCTGATCTCGGTGCGCAGGCTCTCGTGGAAGTCCTCGGCCACCGCGAGCTGCTCGCGCAGCGCCCGGGCCCGCTCCTCGGCCGCCAGCCGGTACATCACGAGCCGCTCCAGGAGGGCGTCGTGGTCCTCCTGGGTGAGGCCGGGCTCGTTCAGCCGGTCGAGCACCCCGAGCAGGTCGCCCATCTCGTCGAGGGAGAAGTCGAGCGGCTTCATGCGCTTGATCAGCTCCAGGCGTGCGATGTCGGGCTCGGTGTACAGGCGGAAGCCGCCGTGGGTGCGGGCCGATGGCCGGACCAGACCGACCTCGCCGTAGTAGCGGATCGTGCGCAGGGACAGCCCGGTGCGCTCCGCGACCTCGCCGATCTGCATGTGCTGCAGCGGCACGGCGGCACCTCCTGTCGGGTCTGTGGCGCCGTCAGCATAGCCACGGGTGACGCGACCCTCCTCTCACGTGAGCGTCGGTGCGGCGGTGTGAAGATCCGGTGCGGGTCGTGGCCGCTCGGGACGCGGGTGTTCCCCGGCCCGGCCTGGTCGGCATACCTTCCGTTGCGTGAGAGATGATGTCGCACCCGCCCTGCCGGGCACCGGCCACGCCGCCGCCGTGCCCGGTGGCACCCGCCCCGCGCGGCTGCCCGGGCTGGACGCCCTGCGCGGGTTCGCCGTCGCCCTGGTGCTGCTCAACCACGCCGCCCCCGACCGGTTCGGCGCGGCGGGCGTCCTCGGGGTGACGATCTTCTTCGCGCTGTCCGGCTGGCTCATCACCGGTGTCCTGGTGCGCGAGCTCGAGCGGCACGGCCGGGTGCGGTTCGGGCGGTTCTACGCCGCACGGGCGCTGCGGCTGTACCCGCCGCTGCTGCTGATGCTCGCGGGCTACGTGGTGGTCGAGGGCGCATTCGACGTCCTCGGCGAGGCGCACCTCGTGCCCGAGTCGCTGGTCGCCGCGCTGACCTACACGATCAACGTCCCCGGTCTGCCGCACGGCAGCGAGTCGCTCTACCACTTCTGGACCCTGGCGACGGAGGAGCAGTTCTACCTGGTCTGGCCGCTGCTGCTGCTCTGGGCCTGGCGGCGGGGGCTGCTGCGGGCCGCGGTCGCCTGGGCGGTGGTCGGCACGCTCCTGGCCTGCCTGCTCACGCTGCTGCTCGTCGTCCCTAACGTCGCGCGCGTCTACGCCCTGCCCTCGTCGTGGGGTGCCGCCCTGCTGATCGGCTGCGCCGGGTACCTCGGCCGCGACGCCCTGGCGCGCGGGCTGCCCGGGTCGCCACGCGCCCGCCGGACGCTCGAGGTGGGCGTCGTCGTCGCGCTGCTCGCGGGGACGCTGCTGCCCGGTCTGGCGTCGCACACGTCCTGGTACGTGCTGGGCGTCCCGACGGTGGCCGTCGCGACCGTCGTGCTGATCTCGTACACGTCCCGCTGGCGGCGCCTGCCGACGCCGGCGCTGCGGCCCGCCGTGGCGCTGGGCACCGTGTCCTACGCGGCGTACCTGTGGAACGGCGCCCTCGCGCGCTGGTTCGGCCACCCCGAGGACCTCCCCGGCGCGGTGGCGGTGCTGGGGCTGACCCTGATCGCGGCGACCGCGAGCTGGTGGCTCGTCGAGCGTCCGGTCGCCCGGTGGCGTGCGCGGCGGGCGGTCACGGCGAGGGAGGTCAGCGCCCCGGCGTGATCCGCGCGACCGCCTCGGCGTGCACCCGCCGCTCCAGCACGAACGACATCACCGGCACGACGCCCGCGAGCGCCATCGTCGCCAGCCGGCCCAGCGACCAGCGCATCGCGGACCAGAGCTGGACGACCGTGACCAGGTACACCACGTAGATCCAGCCGTGCACGATCGCGATCCAGGTCCCCAGCACCGGCTCGGGGGACCCGGAGGCGTCGACCCCACCCGCGTGGAACACGTACTTGAGGACCATCTCCAGGCACAGGACCAGCAGCATCGTGCCGGTGACGAACGCCATCACCCGGTAGCGCGTCAGGCGTCCGGCGGACCCGGCGGGCGCGGGACGCGGCGCCGGGGCGGCGGGCGCGGGGGCCGGCTGCGCGGTCGCGGGGGTCGGCTGGCCGGTGGGCTCGGTCATGACGGGGAGGTCCTCTCGGCGGGATCGCGGGTGCGCTGCCGATTCTCGCCCACCCCGAGCCCAAAACCCGTGTCGCTGTGTCGGGGGTCACCCGTAGCGTGGTCGGCCGTGCGACCCCTTCCCCTCCCCGACCCCGGGCACCCGCCGCTCACCGGCCCGTTGCGCCTCATGTTCTGGCAGGCGCGCCGCCAGCTCGGCGTGCTCCTCGGGGCGACGGCCGTGGCCGTGGTCGGCAACGTCGCCGCCGCGCTGATGCCCTGGCAGCTCGGCCGCGTCGTGGACGGCGGGCTGGACGCGGGGCTCGGGCGGGCGCTGTGGCTCGGCTGCCTCGGGCTCGCCGGGCTGGGCCTGGTCCAGGTCGGGGCGAACGTCTGGGGACACCGGCTCGAGGTGGAGAACTGGCTGCGCGCGGCGTTCGCGTCCTCGCAGCAGATCGGCCACCACGTCACGCGCACCGGCGACGCGATCACCGCCCGGCTGCCCACGGGCGAGGTCGTCGCGACCGTCGCCTCGGACGCGCTGCGGATGGGCGAGGTGTTCGCGATCCTGCCGCGGCTCGTCGGCGGGGTGGCCGCGTACCTGACGCTCGGGGCGGTCCTGCTGCGCACGTCGGTGCCGCTGGGGCTGCTCGTGCTGCTGGGGCTGCCGGTCGTCGTCGGCGTGCTGTCGTCGCTCGTGCCCGCCCTGCAGAAGCGGCAGTCCGAGCAGCGCGAGGCCACCGGCCGCCTGACGACGCTCGGCGCCGACACCGTCTCGGGGCTGCGCATCCTGCGCGGCATCGGCGGCGAGGACGTGTTCGCGGCGCGGTACCGGGCGCAGTCGCAGCGGGTGCGCGCCGCGGGGGTCCGGGTGTCGCAGACCCAGTCGCTGCTCGACGCCCTCCAGACGCTGCTGCCCGGGCTGTTCCTCGCGGTGGTGGTGTGGGCGGGGGCGCGGCTCGCGCTGGACGGCCGGATCACGCCGGGGCAGCTCGTGTCGTTCTACGGGTTCGCGGCGTTCCTCACGCAGCCGCTGTGGACCGCCAGCGAGGCCATCCGCGTCACCACCCGCGCGGTCGTCGGCGCCCGCAAGATCATCGGCGCGCTGTCCGTGCCGGCCGCGGGCTCCGACGACCCCGCGGAGCCCCAGGCCGGACCGCCGCCCGGCGAGCCGCTGGTCGACGAGGCCAGCGGGTTCGTCGCCGCGCCCGGCCGGCTCACCGCCCTGGTCGGTGCCGACCCCGACGAGTCCGCGCGGATCGCGCTGCGGCTCGGCCGGATGGGCCCGCCCCGGGTCGGCACGGGCGACGAGGACGCCGACGACGCGGGTGCGGAGGCCACGCGGCCGGCGCGGCCCGACCCCGCCGACGTCCCGCTGTCCCGCGTGCGGTGGGGACGCACCGTGCTGGACCGGCTCGCCCTCGCCGAGGTGCGCGGCCGGGTCGTGGTCGCCGAGTCCACGCCGCACCTGTTCACCGGCGTGCTCGCCGACGAGCTCGACGTGCGCGGCGGGTCCTCGCGCGACGACCTGCGCACCGCGATGACCACCGCGGACGCCGGCGACGTCCTCGACTCCGTGCCCGGCGGGCTCGACGGCGAGGTCGAGGAGAAGGGCCGGTCGCTGTCCGGCGGGCAGCGGCAGCGCGTCGCCCTCGCCCGGGCGCTGCTGACCGGCGCGGAGGTGCTGGTGCTGGTCGAGCCGACGAGCGCGGTCGACGCGCACACCGAGGCCCGGATCGCGCGCCGACTCGCCGACGCCCGCCGCGGGTCGACGACCGTGGTGGTCACCGCGAGCCCGCTGGTGCTGGACGCGGTGGACGAGGTCTCCCTGGTCCGCGACGGGCGCGTCGTCGCCACCGGGCGGCACCGCGACCTCGTCACCGCCGCGGACGACGTCGGCCGGGCGTACCGCGCCGTCGTGTCGCGCGCCGACGACCCCGCCGACGTCCCCGCGCCCCGCCCGGGACCGGGCACCCAGCCGGGCACCGAGCCGGGCACCGACCAGGAGGCACCCCGTGAAGCTGCCCGTCGCTGACGGACCCGCGCTGCGCCGCCACACCACGGCCCTGCTGCGCCGGCACCGTCGCGGCCTGGCCGTGGTGGTGGTGCTGCACGTCCTGGCCGCGACGGCCGGGCTGGCGGGCCCGTGGCTGCTCGGCCGGCTGGTCGACGCGGTGGTCGCGGGCACGACGGCGTCGGCGGTCGACCGCACCGTGCTCGTGCTCGTCGTGGCCGTCCTCGCCCAGACCGTGCTGATCCGGTACGCACAGCGCTCCGCGATGGTCCTCGGGGAGACGGTCTTCGCGGACCTGCGCGAGGAGTTCGTCGGCACCGTGACCCGGCTGCCGCTGTCCACCGTCGAGCGCGCCGGCACCGGGGACCTGGTCGCGCGGACCACCACGGACATCGACCGCGTCCAGTACACGGTCCGGTTCGGCGTGCCGCGGATCCTCGTCACCGTCGCGACCATCACGCTCACCGTGGTCGCCGCGGTCCTGACCAGCCCCCTGGTCGCGCTCGGGCTGCTCGCGGGCCTGCCGCTGCTGCTGCCCGTGACCCGCTGGTACCTGCGCCGCGCGGCGCCCGCCTACCTGCGCGAGTCCGCCGCGTACGCCACGCTGAACGGCACGATCACCGAGTCGGTCGAGGGCGCGCGCACGGTCGACGCCCTCGGGCTCGGGGCGCGACGCCGGGCCCGGGTCGACGCGGACCTGCGCGAGGCGTTCGCCGCCGAGAGCCGCACGCTCGACCTCCGCACCGTGCTGTTCCCCGGGGTCGACCTGTCGTTCGTGCTGCCGGTCGTGGCGGTGCTGGCCTGGGGCGCCTACCTGGTGTCGACCGGGGACGCCACGGTGGGCGCGGTCACCACGATCGCCCTGTACGCGACCCAGGTCATCCACCCGATCGGCGAGCTGATCTTCTGGCTCGACGAGATCCAGGTCGGTGCGACGTCCCTGGCGCGGATCCTCGGCGTCGCCGACGTCGCCCCCGACCGCACCGCCCGGGACGCCCGCCCCGAGGGCGACGACGTCGAGGCCACCGGCGTCCGGTACGCCTACCGCCCCGGCCACGACGTGCTGCACGGCGTCGACCTCGCCCTGCGTCCCGGGGAGCGGCTGGCGGTCGTCGGCCCGTCCGGCGCCGGGAAGTCCACGCTCGGCCGGATGCTCGCGGGCATCCACCCGCCCACCGGCGGCACCGTGACCGTCGGTGACGTGCCGCTCGTCGACCTGCCGCTCGACGAGCTGCGCGGGCACGTCGCCCTGGTGACCCAGGAGCACCACGTGTTCGTCGGGCCGCTCGCCGACAACCTGCGCCTCGCGGACACCGGCGCCGACGACGCCGCGCTGGAGCGCGCGCTCCGGGCGGTCGACGCGTGGGACTGGGTCGAGGCCCTTCCTCAAGGCCTCGAGACCGAGGTCGGCTCGGGTGGGTTCCCGCTCACCCCGGCGCAGGCCCAGCAGGTCGCGCTCGCACGGCTCGTGCTGCTCGACCCGCACACCCTCGTCCTCGACGAGGCCACGTCGCTGCTCGACCCGCGCGCCGCCCGGCACCTCGAGCGGTCGCTGTCCGCGGTGCTCGAGGGCCGCACGGTCGTCGCGATCGCGCACCGCCTGCACACGGCGCACGACGCCGACCGGGTCGCCGTGGTGGACGCGGGACGGATCAGCGAGATCGGTCCGCACGACGACCTGGTGGCCGCGGGCGGGGAGTACGCGTCGCTGTGGCGGTCGTGGCAGCGGGAGTAGGGCCCGCTACGCCGACGCCGGTCCTGCGGGAGCCGCGCCCGCTGACTCGTCCGGCTCCTCGTCGCGCAGCTGCTCGTCCTTGAGCAGCCGCACCCACAGGAACACCGCGAACCCGCCGAACACGAACCACTGCGCCGCGTACCCGAGGTTCTGGATGTTCAGCCCGGTGCCGGAGCGCGTCGGCGGCGGCAGCAGCTCGATGCCGGCTGCCTGCGCGGGGTCGGCGTCGGTGAGCACCGCGTAGCCCGTCCAGATCGGCCCGCCCCACACGCCCAGCAGCTCGGCGGACGAGATGCTGTCCGTCGTGCCCGGCTCCGCGGCGTCGTGCGGCTGGCCGGAGTCCTCGGAGCCCTGGAGGTAGCCGGTCACCCGCACCTCGCCGTCGGGCACCGCGACCAGCGGGTCGCTCGCGTCACCGCTCGCGACCCAGCCGCGGACCACGGGCAGCACGGCGCCGTCGGCGGCGGGGTCGTCGGACGCGACCCGCAGCGGGGTCAGCACGAGGTAGCCGGTGCGGCCGCCCAGCGCCCGGTCGGTGACGAGCAGCTGGCCGGCGGCGTCGTACTCCCCCGTGACCTCGACGTGCCGGCCGACGAGCCCGCCGTCGAACGGGGACTGCGGCGCCAGCACGTCCTCGAGCGGGACGGCGGGCTGGGCCTCGATCTCCGCGAGCCGCTCGGCCTGGGCGCGCGCGCCGCGGACCTCGGCGCGCTCCAGCTGCCACGCCCCGAGGCGGCCGCAGACCGCCGCGGCGGCGAGGAACAGGACCAGCAGGCCGATCATCCGCGGGGTGCGGGCGACCTGCCACAGGGTCGGGCGGTCCGGGGCTCCCGACGCGGGCGCGTCGCCGGCTGCGGGCGCGTCGGGCGGGGTGTCGGGCACCGCAGCACGGTACCCGGCGGACCTGGGGGGTCGCCTCGCCGCCCGTCGTCCCCAGGGTCCGCCCGGGGGCTCGCCGCGGGTGAACCGATGGGGTTGGATGGCAGAGGCCGCCGCGGCGGCCACGGGGCGGGTAGGTCGGACGTCCCGGGAAACGGCGCGACGCGCCGCAAGGCTGGTGGTCGTCCGGGGGGAGCACGTCCGGACCCACGGCACATCCGTGGTTGCGCGACAACGGGGAGAGACATGAGTACGACGACGTCGCAGCTCGCCACCTGGCGGACCGGCTCCGGCCAGCCCGTCTCGGACGAGACGCTCCGACGCATCGACGCCTGGTGGCGGACGGCGAACTACCTGTCGGTGGGGCAGATCTACCTGCTGGACAACCCGCTGCTGCGGGAGCCGCTCACGCGTGACCACGTGAAGCCGCGCCTGCTGGGGCACTGGGGCACCACCCCGGGTCTGAACTTCCTGTACGCGCACCTGAACCGCGTCATCGCGGAGCGCGAGCAGTCCACCCTCTACCTCACCGGCCCCGGCCACGGCGGCCCGGGTCTCGTCGCCTCCGCGTACCTGGACGGCACGTACTCCGAGGTCTACTCCGACATCACGCAGGACGCCGAGGGCGTGCGCCGGCTGTTCCGGCAGTTCTCGTTCCCGGGCGGCATCCCGAGCCACGTGGCCCCGGAGACCCCCGGCTCGATCCACGAGGGCGGCGAGCTCGGCTACGCGCTGTCCCACGCGTACGGCGCGGTGTTCGACAACCCCGACCTGCTGGTCGCGGCCGTCGTCGGCGACGGCGAGGCCGAGACCGGCCCGCTGGCGACGTCCTGGCACTCGAACAAGTTCATCGACCCGAAGGCGGACGGCGTCGTCCTGCCGATCCTGCACCTCAACGGGTACAAGATCGCCAACCCGACGGTCCTGGCGCGCATCCCCGAGGAGGAGCTGCTCGCCCTGATGACCGGGTACGGCCACAAGCCGCACCTGTTCGTCGGCGGGTTCGACGGCGAGGACCACGCCGCGGTGCACGCCCGGTTCGCCGAGCTGCTCGACACCGTCATGGACGAGATCGCCGAGATCAAGGCCCGCGCGGCCGCGGGCGACGAGACCCGCCCGTCGTGGCCGATGATCATCTTCAAGACCCCGAAGGGCTGGACCTGCCCGCCCGTCATCGACGGCAAGCAGGTCGAGGCCTCCTGGCGCTCGCACCAGGTGCCGCTCGCCAGCGCCCGCGACACCGACGAGCACCTGCACGTCCTCGAGGACTGGCTGCAGTCGTACAAGCCGGAGGAGCTGTTCGAGGCCGACGGCTCGATCAAGGCCGAGATCACCTCGCTGACGCCCCCCGGGACGCTGCGGATGAGCGACAACCCGCACGCCAACGGCGGGCTGCTGCTCAAGGACCTCCGGCTGCCCGACTTCCGCGACTTCGCGGTCGAGGTCCCGGTGCCCGGCGGCTCGATCTCCGAGGCGACGCGCGAGCTGGGCAAGTACCTCACCGAGGTGATCCGCCGGAACCCGGACAACTTCCGGATCTTCGGCCCGGACGAGACCGCCTCGAACCGCCTGCAGGCCGTCTTCGACGTCACCGACAAGGTGTGGAACGCCGAGTACCTGCCGACGGACGAGGGCGACCACCTGGCCCGGATGGGCCGCGTCGTGGAGATGCTGTCCGAGCACCAGTGCCAGGGCTGGCTGGAGGGCTACCTGCTCACGGGCCGCCACGGCCTGATCACGAGCTACGAGGCGTTCATCCACATCGTCGACTCGATGTTCAACCAGCACGCGAAGTGGCTGAAGGTCACGAACCACATCCCGTGGCGCCGGCCCATCGCGAGCCTGAACTACCTGCTGTCCAGCCACGTGTGGCGCCAGGACCACAACGGCTTCAGCCACCAGGACCCGGGCTTCATCGACCACGTGGTGAACAAGAAGGCCGAGATCGTCCGGGTGTACCTGCCGCCGGACGCGAACACCCTCCTGTCGACGTACGACCACTGCCTGCGCAGCCGGCAGTACGTCAACGTCGTGGTGTCCGGCAAGCAGCCCGCGCCGAACTTCCTCACGATGGACGAGGCCGTCGCGCACTGCACCCGCGGCCTGGGCATCTGGGAGTGGGCCGGCACCGAGGTCGAGGGCGAGGACCCGGACGTCGTCCTGGGCTGCGCCGGCGACGTCCCGACGCTCGAGGTGCTGGCCGCGGCCGACATCCTGCGCCGCGAGCTGCCGGACCTCAAGGTCCGCGTCGTCAACGTCGTGGACCTCATGCGCCTGCAGGACGAGCGGGAGCACCCGCACGGCCTGTCGGACCGCGACTTCAACACGCTGTTCACGACCGACAAGCCGATCGTGTTCGCGTACCACGGCTACCCGTGGCTGATCCACCGCCTGACGTACCGCCGCAAGGGGCACAAGAACATCCACGTGCGGGGGTACAAGGAGGAGGGCACGACCACGACGCCGTTCGACATGGTCATGCTGAACGACCTCGACCGGTTCCACCTGGTGATCGACGTCATCGACCAGACGCCGTCGCTCGGCTCCAAGCACGCGGGCCTGCGGCAGCGCATGGTCGACGCGCGGCTCCGGGCGCACGAGTACACCCGCGAGCACGGCGAGGACCTCCCCGAGGTGCGCGACTGGGTCTGGCCCGACGCCGGCGAGACCGGCACCGAGGTCGGGGGCCCGCAGCAGAACGCCACCGCCGCGACCGGTGGTGACAACGAGTAGTGAGCACGAGGCCGATGGCCCGCACCGCACCGGTGCGGGCCATCGGCCGTCCGGGACCTAGGTCACGGACGGTGGGCCGGCAGGGCTGTCAGCGCCGGTCGCGGGCCCCCGGCGTGGCACGGGTCACCGGCTCGCTCCTCGCCCCGGCGGCTCACGTCCGGCAGAATTCATCCCACCACCTTTGCCCCGCCGGGCGACCCCCGGATCTCGAAGAGGAAGAAGCCGCACCCGTGGCCCGCAGCATCTACGTCACCTCCCCCGAGGGGGACACCGGCAAGTCGACCGTGGCACTGGGCCTCGTCGACCTGCTGACCCGCACCGTGCAGAAGGTCGGCGTGTTCCGCCCGATCGCGCGGTCCACCGAGACCCCGGACTACGTGCTCGAGCTGCTGCTGGCCCACGACGGCGTGGACCTGTCGTACGCGGACTGCGTCGGCACCACCTACGAGGCCGTGCACGCCGACCCCGAGGCGGCGCTCGCCACGATCGTCAGCCGGTACCACGCGGTCGCCCGCCAGTGCGACGTCGTCGTCATCGTCGGCACCGACTACACCGACATCGCCGGCCCCGCCGAGCTGGGCTTCAACGCCCGGATCGCCGCCAACCTGGGCGCGCCCGTGCTGCTGTGCGTCAAGGGCCAGGGCCGCACGCCCGAGGAGGTCCGCCAGGTCGCCGAGGTCGCCGCGAACGAGCTCGAGGCCGGCCACGCCCAGGTCGTCGCGATCGTCGCCAACCGGTGCGACCCCGCCAACCTCGACGCCGTCCGCGCCGAGCTCTCCACCCGCGCCACCGCCTGGGCCCTGCCCGAGGAGCCGTTCCTCGTCGCCCCCACCGTGCGCCAGCTGATGGACGCGGTCGACGGCACCCTGATCGGCGGCGACGCGCAGCTGCTGTCCCGCGAGTCCACCGAGGTCCTGGTCGGCGCCATGTCGATCGAGCACCTGCTGGAGCGGCTGTCCGACGGCGTCGTCGTGATCGTCCCCGGCGACCGCTCGGACATCCTGCTCGGCCTGCTCACCGCGCACGCCGCCGAGGGCTTCCCGTCGCTGTCCGGCATCATCCTCAACGGCGGGTTCGAGCCCCCGGCCGTCGTGTCCCGCCTGGTCGACGGCCTGCGCAGCAAGCTGCCGGTGATCCGCACCGACCTCGGCACGTTCCGCTCGGCCAGCGCCGCGGCGAGCACCCGCGGCCGGCTGTCCGCGGACTCGCAGCGCAAGGTCGACACGGCGCTCGCGCTGTTCGAGAAGCACACCGACGCCGAGGAGGCCCTGGCCGCGCTCGAGGTGCCGGCCCCCGAGGTCGTCACGCCGCTGATGTTCGAGTACGAGCTGCTCGACCGGGCGCGGTCCGACCGCAAGCACGTCGTCCTGCCCGAGGGCAGCGACGACCGCATCCTGCGCGCCGCCTCCACGCTGCTCCAGCGCGAGGTCGCCGAGCTGACGATCCTCGGCGACGAGACCGCGATCCGCCGCCGCGCCACCGAGCTCGGCCTGGACCTCACCGCCGCGCACGTCATCGACCCCAAGGCCGGCGAGCTGCTCGAGCGGTTCGCCGCCGAGTACACCGAGCTGCGCAAGCACAAGGGCATGACCGTCGAGCGCGCCCGCGAGATCGTCTCCTCGGTGTCGTACTTCGGCACGATGATGGTCCAGCTCGGCCTCGCCGACGGCATGGTCTCCGGCGCCGCGCACACCACGGCCCACACCATCAAGCCGTCCTTCGAGATCATCAAGACGCTCCCCGGCACCTCGGTCGTGTCGTCCGTCTTCCTCATGTGCCTCGAGGACCGCGTCCTGGTCTACGGCGACTGCGCCGTGAACCCGGACCCGACCGCCGAGCAGCTCGCGGACATCGCGATCTCCTCGGCCGAGACCGCCGCGCAGTTCGGCATCGAGCCGCGGATCGCGATGCTGTCCTACTCCACCGGCTCGTCCGGCTCCGGCGCGGACGTCGACAAGGTCCGCACCGCGACCGAGCTGGTCCGCGAGCGCCGCCCCGACCTGAGCGTCGAGGGCCCGATCCAGTACGACGCCGCCGTCGACGCCTCCGTCGCCCAGACGAAGATGCCCGACTCCGCGGTCGCCGGCCGGGCCACGGTGTTCGTGTTCCCCGACCTCAACACCGGCAACAACACCTACAAGGCCGTGCAGCGGTCCGCCGGCGCGGTCGCCGTCGGCCCCGTGCTCCAGGGTCTGCGCAAGCCCGTCAACGACCTGTCCCGGGGCGCCCTGGTCCAGGACATCGTCAACACCGTCGCCATCACGGCGATCCAGGCCCAGGCCCTGACCTCGGAAGGCTCGAAGTGAACCACGTCCTCGTCATCAACTCCGGCTCCTCGTCGATCAAGTACCAGCTGGTCGACGCCACCAGCGGCGACGCCCTCGCCAGCGGCATCGTGGAGCGCATCGGCCTCGAGGTCGGCAAGGTCAAGCACGAGGGCCCGTCCGGCACGACGGTCCTCGAGCAGCCCGTGCCCGACCACGAGACCGGCATGCGCCTCGTCCTCGGCCTGTTCGAGGAGCAGGGCCCGCAGCTCCGCGAGGAGGACCTCACCGCGGTCGGCCACCGGATCGTCCAGGGCGGCGACGTCTTCGACGGCCCCGCGGTCATCGACGACGAGGTGCTCGCGCAGATCGACGCGCTGTCCCCGCTGGCCCCGCTGCACAACCCGGCCAACGTCGCCGGCGTGCAGGCCGCCCGGCACGCGTTCCCGAACCTGCCGCACGTCGCGGTGTTCGACACCGCGTTCCACCGCACCATGCCGCCGGCCGCGTACACGTACGCGATCGACCAGGACGTCGCCGCGCAGTACAAGATCCGCCGCTACGGCGCCCACGGCACGTCGCACCTGTACGTGTCCCGCGCGACCGCCGAGTTCCTCGGCAAGCCGCTCGAGGAGCTCAACACCATCGTGCTGCACCTCGGCAACGGCGCGTCGGCGTCCGCCGTGCGCGGCGGCGCGTGCATCGACACGTCCATGGGCCTCACCCCGCTCGAGGGCCTCGTCATGGGCACCCGGTCGGGCGACATCGACCCCGCCGTGCTGTTCCACCTCGCGCGGGTCGGCGGCTACACCATCGACCAGCTCGACGAGCTGCTGAACCGGAAGTCCGGGATGCTCGGCCTGTCCGGCTACACCGACATGCGCGACGTCCACGACGCCGTCGCCGCGGGCGACGAGCGGGTCAAGACCGCCCTCGACGTCTACTACCACCGGATCAAGGGCTACGTCGGCAAGTACTACGCCGAGCTCGGCCACGTCGACGTCATCACGTTCACCGCCGGCATCGGCGAGAACGACGACATCGTCCGGCTCAACGCCCTCGCGGGCCTGGAGCGCCTCGGCATCCAGGTCGACCCCGAGCGCAACGTCGGCCGGATCAAGGAGCCGAAGGTCATCTCCCCCGACGGCGCCGAGGTCACCGTGCTGGTGATCCCGACCAACGAGGAGCTGGAGATCGCCCGCCAGGCGGTCGCCACCATCGCCTGACCCGGTACGCCCGTGCGAGGGCCCGCACCGCCGACCGGCGGTTGCGGGCCCTCGCCGCGTCTCACCGTTCCGCCGTTTCACCCGGGGCGCCCCTTCACCCCGAGCGGCCCGTTCCCGATACAGACAGACATGACGACTGCCCGAGCGGCGCAGAGGGACGGCCTGCCGTCCTGGCGCTCGGAGCTCGACCGGATCGACCGCCTGTGCGACGCCGCGCCCGCGCTGTGCGTCGCGGCCCTCCCCCCGCTGCTCGAGCGGGCCCGGGCCGAGCACGCGATCGAGCCCGAGATCGAGCTCGAGTACAACGCGGGCTGGGCGCACCACCTCCTCGGAGACGACGCCCTGGCCCTCGCGGCGATGGAGCGCGCCCTCGAGCTGAGCACCACCCACGGCGTCCGCCCCTGGGAGGGCCGCCTGCTGCAGGGTCTCGCGGCGGTCTACAACGGGTTCGGCGACAACCTCTCGGCCCTGGAGCTGCTCGACCGGTCCCTGGCGATCCGCCGCGAGCTGGACGACACCGAGGGCATGGCCGCGGCGCTGAACAACCTCGCGGACACCTACATCTCGATGAACCGGTTCCCGGAGAAGGCCCGGGAGCTGCTCGACGAGGCCGCGCGCCTGTGGCCGCTGCTGAACCGCCCCGACGGCACCTGCGCGACCCTGTCCGGCCTCGCGAAGCTCGACACCGACGAGAGCGTCGCCCTGGCCGCGACCGACCCGGTCCGCTCGCGCGCGCTCGCCGAGCGGGCGGTCTCGCTCGCGACCCAGGGTCTCGAGGCGGCGCACGGCGTCCCCGACGCCGACGGCGGCGACTCCGGCAACCCGCGGATGGCCGCGGAGGCGCAGGTGCGGCTCGCCCGCGCGCTGATGGCGTGCGGCGAGCTCGACGCCGCCGGCGTCGCGCTGGAGGAGGTCGCGCACGCCCTGCCGCGCGTGCAGGCCCGCTACCTGACGATCCGGTACCACGCGGCGCACGGCCGGCTCTGCCGGCTGCGCGGCGACCACGCGGGCGCGCGCGCCACCCTGCACTCCGGTCTGCTGGTCTCCGAGCAGACCCTGCGGCCGATGGAGCGCGCCGACGTCCTGCTCGAGCTGGTCCAGGTCCACGAGGACGCCGGCGACCTGCAGGCCGCGCTCGACACCCACCGGCAGTACCACGAGGCCGTCATGCTCCAGCGCGACCAGGCCGCCGAGCGGCGCGGCATCGTGGTCAACGCGCAGCTCGACGTCGAGCGGGTCCGCCAGGCCCGCGACCAGGCCCGCAAGCGCGCCGCCGAGCTCGCCGCCCTCAACGAGACGCTCCAGCACGACGCCGTCCACGACCCCCTGACCGGCCTGCTGAACCGCCGTGGGCTGGACGCGATCCTCGCCGCGCGGCTCGGGCGGGAGGAGGAGATCGCGTACGTCGTCGCGGACCTCGACCTGTTCAAGTCCGTCAACGACCTGCACTCCCACCCGGTCGGCGACGAGGTGCTGCGCCGCGTCGGGCAGATCATGACCGCCGCGGTCCGGGTCGGCGACGTCGTCGCCCGCGTCGGCGGCGAGGAGTTCACGCTGGTGCTGCTCGACTCGCCGCTGGAGCAGGCCCAGGCCGTCTGCGAGCGCATCCGCGCGACGATCGCCACGTACCCGTGGCACGAGCTGTCCCACGGGCTGCGGGTGACCATGAGCTTCGGCGGGGCGATGGCCTCCCCCGCCGAGGCCGCCCACACGCTCGCCGCGCGCGCCGACGTCGCGCTGTACCGGTCGAAGCGGCTCGGGCGGAACCAGGTGCAGTTCGACGGGGTGGTGCCGGAGGGCACCGCCGGGCCGGGCTCGTCCCCGGGCGCCCGGGTCGCGGGCGGCACGTCCAGCACCGCCTGCGCGCCGGCCTGACCGGCGGGGGCGGGCCCGCCGCCGCCGGTCCGGACGCCGCCGGCCACGCTCCCGAAGAGGGGCTGGTCAGGGCCGGGTCGTGCCGCTATCTTCGGTGGCTCAGCCGCACGTCCTGATCCGACCGACACCCGTCGACCGGCCGCGTCCGCGCGCCGTGACCACGGGTGCCCCACCCGGGAGTCGACCGTGCTGCGCTGCGCCCCACCCCGCCCGACCCACCTCCGACGTCAGGAGGTGCGCCGTGGACCTCGTCGTTGAACCCGCCGAGGTCGCCGAGGTCGGCGCGGCCCTGAGAGCACTCGAGCACGAGGTCCCCGACGCGCCCCGCACGACGCCGCGCACGAGCGGCAGCCCCGCCGTCGACGACGACCTCGAGGACCTGCTGCTGTCCGCGCGGGACGGCCTCCGGGACGCCCGCGCCGCCCTGCACGCCCTCGGCACCGCGGCGAGCGCGGCCGCCGACGCCCTCGTGGCCACCGACCGTGCGCTGGCCACGTCATGAGGTGGACCGACGAGGACCCGGGAGCCGGCGACGTGCACGCGCTGCGGCACCTGTCCCGGCAGCTCACCACGACGGTGAACGAGCTCGCCGACGTCCACTGGGAGGTCCGCTCCCGCACCGGGACCCTGACCGAGGCCGCCTGGTCCGGTCAGGCGGGTGACGCGTGGCGGGACTCGGCGCAGACCTGCGTGGACAACCTGCGGCACCTGCTCGAGTCGATCGACCCCGCCACCGACGCCCTCACGGCGTACGCGAACCGGGTCGAGGAGATCGCCGAGGAGGCCGCCGTGATCCGCCGGCGCCAGGATGCCGCCTCGACGCTGCTGCGGTCGCTGCACCGCGCACCCGAGACGACCACGGCAGCAGCACGCACCCGGTGGCGGGACGCCTGCGACGACGCCTCCGACACGGTGCGTGCCGGTGACCGCCAGCTCCAGGACCTCGCCGACCAGCGCCGCGCCGCCGACACGCGGCTGCGCGGGCAGATCGACCCCGTACGGGCGGTCGACTGGGACCTCGCGGGCGTGGTGAGCGTGCCCGCCCCGGTCCGCGCCGCGGGGCCGTCCGTAGGGGTGCCCGACGGTGCCGTGCGGCTCGCGCAGGTCGGCAAGGACACGGTGCAGCTCGGGTCCAAGGCCCGTGCGTACCGGCAGTTCGTCCGGTCCGGCTTCGCGCCCGTCGCCGGCCGACCCCGCGCCGCGCTCCGCGAGGGGGCGAAGGCCGCGGCGGCGCTGCGACGGTTCTGCTTCGGGGGTGAGGGCAGCGGGGTGCTCGCGCGGATGCGCGTGCCGGGGGCCGCGGTGGTGGGGCGGGCGTTCTTGCCGGTGACGATCTACAGCGGGGTGTCGGATGCGCTGACGGGGGGTGGATACAGCGGAGGTCGAGGGGCGGCGACACGAGCACTCGGTGCCGTTGGCGCAGCGGGAGCAACCGCCTTGCTGGCATCCAGCATGGCTCCGACTCTCGGAGCCGGCGCGCTCGCGCTCGGACCCGTCGGCCTCGCCGTCGCCGGAGCAGCCGTGCTCGCCTACGGCGCGTGGAGCCTGGGCAACCTGGTCTGGGACCACCGCGAGGCGATCGGGGACTTCCTCGGCTCGGCGTGGAGTGGGATCGGCGACGCCGCGGCCCGTGCGCGTGACGTCGGGGTCCGCGCGGCGTCGGCCGCGGTCGACTGGGCACGTGACCGCATCGGGTCCGTCACCCGCCGCGCCGCCGATGCCGTGGGCGACGTCGCGGGCGGGCTGCTGCGCGTCCTGTCGTTCGGGTCGCTGTGACCGGCTCCGCGCCGGAGGACGGCGCCGCTCCCGCCACGGCAGTCCCCCTCGAGGTCCTCACCGACGAGGAGCTGCACGTCCTGCACGGCGGCGTCCCGACGGTCGTCGTCGAGCCGCACCTCGCCGCCCTGGCCGACGGCCCACGGGAGTGGAGCCTGCGGACCGCGTACCGCGGCCTGCTCGCCCGAGGGCTGCTCGAACCCCCGACCGGGGCGGCACCCACCGACCCCGACGGGAGCGGCACCGCCGACGCCCGGGTCCGCGAGGACGTGCACGCCGTGGTGACACTGCGGGCCGCCCCGGACGCCGTGCTCTGCGCCGCGCGCACCACCTCGCTCGGCCAGGACTTCTGGTACGCGCACGTGGTCGCGGACGTCGTGCTGGTCGAGCAGGTCGACGCCGGAGGGCTGCACCACTTCGCCGTCGCACCGGCCGACGACCTTCCCGACCTGCTGACGGCCGCGACGGTCCACCCCGAGGCGACCGACGGCACCGGACCCGCTCTCGCGGTCGGAGACCCGGCCGCCCCGGAGCGTGCGACCACCGACCTGCTGGCCCGGGCCGAGCTCCGCACCGACCTCGTGCTGCGCACCCCCGGCGACACGGAGCCGATGCTGACCGGCCTGTTCACCGGCCCGGACGGGGCGTGGCTGCTCACCGCGCGCCCCGGCACCGATGACCCGCTGACCGCGGTTCCCGTCACGCGGGCCGACCTCCTGGGGCACCTGCACAAACTCGCCGCACGCGCCCTCTCTGCCCGAGCCAACCGCCCCGCCGGCGAGGACGCCCGGTGAGCGGCGGCCGCCGGCGGGTGCACCCGAGTTCGCCGGACACGCAGGGCCTCGTCCCGCTCCCGGCGCTGATGACGCCGTCGGCCCGGCGGTGGTTGATCGGCACGGGCGTGTTCGTCCTGGTGGGCTACGCCTGGAGCTTCGTCACCCACCCGGAGGACGGGCTGTGGTCGCTGCCGTTCGTCGGGTTCCTCGCCCTGGGCGCCCTCTGGATGACCTGGGGATCGAGCTGGCTCGACACCGCGAACGGCACGCTGGTGACCGTTCACGGCAGGTGGCTGACCGAACGGACGCAGCTCGGCGACGGCACCACCGTCACGCTCGTCCCGGACCAGATCGGCAGGGTGCTGCTCGCCATGCGGTCGCCGGGCTCGCGCAGGCGCCGATTCATGGTGCTGCTCGCCATGACCCTCTACGTCGAGAACTCGACGTCACCCGACGTCCTGCGCACGCTCGCCGACACCCTCGAGCGTCACGGCACCGTGGGCGCCGCCGACGTCGTCCCGGTGCTCCTCGCCCAGGCCGCGCACCTCGACGCGGGCGGCGGACCGGGTACCTCGCCGCTGGCGGCACTGCTCGGCGACGAGGACGTGCGCGACACCCCGCCCTCGCAGGTCGCGCGGTGAACCGCTCGCAGTGGCGATTCACCACGCAGCCCCCCGACACGACGGGCATGGTGCGGATCCCGGCGCTGACGACCCGATCGGCCATGCGCTGGCTCTACGGCACAGGTGCGCTGCTGGTCGGCGCATTCATCTGGCACTTCGTCACAGACCCGCAGAACCGCCCCTACACGCTGATCGGCGCCGCCGTCAGCGTGCTGTTCGCGTGCTGGATACTGTGGGGTTCGCTCTGGCTCGACACCGAGACCGGGGCCGTCCTCGCCATCCGCGGCCGCGGCTGGATCGGCTACCGCGTCCCACTCGGCGACGGGACGACGGTCACCGCAGTCCCCGATCACCTCGGGGGCAGGGTCCTCCTCGGGCTGCGCCCCCACGGCTCCCGCTTCCGGGACTTCATCCAGGTCCTGGCGATGACCATCTACGTCGAGAACTCCATGTCCCCCGACCTGCTGCGCCTCCTCGCCGACACTCTCGACCGCCACCACACCCACGGCGCCGACGTGGTCGGCCCCCTCCTGCGCGCCCAGGCCGACCACCTCGACGCCGGCGGCGGACCTGGCGACTCCCCCCTCGCCGCTCTCCTCCAGGGTCGCGGTTGAGGGGCGCCGCAGGCCGGCAGCTCACCCCTGCGCGGCCGCCCAGCGGGCGACGCGGGCCGCACTCTCCTGCGGCGCCAGGTCCACCACGCGGGTCATCAGCGTCCACCGCACGCCGAACGGGTCGACGACCGAGCCGAACCGGTCGCCCGACACGAACGTGCTGACCGGTTCGCGCAGCGTCGCCCCGGCCGCGACGGCACGCTCCACGGCCGCGTCGACGTCGGGCAGGTAGAGCGCGAGCGAGTAGGTCGCCGGGGCGGACGGGTCGGGCGCGGCGATCCCGTACGCGGGCATCGGGTCGCTCAGCGTGAGGCAGCCGTGGCCGAGGTCGAGGGTCGCCTCGCCGACGAGGTCGCCGAGCCGGGTCACATCGAGCACCCTGGCCCCGAACGCCCGCTCGTAGAACGCGAGCGCCTGGTCCGCCGGGTGCACGACGAGGTGCGGGGTGAGCGAGGTGCGGCCGTGCGGGACGCCGCCGGTCGTGTGCGCGCCGGTCGCGAGGGCCGGGGCTGTCGTGTCGGTCGCGGGTGCGATGCTCTCGGTCATGCCCCGAGCCTCACGCCGGGGTGACGTGGCGGTCTGGTACGAACGGGACAACCGGTCCGGGGACGGGGGTGGGCACGTGGTCGGGTCGGCGGGGTACCTCAACCCGGGCGACGCGGAGGTGCGGTTCGCCCGCACGGCGCTGGTCGCGGACCTCGACGCGCTCGTCCGGCACGTGTGGACGGCGCACTGGGACGTGCCGCCCGGCGAGGTCCGCGCGCAGCGGGTGCTCACCTACCCGAGCGCGAACGTCGTCGTGCAGCCCGGCCGCGCGGACCTGCACGGCCCGGACCGGGTGCTGTCCGTGCAGGAGCTGACGGGACGGTCCTGGGTGGTCGGCGTGCTGCTGCGCCCGGCCGCGACCCGGCTGCTCACCGCGACCGACCCGGTGCGGCTGGTCGGCGCCCACGAGCCCCTGCCGACCGCGCCGCTGCCCGCGCTCACGGCGGCCATGACGGGGACCCCCGGGTCAGGACCGTCCGCCGCGCCCGCTCCGGCGGACCGGCCCGACCACCTCGCGGACGTCGCCGCGACGCTGCGGGCGTGGCTCGCGCCGGTCGCCGCCGGGGTCGACGACGCCGGGCTGCTCGCGAACGCGGCCTGCCGGGTCGCCGAGGAGCGCACGGACGTGCTCCGCGCCGCCGACCTCGCGGACGCGGTGGGCACGACCCCGCGCACCCTGAGCCGGGTCGTGCGGGCGCACACCGGCCTGACGCCGAAGTGGCTGATCGAGTGCCGTCGGCTGCAGGCGGCGGCGGGCGCGCTGCACACCGACCCGGACGCGGACCTCGCCGCGCTGGCCGCGGACCTCGGGTACACCGACCAGGCGCACTTCACCCGCCGCTACCGCCGGGTGATCGGCGAGACGCCGGGCGCCACCCGGCGCCGCGCCCGACCTCCGGCGCCGCCGGGCCGCTGACCCCGCGCGCCCGAGACCGCGCCCGTCACACCCCGAGCGCCACCCGGGCGTCGGCGTCGAGCAGGTCGACGACCGCCGCCCGCGCCGCCGCCGGGTCCTCGGCGGCGATCGCCGCGTCGGCCATCGCCCGGCAGGCGTCGAGCGTGTGCCGGCGCAGCGCGTACCGGACGGCCGGGAGCGCGGCCGGGGACATCGACAGGCTCGTGACCCCCAGCCCGGTGAGCACCAGGGCCATCAGGGGGTCCGAGGCGGACTCCCCGCACACGCCGACGGGCTTGCCGGTCTCCACCCCGGCGCGCGCGGTGGACGCGACCAGCTCGAGCACCGCGGGCTGCCACGCGTCGAGCAGGTCGACGAGCTCGCCCCGGAGCCGGTCGGCGGCCATCGTGTACTGGGCGAGGTCGTTGGTGCCGAGCGACACGAAGTCGACCTCGGCGAGCACCGACGACGCGCGCAGGGCCGCGGCGGGGACCTCGACCATGACGCCGGTCGTCCGCAGGCCGGCGGCGCGGGCCGCCTCGGCGAACGCACGGCTCTCGGCGGGCGTGGCGATCATCGGGGCCATCACCCACGGCGTCGTCCCGGTCTCCTCGCCCGCCCGGGCCAGGGCCTGGAGCTGGTCGGCGAGCAGCGTGGGCGCGGACCGGACCAGCCGGTAGCCACGGACCCCGAGCGCGGGGTTCTCCTCCGGGCTGAGGTTCGCGAACGCCAGCGGCTTGTCGGCCCCGGCGTCGAGGGTCCGGACGACGACCTTGCGGTCCGGGCCGAGCGCGCGCAGCACCCGGGCGTAGGCGGTCGCCTGCTCGTCGACGGTCGGTGCCTGCTGCCGGCCGAGGAACAGCACCTCGGTGCGGAACAGCCCGACGCCCTCGACGGCGACGTCGGCCAGGCGCTCGGCGTCCTCGGCGGTGCCGATGTTCGCGAGCAGCGCCACCCGGTGGCCGTCGGCGGTCGCGCCCGGGTCGGTGTCGGACTCCAGGGCGCGCTCCGCGGCGGCACGGGCGGTCATCGCGGACCGCACGGCCTCGTCCGGCTCGACGGTGACGGTGCCGGCGGCGGCGTCGACCGCCACCTCGACGCCGTCGACGAGGCCGCTCGCCCCGGTGGCGCGGACCACGCACGGGATGCCGTTCTGCCCCGCGATGATCGCGGTGTGGCCGGTCGGGCCGCCCTCCTCGGTGACGAGGGCCAGGACCCGCGCGAGGTCCAGCGCGGCGGTGTCCGCGGGGGCGAGGTCGCGGGCGACCACGACCGACGGCTCCCGCAGCTCCGGGACGCCCGGCGCGGGCTGGCCGGTGAGGCGCGCGACCACGCGGTCACGGACGCTCCGGAGGTCGGTGACGCGCTCGGCCAGGTAGCCGCCCGCCTGCTCGAACATCGCGGCGAACGCCCCGACGGCGGCGTCGAGCGCGGCGACCGCGGGCTCCCCCGCCGCGACCTTCGCGAGCACCTGGTCCCTGAGCGCGGGGTCATCGGCCATCATCGCGGTCGCGCCCAGCACCTCGGCCACGGTGCCCGACGCGCGGTCGGCCTGCTCCCGCAGCGCCGCCGCGACGTCGGTGAACGCGGCCGTGACCGCGCCGGGCAGCTCGGCCGCCGGGACGGGGGCGCCGTCGCGGACCACCGGGGCGTCGCCCGGGACCGCCGGCGCGGGCCGCACCCGCACCACCGGCCCGACCGCGACCCGGCGGCCGACCCCCGCTCCGTGCAGCACCGTGCCTGGGGCAGGTGCTCGGTCCTCGGTCCGGGTGGTCATCACAGCAGCGTCCCTCCGTCGGGTCGGGTGTGCGGGTCGTTCAGCGGGTGGTGCGGGTGCGGGGTGGTGCGGGTGCGGCAGGTGCCGATGCGGCTGTGCGGTCAGGCCGTCGCGGGCTGCGCGGCCACGACGGGCTGCGCGGCGGCGTCGGCGGCCTGCTCCGCCTGGACCACGGGGTTCGGCTTGAGGCTCTTGAGCACGACCACCAGCAGCCCGGTGACCGCGGTGCCCACGAGCACCGCGAGCAGGAACCCGAGCGGGTTCGAGATCAGCGGCAGCACCCACACGCCGCCGTGCGGCGCGCGCAGGCCGGAGCCGAACGCCATCGTGAGGGCGCCGGTGACGCTGGAGCCCACCATCGACGACACGATGACGCGCCACGGGTCGGCCGCCGCGAACGGGATCGCACCCTCGGAGATGAACGACAGCCCCAGCAGCACCGCGGCCTTGCCGTTCTCCTGCTCGGCGTGCGTGAACAGGCGCTTGCGGACGAACGTCGCCAGGGCCAGACCCAGCGGGGCGACCATGCCGGCCGCCATCACCGCGGCCATGATCTGGTACTGGACCGCGTCGGCGGCCAGGCCCTCGGTCGCCAGGCCGGTGACCGCGAACGTGTACGCGACCTTGTTGATCGGGCCACCGAGGTCGAAGCCCATCATCACGCCGAGCAGCGCGCCCATGAGCACGAGGTTCGAGCCGGACAGGCCGTTGAGCCAGTTCGTCAGGCCGTCCATGAGGTTCGCGATCGGGCGGCCGATCAGCACGAACATGAGGAACCCGGTGATCAGCGACGACAGCAGCGGGGTGACCACCACGGGCATCACGCCGCGCACGCCCTTCGGCACCTTCCAGCGGCTGATCCACAGGGCCAGGAAGCCCGCGACGAACCCGGTGACCAGGCCGCCGAGGAACCCGGCGCCGACCAGCACGGAGATGGAGCCGCCGACGAAGCCGGGCACCAGGCCGGGCCGGTCCGCGATGCCGTACGCGATGAACCCGGACAGCACCGGGACCAGGAACGCGAACGCCGCGCCGCCGGTCTGGAACAGCAGCACCGCCCAGTCCTGCCCGGACGTGATGCTGAAGCTGGAGATCAGGTCGGCGACCGGCACCTGCGTCACGGCGACCGCGCCGGACTCGCCCCACGCGGCCTGGGCGATCATGAAGCCCAGCGCGATCATGATGCCGCCGGCGGCGACGAACGGGATCATGTACGACACGCCGGTCATCAGCCACTGCCGGATCCGGGTGCCGACGCCGGCGTTCGGGTCGACCTTGGTGGCGGGGCGGGGCCCGGCACCGGCCGGCGCGCCCACGGGCTCCGCGACGACGCCGTGCTCGACGGCCTCGACCGCCTGCGCGAGCACCCCCGAGGGGTCGTGGACGGCCTTCTTCACGCCGACGTCGACGAACGGCTTGCCCGCGAACCGCTCGCGGTCCTGGACCTCGAGGTCCGCGGCGAAGATGACCCCGTCCGCGGCGGCGATGACCGCCGGGTCCAGCGGGGTCGAGCCCGCGGCGCCCTGGGTCTCGACGACGACCTCGTGGCCGCCGGCCTTGCCGACGGTCTCGAGGGCCTCGGCGGCCATGTACGTGTGCGCGATGCCCGTGGGGCACGAGGTGACGGCGACGAACTTCATGACGGCACGACCTCTCGGGTGACGATCTCGGCCACGGTGGCGGCGTCGGGGGCGTCGAGCAGGGACTGGCGGAACGACTCGTGCACCAGGCGGCGCGCGAGGGCGGCGAGGATCTTCAGGTGGTCGGAGTCCCCGCCGGCCGGCGCGGCGATGAGGAACACCAGGCGGGCCGGCCCGTCGGGGGCGCCCCAGTCGACGGCGTCCCGCAGCTTGCCGACGGCCAGGCTCGGCGCGGCGACGTGCTCGGAGCGCGCGTGCGGCAGGCCGACGCCGCCGGGCATGCCCGTGGCCATCTGCGCCTCGCGGGCGCGCACGTCGGCGTGGAAGCCCTCGGCGTCGGTGACGCGGCCCGCGGCGGCGAGCAGGGCGATGAGCTGCCCCGTCGCGTCGTCGCGGTCACGGGCCACCAGGTCGACGCCGACGAGGTCGGCGGAGGTCAGCGGCAGGCTCATGGTCACAGCTCCTTGAGGGCGAGGGAGGGGTCGGGGTCGGCCACGACGGCGACCTCGTCGAGTCGGATGTCGGACGGGCGCGGGACCGCGCTGCCCGGCAGGAGGACCGCGGCGCGGCCCCAGGCGACGGCGCGGCGCAGGCGGTCGGCCGGCGCGCCGTCGGCGGCGAGGTAGCCGGCGAGCGTCGAGTCGCCTGCCCCCACGGTGGACACCGGGACGAGGGCGGGCCCACCGGCCCACCACGCACCGGCCCCGGTCACCAGCAGCGCGCCGTGCACGCCCAGGCTGACCAGCACGGCGTCGGTGCCACCGGCGCGGACGGTCGCCGCGGCGTCGAGCACGTCGCCGACGGTCACGAGCTCGCGGCCCACCAGCTCGGCCAGCTCGTCGTCGTTGGGCTTCACCAGGGCGAGCCCGCCGTGCCGGACCGCTGCGGCGAACGGGGCGCCGGAGGTGTCCAGCAGCACCGGGACGCCGCGGGCGGCGCCGAGGTCCGCGACCCGCGTGAAGAACGTGTCGTCGACGCCCGCCGGCAGGCTCCCCGCCGCGACGACCGCGTCGGCCCCCGCGGCGAGCTCGGCGTCGACGGCGGCGAGCAGGGCCTCCTGCTCGTCGGCCGTCAGCGCGGGCCCCGGGGCGTTCACCTTGGTGGTGGCGCCGCTGGACTCGGACAGCGTGATGTTGGACCGGGTGTCGCCGGACACCGGCACCGGGTGCGCGTCGACGCCCTGGGCGGCGAGCAGCGCCACGACCTGCGCGCCGTCGGGCCCGCCGGACGGCAGCACCGCCCGCGACGCGACGCCGTGCGCGGCCAGCGCCCGGGACACGTTGATGCCCTTGCCACCGGGGTGCAGGTGCGTGGCGGCGGCGCGGTTGACCTCGCCGGGCTCCAGCCGCTCCAGGTGCAGCGCCCGGTCCAGGCTCGGGTTGGGGGTCAGCGTGACGATCATGCCCGCACCACCCGGGTGCCGGCGGCCTCGATCTCGTCCGCGAGCTCGGGCTGGACGCCGGAGTCGGTGACCAGGGTGTCGACCTCCTCCAGGGGGGCGACGTGCGCGAAGTCCGCGCGGCCGATCTTGGTGTGGTCCGCGAGGACCACGGTGCGGCGGGCCGCGCCGACCAGGGCGCGCTTCACCGCCGCCTCCGCGAGGTCGGGGGTCGTGAGGCCGTGCTCGACGCTCAGGCCGTTGGTGCCGAGGAACGCGACGTCGACGTGGATGTCCGCGAGGTCCCGCAGCGCCCAGGTGCCGACCGCCGCGAGGGTCCGGCCGCGGACCGTGCCGCCGACCAGGTGCAGCGTGATGCCGGGCCGGGTGGCGAGCACCGTGGCGACCGGCAGCGCGTGGGTGACGACCGTCAGCTCGCGGTCGGTGGGCAGCAGCTCCGCGAGCCGGACGGTGGTGGTGCCGGCGTCCAGCACGATCGCGCCGCCGTCGGGCAGCTCGTCGAGGGCGGCCTTGGCGATCCGGTCCTTCTCCCCCGACAGCAGGCCCTCGCGCTGGGCGAGCCCGGGCTCGAAGCCGAGCTGCTCCACGGGGATCGCGCCGCCGTGCACCCGGCGGACCAGGCCGTGCCGCTCGAGCACGGTGAGGTCGCGGCGCACGGTCTCGGGGGTCACGTCCAGGGTCGCGGCGAGCGACGCGACGTCGACCCGGCCGTCCCGCCGCGCTGCGGCGATGATCTGCTGCTGGCGCTCCGTCGCGTACACGTCGCCTCCGTCGGCTGGGTCGGTGGCCCGCGCCGGGGAGGACCCGGCGCTGGGCTGCTTGCTGCCCCCTCAGCATGCCCCAACCGGACCCCGAAACGCAACCACCCAAACCCATTCGGGCATGAACCCAACCCGCAAACCCACATCCCCGGACCCGCGCCCCACCCCGTCGAGATGACCCTGCCCGCTCCCGCCCACCAGGGCCACCCGAGCGGCCCTGGGCCCGCATCGGGAGCCGCATCGGGAGCCGCAGCGGCGGACGAGTGGTCACGACACGCTGCCTCGCGCGGCGGTCGGCCAGCGTGTCGTGACCACTCGTCGGAGCGCGCGGGGGCGGGGGCGGGGGCGGGGGCGGGGGCGGGGGCGGGGACCGGCGGGGAGTCCCCGGGGGCTCGGGCGGCGCGGAGGGGCGGGGACGGCGCGAGGGCCGCGGCTCCCGGGTGGGAGGCGCGGCCCTCGGGGGCGTGCGGGGTGCGGGTCAGTGGGGCTGGTACGGGCTGACGACGATCTCCACGCGCTGGAACTCCTTGAGGTCCGAGTAGCCGGTGGTGGCCATCGCCCGGCGCAGCGCGCCGATCAGGTTGAGCGACCCGTCGGCGGTGTGCCCGGGGCCGAACAGCACCTGCTCCAGCGTCCCGGCCTGCCCGACGTGCACGCGCTCACCGCGCGGCAGGTGCGGGTGGTGCGCCTCGGGGCCCCAGTGCCAGCCCTGGCCGGGGGCGTCGGTCGCCCGGGCCAGCGCCGCACCGAGCATCACGGCGTCCGCACCGCACGCGACGGCCTTGACCAGGTCGCCCGAGCGCCCGACGCCGCCGTCCGCGATCACGTGCACGTACCGGCCGCCGGACTCGTCGAGGTAGTCGCGGCGTGCGGCCGCCACGTCGGCGACCGCGGTGGCCATCGGGGCGTGGATGCCCAGCGACACGCGGGTGGTGTGCGCCGCGCCGCCGCCGAAGCCGACGAGCACGCCCGCCGCGCCGGTGCGCATGAGGTGCAGCGCCGCGGTGTAGGTGGACGCGCCGCCGACGATCACCGGCACGTCGAGCTCGTAGATGAACCGCTTGAGGTTGAGCGGCTCGGCCCGGCCGGACACGTGCTCGGCGGACACGGTGGTGCCGCGGATGACGAACAGGTCGACGCCGGCGTCGACGACGTCCTTCCAGAACTCCTGGGTGCGCTGCGGCGACAGCGCGCCGGCGACGGTGACGCCCGCGTCGCGGATCTCGCCGATGCGGCGACGGATCAGCTCGGGCTGGATGGGCGCCGCGTACAGCTCCTGCATCCGGGCGGTGGCCTCGGCGGCCGGCAGCTCGGCGATCTGCGCCAGCAGCGGCTCGGGGTCCGCGTACCGGGTCCACAGCCCCTCGAGGTCCAGGACGCCCAGGCCGCCGGCCCGGCCCAGCGCGACCGCCGTCGCCGGGCTCATCACGGAGTCCATCGGCGCCGCCAGCACCGGCAGGTCGAAGTGGTAGGCGTCGATCTGCCACCCGACGGACACCTCCTCGGGGTCCCGGGTGCGCCGGGAGGGGACGACCGCGATGTCGTCGAAGGAGTACGCGCGCCGTCCCCGCTTGCCGCGGCCGATCTCGATCTCGTTGCTCACCGGCCCAGGTTACCGGCGCGCCCCGCCCCCGCGGGTGCGCGCCGGTCCCCCGGGTCGGCCCGACGTCCGGGCAGGGCCGATCCGGCTCGGGTCAGCCCGCCACGGCGTCGACCACCGCGCCGCTGAACGCCGGGAGGTCGTCCGGGTTCCGCGACGTGATGAGCGTGGCGCCGCCGGCCTGCGACACGACGACCTCCTGGTCGACCCAGTCGGCGCCGGCGTTGCGCAGGTCGGTGGCGAGGCTCGGGTACGACGTGAGCGTGACGCCGTCGACGACCCCGGCCTCGATGAGGGTCCACGGCCCGTGGCAGATCGCCGCGACGGGCTTGCCGGCGCCGAGCACGGCCTGCACGAGCGCCACCGCGCCGCCCTGGGTGCGCAGCGTGTCCGCGTTGACGGTGCCCCCGGGGATGACGAGTCCGTCGAGGTCCGCGGCCGACACCTGGTCCAGCGTGCGGTCGACGGGGTACTCGCCGCCCGGGTCGAGGTCGTTGTTCACGGCGCGCACGGTCCCGGGCTCCGCGGAGACCAGCAGGGCGGTGCCCCCGGCCTCGACGACGGCCTGCCAGGGGGTGGTGAGCTCGAGCTCCTCGATGCCCTTGTCGCTGGTGAGGAACGCGACGGTCCGTCCGGTCAGGCGACCCATTGCCGACTCCTTCGATAGGGGGACCCCGCGGTCGGCGGGGACGCCTTCCACCCTCACCCCGGCGGCCGCGGGGCGCATCCGCTCGCGCACGTGCCACGCGCCGGGCGCGGGTCCCGGGGCGCGTGGGTGGGCGGTGGGATGCTGGCGGCGGTCGGAAGGAGCACGACGCATGACCTGGACGGACGGCCCCCTCCTGGGGTTCGACACCGAGACCACCGGCGTGGACGTCGACCACGACCGGATCGTGACGGCGGCGCTGGTGCGCCGGGACGCCGCCGGGACCCACGTGCGGACCTGGTTGATCGACCCGGGCGTCCCGATCCCCGAGGCCGCCAGCGCCATCCACGGCATCAGCACCGAGCACGCCCGCACCCACGGCGTGGCCCCCCGCGGGGCGCTGGACGAGATCGCCGCGCAGATCGCGGACGCGGTCCGCGACGGCGTGCCGGTGGTCGCCTACAACGCGTCGTACGACCTGTGCCTGCTCGAGGCGGAGCTGCACCGGCACGGGCTGCCGACCGTGGAGGACCGGCTCGGCGGCGCGCTGCGCCCGGTCATCGACCCGCTCGTGCTCGACCGGGCGGAGGACCGGTTCCGTCGGGGCAAGCGCAAGCTCGTCGACCTGTGCGGGTTCTACCAGGTGGTCGACACCGGCAGCCTGCACACCGCGGACGTCGACGTGGTCGCGACGCTCGACGTGCTGGAGCGGATCGTCGGCCGGTTCCCCCACCTCGGGGACCTGGACCTGGTGTCGCTGCACGACTACCAGGTGACCGCGCACCAGGCGTGGGCGGAGGCGTTCAACGCGTGGCGGGCGGAGCGCGGGCACGACGGCCCGGGGGCCGAGGCGACCTGGCCGAGCCGTGGGGCCCGGGCGTCCGCGGGCCCGGCCGCGCACCCGACCGTCCGGCCGGCCGCCGCCGTCACGGCGCCGGTCGAGGAGGTCGCCGTGGCGCACGACCCCGCGCGCGACCGCCGGTTCGTCGGCCGTCCGGTGCAGGACACCCTGATCGCCTGACCAGGCACGTCACATCATCCCTGAGATGCGGTCGGGTTCCCCGAGCGCGTCTCCACGCCTTCTCCCCATCTCCACGCGTGCCGATATCTCATCCATGAGTTAGCGTCGTGCTCGTGACCACGACCAGCCCGACGACCGGAGCCGTCCCGACGGTGACCTCGTCCCTCCCCACCGTGTCTCCCACGCTCCCCGAGCAGCTCGCCCACGTGGGCTCGCTCGTCCGGTCCGCGCGCCGCCACCGCGGCCTGACGCAGACCCAGCTCGCCGACCAGCTCGGCACCAGCCAGTCCGCCGTGCACCGCATCGAGCAGGGCGCGCAGAACGTCAGCCTGGAGATGCTGACCCGGATCGGCGCCGCCCTCGACTCCCCCATCGTCACGCTCGGCGGTCCGCAGCACACCCACCTGCGGGTGCAGGGCGGCGTGCAGCTCAGCGGCCGGCTCGACGTGAACACCTCGAAGAACGGCGCCGTCGCGCTGCTGTGCGCCTCGCTGCTCAACCGCGGCACCACGCGGCTGCGCAACGTCGCCCGGATCGTCGAGGTCGACCGGATCGTCGACGTGCTGCGCTCCGTCGGCGTCCGCGCGACCTGGTCCACGGACGGCCGCGACCTCGAGATCGTCGTCCCGAAGGACCTCGACCTCGACTCCATCGACGTCGACGCCGCGCGCCGCACCCGGTCGATCATCATGTTCTTCGGCCCGCTGCTGGGGCAGCGAGACGACTTCCACCTGCCCTACGCGGGCGGCTGCGACCTCGGCAGCCGCACCGTCGAGCCGCACATGATCGCGCTGCGCCCGTTCGGGCTCGCCGTCACCGCGACCGCCGGCCGCTACCACGCGCGCGTCACCGACCCGGGCCGCTCGGACCTGTCGATCGTCCTGACCGAGCGCGGCGACACCGTCACCGAGAACGCCCTGATGGCCGCCGCGCACCGCGACGGCGTCACCACGATCCGCAACGCCAGCCCGAACTACATGGTCCAGGACCTGTGCTTCTACCTGGAGCTGCTCGGCGTGCGGATCGACGGCATCGGCACCACCACCCTGCGCGTCCACGGCAAGGCGGAGATCGACGCCGACGTGGAGTACGCGGTCTCGGAGGACCCGGTCGAGGCGATGAGCCTGCTGACCGCCGGCATCGTCACCGGCTCGGAGATCACCGTCGGGCGGGTGCCGATCGAGTTCATGGAGATCGAGCTCGCGACGCTGTCCGAGATGGGGCTGCGCTACACGCTGTCGCAGGAGTACACCGCGCACAACGGCCGCACCCGGCTGGTCGACATCACCGTGCACCCCAGCGACCTGCGCGCGCCGCTCGACAAGATCCACCCGATGCCGTTCCCCGGGCTGAACATCGACAACCTGCCGTTCTTCGCGGTCATCGCCGCGTGCGCGACCGGCAGCACCCTGGTGCACGACTGGGTCTACGAGGGCCGGGCCATCCACCTCACGGACCTGACCCGGCTGGGCGCCGACGTCCGGCTGCTCGACGCCCACCGGCTCCAGGTCACCGGGCCGACCCGCTGGTCCGGCGCCGAGGTGTCCTGCCCGCCGGCCCTGCGGCCCGCGGTGGTGATCCTGCTGGCGATGCTCGCCGCCAAGGGCGAGAGCGTCCTGCGCAACGTCGACATCATCGCCCGCGGGTACGAGGGGCTCCAGGAGCGCCTGGTCGAGCTGGGCGCGCGGATCGAGACGTTCCGCGACTGACGGGCGACACGACGAAGGGGCCCGGTGCGCGTCGCACCGGGCCCCTTCGTCGTACGCCGACGCGTCAGCGCACCGTGTAGTTCGGCGACTCCGAGATCATCTGCACGTCGTGCGGGTGGCTCTCCTTGAGCCCCGCCGGCGTGATCCGGACGAACTTCCCGCGCTGCTGGAGCTCCGGGACGGTGTGCGCGCCGACGTAGAACATCGACTGGTGCAGCCCGCCGACCAGCTGGTGCGCGACCGCCGACAGCGGGCCGCGGTAGGGCACCTGCCCCTCGATGCCCTCGGTGATGATCTCGTCGTCGGACAGGTCGCCCTGGAAGTAGCGGTCCTTGGAGTAGGACCGGCGGTCGCCGCGGCTCTGCATCGCGCCGAGCGAGGCCATGCCCCGGTAGCGCTTGAACTGCTTGCCGTTGACGAACACCAGGTCGCCGGGCGACTCGTCGCAGCCGGCGATCAGCCCACCGACCATGACGCTGTCCGCGCCGGCGACCAGGGCCTTGGCGATGTCGCCGGAGTACTGCAGGCCGCCGTCGGCGATGACCGGCACCCCGGCCGGCTTCGCGGCGAGCGACGCCTCGTAGACGGCGGTCACCTGCGGGACGCCGACGCCGGCGACCACGCGGGTCGTGCAGATCGAGCCCGGGCCGACGCCGACCTTCACGGCGTCCACGCCCGCGTCGACGAGCGCCTGGGCGCCCGCGCGGGTGGCGATGTTGCCGCCGATCACCTGCACGTGCCGCGTGCCCGGGTCGGACTTGATGCGGCGGACCATGTCGAGCATGAGGCGGGCGTGGCCGTTCGCGGTGTCGACCACGAGGGCGTCCACCCCGGCCTCGACGAGCGCGGTCACGCGGTCCCAGGCGTCCCCGAAGAACCCGACGGCGGCGGCGACGACCAGGCGGCCGCTCGCGTCCTTCGTGGCCATCGGGTACTGCTCGGTCTTGACGAAGTCCTTGACGGTGATGAGGCCCTGCAGGCGGCCGGCGTCGTCCACCAGCGGCAGCTTCTCGACCTTGTGCTTGCCGAGCAGCGCGGCGGCGTCGGCGTTGGAGATGCCCACCGGCCCGGTGACGAGCGGCATCGACGTCATCGTGTCGCGCACCCGGCGGGTGGTGAACTCCGCCGTCGGCACGAACCGCAGGTCGCGGTTGGTGATGATGCCGAGCAGCCGGCGGTCGTCGTCCACGACCGGCAGGCCGGACACGCGGTACTTGGCGCACAGGGCGTCGAGCTCCGCGAGCGTCGCGTCGGGGCCCACCGTCACCGGGTCGGAGACCATGCCGGACTCGGAGCGCTTCACCAGGTCCACCTGGTGGGCCTGCGCCTCGATCGACAGGTTCCGGTGCAGCACGCCCATGCCGCCCTGGCGGGCGATCGCGATGGCCATGCGCGACTCGGTGACGGTGTCCATCGCGGCGGACACCAGCGGGATCGACAGGGAGATCTCACGCGTGAGCCGGGTCGTGGTGTCGACCTCGCTCGGGATGACGTCCGTCTCGCCCGGGAGCAGGAGGACGTCGTCGTAGGTGAGACCGATGAAGCCGAACGGGTCGGCGGGAGCGGCGGATCCAGGGGTACCCAGGTCGGTCATCCCCCGATGATACGGCGACCCGACGGGCACCCGGACGTCGCGGAGGGTGACCTCCGCGACTCGACCGTCAGCGGATCAGGCCCCGACGCAGACCGATGGCCACGGCCTGCGCGCGGTCGGCGGCACCGAGCTTGCGGAACAGCCGGCGCGCGTGGGTCTTGATCGTGTCCTCGGACAGGAACAGCTCCTGGCCGATCTGGGCGTTGGACCGGCCGTTGCTCATCCCGACCAGGACCTCGACCTCGCGCTTGGTGAGGGAGACCTCGTCGCGCTGGGCGGGCAGCTCGGTGCGGGTGACGACCGGGGTGGGCGCCGTGCCGACGCCGCCATGGCCGGAGAGCCCGTCGTGCGCGACCGGGCCGCCGGCACCGGAACCGGACGGGCTCGCGGGGCTGGCGAGGATGTGCGCGGCGACCGCCGCGAGCTCGGCGCGGCCGACGTCGGGCGCGAGGTAGCCGCGCGCACCCAGCGCGATGGCCCGGTCCAGGGCGATCTCGTCGCCCGGGACGGCGAGCATGACCACCGTCGACTGCGACGGGACCGCCCGCAGCCGGCGGATCGCCTCGACCGGCCCCGGGGAGGGCAGGTGCGCGTCCAGGAGCACGATGGTCGGCGGCACCCGCCGCGCCAGCGCGATCAGCTCGTCGACCGAGGCCGCAGCGCGGACCGGGGCCAGTGCGGGCACGCCCAGTGCCGTCAGGACGATGCGCTCACGCACCGCCGTCGATCCGTGGCACACCACGACGCCCGCCATCGACCTCCACCTTCCGCATGTGCCACGACCCTGGCGGATCCGGCTTGTCTCCTGTATCGGCCAGATCCGGCCCGACGTTAGCGTGGAGCGGGGGTGGATCCCGGGTGGACCTCAGGTGGACCGCCCGGTGATCAGCGGCGGAACCCGTCAGCCGCACACCGCCCGGACCTCGTGCACGAGCCCGGGGACGGTCCGCACGCGCTGGACCTGCGGCCCGGCGGGGACCGCGGCGGCGGCCTCGTCGGGGACCATGACGAAGACCGGCAGGTCCGGCTGCTGCTCGGCGACCGCCGCCACCAGGCCGAGGTCGGGGGCGGGCAGCTCGCTCGACAGCACGACCGCCGACGGCGTCGTCATGGTCGCGATCTCCAGCAGCCGGTGGCGCCCGGTCGGCCCGGCGACGACGCGCGCGTCCACCCCGGCGTCCGCGAGCGCCCCGGCGAGCACGTGCAGGGACAGCGGGCGGGGCTCGCCCGGCGCGGCCAGCAGGAGGACGATACGCCGGCGCGACGGGTGCCGGGGCACGCGCCCGGACCGCTCGCGCAGCACCGCGAGCGCCGCGGCGACGACGAGGGCGTCGGGCTCGTCGCCCGGCTGCGCGAGCACGGTGCGGGCGGCGATGCCGGCGCGGGCCGGACCCACGAGGTCCTCCCACCACCGGGTGAGGTCGGCGTCGGGGGCGAGCGCGAGCAGCCTCGCGACCTCGCGGGCGTCGGCGCGCAGGGCGGCGTCGATCACGGCGGTGGGCGTCGCCGGGCGGTCGCGGCGGTCGACCGGGCGCGCCGCGGACGCGGTGGACTGCGGGACGCCGATCCGGGCCAGGTCGCCGTCGGGGTGGGGGTCGTCGGCACCGTGCGCAGCTCCGGCAGCCCCCGTGCCGGACGTCCCGGTACCGGACGCCACGGCGGGCGACTCCGCGTCGGGCACCGCGCTGAGGTGGCGGGCGGGCGAGGCGTCGGCGGCTCCCCCGGCGTCGGCGGGCGTCGAGTCGCGCGCGATCCGCGCGGCGTCGGCGGGCGGGACGCCGTCGAGCGTCAGCGAGCGCATCGTCATCAGCCGGGCGACGTCGGTGGCGCCGTACCGGCGGTGCGCGCCGGCGGTGTGCGCCGAGGGGCCGAGACCGTAGCGCCGGTCCCAGGTGCGCAGGGTCGCCGGCGCCACGCCGAGCCGACCCGCGACCGCGGCGACCGTGAGCATCGGGCCCGACTCGCCGTCGGTCCCGTCGGCGACGTGCGCGTCGCCGTCCTCGCTGATGTGCATCTCGTCCGTCTCGTCCCCGTGGTCCCGCAGTGATTGTGCCGGGGATCTGGCGCGGTTTCCAGCGGCCGACCCGGGCCGGATCGCGTCAGCCCTGGTCGCGGCGCAGGACCGCGCCCGCCCCGATCTGCCCGAATCGCTCCACAGCCGTGAACAACCCTGTGCACAACCGCGCCAGAACTCGGTCACGACACGGTCTTGAACAACTGCTGGCGCGGTTGTACTGTCCTCATCAGCAGGGTTCACCGGCTCACCAGGGACTTCGGTCCCGAGTCGCAGCCGGACCCGCACCGAGCACGAGGTACTGACGGCTGACGCCGCCGCACAGATGGAGGACACACCATGGCTGAGATCTCTCGCCTTCCGGGACCCGTCATGGAGCTCTGGGAGTGGCAGTACGAGGGCGCGTGCCGCGACGCCGACCAGGACCTGTTCTTCCACCCCGAGGGCGAGCGCGGCGCGGCCCGCCGCCGTCGGGCCGAGGCCGCCAAGGCGATCTGCGCCGGCTGCCCCGTCATCAACGAGTGCCGCGAGCAGTCGCTCGCCGTCCGCGAGCCGTACGGCGTCTGGGGCGGCCTGTCCGAGGACGAGCGCGCCGCCACCCTGGCCAGCCGCGCCGGCCGCACCCGCGCCGAGGTCGGCTGACCCCACCCGCTTCGCGACGGCCCGCGGTGGGATACCGCCGGCCGTCGCGGACACCCGCAGCCGCGCGCGAGCGCGGCTGACCACGTGGCGACCCCCACGGGCGGTGCGACACCGCCGGCGGTCGCCGTCCACGACGACGAGGCCCCCTCCGCGTGCGGAGGGGGCCTCGTCGTGCGCCCGCAGCTGCAGCGGCGGCCTGAGGGGGCGCCGAGACAGGACCGCCGCGCCGAGACAGGGCCCCGGGCGGACCGGTTTCGGCCGGCCGGTCCTTCCTCGGCGTCGCGCCGCACCCCCGCACGGCGGCCGGCCCGGCGCACCCGCACGGCGGCCCGGCCCGGCACCCCCGAACGGCGGCCCCGGACGCGACGAGGCCCCCGCCGCCGGAGCGGTGGGGGCCTCGTCGGGCGTCGCCGGCGCTCAGGCCGGCGGGGGCGTCACTTGGTGACGACCGCCAGGATGTCGCGGGCGGAGAGGATGAGGTACTCCTCGCCGTCGTACTTGACCTCGGTGCCGCCGTACTTGCTGTAGATGACCTTGTCACCCACGGCCACGTCCAGCGGGACGCGGTTGCCGTTGTCGTCGATGCGACCCGGGCCCACCGCCAGGACCTCGCCCTCCTGGGGCTTCTCCTTGGCGCTGTCCGGGATGACCAGACCGGAAGCCGTCGTCTGCTCCGCCTCGAGCGTCTTGACGACGATGCGGTCCTCGAGCGGCTTGATGGAGACCGACACAGCGGACCTCCCCTTCGCGTGTGAGTGCTGCCTGATGTCCTTGTCGCCCCGTGTCCACGGCCGACCGTCGTCGCGGGTGCCGGCAGCCGTGCGGTGCGCGGGCACGCCCCGGAGGGAGTGCCCACCAGCACTCTAGGAACCGGTTAGCACTCGGTCAAGGCGAGTGCCAGAAACGTGTCGGTCACGGACGTCCGCCGGCGGGGCCGCGCGGGGCGCTCCGGGCACCCGGCGTGCGAGGATCGCCCGATGGACGCGTCCGGCCTCGCGAAGCTGCTCAGCCCCGAGGGGTGGGCCCTGCTGTCCGCCCTGCCGCCCTACGACGAGCAGCGGGCGATGGCGTTGTCCGAGAAGCTGCGCAAGGAGGGCTTCGACGCCGACCTGGTCGCCGCCGCGCTCACCCAGTCCCGGCTGCGGGCGCGGGCGCACGACAAGCTCGGCGAGTTCGCCGACGCGATGCTGTTCACCCCCGCCGGGCTGGAGCAGGCGACCCGGCTCGTCGTCGCCGCCCAGCACGCGCGCCGCTACCGCTCGGCCGGGCTGCAGCACGTGGCCGACCTCACGTCCGGGATCGGCGCCGACGCGATGGCCTTCGCCGCGATGGGGCTGCGGGTCCTCGCGGTCGACGCCGACGAGACGACGGCCGCGCTGGCGACCGTGAACCTGCGGGCGTTCCCCGAGGCGGTCGTGCGGCACGGCGACGGTCTCGCGCTCGACCTGGCCGCGGAGGGCGTCGACGGCGTCTACGCCGACCCGGCCCGGCGGACGACCGGCGGCAGCCGCGTGCACGACCCCGCCGCGTACTCGCCGCCGCTGGACGCGGTGCTGGCCGTGCGCGAGCGCGTGCCCGCGCTGGGGCTCAAGCTCGGCCCGGGCGTCCCGCACTCCGCGCTGCCCGACGACGCGGAGGCCCAGTGGGTCTCGGTCGACGGCGACGTGGTGGAGCTGGGCCTGTGGTTCGGACCGCTCGCCCCCGACGGGCCCGGGCGGTCCGCGCTGCTGCTCGGCGCGGGCGGCGGCTCCGCGGTGCTGCGGGCCGGGGACGCCGAGGCGCACGCGCACCCGCCGGTCGGTGCCGTGGGGGCGTACCTGTACGAGCCGGACGGCGCGGTGATCCGGGCCGGGCTGGTCGCGGAGGCCGCCGCCGAGGTGCAGGGCCGCCTCGTGGACCGCACCATCGCCTACGTGACCTCCGACGTGCTCCAGCCGACGCCGTTCGCCACGGCCTACCGGGTGCTCGACCAGCTGCCGTTCGGGTTGAAGCGCCTGCGCGCGTACCTGCGCGAGCGGTCGGTCGGCTCGCTGACGATCAAGAAGCGCGGCACCGCCGTCGTGCCCGAGCAGCTGCGCCGGCAGCTCGACCTGCGGGGCACCACGACGGCGACGATCGTGCTGACCCGGGTCGCCGGGCAGCAGCAGGTGCTGGTGGTCGAGCCCGTGGGCGCCGCCGCGTGACCGCCCCGGCGCGGCTGCCGTTCGCGCGCTCGGAGCGCTCGACGGTCGGCATCGAGTGGGAGCTCGCGCTCGTCGACGCGGACTCCGGGGACCTGCGGCAGGTCGCGAGCACGGTCCTGGACGCCGTGCGGCCCGCGGGCGGCGGGGAGCACCCGTCGATCCGGCAGGAGCTGCTGCTCAACACCGTCGAGGTCGTGTCCGGGGTGTGCCGGACCGTGGGCGAGGCCGGCGCGGACCTGCAGCGCGCCGTCGACGAGGTCCGCACCGTCACCGACCCGCTGCGCGTCGAGCTGATGAGCGCGGGCACCCACCCGTTCGCGCGGTGGGCCCAGCAGAAGGTCACCGACAAGCAGCGGTACGCGACCCTGATCGACCGGACGCAGTGGTGGGGCCGGCAGATGCTCATCTACGGGGTGCACGTGCACGTCGGGATCGAGGACCGGGACAAGGTGCTGCCGATCTCCCGGGCGCTGCTGACCTGCTTCGCGCACCTGCAGTCGCTGTCCGCGTCGAGCCCGTTCTGGGGCGGCAAGGACACCGGCTACGCGTCCAACCGGGCGCTGATGTTCCAGCAGCTGCCGACCGCGGGGCTGCCGTTCCCGTTCGAGCGCTGGGAGCAGCTCGAGGCGTACGTGGGCGACATGCTGCACACCGGCGTGATCGACGCGTTCGACGAGGTGCGGTGGGACGTGCGGCCGTCGCCGCGGTTCGGCACGATCGAGGCCCGGATCTGCGACGGCTCCCCGAGCCTGCTCGAGGTGACCGCGCTCGCCGCCCTGACGCACTGCCTGGTCGAGCACTTCTCGACGCTGCTGGACCGCGGCGAGCCGCTGCCGACGATCCCGCCGTGGTTCGCGCAGGAGAACAAGTGGCGCTCCGCCCGGTACGGGATGGACGCGATCATCATCACGAACGCCGCGGGCGACGAGGAGCTCGTGACCGACGCCGTGGGCCGGCTGCTGGTCGACCTGGCGCCCATCGCGGAGCGGCTCGGCTGCGCGGCGGAGCTGGACGCGGTGCGCGTGATCCTGCGCAAGGGGGCGTCCTACCAGCGGCAGCGTGCGGTGGCGCGGCGGAACGCGGGCGAGCTGGACGCCGTGGTGGCGTCGCTGGTCGCCGAGATGCGCGCGGGCCGGCCGCTCTAGACCGTGACGGTCTCCAGCGGCATCGTCGAGTCGACCCCGATGCCGAGGTCCGAGGGTGCCAGCCCGCGCCGGACCACCGCCGCGCCGAGCGCCGCGATCATCGCGCCGTTGTCGGTGCAGTACTTGATCGGGGGGATCCGCAGGTCGATGCCGGCCTCGGCGCACCGCTGCGCGGCCATGTCCCGCAGCTGGGAGTTCGCGGAGAACCCGCCGCCCACCACGAGGGTGTCGACCCCGTGCCGCCGGCACGCGGCGATCGTCTTGGCGGTCAGCACGTCGGCGACCGCGGCCGCGAACGACGCGGACACGTCGGCGAGCGGGATCTCCTCGCCGGCGTCCTCGCGCGCCTCGACCCAGCGCGCGACGGCGGTCTTCAGGCCGGAGAACGAGAAGTCGTACGCGTGCTTCTCCTGGTCCTTCGCGGCGGTCAGCCCGCGCGGGAACCGGATGGCGGTGGGGTCGCCCTCGCGTGCGAGCCGGTCGATGTGCGGCCCGCCGGGGTAGGGCAGCCCGAGGAGCCGGCCGACCTTGTCGAACGCCTCCCCCGCGGCGTCGTCCAGGGTCGACCCGAGCTCGTGCACGCCGGTGACGACGTCGTCGACCAGCAGCAGGCTGGAGTGCCCGCCGGAGACGACGAGCGCCATGACCCGGTCGGGGAACAGCCCGTGCACGAGCTCGTCGACGGCGGCGTGCCCGATGACGTGGTTGACGCCGTACAGCGGCGTGCCGAGCCCGTACGCGAGCGCCTTGGCGGCGGCGGCGCCGACGGTGAGCGAGCCGACCAGGCCGGGTCCGGCGGTGACGGCCACCGCGTCGACGTCGGCGAGGGTGACGCCGGCGGTGCCCAGCGCGCGCTCGATGGTCGGGATCATCTGCTCGAGGTGGGCGCGGGACGCGATCTCGGGGATGATCCCGCCGAACCGCGCGTGCTCGTCCATCGAGGACGCGACGGCGTCGACCAGCAGCTCGCTGCGGTCGGGGTGGGCGCGGACCAGGGCGACCCCGGTCTCGTCGCAGGACGTCTCGATCCCCAGGACCAGCGGCGCGTCGGACATGGGGCCAGTTTAGGCGGAGCGGCCGTGTGACCCAGTTCACCCAGGCAACCGGAATGCCGTGGGTTGGTTGTGGATTCAACCAGTCATGAGCACCGACACCGCCACGCACGCACCCCTGGTCCCGGACGAGATCACCGACCTCGTCTTCCGCGCCGCCCGCACCGTCAACACGTTCACCGACGGCGACGTCACCGACGAGCAGGTCCGCGCCGTGTGGGACGTCGTGCGCTGGGGCCCGACCGCGATGAACACGCTGCCGCTGCGCCTGCTGCTGGTCCGCTCCCCCGAGGCCCGCGAGCGCCTGGTCGCGCACATGAACGAGGGCAACAAGGCCAAGACCCTGCGCGCCCCGCTGAGCCTGGTGGTGGCCGCGGACGTCGACTTCCACGAGAACCTGCCCCGCCTCGCCCCGCACATGGCCGGCGTGCGGGAGAACCTCGCCGGCGCCGAGGAGGCGCGGGTGCGGATGTCCCGCGACAACGGGTTCCTCCAGGCGGGCTACCTGATCGTCGGCCTGCGCGCCGCCGGGCTGCACGTCGGGCCGATGACCGGCTTCGACGCCCCCGGGCTGGACGCCGACCTGTTCGCCGGCACCCCGTGGCGCTCGCTCATGGTGCTGAACGTCGGCACCGCCCCCGCGGACCTCGACGGCTTCCCGCTGCCGGCGTCGTACCCGCGCCAGACGCGCCTCGACTTCGAGGACGTCGCGCGCACGCTCTGAGCCCACACCGACGAGGGGCCCGCACCGGCACCGGTGCGGGCCCCTCGTCGTCGGAGGGTCAGCGGGGCGGGCCCACCGGGCGGCGCATCGTCCACGCGTCGACGTTCTCGGGCTGGTAGTAGCCCTTGCGCCGGCCGAACCGCTCGAACCCGGCGCGCTCGTACAGCCGCAGCGCGGGCTCGTTGTCGACGCGCACCTCGAGCAGCACGTCCCCGGCCCGCAGCTCGCGCGCGTGGTCCAGCAGCGCGTCGAGCAGCAGCCGGCCGATCCCCCGGGCCTGCGCGTCCGGTCGGGTGCCGACCGTCATCACCTGGCCGTCGTACCCGTCGAACCACAGGCCCGCGTAGCCGACCAGCTCGCCCGACGCGCGGTCCTGCGCCCCCACGTACCAGCGCCCCGGGCCGCCCAGCTCCTCCGCGAGCGCCGCCCGCGACCAGGCGCCCGCGCCGAACAGCGTCCGCTCCAGGTCCTCCAGCGCGTCGAGGTCGGCGGCCACCAGGGGACGGAGCAGGACGTCGGCGGGCTCCGTCATGCCCGCGCGCGCTTCGCCGGGGCGGGCGGCACGGCGTCGGGCCGGCGCAGGTACAGCGGCTCGGTCGGCAGCACCACGCCGTCGCCCGCCACCGCCAGCCGCGCGAGCGCGACCCGCGCCAGGTCGGCGGGGTCGACCTCGGTGGGGGTGCCCGGCGTCGCGGGCAGCAGGTCGGGGTACAGCGCGGTGCCCGGGCCGACCACCAGCAGCTCGTCGAGACCCGCGGCCGCGACCGCCGCGGGGGTGTCCACCCCGGGGCCGTCGACCGGCTCGACGGTCGGCAGCGTCGCCGCGCCCACCACCGCCCGGTACCGCGCGTGGTAGACCTCCTTGCGCCGGGCGTCCGTCACCACCAGCACCTCGCGGCCGGCCAGGTCCGGTCCCGCGCCCGACAGGCCCGCGTCGACGGTCGCCAGCGCGAGCGCGTCCAGCGACGACACCCCGTGCACCGGGATGCCGAGCGCCAGGCCGAGCGTGCGGGCCGTGACCAGCCCGACCCGCAGGCCCGTGAACGGCGCCGGGCCGGTCCCGACGACGACGGCGGTCAGGTCCCGGCGGTCGACGCCCGCCTCGGCCAGGACGGCGTCGAGCAGCGGGGTCAGCGCCTCGGCGTGCCGACGCGTCTGCCCCGAGGAGCGGGTCGCGAGGGTGCGGCCGGAGTCGTCGACGACGGCGGCGGACGCGGCGGCGGAGGTGTCGAGCGCGAGGACGGGCACCGGTGGGGTTCCTTCCGGGAAGGGGGTCGTGGGGGTCAGGCGGGCAGCGCGACGCCGCGCCACCGCTCGCCGTGGGCGCGGACGGTGACGGTGCGGACGCCGGCCGCGGCGTCCTCGGGGTCGGCACCCGGGTCGCCCGCGCCGGCGCCGCGCGGGCGCCGCAGGGCGATCTCCAGGCGGTCGTCGGCCAGCGACTCGACCAGCCCGGCGCCCCACTCGACGACGGTCACCGACTCCTCGAGCGAGGTGTCCAGGTCCAGCGCGTCGACCTCGTCCAGCGAACCGAGCCGGTACGCGTCGACGTGCACCAGCGCGGGACCCGTCGAGCCGTCCTCGTGGGGCAGCGGCGGGTGCACGCGCGCGATCACGAACGTGGGCGACGCGACCGCCCCCCGCACGTGCAGGCCCGCGCCGAGGCCCTGGGTCAGCGTGGTCTTACCCGCGCCGAGGTCGCCGGTGAGCACCACCAGGTCCCCCGCGCGCAGCAGCCCCGCGAGCGCCGTGCCGAACGCGCGCGTCGCGTCCGCGTCCGTCAGCTCGACCGTCACCTCGGCCACCGTCGTCGTCCCGCTCACGACACCTCCCGCTCGTCCTGCTCGCTGTCCACGTGCACGCGCGGCACCCGGGCGCCGAGCCGCGTCACGATCTCGTAGCTGATGGTCCCCGCTGCCTCGGCCCAGTCCTGGGCGGTCGGCCCGCCGTCGGCGCCGGTGCCGAACAGCACCACGCGGTCGCCGGCCCGCTCGGTCGCGCCGGGGCCGAGGTCCACCATCACCTGGTCCATGCAGACCCGCCCGGCGATCGCCAGGCGCCGGTCGCCGACGCCCAGCGGCGCACCGGGGCGACCGTCCTCGCCGGACGCGTGCCGGGGCACCCCGTCCGCGTAGCCGAGGGGGACGACGCCGACCGTCGTCGCGCGGTCCGTGACGTAGTGGTGCCCGTAGGACATCCCGTGCCCCGCGGGCAGCCGCTTGACCGTCGCGAGCTCCGCCTCGACCGTCATCGCCGGTACCAGTCCGAACCGGTCCGGCCCGCCGAGCTGCGGCACCGGGGTCAGCCCGTAGAGGGCGATGCCGGGCCGCACGAGGTCCAGGTGCAGCTCCGGGTCCGTGAGCGTCGTCGCCGACGCCGCGATGTGCCGCACCTCCAGGCGGGCGCCGCGGGCCGTCGCGTCGTCGGCCGCGGCCCGGAGCAGGTCGCCCTGCGCGTGCAGGCTCGGGTGGCCGGGCTCGTCGGCGAACGCCAGGTGCGACCACATCCCGACCAGCCGCACGACGCCCTCGGCCTCGAGGCGCAGGGCCGCGTCCAGCACCGCGGGCAGGTCGGCCGGGGGGATGCCGTTGCGGCCGAGGCCGGTGTCGACCTTCACGTGGATCCGCGCGGTCCGGCCGGTGGCGCGCGCGGCGGCGGCCACCTCGTCCAGCGCCCACGGCGCGGACACGGACAGGTCGACGTCGGCGGCGACCGCCTCGGCCAGCGGCGCGCCGGGCGCGTACAGCCAGGTCAGGACGCGCGCGGAGATCCCGCCCGCGCGCAGGGCCAGCGCCTCGGACAGCTGCGCGACGCCGAGCCAGGTCGCACCGCCCTCGACGGCCGCCCGGGCGACCGGCAGCAGCCCGTGCCCGTACGCGTCGGCCTTGACCACGGCCATGAGCTGCGACGACGGGGCGAGGTCGCCGAGGACCCGCGCGTTGGCGCGCACGGCACCGAGGTCGACGACCGCCCGCGCGGGGAACATGCTCACGGCACCAGTCTCCCACCGGCTCAGGGGACCTCGACCACCAGGTCCGCACGGGCGCGGGTGCCGGCGACCAGGTCGGCGTTGCGCTGGTCCGGCCCGTGGGTCCAGGCGGTCGCCGCGTCCGCGGACTTCCCGAAGAGCCGGTGCCGGGCCACCAGCCGCTCGGCCCGCACCTCCTCGGGGAGCTCGACGTACCAGCACGCGTCGAGCAGGTCCCGCACCGGGGCGAACCCGTGGTCGTCCAGCAGCAGGTAGTTCCCCTCGGTGACCACCAGCGGCACGTCGGCGGGCACCGCGATCGCCCCCGCGACGCCGTTGCGCAGGTCCCGGCGGTACTCGGGGGCGTACACGGTCTGGCCGGGCGCCGGCTCCCGCAGCCGCCGCAGCAGCGCCACGTACCCGGCCGCGTCGAACGTGTCCGGGGCGCCCTTGCGGTCCGCGCGGCCGATCCGCTCGAGCTCGGTCTGCGCGAGGTGGAACCCGTCCATCGGCACGACGACGCACCGGTCCGCGAACGCCGCGCGCAGCCGGGCGGACAGCGTCGACTTCCCCGCACCGGGCGGGCCCGTCACGCCGAGCAGCCGGCGCCGTGGCACGCCGTCCGCGGTGGTGCTCGCCAGCAGCGCCTCCACCCGCCGGCGCAGGTCGTCCGGCAGGGGCGCGAGCGCGGCGTCCGGCAGCGGGGCGGGCGCGGCGTCCGGCACGGGCGCGGCGTCCGGCACCGGTCCCCCGACCGGCTCAGCCACGGAGCACCGCGGCCACCGTCGCCGGCACCGCGTGCGCGACCGCGAGCGCCGACACCGGACCGCCCGGCACCGCCTCGGCGGCGGCCCGCCCGTGCACGAGCGCGGCGGCGGCCGCGAGGGCGGCGGCGAGCGGCGGGTCCTCCAGCACCTGCGCCGCCCGGCCCGCGAGCAGGGTGCCGAGCACCCCGGCGAGCACGTCCCCCGCCCCGGCGGTCGCGAGCCAGCCGGGGGCGTCCGCCTGCGCGTACACCGCGCCGCCGGCCCCGACGACGACGGTCGTGCTGCCCTTGAGCAGCACGGTGGCGCCGGTGAGGTCGTGGGCGCGGCGGGCCCAGCGCAGCGGCTCCGCCTCGACGGCCGCCCGGTCCACGTCCTCGCCCCACCGGGCCAGCAGCGCCGCGAGCTCGCCGGCGTGCGGGGTCAGCACGCACCACGGCGCCAGCTCCCGCGGCGCGAGGGTCAGCGCGCCGGCGTCCAGCACCGTGGGCAGCCCGCCCGCGAGCGCCTCGTCCAGGGCCCGGCGCACCCGCCGCGCCTGCTTCGGGTGCGCCGGGTCCACGCCCGGTCCGAGCAACCACGCCTGCACCCGGCCGCGCCCGGAGACCACCTCGGGGCGCGCGGCGAGCACGGACCGGGTCACCGACGCCGGGCCGAGGTACCGGACCATGCCCGCCCCCGCCAGCACGGCGGCCGACGTCGTCAGCACGGCCGCGCCCGGGTAGGCGGGCGTCCCGGCGACCACGCCGAGCACCCCGCGGCTGTACTTGTGGTCCTCGGGACCCGGCACCGGCCACAGCGCCGCGACGTCCGCCGGGGCCAGCCGCGCCACCGCGGGCCGCTCCGGCAGCGGCAGCCCCAGGTCGACCACCTCGAGCCGGCCGGTGCGGCGCGACGCGGGCGGCAGCAGCAGGCCCGGCTTCGCGGCACCGAACGTCACGGTGAGCCCGGCCGGCAGCACCGGGGCGTCCGGCAGCGCGCCGTCGTCGACGCCGATGCCGCTGGGCACGTCGACCGCCACGACCAGCGGCCCGGCCGCGCCGCCCGCGGGGGCGTCCTCGTCGTCCAGCAGGTCCGCCAGCAGCCCGACGAGCAACCCCGCCACGCCGCGGGCGGCTCCGCGACCGCCGATGCCCAGCAGCCCGTCGAGCACCGCGTCCGCCGCGTAGGCCTCCGCGACCGCGTCGCCCAGCCACACCGGCGGCAGCCCGTCGCCGCCCGCCGCACCACCCGCGACCACGCCGGAGGCACCGTCCGCCGGGTCGACCGCCCGGACGGCCCGGCCACCCGCGGCCCGCAGCGCGGCGAGCCCCTCGGCGTGCGGGGCGTCCGTCGTGCACACCGCGAGCACCTGCACCCCGCGGCGCGCCAGCAGCGCCCCCGCGTGCAGCGCGTCGCCGCCGTTGTTGCCGGACCCGACCAGCACGACGACGGTCGCCCCCTGCACGCCGCCGCGCGCGCCGCCGGGCTCCCCGCCGCGGCGCTCGGCCACCTCCCGCAGCACGTGCGTCGCCAGGGCCGAGGCCGCCTGCTGCATCAGCGGGACGTCCTGCGCGAGCAGCGGCTCCTCCGCCGCGCGGACCTCTGCTGCCGTGTACCCGAGGATCATCCGCCCATCCTGGCCGAGGTCGTCGGGACGCGCGCGCGGCGTGGGGCTAGGTTCGGGCCATGCGCTTCGGACTCTTCATCCCCCAGGGCTGGCGGCAGGACCTCACCGGCATCGAGACCCGCGACCACTGGTCCCTCATGAACGGGCTCGCCCAGCACGCCGACACGGGCGACGTGTTCGACTCGATCTGGGTCTACGACCACTTCCACGCCGTCCCCGAGCCCAACGGCGAGGCGACGCACGAGGCGTGGAGCCTGGTGAACGCGTACGCGGCGACGACCAGCCGCGTCCTGCTCGGTCAGATGTGCACGTGCATGGCGTACCGGAACCCCGCCTACCTCGCGAAGGTCGCGGCCACCGCCGACGTCATCTCCGGCGGCCGCGTGCAGATGGGCATCGGCGCCGGCTGGTACGAGCACGAGTGGCGGGCGTACGGCTACGGGTTCCCGCGGGCCGGCGAGCGGATCGCGATGCTCGACGAGGGCGTCCAGATCATGAAGCAGCTGTGGACGAACGGCGTCGCGACGCACCACGGCACCCACTACCAGGTCGACGGCGCCCAGCTCGCCCCGCTGCCGCTGCAGGTCGACGGCCCCCCGCTGTGGATCGCGGGCGGCGGCGAGCGCAAGACCCTGCGGATCGCCGCGGAGCACGCGCAGTACACGAACTTCGACGGGACGCCCGAGGGCTTCGCCCACAAGTCCGCGGTGCTGCGGCAGCACTGCGCCGACCTCGGCCGGGACTTCGGCGAGATCACCCGCTCGGCCAACTACAACGTGGTGATCGGGGCGACCGAGGCGGAGGTCGACGACCGGATCGCGTGGATCGAGGAGCACTACGCCCGCACCGTCCCCGACAAGGCCCCGGGCATCGCCGAGGACTTCCGGCGCGGCCCGCTCGTCGGCACCCCGGAGCAGGTCGTGGCGAAGCTGACCGAGCTGCGCGACCTGGGCATGACCTACGCGATCACCTACTTCGCGGAGGCCGCCTACGACCGCAGCGGCATCGAGCTCTTCGAGCGCGAGGTGGCCCCGGCCCTCCGCTGACCCTCCCTCCCGCGGTCCGCAGCCCGGGTCGTGCGGGGTGGGACTCGCGGGGTGGGGAGGTCAGGCGGATTCGGCGACGACCATGGCGGAGGCGATGCCCGCGTCGTGGCTCAGGGAGAGGTGGAAGCGCGTCACGCCCAGGGCCGCGGCGCGGGCCGCGACCGTGCCGACCACCTCGACCACGGGCTGCTCGCCGCGGACCCGGCGGACGGTGGCGTCCTGCCACGACATCCCGGCGGGTGCGCCGAGCGCCTTCGCGATGGCCTCCTTGGCGGCGAACCGCGCGGCGAGCGACGCCGGCGGCAGGTCCCGCTCCTCGGGTGTGAACAGCCGCTCCCGGAGCGCGGGCACCCGCTCGACGGTCGCCAGGAACCGGGCGACGTCGACCACGTCGACCCCGACGCCGACGATCACTCGACGGTGACGGACTTCGCGAGGTTCCGCGGCTGGTCGACGTCCAGGCCGCGGGCCGTCGCGAGCTCGCAGGCGAAGATCTGCAGCGGCACCACGGACAGCAGCGGCGCGAGCAGGGTCGGGCTCTGCGGGACGTAGAACACCTCGTCGGCGTACGCGCGCACCGCCTCGTCGCCGTCCTCCGCGATCACGAGCGTCCGGGCCCCGCGAGCGCGGATCTCCTGGATGTTGGAGACGACCTTCGAGTGCAGCGAGTCGCGACCCCGGGGGCTCGGCACGATGACGAACACCGGCTGGCCCGGCTCGATCAGCGCGATCGGGCCGTGCTTGAGCTCACCGGCCGCGAAGCCCTCGGCGTGGATGTACGCGATCTCCTTGAGCTTCAGCGCGCCCTCGAGCGCCACCGGGAACCCGACGTGCCGGCCGAGGAACAGCACCGAGGACGTGTCGGCCATCCAGCGGGCGATCTCGCGCACCCGCCCGGAACGGTCCAGCACCTCCTGGATCTTGCCGGGCATCGCGCGCAGGTCGTCGAGGATCTCGACGATCTCGTCGGAGAACTTGTTGCCGCGCAGCTGCGCCAGGTACAGGCCGAGCAGGTAGGCGGCGGTGATCTGCGCGAGGAACGCCTTGGTCGACGCGACGGCGATCTCCGGGCCGGCGTGCGTGTAGAGCACGGCGTCGGACTCGCGCGGGATGGTCGAGCCGTGGGTGTTGCAGATCGCGAGGACCTTGGCGCCCTGCTCGCGGGCGTGCCGCACGGCCATCAGGGTGTCCATCGTCTCGCCGGACTGCGAGATGGCGACCACCAGGGTGCGGGCGTTGAGGATCGGGTCGCGGTACCGGAACTCGTGCGCGAGCTCGACCTCGACGGGGATACGGCACCAGTGCTCGATGGCGTACTTGGCGACGTGGCCCGAGTACGCGGCGGTGCCGCAGGCGATGACGATGATCTTGTCGACCGCGCGGAGCACGGCCTCGTCGATCTTCAGGTCGTCGAGCACCAGGCGGCCGTGGGTGTCGGTCCGGCCCAGCAGGGTGTCCTGCACGGCCTGCGGCTGGTCCGCGATCTCCTTCTCCATGAAGGAGCGGAAGCCGCCCTTCTCGGCGGCGGCCGCGTCCCAGTCGATCGTGTACTCGCGGCCCTGCGCGGGGTTGCCGTCGAAGTCGGTGACGGTCACGGACCGCGGCGTGATGACGACGACCTGGTCCTGCGCGAGCTCGAGCGCCCGGCGGGTCTCCGCGATGAACGCGGCCACGTCCGAGCCCAGGTAGTTGGCGCCGTCACCGAGACCGACGACCAGCGGCGAGTCGTGCCGCGCGCCGACGACGGTGTCGGGGTGGTCCTCGTGCACGGCGAGCAGCGTGAACGTGCCGTGCAGGCGGCGCACGACCATCCGCATCGCCTCGCCGAGGTCCTTGACCTCGGCGTAGGCGCGGGACACCAGGTGCGCGACGACCTCGGTGTCGGTCTCCGACAGCAGCACCGCGCCGTCGGCGAGCAGCTCCTCGCGCAGCACGGCGAAGTTCTCGACGATGCCGTTGTGGATCAGCGCGACGCCACCCGCCACGTGCGGGTGCGCGTTGACGTCCGTCGGGCCGCCGTGGGTGGCCCACCGGGTGTGCCCGATGCCCGCGGTCGCGGCGGGCAGCGGCTCGTCGTCGAGCAGCCCGAGCAGGTTCGCGAGCTTGCCGGCCTTCTTGGCGGTCGCGAGGCCGCCGGCCCCGGTCACCAGGGCGACACCGGCCGAGTCGTACCCGCGGTACTCCAGGCGGCGCAGGCCCTCCAGGACGACACCGAGCGGCCGCTCGTCCGGCTCATGGTCACCGACATACCCGACGATTCCACACATGGGCGCGAGTCTAGCCGCGCGCGGGGGCGCACCCGGCGCGGACCGTCGTCGGGCGCCCCGCCGCACGTCGTGCAGAATCGACAGGTGCGAGCCACTGACGCCCCCGTGCAGCCGTCGCCCTACGTCGAGCTCGACCGCGAGGACTGGGTCAGGCTCTCGGAGTCGACGCCGCTGCCCCTCACCGACGCGGACGTGACGCGGCTGCGGGGCCTGGGCGACCCCATCGACCTGGCCGAGGTGGACGCGATCTACCGGCCGCTGTCCCGGCTGCTCGACCTGTACGTGACGGCGACCCGTCGGCTGCACGCCGCGTCGTCGACGTTCCTGCGCGAGGACACCCCGCGCACGCCGTTCGTGATCGGCGTCGCCGGGTCGGTGGCCGTCGGGAAGTCGACCACCGCGCGGCTGCTGCGCGAGCTGATGGCGCGCTGGCCCGCCACCCCGAACGTCGCGCTGATGACCACCGACGGGTTCCTGCACCCGAACGCGGAGCTCGAGCGGCGCGGCCTGATGGGCCGTAAGGGGTTCCCCGAGTCGTACGACCGCCGGGCCCTGCTGCAGTTCGTCTCCCGGGTGAAGGCCGGCCACGCCGAGGTGCGGGCCCCGGTGTACGACCACGTGACGTACGACATCGTCCCGGGCGCGGAGGTCGTGGTGCGCCGCCCGGACGTGCTGATCGTCGAGGGCCTGAACGTGCTGCAGCCCGCGCCCGTCGCGGCGGGCGTGTCCGGGCGGTCGAACCTCGCGGTGAGCGACTTCTTCGACTTCTCGATCTACGTCGACGCCCGCACCCAGGACGTGCGGCAGTGGTACGTGGACCGGTTCCTGTCCCTGCGGTCGACGGCGTTCGCGAAGCCGGAGTCGTACTTCCACCGGTACGCCGACCTGTCCGACGAGGAGGCGGTGGCGCGCGCGGAGAGCATCTGGGACGCGATCAACGCGCCGAACCTCGTGCAGAACGTCCGGCCGACGCGCAGCCGCGCGACGCTGGTGCTCACCAAGGGCGCCGACCACTCGGTGCGGCGGGCCCGGCTGCGCAAGCTCTGACGCCCGCGGGCGCTCAGCCGCCGGCCGACCCGTCCGAGGCCGTGCCGTCCGAGGGACCGGGGCGCGGCTCGACCAGCGCCACCGGGTAGTGCTCGACGTCGACGGCGTCCAGCGCGGCGATCCCGTCCGCGAGGGCCGTCGGCAGCCGTCCGCAGCCGTCGGCCGGCAGGGCGACCCGCACCGCCGCGCCGACCGCGTCGACCAGCCACAGCGCGGTCCGCGGCGCGGTCGGTGCGCAGGCCGTGGGCGCGGTCCCCGTCGCGGGCAGCGTCGCCGGGGTGCCCAGCGCGCTGAGCAGCGGCCGGACGTCGCCCTCGAGGCGGCTCGCGGTCACGGCGGCCCACCGGCCGGCCGCGTCCGTCAGGGTCTCCCCCGTGCTGCACGTCACCGCGGACACGGCGGTGAACCCGTCCGGCACCACCCCGGCGTCGGGGGCGTCGGGGTGCCGCGACCCGGTGTACTCCGCGGCGTCGAAGCCGAGCGCGTCGAGCACCTGCGGGGCGAGGCAGTCCGCGCCCGTGGCCACCGCGCTGCGCGCCGAGCCGGACGCCGCGACGTCGGCCGCCTCGTCCGCGGCACGTGTGCCGCCGGAGCACCCGGCCAGCAGCACGCCGAGGACGCCGAGCGCGCCGAGCACCGCGACCGGGCCCGCGGCACGACCGGCGGGCCGGCCGGTGGCGCTGCCCCTGCGCGCGCGGACGTGCGGTGCTGCCATCGTCCCGTCGCCTCTCGTCGCCCGCCGAACGGGACCCTGGACGGGCCCCGGACCGGGACCCTGCCCGGGACGGAGGCGGGCGGACCGCCCGACCTCCGTCGCTGGGGGCGACGCCGTCGTGGCCCGGACTCGAGCGTAGGTGCGCGTCCGGGCGCGGACGGGCCGTGAGACCGGATCGTTAGCGGGTGTGACCCGATCGTTGCCGGTCCGTGACCCGGCGTCAGTCGGTCGGGTCGCAGGCGACGCCGGCGGCCACGGGGGCCGGGGCGGGCACGGGGGCCGGGGCGGGCGCGGGGGTCGGAGCGGGCGCGGGGGCCGCGGCGCGGCTGAGCACGACGGGCTCGCCCTCCGGGGCGGATCCCGACGCGGTGCGGCCGAGGCCGGTCCAGCGGCGCAGCACCCAGTCGATCCCGATGCCCACGAGGGTGCCCACCACGACGCCGGCGACGACGGCGATCACCGGGTGGTCCGCCAGCCACAGGCCGGCCCCGGCGCCGACGAGGGTGCCGTAGGCCGCCCAGGTCACCGCCGCCAGCCCGGTCAGCCCGACGAACCGCTTGCGCGGGTAGCCCAGGGCGCCGGCCGTCATGTTGACCGCCACGCGGCCCACCGGGATGTACCGCGCGGCGAGGATGAACGACGACCCGCGGTGCGCGAGGGCGTGCTCGGCCCAGGCCAGCGCCTTGCGGCCGCGCGGGGACCGGAACATCCGCAGCCGGTGCACGTCGACCCGGGTGCCGATCGTGTAGGCGATCTGGTCACCGGCGAACGCCCCCACCGCCCCGGCCAGCGCGATCAGCGCGAGGTGCGGCTCGCCGTGCGCGACGGACAGCGACGCCAGGGCGATCACGACGGACTCGCTCGGCACCGGCGGGAAGAACCCGTCGACGGTCGCCAGCAGGGTCAGCGCGGGGTACACCCAGAGCGACTCCGCGAGGCTCGGTATCCAGCCCTCGACGGCGCTGATCCAGTCCTGCAGCACGTGACATCAGCTCCTGGGTGGTCGTGGCGGCCCGGACGAACCGCCGGGCTCCACGCTAGGTGGGTGGGCACGGGCCCCGACATGGGGGACTCCCCCCATCGGCCCCTGGTCCTCCCCCCATCGTGGTCCGGGGGCTCGCACGCGAGCATCGCCCCCAGGGTCGACATCCGTCCCGGCGTCCTCCCCCTCACGGAGGACCGGCCGTCGGCCCAGTGCACCACGCGGCACCGACAGAGGTCACGGCGTTTCGGCGACGGCCGTGTGAACTCCTCGTGGGCGCGCACGCACGCCACGACCGGCGCTCAGGCGTCGAGGTCGAACCCCAGCGTCCGCGCGGCCTCGGCGGGCCGGGGCTCCGACGCCCAGTGCGCGCCGATCTCGTCCGTGGCGGACAGCGACCGCAGCTCCGCGCGGTCCAGGTACAGCGTCCCGCCCAGGTGGTCGGTCTCGTGCTGCACGATCCGCGCCGGCCAGCCCTCGAGGACCTCGTCCAGTGCGGTGCCGTCCAGGTCGTGCCCGGTGAGGTGCACCCGGCGCAGCCGCGCCACGACGGCCTGGTAGCCGACGACGCTCAGGCAGCCCTCGTAGAAGCCGACCCGCTGCGGGGCGTCGCCCTCGTCGGGCACGGGCTCGTAGCGCGGGTTCACCAGCACGCGGAACGGCAGCGCGGGCCGCTGGCGTACGGCGCCCGTCTCGGTGCCCGCCGCGCCGGGGTCCGCCAGCACCGCGACCGCCAGGGGCAGCCCGATCTGCGGCGCGGCCAGGCCCACGCCGGGCGCGGCGTGCATCGTGCGGCGCATCAACGCGACCAGCGCCCCGAGCTCGTCGTCGCCGACCTGCCCGTCGAACGGCACGGCCCGCAGCCGCAGCGCGGGGTGCCCGGCCTGGACGATCGGCACCGTGCCGGACGGGTCCGCCGCGGCGGCGTCGACCAGCCGCAGCACGTGCTCCCGGACGAGCGCGGCGGGCATCCGGGCCTGGGGCGCCGTCACGTCGGTCAGAGCGCCAGGCGCGCGCGGACGACGTCGGCCAGGTCGCCGGCGACGCGGTCGGCGTCCGCCTGCGTGGCGGCCTCGACCATGACCCGCACCAGCGCCTCGGTGCCGGACGGGCGCAGCAGCACCCGGCCGGTGGAGCCGAGCGTCGTCTCCGCGGCGGTGACGGCGTCGGCCAGGGGCTGGTCGGTGGCCGCCCGCGCCTTGTCGACGCCGGGCACGTTGACGAGCGTCTGCGGGAGCCGGCGGACGACCGCGGCGAGCTCGCTGAGCTTCTGCCCGGTGGCGGCGACGCGCGCCGCGAGCTGCAGCGCGGTGAGCGTGCCGTCCCCGGTCGTCGCGTGGTCCGCGAGGATCACGTGGCCGGACTGCTCGCCGCCCAGGTTGAAGCCGCCCGCGCGCATGGCCTCGAGCACGTAGCGGTCGCCCACCCCGGTCTCGACGGTCCGGACGCCGGCCGCCTGCATCGCGAGCCGCAGACCCAGGTTGCTCATGACGGTGACGACGAGGGTGTCGTGGGCCAGCAGGCCGCGCTCGCGCAGGTCGAGCGCCAGGACGCCCATGATCTGGTCGCCGTCGACCAGGGTGCCGGTGTGGTCCACCGCGAGGCACCGGTCCGCGTCGCCGTCGAACGCGACGCCGAGGTCCGCGCCGGACGCCACGACGGCCGCCTGCAGCTGCTCGGGGTGCGTCGAGCCGCAGGCCTCGTTGATGTTGCGGCCGTCCGGGGACGCGTTGATGACGACCACGTCCGCGCCGGCCTCGCGCAGGGCGGCGGGGCCGACCTCGCTGGCCGCGCCGTTCGCGCAGTCGACGGCCACGCGCAGGCCGGTGAGGTCGTTGCCGAGGGTCGACACCAGGTGCTCGACGTACTGCTCCCCCGCGCGCCCGGTGTCCGAGCGGATCCGCCCGACCGCGGCGCCGACCGGTCGCTCCCAGGTCTCGCGCAGGCGCTGCTCGATGGCGTCCTCGAGCTCGTCGTCGAGCTTGTGGCCGCCCTTGGCGAGGAACTTGATGCCGTTGTCCGGCATGGCGTTGTGCGAGGCCGACAGCACGACGCCCAGGTCGACGTCGAGCGCGCCGGTCAGGTGCGCGACGGCGGGGGTGGGGAGCACGCCGACGTTGAGCACGTCCACGCCCGCGCTCGCCAGGCCCGCCGCGACGGCGGCGGAGAGGAACTCGCCCGAGGCGCGGGGGTCACGGCCGACGACGGCGCGCGGGCGGTGCCCCTCGAACGCCCCCAGAGAGCCCAGCACGTGCGCCGCGGCGACGGACAGGTCGAGCGCGAGCTCCGCCGTCACGTCCCGGTTGGCCAGGCCCCGCACTCCGTCGGTGCCGAACAGTCGTCCCATCGAGGACCCCCTCGTCGTCGGCCGCGCACGCGGCCCCCAGCATCCTGCCAGCGGCGCGCCGTCGGTGGCGCGCCGCGGTGCCCGTCAGGGCACAGAACGGCCGACGGCCCCGGGGGTCGGACCCCCGGGGCCGTCGGCCGTCGACGCCGATCCGCGGATCAGCGCTTCGAGTACTGCGGAGCCTTGCGGGCCTTCTTGAGACCAGCCTTCTTGCGCTCCACGACGCGGGGGTCGCGGGTCAGGAAGCCGGCCTTCTTGAGGGTCGCACGGTTGTGCTCCTCGTCGATCGCGTTCAGCGCGCGGGCGATGCCCAGGCGCAGCGCACCGGCCTGGCCGGTCACGCCGCCACCGTTGATGCGGGCGACGACGTCGAAGCGACCCTCGACGTCGACCAGCTTCAGCGGGGAGTTGACGATCTGCTGGTGCACCTTGTTCGGGAAGTAGTCCTCGAGGGTGCGGCCGTTGATCTTCCACTGGCCGGTGCCGGGCACCAGGCGCACGCGGGCGATCGCCTCCTTGCGGCGGCCCAGCGCCTGGCCCGGAGCCGTGAGGCTCTGGCCCCGGCCCGCGGGAGCGCTGCTCTCGGAGGTGTAGCTGCTGGGCGTCTCGCCGCCCTCAAGGTCGATGTCGACCGTGGTCTCGGCCACTGGTGTGTCCTCGCGTCCTGTCTCGGAGTCCTCGCGGGCGTCAGCCCTGCGCGACCTGGGTGATCTCGAAGGGCTGGGGCTGCTGGGCGGCGTGCGGGTGCTCCGCACCGGCGTAGACCTTGAGCTTGGAGAGCTGCTGGCGGGCCAGCGAGGTCTTCGGGAGCATGCCGCGCACGGCCTTCTCGATCACACGCTCGGGGTGCTTCTCGAGGAGGTCGGAGTACGCGGTCGCCCGCAGACCACCCGGGTAGCCCGAGTGGGTGTAGGCGAGCTTGGTCTCCCGCTTGTTGCCGGTCAGGGCCACCTTCTCCGCGTTGATGACGATGACGAAGTCGCCACCGTCCACGTGCGGGGCGAAGGTCGCCTTGTGCTTGCCGCGCAGCAGGGTCGCCACGTGGGTGGACAGACGGCCCAGGACGACGTCGGTCGCGTCGATGACGAACCAGTTCCGCTGGATGTCGCCGGGCTTCGGGGTGTACGTGCGCACGGTCGTTGCCTTCTCTGTGTCTCTGACTGTGTCCACGGCAATCCCGTAGAAGCCGGGGTCAGCCGATGAGTACCGTCTGCACTTCGTCCACGGACCGGTGAATGGGAACGCACCGGTCGACGCGGACTGCAAGCACAACGACTCACCAGGGTAGCCGCCGCCTCACCGGGGGTCAAAGCGCGGCCCGGCCGCGGGGGTGCGACCTCGGTCACGCCCCCGCGGCACCGTCCCCGACGCGCGGTCAGCCCCGCGCGCGGACCACCCGGCCCGAGTCCCACACCGGCTCCGGCGTCTCGACGACCTCCCCGTCCGCGCCGAACACGAGGAACCGGTCGAACCCCCGCGCGAACCACCGGTCGTGGGTCACCGCGAGCACCGTGCCCTCGAACGCCGCGAGCCCGACCTCCAGCGCCTCCGCCGAGTGCAGGTCGAGGTTGTCGGTCGGCTCGTCGAGCAGCAGCAGCGTCGCCCCGCCGAGCTCGAGCAGCAGGATGTGGAACCGCGCCTGCTGGCCGCCCGACAGCGTCTCGTACCGCTGCTCCGCGGACGCCACGAGCTCGTACCGGTCCAGGGCCTTGCTCGCGGGCTCGCGACCCATCCCCGGCCGGCGGCCCTCACCGCGGTGCAGGATCTCCAGCAGCGTCCGGCCCGCGAACGCCGCGTCCTGCGCGTGCTGGCGGTTCTGCGCGAAGAACCCGGGCACGACGCGCGAGCCCAGGCGGGCCGCACCCGTGTGCGGCACCGGGTCGATCGGCAGCTCGCCGTCGGCGAGGGCCTGCTCCGGCTGCGGGTCGGTGCCGCCCGCCGCGAGCAGCCGCAGGAAGTGCGACTTGCCCGACCCGTTGGACCCCAGCACGGCCACCCGCTCGCCGAACCAGACCTCGAGGTCGAACGGCCGCATCAGCCCGGTGAGCTCCAGCCGCTCGGCGACGACCGCGCGCTTGGCGGTGCGCCCGCCGCGCAGCCGGACCCGCACCTGCTGGTCGGGGGCCACGACCTCCGGCGGGCCGGCCTCCTCGAACTTGCGCAGCCGGGTCTGCGCCGCGGAGTACCGCGAGGCCAGCCCGTCGTTGAACGCCGCCTTCGTCTTCAGGGTGTTGACCAGGGTGACGAGCTTCTGGTGCTCCTCGTCCCAGCGGCGCGCGAGCTCCGCGAGCCGCTCGCGCCGCGCGTCCCGGGCCTGCGCGTAGCTGACGAACGTGCCGCCGTGCACCCAGACCGTCGCCCCCGCGCGCGCGGGCTCCAGCGTCGCCACGTGCGTCGGCACCCGGGACAGCAGCTCCCGGTCGTGGCTGACCAGCAGCACGGTCTTCGGGCTCTCGATCAGCCGGCGCTCCAGCCACCGCTTGGTCGGGACGTCCAGGGCGTTGTCGGGCTCGTCGAGCAGCAGCACCTCCTGCGGGCCGCGGAGCAGGGCCTCCAGGACCAGGCGCTTCTGCTCGCCGCCCGACAGGGTCCGCACCGACCGGTGCTGCGCCTGGTCGAACGGGATGGACAGCACCGCGTCCGTCACCCGGTCCCAGTCCGACTCGACCTCGTAGCCGCCGACGTCCGCCCAGTCCGCGAGCGCCTGCGCGTACCGCATCTGGGCGGGCTCGTCGTCGACCTCCATCATCAGCAGCTCGGCGGCGGTGAGCTCCAGCGCCGCCGCGCCCACCGCGCCCGTCGCGAGCGACGCGAGCAGGTCGCGCACCGAGCGGTCGTCCGCGATCCGGCCGACGTCCTGCCGCATCACGCCCAACCCGCCGGTGCGCACGACGGCGCCCTCGTGCGGCTGCTCGTCGCCGGCGATGATCCGCAGCAGCGTGGACTTGCCCGCGCCGTTCGGCCCGACCAGCGCGGTGCGCTGCCCCTCGCCGACGCGCAGGTCGACCCCGCCCAGCAGCGGCCGACCGTCGGGGAGCACGTAGCGCACGTCGTGCGCCTCCAGATGACCCATGCCGCCGATGGTCCCAGGCCGGGCCCGCCGGACCCAACCGGATACCCGCGCGCGACGGGAGGGGCACACCGGTGGCACCCGGGGCCCCGCGGTGCCACGCTCGGTGCCATGACCGAGAACACCCCTGCCACCAGCACCGACCCGGCGACCGGGACCGAGGGCGACGCCGACCAGCTGCCCGGCGAGGACACGCTCTCCGACCGGGGCGTCGACCCCCTCGACGAGGGCTACACCGTCCCGGACCGCCCGCGCCCGGCGTCCGCGCACTGGGGCGAGACCCCCTGGGAGGAGTCCCGCGGCGAGACGCTCGACCAGCGCGTCGCCCAGGAGGAGCCCGAGGTCTGGGAGGCCCCGCAGCAGTCCGACCCGAACCGCGCGGGCCGCCTCGCCGAGGACGACGACGCGGTCGAGGCCGGCGGCAACGACCAGTTCGCCGTCGACTCCGGCATCGACGGCGGCGCCGCGAGCGCCGAAGAGGCCGCCGTCCACGTCGTCGACGAGGACTGACCCCGCCTCTGACCCCGCCGAGGGCGCAGGCGACACCACGAGGGCGCATCCCACGGGATGCGCCCTCGTGGTGTCTCGTGCGCCCTCGCGGCGGTGGGTCAGCGCGGGGGGTGGAGTCAGCGCAGGGGGTGGGGGTCGACGTCGTGGGGCGCGCGGGGGGCGCGGGTGGTGCGGGCGCGGGCGGCGAGGTCGGCGTCCGGCGGGTAGACGACCTCCTCCAGGGTGAGACCGTGGGCCGCGACGACGGTGCCCGACGGGTCGCGGCGCCCGCCGACCAGCAGCTCGGCGGGCCAGTCCACCCCACGGCGTCCCTCCCCCACCGCGATGCTCGCGCCGACCAGGGCGCGGACCATGCTGTGGCAGAACGCGTCGGCGCGGACCGTCGCGACGACGAGCCCCGCGTCCGGCCCGTCCGCCGGCCGCTCCCACGTGAGCTCGTCGAGGGTGCGGATCGTCGTGGCGCCGGGCCGCGGCTTGCAGTAGGCCGCGAAGTCGTGCCGCCCGAGCACCCGCGACGCGCCCTCGTGCATCGCCGCGGCGTCCAGCGGGCGCCGGGTGAACAGCACGTGGTGGCGCCGCAGCGGGTCGCGCAGCCGCGGGTCGTCGCAGATCCGGTAGACGTACCGCCGGGCCAGCGCGGAGAACCGCGCGTCGAAGTCCTCGGTCACGACGCGCGCGCGGGTGGCGACGACGTCCCCGGGCAGCACCCCGGCGAGGCGGGTCACCAGCGACTCCTCCGGCCCGCGGTCGGACCGCCCCGGCAGCGCCGCCCACGCCTCGGACGGCACGTCGACGTGCAGCACCTGCCCGCGCGCGTGCACGCCCGCGTCCGTCCGGCCGGCGACGGTGACCCGCGGCGGCCCCTCGCCCCGGTGGGCCGCCCGCAGCACGACGCCGAGGCCGTCCTCGACGACCCCCTGCACCGTGCGCAGCCCGGGCTGCCGCGCCCAGCCGGCGAACTCCGTCCCGTCGTACCGGAGGTCGACGCGGACGCGGACCTGCGCGGTCACGGCCGCACCGCCGTCGGGTCCGCCACCGTCCCGGCGGGCAGCACCACGACCGTGCCGCCGAACCTGGCCTCCTGCGCGTGCAGCTCGACGCCGTCCACCCACACACGGCCCGCGAGCACCTCGTCGGCGGCGGTCGTGCCGTCCTCGTACTGGGCGGTGAACCCTCCGCTCATCGACGCGTTGAACAGCCGCACGGGCCGCCCGGCGCGGTCGGTGACCCCGTGCGCGCACCAGGAGCAGACGTGGTCCGGGTAGCGCTCCACGAGCCGCTCGCGCGTGCCGCACAGCGGGCAGACCTGCTGCCCCGGCGTGCCGGGGACCCCCGGACCGCCCTGGGCCGTCACCCGCGCCAGCGCACCCAGGCGCCGGGCCCGCATCCCCGGCCAGCCGTGCACCGCGGCCGCCCAGGTCGCGGGCACCGCCGCGGTGCCGTACCGCGCGCCGAGCAGCGCGCCGGCGATCGCCGCCACGGTGTCCGTGTCCTGCCCGATCCGCACGGCGGCCGCGAGCGCGAGGGGCAGGTGCACCTGACCGGGGAAGGCCACCCCGTCGGGCAGCGGGGGCTGCACCGTGATCGCGTGCCAGGCCGCCTGGAGCGCGGTGACCGTGAACCCGTTGCCGGTCAGGTCGGTCGCGGGCTCGGGGCGCTCGGCGTCGTCGACCCACCCGGACCACGCGGCGCGGCGCTCGGGGGGCAGCAGGTCGAGACCGGCGCGGACGTCGAGGCGCGCCTCGGTCACCGCGACCCGGATCGCCTCCGACCACAGCACGCACGCATCGCCCGCGAGCGGGTCCGGGTGGGTCAGCTCCGCGACGGCCCGTGCCGCGCGCGCGGTCGCCCACCGGTCGTCCAGCCCGACCAGGCCGACGACCCCGGTGCGCATCAGGGCGCCGTTGCCCGCGGTCCGACCGGTGGTCGCGTGCAGCTCGGCGGCGGCGGCGCGCAGGCGCTCCGCCGGGCGCCCGGCACGACGGGCCGCCGACCCGAGCACGGCGGCCGTCTGGGTCCCGACGTCGGTGGCGCCGCCGGTGCGCCACGCCTCGAACCGGGCGGCGACGTCGTCGAGCTCCTCCTCGGACGCCAGACCGCCGCCGAGCGCGGCGACCCACGCGACGCACACCGACATCTGGGTGTCGTCGCTCCACTCCCCCGGGGCGTAGGGGCCGAGGCCGCCGCCGCGCATCTCGGGCAGCTCGGCGGCGCCGGGCGGGCGGGCGAACTCGTACGGGACGCCCAGCGCGTCACCCGCGGCCTGGGCGACGAGGACGGCGGTCGCGCGGTCCAGCACCTCGGTGGGGCGGACGTCGCGGTCGAGCGGTCGGGCGGCGGCGTGGGACTGGTCGTGCACGCCCCCGAGCCTACGGGGCGGCGCAGGTCCGCCCGGCGCTGCTCTACGGTGGTCGGGTGCCCGTGCCCCCGTCCACCCCGTACACGCTCGCCGTCGACTGCGGGGGCGGCGGGATCAAGGCCTCGGTCCTCGACGCGTCCGGCACGCTGCACGCGCCCGCGCTGCGCGTGCCCACGCCGTACCCGCTCCCGCCCGAGCGGCTCGTCGACACCATCGCGGACATCGCCGGCCGGCTCCCGGCCTTCCAGCGCGCCACGGTCGGCATGCCCGGGATGATCCGGCACGGCGTCGTCGTCGCCACCCCGCACTACGTGACGCGCTCCGGCCCGCACACCCGGGTCGACCCGGAGCTCGTCGCGGCGTGGGCGGGCTTCGACATCCGGGCCGCGGTGGAGCAGCGGTTCGCGGTCCCGACCCTGGTGCTCAACGACGCCGAGGTCCACGGCGCCGGCGTCGTGTCCGGCACGGGCGTCGAGCTGGTGCTCACGCTGGGGACCGGGCTCGGGTCGGCCCTGTTCGACGGCGGCCGCGTCGCCCCGCACCTGGAGTGGTCGCACGCGCCCGTGCGGCGCAGCACCACGTACGACGAGTACATCGGGCAGATCCAGCGGGCCCGGCTCGGGGACGCGCTCTGGTCCCGGCGGGTGCGCCAGGTCGTCGAGGGGCTGCGCCCGGTGGTGCTCTGGGACCGGCTGTACCTCGGCGGCGGCAACTCCCGGCAGATCACGCCGCAGGTGCTCGCGCGGCTCGGCGACGACGTCGTCGTGGTGCCGAACCAGGCGGGCATCGTCGGCGGCGTCCGGGCCTGGCAGCTCGGCGTCTAGCGGGCCGGGGGCGCGGGGGCCGCCTCGACCGCGTCGACCACGTCCAGCAGCACCCGCGTGAACCGCACCGGCGCGGTCAGCGACACCAGGTGCGTCGCCCCGGGCACGACCACCAGGCGCCCGTCCCGGCACGCCCGCAGGAACCGGCGCTCCTCGCCCCGGAAGTGGTCGAACCGCCCGTTGACCAACCACACCGGCACCTCGACCCGCGCCAGGTCCGCCAGCGGGTCGGCGGCGCGCATCTCCCGCAGCACGTCGTCGACGACGTCCAGCGCGAACCCGCCCGCCGCGACGTCGCGCGCCGCCTCGGCCGAGAGCACACGGTCGACCATCTGCTGGTTCAGCCCCGCCCCCGCGTACGGGAGCCGCGCGATCCCCCGGGCGAGCACCGACCAGCCGCCCACCAGCGCGGGCAGCGGCCGCGTGCTGCACGACGCCGCCAGCAGGCCCGCGACCTGCTCCGGGTGCCGGGCGGCGTGCGCGATCGCCGTGTAGCCGCCGAGCGACAGGCCGACCACCAGCGCGCGACCACCGACGGCGTCCACGCCCGCGGCCACCGCGTCGACGGCGCCGGCCAGCGTGAACCGCTCGCCCCGGCGGGCACCGTGCCCCGGCAGGTCGATCGCGAGCGCCGCGTGCCCGTAGTCCGCCAGCGCGGCGACCTGGGCGCGCCACATCGTGCGGGAGGTGCGCAGCCCGTGCACGAGCACGACGGGGACGCTCATCCCCCGACGCTAACGCGCGCTCCCCTCCCCGGGGCGCGCTCGCCGCTCGGGTCGCACTCCCCCGCCCGCACGCCGACCCCGCGGGGACGCGACAGGGCCCGGACCACGAGCGGGTGCTCGCGGGCCGGGCCCTGTCGGTGCGACCGGTGGATCAGGCCTTGTCGGCCTCGGTGGCCTCGGCGGACTCCTCGGCCGGGGCCTCGGTGGTCTCCTCGACGGTCTCGTCGGCGGCGGGCGCCTCCTCGACCTTCTTCGGCGCGGCCTTCGCGGTGGCCTTGGTGGCCTCGCGGACGACGGCCTGCTTCGGCGAGACGGGCTCGAGCACGAGCTCGATCACGGCCATCGGCGCGTTGTCGCCCTTGCGGGGGCCGATCTTCGTGATGCGGGTGTAGCCACCCTGGCGCTCGGCCACCTGCGGGGCGATCTCCACGAACAGCTCGTGGACGACCGACTTGTCGCGGATGACGGTCATGACGCGGCGACGGGCGTGCAGGTCACCGCGCTTGGCGAAGGTGACGAGGCGCTCGGCGAGGGGGCGCAGGCGCTTGGCCTTGGCCTCCGTCGTCGTGATGCGCTTGTGCTCGAACAGCGCCGTGGCCAGGTTGGCCAGGATCAGCCGCTCGTGCGCCGGGCCGCCACCGAGCCGGGGACCCTTGGTGGGCGTAGGCATGGTCTTTACTCCTTGGTTCCAGTGATGGGCTGGCGGCGCGCGTCAGGCGAGCGCCGCCTCCCCGGCGTCAGTACTGCTCGTCCTCGGTGAAGTCGCCCTCGTCGCCGTCGTAGTACGCGGCGGCGCTCGGGTCGAAGTCGAGCGGGCTGTCCTTGAGGGACAGGTTGAGCTCGGCCAGCTTCTCCTTGACCTCGGTGATCGACTTCGCACCGAAGTTGCGGATGTCGAGCAGGTCGGCCTCGGAACGCGCCACGAGCTCGCCCACCGAGTGGATGCCCTCGCGCTTGAGGCAGTTGTACGACCGGATGGTCAGCTGCAGGTCCTCGATCGGCAGCGCCAGGTCCGCGGCCAGCGCCGCGTCCGTCGGCGACGGGCCGATCTCGATGCCCTCGGCCTCGACGTTCAGCTCGCGGGCCAGGCCGAAGAGCTCGACCAGGGTCTTGCCCGCCGAGGCGAGCGCGTCACGCGGGCTGATGGCCGGCTTGGTCTCGACGTCGACGATGAGCTTGTCGAAGTCGGTCCGCTGCTCGACACGCGTCGCCTCGACCTTGTAGGTCACCTTGAGGACGGGCGAGTAGATCGAGTCGACCGGGATGCGGCCGATCTCGGCCTCGTAGGACTTGTTCTGGTTGGCCGAGACGTAGCCACGGCCGCGCTCGACGGTCAGCTCGATCTCGAGCTTGCCCTTCTCGTTCAGCGTGGCGAGGTGCAGGTCCGTGTTGTGGACCTCCACGCCGGCCGGCGGCACGATGTCCGCGGCGGTCACGTCACCCGCACCCTGCTTGCGCAGGTACATCACGACGGGCTCGTCGTTCTCCGAGGAGACGACGAGGTTCTTGATGTTGAGGATGATCTCGGTGACGTCCTCCTTGACGCCCGGCACCGTGCTGAACTCGTGGAGCACGCCGTCGATCCGGATGCTCGTCACGGCCGCGCCCGGGATGGACGACAGCAGGGTCCGGCGCAGGGAGTTGCCGAGCGTGTAGCCGAAGCCGGGCTCGAGCGGCTCGATGGAGAACCGCGACCGGTACTCCGAGATGACCTCTTCGGTCAGGGTGGGGCGCTGTGCGATGAGCACTTCGGGGTTCCTCTCAGCGTGCGTCCGCCATATGACGCAGCGCAGGTGACTCTGTGGGCGGACGGGTCTCGGTCTACCCGCACGTCCGGCCGGCACCGTCGCGGGCGCAAGGTCTCCCCTGCGCCCGCGACGGCCCGGCGACGGATCGGGCGATCAGACCCGGCGGCGCTTCGGCGGACGGCAGCCGTTGTGCGCCTGGGGCGTCACGTCCTGGATCGAGCCGACCTCGAGGCCGGCGGACTGCAGCGACCGGATCGCCGTCTCGCGGCCCGAGCCGGGGCCCTTGACGAAGACGTCGACCTTCTTCATGCCGTGCTCCTGCGCCTTGCGCGCGGCGGCCTCGGCGGCCATGCCCGCGGCGTAGGGGGTCGACTTGCGCGAGCCCTTGAAGCCCACGTCGCCGCCGGACGCCCAGGAGATCACGGCGCCGCTGGGGTCGGTGATCGAGACGATCGTGTTGTTGAAGGTGCTCTTGATGTGCGCCTGGCCGTGGGAGACGTTCTTCTTCTCCTTGCGGCGCGGCTTGCGCACGGAACTGCGGGTCTTGGGAGGCATCTGCTCGTTCTCTTTCGCTGCTGCTCAGTGAGGTCGGTGCGTCCGAGTCGGCCCGGCCGTCGCGTCCGTGAGGGCGCAGGGGCGGCGGGCCGTGCCCGGGCTACTTCCGGCCGGCCTTCTTCTTGCCGGCGACGGTGCGCTTCGGGCCCTTGCGGGTACGCGCGTTGGTCTTCGTGCGCTGTCCGCGCACGGGGAGCCCGCGGCGGTGACGCAGACCCTCGTAGCTGCCGATCTCGACCTTGCGGCGGATGTCCGCGGCGACCTCGCGTCGCAGGTCACCCTCGAGCTTGAAGTTGCCCTCGAGGTAGTCACGCAGCGTGACGAGCTGGGAGTCGTCCAGGTCCTTGACCCGGACGTCCGGGCTGATGCCCGTCGCGGCCAGCGTCTGCTGGGCGCGGGTACGGCCGACGCCGTAGATGTAGGTGAGCGCGATCTCGAGCCGCTTCTCGCGGGGGAGGTCGACGCCGACAAGACGTGCCATGTGCCTTCCGGCTCCTGTACTTCGTTCGGAGGTCTGCCGCACCGTCCTCCCGCCTGGCAGCGGGCCCCGGCCTCCGAGCCAGGGGTTCACCGGTCACGTCCCGTCGTGCGGGTGCGTCGCCGGTTCGGCGGTGCGCTGGTGGTCCTCCCCTGGGTTCAGGGGGCGACCGGGGTGCTGCTCAGCCTGGGCCGAGCGGCAGGGCTCGCGTGCTCAGCCCTGGCGCTGCTTGTGGCGCAGGTTCTCGCAGATCACCTGGACGCGACCGTGCCGGCGGATCACCTTGCACTTGTCGCAGATCTTCTTGACGCTGGGCTTGACCTTCATGGCCTGTTCCTCCGCCGCCGAACGCCCCCGTCTCCCGTCGCCGGGGCGAGGGAAGACGCGTGCTGACGGCGATGCTCGTTCGGTCGATTTACTTGTAGCGGTAGACGATGCGCCCGCGGGACAGGTCGTACGGGCTCAGCTCGACCACCACCCGGTCCTCCGGGAGGATCCGGATGTAGTGCTGGCGCATCTTGCCCGAGATGTGGGCGAGCACCTTGTGACCGTTGGTCAGCTCCACGCGGAACATCGCGTTCGGCAGAGCCTCGATCACGCTGCCCTCGATCTCGATGACACCGTCCTTCTTCGCCATGTCCTCCGCTAACTCTTGTCCTGAACTTCCGACCCACGCGCGGCGCCGTCCGGCACGACCGGCCGGTGACTCACGTGGCGTGGTGCCCGCTGGTCCGGTCGCCGTGCACCGCCCGCTCCGGTCGACCGTCTGGACGGTCGTGGCGGAGGCGGGACGTGCGGCGACGACTGGGCGCACACCCAACGGACGAGCATACGCCATACCACCGCACGGGCGAAACCGGTCCCCGGGGCTCCCCCGGGCGCGCCGCGCGGCTCAGGCGAGCGGAGCGACCGCGACCCCGCGGGCGGCGAGCTCCGCCGCGCCTCCGTCGACGGCCGTGAGCACCCAGATCCCGCCCTCGTGCAGCGCGACCGAGTGCTCCCAGTGCGCGGCCCGGGAACCGTCGCCGGTCACCACGGTCCAGTCGTCGTCGAGGACGTCCGTCGCGGGGTCGCCGCGGGTGATCATCGGCTCGATCGCCAGGCACATGCCGGGCTTCAGCCGGATGCCGCGCTCGCGCGTCCGGTAGTTCAGGACGTCGGGCGGCTGGTGCATGGCCGAGCCGATGCCGTGCCCGACGTAGTCCTGCACGATGCCGAGCTGCGGGCCGCCGTCCGCCGCGGCCGCCTCGACGGCCTGCTCGACGGCCTCGCCCACGACACCCAGCCGGTCCGCCAGCCCCGCGCCGGACGCGAGGGCGGCGATGCCGTCCCACATCGCCCGCTCGGTGACCGCGGACAGCTGGACGTCGGCGGGGTCCGCCTCCGGCAGCACCACGGTCAGGGCGGAGTCGCCGTGCCAGCCCTCGACGATCGCGCCGCAGTCGATCGACACGACGTCCCCGGGCCGCAGCACGCGCGCCGACGGGATGCCGTGCACGACCTCGTCGTTCACCGACACGCAGATCGTCGCCGGGTAGTCGTGGTAGCCGAGGAACGACGGCTGCGCGCCGGCGTCCGCGATGACCCGCGCGGCGACCGCGTCGAGGTCGGCGGTGGTCGCACCGGGCACGGCAGCCGCGCGGGCCGCCGCGAGGGCGTCGGCGACGACCAGCCCGGCGCGCCGCATGAGCAGCACCTGCTCGGGGGTCTTCAGCTCGACGCGGTCACGTCCGAACACGGGGGTCTCCCTCGCTCGCGGCGCGTCAGCCGACGTGCGACGCGAGGGCCGCGAGCAGCCGCTCGGTCACCTCGTCGACCGCACCGATGCCGTCGACCTGCACCAGCAGGTCGCGCTCGGCGTACACGTCGGAGATCGGCGCGGTCTGCTCGGCGTAGACGTCGAGCCGGTGGCGGATCACGGACTCCGTGTCGTCCTCGCGGCCCTCGATCTGGGCGCGCTTGAGCAGGCGCTCGACCACGACGTCCGCGTCCGCGGTGATCTCGAGCGCGGCGTCCAGCGTGCGGCCGGTCTCCTCGAGGATCCGCTCCAGCTCCGCGACCTGGGCCACGTTGCGCGGGTAGCCGTCGAGCAGGAAGCCCTGCGCGGCGTCGGGCTGCGCGAGCCGGTCGCGGACCATCTCGTTCGTGACCTCGTCGGGCACCAGGGCACCGCGGGACGTGTACTCCTGGACCTTCCTGCCCAGCTCCGTGCCGCCCTTGATGTTGGCGCGGAAGATGTCGCCGGTCGAGATCGCCGGGACGCCCAGCTGCTCGGCCAGGCGCGCGGCCTGGGTGCCCTTGCCGGCCCCGGGAGGGCCGAGGAGGACGAGGCGGGCGGTGGAGCTCATCGCAGGAACCCTTCGTAGTGCCGCTGCTCGAGCTGCGACTGGATCTGCTTCACGGTCTCGAGGCCGACGCCCACCACGATGAGGATCGAGGAGCCGCCGAAGGGGATGTTGGTCCCCACGCCGAGCACGATGAACGCGATCGTCGGGATCAGCGCGACCAGGGCCAGGTAGATCGACCCGGGCGCCGTGATGCGGGTGATCACGTAGTCCAGGTACTCGGCCGTGGGACGCCCGGCGCGGATGCCGGGGATGAAGCCGCCGTAGCGCTTCATGTTGTCCGCCACCTCGTCCGGGTTGAACGTGATGGCCGTGTAGAAGTAGCAGAAGAAGATGATCAGCACGACGTAGATCGCGATGTGCAGGGGCGCGCCCGGGTCGGCGACGTTGACCGCGACCCACTGCTTCCAGTCCGCCGTCTGGTCGCCGAACCCGGCCAGCAGCGCCGGCACCTGCAGCAGCGACGAGGCGAAGATGACCGGGATGACGCCCGCCATGTTGATCTTGATCGGGATGTAGGTCGACGACCCGCCGTAGGTGCGGCGGCCGACCATGCGCTTCGCGTACTGCACGGGGATGCGGCGCTGGGACTGCTCGACGAACACGACGAGCGCGATGACCAGCACGATGATCGCCATGACGACGAGGAAGGCGCCGATGCCGCCCGAGCCGCCCGCGATCGACCACATCGCACCCGGGAAGGACGCGGCGATCGAGGTGAAGATGAGCAGCGACATGCCGTTGCCGACGCCGCGCTCGGTGATGAGCTCGCCCAGCCACATGATGAGGCCGGTACCGGCGGTCATCGTGACGATCATGATGAGCGTCGTGACGATCCCGCCGTCGGGGATCACGTCCACGGTGCAGCCCTGGAACAGCTGGCCGTTGCGGGCCGTGATGATGACGGTCGTCGACTGCAGGACGGCCAGGCCGATCGTCAGGTACCGCGTGTACTGCGTGAGCTTCGCGGTGCCGGACTGGCCCTCCTTGTGCAGGGCCTCGAACTTGGGGATCACCACGCGCAGCAGCTGGATGATGATGCTCGCCGTGATGTACGGCATGATCCCGAGCGCGAACACCGACAGCTGCAGCAGCGCGCCGCCGCTGAACAGGTTCACGAGACCCAGCAGCGAGTTCGACTGGCTCTGGTCGATGCAGACCTGGACGTTGGGGTAGGACACGCCGGGGGTCGGCAGGAACGAGCCGATCCGGAACACCACCATGATGCCGATGGTGAACAGCAGCTTGCGCCGCAGGTCCGGGGTCCTGAACGCCCGCACGAATGCGCTGAGCACGTGTCCTCCTGCTCCGCCGAAGCGGGATGTCGTCTGACCGGCCGGTGACTGCGGCTCCCGGCCTCACGGTGGTGGGCGGGTCCGCCCGACGCCGCGGTGAACCCTAACGGACTTCGGTCCGCGGGTGAACATCGTCCCGTGCCGGGTCGCACGGGGCGTCCGGACTCCCGTCACGAGGTCCGGTGAAGACGAAACGGGGCCGGCGGGGGCGTGGAAGCCCTCGCCGACCCCGTGTCGCTGGGATCAGTCCTGCGCGACGCTGCCGCCGGCCGCCAGGATCTTCTCCTTGGCGGAGCCGGAGTACGCGTCGACGGCCACGGCCACCTTCACCGTGAGCTCGCCGGTCCCGAGCACCTTGACCGGGGCGCCCTTGCGGACGGCACCCTTGGCCACGAGGTCGGCGACGGTGACGTCGCCGCCGTCGGGGTACAGCGCCGACAGCTTGTCCAGGTTCACGACCTGGTACTCGACCCGGAACGGGTTCTTGAAGCCGCGGAGCTTGGGCAGCCGCATGTGCAGCGGCATCTGCCCACCCTCGAAGCGCGTCGGCACCTGGTACCGGGCCTTGGTGCCCTTGGTACCACGACCGGCCGTCTTGCCCTTCGACGCCTCACCACGACCCACGCGGGTCTTGGCGGTCTTGGCGCCGGGGGCCGGACGCAGGTGGTGCACCTTGAGGGTGCCACCGGCGCCGGTCTGGGCCTTCGCCTCGGCCTTGTCGGCCTTCGGCGCAGCAGCCTTCGACTCGGCCTTGGCCGGAGCCTTGGCCTTCGCAGCGGGCTTCTCCTCCGCCGCGGCGGCCTCGGCCTTGGCCTTGGTCGTGCGGGCGGCCGGCTTCTTGGCAGCCGGCTTCTCGGCGGCGGACGACTCGGTGGTCGCCGCCTTCGAGGCCTTCGCCTTGGTCGCCTTCGGAGCCGCGGTGCCGTCGACCTTGGCAGTGTCCTTGTCCTCTGCCATCGTCACTCCACCTCCTCGACTGCGACCAGGTGCGTCACCGTCTTGACCATGCCGCGGATCTCGGGACGGTCCTCCTTGACGACGACGTCGCCGATCCGCTTGAGGCCCAGGGTGCGCAGCGTGTCGCGCTGGTTCTGCTTGCCGCCGATGGCGGACTTGGTCTGGGTCACCTTCAGGCGAGCCATCAGGCACCCACCTTCTCGGTCTTCGCCGCGATGCCGGCAGCCTGCGCACGCAGCAGCGGCGCCGGGGCGACGTGCTCGAGCGGCAGACCGCGACGCGCGGCGACAGCAGCCGGCTCCTCGAGGCCCTGCAGCGCCGCCACCGTGGCGTGCACGATGTTGATGGCGTTGGAGGAGCCCAGGGACTTGGACAGGATGTCGTGGACGCCGGCGCACTCGAGCACCGCACGCACCGGACCGCCGGCGATCACACCGGTACCCGGCGACGCGGGACGCAGGAAGACGACACCGGCAGCGGCCTCACCCTGGATGGGGTGCGGGATGGTGCCCTGGATGCGGGGGACGCGGAAGAAGTTCTTCTTCGCCTCCTCGACACCCTTGGCGATCGCCGCGGGCACCTCCTTGGCCTTGCCGTAGCCGACACCGACCGTGCCGTCGCCGTCGCCGACGACGACCAGGGCGGTGAAGCTGAAGCGGCGGCCGCCCTTGACGACCTTGGCCACGCGGTTGATGGAGACGACGCGCTCGAGGAACGCGCTCTTCTCCGCGGCGTCGCCCCGGCGGCCGCCGTCGCGACGACCGCCGTCGCGACGGTCACCGCCACCCTGGCCCTGGGGAGCTCCGCCCGTGTTGCTGCGCTGAGGAGCAGCCATCAGTGGATCCTCTTCTTCCGTGCGGGGATGGTCGTCGTCACAGCGCCAGACCGCCTTCGCGGGCGGCGTCGGCGACCGCGGCCACCCGGCCGTGGTACTTGTTGCCGCCGCGGTCGAAGACCACCGCGTCGATACCGGCGGCCTTCGCGCGCTCGGCGATCAGCTCACCGACGCGACGCGCCTTGGCGGACTTGTCGCCGTCCGCGGCCCGCAGGTCCACCTCGAGGGTGGACGCGGAGACCAGCGTGCGACCCACGGCGTCGTCGACGACCTGCGCCACGAGGTTGCGGTTCGACCGGGTGACGACCAGACGGGGACGCGCGGCGGTGCCGGCGACCTTCTTGCGCAGCCGCAGGTGGCGGCGCTTGCGGGCCTTGAACTTGCCCTTGCCCATAACCGTGATCGCCATGGCTACTTACCAGCCTTTCCGACCTTGCGGCGGACGTTCTCGCCCGCGTAACGCACGCCCTTGCCCTTGTAGGGCTCGGGCTTGCGGATCTTGCGGATGTTGGCGGCGACCTCGCCCACCTGCTGCTTGTCGATGCCGGCCACCGAGAACTTGGTGGGGCTCTCGACCGCGAAGGTGATGCCGGCGGGCGGCGTGACGGACACGGGGTGGCTGAACCCGAGCGCGAACTCGAGCGTGTCACCCTTCGCCGCGACGCGGTAACCGGTGCCGACGATCTCCAGCTTCTTCTCGTAGCCGGCGGTGACGCCGGTGACGAGGTTGGCCAGGAGGGTGCGGGTCAGGCCGTGCAGCGACCGCGAGAGGCGCTCGTCGTTCGGACGGGTGACCACGAGGGCCCCCTCGTCGTCGCGAGCGACCTCGATGGGGGACGCGACCGTGTGCGTGAGGGTGCCCTTGGGGCCCTTCACCGTCACGATGTTGCCGTTGATGTTGACATCCACGCCGGCCGGGACCGGGACGGGGATTCTGCCGATACGAGACATTGGCTAGCTCCTTTCCGTCTCGGACTTACCAGACGTAGGCGAGGACTTCCCCACCCACGCCCTTCTTGGCGGCCTGCTTGTCCGTCAGGAGACCCGAGGACGTGGACAGGATCGCCACGCCCAGGCCGCCGAGGACCTTCGGCAGGTTGGTCGACTTCGCGTACACCCGGAGACCGGGCTTGGACACGCGCTTGATGCCGGCGAGCGCACGCTCGCGGCTCGGGCCGTACTTCAGCTCGACCACGAGGTTCTTGCCCACGCGGGCGTCCTCGACGGTCCAGCCGGAGATGTATCCCTCGGCCTGCAGGATCTCCGCGATGTGCGACTTCAGCTTCGAGTACGGGATGGTCACCGTGTCGTGGTGCGCCGAGTTCGCGTTACGCAGACGCGTCAGGAGGTCTGCGATCGGGTCGGTCATCGTCATGGGGGCTATCGCCCTTCCTCACCGTGGTTTCCGCGGCGCCCGCCCCGAGGGGCGAGCGACCGCGGACCTGCGACGTCGTTGTTTACCAGCTGCTCTTGGTCACGCCGGGGAGCTGACCCGCGTGGGCCATCTCGCGCACGCAGATCCGGCACAGGCCGAACTTGCGGTACACCGAGTGCGGACGACCGCACCGCTGGCACCGGGTGTAGGCCCGCACGGCGAACTTCTGCTTGCCCGCGGCCTTGTTGATCAGGGCGGTCTTCGCCATGTCAGTTCTCCTTGAAGGGGAAGCCGAGGTGCTTGAGGAGCGCCCGGCCCTCCGCGTCGGTCGTGGCGGTCGTGACCACCGTGATGTCCATGCCGCGGACCCGGTCGATCTTGTCCTGGTCGATCTCGTGGAACATCGACTGCTCGGTCAGACCGAACGTGTAGTTGCCGTGGCCGTCGAACTGCTTCGGCGACAGCCCGCGGAAGTCGCGGATGCGCGGGAGAGCGGTCGACAGCAGGCGGTCCAGGAACTCCCAGGCACGGTCGCCGCGCAGCGTGACGTGCGCGCCGATCGGCATGCCCTCACGCAGCTTGAACTGGGCGATCGACTTGCGGGCCTTGGTGACCTGCGGCTTCTGACCCGTGATGAGCTGGAGGTCGCGGATGGCGCCCTCGATCAGCTTCGAGTCCTTGGCCGCGTCGCCGACGCCCATGTTCACGACGACCTTCACCAGGCGTGCGACCTGGTTCACGTTGCCGTGCTCGAACTCCTCGCGGAGCGCGCCACGGATGACCTCGTTGTACCGCACCTTCAGGCGCGGCATCGGGTAGGTCCGGTTCTCGTCGATGACGGTCATCAGATGTCCTTACCGGAACGCTTGGCGACGCGGACGCGCACGGTGCGGGTCCGGCCGTCGCGCTCGACCTGCTCGGTGCGGTAGCCGACCCGGGTGCCACGCTTGGTCTCCGGGTCCACCAGCATCACGTTGCTGACGTGGATGGGCGCCTCGACGGTCTCGATGCCACCGGTGCGGGTGCCGCGCTGCGACTGGCCCGCCTTGGTGTGCTTCGTGACGCGGTGGATGCCCTCGACCAGGACGCGGTCCCGCTCGGCGAGCACCTCGAGGACGCGCCCCTGCTTGCCCCGGTCCTTGCGGGAGCCGGAGATGACGACCACCAGGTCGCCCTTCTTGATCTTCGCCATGTTCAGAGCACCTCCGGAGCCAGCGAGATGATCTTCATGAACTTCTTGTCGCGCAGCTCGCGGCCCACGGGGCCGAAGATGCGGGTCCCACGGGGCTCGCCGTCGTTCTTGAGGATCACCGCGGCGTTCTCGTCGAACTTGATGTACGAGCCGTCGACGCGCCGACGCTCCTTGCGGGTGCGCACGACGACCGCCTTGACGACGTCGCCCCTCTTGACGTTGCCGCCCGGGATCGCGTCCTTGACGGTGGCGACGATGACGTCACCGATACCGGCGTAGCGACGGCCGGAGCCACCGAGAACGCGGATGCAAAGGATTTCCTTCGCGCCCGTGTTGTCGGCGACCCGCAGTCGCGACTCCTGCTGAATCATCTACAGAACTCCTGTCGTCTGCCGGTTCTCGCACGAGGGCGAGCCTGGCCGAACGGATATGTGGTGAGGAGGCGCGAGCCTTACTTCGCCTTCTCGAGGATCTCGACCACGCGCCACCGCTTGGTGGCGGACAGCGGGCGGGTCTCCATGATGAGGACCAGGTCACCGACGCCGGCCGAGCTGGCCTCGTCGTGCGCCTTGACCTTGCTGGTCCGCCGGATGACCTTGCCGTAGAGCGGGTGCTTGACCCGGTCCTCGACCTCGACCACGACGGTCTTGTCCATCTTGTCGCTGACCACGTAGCCACGGCGCGTCTTGCGGTACGCGCGGCTCTCCGCCAGGGCGGTGGTGGTCTCGTTGGTGTTCTCGCTCATCGAGTCCTCACTCGCTCGCCGTGGGGGCGGTCCGGATGCCGAGCTCGCGCTCGCGCAGGATCGTGTAGATCCGCGCGATGTCACGACGCACGGCCTTGAGGCGCCCGTGGCTCTCGAGCTGGCCGGTGGCCGACTGGAACCGCAGGTTGAACAGCTCCTCCTTGGCCTTCTTCAGCTCGGCCACGAGGCGCTCGTCGTCAAAGGCGTCCAGCTCGGAAGGAGCCAGGTCCTTGGTGCCGATAGCCATCAGTTACCACCCTCGCGAACCACGAAACGGGTCTTCATCGGGAGCTTGTGCTGCGCGCGGCGCATGGCCTCGCGAGCCAGGGGCTCCGGGACGCCGGCGAGCTCGAACATCACTCGACCCGGCTTGACGTTGGCGATCCACCACTCGGGCGAACCCTTACCGGAACCCATGCGGGTCTCGGCAGGCTTCTTCGTCAGCGGACGGTCCGGGTAGATGTTGATCCAGACCTTTCCGCCACGCTTGATGTGGCGGGTCATGGCGATACGAGCAGCCTCGATCTGGCGGTTCGTCACGTACGCAGGCTCGAGAGCCTGGATGCCGAACTCACCGAACGCGATCGCGGTGCCACCCGTGGCGGCGCCGGAGCGCCCGGGGTGGTGCTGCTTGCGGTGCTTCAGCCGGCGCGGGATCAGCACGGCTCAGGCCTCCGTTCCGGTCTCAGGAGCGGTCGCCTCGCCGGTGGCCGCAGCCGGAGCAGCGGTCGCCTCGGCCGGGGCCTCGGTCCGCTCGTTCCGACGGCCGCCGCCGCGCGGGCCACGGTCGCCGCCACGGTCGCCACGGTCCGCACGCGGACCACGGTTCTGACGCGGCGCCTGGGTGGCCTGCTCGCGAGCGAACTCACGCTCGGTCATGTCGCCCTTGTAGACCCAGACCTTCACGCCGATGCGGCCGAAGGTCGTGCGGGCCTCGAAGAAGCCGTAGTCGATGTTCGCGCGGAGCGTGTGCAGGGGCACGCGGCCCTCGCGGTAGAACTCCGTGCGGCTCATCTCCGCGCCGCCGAGGCGGCCGGAGACCTGCACCCGGATGCCCTTGGCGCCGGCGCGCTGCGCGGACTGCATGCCCTTGCGCATCGCACGACGGAAGGACACACGGCTCGCCAGCTGCTCGGCGATGCCCTGGGCGACCAGCTGGGCCTCGATCTCGGCGTTCTTGACCTCGAGGATGTTCAGCTGGACCTGCTTGCCCGTGAGCTTCTCGAGCTCGCCGCGGATGCGGTCGGCCTCGGCGCCGCGGCGACCGATGACGATGCCCGGGCGCGCCGTGTGGATGTCGACGCGCACGCGGTCACGCGTCCGCTCGATCTCCACCTTGGCGATGCCGGCACGCTCGAGGCCCGTGGCCATGAGCTTGCGGATCTGGACGTCCTCGCGGACGTAGTCGCGGTACCGCTGACCAGGCTTGGTCGAGTCGGCGAACCACCGCGAGCGGTGGTCGGTCGTGATGCCCAGGCGGTACCCGAGCGGGTTGACCTTCTGTCCCACTGTCAGGCCCTTCCCTTCGTCTCACGCTCGGCGACGACCACGGTGATGTGGCTCGTGCGCTTGAGGATCTGGCTCGCGCGTCCCTGTGCCCGGGGGCGGAACCGCTTGAGCGTCGGACCCTCGTCCACGTACGCCTCGGCGACGTAGAGGTTGGTCTCGTCGAAGCGCTCACCGGCACGCTTGGCGCCCTCGCGGGCGTTCGCGATCGCGGACTCGACGACCTTGAGGACCGTCTCACCCGCGGCCTGCGGCGCGAACTTCAGCGTCGACACGGCCTCGCCGGCCTGCTTGCCACGGATGAGGTCCACGACGCGCCGGGCCTTCTGGGGCGTGACGCGGACGAACCGCGCCTTCGCCTTGGCTTCCATTGCTGTCCTGCCTTCTGTCTCTGCCGTCAGGGCAGTCGCCTGGCTGACCCGGGGGTCAGCGGCGACGGCCCTTCCGGTCGTCCTTCTCGTGGCCGCGGAACGTGCGCGTCGGGGCGAACTCGCCGAGCTTGTGCCCGACCATCGACTCCGTCACGAACACCGGCGTGTGCTTGCGACCGTCGTGCACGGCGAACGTGTGACCCAGGAAGTCCGGCGTGATCATCGATCGACGCGACCAGGTCTTGATGACGTTCTTCGTGCCGGCCGCGTTCTGCGCGTCGACCTTCTTCTGCAGGTGCCCGTCGACGAAGGGCCCCTTCTTGAGGCTGCGAGGCATTCTCGAGGCTCCCTATCAGCGCTTCTTGCCGGTGCGGCGGCGACGGACGATGAGCTTGTCGCTCGGCTTGTTGGGACGACGCGTGCGGCCCTCCGGCTGGCCCCAGGGGCTCACCGGGTGACGACCACCGGACGTCTTGCCCTCACCACCACCGTGCGGGTGGTCGATCGGGTTCATCGCGACACCACGGACGGAGGGGCGCTTGCCCTTCCAGCGCATGCGGCCGGCCTTGCCCCAGTTGATGTTCGACTGCTCGGCGTTGCCGACCTCGCCGATCGTCGCGCGGCAGCGCAGGTCGACGTTGCGGATCTCGCCGGACGGCATGCGCAGCTGGGCGTACGGCCCGTCCTTCGCGACCAGCTGCACCGAGGCACCCGCGGAGCGGGCGATCTTGGCGCCGCCACCGGGCTTGAGCTCGATGGCGTGGATGGTCGTACCGGTCGGGATGTTGCGCAGCGGCAGGTTGTTGCCGGGCTTGATGTCGGCGCCGGCGCCGTTCTCGACGACGTCGCCCTGCTTCAGCTTGTTCGGCGCGATGATGTAGCGCTTCTCGCCGTCGAAGTAGTGCAGCAGCGCGATGCGGGCGGTGCGGTTGGGGTCGTACTCGATGTGAGCGACCTTGGCCGGCACGCCGTCCTTGTCGTGGCGACGGAAGTCGATGACGCGGTAGGCACGCTTGTGACCGCCACCCTGGTGCCGCATCGTGACGCGGCCGGTCGAGTTACGACCACCGGTCTTGTGCAGCGGGCGGACCAGCGACTTCTCCGGCACCGAGCGCGTGATCTCGACGAAGTCGGCGACGCTCGCGCCGCGGCGCCCCGGCGTCGTCGGCTTGTACTTACGGATTCCCATGGGGATCTGTCCTCAATCTGCTCTCAGGCCCGGTCAGCCGACCGGTCCGCCGAAGATGTCGATCGTGCCCTCGCGGAGGGTGACGATCGCGCGCTTCGTGTCCTTGCGCTTGCCCATGCCGAACTTCGTGCGACGCGACTTCCCCTTGCGGTTGATCGTGTTGACGGAGTCGACCTTGACCGAGAAGACCTGCTCGACGGCGATCTTGATCTCGGTCTTGTTGGCACGCGGGTCCACGACGAAGGTGTACTTGCCCTCGTCCAGGAGCCCGTAGCTCTTCTCGGACACGACCGGCGCGATCAGGATGTCGCGGGGGTCCTTGGCGACGGCAGTCACTTGACGTCCTCCTCGGCCTCGGACGACGTCGCGACGGCGGTCGCGCCACGGCCCTTGACGGGACCGGCGAGGAACGTGTCGAGCGCGCCCTGGGTGAACACGACGTCGTCGGAGACGAGCACGTCGTAGGTGTTGAGCTGGTCGGCGACGAGCAGGTGGACCCGCTCGACGTTCCGCAGCGACTTCCAGGCCAGCTCGTCCGCACGCTCGACGACGACCAGCACGTGCTTGCGGCCGGACAGCTGGTCCAGCACGGCCACGGCGGCCTTGGTCGAGGGCGCCGCGTCGATACCGAAACCGGTGACGACGTGGACGCGGCCGGCGCGAGCGCGGTCCGAGAGAGCACCGCGGAGCGCCGCGGCCTTCATCTTCTTCGGGGTCCGCTGGGAGTAGTCACGCGGCGTGGGGCCGTGCACGACTCCACCGCCCGCGAACTGCGGCGCACGGGTCGAGCCCTGACGGGCGCGGCCGGTGCCCTTCTGCTTGTACGGCTTCTTGCCGCCACCACGGACCTCGCCACGGTTCTTCGTGTCGTGGGTGCCCTGGCGCGCAGCGGCGCGCTGCGCCACGACGACCTGGTGGATCAGCGGGATGTTCGTCTGGGCGTCGAACACCTCACCGGGCAGCTCGGCCGTGCCGGCCTTCTTGCCCGTGGTGTCGACGACGTCGACCGAACGGGTCTCGGTCTGGGTACTCATCGGGGTCATGCCCCCTTCACGGCGGTACGCACCACGACGACGCCACGCTTCGGACCGGGAACCGCGCCCTTGAGGAGCAGCAGACCCTTCTCGACGTCGACCGCGTGCACGGTCAGGTTCTGGGTGGTCTGGCGGGCGTGGCCCATGCGACCGGCCATCCGCACGCCCTTGAACACGCGCGACGGCGTCGAGGCGCCACCGATCGAGCCCGGCTTGCGGTGGTTGCGGTGCGCACCGTGCGAGGCGCCGACACCGGAGAACCCGTGGCGCTTCATGACACCGGCGGTGCCCTTGCCCTTGGTCGTGCCGATCACGTCGACCAGCGCGCCGGCCGCGAAGGCCTCCGCGGTGATCTCCTGGCCGAGCGTGAACTCGGCCGCGTCGGACGTCCGGATCTCGGCCACGTGCCGGCGGGGGGTGACCCCGGCCTTCTCGAAGTGGCCCTTGAGCGGCTTGGTGACCTTGCGGGGGTCCACCTGGCCGTAGGCCAGCTGGATCGCCGAGTAACCATCCGCGTCAGCGGAGCGCACCTGGGTGACGACGTTGGTGCCGACAGCGACCACGGTGACGGGGACGAGACGGCCATCGGCGTCCCAGACCTGCGTCATACCGAGCTTCGTGCCGAGCACCGCCGTGACGGGGCGCGCGTTCTGCTGGGTAACCATGAAGATCAGTTCCTTCCCAGCGTCAGAGCTTGATCTCGATGTTCACGTCCGCGGGCAGGTCGAGACGCATGAGCGAGTCGACCGCCTTCGGCGTGGGATCGATGATGTCGATGAGCCGCTTGTGCGTGCGCATCTCGAAGTGCTCGCGGCTGTCCTTGTACTTGTGGGGCGACCGGATGACGACGAAGACGTTCTTCTCCGTCGGGAGCGGCACCGGGCCAACGACCGTCGCACCAGCGCGGCTCACCGTGTCGACGATCTTGCGCGCCGAGCTGTCGATGACCTCGTGGTCGTAGGACTTGAGCCGGATGCGGATCTTCTGTCCCGCCATGGCGTCGTCTGCTTCTCTCTCTCGAACTGCTTGACGTCCGACCCCCGCACTCGGGCGTGTCGCTCTTCGCGACATACCGTCACGCCGGCTCCCGTCCAGCACGCGGGGCGCGCCGGAGGGAACGAGGTCGTTGTGGTGATGGAGTCCGACGCCGGGTGACCCCGGGCCTGCTGGACTCGCAACGCGTTCCCTGCCCTGACCGTGGTGGCGCACCGAGCGCACGCGCGCAGGCACCCCCGTCGTCGGGCAACTTGTCTAGTGTGCCAGGCGGTTCCCCAAAGGTCCAACCGGTCCTCCGTCACACCCGCGTCATCACGCGGCGAGGACGAACCCCCACCCTCGCGTGCGCCCTCGTGCCGCGAGCCGCCGCGCGCCTCCGCCGCACCATCGGGAGCCAGTGCGCCCCTCGCGGCGGGTGCGCCTGCGGGCGGTGGCGCAGTCGACGCGTAGGGGCGCACCCGGCGATCGGGGTGGGGTGGGTGGGGTGGGTAGGGGGCGGGGGGCGGGGGGCGGGGTGGGGTAGGTCGGCGCGGGAGGTCAGGGGGGCGGTGGGGCCTGGGTGGCGGGTCCGACGCCGGCCGCGCAGAGGGTGGTGCGCAGGGGGGCGCCCGCCCACGCGTCGGCCCAGGTCCAGCGGGCGACGCGGAGGCCGAGCGCGCGGATGCGGTCTTCCCGTCGCTTCTCCCGCCAGACCCGCTCCTCCGGAGGCAGGGGGTCGCCGACGGCGCCCGCGCGGTACTTGGTCCGGCCGTCGAACTCTCCCACCACGCCCGCCGCCGGCCACCAGAAGTCGACCCGGCCGATTGGCCCGCGGGAGTCGGCGAGCCGGTGCTGGAGCTCCGGGGGCTGGATGCCGAGCTGGTACATCCGCGCGCGGCTCAGGGACTCGCCCGGTGACTCGGAGCGTCCGTCGGTGAGCGCGACCACGAGCCGGGCCGACCGGACGCCGCGCCCGGATCCCGCGGACCGGAGCTCGCGCTCGAGCTCGGCGCGGCCGACCGGGTGCTCGCGCACGGCGTGGTCGGCGGCGACCAGGGCCGACGCCAGCCCCTCGGAGCGCGCAAGGTCGACGACGGTCCGGGCCAGGTCGGTGACGAGCACGCCCTCGACCTCCACGCGCGGTACCGGGTCCGCGCACGCGTGCCGCCGCACCCCCGTCCGCGACCTCCCGCCGCCGGCGGTCCGGGACGTCACCTCCACGTGTGTCGGCCAGGGTCCCAGCAGCGGGAGTCCCCAGACCGCCGCGGCGGACCGGTGGGAGAAGACCGGGTCCCGCAGCGCGAGAGCGGCCGCTGCCACGCGGACGCGGTGCACCTCGGCGTCGGCCTCGGCTCGGCCTCGGCCGGACGCACCGCGGGCGCCGGGCCCGTACACGCCTCGACGCACGCGCTGGACGGCGCCGGCGCGTACGGCCGCCCGCAGCTGGTCCGACGTCGCGCCTCGGGCGAGGGCGTCCCTGGCGGTGAAGCACCCGCCGGCGAGCAGGTCCCGGAGCAGCGCGTCGTCCATCCCGCCACGCTCCCACCGCCCGACGCCCCCTCCCCCGTCGTCCCCAGCCCCGGATCAGTCGCGCCCGCGCCCGCGCGCCGCTCGCCCCCGGCCGCGACGGCGCCCCAGAGCGGCGAGTGCGCCCCCGCGCGAGGGCGCGCTGGCCTCGCCGAGCCGCACTCGCCGCGCAATGGCGCACTCGCGCCCGTCGCCGGGCACGACAGGAGGGCCCGGGTGCCGTAGCACCCGGGCCCTCCTGGTCCTGCGCCCCCGAAGGGGTCAGATCACTTGGTGATCTTGGTGACGCGGCCCGAGCCGACGGTGCGGCCACCCTCGCGGATGGCGAAGCCGAGGCCCTCCTCCATCGCGATGGGCTGGATCAGCGTCACGGAGATCTCCGTGTTGTCGCCGGGCATGACCATCTCGGTGCCCTCGGGCAGCGTGATGACGCCGGTGACGTCCGTGGTCCGGAAGTAGAACTGCGGACGGTAGTTCGAGTAGAACGGGTTGTGACGCCCGCCCTCGTCCTTGGCCAGGATGTAGACCTGGCCCTCGAACTCGGTGTGCGGCGTGATCGAGCCCGGCTTCACGACGACCTGGCCGCGCTCGACGTCCTCACGCTTGGTGCCACGGAGCAGGAGGCCGCAGTTCTCGCCGGCCCACGCCTCGTCCATCTGCTTGTGGAACATCTCGATGCCGGTGACCGTGGTCTTCTGCGCCGGGCGGATGCCGACGATCTCGACCTCGGAGTTGATCTGCAGCTTGCCGCGGTCGACCTTGCCGGTGACGACGGTGCCACGACCGGTGATCGTGAAGACGTCCTCGATCGGCATGAGGAACGGCTTGTCCATGTCGCGGACCGGCTCCGGGACGGACTCGTCCACGGCGTCCAGCAGGTCCTCGACGGACTTGACCCACTGCGGGTCGCCCTCGAGGGCCTTCAGGCCGGAGACCCGGATGACCGGGGCCTCGTCGCCGTCGAAGCCCTGCGACGACAGCAGCTCGCGGACCTCCATCTCGACGAGCTCGAGGATCTCCTCGTCGTCGACCATGTCGGACTTGTTGAGCGCGACGAGCAGGTACGGCACGCCGACCTGCTTGGCCAGCAGCACGTGCTCGCGCGTCTGGGCCATCGGGCCGTCGGTGGCCGCGACCACGAGGATGGCGCCGTCCATCTGCGCCGCACCCGTGATCATGTTCTTGATGTAGTCGGCGTGACCGGGCGCGTCGACGTGAGCGTAGTGACGCTTCTCCGTCTGGTACTCGACGTGCGCGATGTTGATCGTGATGCCGCGCTGCTTCTCCTCAGGGGCCTTGTCGATCTCGTCGAAAGGCGTGAAGGGGTTCAGGTCGGGGTACTTGTCGTGCAGCACCTTCGAGATCGCAGCAGTCAGCGTCGTCTTGCCGTGGTCGACGTGACCGATGGTCCCGATGTTGACGTGCGGCTTGGTCCGCTCGAACTTGGCCTTACCCACTGGGTCCTCCTCAGGACTCTGGTGTAGAGATTGCCGAACGATGCGGGGGCTCAGCGCCCCCGCGGACGTGCGGTCCTACGGGTCGGGTTGATTGGTCGTACTCGGTTCGACCTGTGGGACTACTCGCCCCGGGTCTTCTTGATGATCTCGTCGGCAACATTCCGAGGAACCTCGGCGTAGCTGTCGAACTGCATCGAGTACACCGCGCGACCCTGGGTCTTCGACCGCAGGTCACCGACGTACCCGAACATCTCGGAGAGAGGAACCTGGGCGCGGATCACCTTCACGCCCGTGGCGTCCTCCATGGACTGGATCATGCCGCGCCGCGAGTTGATGTCGCCGATCACGTCGCCCATGTACTCCTCGGGGGTGCGCACCTCGACGGCCATGACCGGCTCGAGCAGCACGGGGTCGGCCTTGCGGGCCGCCTCCTTGAGGATCATGGAACCGGCGATCTTGAACGCCATCTCCGAGGAGTCGACGTCGTGCGCGGCACCGTCGAGCAGCGTGGCCTTGACGCCCACCAGCGGGAAGCCGGCCAGCACGCCGAGCTGCATCGCGGACTGGATGCCCTGGTCCACGGACGGGATGTACTCGCGAGGCACGCGACCACCGGTGACGGCGTTCACGAACTCGTACATCGCGCCGTCCTCGGACTCGAGCGGCTCGAAGGTCATCTGGACCTTGGCGAACTGCCCGGAGCCACCGGTCTGCTTCTTGTGCGTGTAGTCGATCTTCTCCACCTTGCGGCGGATCGTCTCGCGGTAGGCCACCTGCGGCTTGCCGACGTTCGCCTCGACCTTGAACTCGCGCCGCATGCGGTCGACGAGGATGTCGAGGTGGAGCTCGCCCATGCCGCCGATGACGGTCTGGCCGGTCTCCTCGTCCAGGCGGACGCGGAACGTCGGGTCCTCCTCGGCGAGCTTCTGGATCGCCGTGGAGAGCTTCTCCTGGTCGCCCTTGGTCTTCGGCTCGATCGCCACGTCGATGACGGGCTCCGGGAAGGTCATGGACTCCAGGACCACCGGCGCGTCGAGGGCGCAGAGGGTGTCACCGGTGGTGACGTCCTTCAGGCCGATGAACGCGTAGATGTGGCCTGCCGTGGCCTCGTCGACCGGGTTCTCCTTGTTGGCGTGCATCTGGAAGATCTTCCCGATGCGCTCCTTCTTGCCCTTCGTCGCGTTGAGCACCTGGGCGCCCTGCACGACCTTGCCCGAGTACACCCGGATGAAGGTGAGCTTGCCGAAGAACGGGTGCGCCGCGATCTTGAACGCCAGGGCCGAGAACGGCTCGGTGGCGTCCGGGTGGCGCTCGATGACGACCTCCTCGTCCTTGACGTCGTGGCCCTGGATGGCCGGGACGTCGAGGGGCGACGGGAGGAAGTCGACGACGGCGTCGAGCATGGGCTGGACGCCCTTGTTCTTGAACGCCGAGCCGCACAGGACGGGGAACGCCTCGCCGGAGATGGTGAGCTTGCGGATGCCGGCCTTGATCTCGGCGACCGTCAGCTCCTCACCGCCGAGGAACTTCTCGAGCAGCGCGTCGTCCGTCTCGGCGACGGCCTCGAGCAGCTCCGCGCGGAACTGGTCGACCCGGTCCTGCAGGTCGGCCGGGATCTCCTCGATGTCGTACTTCGCGCCCATCTCGGTCTCGCCGCGCCACACGAGCGCGCGCATCTCGACCAGGTCGACGACGCCGATGAAGTCGTTCTCGGCGCCGATCGGCAGCTGGATGACCAGCGGCTTGGCCTTGAGGCGGTTCACGATGGTGTCGACCGTGAAGTAGAAGTCCGCGCCCAGCTTGTCCATCTTGTTGACGAAGCAGATGCGGGGGACCTCGTACTTGTCGGCCTGGCGCCACACGGTCTCCGACTGGGGCTCCACGCCCTCCTTGCCGTCGAACACCGCGACCGCGCCGTCGAGCACGCGCAGCGAGCGCTCCACCTCGACGGTGAAGTCCACGTGACCGGGCGTGTCGATGACGTTGATCTGCGTCTCGTTCGCCTTGCCCTTGTTCCAGAAGGCGGTGACAGCAGCGGACGTGATGGTGATGCCGCGCTCCTGCTCCTGCTCCATCCAGTCCGTGGTCGACGCCCCGTCGTGGGTCTCGCCGATCTTGTAGTTGACGCCCGTGTAGTACAGGATCCGCTCGGTCGTCGTCGTCTTGCCGGCATCGATGTGCGCCATGATGCCGATGTTGCGGACCTTGTTCAGGTCCGTCAGCACGTCCAGTGCCACAGGTTCAGCCCCTCGTTAGTGGGGTTCGCGCCACAGCTGGGATTACCAGCGGTAGTGGGCGAACGCCTTGTTGGACTCGGCCATCTTGTGCATGTCCTCGCGGCGCTTCACCGCGGCACCGAGGCCGTTGGAGGCGTCGAGGATCTCGTTCATCAGACGCTCGGTCATGGTCTTCTCGCGGCGAGCGCGCGAGTAGTCCGTGAGCCAGCGGAGCGCGAGCGTGGTCTGGCGGACGGGGCGGACCTCGACCGGGACCTGGTAGGTCGCGCCACCGACGCGCCGGGACCGGACCTCGAGCGACGGGCGGACGTTGTCCAGCGCGCGCTTGAGGACGACGACCGGGTCGCCCTGGGTCTTCTCACGGACGCCCTCGAGGGCGCCGTAGACGATGGCCTCGGCGACGGACTTCTTGCCGTCGAGGAGGACCTTGTTGATCAGCTGGGTGACGACCGGCGATCCGTAGACCGGGTCGATGATGAGCGGCCGCTTCGGGGCCGGACCCTTGCGAGGCATCGGTTCAGCCCTTCTTCGCGCCGTAGCGGCTACGCGCCTGCTTACGGTTCTTCACGCCCTGGGTGTCCAGCGCGCCACGGATGATCTTGTACCGCACACCGGGGAGGTCCTTCACGCGACCGCCGCGGACGAGCACGATGGAGTGCTCCTGCAGGTTGTGGCCCTCACCGGGGATGTAGGCCGTGACCTCGATGCCCGAGGAGAGCTTGACGCGCGCGACCTTGCGGAGCGCCGAGTTCGGCTTCTTCGGGGTGGTCGTGTACACGCGGGTGCAGACGCCGCGGCGCTGCGGGCTCCCCTGCAGCGCAGGGGTCTTCGACTTGTTGGTCTTCGGCGTCCGGCCCTTGCGGACCAGCTGCTGGATCGTAGGCACTACGTCTCCATTACGTTGATGAGTCTGGTCTGACCGGCACCCGTCACCCTGGACGGCCGGCTTGGTCCGGTTCGCCGCCCGTCGCGCGGCTACCCCGGTGGGGTCTTGCGTCCCGAACCGACCCCCGCGCTCGGGCGTGTCGCCCCCGTCCTGCTCCGCGTCCCGGGCCCCTCACGGGGTCGGTCTGCGGTGCGGGCGGGGTGATCACCCGGCGCTCAGGGAAGAGCGCGCGCGAGGGCCCGACGGCGCGGGCACGGTGTCCAACGTTACTCGCCGGTCCGCACACCGTCAAAGCAGGAGGTGGCGGGGCCCGGACGCCCGAGGGGGCCCGCCGTGACGAGCACGGCGGACCCCCTCGGGGTGGTGAGGCGTGACCTCAGCGGAAGTCGCCGAAGTCGATGTCCTCGAGCGGGATCGCCTCGCCCGAGCCGAGGCCCAGGGCGGGGAAGTCGATCTCGTCGTAGCCGAAGGACGGGTACAGCTCGGCCTTCGCCTCCTCGGTGGGCTCGACCGACACCTCGTGGTAGCGGGGCAGGCCCGTACCGGCGGGGATCAGCTTGCCGAGGATGACGTTCTCCTTGAGGCCGAGCAGCGGGTCGCTGCGGCCCGACATCGCGGCCTCGGTGAGGACGCGGGTCGTCTCCTGGAAGGACGCCGCCGACAGCCACGAGTCCGTCGCGAGCGACGCCTTCGTGATGCCCATCAGCTCCGGACGGCCCGAGGCCGGCTGGCCACCCTCGGCGACCGCACGGCGGTTGAAGTCCTCGAACCGGCCACGCTCGGCCAGCTCGCCCGGGAGCAGGCCGGTGTCGCCGGAGTCCAGCACGGTCACGCGACGCAGCATCTGCCGCACGATGACCTCGATGTGCTTGTCGTGGATGTCCACGCCCTGGGAGTTGTAGACCTCCTGGACCTCGTCCACCAGGTGCTTCTGGGTGGCGCGCGGGCCGAGGATGCGCAGGACCTTCTTCGGGTCCACCGCACCCTGGACGAGCTGCGTGCCGACCTCGACGTGGTCGCCGTCGCTGATCAGGAGGCGCGAGCGCTTCGTGATCGGGTAGGCGATCTCCTCCGAGCCGTCGTCCGGCGTGAGCACCAGGCGGCGGGTCCGGTCGGCCTCGTCGATCGTGATGCGGCCCGAGAACTCCGCGATGGGGCTCTCACCCTTGGGGGTGCGGGCCTCGAAGAGCTCCTGGACACGCGGCAGACCCTGCGTGATGTCCTCCGCCGACGCGACACCACCGGTGTGGAAGGTACGCATCGTCAGCTGGGTGCCGGGCTCACCGATCGACTGGGCCGCGATGATGCCGACGGCCTCGCCGATGTCGACGAGCTTGCCGGTGGCCAGCGAGCGGCCGTAGCACTTGGCGCAGGTGCCCACGCGGGACTCGCAGGTGAGCACGGAGCGCACCTTGAGCGACTCGACGCCGGCCGCCAGCAGGCGGTCGAGCAGGACGTCGCCGATGTCGTCACCGGCGTTGCCGATGATCTCGCCGTCGATCTCCGCGTCGGTCGCCAGCGTGCGGGAGAAGACCGAGGTCTCCACCTTGTCGTGACGACGCAGGCCGTTGGTGCCCGGCACGCCGATCGGCATGGTCAGGCCGCGCTCGGTGCCGCAGTCCTCCTCGCGGACGATGACGTCCTGCGAGACGTCCACCAGACGACGGGTCAGGTAGCCCGAGTCGGCGGTCCGCAGCGCGGTGTCCGCCAGGCCCTTACGAGCACCGTGCGTCGCGATGAAGTACTCGAGGACGGACAGGCCCTCGCGGTAGTTCGCCTTGATCGGGCGCGGGATGATCTCGCCCTTCGGGTTCGCCACCAGACCACGCATACCGGCGATCTGCCGGACCTGCATCCAGTTGCCACGCGCACCGGAGCCGACCATGCGGAACACGGTGTTGCGGGCGGAGAAGTTCTCCTGCATCGCCTTGGCGACCTTGTCGGTGGCCTGCGTCCAGATCTCGATGAGCTCCTGACGACGCTCGTCGTCGGTGATGAGGCCCTTGTCGTACTGGCCCTGCACCTTCGTCGCGCGCGCCTCGTGCTCGGCGAGGATCTCCGCCTTCTGGTTCGGTGCCGCGACGTCCGAGATCGCGATCGTCACGCCCGAGCGGGTGGCCCAGCGGAAGCCGGCCTCCTTCAGGGCGTCCAGCGACGCGGCGACCTCGACCTTCGGGTACCGCTCCGCCAGGTCGTTGACGATGACCGACAGGCGCTTCTTGTCGACGACCCCGTTCTCGTACGGGTAGTCGACCGGCAGCAGCTCGTTGAACAGCGCCCGACCCAGGGTGGTCTCGAACAGGTACGGCGCGTCCGGCGAGAAGCCCTCGGGCTCCTGGCCCGCGGCGAACACGAGGCCCTCCATGCGGATCCGCACGACCGCGTTCAGGTCCAGGGAGCCCTGGTCGAACGCCATGATCGCCTCGGACACCGAGCTGAACGCGCGACCCGCGCCCACCGGCTCCTCCTTGTCGGAGGTCAGGTGGAACAGGCCGATGATCATGTCCTGCGAGGGCATGGTCACCGGGCGGCCGTCGGACGGCTTCAGGATGTTGTTGCTCGAGAGCATGAGGATGCGGGCCTCGGCCTGCGCCTCCGCGCTCAGGGGCAGGTGCACGGCCATCTGGTCGCCGTCGAAGTCGGCGTTGAACGCGCCGCAGACGAGCGGGTGCAGGTGGATCGCCTTGCCCTCGACGAGCTGGGGCTCGAACGCCTGGATGCCGAGACGGTGCAGCGTGGGCGCACGGTTCAGCAGCACGGGGTGCTCGGTGATGACCTCCTCGAGCACGTCCCACACGACCGGGCGCGCGCGCTCGACCATGCGCTTGGCCGACTTGATGTTCTGCGCGTGGTTCAGGTCGACCAGGCGCTTCATCACGAACGGCTTGAACAGCTCGAGCGCCATCTGCTTGGGCAGACCGCACTGGTGCAGCTTGAGCTGCGGGCCGACGACGATGACCGAACGGCCCGAGTAGTCGACGCGCTTGCCGAGCAGGTTCTGGCGGAACCGGCCCTGCTTGCCCTTGAGCATGTCGGAGATCGACTTGAGCGGGCGGTTGCCGGGGCCCGTGACCGGGCGGCCGCGGCGGCCGTTGTCGAACAGCGAGTCCACGGCCTCCTGGAGCATCCGCTTCTCGTTGTTGACGATGATCTCCGGCGCGCCCAGGTCCAGGAGCCGCTTGAGGCGGTTGTTCCGGTTGATGACGCGGCGGTACAGGTCGTTCAGGTCGGACGTGGCGAACCGGCCACCGTCGAGCTGCACCATCGGGCGCAGGTCCGGCGGGATGACCGGGACGGCGTCCAGCACCATGCCGGTCGGCGAGTTCGTCGTGGTGAGGAACGCGTTGACGACCTTGAGGCGCTTGAGGGCGCGGGTCTTGCGCTGGCCCTTGCCGCTGCGGATGGTCTCGCGCAGCGACTCGGCCTCGGCCTCCAGGTCGAAGGCCTCGAGGCGCTTCTGGATCGCCGCGGCGCCCATCGAGCCCTCGAAGTAGTTGCCGTAGCGGTCCTGCAGCTGGCGGTAGAGCAGCTCGTCGCCCTCGAGGTCCGCGACCTTGAGGTTCTTGAACCGGTCCCAGATGGTGTCGAGGCGGTCGATCTCCGCGTCGGCACGCTTGCGCAGCTGCGCCATCTCGCGGTCCGCGGAGTCGCGGACCTTGCGACGGGCGTCGGCCTTGGCACCCTCGGCCTCGAGCTCGGCCAGGTCGGCCTCGAGCTTGGCGGCGCGGGTGTTGATGTCGTTGTCGCGGCGGTCCGCGATCTCCTTGCGCTCCAGGTCGATCTCGTTCTGGAGGTTCGGGAGGTCCTCCTGGCGACCGTCCACGTCGACCCACGTGATCATGTACGCCGCGAAGTAGATGACCTTCTCCAGGTCCTTCGGGGCGAGGTCGAGCAGGTAGCCGAGGCGCGACGGGACGCCCTTGAAGAACCAGATGTGCGTGACGGGCGCGGCGAGCTCGATGTGGCCCATGCGCTCACGGCGGACCTTCGAGCGGGTCACCTCGACGCCGCAGCGCTCGCAGATGATGCCCTTGAAGCGCACGCGCTTGTACTTGCCGCAGTAGCACTCCCAGTCCCGGGTGGGGCCGAAGATCTTCTCGCAGAAGAGCCCGTCCTTCTCCGGCTTCAGGGTGCGGTAGTTGATGGTCTCGGGCTTCTTGACCTCGCCGTGCGACCAGGTCCGGATGTCGTCGGCCGTGGCCAGACCGATGCGCAGCTCGTCGAAGACGTTGACGTCGAGCAAGGGGTCCTACTTCCTTCGCTTGCCGGTTCCCGCTGTCGAGGCGGTCCGGCGGAACGGAATGGTGCAAGGGGTGCGGGCGGGCCGCCGGCCCACCGCCCGGTGAGGGGCGCAGGGCCGGCGGACGCTCGGCGTCAGATCTCGTCGATGGTGCTGGCGGCGTTGGGGCGGCGGGACAGGTCGATGCCCAGCTCCTCCGCGGCCCGGTAGACCTCGTCGTCGTTCTCCCGCATGTCGATGGACACGCCGTCCGAGGACAGCACCTCCACGTTCAGGCAGAGCGACTGCATCTCCTTGAGGAGCACCTTGAAGGACTCCGGGATGCCCGAGTCGGGGATGTTCTCGCCCTTGACGATCGCCTCGTACACCTTGACGCGGCCGGGGATGTCGTCCGACTTGATCGTCAGGAGCTCCTGCAGCGTGTAGGCGGCGCCGTACGCCTCGAGGGCCCACACCTCCATCTCGCCGAACCGCTGGCCACCGAACTGCGCCTTACCACCCAGCGGCTGCTGCGTGATCATCGAGTACGGGCCGGTGGACCGGGCGTGGATCTTGTCGTCCACGAGGTGGTGGAGCTTGAGGATGTACATGTAGCCGACGGCGACCGGGTCCGGGAACGGCTCGCCGGAGCGGCCGTCGAACAGGCGGGCCTTGCCGTTGACGCCGACCATGCGCTCGCCGTCGCGGTTCGGCAGCGTGGCGCCGAGCAGACCGGTGAGGGTCTCCTCCGGCACGCCGTCGAACACCGGCGTCGCCACGGGCACGCCCGGGGTCGACGACTTCGCGATGTCCGGCACCTGGTCGACCCAGCTGAGGTCGCCCTCGGCCAGCTCGACGTTCCAGCCCTGCTTGGCGATCCACCCGAGGTGGACCTCCAGCACCTGGCCGACGTTCATGCGCCCGGGGACACCCATCGGGTTCAGGACGATGTCGACCGCGGTGCCGTCCGGGAGGAACGGCATGTCCTCGACGGGCAGGATCTTGGAGATGACGCCCTTGTTGCCGTGGCGGCCGGCGAGCTTGTCGCCGTCCGTGATCTTGCGGCGCTGGGCGATGTAGACCCGGACCAGCTCGTTCACGCCGGCGGGCAGCTCGTCGCCGTCCTCGCGGTTGAACGTGCGGACCTCGATGACCGTGCCGGACTCGCCGTGGGGCACCTTGAGGGACGTGTCGCGGACCTCGCGGGCCTTCTCGCCGAAGATGGCGCGCAGCAGGCGCTCCTCCGGGGTGAGCTCGGTCTCGCCCTTGGGCGTGACCTTGCCGACCAGCACGTCGCCCGCGGAGACCTCGGCGCCGATGCGGATGATGCCGCGCTCGTCCAGGTCCGCCAGCACGTCCTCGGAGACGTTCGGGATGTCCCGCGTGATCTCCTCCGGGCCGAGCTTCGTGTCGCGGGCGTCGACCTCGTGCTCCTCGATGTGGATCGAGGACAGGACGTCGTCCTGCACGAGGCGCTGCGACAGGATGATCGCGTCCTCGTAGTTGTGGCCCTCCCACGACATGAACGCGACCAGCAGGTTGCGGCCGAGCGAGAGCTCGCCCTCGTCCGTCGCCGGGCCGTCGGCCAGCACGGAGCCGACCTCGACGCGCGCGCCCTGGTCGACCAGCACGCGCTGGTTGTAGGACGTGCCCTGGTTGGAGCGGCGGAACTTCGCGACGCGGTACGTCGACGTGGTGGCGTCGTCGTTCGCGACCGTGATCAGGTCGGCGGACACCTCGGTGACCACACCGGCCTTCGAGGCCACGATGACGTCGCCGGCGTCGACCGCCGCGCGCCACTCCATGCCGGTGCCGACGAGCGGCGCCTCGGAGCGGACCAGCGGCACGGCCTGGCGCTGCATGTTCGCGCCCATGAGCGCGCGGTTGGCGTCGTCGTGCTCGAGGAACGGGATCAGGGCCGTCGCGACCGACACCATCTGGCGCGGGGAGACGTCCATGTAGTCCACGACCTCGGCCGGGACGTCCTCGGTGTCGCCACCCTTGACGCGGACCAGGACCTGGTCCTCGGCGAACCGGCCGTCCTCGCGCACGGCCGCGTTGGCCTGGGCGATCACGTAGCGGTCCTCGTCGTCGGCGGTGAGGTAGTGCACCTCGTCCGTGACGACACCGTTGACGACCTTGCGGTACGGGGTCTCGACGAAGCCGAACGGGTTGATCCGCCCGAACGTCGCGAGCGAGCCGATGAGGCCGATGTTCGGGCCCTCAGGGGTCTCGATCGGGCACATGCGGCCGTAGTGCGACGGGTGGACGTCACGGACCTCCATGCCGGCGCGGTCGCGGGACAGACCACCCGGGCCCAGCGCGGACAGACGACGCTTGTGCGTCAGGCCGGCGAGCGGGTTGTTCTGGTCCATGAACTGCGACAGCTGCGACGTCCCGAAGAACTCCTTGATGGAGGCCACGACGGGGCGGATGTTGATCAGCGTCTGCGGCGTGATCGCCTCGACGTCCTGGGTCGTCATGCGCTCGCGCACGACGCGCTCCATCCGGGACAGGCCGGTGCGGACCTGGTTCTGGATGAGCTCGCCCACGGCGCGGATGCGGCGGTTGCCGAAGTGGTCGATGTCGTCGGTCTCGACGCGGACCTCGACGGCCTCGCCGTTGCGCGTGCCCGGCAGGGTCGTGACGTCGGCGTGCAGCGCGGCCATGTACTTGATCGCCGCGACGATGTCGTCCTTGGACAGCACGGAGTCCGCGAGGGGGACGTCGATGCCGAGCTTCTTGTTCAGCTTGTAGCGGCCGACCTTCGCGAGGTCGTAGCGCTTCGGGTTGAAGTAGAAGTTCTCGATCAGCGCGCGACCGGCCTCGACGGTGGGCGGCTCGCCCGGGCGGATCTTGCGGTACAGGTCGAGCAGGGCCTCGTCCTGGGTCTGGACGTGGTCCTTCTCCAGGGTGTCGATGACGGCCGGGAACTGCGCGAACTCCTCGCGGATCTCCGACTCGGTCATGCCGAGCGCCTTGAGCAGCACCGTGGCGTTCTGCTTGCGCTTGCGGTCGACGCGGACGCCGACGTTGTCGCGCTTGTCGATCTCGAACTCGAGCCAGGCGCCGCGGCTCGGGATCATCTTCACGGAGAAGATGTCCTTGTCGGACGTCTTGTCGGCGGTGCGCTCGAAGTACACGCCGGGGGAACGGACCAGCTGCGACACGACGACGCGCTCGGTGCCGTTGATGATGAACGTGCCGCGCTCGCTCATGAGCGGGAAGTCGCCCATGAAGACCGTCTGGCTCTTGATCTCACCGGTGGTGTAGTTCACGAACTCCGCGGTGACGAACAGCGGCGCGGCGTAGGTGAAGTCCTTCTCCTTGCACTCGTCGGCCGTGTACTTCGGCGGCTCGAAACGGTGCTCGCGGAACGACAGCGACATGGTGCCGCCGAAGTCCTCGATCGGGGAGATCTCCTCGAAGATCTCCTCCAGTCCAGCGGTCTCCGGGACGTCCTGCCGGCCGTGCTCGAGAGCGGCGGCGACACGCGCCTGCCACTTCTCGTTGCCGAGCAGCCAGTCGAAGCTCTCCGTCTGCAGCCCGAGGAGGTCCGGGACCTCGAGCGGCTCGTCGATCCGGGCGAACGAGACGCGGCGGGAGATGGTGCGGTTCGCGATGGCTTCGGAGCGGTCGGAGGGGGTGCGCGAGGCAGCCAAGAGGGGTCCTTCCCAGCAGATCGAGATTCCCTGCGCGGGTCCCGGCGGTTCGCGACCCCCCGGCCTCGGGCCCCCCGGGACATCGCGTACTACGATGCCGGTGAGCCTGGGTTATACGGAGTCGCGGGCACAGGCCAGCGCAAAGCGATAGCGTAGTACAGACCTGGCGCGATGTCCAACCTCCGTGGTATGGGCACCCCCACCTCGCCCGCTCCCCCGCACGACGCAGGCCCGCACCCCGAGGGGTGCGGGCCTGCGTGCGAGGCGTCCCGGGGTCAGCGCGCGGACGCGCCGACCCCGGAGCGGGTCACTTGAGGGTGACGGTGGCGCCGGCGCCCTCGAGGGCGGCCTTCGCCTTGTCCGCGGCGTCCTTGGCGACGTTCTCGAGAACGGGCTTCGGGGCGCCGTCGACGAGGTCCTTGGCCTCCTTCAGGCCGAGGGAGGTCAGGGCGCGCACCTCCTTGATGACCTGGATCTTCTTGTCGCCGGCCGACTCGAGGATGACGTCGAACTCCGACTTCTCCTCCTCGGCGGCGGCAGCGTCACCGGCACCGCCGGCGGGGGCGGCGACCGCGACGGCGGCCGGAGCGGCGGCGGTGACCTCGAAGACGTCCTCGAACGCCTTCACGAACTCGGAGAGCTCGATGAGGGTGAGGCCCTTGAACTGCTCGATGAGCTCGTCGGTGGTGAGCTTCGCCATGATGGCGGTTCCTTCCGTTCGGTCCTCACCGGTCACGGCGACCGGTGGGGGCAGTGTGGGGAGCGCGTGAGCCGGGGTGGCTCAGGCTGCGGTGTCGGCAGTCTCCTGCTGGGCGCGGAGCGCCTCGACGGTGCGCACGGCCTTCGAGGCGGGCGCGGTGAAGAGGTAAGCCGTCTGGAACAGCTTGGCCTTCATCGCACCGGCCGCCTTGGCCAGCAGGACCTCGCGGGACTCGAGGTCCGCGAGCTTGGTGACGTCCGCGGCGGTCAGGGCGCGCCCGTCGAGGACACCGCCCTTGATGACCAGCGCGGGGTTCGCCTTGGCGAAGTCACGCAGACCCTTGGCCGCCTCGACCGGGTCACCGGTGACGAAGGCGATCGCCGACGGGCCCTTGAGACCGTCGGTGAGACCCTCGATGCCGGCTTCCTTGGCCGCGATGGCGGTCAGCGTGTTCTTCACCACGGCGTAGTTCGCGTTTCCGCTGAGCGACCGACGCAGCGTCTTGAGCTGCGCGACGGTGAGCCCGCGGTACTCGGTCAGCACGGCCGCGTTCGACTCGCGGAACTGGTCCGCGAGCTCTGCGACTGCGGCTGCCTTGTCCGGCCTCGCCATGTCGATCCTTCCGATGGTGGTGCCGCCGGTCGTCCTCGACCCCGCACACGAGAAGAGCCCCGGCGCAGGCCGGGGCTCGTTGCACGTGCGTCTTCACGCACGACCATCGAAACTCAACCTGCGCGGGCCTCCGCCGGAGCGGGACTTCGGGCGGCCCGCGGGCGCACCCCGCGGAAGCGGGAGAGCACGGGAGCCGACGACCTGCGGTCTTTGGGCAGCGGCCAGACTACGCCACGCCCCGCGCCGGACCAAATCCGCCCAGCCCCTCCGCCCCCGACTGCCTCCGCCCCGCCTGCGCCGGGATAGGACCTCGGCGCCGAGAGAGGGCGACCGGAGGGCCTGACTCGGCGCGGAGGTCCTATCTCGGCGGCGGCTGGTGCGACGGCTGTTGCGGCGGCGGCAGCGGGAGGTGGGCGGCCAGGAGCTCCGCGAGGTGGACGCCCTGGACGCCCGCGAGCTGGTCCGCCTGCGTGCGGCACGAGTAGCCGTCCGCCAGCAGGACGTCCCCCGGGGCCGCCGCGCGCAGCGCCGGGAGCAGCGCGTTCTCGGCGACCTGCACCGAGACGTCGTAGTGCCCGGCCTCCATCCCGAAGTTCCCCGCGAGCCCGCAGCAGCCGGCCAGCGTGGAGAACGACGCACCCGCCTCCCGGAGCAGCGTGCGGTCGGCGGTGTACGTCATCACCGCGTGGTGGTGGCAGTGCGGCTGGACCACCGCGGTGACGTCCGACAGGTCGGGCAGCTGCCACCGGTCCCCCGGGCCGACGGGAGCGGGAGCCGTCAGCAGCTCGGCGAGCGTCCGGGTGGCGCGGGCGACGGCCACCGCGCGCGGGTCGCCGGGCAGCAGGTCCAGCAGGTCGGAGCGCAGCACCGCGGTGCACGACGGCTCGAGGCCGACGATCGGCACCCCGTTCACCGCGAACGGCCCCAGCACCTCGAGCAGGTGGGTGAGCCGCTTGCGGGCGCCGTCGAGCTGGCCGGTGGAGATCCAGGTCAGGCCGCAGCACGCGTCGTGGTCGGGGACGATCACCTCGTACCCGGCGGCGCGCAGCACCTGGACGGCGGCGACCGGGATCGACGGGGCGAGCGCGTCGCTGAACGAGTCCGTCCACAGCAGCACCGGCGGGCGCCCGGACGTGCCGGTGACCGACAGGGTCGTGCCGTCCGAGGTCGCGGGCGGGGCGCTCCCCCGGCGCACGTCGACCTCGCCGCGGCGCACCCGGGACCGGAACGGCGCGGGCGAGAAGTCGACCATCTTCCGGCGGGTGTCCATGCCGCCGAGCCGCAGGACGACCTGGGCGAGCGGCCGGACGCCGAGCACCGCGTTGCTCAGGCGCGCGAGCCCGGGGACGCGGGTGACCAGCCGGGTCCACCGCGGCAGCCAGCCGAGCACGTAGTGGTTCACCGGCCGCAGCCGGCCGCGGTACGTCTGGTGCAGCGCCTCGGCCTTGTACTGCGCCATGTCGACGCCCGCGGGGCAGTCCGAGGAGCACGCCTTGCAGGACAGGCACAGGTCCAGCGCCTCGTGCACCTCCGGGGAGGACCAGCCGCGGGACACCAGCGTGCCGTTCGCCATCTCCTGCAGGACGCGCGCGCGGCCGCGGGTCGAGTCCTTCTCGTCGCGGGTGGCGAGGTACGACGGGCACATGAACCCGCCGGTCGCGGTGGAGTCGGCCCGGCACTTGCCCACGCCGACGCAGCGGTGCACCGCGGTCGTGAAGTCCCCGCCGTCGTGCTCGAACGCGAACCCGCCGCGGGCCGCGGGCAGCGGGTGCGCGTGCGGTCGGCGCAGGTCGGCGTCGAAGGCGTTCGGGCGCACGAGCACGCCCGGGTTCAGCAGGTCGTCGGGGTCGAGCAGGGCCTTGAACGCCTCGAACACGCCGATCGCGCGCTCGGAGTACATGACGGGCAGCAGCTCGGACCGCGCGCGGCCGTCGCCGTGCTCCCCCGACAGCGAGCCGCCGTGCGACGCGACCAGGTGCGCCGCGTCGGTCATGAACGCCCGCAGCGGGTCGCCCGACCGCTCCAGCGGGATGTCGAGCCGCAGGTGCACGCAGCCGTCGCCGAAGTGGCCGTAGGCGAGCCCGTCGACCCGGTGCTGCGCCATCAGCGCCTCGAGGTCGCGCAGGTACGCGCCGAGCCGCTCCGGCGGGACCGCGGAGTCCTCGAACCCGGGCCAGGCCTGCTCCCCCGACGGCGTGCGGCCGCCCAGCCCGGCGCCGTCCTCGCGGATCCGCCACATCGCGGCCGCCTGCGGCCCGGGCGGGAAGACGCCGACCGCGCGGGTCCCGGCGTCGGCGGCGAGCGCGCGCGCCCGGTCCATCGCCTCGTCCAGGGTGTCGCCGCCGACCTCGACCATCATCCACCCGGCGCCCTCGGGCAGCGGCGGCACGGCGGACGCGCCCTTCACGCGGCGGACCACGTCGACCAGGCGCGCGTCCATCCCCTCGATCGCCAGCGGGCGGTGGGCCAGCAGCGCGGGGACGGCGTCGGCGGCGGTCGCCATGTCCGGGTAGCCGAGCACGACCAGCACCGGGGCCGCGGACACGGGCACCAGCCGCACGGTCGCGCCGAGCAGCGTGACGACCGTGCCCTCGGTGCCCACGAGCGCCTTCGCGAGGTCGGCGCCGTTCTCGGGCAGCAGGTGCTCGAGCGAGTAGCCGGACACCTGCCGGCCGAACCGGCCGAGCTCCGTGCGCAGCACCTCCAGCTCGGAGCGGACCAGCGCGTCGAGCCCGGCGACCGGCTCCAGCCCCCGGCCCGCGGTGAACCGCCGCCCCCGGCCGTCGACCACGTCGAGCTCGAGGACGTTGTCGGCGGTGCGCCCGTACGCGACCGCCCGGGGGCCGCAGGCGTTGTTGCCGATCATCCCGCCGAGCGTCGCGCGCGCCTGGGTCGAGGGGTCGGGGCCGAACCGCAGGCCGTGCAGCGCGGCCTCGCGCTGCAGCATCGCCATGACGACGCCCGGCTCGACGCGCGCGGTACGCGCGTCGGGGTCGACGTCGAGCACCCGGTTCACGTGCCGGGACCAGTCGAGCACGACGCCGGTGCCCACCGCGTTGCCCGCCACGGAGGTGCCGCCGCCCCGCGACGTCACAGGGACGCCGAGCCCGCGGGCGACCTCCAACGCGGCCAGCGCGTCGTCGACGTCGCGCGGGAACACCACGACGGACGGCACCACGCGGTAGTTGGACGCGTCGGTCGAGTACTCGGCGCGGCGGCGCACGGAGTCGTCGACCCCGCCGGCCACGGCGGCGCGCAGGGCACGGACCAGCTCGGCGGCGTCCGGCCCGGGCGCGGAGGGGCCGGTGGCGGGGCTGCCGCCCGGGGGAAGGGACGTGGCGGTCGACACGCGGCCAGTGTTCCACCGCCGCTGCGCGCGCGGGCGACGGCGTCCAGCACGCGGGCGGCGGGGTGCGGGCGGCCGGGCGTGGGCGGCGGACGAGCGACGCCCCCGGCACCCGAGGGGACGGGCGGCGGGGGCGTCGGCGTGGTGCGGGGTGGTGCGCGGCGCGGCTCAGTCGAGCGCGGCGTCCAGCGTGATCTCGGTGCCGGTCAGGGCCTTGCTCACCGGGCAGGTCGCCTTCGCGTCCTGGGCTGCCTGGAGGAAGCCGGCCTCGTCGAGCCCGGAGACCTCGCCGCGGACCTTCAGGGCGATCCCGCTGATCCGGAACCCGCCGGCCGGGTCGGGGCTCAGCGTCACGTCGGCGGTGACCTCGAGGGCGTCCGGCGTGCCGCCGGCCTCGCCGATCAGGGCGGACAGCTGCATCGCGTAGCAGGACGAGTGCGCCGCGGCGATGAGCTCCTCGGGGCTCGTGGTGCCCCCGGCCTCGTCGGCCGCGCGCTTCGGGAACGACACGTCGTACGTGCCGACCTTCGAGCTGGTGAGCTCCACCTGGCCGCCGCCCTGCTCGAGGGTGCCGTTCCAGGCGGTGCGTGCGGTGCGTGTGGGCATGTCGAGGGCTCCTCACGAGAACGGGTCGGGCGACCGGTCGGCCGCCGCGCCCCCACGGTAGGACGAGCCCGGCCGGGGCGCACCCGGCTGCCCGACCGACCGGGTCAGCCCGTGAACTCCCAGTGCCACGGCTCGGGCTTCGAGCCGGTGGCCCGCGCCCAGGAGGGAAGCGTCCAGCCGTACTCCTCGGCGTGGGCCAGCATCCAGTCGTGCTCGTCCGAGCCGAACCGGTAGGCGTCGCCGCCCAGGTCGATGGCCGTGCCGTTGCCGTGGTTGGACGTACCCGGCGTCGCGCACAGGCTGCCCTTCTGCTGGCGGCAGGCGACCTGCTGGCTGTACGACCGGTACGAGTCGGTGATGACCAGGTTCCGGCCGAACGCGGCGGCGAAGGCGACGTTCAGCTGCTCGAGGCTCTCGGCGGCGTCGGCGCGCAGCTGCTGGCCGGGGGCGAAGGCCAGGTCCGCCAGCGCGGACGCCGGGATCCGGCCGTTGTCGTAGGAGTCGAGGGAGGTGCGCTGGGCCTCCTTGCGCGCCTCCTCGGCCGCGGCCGCAGCGGCCGCGGCGGCCTCCTGCGTCTGCACGGTGACGACCTGGAGCTCGGCGGTGAGCGTGGCGACCCGCTCCGAGGCCGCGGTCAGGCGTGCGGCGGCGGTGTCGTCGGCGGTCGCCGACGACGAGTCGCCCGTGCCGGTGGTGGCGTCGGCGGTGGGCGCGGCGCCGGCGTCCGTCGTCGGGCTCACCTGGTCGGAGGTCGAGGTGGCTCCGCTCGCGGCGGCGGCGTCCGCCTCGGCGGCGGACGCGGCGGCTGCGGCCACCGCGTCGAGCCGGTCGCCGGCGAGCACGGGCGCGGGCAGCCGGGCCGGGAGCAGCGCGGTCAGCGCGGGCTGGGTCGACTGCGTCGTGGTGATGAGCGTGTCGAGGTCGGCGACCGCGGTGGTCAGGGCGGCCACGGCTTCGGCGGGCACGGCGGACGCGACCGCGTCGGCCTTCACGGTGTCGGCGCTCTGCACCGTCGAGCTCGCGAGCACCACAGCGGCCTGACGGGCCTCGACGACCTGCGGGGTGAGGCGCGGGCCCTGGGCGGCGGTGTCGGCGTCGGTGGTCGTCGTGGGCTGCTCGGTCGTCGCGGTGCGGTCGGCGGCGACGGGGGCGAGGGCGAACCCGCCCACGCCGAGGGCCAGGCCGACCGCGACCGCGCCCTGCGCGACGCGGGTCGCGCGGCGGCGCGGCTCCCGGCGGCGCCGGCGCTCGGCCCGGTTGGGCGCGGCGGGGACCGGGTCGGCGCGGTGGGAGCCGCGCTGGGCGACGTGGACCGCGCCCTGGCCGGCCCCGTGCACGGCACGGGCGACCGCGTGCGCGGCCGGCGGCAGGTCGCCGACGGCGACGGGGAGCGCGACCGCAGCGGGGTCCGTCGGAGCGGCAGGTGCGGCAGGGGCCGCCGCGGCCACGCGGGCGGCCCGCTCGGCGTCGGCGAGGCGGGCGGCGCGGCGACCCGACGGTGCGGGCGGCGGCGTCGACCCGGCCGGACGCGGGGCGTCGACGGGACCGGCGGCGCGCCGGCCGCGGGCGCGGGTGGCCGGTGCGTCGACGGGCGGGGTGGAACCGGGGGCGGAGGGGAAGGACGTCACGAGAGCGGGGGCTGCACCTTCGGTCGGGGTCGTCGGGCTCGACGCGGACGGCGTGAGCGCCGTCGCGGAGGGGGCGACGGAGGCCGGGTCCAGGGGACCTCGCGGAGCTGCGTGCCGGCCGGGGGACGTGCCCCGCGCGGCGGGCATGCGGTCACTCACGGGGGTCGACGCTAGGGAACGGACCTCGGCGTCAGGCGCGAGGGACGCGACCGTCACGCGCAGATCCCGTGACGATGGCACGGCCCGACCTTCACGGGATGCACACACCCGGACCGCTCGGTCGGGAAACTCGCTGGTCGCGGCCCCGCAGCCCCTGCGGCGGGTGACGAGCGCGGTCGAGGCCCGACGACGCCGTCGGACCGGGGATCGCGTGTGGCCCGCGTCACCCACTCTAGCGACGCCTGTGCGCCCGCTGGGCGAGCAATGTGTGGGGAAACCGTGACGAATCGCCCAGAAGTTTGTACCGTGAGCCCGCAGTCACCCATCCCATGACGGCCAGTCATGTGGCGGTGCCCGTCTGGACCTGCCCGAAGAACGGATCCCCCATGACGCGTCGCTCCCTGCGTGCCTCGTTCACCGTCCTGGCGCTCGCCGCCACCACCACGCTCGGGGCGGGAGGGGCCGCGGGCGCCGTCGGCCCGGCCCCCGCTCAGCCACCACGACCCCAGTCGCCGGGAGGTCTCGCGCTCGGCGCGGGCGACCCGGTCGCGTCCGACGAGGTGCTGGGCGGGTTCACCGGCAAGGTCGCACCCGACCTGGCCGACGCCGAGGGCGCCGTCACCGCGTTCGTGCAGCTCGACACCCCCTCCGGACTCGACGTGGCGGAGGACGGCGGCGACGCCGCGGCGGTCCAGGAGGCCACCGCGCAGGTCGAGCAGGTCGCCGAGCAGGTCGTCCCCGCCGAGCAGCAGCCCGGCGCCCGCGCCGCCGCCGCCGCGCCGCAGCGGATCGCCACCCTGTCGAACCTGGTGTCGGGCACGCTCGTCACGGGCGACGCCGCCCAGGTCCGCGACCTCGCCGGCTCCGACTCCGTGGTCGCCGTGTACCGCGTGACGTCGAAGACCGCGGACAACTCCTCCTCCGACGCGTTCACGCGCGCGCTGCAGGTCTGGCAGGACACCGGCCAGACCGGCGAGGGCGTGCGGGTCGGCGTCATCGACACCGGCATCGACTACACCCACGCCGCGTTCGGCGGCCCGGGCACGCTCGAGGCGTACGCCGCGGCCTACGGCGAGGACGGCACGCAGCCGGTCCCCGAGGGCCTGTACGACCCGACCAAGTACCTGGGCGGCTACGACTTCGCCGGCCCGCTCTACGACGCCGACCCGGACTCGGTGCTGCCGGGCGCGACCCTGACGCCCACCCCGGACAGCAACCCGATCGACAGCCTGTACACCTCGGACAACTCCGGGCACGGCACCCACGTCGCCGGCACCGCCGCCGGCTACGGCGTCCAGGCGGACGGCACCACCTTCCGCGGCGACTACGCGACGCTGACCGACCTGTCCGACTGGGAGGTCGGCCCCGGCTCGGCACCCGGCGCAGGGCTGTACGGCCTCAAGGTGTTCGGCGACATCGGCGGGTCGACCGACCTGACCGGCCTCGCCCTGGACTGGGCCGCCGACCCCGACGGCGACGGCGACTTCAACGACCACCTCGACGTGATCAACCTGTCGCTGGGCGCGTCCGCCGTCCCGTCGGACGACCCGGACAACCTGCTGATCGACCGCCTGTCCGACCTCGGCGTCCTGGCCGTGCTGTCCGCGGGCAACTCCGGCGACATCACCGACGTCGGCGGCTCCCCCGGCTCGGCGGCGTCCGGCCTGACCGTCGCGAACTCCGTCGGCAGCCCGCAGACCTACGACGGCGTCGAGGTGACGGCGGCCCCCGACCCGGCCCTGGTGAAGTCCTGGTCCGCGCAGAACTCGATCTCCTACACGGGCACCGACGACGTCACCGCCCCGGTGGTCTACCTCGGCGACGGCGTCGACGGCTGCGCGCCGCTCGACCAGTACGCCGCCCAGCTCGCCGGGAACATCGCCTACCTGTGGTGGGACGACGACGACGCGACCCGCGCGTGCGGCAGCGGCGCCCGGTGGAACAACGCCGAGGCCGCCGGCGCGGCCGGCGTGCTGATCGGCACGACGTCGACCGTGTTCTCGGCCGGCATCGCGGGCAACGCCACGCTGCCCGGCGCCCAGCTCACCGCCTCGTCCACCGCGGCCCTGCTCCCGGCCATCCAGGCCGGCGGCGTCACCGCGCACATCGGCCCGTCGCTCGCGGCCACCGTCGTGGTCGACGAGATCGGCGACGCCCTCAACCCCGGGTCCTCCCGCGGGGCGCACGGCTCGCTCGGCATCGCCAAGCCCGACGTGGCCGCGCCCGGCACGCTGATCTTCTCGGCGGCCTCCGGGACCGGGAACGCCGCGCACTCGCTGTCCGGCACGTCGATGTCCGCGCCGCACGTGGCCGGCATCGCCGCGCTCGTCCGGGCCACGCAGCCCGGCTGGACGCCCGCCCAGGTCAAGGCCGCGGTCATGAACACCGCGACGCACGACGTCTGGAACGGCCCCGGCCAGACCGGCGAGCAGTACGGCCCGCAGCGGGTCGGCTCCGGCCGCGTGGACGCCCGCGCCGCGGTCGCCGACACGGTGCTCGCGTACGCCTCCGAGGACCCGGACCAGGTGTCCGTGACCTTCGGCGTCGTCGACGTCGGTGCCGCGCCGGTGACCGTCCAGAAGACGGTCACCGTGCAGAACACGGGCACGGAGTCCGTCACGTACGACACCGAGTTCGCGGCCGCGACCACCGCCGGCGGCGCGACCGTCACCACCTCGCCCGCCTCGCTGACGGTCCCCGCCGGCCGGCAGGGCCTGGTCACGCTGACGCTCACCGCCGACCCGGCCACCCTGGAGCGGGAGCTCGACCCGACGTCGGCCGCCACCCAGGGCGGCGTGCCGCGCGAGTACGTGGCGGCGCTGTCCGGCCGGCTCGTGCTCACCGACGGCGACTCCGAGCTGCGGGTCCCGGTGCAGGCCGCCCCGCGCCTGGTCAGCGAGCTCACCGCCGACCCGCTGTCCTTCCCGGACGCCGCGACCGGCACCGCCCCGCTCACCCTGTCGGGCCGCGGCGTGGACTCCGGCGGCTGGACGTCGCTGGTCGCCCCGCTGAACCTCGGCGCCACCTCCCCGAAGCTCGAGGAGGTCCCCGGGTTCATCACCTCCGACTCCGCGGTCGCGTCCGGCGACATCCGCTGGGCCGGCTGGGCCTCCACCGCCCCGCAGCACGCGGCGGCGGGCGGCGACCCCGCGGACGGGTACCTCGGCGTCGGCATCGCCGTCGACGGGGACTGGGCCACGCTCGGCCAGGCCGTCCGGCCGGTCATCGACTGGGACGTCGACGGCGACGGCACGCCCGAGGCGCAGACGGTGGTGCAGAAGCTCAGCGCCGCCACCGACGTCACGGTCGCCGCGACGTTCGACTACGCCACCGGTGACACGCTCGACATCCAGGCGGTCAACGGCTACTTCGGCGACGTCGACACCACGGTGTTCGACAACTCCGTCCTGGTCGCCCCCGTCGGCATCGCGGCGCTCGGCCTGGAGCCGGGGCAGCAGCCGCAGGTCACGGTCTGGACGCTGTCGCAGTACGCCGCAGACCCGAGCGGGCAGGTCGACGCGACGGAGCCGTTCACGGTCGACCCGTACGACCCGCCGCTGTGGTTCGAGGCGGCCACGCCCGACACGCTCTGGTACGTCGGGGCCGACGACACCGCGATCACGACCCACCGGTCCACGACCGCGGCGACCCCCGCGCAGCTGCTCGTGCTGCACAGCCACAACGCCGACCCGACGACCCGGGCCCAGGTGCTCGACGTCGCCGTGCCGGCCGCGACCGCGACCACCACGACGCTCGCGGTGTCCGGCCCGAAGAAGGTCGGCTCCGACCTGACGCTCACCGCCACCGTCGCCCCGGCGGAGGCCACCGGCACCGTGTCGTTCCGTGACGGCGAGACCGAGGTCGCCACGGCCCCGGTCACCGCCGGCACCGCGACCGCCACCGCCCGGCTGGGCGGCGGCACGCACACGCTGACCGCCGTCTACACCCCGGACAGCGGCGCGTGGGCCGGCTCCACCTCGGAGCCGGTGACCGTCGACGTCAAGCAGGCCGGGTCGACCACCAAGGTCACGCTGTCGAAGAACTCCGGCGGCTACGGCTCGGAGGTCAGCGCGACCGTGACCGTCACCGGCCAGGGCGCGCTGCCCACCGGCACGGTGGAGATCCGCGAGCGCGACACCGTCCTCGCCACCGGCGAGCTCGTCGCCGGGGCGGGCACCGTCGCCACCGCGACGATCGCCCTGCCGCGGGACCTCAAGGCCGGGTCGCACACCCTGACCGCCGTCTACACGGGCAGCGCGGACGTCGCCGGGTCGAAGACCCAGCGCGCCTACCGGGTGCTCCCCGCGATCCCGGGCATCTCCCTGGAGACGGCGTCCTGGACCGTGTCCCGCGGTGCCACCCCCGAGGTGACGGTCACCGTGACCGGCGTCGAGGGCGGCCCCGTCGCCGGCGGCAAGGTCACGGTGCTGGCGGGGATCCGCCCGGTCGCCACGGTCGCGCTGACCGACGGCACGGCGACGGTCACGCTGCCCGCCGTCCGCGGGACCACCGCCGTCACCGCCCTGTACACGGGCGACGGCGGCTACAACCCGACCCTCGCGCTGGGGGTGCTGCGGGTGCGCTGAGCCCGGACGCGCGCGGGGTGCGGCCGGCTGCCGGGGGGACCGTCGGCCGCACCCGCAATCCGCGCGAGGGGGCGGTCGGACGAGCCGGGGTGATCCAGGCGCCGTCCGACCGCACCGCGGCCCGCCGGCCGCGGACGAGGGGGGTCACCGGGGGGCGGTGACCCCCCTCGGTGCGTCCCCGGCTCGCGTGCCTGCCTGCCTGCCTCCCTGCCTGCCTGCCTGACGAGAGGTCACGACACGCTGGGCGCTCGGGCCCGGCGTCAGCGTGTCGTGACCCCTCGTCGGCGGGGTACGGGTGTGCGGGTGGTCAGCGGGTGGCGAGGGCCGTCAGGACCCGGCGGACGCTGGACTCCAGGCCCCAGCGGGCGGTGAGGTCGACGAGTGCCTCCGGGTCGGCGGGCTCGCGCGGGAGCTCGAACCCGTCCGGGCCGCCGGTGACCTCGACCGCGGCGTCGTCGGCGACCCGGACCACCGTGGGGGCGACGTCGAGGTAGTCCGCGGCGTCGAGCAGGCGGCGGCGCTGGGTCGCGGTGAGGCCCTTGTCCCCCGGGTCGGCGGCCGCGGCGCGGACCGCGTCGAGCGTGCCGTACCGGCCCAGCAGCGTCGCCGCCGTCTTCTCCCCGATGCCGGCGACCCCGGGCAGGCCGTCGCTCGGGTCGCCGCGCAGGACGGCCATGTCGGCGTACGCGGCGCCGGAGTCCACGCCGTACTTCTCGCGGATCCTCGCGGTGTCGACGACCTCGATGTCCTTGATCCCGCGGATCGTGTACAGCACGCGCACGGGGGCGTCGTCGTCGACGAGCTGGAACAGGTCGCGGTCGCCCGTGACGACCAGCGTCGGCGACCGCTCCCCCGCGGGCCGGGCGACCTCGCGGGCGGTCAGGGTGCCGATGACGTCGTCGGCCTCGTACCCGGCGGCCCCGGCCCGCGCGATACCGAGCGCGGCGAGCACGTCGGCGATCACCGGGACCTGCGGGGCGAGGGTGTCCGGGACCTCCTCCACCGCGTCGGGACCGCCGGACCGCGCCGCGTCGGCGGCGTCGACCCCACCGACCACCCGGTGCGCCTTGTACGACGGGATCAGCGCGACGCGGAACTCCGGTCGCCAGTCCTCGTCCCAGCACGCGACGAGGCGGTCGGGCCGGTGGTCGGTCACCAGGCGGGCGATCATGTCGAGCAGCCCGCGCACCGCGTTCACCGGCGTGCCGTCGGGGGCCTTCACCGAGTCGGGCACGCCGTAGAAGGCCCGGAAGTACAGGGACGCGGTGTCGAGCAGCATCAGCGCGTGACGGTCGGCCATGCCGCCGAACCTACGCGACCCGACCGCGTCGCGGGCGGTGGACGGGCGCGCCCGCTCAGGTCGAGGCCCGCTCCACCAGCGACGTCGGCAGCGTGATGCGCGCGGGCTCCTCGCCCTCGACGACCTCGAGCAGCAGCCGGATCATCTCGGCCGCGATCCGCTCGAACGGCTGCCGCATCGTGGTCAGCGGCGGCTCGAGCGTCGCGGCCACGCCGGAGTCGTCGAACCCGCCGACCGCCACGTCGCCGGGCACGCTCCGGCCGGCGTCGCGCAGCGCGACCAGCGCGCCGGCGGCCATCAGGTCGGACGCGACGAACACGGCGTCGAGGTCGGGCCGCCGGTCCAGCAGCTCGCGCATCGCGGCCTGCCCGGACGCGCGGGTGTAGTCGCCGTGCGCGACGAGCTCCGGGTCGTAGGCGTCGCCGAGCGCGTCCCGGTAGCCGGCGAGCCGGCGCAGCCCGCCGGGGGTGTCCTGCGGGCCGGTGATCGTCGCGATCCGGGTGCGACCGCGGGACAGCAGGTGCTCGGTCATCCGGCGCGCGCCGCCGTGGTCGTCGGCGGACACCCAGCCGATCCGGTCCTCGTAGCCCAGCGGCTCGCCGCACGCGATCGTCGGCACGCCCTGGCGCAGCAGGTCCCCCACGACCGGGTTGCCGCGGTGCGAGGAGATCAGCAGCACGCCGTCGACGTGCCCGGCGGCGACGTAGTCGGTGATGCGGCGCCGCTCCTGCTGGGTGCCCGCGACCATGAGGAGCAGCGGCATCTCGCGGGCGGCCAGCGCCTCGGCGGCGGCGCGGAGCAGGATCGAGAACGTCGGGTCCTCGAACAGCAGGTGCTGGGGCTCGGTGAGCAGGAACGCCACCGAGTTCGCCCGGCCGGTCACCAGGCTGCGGGCGTGCTGGTTCGCGGAGTAGCCGGTGGTGCGGATGGCCTCCTGCACGGCGGCCAGCGCCTCCGGCGACACCCAGTGCCCGCCGTTGAGCACCCGGGACACCGTCCCGCGGGAGACACCGGCCGTCGCCGCGACGTCGCGGATGGTCGGGCGCCGTCGCGCGGTCGTGTCCACGACCCCTGACCTTACGGCTCCGCCGCGGGCCGGACGGCGCAGCGCGCCGGGTCCGGTCGCCGGCAGCGCGCCGGGTCCCGTCGCGGGCAGGGGGTGCCGTGGGCCCGTGCCGGGCGTCGGCACCCCCTGCCCCGTCATCGCCGGTCAGCCACGGGCCCGGCGGCGCACCAGGACCATGCCCGCCCCGAGGCCGAGCAGCGCGGCGGCACCCGCGAGGGCGAGCCCGACGGACGCCCCCGTGGTGGCGAGCGACCCGCCGGCCGCGAGGACCGTGACCGGGAGCTCGACCAGGAGCGTGCCCGCGGCGTCGCGCACCTGGAGGTGGTGCGTGCCGGCGGCGAGGTCCTGCGGGATCGTCACGGTCACCGTGGCGGTGCCGCCCACGACCGGCACCGTCGCCAGGCGGCGGTACTCGGACGCGATCCCGACCTCGACCTCGCCGGCGGGCAGGCCGGTCAGCGTGAGCGTCACGGGCTGGCCGGGGCGCAGCGTCGTCGACGAGGCGACGATGCCGGGCGTGGGTGCCGTCGCCCCGGGCGCGGGCGTCGGCGTCGGGCCCGGGGTCGGAACCGGCGTCGGTGCGGCGACGAGCCCGGCCAGCGCCGCGCGGAGCTGGTCCGCAGCCCCGTCCACGCTCGCCTGCGCGGGCGCAGCCGCCCGCAGCACGAACGCCGCCCGGTCGCGCGCCGCGTCCAGCACGGCGACCGAGCCGGCCGTCCACGCGGCGGGGTCGACGCCGTCGGCCTCGGCGACCAGCGCCCGCAGCGCGGCCGTGTCGACCGTCGCCTGGGCGGGGACCGCGACCAGCGCGACCTCGTCCAGCGTGCCCCACGCGCCGCCGCTGAGGTCGAACGACGCGGACACGACGACCACGCCGTCCGCCGCGACCGTGATCGGCGCGGTCTGCGGCTGCTGCCAGTTCACGAACCCCTGGAGCCGCGCGTCGGCGGACACCGACGAGATGCCGGAGCTCGCGACGACCCGCACGGTGTCCGTGGGGCCCGCGTCGCCGCCCTGCACCCGCGCGGACAGCCGGTACTGCCCCGGCGGCACGTCCCGCACCGTCTGCTCGACGGTGAAGGAGTACGGCGTCGCCGACCAGAAGTGCGTCGACCGGCTCCCGGCGTACGGGTCGTTCGTCGAGCTGATCGTGTACCCGGTGCCGGTGCCCGTCCAGGGGGCGGTGCCGGACTCGAACCCGGGGTTCACGACGAGGTTGGCGCCCTGGGTGGCGTCGGCCAGCACCGTGACCGTGGCGGTGGTCGGCTGGCCGTCGGCGGTGACGCCGTCGAACGTGTAGGCGCCCGGGCCGAGCACCCACGCGGGGTCGCCCTGCCACGTCACGGCCTGCTGCTCGGTGGTCCCGTCGGTGTACGCGACGCGGACGGTCCCGGGCAGCGCGACCGGGTCGCCCGCCGCGACGGTCAGCTGCGGCTGCTCCACGGCGTCCACCTGCCGCGGGGCCACGGAGCCGGTCCGCGCGTACTCGTACACCCGCAGGGACTCCAGGGGCGTGCCGTCGAACGCGAACAGGGCCTGGTTGTCCCAGCCGGAGCCGCCGTACTCGTCGGCCCACACCCCGCCGAGCGAGCCGTCGGGGTCGTAGAACTCCTGCGCGGCGGGGTTCGCCCAGCCCGAGCCGTGCTGCTCCCACAGGAGGCGGTTGGCGTCGACCTGGTCCGGCGGGCCGACCGGCAGCCACGCGGGCTCCCAGTAGAAGGTGCCGATGCCGCGCCCGCCGGACACGTCCGCGACGGCCTGCATGACGTCCCGGACCGCGAGGGCCTGGCCCTGCACCGACGCGGAGTACGCGGTCGGCACCGTGCGGACGGCGTTCGGGTAGCCGTCGCCGTCCTCGAGGGTGTGCACCCAGGACGTCTCGGCGACCGCGACCTCCTTGTCGTACGTGGTCGCGACGTGGTCGAGCACGGCCGTGAGGTTCGCGAGGCTGCCGTGCCAGAACGCGTAGTACGAGCTGAGGAACACGTCGTAGTCGACGCCGCGGTCGTCCAGCGCCTTCGCGACCGCCGCGTACTGCCCGGCGCGCTCCGGGTTGGTGAAGTGCACCGCGACCTTGACGTCCGGCCCGAGGGTCTCGCGCACGGCCTGCGACCCGGCCTGGAACAGCCGCGCGGTCCGGTCCCAGCCGGACTCGCCCGCGACCTCGCCGCCCGTGGTCTCGTTGCCGATCTGCACCATGCCGACGTCGACGCCGGCGTCCTCGAACGCCTGCAGGGTCTGCGCGGTGTAGTCGTGCAGGGCCTGGACGCGCTGGTCCAGGTCCATCCCCCGCCACGCGCGCGGCGACTCCTGCTGACCCGGGTGCGCCCAGAAGTCGGAGTAGTGGAAGTTCACCAGGACCTTCATGCCGGCCGCGGTGGCCCGCTTCCCGATCTCGACCGCGCGGGCCGCGTCCACGTCGCCGGCGCCGTAGCCCTGGGTCGGGTCGGTGCTGGCGAACGGCTCGTTCCACACGCGGATCCGCGCCCAGTTGACGCCGTTGTCCGCGAGGACCTCGAACAGGTCGGCCGGCTGGCCGCCGAAGTCCCGGAACACCACCCCGGACTCCTCGAGCGACAGCACGCTCGAGAAGTCGGCGCCGTTGATCCAGTCCGGGCCCATCCCGTCGACACGCGGCACCGTGATGCCCGCCGGGACCGGCTCGGGCACTGCGGCCGCGGCACCGGCGGCCCCGGTCGTGGCTCCGCTGGTGGCCGCCAGGGCCAGCACCGCGGCCAGGGCGGTGACACCCAGGGCCGTCCGTCGTCGTGGTCTCGTCGTCACTGACGTGTCCTTCCGGTCGTGGTGGATCGCCCCGGGGCGCACCGAGCGCCCCGGGGTCGTGCCGTGCGGTGGTGCGGCGGGCGGGTCAGCCCTTGACCGAGCCGGCGGACAGCCCGCCGACGATGTAGCGCTGCAGCGACAGGAACAGCGCGAGCACCGGGATCGAGCCGATCACCGCGCCGGCGGCGAACAGCCCCCAGCGCGAGGTCAGCTGGTTCGACACCCACTGGTACATGCCGACCGCGAGGGTCCAGTTCTCCTCGCTGGTCAGCACGATGCGGGCGAGGATGAAGTCGCCGAACGCGGAGATGAAGGCCAGCAGCGCGACCACGGCGAGGATCGGGGTCACCAGCGGCATGATGAGCCGCCAGTAGATCTGCGCGTGGCTCGCACCGTCGATCCGGGCGGCCTCGTCGATCTCACGGGGCACGGAGTTGAAGAACCCGTACATGAGGAACGTGTTGGCCCCGAGCGCCCCGCCCAGGTAGACGCAGATCAGCGCGACCCGGGAGTTCACGCCCAGCGCCGGCACCACGTTGCCCAGCGCGATCAGCAGCAGGAACACCGCGACGAACGCGATGGTCTGCGGGAACATCTGGATGATCAGCAGCGCGGTCAGCGAGACGCGCCGGCCCCGGAACCGGAACCGCGAGAACGCGTAGGCCGCCGCGGCGCCCATCAGCACCGCGCCGAACGCCGCGACGCCGCCGATCAGCAGCGTGTTGGTGACCCACGTCCAGTACATGGTGTCGCCGAGCGCGGCGAAGTTGTCCAGGCCGATCCGGCGGAACAGGCTGCTCGACCCGGCGAGCGAGCCGGCGGGGTCCAGCGCCGCGGACAGCGCGTAGACCAGCGGGAACGCGGCGTAGAACACGATGACGACCGCGACCGGGTACTTCCAGCCGATGTCGGCCCACCAGCGGGCGCGCCGGGTGCGGGTGCTGCGGACGGCGACGTCGGCCATCTCAGATCTCCTCGAGCTTGCGGGTCCGGCGGAACGCCAGGGCGGAGATGATGCCGATCACGACGAACACGACGATCGACAGGGCGCTCGCGAGGCCGTAGTCGGCACGGCCGCCCGACACCCCGGAGATCTGGTAGATCGCGGAGATGAGGATGTCCGTCGAGCCCATCGGGGTGCTCGCGCCGGGGAACGCGGGCCCGCCGTCCGTGAGCATGTAGATGATCGTGAAGTTGTTGAAGTTGAAGGCGAACGAGGCGATGGCCAGCGGCGCGGTGGACACCATGAGCATCGGCAGGGTGATCGACCGGAACTGCCGCCAGCGGCCGGCGCCGTCGACGCGCGCGGCCTCCATCACGTCGCCGGGCAGCGCCTGCAGCGCCCCGGTGGTGACGAGGAACCAGTACGGGTAGCTGAGCCACAGGTTGACCCAGAGGATCGCGAGCTTGGCGAGCCACGGGTCGCTGAGCCAGCCGATGTCCGCCCCGAGGAAGAACCACTCGTTGACGACCCCGAACTCGGAGTTGAGCATCCCGCGCCACAGCAGCGCGGACATGAACGCCGGGAACGCGTACGGGAGGATGAAGATCGTCCGCAGCACCTTGCGGCCGCGGATGCGCGGATCGTTGTAGATCAGCGCGAACAGCAGGCCCAGCCCGAAGCTGGTGAGCACGGTGAGGGTCGCGAACGCGAACGTCCACATCGCCACCTTGGCCAGGGGGGTCGCGTACGTCGCGTCGGTGAACGCCCGGACGAAGTTGTCGAACCCGACGTTGACGTACCAGCCGGCGGCGAGCCGGTCGCCGTCGGGGCTGACGAACTGGCCCCGGTCGCTCGCGGAGTACACGACTCCGGTCTCGGTGTTCGTGATCGTCTCCGCGTCGGCGTCCCAGACCAGCCGCGACGTGTAGACCCCGGCGGTCGCACCCTCGCGGGTCCGCAGCGAGCCGTCCTCGGCGTCGTCGGACACCGGCACCCGCAGCGCCACGACGGCGGCCTGCAGGTCGGCGTCGGAGAACAGCTGCGCCCGCGGCACGACCTCCCAGCCGGGCACGGACGCGGGGGCACCGCGGTCGTCGAGCTGCGCGCCGTCGACCGCCTCGAGGGGCTGCTCGGCGGTGCCGACCAGGACCTCGTCGGCCTCGGCGTCGGCGACCGCGAAGCCGAGCACGTCGCCGTCGCGCACCACCGCGAGCGGGTACTGCGGGGAGTCCTCGACCTCGCGCTCGTCCTGGATCAGCGCGGCGTCGACGGCCTGCTGCATCGAGCCGAGGTGGCCGGTGCCGTAGTTCGTGAACGCGACGTACCCGGTGTACCCGAGCGTGAAGACCTGGAACACGGCGAGGAACACCAGGCCCGGCAGCAGGTACTTCAGCGGGACGGTCCGCCGGGCGAAGTACACCCAGTCGGCGACGACGAGCAGCAGGACCAGCAGGCCCAGCACCACCCAGGCCTCGGCGTGGTACGCCGACAGGATCGCGGTGACGCCGGCCGCGTTGACCAGCATCATCAGCAGCAGCTTGGCGACGAACCCGCCGCCGAGGCCGCGCCAGTCGCGGGCGTGGGGCTCGCGCGGCGCGTCGGGCTCCCCGGGCGGGGTGCCGGGCGGACGCTCCGCTGTGCGCTGGCCGACGGACATCGTTGCTCCTCGTGCGGGTGGGGGTCGTGCGGGTGGGGCCACCGACGGGCGGGGACGTGCGGGACGTCCCCGCCCGCCGGCGGGTCGGGCGTCGGGGGCGGTCAGCCGCCGATCGTCGACTCGATGCTGCCGATCGCGGACGTCCAGGTGGCGTCCGGGTCCTGGCCCGTGATGAGCGCGATCTGCGCGGCGTTCCAGTAGTCCCACACGGCGCCCATCTCGGGGATGTTGGGCAGCGGGACGCCGTTCTGCGCGGACGCGAGGAACCCGGCGATGATCGGGTCGTCGGCGACGTCCTGCGCCACGGCGGTGAGCGCGGGGATGCGCGGGTCGGCCTCGTACAGCGCCTGCTGCGCCTCGTCGGTCGCGACGTAGTTGGCGAGGAACTCGTTGGCGAGCAGCGCGTTGGACGACTGCGCCGACAGGTAGAAGCCCTGCACGCCCACGAACGGCGCCGCGGTCTCGCCGCCGGCCGACGGGATCGGGTTCACCGCGACCTCGACGCCTGCGTCCTGGAACGTGGGGATGGTCCACGGGCCCTGGACGATGAACGGCGACTGGCCCGAGGCGAACAGCTCGTTGCCGATGTCGTAGTCGACGGTGTCGGTGAAGTAGCCGGTGCCGGCGGAGCCGTTGGCCTGGATCCACCGGGCGTAGGCCAGGCCGGCCTCGCCGCCCATGCCGACCTGGGTCGTGTACGAGCCGTCCGCGTCCTGCTCGAACACGGGGGCGCCGAACGACGTCTGGAAGGCGTACGACGTGTACATGTCGCCCTCGGCGCCGTTGGTGTAGAGCACGAACGGCCGCTCGGCGAACCCGGCGTCGGTCGCCATCTGGATCATCTCGTCGAACGTGGCCGGCGGCTCGGAGCCGACGAGCGCGACGTTCTGGATCAGCGCGACGGACTCCTGCGCGTACGGCAGGGCGTACAGCTGGCCGTCGTAGGTGAAGGCGTCGACCGTCACCTGGTCGAAGTCGTCGGCCCGGGCGCCGAGGCTGATCGTGTCGACCACGCCGGACTCCACGAACTCGCCGAGCCAGTCGTTGGCGCCGACGGTGATGTCCGGGCCCTCGCCGGTCGGGACCTGGGCGAGGAAGTCGGCCCGCAGGTCCTCGAAGTTCTTCTGCACGACGGTGACGGTCGCGCCGGTGTCGGCCTCGAAGTCGGCCGCGGCGTTCTTGATGGCCTCGGCGCGCTCGGCGTCGGACCAGATGACGAGCTCGCCGGCCGCGGCGTCGGCCGCGGGCGCGGACTCCGAGGTCGAGGGGGCGGGGTCGCCGCTGCACGCGGCGAGGAGGGCGACGGTCGCCACTGCGGCGACGCCGGCTGCGAAGTGCCTGCGCATGTGTTCGTCCTTTCAGGGGGGTCGCCGCGTCGCGTCGTCGCGTCGTTGCGACCCGGGGTGGGTGCGGGGGTGGAGCGCCCCCGCCAGAGGCCCCGGTGCACGGCCGTGCCGGCCGTGCGCCGGGAGTCGGTCAGCGACCACCCCCCGGTGCGGTCGCCGACGTGCGGAACACCGCGACGTCGCCCGGCGCGAGCCGGTAGGAGCCCTCGGCGACCGTGTCCGAGAGCAGCTCGGTGCCGACCACCTCGAGGGTGGCGGCGTCCTCGCGGTGGTTGACCGCCACGAGGTAGTCGTGGTCCGCGCCGTGGCGCGTCATCAGCTCGACGCCGTCGCCCGGCGCCGTGGGGGTCACGCCCGCGTCGGCGTAGACCGCGGCGAGCACCGGGGCGAGCGCGGCCACGCCGAGGCGGGTGCTCACGTACCAGCCGGTGCCGGCGCCCAGCGCGTGCCGGGTCACGGCGGGCAGGCCGTCCGCGGGGCCGCCGCGGTACGTGCCGCGCACCTCGGCGCCGTCGAGCACCAGGTGCTCGCTCCACACGTCCGTGGGCAGCAGCGTCCCGTCGAGCTCGACGTGGGCGGTGTCCTCGCCGCGGATCGGCAGCAGCTCCTCGACGGCCACCCCGAGCGCGGTGCGCAGCGGCGCCCCGAACCCGCCCTCGTGGACCGCGTCGTGCTCGTCGACGACACCCGAGAAGCAGGAGACCAGCAGCGTGCCGCCCTGCTCGACGTAGCCGGTGAGGTTCTTCGCGGCCGCGGCGGTCAGCAGGTAGGACGCCGGGGCGACGACGAGCCGGTACCCCGACAGGTCGTCCTCCGGGTGGGCGAAGTCGACGGGCACGCCGTCGCGCCACAGCCGCTCGTAGTAGGCGCGGACGCGCTCGCGGAAGCCGAGCTCGTCCGAGGGGCGCCACTCGAGGTCCTGGGCCCACAGGGACTCCCAGTCGTACAGCACGGCGACGTCGGCGCGGACCCGCGAGCCCTGCACCTCCGCCAGCCGGCCGAGCTTCTCCCCGAGGTCGACGACCTCGCGGAACACCCGGGAGCCGGTGCCGGCGTGCGGCAGCATCGCGGAGTGGAACTTCTCCGCGCCGGACCGCGACGCCCGCCACTGGAAGAACATGATCGCGTCGGCGCCGCGGCCCAGGTGGGTCAGGGCGTTGCGGTGCATCTCCCCCGGGCGCTTGGCGATGTTGTGGCCCTGCCAGTTCACCGCCGACGTGGAGTGCTCCATGAGCATCCACGGCTTGCCGCGCGCGACCGAGCGGGTGAGGTCGGCGGCGATGGCCAGGCCGAGGTGCGCGTCCCGGTCCGGCGACCACAGGTAGTGGTCGTCGGACACGATGTCGACCTCCTGCGCCCAGCGCCACAGGTCGGTGTTCCAGGACTGGTGCGCCATGAAGTTCGTGGTGACCGGCTGCGCGGCGTGCGCACGGATCGCGTCGCGCTCGGCGCAGAAGGACGCGCGCAGCTGGTGGTCGGTGAACCGGGCGAAGTCGAGGCGCTGCGCGGGGTTCGGCGTCGAGGCCGTCGCGGCCGGCGCGCCCACGTGCTCCCAGGAGCCGTAGACCTGGCCCCAGAACGCGGTCCCCCACGCGGCGTTCAGCGCGTCGAGGGTGCCGTACCGCTCGCGCAGCCACTCCCGGAACGCCGCCACCGCCGCGGGCGAGAAGTCCTCGCCGACCGGGGCGCCGTACTCGTTGTGCACGTGCCACAGGACGACGGCGGGGTGGTCGGCGTACCGGCGGGCCAGCTCCCCGGCGACCCGGACGGCCGCGGCGCGGTACTCCGGCGAGCTCGGCGAGACCATGCCCCGCGAGCCGGGGCCGAGCGCGACGCCGTCGCGGGTGACGACCCGGGCGTGCGGGTACGCGTCGTAGAACCAGGCCGGCGGCGCGGCCGTGGGGGTGCCGAGGTCGACGGCGATCCCGTTGCGGTGCAGCAGGTCCAGCACGTCGTCGAGCCAGCCGAAGTCGAACTCCCCCTCGCGCGGCTCGAGGAGCGCCCACGAGAAGATCCCGACGCTGACCAGGTTCACCCCGGCCTGGCGCATCAGCGCGACGTCCTCGTCCCAGACGTGGCGGGGCCACTGCTCCGGGTTGTAGTCGCCACCGTAGGAGATGCCCCCGGTCGGCCAGCCGAACTCCGTCATGCGTTCCCGCTCCCTCGCGTTGCCTGTGCACGGTCACAGTAGGCACAGGGCGCGCGGCGGCGGAAGCGGGCGGCGTCGGTCGTGACCGAACTGTGATCGTGCACGGCCGCACACAGCCCGCGCACAGCCGACCGCCCCGCCCCTCCCGCGCCGCGCACCTCCCGCGCCGCGCACCTTCCGCGAGGGCGCCGGGTCGGGGCAGTGCGGGGGTGAAGGTGCGGGGTGCGGGGGTAGGGGGTGGGGGGCGGGGGGGGTGGGGGTGCCGGGGGGGTCAGGGGCGGGTGGCGAGGGCGGCCAGAGTGAGGGCCGTGGCGTCCTCCGCGAGGGCCGCCGGCCAGTCGGGGGCGCCGCGCTGCGCCACCCAGCCGCGCCACGCGGCTCCGCCGACCGTGCCGACCAGCGAGAACGCCGCCGCGGTCGCCGCCGGTAGCCACACCGCGCGGCCCCGCTGCCGGGCGAGCGCGGCACCGCCGAGCGCCGCGGCGAGCGCCCGGCTCTGCGGGCCCGGTGGGACGACGCGGCTCGGGGCGGACGGCAGCTTGTCGCCGACCAGCTCGCCGACGACGCCGAGGCGCGCGACCGTGCGGGCGACGGCGCCCCGGGCCGGGTCCCGCAGCGTCGGGGCCGCGAGCGCCAGCGACGCCCGGCTGCCGGCGGCGACCCCGAGCAGGGCGCTGCGCAGCCCGAGGCCGAGCAGGCTCACGGGCGGCAGGCCGGGTGCGCCGGCGCCGGCGTGCGCGGCGACCGGGCCGGGGCCGGCGGCCGGGCGGTGCCGGCCGTGGTGGACGTGCGGGCGGTGTCGACGGGCCATGTCACGACCGTCGCCCCGACCGGGACGGACGGCAACCCGGGGACGCGCCCGGGCACACACCCGGGCACACGCCCCCGCGGGCGACAGCGGGGCGCCGGTGGTGCCCCTCCGGCACCACCGACGCCCCGCTCCCCCGCGTCGGCCCGGCCACCCTCCGGCCGGGCCCCGCCGTCAGCCGGCGAGGTCGAGCGCGCTCTCGTCCACCGCGATCGCGCTCCACGTGGAGCCGTCGTCGGCGGTCAGCTCGTAGGCCGGCACGAGCACCGCGGCGCCGTCGGCCTGGGTCACGAGGCTGAGGCCGAGCCGCGCCTGCGTGATGGTGACCTGCTGGACGGGCCACGACAGCGCCGACCCGGGCGCGACCGTGGGCGGCACGGTCGGGTCGGACGGCGCCGGGGCCTCCTGCGTCGTCATCATGTCGTCCGCCACGGCGCCCTCGCGTGCCAGCGGCATGACGCCGCCGTAGCCCGCGCCGAACCGCGGGTCGTTGAGCCGGTCGACCGCCGAGGCGGCGCCGATCACCGGGTACTCGCCGAGGTCGACGAGCGTCGCCAGCGACCCGTACAGGGACTGCACCCCGTCGTCGACCAGCGTCACGCTCCAGGTCACCCCGCTCTGCTGGCCGTCGACGACCAGCGCCGCGCTCACCGTCGTCATCGTGGTGAGGTCGCCGGAGTCCAGCACCTCGTACGCGAACGCGTCCGGGTCGAGCCCCAACGACCCGAGCAGCTCCCGGACCTGCCCGACCGCGGCGTCACCGGTCGGGGCGTCGCCCGGCGCCGGGTCGCAGGCCGGCAGCCCGGCGGGGTCGGTGGGCAGCGCGGGCTCCAGCACGCCCGGGTCGACCGGCGCGACGTCGGGCTGCGCGCCGGACGCGTCGGGCGTGTCCGTCGCCGACGCCGTGCAGGACCACGGGTCCCGGGACGGGTCGTAGTAGCTGATGCTCGCCGTGCCGTCGGGCTGCAGCGACAGGCTCGGGCCCGAGCCGTCCGCGGCGCCGACCGACCAGGACCCGTACTCCTGGCGCGGCTCGCCCGGGACACCCAGCACGCCCGCCACCCGCGCGGCGGTCTCGGCCGAGAACACCGCGGCGGCGTCCAGCGCCCAGGCGTGCGCCGCCGTGGCGTCGTCGGACAGCCCGGCGGCGGTGAACTCCGCGCGCATCCCGAACCCGGGGGCGATGCGCAGGTCCGCGGTCGCGCCGCCCGCCGCGGACAGGGCCTGCTCGGACGCACCCTGCCCGGTCATCGGGGCGACGCCGCCGGGGGCGGGCAGCGCGATCGGCGCGCCGACGCCCGTGCCGTCGCCGCCACCCGTCGCGCCGACCGCGTAGCCGCCCGCACCCGCGAGCAGCGCGGCCCCGACGCCGACGGCGGCGACCTGCAGCCAGCGCGCGCGGCGGCGCGGGGCGAGCTCGGTCACGACGCCGTCGGCCGGGTCGGCGTCGCCCCCGACCGGCCCGGACCCGTCCGTGGCGGCGCGGCGCGCGACCTCGGCCCGCAGCGCGGCGGTGTCGAGCCGGGCGTCGGCGGCGGGGTCGGCGGCCCGGAGCCGGGCGAGGGCCTCGTCGTCGGGCGACGTGCCGTCCGGGTGCTGCGCGCGGTGCTCGTCCACGGGGTGCCTCCTGGTGTCCTGGCGCCCCACCGCCGGTGGGTCGGGCGCGTCCACCCCGTCTGTGTCCCCCGGTGCGCGGACCTTGCACGCGCGGTGCGGTCAGTCCGTGCCCCACGCCTCGCGCAGCCGGGACCGCGCGCGGGACAGGGCGGCGTCGGCGCCCCCGCGGGAGATGCCGAGCACCACGGCCAGGTCGTCGCCGCCCAGCCCCTCCCACGCGGTGAGCAGCAGCACCTGCCGGTCGCGCGCCCCGAGGCGGCCCAGCACCTCGCGCACCCGCTCGTCGCGGACCGCGAGGACGGCGGGGTCGGACGGGTCGGGCTCGTCGGGCAGCTCCGCGACCGGGACAGGCCGGCCCTTGCGGCGGTGGTTCGCGAGCACGTAGCCCGCGGTCCGGTACAGCCAGGCCAGCTCCATGCCGTCCGGCACCTCGTCCCGGCGGCGCCACGCGACGGTCAGCACGTCGGCGGCCAGGTCCTCGGCGTCGTCGCCCGCGCCGCGGCGCAGCAGGTAGCGGTGCACGGCGGTCGCGTGCCGGGCGAACAGCGTCTCGAACCACGCGTCGTCCCGGCACGGCGCGCCGTCGGTCGCTCCGGCGGCCGGCTGGTGGCTGCTCTGCACGGGGATCCCCTCGGGTCAGGAAGCGGCGCCTGGTACGGCTCCTGCCCTCACTGTGTCGCGTCGGGCCCCGGCCTTGCAGCCCACGCGACACCGGTCAGCGCGGCTCCGGCCCGACCGGGGAGATGCCGAGCTCGTGCACCAGCAGCAGGAACGCCCGGCCGTACGGCGTCTGCGCGGTCTCGCGCCGCACCCGGTGCCAGTCGACCTGCTCCCGCAGCGCCCGCACGATCGCGATCATCCGCGTGAAGTCGCAGTAGTGCTCGCCCAGCACCCGCATCTTCGCGGAGATGATGTCCGTCGCGTCCAGCACCGGCATCCGGACCGCGAGCACCTCCATCACGTCGCTGCGGTCGAGCATCTCGCGGGTGATCGGCTCGCCGACCATCCGGAACAGCACGTCGACCAGCGCGCCGTGGTGGAACGCCTTGAACAGCCAGTTCTCCGCCGGCTCCCGGACCTCGAGCCCGGCGGCGGCGAGCGCCTCCTGGGCGCGCGGCACGTCCTGCTCGCTCACCGCGAAGTCCGCGTCGTGGCTCGGCTCCGGCGCGCCCCGCGCCCACGCCGCGTACCCGCCGACCAGGGCGAACGGGATGCCGGCGTCCTCCAGGGCGACGGCGGTCATCCGCAGGGCGTCCTGCAGCGCGGTGCGCGGGTCGGGCGGTGCCGCGGCGCCCGCCTGCACGCCCGCGGTGCCGCCCGCGGGCCCGTCGCCGGCGGGCGGGGAGTCGGAGGTCATGGCGAGGATCGTGCCCGACGACGCGCGCATCCGCAGGGCGACGGGAAGAATCGGCGCGTGCGACTCGCGACGTTCAACATCCTGCACGGCCGTGGCCTCGACGACGGCCGGGTGGACCTCGACCGGTTCACCGGCGCCGTGCGCGGGCTCGACGCCGACGTCCTCGCGCTCCAGGAGGTCGACCGCGACCAGCCCCGGTCCCACCAGGCCGACCTGACGGCGGTCGCGGCGGAGGCGATGGGCGCGCCGCACCACCGGTTCGCGGCGACGCTCCACGGGCACCCGGGCACGTGGACCGCCGCCACCGGCGAGGACCAGCCCGCGATCGCCGCCTACGGGATCGCGCTGCTCAGCCGGCACCCCGTGTCGGCGTGGCGCGTGCTGACGCTCCCGACGCTGCGCCGGCGCGTGCCGATGATCCACCGCGGCAACCGGCGCCCCTCGCTCGTGCAGGACGAGCAGCGCGTGGCGCTCGCCGCCGTCGTGCAGAGCCCGGACGGGCCCGTGACCGTCGTCGCGACCCACCTGACGTTCATCACCGGCTGGAACGTCGTGCAGCTGCGGCACCTGGTCCGCGCCTGCCGCGCGCTCCCCCGGCCCGTCGTGATCACCGGCGACCTCAACCTCGAGGGCGCGACGCCCGCCCGGGTCACCGGCTGGCGCTCCGCCGGGCTGGCGGACACGTTCCCCGTCGACGCGCCGACCCGGCAGATCGACCACGTGCTCCTGGACGGGGACGTCGCGCCGACGAGCGCGGCGGTGTCCGTGCACACCGGGATGTCCGACCACCGCGCGCTCGTCGTGGACCTCGCGGTGGGCCCGGGGGCGCGCGACCGGCGCTGAGGCCGGGTCAGTCCGTCTCGGGGTCGACCAGGAACCACACCGTCTTGCCCGCACCCTCGTGCAGGTCGACGCCCCAGGTGCGCGACAGCGCCTCGACCAGGGCCATGCCGCGGCCGCTGACGGCCGTGGGCGCCGGGTGCTGCACCTGCGGGCGCACGTGGCTCTCGTCGGTGACGGCCACCCGCACCCCGCGGTGGTCGATCCGCACCGCGACCCGCACCCGGCCGTGCTCGGGGCCGTGCACGACCGCGTTCGCCACGACCTCCCCGGTCAGCAGCTCGATCACCTGGTTCGCGGAGCCGTCGACACCCGCCGCGGCGACCCGGTGCATGATCCAGTGCCGGGCCGCCCGCGGGGCGGATCGACGGGCGTCGAGGACCAGCTCGTCGTGCTCCGCGCGCGCGTCGGCGCGCCGCTCTCCCGGTGCCGATCGGAGGTCCCTGACATCACCCACCCGCCTACTGTGCCCGACGCGACGGCGGTCTGCCGCGCGAACGACACGCCGACGCCGGGTGGAACGGCGACTCCGGGCCGTACCGTCGCAGGCACGCACCGTCCCGCAGGAGGCCCGTCGATGGCAGCGCACCCACCCGCCGCGCCTGCGCTGACGCTGCGCAGCACCGCCGGTCGCGGCACCCTCCTGGCGACCGTCCTCGGGTCCGCGCTGGTGTTCCTCGACGGCACCGTGGTCGGCATCGCGCTGCCCGCGATCGCCGCCGATCTCGGCGCCACCACCGCCGGCCTGCAGTGGACCGTCAACGGCTACGCGCTGACCCTGGCGGCGTTCCTGCTGCTCGGCGGCTCGCTCGGCGACCGGTTCGGCCGGCGGCGGCTGTTCCTGGTCGGCACGGTCGCGTTCGCGGCGGCGTCGGTGCTGTGCGCGCTCGCGCCGACGGTCGGCCTGCTGATCGCCGCGCGCGCGGCCCAGGGCGTCGGCGGCGCGCTCCTGACGCCGGGCTCCCTGGCGATCCTGCAGTCGTCGTTCGCCGCCGGGGACCGGGCGAAGGCGATCGGCGCGTGGTCCGGGCTCGGCGGCGCGGTCGGCGCGGTGGCCCCGTTCCTCGGCGGCTGGATCGTCGAGCAGGCCGGCTGGCGCTGGGTGTTCGGCATCAACATCCCGCTCGCCGCGCTGGTGGTCGTCGTCGCGCTGCGCTGGGTGCCGGAGTCCGTCGACGCGGAGTCGACCGGCGGGCTGGACGTCGTCGGCACCGCCCTGGCCGCCGTCGGCCTGGGGGCCCTGACCTGGTCGCTCACCGCCTGGTCGGAGGCCGGCACGCTGGACGCGTCGGTGGGCGCCGTCGGGCTCGCCGGGCTGCTCGCGCTCGGCGGGTTCGTGGTCGCCGAGCGCCGGGTGCGGCACCCCGCGCTGCCGCTCGGGCTGTTCCGGTGGCGGCCGTTCGCGGCGGTCAACCTCGCGACGCTGCTGGTCTACGCGGCCCTGTCGGGGATCTTCTTCTTCCTGCCGATCACCCTGCAGGTCGTCACCGGGTGGTCGCCGCTCGCCGCCGGGATCGCGTCGCTGCCGGTGACGCTGCTGATGCTGCTGCTCTCGGCGCAGGGCGGCGCGCTCGGCGCGCGCATCGGGCCGCGGATCCCGATGACCGTCGGACCGCTGCTCGCCGGGGCCGGGGCGGCGCTGCTCGGCGGGATCGGGGCCGGGACGACCTACCTGACCGGGGTGCTGCCGGGCGTGCTGCTGGTCGGCGCCGGGCTGGTGCTGACGGTGGCGCCCCTGACGTCCACCGCCCTGGCCGCGGCACCCGACCACCTCGCGGGCGTCGCGTCGGCCACCAACAACGCGGTGTCCCGGGTCGCCGGGCTGCTCGCCGTGGCGGTGCTGCCGCTGGTCGCGGGCGTCGGCACCGGCCTGTCCGACCCCGACGTCCTCGCCGGCGCCCACCCGGTCGCGATGCTCACCTGCGCGGGGCTGATGGCCGCGGGCGCGGTGGTCGCGGCGGTCGCGATCCCGACGTCGGCGTCCGCGGTGTCCCCGCCCCCGCCGTCCCCGTCCCCGCCGTCGCCGTCGTCCCCGTCGCCGAGATAGGACCGTCGCGCCGAGACAGGGCGGCGGACGGCCCTACCTCGGCGCGGAGGTCCTGTCTCGGCGCACAGGGAGGGGTGTCAGTGGGGTTTGGCATCATCGCGGGATGCCCGACTACGTCGCCCACCTCACCGTCCCCGACGTCCCCGACGACGAGACGCGCGCCGGGATGGGCGACGCCCTCGGCGCGCTGCGCGACGACGCCCCGCCGGGGTTCGTGGGCCCGGCGCCGGTGACGTTCGACCTGCGGGGCGAGGCCCCGGACCTGGAGACCGCGGTCAGGGCCGCGCACACCCACGCGGCGGAGATCCTCGACGACCTCGCGTTCGAGGTGACGGTGGACGTCCTGGGCTGAACGCCGGTCAGTCGGCCAGGTTGTCGCTGAGGATGTCGAGCACGTGGTCGTGCGTCTGCGCGGCGGCGGCGCCGGACCGGGTCGCGACCACGCCGACCAGCGACTCCACCAGCACCGCGAGCGCGATCCGCGACGTCCGCTCGAGCTCGTGCCGGAACGTCGCCGCGGCGGGGGCGACGACCAGCTCGACGTCGGCGAGCGCGCCCAGCGGCGACCCGCGGAACGACGTCACCGCCACCACCGTCGCCCCGCCCTGCCGGGCCGCCCGGGCCACGCGCAGGCTGGCCTCGCTCGCCCCCGACCCGCTGAGCACGACGCAGCCGTCCGCGGCGGTGAGCCCGCGCGCGGCGATCTGCTGGCCGATGGAGTCGGCCACGCAGTCGGCGGGCCGACCGACGGCGGTGAGCCGCATCGCCATGTCGGTGGCCAGCGGCGCGGACAGCCCGTTGGCCAGGACCAGCAGCCGCCGCGAGCCCAGCAGCGCCGCGACGGCCCGCTCGACCGTGCCCTCGTCGAGGACCGCGGTGATCTGCGGCAGCGCGGCCGCGAGCGCCGCGATGTCCGCCCGCAGCCGGCCGAGGGCGCTGGACCCGTAGTCGACGGCGTCCCCGGCGTGCGCGAGCTCGGCCGCGAGCGCGACCCGCAGCTGCGGGTAGCCCTTGTAGCCGATGCTCTGGCAGGCGCGCACGACGGTCGACCGGCCGACGCCGACCCGGTCCGCGAGGTCCTGCGCGGTGGACTCCACCACGCGCTCCGGCTGGGCGAGCACCTCCTCGAGCACCCGCCGCTCGCTGGCGTGCAGGCTCGGCAGCGCGGTGCTGATCCGCACCGTGGGGTGCGCGACGACGTCAGGGCTGGACGGCACGGGCACGGGCTCCCTCCATGATCCGGCGGCGCAGCGCCCCCGAGGCGGCGTCGATCGCGACGGTGACGACCACGACGACGAGCAGCAGGACGCCGACGACCCCCCACTCCCGGTACTGCGTGTAGGAGGTGAGCATGTCACCGATGCCGCCGACCCCGATCAGGCCGAGCACCGCGGACGACCGGACGTTGATCTCGAACCGGTACAGCCAGAACGACCCGAACGCGGGGAGCACCTGCGGCCAGACGCCCCAGCGCAGCACCTGCGTGCCGGACCCGCCGGCCGCGCGGACGGCCTCGACCGGGCCGGTGCCGATGCCCTCGATGGCCTCGTAGCCCCACTTGCCGAGCGTCCCGACGCCGTTGAGCGCGAGGGCGAACGCGCCGGTGAGCGGCGTCAGTCCGGTCACCGAGAGGATGACGATGGCGATGATGATCTCCGGCACCGCGCGGATCACCGCGAACAGCAGCCGCAGCACCCCCCGCACCGGTGCGGGTGCGTGGCCGCGGGCGGCGAGCAGGCTCAGGGGCGTCGCGACCAGGACGCCGAGCACGGTGCCGAGCCAGGCCATCGCCACGGACCGCCAGGTCTGCCGGAGCGCCTCGGGGAGCTTCGACCAGTCCGGGTCGGAGAACATCAGCCCCAGGTAGCGGACCACCTCGGACGGCAGGTCGGCGAGCCGGTCCCACTGGATGTCGACGGACCAGAACGCCAGCACGACGACGACCACGACGGCGGTGGACAGCGCGCGGCGGCCGAGGCGCGCGGGGCGGGCGGGCGGAGCAGCCACCAGGACTGCGGCGGGCGCGGCGGTCACACCAGCCTCCGCCGGGCGGCGCTGCTGACGGCCTCGAGGACGAGCACCACGACGAGGATCTCCAGGATGATGAGCGACAGCTGGTCGTACCGGTAGAACGACCGGACGGCGTCGATGAGCAGGCCGGTGCCGCCGGCGCCGACGAGGCCGAGCACGGCGGACGCGCGGACGTTGAGCTCGAGCACGTAGAGCAGCTGCGTGACGAAGCCCGGCAGCATGTCGGGCACGGCGACGGCGCGGTTGACCTGGGTCTGGGTGCCGCCGGCGGCGCGGCCGGCCTCGAGCGCGCCGGTGTCGGCGGCCTCGAGCTGCTCGGACACGAGCTTGACCACGATGCCGACGTCGAACAGCACCAGCGCGAGGATGCCGGGCAGCGCGCCGACGCCGACCATCGCGACGAGCACGGACGCGTAGAGCAGGTCGGGCACGGCGCGGACCACGTTGAGCACCGCCCGCACGGCGCCGCGCAGCAGCGGGTGCGGGTTGGTGGTGCGCGCCGCCCACAGGCTCAGCGGCAGCGAGACGACCCCGGCGACCGCGGTCGCGATGACCGCCATCTGCAGGGTCTCGAGCAACGGCTGCACCGTCCGCGGGAAGAACGACCAGTCGGGCTGGAGCAGCGCCAGGACCTTGTCGGCGCCGTTGGTCCAGTTCCGGACGATGGCCCCGAGGTCGACCTCGACGCCGATGCCCGGCACCAGCGTGAGCGCGGTGATCCCGAGCACGACCGCCGCGCCGACGACGACCTTCCACCGGCCGGCGGGCCGGGCGGGCGGGAGCGGGGCCGGTCGGGTGGGGGCCGGGGCCGCGCGGACGTCGGTCGTCATGAGCCGAGCACGTCGTCGGGGCGGATCGACCGGCCGTAGATGTCCTCGAACACCCGGTCGGTCGCGTCCGCGGCGGCGCCGTCGTAGACGACCTGACCGGCACGCAGGCCGATGAGGCGCGTGCCGTACTCCCGCGCGAGGTCGAGCAGGTGCAGGTTCACCACGACGGTGATCCCGAGCTCGCGGTTGACCCGCCGCAGGTCGGACATCACGCCGTGGGCGGTCGGCGGGTCGAGGCTGGCGACCGGCTCGTCCGCGAGGACCGCGCGGGGCTGCTGGGCGAGCGCCCGGGCGATGGCGACGCGCTGCTGCTGGCCGCCGGACAGGTGCGACGCCCGGTGCCAGGCGCGGTCGAGCATCCCGACCCGGTCCAGGGCCTCGTAGGCGACGGCCTTGTCCCGCGCGGTGTGCGCGCCGAGCAGCGTGCGCCAGGTCGGCGCGTGCGCGACCCGCCCGACCAGGACGTTCTGCAGCACGGTCGCGCGGCCGGCGAGGTTGAACGACTGGAAGATCATCCCGACCTCGCCGCGCAGGGCGCGCAGGCCCCGGCCGCGTGCGGCGCGCACGTCGTGGCCGCCGACCTCGACGGTCCCGGAGGTGACCGGCACGAGCCCGTTGAGCGTGCGGATCATGCTGGACTTCCCGGAGCCGGACAGGCCGACGACGGCGACCATCTCCCCCGCGGCGACGTCGAGCGAGACGCCGTCCAGCGCGACGACGCCGTTCGGGTACCGCACGACGACGTCGCGCATCCGGACCGGCCACGGGGCCGGCACCGCGACGTCGTGCGTCGCGGTGCCGGCGCCGGCCGTGGTGGCTGCGCTCACTGCAGGCCGAGCTTCTCCGCCGCGCGGGCGACGACGTCGAGGGACGCCGGGTCGGCCGGGGCGAGCTTCGAGATGGAGTAGATGTCGGTGAGCACCTGCGAGCCCTCCTCGGTGTTCGAGTAGTCCTCGAGCGCCGTGGCGATCCGGTCCTGCAGGTCCTGCGACAGCGACGCGGACAGCGCGACGCCGTCGTTCGGGATCTCCTCGGTCAGGGCGAACACGACGACCTTCTGGCCGACGTCCGGGACGTCCTTGGCGACGATGGTGCGCGCGTCCCAGAACGAGAAGCCGACCTCGGCGTCGCCGTTGTAGACCGCCAGCACGGAGGCGTCGTTCGCGGTCACCGGGATCTGCTCGATGTCGGTGTCCGTGTCGAGCCCGGCCTCCTGGAGCGCCAGGACGGGGTAGATGTAGCCGGCGGGCGACGCGGGGCCGAGCAGGGCGGTCCTCGCGCCCTCGACCTTCGTGATCGAGTCGAGGCCGGCGGGGCCCTGCATCGCGTCGGCGCCGTTGCAGAACAGCATCCCGTCGCGCTCGACGGGCTCGTCCTCGCAGTACTTGTCCGGGTTGTTCGTCATGAACTGCGCCGGGTAGGAGATGTTGCCGTTGCGCTCGGTCTGCAGCACGACGCTGGCGTCGTACATGTCGTTCGCCTGCCAGAGCTGCAGGGACGGCAGGAACCCGATCTGGGCCTGGTCCGCGCCCATCGCCTCGACGGCGGCCTGGTAGTCCTTGGAGACGACCCCGGTGACCTCGATGCCGAGCTCCTCGGTGAGGAAGTCGGTCAGCGGCGCGGCGGTGTCGACCAGCCCGCTCTGGTCCTGGGACGGGACCAGCGCGAGGGTCAACGAGGTGGGGTCGGCGGCGGTCCCGGCGGCCGACGGCGTCGCCTCGGCGTCACCCGACGAGCAGGCGGTCAGGGCGAGCGCGGCGGCGGCCAGCAGGGCGGCGCCGGGCAGGACGTGCTTCTTCATGGTCATCCTTCACTCGTGGTCCGCGCGGTGGCCCGGGCGGGGGTGTCGTGGTCGGTGAGCGCGGTGCGCCCGCCGTCGCGGACCCAGTCCCGCAGCGCCGGGTACAGCTCCGGCAGCTCGGTGACGGTCCACGTGGGGCGGGCCTCCGGCGGCGGGCGCCGGGAGACGAGGGCGGTCGCGTGACCGCGGGCGGCGACGGGCGCCAGGTCGTTGGCCCAGACGTCGCCGACGCTGAGCACGCGGACGGGACCGCCGGGCGCGGCGCCGCACCGGTCCAGGACGCCGTCCATGCCGGCGGGCTTGCCGACATCGGTGAGCACGGCGTCGAGCAGGCCGGTGAGGCCGAGGTCGGCGAGCGTCTCCGCGAGCCGGATGTCGGGCGCGTTGGTGGCGAGCACGACGCGCGCCTCGGTGCGCAGCTCGGCGAGCACGGCGGCGAGCCCCCGGGGCGCGCTCACCGGGGCGTCGTCGGTGCCGAGCGCGTGCCGGCTCGCGAGGTAGGCCGCGGACAGCGCGAGCGGCCCGACGCCGTGCCGCTCGGCGAGCTCCCGGACGAGGTCGTAGCCGTCGAGCGGGAGCAGGGCGTCGGACGACCGCCGGCCGCGTCCGGCACGATGTCCGGCTGGGCGTCCGGCGGGGGCGGGGTCGCCGAGCGCCTCGACGGCGGCGTGCACCTCGGCGCGGAACGCAGTGGCCGCGGCGGGCGCCAGGCCCGAGGCGGCGGCGCGGGCGTAGGCGTGCACCGGGCCGTGCCCGACCGCGACGGTGCCGTCGAAGTCGAGCAGGAGGAGCGTGTCGGATCGGCTCACGGATCGCCTTGCGTGCGGGGGCGCTGGGCCCGGGGGTCACGCCCGTGTGGACGCTCCGCCCACGCTAGGGGTCGCTCATGGACGATTTGACCGCGATCGTGTGAACTCCAGGAGAACTCTCGCGGGCCGGCCCCGACCGCCCGGTTAGCCTGCGCGGGTGCGCCCCACCGACCCGCCCGAGCCGCCCGCGACCGCCGCGACCGCCGACGCCGACGCCCGCGCCCTGCGCGACCTCGACGCCGCCGCGGCCGCCGCGCCGCACGACCCCGCGGCCGCGCTCGACCCGCGCGGACCGGTCGGCTGGCTCGCCCGGCAGATCGACGACGACCGGGCGCGCGGCGGGTTCGGGACCTGGGCCCGGTCGACCGTCGTCGACGAGCACACCCGGGAGCCGGTGCTGGACCCCCCGGTGCTGGCGTGGCTCCAGGCGCGCGCGGGCCTGCCCGTCGAGCACCCCGGCACCGACGCCGGCCTCGCGCACGTCTACGGGTACCTGCTGTCGACCGCCGCGACCCCCTACGGCCCCAAGCGCGAGCGCTGGACCGGCGGCGCGCTCGCCGTCGCGCTCGGCCACGACCCGCGCCACCTCCTGCCCTGGCACCGGCCCGACGGACGCACGCTGCTCGAGCGCGTCACCGACGCGGTGCTGCCGCTGCTGCGCGACCCCCACGTCCCCGGCACCCTGCTGGTCCGCGACGACCCGGTGCCGGGCACGCACGACGCCCTGCGCACGGTGGTGCACCGCGGGCAGGGCGTCGTGGGCGAGGGCGGGGCGCTGCTCTACGGGCTGGTCGGGCCGGACGGGGTCCGTCCGGTCACCGTCTTCCCCGTGACGGCGTCGCCGTCCTGGCTCCGCGAGACCGGGGCCCTCCCCCCGGTCCCTCGGTACAACGTGCTGCTGGACTAGCGCGGGCCGTCCTGCGGCTGCGCCGGCCCCTGCGGCTGCGCGGGCTCCTGCGGCTGCGCGGGCTCCTGCGGCTGCGCCGGCCCCTGCGGCTGCGCCGGGTACGTCGGGTACGCCGGCTGCGCCGGGAACGCCTGCGGGAACGCCTGGGCGTACGCGGCCGGTCCGTGCGTGCGGGCCACCCAGTCCTGCCCGGGCATGAAGATCCAGAGCAGCGGGTAGATGATCAGCGGGCTGCCGGGCAGCACGATGAGCACGATGAGGAACAGCCAGCGCATGGGCCAGGCGTCCATGCCGAACCGTCGGGCGAGGCCGGCGCACACGCCGCCCAGCACCCGGCCGTCCAGCGGCCGCACCAGGCCGCTGCGCCAGAGGGACTCGTAGATGCCGGTCATGGTCGTCTCACTCCTGTCGGTCGTGCCGTCGTCCTGACGACACGTCCTACGGTGCCGCGCCGGGCGACCCCCGCACATCCGGGGCGGACCCTGGGGCGACCCTGATCCGCACCCTGAGGGGTCAGCGGGTGGTCACCCGGACGCCGTCCGCCCCGACGACGAACCGCACCCGCGACAGGTCGGCCACCACGAGGTCCGCGCCGCCGCCCGGGCCCTCGGGGTGGGTGGTGCGCAGGCCCAGCGTCGCGGCACCCGCCGCCCGGCCGGAGCGGACGCCCGACTCCGCGTCCTCGACCACCAGGCAGCGGCGCACGTCCACGCCGAGGCGCTGCGCGCCGACCCGGTACGGCTCGGGGTCCGGCTTGCCGCGGCTGACGTCGTCGGCGGTGACGACCTGGGCCGGCGCCGTCAGGTCGACGGCCCCGACCCGGGCCGCCGCCAGCCGCGCGCCGCAGGACGTGACGATCGCGGCACGTCCACCGGGGGCGAGCGCCGCGAGCGCGTCCGCCGCCCCGGGCAGCACCTCGATGCCCTCGGTGTCCGCGACCTCCAGCTCGACCACGCGGGCCAGGGCCGCCGCGCGCTCGGCGGGGTCCCGGTCGGCGAGCAGGGTCTCGAAGATGTCGCGCGCGGGCACGCCGTGGAACGCGAACGGGCTCAGGTCGGCGGTGGGCATCCCGTACTCGTCGGCGAGCCGCAGCCAGCAGCGCTCCACCGAGCGGGTCGAGGAGATCAGCGTGCCGTCCATGTCGAACAGCACCGCGTCGAAGGTCTCGCCGAGGACGTCGCGCGCGCCCTCGGCGGTGCTGCGGTCCGGGCCGTGCGTCGCGGTCGTCATGCCCCGAGCCTCGCACGGCGACCATGTCCGCGGCCCACCTCAGCACCACCTCAGCACCGCCTCAGGGGCACCTCAGGGCGGATCGGCAGCGACCGGGGCGCAGGCTCGCGGCGGTCGTCCGATCCGTGGGGCACCGCCTCAGCAGCACGGTAGGAGGTGCCGGGGAACCGGCCGGACCCGCCGCCCGCGGGTCCGCCGAGGAGCACGACGGGGGACGCGAGATGGACACGATCTGGGGACCGGCGCTCGACGCCGAGGTGGCGTACCGGCACGAGGTCGTCCGCGCCGCGGTGCGCGGGTCCGACCTGGGCTGGCGCTGGCGGCGCCGGCGGCAGCGCTGACCGGGGCCGGCCCGGGCGGGGCGGGGACGGCGGTCGCCGGGGGCAGACGCGTGTCGGTGCCTGCTGCCACGATCGACCTCATGACCCGGTCGGTGCCGCACGCCCCGTTCGTCGCCCGCGACGCGCAGGTCGCCGCGCTGCTCGCGGCCGTGGACCGTGCCGGGGCGGGCGAGCCCGGCCTCGTGCTGCTGGGGGCGGACGCCGGGGTCGGCAAGACGCGGCTGCTCACCCACACGGCGCGGCTCGCGACCGGGCGCGGGGCGACGGTGGTGGTCAGCCACAGCATCGACCTCGGGGAGATCGGCCTGCCGTACCTGCCGTTCGCGGAGGCGCTGCACCAGCTCGCCGCCGCGGACTGCCCCGGGGTCGCGGAGGTCGTGGCCGCGCGGCCCGCGCTGCGGCGGCTGCTCCCGGCGGCCGGTGCCGAGCCGGCCGCGCCGGACGCGCAGACCGAGCGCCTGCAGCTGTTCGACGGCGTGGCGGCGGTGCTCGCCGCCGCAGGCAGCCCCGGCGCCCCGCTCGTGCTGGTCCTCGAGGACCTGCACTGGGCGGACTCCTCCAGCCGGGACCTGCTGCGGTTCCTGGTCGCGCGGCTGCGGTCCGAGCCCGTGCTGCTGGTCGCGTCGTACCGGACCGACGACCTGCACCGCCGGCACCCGCTGCGCCCCGTGCTCGCCGAGCTGGGCCGGCACCCGCGGGTCGAGCGGATCGACCTGCCGCCGTTCACCGCCGACGAGGTCCGCACGTTCACCACCGCGCTGGCGGGCGCGCCCCTGCCGGAGGACGCGCTGCAGCGGATCGTGCGGCGTTCGGAGGGCAACGCCTACTTCGCCGAGGAGCTGCTGGAGGCCCGGGGTGCCGGCACCGACCTGCCCGGCACGCTCGCGGACGTGCTGCGCGCCCGGCTCGAGCAGCTCGACCCGGAGGTGCAGCGGCTGGCGCGGGCCGCGTCGGCCGCGGGGCGCCGGGTGGCCGAGCCCCTGCTGCGGGCGGTGGTCGCCGGCTCGGGCGACGGGTCGGCCCCGGGCGCGGACCCCGCGCGGCACGCGGCGTTCGACGCGGCGCTGCGGGACGGCGTGGCGCACCACGTGCTGGTCGGCGAGGACGGCCGGATCGCGTTCCGGCACGCGCTGCTCGCCGAGGCGGTCTACGCCGACCTGCTGCCCGGCGAGCAGGTGGCGCTGCACCGCGACTACCTGGAGGCGTCCGCGGCGGACCCGACGCTCGCGACGTCCGCCGAGCGGGCCCGGCACGCCCTGCTGTCCCACGACAACCGGCTCGCGCTGCTCGCGTCCCGGGACGCCGCGCGGGAGGCCGGCCGGGTGCTCGCCCCCGCGGAGGAGCTCCGGCACCTGGAGACCGTGCTGCGTCTCTGGTCCGGGGTGCCGACCGCGGCGGACGACCTCGGCGAGCAGCGGGTCGACGTCCTGCTCGCGGCCGCGGCGGCCGGCGGGCGCGCCGGGCTCGGCGACCGGGCCGTGGCCCTGGCCCGGGAGGCCGTGCAGGCGGTCGACGACGCCCCGGCGTCGGGACGGGTCGCGGCGCTCCGCACGACGCTGGCCCGGCACCTGCTCGGCGTCGAGCGGGTGGACGAGGCGCTGCGGGAGACCGACCGGGCGCTGGCCGACCTCGACCGTGCGGGCGGCGCCGGCGGCGGGCCGAGCGCCGACCGGGCCTGGGCGCTCGCCACGCACGCGCGCGCGGCGCTCAACTCCGACCTGGACGACCAGGCCGAGATCGCCGCGGCCGCCGCGGTCGAGGAGGCCCGGGCCGCCGGCGCGGCCGACGCCGAGGCGGACGCGCTGATCTCGCTGGCGGTGCTCGTGGTCGAGGACGCCGACCGCGCGGCTGACCTGCTGAGCGACGCCCTGCACCGCGCCCGCGACGCCGGGGACACCGCCACCGAGCTGCGCTGCACCTACAACCTCGCCGCGAACCGGTTCTACGCGGGCCGGCTCGACCAGGCCGCGGACACCGCGGCGAGCGGGCTCGCGCTCGCCGCACGCGCCGGGCTCACGTGGAGCACGTACGGCGTCGAGCTGCGCCTGTTCGAGGAGATCGTCCGCTACACCCGCGGGGACCTCACGCCCCCGGCCCCGAGCGCCGACCCCGGCCCGCCGCGCGCGCTGTCCGCGATCGAGGGCGTCCAGATGTACGCGGCCACGGCCCGTGGCGACGCCGACGCCGCCGCCCGCGGCCTGGACCTGCTGCACGGCCGGCACGGCGACACGATGATCACGCTCATCGCCGGGGGCTGCGCCGTCGACGCGCTCACCGGGGACGGCCGCCTCGACGAGGCCGTCGCGCTCGCCCACGAGCTCATCGACGAGATCAGCCGGGTCTGGTCCGACTACTTCCTCGGCGGCATCTGGCTGTCCGCCCTCGGGCTCGCCGCGCTGGCGGACCTCGCCGCCGCGGACCGCCTCGCCGGTCGCGACCCCGCCGCCCGCCTCGTCGCCGGCGCCGCGCTGCTGGACCGCGCCGTCGTCACCGCCGACCGCGGCCGGCCCCGCGGCGGGCAGATCGGACCCGAGGGCCGCGCGTGGCTCGCCCGCGCGCACGCCGAGCACACCCGCCTGCTCGGGGAGGCCGACCCGGACGCCTGGGCGCGCGCCGCCGCGGAGTTCGACTACGGCTACCGGTACGAGCTCGCCCGCACCCGCCGCCGGTGGGCCGAGGCGCTGCTCGCGGCGGGCGACCGCGACGCGGCCCGCGAGCAGGCGGCCGCGGCGCTCGCCGTGGCACGGGAGATCGGTGCCGTCCCGCTCGTGACCGCCCTGTCCGACCTGTCCCGGCGGGCGCGCCTCGACCTGCCCGGCGTGGCCGGCGGCGGCGCGGGCGTGCTCACCGGCCGGGAGGCCGAGGTGCTGGCGCTCGTCGCCGAGGGGCTGAGCAACCGGCAGATCGGCGAGCGCCTCTACATCAGCGGCAAGACGGTCTCGGTGCACGTCTCGCGGGTGCTGGACAAGCTCGGCGTGGGCGGGCGCGCGGAGGCGGTCGCGGTCGCGCACCGACGGGGGCTGCTCGGCGCTCCACCCGGGTGAACCCACCCGGGTTCCCAGGGCGCTCCCAGGGCGCCGGGTTACGCTCGCGGCAGGCCGCGGTCACCGGGAGGACGCCCCGACGTCGCGGCGACCCGCCCCGGCCCCGGCCCAGCACCCCGCCGCCCCTCGCACCGGAAAGCCCGCATGCCCACCAGCAGCCCGCACCCGATCGTGCTCGTGCACGGCACCCGCACGTCCTCCCGCATCTGGGACGACCAGGTCCGCGCCCTCACCGAGGGCGGCCACGCGAGCGTGGCGATCGACCTGCCCGGCCACGGCACCCGCGCGCACGAGCGGTTCACCTTCGAGGGCGCGCTCGCCGCGATCGACGACGCGGTCCGGTCCTGCGACGCGCCGCCGCTGCTCGTCGGGCTGTCGCTCGGCGGCTACATGTCGCTGGCGTACGCCGGGCGGCACGAGGACCGCCTCGCGGGCGTGCTGCTCGCGGGCTGCTCGACGGAGATCAAGGGCAAGCCGCTGCACGTCTACCGGCACGCGTCCAGCCGCGTGGCGCGGGCGCTGCGGCTCGGCGGCGGCACCTGGCACGTCGTGACCGACATGCTCGCCGCGATGCACGGCTACTCCCCGCTGGGCGACCTGCGCCGCCTCGCCCTGCCGGTGTGGCTGGTGAACGGCGCCCGCGACCCGCTGCGCCTCGAGGCCCGCCGCTACCTCGCCGCGCACCCGGGCGCCCGGCAGTGGGTCGTACCCGGCGCCGGGCACGACGTGAACAGCGAGGCCCCGGTGACGTTCAACCGGATCCTGCTGCACGTGCTGCGCGACCTGTCCCGCCGCGCCCTGCCCGGGTCCGGCCTGCGCGTCGCCTGACGGACCCGCACGGCCCGCGCGACCCGACCCGCGCGACCGGGCCGTGGACGCCCCGGGCCGCCCGGTACCTGACGTGCCACGATGACGGGGCTCGACACCCCCGATCCGGGAGACCCGATGATCCGCAGCACCGACCACGTCCTGACCAGCCACGCCGGGAGCCTGCCCCGCACCCCCGAGCTGATCGCCGCCAACGCCGCCCGTGAGGCCGGCGAGGACCCGGCCGGCTACGCCGAGCTGCTCAGCGGCGCCGTCACCGACCTCGTCCGCCGCCAGGTGGACCTCGGCATCGACGTGCCCGGCGACGGCGAGTTCGGCAAGGCGATGAGCAGCGCCATCGACTACGGCGCCTGGTGGTCGTACTCGTTCCAGCGGCTCGGCGGCCTGGAGCTGCGCGACGGCGCCAGCTGGATCGTCAAGGACGTGCAGTCCGGCCCCGGCGACGTGCGGGTGACCGGCTTCGGCCGGCGTCGCGACCGCGCCGCGTTCGAGGAGGCGTACGCCGACCCGACCAGCGGGGTGTTCCACGGCGGCGACCCCAAGCCGTTCCCGACGGCCGTCGCCCCGGTGACCTACACCGGCCAGGACGCCGTGGCGCAGGACGTCGCGAACCTGCGCACCGCGCTCGACGCGACCGGTGCGCGCGAGGGCTTCGTGACGTCCATCGCCCCCGGCAGCGCCGCGCGGATGGACAACGAGTTCTACGGCACGGACGAGGAGTACGTCTGGGCGCTCGCCGACGCGATGCGCGAGGAGTACGTCGCGATCATCGACGCCGGCCTGGTGCTGCAGATCGACGACCCGTCGATGGCCGAGAACTGGGACCAGATCACCCCGGAGCCCACGGTCGAGGACTACCTCCGGTTCACGCAGATGCGCGTCGAGGCGCTCAACCACGCGCTGCGGGGCCTTCCCCAGGACCGGATCCGCTACCACCTCTGCTGGGGCTCCTGGCACGGCCCGCACACGACCGACCTGCCGATGGAGGACATCGTCCGCACGATGCTCACGGTCGACGCCGGCGCGTACTCGTTCGAGGCCGCGAACGCCCGCCACGAGCACGAGTGGCGCGTGTGGGAGGACGTCCAGCTGCCCGAGGGCAAGCTCATCCTCCCGGGCGTCGTCGGCCACGCCACGAACGTCGTCGAGCACCCCGAGCTCGTCGCCGACCGCATCGAGCGGTTCGCGAACCTGGTCGGCCGGGAGAACGTCGTCGCCGCCACCGACTGCGGCCTCGGCGGGCGGATCCACCACCAGATCGCCTGGGCGAAGCTCGAGACGCTGGTCCGGGGTGCGGAGCTGGCCACGCGGCGCCTCTGGCGCTGACGACCCCGCACGACCGCCCGGCACGCACGACGGCCCGGCACCCCACGCGGGGAGCCGGGCCGTCGTCGTCGCGGGCCGGGCGGGGTCAGCCGGTGTTCTGCAGGCCGGCGGCGACGCCGTTCACGGACAGCAGCAGCAGCCGCTTGTTGTCCTCGACCAGGTCGTCCGACTCGCCGGTCCGCAGCGCGCGCAGCGCCCGGATCTGCAGCAGCGACAGGGCGTCGACGTACGGGCTGCGCAGCTGCACCGCGCGGCCGAGGATCCGGCGTCGGGACAGGATGCTCTCCGAGCCGGTGATCGCGAGGACCCACGTGCGGGTCAGCGCCATCTCCTCGAGCACCAGGCCGGCGAGGTCGTCGCGGTCGCCGAGCGCGAGGTACCGCTCCGCGAGGCGCTCGTCCGTCTTGGCCAGCGACATCTCGACGTTGTCGATCATCGTGCTGAACAGCGGCCAGTCCGCGTACGCGGCCTGCAGCTCGGCGAGGTCGCCCACCGACTCCAGCGCGGTGCCGAGGCCGAACCAGCCGGCGAGGTTGGTCCGGGCCTGCGACCAGGAGAACACCCACGGGATCGCGCGGAGGTCGTCGAGCGACTCCACGGACAGGCCGCGGCGGGCCGGGCGCGAGCCGATCGGCAGCAGGCCGATCTCCTCGAGCGGGGTCACCTGGGCGAACCACTGCGGGAACCCGTCGGCGCGGACCAGCTCGTAGAACCGGGTCCGCGAGGACGCGTCCAGCGCGGCGGCGAGGTCGGCGAACCGCTCGGTCGCACCGGCGTTGCGGCGCTCGGTCGAGGGCGCCCCGGCCAGCAGCGTCGCCGCGGCCACCTGCTCGATGTGCCGGGCGCCGATGGTCGGGTTGCCGTACCGGGCGAAGATGACCTCGCCCTGCTCGGTGAGCTTGAACCGGCCGTCGACGGAGCCCGGGGGCTGGGCGAGCACGGCCCGGTTCGCGGGGCCGCCGCCGCGCCCGAGGGCACCGCCGCGGCCGTGGAACAGCGTGAGGCTGAGGTCGTGCTGCCTGCCCCAGTCCGCGATCCGGCTCTGGGCGACGTCGAGCGCCAGCGTCGCGGCGACCGGGCCGACGTCCTTGGACGAGTCGGAGTAGCCGAGCATGACCTCGACGTGCCGGCCGTTCTCGGCGAGCCGCGCCTGGACGGCGGGCAGCGTCAGCATCTCCTCGAGGATGTCGACGCTCGCCTCGAGGTCCGCGAACGTCTCGAACAGCGGGACGGCGTCGATGACCGGGCGGGTCTCCGGGTCCGGGAACACCAGCTCGGCGAGCCGGTACACGGTCGCCAGGTGCTCCGGGGCCTGCGTGAACGACACGATGTAGCGGCGCGCGGCTGCGACGCCGTACCGGCGCTGGATCGCCCCGATCGCGCGGTAGGTCTCCACGACCTCGAGCGTGCGCGGCTCCAGCTCGCCGTCGATGCCGTGCGCCTCGAGGTCGGCCAGCGCGGCGGCGTGCACCTGCGAGTGCTGGCGGACCTCGAGCTCCGCGAGGTGGAACCCGAAGGTCTGCACCTGCCAGATCAGCTTCTGCAGGTCCCCGTAGGCGGCGCGCGGCGCACCGGCGGCGACGAGCGACTGCTGCACCACCGCGAGGTCCGCGAGCAGCTCCTCGGGTCCGGAGAACGACAGGTCGGCGTCGCGGCGGCGGGTGGCGGCCAGCCGCTCGGCGACCATCCGCAGCGCCCGGCGGTGCGGCTGGTCGCGGACCTCGGAGGCGGCCTTGGCGGCGGCGTCCTCGGACAGGTCGCGCTGCCGCTGCCACAGGGCGGTGAGCTCCGCGGAGGCCGGGGTCCCGGCCGCGTCGAGGGTGAGCTTCGCGGAGATCTTCCGCGCCGACTCCTCGAGCGCACGCAGCACGTGGTCGCTGGCCAGCGCCGCGGCGGCCCGGGTCACCTCGGCGGTGACGTTCGGGTTGCCGTCCCGGTCGCCGCCGATCCACGAGCCGAGCCGCACGAACGGCCGGACCAGCGGCTCCTCGCGGCCGGCGCCGTCGGCGTTCAGCCAGTCGTCGAGCCGGCGGTAGACGGTCGGGAAGGTCTCGAACAGCGTCGTGTCGAAGATGTTCATGACGGTGCGGACCTCGTCGAGCACCGTGGGCTTCTGGGTCCGCAGCGGGGACGTCCGCCACAGCGTGTCGATCTCCTCGACCACACGGCGGTCGTTCTCGGCGCGCGAGGTGCCGCCCGCGGCGAGCGCGTCACGCTCGGCCAGCAGGTCCGAGATCCGGCGGATCGCGCGGGACACGGACCGGCGGCGGGCCTCGGTCGGGTGCGCCGTGAGGACGGGACGGAACTCCATCGTCTGCAGGCGGCGCAGCGCCTCGTCGCGGCCGACCTCGTGCGCGAGCGCGTCGATCGCGGCGGGCAGCGAGTCGTCCTGCATCAGCTCGCCGGCGGGCAGCTCCGCCTCGCGGTCGCGCAGCACGCGCACGCGGTGGTGCTCCTCGGCGAGGTTCGCCAGGTGGAAGTAGCAGGTGAACGCGCGCGCCACCTGCTGCGCCCGCTCGATGGAGAAGGAGGCGACGAGCTCCTCCGCCTCGGTGAGCGCGGCGAGGTCCTGCTCGTCGTGGGCGCGGATGGTCAGCGCGCGGACGCGCTCCACGTCGTCGAACAGGGCGTCGCCACCGGACTCGCGGATCACGCGGCCGAGGAGCTCGCCGAGCATCCGGACGTCGTTGCGCAACGGGTCGGGGACCTCGTGGCGCGCGAGGCCGCGGCGGGCCTCGCGCGAGGGCTGGGGGTCGGTCACCGGTCAAGCGTAGGTCAACCGTCCGACGCACGAGACGGTTGTCCGGATGCCGGTTACCTCGTCCGTGGACCGGACGCCTGGGCGGTATGTCCTGCGCGACGCCCGCGGGAGTCTAGGCTCGGTGGCAGTGCCCGCGGCCGGTCGCCTCCCGCGACCGGGCGAGCAGCAACCCCCGATGATCCGGGCCGCCGAGGTCCGGGCGGAAATGAGGTGCGGTGAACGCGAAGGCTCCCCTGGCCCAGCAGGTCGGATGGACCGAGCTCGACGTCAAGGCCGTCGACACGGTGCGTGTCCTGGCCGCCGACGCCGTCGAGAAGGTCGGCAACGGCCACCCCGGCACGGCGATCAGCCTGGCCCCGGCCGCGTACCTGCTCTACCAGAACGTGCTGCGGCACGACCCGGCCGACCCGCACTGGCTGGGCCGCGACCGGTTCATCCTGTCCGCGGGCCACTCCTCGCTGACCCAGTACATCCAGCTGTACCTCGCCGGCTTCGGGCTCGAGCTCGAGGACATCGAGGCGCTGCGCACCTGGGGCTCCAAGACCCCCGGCCACCCGGAGTACAAGCACACCGACGGCGTCGAGATCACCACCGGCCCCCTCGGCCAGGGCATCTCCTCCGCGGTCGGCTTCGCGATGGCGGCCCGCCGCGAGCGCGGCCTGCTCGACCCCGAGGCGGCCCCGGGCACCAGCCCGTTCGACCACTTCGTCTACACGATCTGCTCCGACGGCGACCTGCAGGAGGGCGTCTCCTCCGAGGCCTCGTCCGTCGCCGGCACGCAGAAGCTCGGCAACCTCATCGCGATCTGGGACGACAACCACATCTCGATCGAGGGCGACACCGAGATCGCGTTCACCGAGGACGTCCTCAAGCGGTACGAGGCCTACGGCTGGCACGTCCAGTTCGTCGACTGGACCGAGGGCGGCGAGTACACGGAGAACGTGGACGCGCTGCACGCCGCGATCGAGGCCGCCAAGGCCGTCACCGACCGCCCGTCGTTCATCGGCCTGCGGACGATCATCGCCTGGCCGTCGCCGACCAAGCAGAACACGCACGGCTCGCACGGCTCCAAGCTCGGCACCGACGAGGTCAAGGGCCTCAAGGAGGCCGTCGGCTTCGACCCCGAGAAGTCGTTCGACGTCGCCCCCGAGGTCATCGCGCACACCCGCAAGGCCCTCGAGCGCGGCAAGGCGTACCAGGCCGAGTGGGCCGTCGGCTTCGACGCCTGGAAGGCCGCGAACCCGGAGCGCGCCGCCCTGCTGGAGCGCCTGCGCGCCGGCGAGCTGCCGGCCGGCTGGGCCGACGCCCTGCCGACGTTCCCCGCCGGCAAGGCCGTCGCCACCCGCGCCGCCTCCGGCGAGGTCCTCTCGGCCCTCGCGCCGGTGCTGCCCGAGCTGTGGGGCGGCTCCGCCGACCTCGCCGGCTCGAACAACACCACCATGAAGGGCGAGCCGTCCTTCATCCCCGCCGAGCGCTCCACGCACGAGTTCGCGGGCGACCAGTACGGCCGCACGCTGCACTTCGGCATCCGCGAGCACGGCATGGGCGCGATCCTGTCGGGCATCGCCCTGCACGGCCTCACCCGCGCGTACGGCGGCACGTTCTTCACGTTCTCCGACTACATGCGCGGCTCCGTCCGCCTCGCCGCCCTCATGGGCGTCCCGGCGATCTACGTGTGGACGCACGACTCCATCGGCCTCGGCGAGGACGGCCCGACCCACCAGCCGGTCGAGCACCTCACCGCCGTCCGCGCGATCCCCGGCCTCGCCGTGGTCCGCCCGGCCGACGCCAACGAGACCGCGCAGGCGTGGAAGACCATCCTCGAGCGCACCGACGGCCCCGCCGCGCTGATCCTCACCCGGCAGAACGTCCCGACGTTCCCCCGCGGCGAGGAGGGCTACGCGTCCGCCGAGGGCGTCGCCCGCGGTGCGTACACGCTGCTCGACGCGTCCACCGGCTCGCCGCAGGTCATCCTGATCGGCACCGGCTCCGAGGTGCAGCTGGCCGTCGCGGCCCGTGAGCAGCTCGAGGCCGCCGGCGTCCCCACCCGCGTGGTGTCGGCGCCGTCGCTGGAGTGGTTCGCCGAGCAGGACGAGGCCTACCGCGAGTCGGTGCTCCCGTCCTCGGTGAAGGCCCGCGTCTCCGTCGAGGCCGGCATCGCGCTGTCCTGGTGGAAGATCCTCGGCGACGCCGGTCGCGCCGTCTCCCTCGAGCACTACGGCGCCTCCGCGGCGTACGAGACGCTCTACCAGGAGTTCGGCATCACGGCGGACGCCGTGGTCGCCGCCGCGCACGAGTCGATCGCGGCCGCCGCGGGTGGATCCACGCCGGGCTCCGACTCCGACGCCCCCACGGCGTCCGGCACGGGCGACCAGCTCTGACGCACGCCTGACGCAGCACGACGACGGCCGGGACCCCCACGGGGCCCCGGCCGTCGCCGCACCCGCACCCGCACCCGCACCCCGCACCCCGCACCCGACGAGAGGTCACGACACGCTGGCCGCGCCGTCCCGCGCCCGGCGTGTCGTGACCTCTCGTCGTCGAGATGGCGATGCTCGCCTGCGTGAGGGCGGGGGCGCAGAAGCGGGGGCTGTCATCTCGGCGGGGGTGCGGGGCGGGGGTGCGGGGCGGGGGTGCGGGGGTGCGGGTGCGGGGGCGGGGTGGACGTGGGTCGGGACCTTCGTCCTCCGGGGGCGCGGGGTGGGGCGGGTTGAGTCGGGGCGTGAGCCGGCAGACCCCCGTGTACTACTACTCCTCCGCGTCCGGCGTCGTCCGGTCGTTCGCCGAGCGGCTCGGGCGGCCGGTGTTCAACCTCGCCGAGCGGGACGTGCGGCACACCGAGGTCGACGGCCCGTGGGTGCTGCTCACGCCCTCGTACAAGACCGGCAACGACCGGAACGACACGATCCCCGAGGGCGTCCGCCGGTTCCTCCGGTCTCCGGTGAACCGCCGCCGGATGGTCGGCGTGATGGGCTCCGGGAACCGGAACTTCGGCCGGTACTACCAGATGGCCGCCCGCCAGATCGCGGAGCAGTCCCGGCGGCCGGTGCTGTTCGAGTTCGAGATCGCCGGCACGCCGTGGGACGTCCAGGAGTGCGCGCGGATCCTCGCCGAGCTCGACGCCGCGCTCGAAGCGGACGGGCACGCGCCCGCCGCCTGACGCGGCGCCTGACCCGCCGACCCGACCCGCCGACCTGGCCCGCGACCCGTGCGCGGGCGGGCGCCCCGCCCTACGGTGGGCCCATGAGCCCCTCCAAGGTGCCCGCGGTGGAGATCGACGTGCGCGGCCGCACGGTCCGGGTGTCCAGCCCCGACAAGGTGTACTTCGCGGACCGGGGCATCACCAAGCTCCAGGTCGTCGAGTACTACCTCGCGGTGGGCGACGGCATCCTCGGTGCGCTGCGCGACCGGCCGACGACGCTCGAGCGCTGGCCGCGGGGCTGGTTCGAGGGCGCCCGGCTGTCGACCCGGATGGACAACAAGGGTGACGCGTTCTTCCAGAAGCGCGTGCCGCAGGGCGCGCCGGACTACGTCGGGTCGACGACCATCACGTTCCCGTCGGGCCGCACCGCCGACGAGGTCACCCCCACCGAGCTCGCCGTCGTCGCGTGGGCCGCGAACCTCGGGACGCTGACGTTCCACCCCTGGCCGGTCACGAGCGCCGACGTCGAGGCACCGGACCAGCTGCGGATCGACCTCGACCCGCAGCCGGGCACGGACTTCGACGACGCCGCGCGGGTCGCGCCGCACGTGCGGGAGGTCCTCGCCGAGCACGGTCTCACCGGCTACCCGAAGACGTCGGGCGGGCGCGGCATCCACGTGTTCGTGCCCATCGAGCCCCGGTGGACGTTCACGCAGTGCCGCCGGGCGACGATCGCCGTCGGCCGCGAGCTCGAGCGCCGGCTGCCGGGGCAGGTCACGACGAAGTGGTGGAAGGAGGAGCGCGGCGAGGCGATCTTCGTCGACTACAACCAGATGGCCCGCGACCGCACGATCGCGTCCGCGTACTCGGTGCGCCCGAACCGCCGCGCGACGGTCTCGGCCCCGCTGCGCTGGGACGAGGTCCCCGACGTGCACCCGGACGACTTCGACGTGACGACGATGCCCGCGCGGTTCGCCGAGGTCGGCGACCTGCTCGCGCCGCTCGTCGCGGGCGCCGCGGACCGCGGGTCGCTCGACGGCCTGCTGGAGCTCGCCGCGAAGGACGAGCGGGACCACGGCCTCGGCGACCTGCCGTACCCGCCGGAGTACCCGAAGATGCCGGGCGAGCCGAAGCGGGTCCAGCCGAGCAAGGACCGCGACCGCCCGCAGGCCGCCCCCGCGGACTGAGCCCCGCCCGGCTGCGGGGAGGTCAGGCGCCCGTGGCCGCCTCGCGGGACGGGTCGTTCGACCACTGGGACCACGAGCCGGGGTACAGGACGGGGTTCCGGCCGGCCAGGACGATCGCCGCCGCCTCGTGCGCCGCGGTGACGCCGGACCCGCAGTACACCGCGACGTCGCCGCCCTCGGGCACGCCCAGCGCGGCGAACCGCGCGGTGAGGGCGTCGGGGGCGAGGAACCGGCCGTCCGCGTCGAGGTTCTCGGCCGTCGGGGCGCTCACGGCGCCGGGGATGTGACCGGCGCGGGGGTCGACGGGCTCGACCTCGCCGCGGAACCGCTCGGCCGCCCGGGCGTCGAGCAGCACCCCGTCGGCCGCCCACGCCGCGGCCCCGTCGGCGTCGACCGTCGGCAGCTGCCCGCCGGTGAGGACGACGTCGCCGGGCTCGACCGCGACGTCCCCGGGCTCGACCGCGCCGCCCGCCGCGACCCAGGCCGGCAGGCCGCCGTCGAGGATCCGCACGTCCGCCACCCCCGCCCAGCGCAGCAGCCACCACGCGCGCGCCGCCGACGTGGCGCCGGTGTCGTCGTAGACCACGACCCGCTCCCCCGCCCGCAGGCCCCACCGGCGCGCGGCGGCCTGCAGGTCGGCGACGTCGGGCAGCGGGTGCCGGCCGTCGGCGGCGCTCGGCGGGGCGGCGAGCTCGGCGTCCAGGTCGACGAACACCGCACCCGGCAGGTGACCCGCCCGGTGGGCGTCGACCCCGGGCGGACCGCCGAGCTGCCAGCGGACGTCGAGCAGGCGGGGCGGGTGCGGCCCGGCGAGCTCGGCGGCGAGGTCGGGCGCGGTCACGAGGACGTCGGTCATGCCGTCCACGCTACGTCGCGGCGCTGGTCACGGGCGAGGCCCTCGCGTGACGTGGCCCAGGCCACGCCGTCGTGCTGGAACACCGGGGCCCGCTCGCCCGTTCCCCTCCTGGAGCCCCCGCAGGCGGACCTGCGAGCGCCGACCGCCGCTGCCGCAGTCCCTCTCGTGGCGCGCGACGTGCCGCGGTGCCGCATGCTGGCGTCCTCGCCACATCCTGCGAGCCCTGCTCGCGCCGTCGCCTCTGGAGCCTGTGTGTCCGGTAACGCCACCACCCGGTTCGGGAACGTCTCGCTGCTGTCCGTCGCGAGCCGCCTCCCGAGCCGCATCACCACGTCCGCCGAGATCCAGGAGCGCCTGGGGTCGGCGCTGCGCCGGCTCCGGCTGCCGCGCACGGTCCTCGAGCGGGTCGCGGGCGTGACCGAGCGGCGCAACTGGGCGGACGGCGAGGACGCGGACAGCGCGACGGTGGCGGCCGGGCGGCAGGCGCTGCGGGACGCGGCGGTGAACCCCGCGGACGTGGGCCTGCTGGTGAACACCTCGGTGACCCGCAAGCACCTGGAGCCGTCGGTGGCGGTGCGGCTGCACCACGAGATCGGGCTGCCGAGCTCCGCGGTGAACTTCGACATCGCGAACGCGTGCCTCGGGTTCGTCAACGGCATGAGCCTCGCGGCGACGATGATCGAGGCCGGCCAGATCCGGTACGCGGTCGTCGTGAACGGCGAGGACGCGGACGACATCCAGCGCACGACGATCGACCGGCTGCTGCGCCCGGAGGTGGGCCGCGAGGACTTCATGCAGGAGTTCGCCACGCTGACCCTGGGGTCCGGCTCGGCGGCGGCGGTCCTGGGACGCACGGACGAGAACCCCGGCGGGCACCGGCTGCTCGGCGGCGTGACCCGCGCGGCGACGCAGTTCCACGACCTGTGCGTCGGCAGCACCGACGGCATGTTCACCGACGCCCGGGCGCTGCTCGAGGGCGGCCTCGACCTGGTGACGGACGCCTGGCACGAGGCGGCGGGCGACTGGGACTGGGACGCGATGGACCGCTACATCACGCACCAGGTGTCCCGCGTGCACACCGACGCGATCGTCAAGGCCGTCGGCCTGGACCGCAAGCGCGTCCCGACGACGTTCCCGCACCTGGGCAACGTCGGCCCCGCGTCGATCCCGATCACCCTGGTCGAGGAGCAGGACGCGCTGCGCGCCGGCGACCGGGTGCTGCTGATGGGCGTCGGGTCGGGCATCAACACCGCGATGATGGAGCTGCAGTGGTGAGCGGGTCCGCCCCGCTCCCCGTCCGTCCCGCCACCCACGCCCCCACCGGGCTGCCCGGCCTCGACCCGCGGTTCAGCCAGGTGCTGGCGGTCGACGGCGCGGAGGCCTCGCTCGGCCCGGGGGTGCCCGTCTGGCACTACCTCGACACCGGCCCGGAGCTCGCCGCGCGCGGGATCGAGCCGGTCGGCACGGTGCTCGCCGTGCACGGCAACCCCACCTGGTCCTACCTGTGGCGCGACCTCCTGACGGCGAGCGTCGACGCCGCCGCGGCGGGCGGCCCCGCGTGGCGCGTCGTCGCGGTCGACCAGCTCGACATGGGCTTCTCCGCGCGGACCGGCCGGCACCGCACGCTGGCGGAGCGGGTGCGCGACCTGGCCGCGTTCACGGACGCGCTGGGCCTCGACGGCCCGGTGACCGTCCTCGGGCACGACTGGGGCGGGGTCGTCGCGATGGGCTGGGCGGTCGACCACGCCGACCGCCTCGCGGGCGTCGCCCTGCTGAACACCGCGGTCGCGCACCCCGACGGCGACGCGATCCCCGCCCCGCTGCGCGCCGCGACCGCCGGCCCCGTGCTGCGGCTGGCGACCAGCACCACCCGCGCGTTCCTGGAGACCACCCTGGCGATCGCGCACCCCCCGCTGGTCCGCGAGGTCGCCGACGCCTACCGGGCGCCCTACCGGCACGCCGACGACCGGCACGGCATCGAGGGGTTCGTCGCCGACATCCCCGCGCCGTCGTCGCACCCCAGCGCGCCCGAGCTGCACCGGATCGCCGCGGGCGTCGCCCGCCTCGACGTCCCCGCGCTCCTGCTGTGGGGGCCGCGGGACCCGGTGTTCCGGGACCGCTACCTCGACGACCTGCTGGACCGGCTGCCGCACGCCCGGGTGCACCGGTACGAGGGCGCCGGTCACCTGGTGGCCGAGGACGTCGACTGGGCACCCGCGCTGCTCGCGTGGCTGACGGAGGAGGTCGCGGGCACCCCCGCGCCCGCCGACGCCGCTGCCGACGCCACCGCCGACGACCGTCCCGCGTCCGCCCCGCTGTGGGCCGCGCTCGACGCGCGCGCCGACGACCCCGGCCCCGCGGTCCTCGACATGGCCGCGGCCGACGGCCCCCGCACCGTGAGCTGGCGGCTGCTGGCTCGCCAGGTGCGGCGCATCGCCGCGGGCCTGCACGCGGTCGGCGTCCGCCGCGGGGACCGGGTGTCGCTGCTGGTCCAGCCGGGGCCGACGCTCACCGCCCTGGTCTACGCGTGCCTGCGGATCGGCGCGGTGGTCGTGGTCGCCGACGCCGGTCTCGGCCCGCGCGGCCTGACCCGCGCCCAGCGTGGCGCGCAGCCCGACTGGGTGGTCGGCCAGACGAAGGGCCTCGCCGCGGCGCGCGCCCTCGGCTGGCCGGGGGTCCGGATCGCCGCCGACGTCCTGCCGCCCGCCGCCCGCCGCGCCCTGGGCGTCACGCACCTGCTGGTCGACGTCGCCGACGCCGGCCGCGACGAGGTGCTGCCGCCGGAGCCCGGCCCGGGCGACGACGCCGCGGTGCTGTTCACCTCCGGCTCGACGGGCCCCGCGAAGGGCGTGCTGTACACCCACGCGCAGCTCTCGGCGCTGCGCGACGTGCTGCGCGACCACTTCGACGTGCGTCCGGACACCGGGCTCGTCACCGGGTTCGCCCCGTTCGCCCTGCTGGGCCCGGCCCTCGGCACCCGCTCGGTGACCCCGGACATGGACGTGTCCGCACCCCGGACGCTCACCGCCCGCGCGGTCGCCGACGCCGTGCGCGCCTCGGACGGGGCGATCGTGTTCCTGTCCCCCGCGGCGATCCTCAACGTCGTCGCCACCGCGGACGCCCTGGACGCCGACGACCGCGCGGCCCTGGGCCGGGTCCGCACGTTCCTGTCGACCGGGGCCCCGATCGGCGCCGGGCTGTTGGGTTCCGCCGCCGAGCTGATGCCCGCGGCGAGCGCCCACACCCCGTACGGGATGACCGAGTGCCTGCTGGTCACGGACATCACGCTCGACGGCATCCGCGACGCCGCCGCGGCTCCGGACGCCGGGGTCTGCGTCGGCCGCCCGGTCGGCCCGGGCGAGGTGCTGGTCAGCGCGCTGGACGCCGACGGCGCCGCGACGGGGGACCCCGCGTCGACCCCCGGGGTGCTCGGCGAGGTCCTGGTCCGTGCCCCGCACCTCAAGCAGCGCTACGACCGGCTGTGGCTCACCGACCGCGCCGCCGAGCGCGACACCCCGCCCGGCCGCTGGCACCGCACCGGCGACGTCGGGCACCTCGACGCCGACGGCCGGCTGTGGATCGAGGGGCGGCTCGCGCACGTGCTCGTCACCGCCGACGGCCCCCTCGCGCCGGTCGGGCCGGAGCAGCACGTCGAGCGCGTCGCCGGGGTCCGCCGGGCCGCGGTCGTCGGGGTCGGTCCGGCGGGCGTCCAGCAGCCGGTCGCCGTCGTCGAGAACGTCCTCGGCGTCCGGCGCGCGGGCCTCGCCCCCGCGTCCCTGGCCGCCGCGGTCCGCACCGAGTCGCCGGTGCCCCTCGCCGCGGTCCTGGTGGTGCCCCGGATGCCCACGGACATCCGGCACAACTCGAAGATCGACCGGACGCGCCTCGCCGCCTGGGCGTCGCGCGTGCTGGCCGGCGGGCGGGTGGGCGCGCCGTGACCGTCCTGGTGACCGGGGCGTCCGGCCTGCTCGGCGGCGCGGTCGCGCGTGTGCTCGTCGAGCGCGGCCACGCGGTCCGCACCTTGCAGCGCCGTCCGTCGGGGGTCGCCGGGGCGCACGACGTCGCCGGGTCGATCACCGACCCGACCGCCGTCGCGGCGGCGGTCGACGGGGTGGACGCGGTGGTGCACCTCGCGGCGCGCGTGTCCCTCGCGGGCCCCGCGCAGGAGTTCGACACCGTGAACATCGGCGGGACGACCGTGCTGCTCGACGCGGCCGAGCGCGCGGGCGTCACCGGGTTCGTCCAGGTGTCGTCCCCGTCGGTCGCGCACGGCGGCAGCTCGCTCGTCGGTGTCGGCGCGGAGCCCGCCGACCCCGCGCACGCCCGCGGCGACTACGCCCGCACCAAGGCCGCCGCCGAGCTGCTGGCCCTCGACCGCGACCGCGGCGACCTGCCCGGGGGCATGAGCGTCGTCGCCGTCCGCCCGCACCTCGTCTGGGGTCCCGGCGACACCCAGCTCGTCGAGCGCGTCCTCGACCGCGCCGCCCGCGGCCGCCTCCCGCTGCTCGACCACGGCGGCGCGCTGATCGACACGCTGTACGTCGACAACGCCGCCGACGGCATCGCCGCGGCCCTCGACCGCGCCCCCGACGTGCACGGCCGCGCGTACGTGCTCACCAACGGCGAGCCGCGGACCGTCGCCGACCTGCTCACCGGCATCTGCCGCGCCGGCGGCGTCCGACCGCCCGCGTGGCGGGTCCCCGCCGGGCTCGCCCGGACCGCGGGCGGACTGGTCGAGGCCGTCTGGCGGCTCCGACCCGGCACCGACGAGCCCCCGATGACCCGGTTCCTCGCGGAGCAGCTGTCGACGGCGCACTGGTTCGACCAGCGCGCCACCCGCGCGGACCTGGGGTGGACGCCCGCGGTGAGCCTGGACGAGGGCTTCGCGCGGCTGGCGGCGCACTACCGCGCCCGGGGCTGACCGGCGCGTCAGCCCCGCAACGGCACCCAGCGCGGCCCCTCGCGCCGCGCCACCGTCGCGCGCCGCACCTCCGCCAGCCCGCTCACCCGGTCCAGCACCCGCCGACCCACCCGCTCCGCGCCCGGGTCGCCCAGCGCGAGGTAGCGCACGACGACACGCGCCTCCCCCGCCACGACGGCGACGTCCTGCGCCTCGACCTTCGCGAGCCCCCGCGCGGCGTCGGCGGCGGCAGGCAGCACGGCAGCCGGGTCGACGCCCGGACGCAGGACGCCGACGGTCAGCGTCACCCGGTAGGACGGCACGGACGCTCCCCACGGTCGGGCCGGGCGGCGTGCACCGGCGGGGCCGACCCTCTCACCGGGTCGCACGCGCGCGCCAACCCGCACCCGCCGCCCGGTCCGCACCGGTCCGCACCACGGCTGCGTCACATCGTGATCGACCCGTCCGCCCCGATCGTCCACGCGGGGTTGTGGGCGACCTCCCACACGTACCCCTCCGGGTCAGCGAACGCCCCCGACGTCCCGCCCCACTCCGCGAGCTCCGCGGGCCGCACCACCGACCCGCCCGCCGCGACGGCCGCTGCCAGGACCGGGGCGACCTCGTCCGCGTCGCGCACGTTGTACGCGAGCTCCACACCGGACGCGCCCCGCCCGGACACCCCTGTCCAGAGCGCGAACACCATCCCGCCGGCCTGGAAGAACGCAACCTCGTCGTCCGGGCGCTGCGGGGCGGGCCAGCCGAGCGCCTCGTAGAACGCGACCTCCCGGTCGAGGTCGTCGATGCCGAGCGTGATCAGGCTGATGCGGGGCTCCATGCGCACCTTCCTACCGCGCTCGGGCGGTGGCTGCGCGGTGCGCACCCGGATCTGCCACCATCGCGCCATGCGCAGGTGGATGGAGCACGCCCCGTGGTGGCAGCTCGGCCTTGCACTGGCGGTGCCCTGGGCGGTCGCCGTGTTCGCCGCGTTCACGGCCGCCGAGCCGGATGGGCGCGTCCTGCCCCGCCTGGTCGGCGTCACGGTCGGGGCGGTGCTGTTCGGTCTGGTCGTGGGCGCGACGCTCGCCCGGATCCGGCGCCGAGGGCGCGACCGGACCTGACACCGCTGGCCCCGACGCGGCATCGGTGGCACGCTCGTCGCGCATCGCGTGGGGACCTGGCGCGGCACCGCACCGACCCGTGGAGGGCGGTCCCCCATGACGGTGGGCACCATCACCGCGTACGTCGACGGCAGCACGACCGTCGTCGTCCTGTCCGGCGAGATCGACGCGACCATGCGCGACCAGGCGAGCAGCGCCCTCGCGGACGCGGTGCGCGGCGGCGTCCCCGTCGTCGCCGACCTGCGCGACGTCGACTTCCTCGACTCGTCCGGGGTCGCGTTCCTGCTGCAGTGCCGCCGCGCCTGCGCCGAGCTCGGCGTCGGGTTCTCGCTCCGGCACGTCCCGCCGCGCGCGGCCGAGGTGCTGCGGGTGCTGGGGCTCGACGCGGTGCTGGGGCCGGGCGCTGCCTGCTGAGCGAGCCCCTACGGCCGCCCCGACCCTGCTGGCGGTGGCGTGGTCCCGGGATGATCGTCCCGGCGCCGCCCACCGCGCGCGGCCTAGCGTGCAGGGCATGGTGTCCCACGTCGCGGCCGTCACGATGAACAGCAGCGAGCCCGCACGGACCGCGGCCTTCTGGGCCGCATGCCTGGACGGCACGGTCGCCGACGGCGGCAACGGGTTCCTGCACGTGACGAGCGCCGGCGTGCTCGTGATCGTGCAGCCGGCGCCGGGGCGGGTCGCGGACCGGGAGACGGACGTGCACCTCGACCTGCGCGCGCCCGACCGCGACCGGGAGGTCGCGCGGCTGGTCACGCTCGGAGCGCGGGTGGTCGAGGAGCGCGCGGACTCCCACGGACGGTGGACGGTCCTGCTCGACCCGGACGGCCGCCAGTTCTGCGTGAGCTGACCGGTCGCGGCGGAACGACAGAGGCCCAGGATCGCGATGATCCTGGGCCTCTGGTCTGAGCCGCCTAAGAGAATCGAACTCTTGACCTTCTCATTACGAGTGAGACGCTCTGCCGACTGAGCTAAGGCGGCACGTCTGCCATACCGGCGGACGGGCAGAGCCACTGTACCCGGCACACCGCGCGTCCTCCAAAGCGAGCGCGCGCGGCGTGCCGGGCGGGGTCAGCAGCGGGTGCCGTCGTCCGGGACGGTGCCGTCGACCAGGTAGGCGTCGACCGCGTCGCCGATGCAGGCGTTGGACCGGCCGTAGGCGGTGTGCCCCTCGCCCTCGTAGGTGAGCAGGGTGCCGGAGTCGAGCGTCTCGGCGAGGCTCTGCGCCCACGCGTACGGGGTGGCCGGGTCGTTGGTGGTGCCGATCACGAGGATCGGCGCGGCGCCCGCGGCGGAGTAGTCGTCGAGGCCGCCGGCCTCGGGGACGGGCCAGTTCGCGCAGATCACGCCGCCGTAGCCGAAGAAGTACCCGACGGTCGGCGCGGCCTGCTCGATCTCGGCGGCCTGGGCGCGCATCTCCGCGACGTCCGTGGTGCCGCGGTCGTCCGCGCAGCCGATCGCCCAGAACGCCTGCATGGAGTTGCTGGCGTAGGTGCCGTCGTCGCTGCGGTCGTTGTAGAGGTCCGCGAGCCGGAGCAGCACCGAGCCGTCGCCGGACATCGCGGCGGACAGGCCCTGGGTGAGCGCGGGCCAGGACTGCTCGTTGTAGAGCGGCAGCGCGATGCCGCTGAACGCGAGCTGGCCGGTGAGCGACCGTCGGCCGTCGCCGGGCAGCGGGGACCGGCGGGCCTTGTCGAGCACGGACTTCACCTGCGCGAGGCCGTCCTCGACGTCGCCGCGCAGGGGGCACTGGGCGCCGGCCTGGCAGTCCTCGACGTAGGCGCGCAGGGCGGACTCGAACCCGGCGGCCTGGCCCGCGGACAGCTCGAGGGAGGACAGCGTGGGGTCGAGCGCGCCGTCGAGGACGAGGCGGCCGACGTTCTCCGGGAACAGGGCGGCGTAGGTGGCGCCGAGCTGCGTGCCGTAGGAGTAGCCGACGTAGGTGAGCGTGTCGTCGCCGAGCACGGCCCGCAGCACGTCCATGTCCTTCGCGGCGCTGACGGTGTCGACGTGCTCCAGGACGGGCCCCGAGCTCGCGAGGCAGGCGGCGCCGAACTCGCCGTACGCGGCCTCGGCGGCGGCGATGCCCTCGTCGGTGGCGAAGTCGAAGTCGGTCGACGTGATCGCGTCCATGCCGGGGCCGTCGACGCACTCGACCGGGGTGGACGCCGCGACGCCCCGCGGGTCGAAGCCGACGAGGTCGTAGCGCTCGACGACCTGCTTGCCGAACGACGGCACCGCGATGCTCGACAGCGCGTCGATCCCGGAGGCGCCGGGGCCGCCGGGGTTGACGAGCAGCGAGCCCAGCTTGTCGCCGGTCGCGACGTGCCGGCTGACGGCGATGTCGATCATCTCGCCCGTGGGGTCGTCGTAGTCCATCGGGACGACGAGCGTCGCGCACTCGAGGTCGCCGCACGCCTGCCAGTCGAGCTGCTGCGCGTACGCGCTGTCCAGGTCCACGACGGGTGCGGCGGAGGGGCGCTCGGTCACGGCGGTCTGCTGGCGCGGGCCGGTGCAGGCGACGAGGACCAGCGCGAGGACGGCCACGAGGGCGGCGGAGCGGGCGGGCAGCGCGGAGGACCGGGCTCTCGGGTCGGGAGTCACCGGACCACGGTAACGGTCCCGTCCGACACGTCAGGCCTGGGGCCGCAGGGCGATCAGCATGGCCTCGACGGCGAGCAGCGGCGCCACGTTCCCGTCGAGCCGGGTGCGGGCCTCCCCGATCGCGTCCATCCGCCGGACCGTGAGCTCGGGCGTCGTGGACTCCGCGATCGACCGGGCGGCCTCCTCGTGCTCGGCGTTGACGAGGTGCACCTCGGAGCCGAGCTGGAGCACCAGCACGTCGCGGTAGAACGACAGCAGGTCGATCATGGCGCGGTCGAGGACGTCGCGCTGCGCGCGGGTGGCGCGGCGCTTCTGCTCCTCCTCGAGCTGCTTGACGGCGCCGCGCAGCGCGGGCGGCACGGTGGCCAGGCCCTCGGCGCCGAGCGACCGCAGCAGCTGCTGGCGCTCGACGGCGTCCCGCTCCTCGGTGGCGGCCTTCGCGTCGGCCTGCGCGGTCTCGACGAGCTCCCCCGCGGCGAGCACCGCGTCCCCGACGCCGCGGACCCGCGGGGCGATGCGCAGCACCGCGGCGCGGCGGGCGCGGGCCTCGGGGTCGCGGGCGAGCCGGCGGGCGACACCCACGTGCGACTGCGCGGCCCGCGCGGCGACCAGCGCCACCTGCGGGTCCACGCCGTCGCGCCGGACCAGCAGCTCGGCGACGGCCTCGACCGGCGGCACCCGCAGCGCGACGGACCGGCTCCGGGACCGCAGCGTGACGAGCACGTCCTGCGGGCTGGGCGCGCACAGCAGCCACACGGTGCGCGGCGGCGGCTCCTCGATGGCCTTGAGCAGGACGTTGCCGGAGGTCTCGTTCAGCCGGTCCGCGTCCTCGATGACGATGACCCGCCACCGGCCCTGCGACGGCGCGCGCTGCGCGAGCTCGACCAGGGGGCGCACGGTGTCCGCGCGGATGACGACGCCCTCGGTCGACACGAACGTCACGTCCGGGTGGGTCCCCGCGAGGACCGTCGCGCACCCGGGGCTGCGCGGGTCGCCGGACGGGTCCTGCAGCGCGGCGGCGAACGCGCGCGCCGCGTTGGACCGCCCCGAGCCCGGCGGGCCGGTGAGCAGCCACGCGTGCGTCATCCGGGACGGGTCCGCGGCTGCCTCCCGGAGCACCGCGACGGCAGGCTCCTGCCCGACCACGTCGTCCCAGACGGTGCTCACGCGGCGTCCCCGTGCCCGGCGGTCGCGAGCAGCGCCTCGACCCGCGCCCGGACCTCGGCAGCGAGGTCGTCGACGGGTCGCGCGGCGTCCAGCACCAGCCACCGTCCCGGGTCCGCCGCGGCGCGCGCGAGGAACGCCTCGCGCGTCCGCCGGTGGAACTCCGCGCCGGCGCTCTCCAGCCGGTCCGGCCGGGCGGGCCGGGCGCGGAGCCGGTCCATGCCGGTCGCCGGGTCCAGGTCGAGCAGCACGGTCAGCGCGGGCAGCAGCCCACCCGTCGCCCACAGCGACAGGCCCTCGACCTCGTCGCCGCCGAGCTCGCGGCCGGTGCCCTGGTACGCCACGGAGGAGTCGAGGTACCGGTCCGTCACGACCACGGACCCCGCCTCGAGCGCAGGCCTCACCAGGGACGCGACGTGGTGCGCGCGGTCCGCGGCGTACAGCAGCGCCTCGGTGCGGGCGTCGATGTGCCCCCCGTGCAGGATCTCGCGGCGCAGCAGCCGCCCGAGCTCGGTGCCACCCGGCTCGCGGGTGAGCACGACGGTGCGCCCGGACGCGGTCAGCCACTCGCCGAGCAGGCGCGACTGGGTGGACTTCCCGCTGCCGTCGCCGCCCTCGAACGAGACGAACAGCCCGCGGGGGGCGGTCACGGGCGGGGGCGGGGCGGGCAGCGTCACGGACGTCAGGGTAACGACCCGGGCCGACACGGCCGTCGACTCCCCCGCACCCGCCGCGTTTGCCACACTGAGGCATGGCCACCCCGTGGGTCGAGAGCGACCTCCCGCTGCCGGCGGAGCCCTACCCGGGGGCCGACCCCGACCTGGAGCGGTTCGGCCGCCTGGTCGCCGGGCACCTCGGGGTGCCGGTCGCGATGGTCTCGGTCGTCACCCCCACCGAGGAGCTCATCCTCGGCGCCGTGGGGCTGCCCCCCGCGATCGACGCCGCCCGCCGGCTCCCGCTCACCCACGCCCTGTGCCTCGAGGTGGTCCGCACCGGCGCGCCGGTGGTCGTCGACGACGCGCGCGACCACGACGCCCTCGCCGCGCACGCCGCGGTCACCGACCTCGACGTCGTGGCGTACGCCGGCTGCCCGCTGCACGACGACGCCGGCCAGGTGGTCGGCTCGCTCTGCGCGATCGACTCGGTGCCCCGCCGCTGGACCGCGGACCAGCTCGACTACCTGGCCGACCTCGCGGCCGCGTGCAGCAGCGAGCTGCGGCTGCGTGCCGAGCGGGAGCGGGCGCAGCGCGCGCAGCACAAGGCGACCGACGCCGTCCGGCACAGCCGGCTGCTGCTGACGATGGCCGAGGCGTTCACCGCGGCCGCCACCGTCGACGAGGTGACCCGTGCGGTCTCCCGGGTCGGCGCGATCGGGCTCGGCGCGACCATGACCGGTGTCGCGCTGCTCGACCCCGACGCCCAGGGGCTCACCTACACCTCGCTGGAGGCGTTCGACGGCTACGGCTTCGAGTCGCTGCGGCACGCGCGCCTCACCGACGAGCGCCCGTCGACCCAGGTCGTCCGCACCCGCCTGCCGATGTACTTCCGCGACTGGGACGCGCTGCTCGCGCGGTTCCCGGCGGTCGCGCGCGACGTGCGCCGCGACCAGCCCGCGCCGCCCGGGGCGCTCGCCGTGCTGCCGCTGTCCTCCCGCGGCCGCGTCCTCGGCGTGCTCACCCTCGGCTGGCCCGGGCCGCGCGACTTCCAGCAGGAGAACCGCGAGGTCAAGGCCGCGCTCGCCGCGTACACCGCGCAGTCGCTGGAACGGGCGCTGCTGCTCGACCAGCGTCGCACCGTGGCACGGACGCTCCAGGACGCGATGCTGACCGAGCTCCCCCAGCCCGCCCGGTTCCGCCTCGCCGCCCGCTACCTCCCGGCGGCGCAGGCCGACCAGGTCGGCGGCGACTGGTACGACGGGCTGGTGCTGCCCGACGGCGACCTCGCGGTGATGGTCGGCGACGTCACCGGGCACGACATGGACGCCGCCGCCCGGATGGGCCAGCTGCGCTCCACCCTGCGCGCGTTCGCGTGGGACCGCCCGGACGCGTCCCCGTCGTCGTGGCTCGCCCGGCTCGACCGCGCCGTCGCCGGGCTCGGCCTCGCGACCGTCGCGAGCGCGCTCGCGGTGCGGTTCAGCACCCGCGACCAGGACGTGGTCCGCGCGCAGTGGTCCACCGCCGGCCACCTCCCGCCGGTGCTGGTCCGTCCCGGCGACGAGGGCCGGGTGCTGGACCGGCGGACCGACATGCTGCTCGGCGTCGACCCCGCGCGGGCCCGCGCCGACCACCACGCCGACCTGCGGCCCGGCGACACGCTGGTGCTCTACACCGACGGCCTGGTCGAGCGCCGCGGCGTGCCCCTGCCGGACGCGCTGGTGGGCCTCGCCCGGACGGCCGGCGGGCTCGCGGACCGGGAGCCGGAGCAGCTCGTCCGCGAGCTCGCCGCCGCCCTCGTGGACGGGCAGCCGGCCGACGACGTCGCGGTGCTCGCGGTCCGCGTCCTGCCGCCGACCCCCTGACGCCGCCGGGCCGCCCTCACTCCCCGGGGTAGACGACCCCGACCTGCGCGCGGACCTCGTCCATCGTGCGCAGCACGCCGAGCGTGTCCGCCCACGACATCCGGGGGCTCTCGACCGCGCCCTCCGCGACGCGGCGCGCCACCTCCGCGGCCTCGTACTGCAGGCCGTGCGCGACGGGCTGGTCGAACGACCACGTCCGGCCGTCCCGGCGCTGCACGCGGAACGACGTCGGGGCGTAGAAGCTGCCCTCGACGGTGATGGTCCCCTCGGTGCCGCTGATCGCCGCGGTCGTCGGCGTCCGCGACCACAGCGTCGTCGTCAGCGCCGCCTGCGTGCGGTCCCCGTAGCTCAGGACGATCGCCAGCTGACCGTCGACGCCGGTCTCGGTCAGCGCACCGACCGACCGGATCGACGTGGGCACGCCGAGGAAGTCCTGCGCGAACGCCACCGGGTACACCCCGAGGTCGAGCAGCGCGCCGCCCGCGAGCGCCGGGTCGTACAGCCGGTGCGTCGGGTCGAACGGGAAGTACTGCCCGTGGTCGGCGTGCACGGAGACGATCTGGCCGATCTCCCCGGAGTCGATCACCTGGTGGATCGCGGCGACGTGCGGCAGGAACCGCGTCCACATCGCCTCCATCACGAACACCCCGGCGGCGCGGGCCGCGGCGAGCACCTCCTCGGCCTCGCGGGCGTTCCGGGTGAACGCCTTCTCCACCAGCACGTGCTTGCCGGCGGCGATGGCGAGCAGCGCGTGCTCGCGGTGCTCCGAGTGCGGGGTCGCGACGTACACGACGTCGACCTGCGGGTCCTCGACCAGGTCGCGGTACCCCAGGTGCGTCGTCGGGATGCCGTGGGCGGTGGCGAACCGCTCGGCGCGGGTGTGGTCGCGGGAGCCGACCGCGACCAGCTGGGCCCGGGTGCTGGACCGGACGGCGTCGGCGAACGCGGCGGCGATGCCGCCCGCACCCAGGATCCCCCAGCGGATCGGCGGCGCGGAGCGCGGGTCTTCGGTGAGTGCCATGCGCCGACCCTAGCGGCCGGCTGCCCCACGTCGAGGGGGTCGGATCGCCCTCACCGGTGCAGGAGCACGCACGGTCGCGCCTCGATGTGGTCGAGCGCGCGCTGGGCCAGGGGATCAGCGGCGATCTCGTCCGCGGCCCGGGAGCCGCGCAGCCACCCCGCGACCGACGGGTCCACCATCCCCGCGAGGGCACGGACGTCCTCCAGGAGGAGTGCCGGTGCGAGCCTGCGTTGAGCGCCGTCCGGGGCCCGTTCGCCCACGAGCGGGAAGCCGAACACGACCGGCTCGCAGTGGTTGACCCGGTTGCGGGCCCAGTTGAGACGCTTGGCCAGACCGTGCACCTCCGACCGGTCCGGTAGCCGGCTGCTGGAGGCGAACGCCGGTGCTAGCGCGGGCCAGAGCTCGGCGTCGTACCGGTCGCTCACGCCCCCGGTCGAGCAGCTCGACCCACGCCCCGAGCATCAGCTGGGCGACCACCTTCCCCACCGAGGGCACCGAGCCGTCGGACGCCGCACGGCGGGCGGCGGCGACCTTCCGGACCGTTCGAGGGTCCAGGACGGCCTTGTCCTCCAGGACGTCGAACCACCGCTCGGAGAACGCAGTCGAGAGCGCCCGGTGCATCCGCTCGCGCACGAGGACCTCCACCGCACGGAACGTCGCGTGCAGCGCCGAGGCGAGGCGCGCGTCGACCAGGTACATCTCGAGCGCCACCCGGTTGTTCCCGCTCGTGGCGCGTCGGAACGTGCGGAGCCGGTCGGGCGCGAGCGAGGCGGCGATGGCCGGGAGCAGCGCCGGGGCCGGTTGAGCGAGCATCCCCCGGACGGTAACGTGGAGGGGTAGTCCCCGGTAGTGGGGTTTTGAGAGGCGCTGCAGACCACGGTCGCGGCGCCTCTCGCTTTTCGGGACCGAGGTCCGTGTGCCGGGCTCGCTCCGGGTCCGTACGGTGGACGCGTCGGCGGGTCACGTGGGCCGGGACCGACGGCCTCGCCGCCGGCGTACGAGCCGAGGAGGAACCGTGTCCGCGCTCCTGCAGCACCCGCCCGTCCGCACCCTGATCAGCCCCGCCCGCTACGCACAGGGGGTCGGTGCGATCGACCGGCTCGGGGAGCTGGTCGAGCCGATCGGCAGCACGCCCCTGGTGGTCGCGGACGACGTCGTCTGGTCGTTCGTCGGGGAGGCGGTGACGCGGTCGTTCGCGTCCGCGGGCCTCCCGCTCACCCGGGACGGGTTCGGGACCTACGCCACCGCCACGGTGGTCGACGGGATCGCGGACCGGATCCGCGAGACCGGCGCCGACGTCGTCGTGGGCGTCGGGGGCGGCTCGACGATCGACGCGGTCAAGGCCGCCGGGTTCCTCGCGGGCGTCCGCTGGGTGTCGGTGCCGACGGTCGCCTCGACCGACGCGCCGTGCTCCGCCCTGTCGGTCATCTACGACGACCACGGGGGGTTCGAGGAGTACCGGTTCTTCCCCCGCAACCCCGACCTGGTGCTGGTCGACACGCAGCTGGTCGCGAACGCCCCGGTGAGGTTCCTCGTCGCCGGCGTGGGCGACGCGCTCGCGACCTGGATCGAGGCGCGCGCGGTCGCCCGCACCGACGCCACCACGATGGCCGGCGGCATCCCGACGACCACCGGCACCGCCCTGGCCCGGCTGTCGTGGGACATCCTCTGGGAGCACGCGCTGCCCGCGGTGGCCGCGGTGCGCGACCACCTCGTCACCCCGTCGGTCGAGAAGGTGGTCGAGGCGAACACCCTGCTGTCCGGCCTGGGCTTCGAGTCCGGCGGGCTGGCCGCGGCGCACGCGATCCACAACGGCCTGACCGCCGCCCCGCAGACCCACGGCCTCACCCACGGGCAGAAGGTCAACATCGGCTCGGTCACCCAGCTGGTCCTCGAGGGCGCGCCGACCCAGGAGGTCCGCGACTTCGTCGAGTTCACCACCCGCGTCGGGCTGCCGAACACCCTGACCGAGGTCGGCCTCGGCGTGGACGACGTCGACGACCTCACCCGCGTGGCCGAGGCCGCGACCGCCGAGGGCGAGACCATCCACGCGATGCCGTTCACCGTGCGGGTGCCGGCGCTGGTCGACGCGCTGCGGTCGATCGAGGGGTTCTCCCGGCAGGTCCGCGCGGACGCCGGGCTGCCGGAGCCGACCCCGCACCGGGCCGGCTGATGGCGCCCACCTGGGTGGACCACGCGATGTGGTGGCACGTCTACCCGCTGGGCTTCACCGGCGCCGAGCCGGTGGCGGACGACGCGACCCCCGTGACGCACCGCCTCGCGCAGGTCGAGGCCTGGGTGGACCACGTCGTCGACCTGGGGCTGAACGGCCTCGCGCTGGGGCCGGTGTTCGCGTCCAGCACGCACGGCTACGACACCGTCGACCACCTGCGGGTCGACCCGCGCCTGGGCGACCGGGACGACCTGGACCGGCTGCTCGCCGCCGCGCGCGACCGCGGGGTCCGGGTGCTGCTCGACGGGGTGTTCAACCACGTCGGCGAGGAGCACCCGCTGTTCCGCGCCGCGCTGGCGGGCGGCCCCGGCTCCCCCGAGGCCCGGCTGTTCCGGATCCGCTGGCCGGACGACGGCGGCGCGCCCGACTGGGACTGCTTCGAGGGCCACCGGTCGCTGGTCGCCCTGGACCACGACTCCCCCGAGGTCGTCGACCTGGTCGCGGACGTGATGACGCACTGGCTGGACGCGGGCGCCGACGGCTGGCGGCTCGACGCCGCGTACGCGGTGCCGACGGGGTTCTGGGCGCAGGTCGTCGCCCGGGTCCGCGAGCGGCACCCCGACGCGTACCTGATGGGCGAGGTGATCCACGGCGACTACCCGGCGTTCGTCGCGGAGTCGGGGCTGGACGGCGTCACGCAGTACGAGCTCTGGAAGGCCACCTGGAGCGCCGTCCGCGACCGGAACTGGCACGAGCTCGTCTGGACCCTCGGTCGGCACGACGCGTTCCTGGACTCCTTCGTGCCGTACACGTTCGTCGGCAACCACGACGTGACGCGTATCGCCGACCAGGTCGGCGACCCCGCGCTCGCGGGCCACGCCCTCGTGGTGCTGATGACGGTGGGCGGGACCCCGGCGGTCTACTCCGGCGACGAGCTGGCGTACCGCGGGGTCAAGGAGGACCGGGCCGGCGGCGACGACGCGGTGCGCCCCGCGTTCCCGCCCACCCCCGCGGACCTCCCCGGACCCGACGAGGCTCCCGACGCGTGGGCCGCCTACCACCGGCACCAGGCGTTGATCGGCCTGCGCCGCCGCCACCCGTGGCTGCACACCGCGCGCACCCGCGTCGTCGAGGTCACGAACACCCGCCTCGCGTACGAGGCCCGTCCGGCCGGCGCGACGTCCGACGGCACCGGCCCCGCCCTGCTGGTCGCGCTCAACCTGGACGCCGGGACCTGGTCGCTGGCGACGCCCGACGGCGCCCGGGTCGTCGCCCAGGACGGGCCCGGGACGACCGAGCGGGACCACGTCGTCGACGTGGCCCCGCTCGGGTGGGTCGTGCTGGAGGTCTGAGGCGATCTACTTCTTGGCGGCGGCCTTCTTGCGCGGGGCCGCCGCCTTGCGGGCCGCCGGCTTCTTCTTCGGGCCCTGGGCGCGCTTGTCGGCCAGCAGCTCGACGGCCTGCTCCGGGGTGATCGACTCCGGGGTGACGTCGCGCGGCAGCGTCCGGTTGGTCTCGCCGTCGGTGACGTACGCGCCGAACCGGCCCTCCTTCACCACGATCGGCTTCTTGGAGGTCGGGTCCTCGCCGAGCTCGCGCAGCGGCGGGGTCGCGGTGGCGCCGCGACCGCGCTTGGGCTGCGCGTAGATCGCCAGCGCCTCCTCCAGCGTCGTGGTGAAGATCGCCTCCTCCGACGGCAGCGTGCGCGAGTCCGTGCCCCGCTTGAGGTACGGGCCGTACCGGCCGTTCTGCGCGGTGATCTCCGTGCCCGTCTCCGGGTCCGTCCCGACGACCCGCGGCAGGCTCAGCAGCTGCAGCGCGTCCTCGAGGGTGATCGTCTGCAGGTTCTGGGACTTCAGCAGCGAGCCGGTGCGCGGCTTCGGGAGGGCGGCCAGCGCCCTCTTCCTCGCGGCGGCCGACAGGCCGGGGTCGAGCTCGGGCTCGGGCAGCAGCTCGGTGACGTACGGGCCGTAGCGGCCGTTCTTCGCCACGATCGTCGTCCCCGCGACCGGGTCGGTGCCGAGCACCAGGTCGCCCTCGGGCTCGTTCTCCAGGAGCTCGCGGGCGTGCTCCGGGGTCAGCTCGTCGGGGGCCAGGTCGTCCGGCACCGACGCGCGCCGCGGGTTGCCGTCCGGGCCGGGCTCGCCGCCGGTCTCCTCGATGTACGGCCCGTACCGGCCGACACGCAGCGTGATGCCGTCGCCGATCGCGATGGAGTTGACCTCGCGGGCGTCGATCTCGCCGAGGTTCGCGACGAGGTCGCGCAGGCCGTCGCCGTCAGGGCCGTCCGCGGCGTGCTGCCCGAAGTAGAACCGGGTCAGCCAGTCGACGCGGTCCTTCTGGCCGGCGGCGATGGCGTCGAGGTCCTCCTCCATGCCGGCGGTGAAGTCGTAGTCGACCAGCCGGTCGAAGTTCTCCTCCAGCAGGCGGGTCACGGCGAAAGCCAGCCACGTCGGCACCAGGGCCTGCCCGCGGCTGGTCACGTACCCGCGGTCCTGGATGACCGAGATGGTCGCGGCGTAGGTGGACGGACGGCCGATGCCTCGCTCCTCCAGCGCCTTCACCAGGCTCGCCTCCGTGAACCGCGGCGGCGGGGACGTGCGGTGGCCGTCGGCGGTGAGGTCGGACGCCTGCACGGCGTCGCCCTCGGCCATCTGCGGCAGGCGGGTCTCGCGCGCCGCGCCCTTGCCGGAGCCCTCGGCCGCGTCCGCGCCGTCGGCCGCGTCGGAGGAGTAGCGGTCGACGTCACGACCCTCCTCGTACGCCGCGAGGAACCCGCGGAACGTGATGACGGTGCCGCTGGCCGCGAACACGGCCGCGGTCGGCGCGCCCGCCGCGGGGCCGTCGCTCGCGGTGCTGCCGTCGGGCAGCGTCGGCGCCGGGACGGTCGCGGCGATCCGGACGGACGCGGTCGAGCCGCGCGCGTCGGCCATCTGGGACGCGACGGTCCGCTTCCAGATCAGCTCGTACAGCCGGAACTGGTCGCCGGACAGCTCGCGGGCGACCTGCGCCGGCGTGCGGAAGTTGTCCCCCGCCGGGCGGATCGCCTCGTGGGCCTCCTGGGCGCCCTTGCTCTTCGACGCGTAGACGCGCGGCTTGTCGGGCACGTGGTCCGCGCCGTAGAGCTCGGCGGCCTGCCGCCGCGCCGCGTCGACCGCCTGCGTGCTCAGCACCGGCGAGTCGGTACGCATGTAGGTGATGTAGCCGTTCTCGTACAGCGTCTGCGCGGTCCGCATCGTGGCGCGCGAGGCCATGCGCAGCTTGCGGCTCGCCTCCTGCTGCAGGGTCGACGTGGTGAACGGCGCGGCCGGGCGCCGGGTGTACGGCTTCGTCTCCAGCGACCGGACGCCGAACGCCGCGCCGTCGAGCGCGGACACCCAGGCGGTGGCGGCATCCTCGTCCAGGTGCACCGGGCGGGCCGACGCCGAGCCCTTGAGCACGCCGTCGTCGCCGAAGTCGCGGCCCGTGGCCACGCGGCGCTCGTCCAGCTGGACCAGACGCGCGTCGAACGACGGCTCCGCGGTGTCCTCGACCGCGAACGTCGCGGTCAGGTCCCAGTAGTCGGCGGCGCGGAACGCCATGCGCTCGCGCTCGCGCTCGACGACCAGGCGGGTCGCGACGGACTGCACGCGACCCGCGGACAGGCCCTGGCGGACCTTGCGCCACAGCACCGGGCTGACCTCGTACCCGTACAGGCGGTCGAGGATGCGGCGCGTCTCCTGCGCGTCGACCAGGCGCGTGTCCAGCTCGCGGGTGTTCTCCAGCGCGCGGGTGATGGCCTCGCGGGTGATCTCGTGGAACACCATGCGCTTGACCGGGACCTTGGGCTTGAGCTCCTGGAGCAGGTGCCACGCGATGGCCTCGCCCTCGCGGTCCTCATCGGTCGCGAGGTAGAGCTCGTCGGACTCCTTGAGCAGCCGCTTGAGCTCCGCGACCTTCTTCTTCTTGTCGGAGTCGACCACGTAGTACGGCTCGAACCCGTTGTCGACGTCGACCGCGAACTTGCCGAACGGGCCCTTCTTCATGTCCGCGGGCAGCTCGCTCGGCTGCGGCAGGTCACGGATGTGACCCACGCTCGCCTCGACCTCGAAGTCGTCGCCGAGGTACCCGGCGATCGTGCGCGCCTTGGCCGGCGACTCCACGATGACCAGCTTGCGACCTGACGACATACGCTCCTGCTTCCTCAGAACTTCCCGGACCTGCCGGGGTGACGGCACCGACAGCGGCGCCGGGGGCCAGGCGGGGACAGCATGCCACCGCCCGTGCGGGGTGACTCTACGACGTCGGTCCCACGGCGTCCGACCCGGATGTGGCGGACCGTCGCAGCACCAGCAGCACCGCGAACACCGCGGCAGCCGTCGCGACGATGCCCAGCGCCCCGCCACCGTACGACGTCAGGAGGGCGGCGGTCGTGCCGACCGGGTCCGGCGACGACCAGGTCCGGCGCAGCGCGACCACCGCGGCACCCCCGGCGAACGCCGCGACGAGCCCGAGCAGCACCGCCGCGACCCGGGTCCCGGTGCCGCTGCCACCCCGGGTGATCGCCGGCAGCGCGGCCGTCGGCGGGTGCCGGTCGACCGTCGTCCCGACGCGCAGCGCCAGGGCCGCGCACCCGAGAGCCCCCCAGAGCAGCACGACGAGCAGCCCGGCGATCACGTCGGACGGCCGGTGCCACTGCCCGACCAGGGTGCTCACCCCGGTCGCGCCCGCGTAGGTCGCGCCGAGCACCGCCACCCACGGGCGCGCCCGGGGCGGCACCACGAGCAGCACCGCGGCGGCGACCGAGGCCGCGGCGGTGGTGTGCCCGCTCGGCAGCGTGTTGAAGTCCGGGCCGTACCCGAGGTCCGGCCGGTCCAGCAGCATCGTCTTCAGCACCCGCGTCGTGACGTTCGCCCCGACCAGCACCCCGCCCGCGACCAGCGCGAGCGCCCACCGGCGCCGGACGAACGCGATGACCGCGCACGCGATGATCGCGCCCGCGATGAACCCGACGGACACCACGTCGAGCACCGGCTCCGCGACCTCCCACAGCCGGTTCTGCCCGATGTGCGCGCCGTCCAGCGCGGCCTGGTCGACGGCCTGGCCGCGCTCCGACCCGACGAACACCCGCCACGACACCGCGACGCCGGCCACCGCCACGGCGGCGACGACCAGGGCCGCGACCACCCGGCGCACGATCGCCCCGGCACGACGGGCCGGCAGCCGGGGACGGTCGACGGGGACGGCGCGCCCGGGCGCGCCGCCGTCCGGCTCGGGGCCGCGCCAGGACGTCGGCGGGGCAGCGGTCGGGCGGGTCATGGGGCCCACGGTAGGCGGTGGTGGCGCAGCAGCCCCGCCGGACGGGGCGCCGCGCACGATTCCTCCACCCGACCGCCGGGGGGCGTGCGCGGACGGGCAGGGTGAGCGGGGCTCACCCTGCCGTCGCCACCCCCCGACCCGCGAGCGCCTCGTCCTCGTCGCCGTCGAGCAGCACCGCGTGCCGGCCGGCCTCGGCGAGGTGCGCGCGGGTCTCGGGGTCGGCGTGCACGCACAGCAGGCAGCCGCCCCGGGCCTCGAGCTGGGTCGCGGCCTCGTCGACGGCGTCGGCGGCGCGGCGGCTGCGCAGGCGGGCCGACCGCAGGTCCAGCACGACGATCGAGGCGCACGCGGACAGCGCGTCGAGCAGCGCGCGGAGCCGACCCGCGTCGGCGCGGCCGAACGAGCCCGCCGGGCGGACCGTGGCGGTGAGCCACGCGCCCGCGCCGTCGTCGCCGGGCAGCTCGGCGGGCTCGGCGGGCTCGGCGGGGGCGGCGGGGGCGGACGGTGGCGGCGGGCACAGGTGCGTCGAGGACGGTCATGGTGAGCTCCCGGGTCGCTGGTGCCCCGGTGCGGGGCGACGTGGGACCCAGCGAACGCGCGGACCCTGAGGACCGGCTGGGGACGCGCCCACGGGCACCTGAGGGCCGCGGGACCTTCACGCCGCACCCCCGCCGGGTGCACCCTGGGGGCACCTACAGGACGACGACGTCGGAGGCCACCGTGCTCGACCTCAGCAACGGATTCAGCGGGTTCTCGGTCGCGGACGTGCCCGCGGCGCGCGCGTTCTACGGCGACGTGCTCGGGCTCGACGCCGAAGAACGCGACGGCATGCTCGTGCTGCACCTGGCGGGCGGCCGCAACGTGCTCGCCTACCCGAAGGGCGACGCGCACACGCCCGCCTCGTTCACGATCCTCAACTTCCCCGTCCCGGACGTGCCGGCGGCGGTCGCGGAGCTGCGGGGTCGGGGCGTGGTGTTCGAGCGGTACGAGGGCACCCCGACCCAGACCGACGAGGACGGGGTGTTCCGGGGCGGCGGGCCGCTGATCGCGTGGTTCACCGACCCGTCCGGCAACGTGCTGTCGGTCATCGAGGACGAGTGAGCACCCGGTCGTCCCGGCACACAGGAAACCCACAGGGCGACGTCAGGGACGGCTCAGGTCGCGCAGGCACACTCGTGCCATGACCACCTCCACGCTCCAGCGCGACGCCCTCACCCGAGCCGACGGCCAGCCGGTCCGCGCCCTCGTCGTCGACGACGAGGCCACCCTCGCCGAGCTGCTCTCCACCGCGCTGCGGTACGAGGGCTGGCAGGTGGAGCACGCCCTGACCGGGCAGACGGCGATCAAGCAGGCGAAGACGCTGGACCCGGACGTCATCCTGCTCGACGTGATGCTGCCCGACCTGTCCGGCCTGGAGGTGCTGCGCCGGATCCGCGCCACCCACCCGCACGTGCCCGTGCTGTTCCTCACCGCGAAGGACGCCGTCGAGGACCGCATCGCCGGCCTGACCGCGGGCGGCGACGACTACGTGACCAAGCCGTTCAGCCTCGAGGAGGTCGTCGCGCGGCTGCGCGCGCTGCTGCGCCGCGCCGGGGCGGTCTCGGAGCGCGAGGAGGCCGTGCTCACCGTCGGCGACCTGCGGATGGACGAGGACGCGCACGAGGTGTCCCGCGCCGGTGTGGACATCCGGCTGACCGCGACCGAGTTCGAGCTGCTCCGCTACTTCATGCGCAACCCCAAGCGCGTGCTGTCCAAGGCGCAGATCCTCGACCGCGTGTGGCAGTACGACTTCGGCGGCCAGGCGAACATCGTCGAGCTGTACGTGTCGTACCTGCGCCGGAAGATCGACAAGGGCCGCGAGCCGATGCTGCACACCCTGCGCGGCGTCGGGTACGTGCTCAAGCCCGCGGCGTGACCCCCACCGGGCCGACCTCCGCCCGACCGGGTCGGTCGCGCTGGACGCTGCGCCGGCGGCTGGTCGCGATCGTGGTGGTGCTGCTGGCCACGGTCGCGGCGGTGATGGGCCTGGTGTCGACGCTCGCGCTGCGGTCGTCGCTGCTCGGCCAGATCGACGACCGGCTGGAGGCGGCCAGCGAGCGGGCCTCGTCCGCACCCGACCGGCTGGACCGCGCGGGCGCCGACGGCATCCCCTCCGACGCGCCGACCGACGACGCGACCGGCGAGGTCCTCGTCCCCCGGTCCGGCGGCGACGGCGTGCCGCCCGCGTTCGGGCTGCCGGGCCAGGACGTCGGGACGGTCAGCGTGTTCGAGCGCTCCGACGGCACCCTGCAGGCGGGCTACCTCGACGCGGACGCCACGGTGCAGCAGCTCGACGACGCCCAGCTCGACGTGCTGCTCAGCATCACCCCGGACGGCGTACAGCAGACCGTCGACCTGCCGGGACTCGGCTCCTACCGGGCGATCTCGGTGATCTCGTCCGGGGGTGACACCTCGGTGACGGCGATCCCGGTCGCCGGGGTCACGGCCACCGTCGACGAGTACGTCGTCGTGGAGGTCGCCGTCGCCGCGACCGGGCTGCTGGTGGCCGCCGCGCTCGCCACCGTGCTCGTCCGCCGCGAGCTGCGCCCGCTGGACCGGGTCGCCGCGACCGCCGCGCGCGTCTCGGAGCTGCCGCTGAGCCGCGGGGCCGTCGACATCCGCGAGCGCGTCCCCGACGAGGACACCGACCCCACGACGGAGGTCGGCAAGGTCGGCGCCGCGCTGAACCGGGTGCTCGGCCACGTGGAGCAGGCGCTGACCGCCCGCCACGAGTCCGAGACGCAGGTGCGCCGGTTCGTCGCCGACGCCAGCCACGAGCTGCGCACCCCCCTGGCGTCGATCCGCGGCTACGCCGAGCTGGTGCAGCGGCTCCCGGGCGACCTGCCCGACGACGCCCTGCGCGCGATGAGCCGCGTCGAGTCCGAGGCGCGCCGGATGACGTCGCTGGTCGAGGACATGCTGCTGCTGGCACGCCTGGACGCGGGCCGGGACCTGGAGCTCGACGAGGTCGACCTCGGGGGCGTCGCCGCGGACGCCGTCGCGGACGCCCACGTCGCGGGACCCGACCACACGTGGCTCCTCGAGCTCCCCGTCGGCGACGAGGACGAGGACGCCGAGCCCGCCCTCGTGCGCGGCGACGAGCACCGGCTGCACCAGGTGCTGGTGAACCTGCTGTCCAACGCCCGGGTGCACACCCCGGCCGGGACCACCGTGGTGGTGTCCGTCCTGACCGAGGGCGACGAGGTGCTGCTCCGGGTGCGCGACGACGGGCCCGGCATCGCGGAGCCGTTGCGGTCCCGGCTGTTCGAGCGGTTCGCGCGCGGCGACGAGTCGCGCAACCGGGCCGCCGGGTCCACCGGCCTGGGGCTCGCCATCGTGCACGCCGTCGTCACCGCGCACGGCGGCACCATCGACGTCGACGGCACCCCCGGCGCGACGACGTTCACCGTGCGGCTGCCGCGGGCGGACGACGGTGACGGCAGCGGCGGGGACGGCGCCGGCTCGGTCGCCTGACGGCCCGGCCCGATCAGGCCGACGCGGCGGACAGCGCGCCGATCTCCTCCGCCGTCAGCTCCAGCCGCGCGCCCGCCAGCAGGTCGGGCAGCTGCTCGACGGTGCGGGCGCTCGCGATCGGCGCGACCACGCCGGGCTGCACGCGCAGCCACGCGAGCGACACGGCCGTCACCGACGTCCCGTGCGCCGCGGCGACCTCGTCGAGCACGCCCAGCACCCGCCGGCCCCGGTCGTCGAGGTAGCGCCCCGCCGACCCCGCGCGCGGGCTGTCGACGGCCGGACCGCCCTCGCGGTACTTGCCCGTGAGGAACCCGCTCGCCAGCGACGAGTACGGCAGCACGCCCAGCCCCTCGCGGACCGCGAGCTCCTGCAGCGGGCCCTCGTACTCGTCACGGTGCACCAGGTTGTAGTGCGGCTGCAGCGCGACGAACCGCGGCACGCCGAGCTCGTCGGCGATCCGGAGCGCCTCCGCCAGGCGCTCCGTGCTGAAGTTCGACGCCGCGACGTACCGGGCCTTGCCCTCCCTGACGACCTCGCCCAGGGCGGCCACCGTCTCCTCCAGCGGGGTGTCCTGGTCGTCCATGTGGGCGTAGTACAGGTCGACGTAGTCCGTCTGGAGCCGCTTCAGCGACTGCTCGATCGCGCCCCGCACCGTCGCGCGCGACGTGCCCAGGTACCCGTCGAGCTTGCCGACCTTCGTCGCGAGCACGACGTCCGCGCGGTTGCCGCGCGACGCCATCCACCGGCCGAGCACCTCCTCGGACTCGCCGCCGGCGTGCCCGGGCGCCCACTGCGAGTAGACGTCCGCGGTGTCGACGAAGCTGCCGCCCTCCGCGACGAACGCGTCCAGGACGGCCGTCGACGCGGCCTCGTCCGCGGTCCAGCCGAACACGTTGCCGCCCAGGTTCAGCGGCAGGACGTCCAGGTCGGTGGTGCCGATGCGGGTCATGGTCCTCCTCGGTGGGGTGTCGCAGCCGCCGGGGGCCGCGCGTGCACCGTCCGTCCTATCGCCCCGGCCGTCCGGACGCGATCCGGGCCCGACGCACGCGACCCCCACCGCCGCGGCGGAGGGGGTCGCGTGGCCGAGCGGAGCCGCAGGTCAGAGCGGGTACGCGGCGTAGAGGTTCGCGATGTCCGCCGCCGGGCCCGTGACGAGGAACACCGCCGAGCCGTTGCGCCACAGCGCCACGCCGGTGCCGTCGCCCGCGTCGACGACGGTGACCGTGCCGACCGCGGTGCCGTCGACGGTGACCTCGCCGCTGCTGAGCACCGCGGGGGCCGTGCTGCCGGCGCCCGCGGTGGCGGAGGTGGTGGCCGTCGAGGGGTCGCCATCGGCGTCGGCCGTGGGGGCGGTCGGCAGCGCGGCCGCGAGGCCCGCGAGCACCGCGTCGGCCTCCTCGGGCGTCTCCCACTGCCCCGCCTGCACCGTGACCTGGCCGGCGCCACCGTCCGAGTACGTCTCGGTGTACGCCTCGATCGCACCCTGGCCCAGCCACGCCACGTCGTCGGCCGACGACGCCAGCGCGTACTGCAGCACGGTCGCGGGCAGCGCCGTGGCGAACGCGGTCGTCGCCGGGCGGGCGGCCGGCTCGACGGTCGCGGTGGGCGACGGCAGCACCACGTCCGCGGGGGCCGCGGCCCCAGGGGCGTCCTCGCGGGTCAGCACGTAGCCGGCGACGCCCCCGCCGACCACCACGACCGCGGCGACCAGCGCCACGACCAGGGGCCAGCGACGACGGCGCGGCTCGTCCTGGAGGCCGGGCGTCCCGTCACCGGGGCCGCCGGCGTCGGCGTCGTCACCGGGCACGGGACCCGGCCCGGGGACGGCGGACGAGGGTGCGGCGAGGCCGGGCTCGCGGCCCACGAGGTTGGGGTGCGTCCAGCCGGCGCGGGGCTCCTCGCCGGGACGGTCCGCGGAGGCGGCGGGCGCGGCGGCGGGCGCAGTCGGGGCCCCGGGCACGGGCGAGGCGGCGGGCGCGGGCGAGGCGGCGGGCGTGGCGGGCGGCGCGGGCACCACGGGGATCGCCCCGGTCCGGATCTGCCGCCGGGTGGGCATCGGCGCGGCGAGGCCGGGCGCCGGGGCAGCTGGAGCCGGGGTCGTGGGTGCGGGGGGCGTGGGTGCCGGGGTCGTGGGCGCGGCGGCGACCGGCGGCGGGGAGTCGGCGTCCCCGGAGAGCCGGGCCCATGTGGGCCGGTTCCACGTGGAGGGGCCCTCGGGCGTCGTCCCGCCCGGGCCCCGCCCGTCGTGGGTGCCGTCGGTGTCGGTCATGCACGTACTCCCTGCGCCGCCTGCACGGGTGCGGGGCGCACCCGCCCTCCCGTCGTCCGCGCGGCAGCCTACTGGCCGCCGCCGTCCCGGCCCGGGACCCCGCGCCGCTGCGCTCCCCCCGGCCCGGGACCCCGCGCCGCTGCGCTCCCCCGGCCCGCGCCGCTGCGCCCGAGGCCGCCCGCTCAGCCCGCCGTCGGTCGCACCCGCACCGCGTCCGGTCGGGTGAGGCGCACCGCCTCGCCGAGGTCCGCCGCCTGCCCGACCTGCATCCCCTCGGGGACCTGGCCCGGCTCGATCGACCCCGCCGGCACGACCGCGTGCGTGAACCCCAGGCGCGCCGCCTCCGCGAGCCGCCGCGCCGTCCCGGTCACCGGGCGGATCTCGCCCGCCAGCCCGACCTCCCCGATCGCGACCAGCCGGGGCGGCAGCGCCACGTTCTCCCGGCTGCTGACCGTCGCCAGCGCCAGCGCGAGGTCGGCCGCGGGCTCGACCAGGCGCGCGCCGCCGACCGTCGCGACGTAGACGTCCTGGTCGCCGACCTTCAGCCCCGCACGCCGCTGCAGGACGGCGAGCACCATCGCGAGCCGGCTGCCGTCGATGCCGCTGGTGGTGCGCCGCGGGTTGGGCAGCATGCTCGGCGCGACGAGCGCCTGCACCTCGACCGCCAGGGGCCGGCGCCCCTCCAGGGTCACCGTGACGCACGTGCCGGGGACGTGGTGCCGCTCGTGCGAGACGAACAGCCCCGACGGGTCGGCCAGTCCCACGATCCCGGTCTCGGTCAGGTCGAAGCAGCCGACCTCGTCCGTCGGGCCGAACCGGTTCTTGGTCGCGCGCAGCAGCCGCAGCCGTGAGTGCCGGTCCCCCTCGAACTGGCAGACGACGTCCACCAGGTGCTCGAGGGTCCGCGGTCCGGCGACCGAGCCGTCCTTCGTGACGTGCCCGACGAGCACCACCGGCAGCCCGCGCTCCTTGGCCGCCGAGATCAGCGCCGCCGCCACCTCGCGGACCTGCGCGACACCGCCCGGCGCACCCTCGACGGCGGAGGACGCCACCGTCTGCACCGAGTCGAGCACCAGGAGGTCGGGCTCGGTCTGCGCGAGGTGGCCGAGGATCGTCCCGAGGTCCGTCTCCGCCGTCAGCAGCAGCGTCGCGGCGAGCGCCCCGATCCGCTCCGCGCGCAGCCGCACCTGGCCCGCGGACTCCTCACCGGTCACGTACAGGACCGTGCGACCGCCCTCGGCGGCCCGGCTCGCGACGTCGAGCAGCAGCGTCGACTTGCCCACGCCGGGCTCGCCCGCGAGCAGCACGACGGCGCCCGGCACCAGCCCGCCGCCGAGCACGCGGTCCAGCTCCCCGACCCCCGTCGGCCGGGAGCGGCTCGTCTCGACGTCGATCTCGGCGATCGGCCGCGCGGCCCCGCGCAGCGGCACCATCACGGCGGTCCGCGGTGCCGCGCCGCCCGGGCCGGTGTCCTCCGTCACCGAGCCCCACGTCTGGCACTCGCCGCAGCGGCCGACCCACTTGGACGTCGTCCAGCCGCACTCGGCGCAGCGGAAGACGGGCCTGGCGCTCTTCGTGGTCGTGGTGCTCACGGGTCGTGACGCTAGCCGCCGCCACCGACACGCGGCCCGCCGCCCGGCACCCACCCGGGCGGCGGGGCGACGACCCGTGACCGCATCGCAACGTCCGCGGCGCGCGGCGAGCCCCCGTGGCGGCGCCCGGCTGCGTAGGATCGCGCCGTGCCCACACCCACGCCGCCCGACGACCTGCTGCGGCACACGCTCGCCGCGGTCGCGCCCGGCACCGAGCTCCGCGACGGCCTCGAGCGCATCCTGCGCGGCCGGACCGGCGCGCTCATCGTGCTCGGCGTCGACGCCACGGTCGAGAGCATCTGCTCCGGCGGGTTCGAGCTCGCCGTCGAGTTCTCGGCGACCCGGCTGCGCGAGCTCGCCAAGATGGACGGCGGCATCGTGATGGACCCGACGTCGCAGCGCATCGTGCGCGCGGGCGCCCAGCTGCTCCCGGACCCGTCGATCTCCACGTCGGAGACCGGCACCCGGCACCGCACCGCGGAGCGGGTCGCCAAGCAGACCGGCCTGCCCGTCATCTCGGTGTCCGCCTCGATGCGGATCATCGCGCTGTACGTCGGCGGCCAGCGGCACGTGCTCGAGAACGCCGACGCGATCATGTCCCGCGCGAACCAGGCGCTCGCCACGCTCGAGCGGTACAAGTCCCGCCTCGACGAGGTCAGCGGCACGCTCTCCGCCCTCGAGATCGAGGACCTGGTGACCGTCCGCGACGTGTGCGTCGTCGTGCAGCGCCAGGAGATGGTGCGCCGCATCTCGGAGGAGATCGCCGGCTACGTCGTCGAGCTCGGCACCGACGGGCGTCTGCTGTCCCTCCAGCTCGACGAGCTCACCGGCGGCATCACCAGCGACAGCGAGCTCGTGATCCGCGACTACCTGGACTCGGCCCGCCGCGACGTCGACGCCGTCCAGGGCGAGCTCGCCGCGCTGGACTCCACCGAGCTGCTCGACCTCGCGCTGATCGCCCGCGTGCTCGGCCTGCCGTCCGGCGTGGAGATGCTCGACGCCGCGACCGGCCCGCGCGGCTACCGCCTGATGTCGAAGGTCCCCCGCCTGCCGGCGGCGATCGTCGACCGCCTCGTCGGGCACTTCAGCGGCCTGCAGAAGCTGCTGGCCGCGAACATCGACGACCTCATGGCCGTCGACGGAGTCGGCGAGCAGCGCGCCCGCGCCGTGCGCGAGGGGCTGTCCCGGCTCGCGGAGTCGAGCATCCTCGAGCGGTACGTCTGAGCCCGAGCGGTACGTCCGATCCCGAGCGGTCCGCCCGGACCCGGCCGCCGCGCCGGGCTCACTCCAGCCCGAACACCACCGGCTCGGTGACGACCCCGGCGAGCGTGAGCACCGCCTGGTAGGTCCCCGGCTGGGCGTCCGACTGCCCGCCCGCGCAGCCCTCGACCGACCGCACGCGGTCCCACTGGACCTGCCGCTCGTCGGCCTGACCCGGCGCCAGCAGCAGCTGCAGCGGCTCCGTGGGCGCGCAGTCCGTGCTCGCCCAGATCCGGTCGCTGCCCGACGTGATGGCGACCTGCTGGTTCGGGCCGCCCGCGTCGACCAGGCAGGCGACGCTGCCGGCGTTGGTCAGCCGCAGCGTGAACGTGGGCAGCGCGCCCTCGGCGTAGGTCGTGGCGTCCGCGCTGAGCTCGGCGTTGAGGTCCCCGGTGGCGCACACCGGCGTCCCGGTCTCGGTCTCCTCCGGCGCGGGGGTCTGCGTCGTCGTGCCGCCACCGGTCGCGGTGTCGTCGCCGCCCGAGCCGCCGCCGCGCACGAGCGCCCCGATCCCGACGACGGCCAGCACGACCACCGCCACCAGCACGATCAGCACGACCGCCCGGCGCACCCAGTACACGCGCGGAGGGAGCGAACCCTCCGGCCGCAGCACGCCCATGTCCCGGCCTTTCTCGATTCGGTCGACGCGGACACGGTAGCCCGCCGCGCCGCACCCCCCGGGGACCCGCCCGAGGACACGCCTGGCCTCCTGGCGCGCCCCGCCGCTCGCCGAGACAGGGCCTCCGCGCCGAGACAGGGCGCCCTACCGCCCTGTCTCGGCGGCGCGGTGCTATCTCGGCGGCGCTGACCGACCGGCGGGCGGGCGGGCGGCGATTCGGTCGCGCGGCGCCGGCGGGTGAGGATGGCGTCCGTGCCGTCCTCCCCCGTCCTGCCCCTACCCGCCGCCGCGGTCCGCGAGCCGGTGGTCGCGTGGTTCGAGGAGCACGCGCGCGACCTGCCGTGGCGCGCCCCGGACCGCACCCCGTGGGGCGTGCTGGTCAGCGAGGTGATGCTGCAGCAGACCCCGGTGGTCCGGGTGGAGCCGGCGTGGCGGGCGTGGCTGGCGCGGTGGCCGGAGCCCGCGGACCTCGCGGCGGCGAGCCCGGCGGACGTGCTGCGGGCGTGGGACCGGCTCGGCTACCCGCGGCGCGCGTTGCGGCTCCAGGACTGCGCGCGGGCGCTCGTCGAGCGGCACGGCGGCGCGGTGCCGGACGACGAGGAGGCGCTGCTGGCGCTGCCCGGGATCGGCTCGTACACGGCGGCGGCGGTGCGGGCGTTCGCGTTCGGGCGGCGGTCGGTGGTGCTGGACACGAACGTGCGGCGGGTGCTGGCCCGGGTGGTGGCGGGCGAGGCGCTGCCGGCCCCGGCGCTGACGGTCGCCGAGCGACGGCTGGCCGAGGAGCTGGTCCCGGCCGACGACGCGGGCGCGGCACGGTGGGCGGCGGCGTCGATGGAGCTCGGCGCGCTGGTGTGCACGGCGCGCGCCCCGCGGTGCGACGCCTGCCCGGTGCGGGACGTCTGCGCGTGGCGGCGGGCCGGATCACCGCCGGACGTGCACGCCCTGCGCCGCCGGACGCAGGCGTGGGCGGGAACCGACCGGCAGGTGCGGGGCAGGATCATGGCGCTGCTGCGCGACGCCCTGGAGCCCGCGCCGGCGCACGCGGTGGCCGCGGTGTGGCCGGACGACGTGCAGCGCGACCGCTGCCTGGCGTCGCTGCTCGTCGACCGCCTGGTGGAGGTCGTCCCGGGCGAGGACCCGGAGCAGCCCCGGTACCGCCTGCCGGCAGCGGTCGCGACGGCCGCCACGGACCCGACCGCCACGACCGCCCCGACCGCCTGAGCTCAGTCCAGGTCGACGATCATCCGGGTGTTGCCCAGCGTGTTCGGCTTCACGCGCGCCAGGTCGAGGAACTCGGCGACGCCGTCGTCGTGCGACCGCAGCAGCTCCGCGTAGACCTCGGGCGGGACGGCCGCGCCGTCGATCGTGCCCCAGCCGTGCGCGGCGAAGAAGTCGACCTCGAAGGTCAGGCAGAACAGGCGCCGCAGGCCGAGGTCGCGGGCGCGCTCGGTCAGGGCCTCGAGCAGCGCGTGCCCGACGCCCCGGCCGCGCCAGGCGCGGGCGGCCGCGAGGGTCCGGATCTCGGCGAGGTCCTGCCACATCACGTGCAGCGCGCCGCAGCCGATCAGGGTGCCGTCCTCCGCCTCCGCGACGACGAACTCCTGCACGGCCTCGTAGTAGCCGACCCACTCCTTGGCGAGCAGGATGCGCTCGTCGGCGTAGGGCTGCACCAGGTCGCGGATGGCCCGGACGTCCGCGGGCCGGGCCGGTCGCACCCGGTACGACGACGCGGCGGGCGACGTGGGTGCGGACGACGACGGTGTTGCGGACAGCGGTGCGTCGGACGGCGGTGCGGCGGGCTCGGTCACGCCCCTCAACCTACGTCGTGCACCGGCGCCGACGCCCAGCGGTCCAGGCCCGGCACCAGCGCCGCGCCGGCGGTCCGGGCCCCGCCCAGCGAGGGTCCGTGGAGGCCGAGCACCCGCAGCGCCGCGTCCGCGACGACCGGCGCCAGGTCGGCGACCGCGGCGGTCCCGCCCGTGCGCCGCGCGGTGATGACGCTCTCGACGAGCCCGAACACCAGCGTGGCCTCCGGCGGCGCGACCCCTGTGGTGACCCGGTCCGGGCCGTGCACCGCCCGGAGCACCGCGGCGACGAGCGCGTCGTACCGCCCGCGCAGCGCCGCCCGCTCCTCGTGGAACTCGCCGAACGCCTCCCCCTCGACCTCGGGGAGCTGCATCAGCCCGCCGATGTTCACCGGGCCGTCCGCGAGCCACCGCGCGTCGGCGTCGCACAGCGCCCACAGGCGCGCGGCCGGGTCGCCGGGCTCGGCGAGCAGCTGGTCCGCGAGCGCCAGCGAGGGGCGCACCGTCTCGAGCAGCAGCGTGCGCAGCAGGGCGTCCTTGCCGCGGAAGTGGTGGTAGATCGACGCCTGCTTCACCCCGGCCCGGTCGGCGATCGCGTAGGTGGAGGTCGCGGTGTAGCCGACGCTGCTGAACAGGACGGCGGCGGCGGCGAGCACGGCGCCGCGGGTGTCGCGGTCGGCCCCGGTGCGGGGGCGGCCGGAGGGCGGGGTCATGCGCGCGGACGCTAGCAGCCGCGTGTCACGCGGGTGTGTCCGACCCGGGCGGCCCCGCGCGGGCTCACCCGGTCAGGCGATCTCGAGCAGCCGGGCGGCGGTGCGCTCGTCCACGACCAGGTCGGTCATCGTCCCGGCGCGCAGCGCGGCGAGCAGCGGCACGGCCTTGTTGTCCCCGGCGACCGCGCACAGCCGGCGCGGGATGCGGCGGAGCTGGTCGGGGGACGGCCCGGTCGCGCGCGCGTTCAGGGGGACGTCGCGCCAGGACCCGTCGGCGCGCAGGAACACCGTGCACACGTCGCCGACCACGGCCTGGTCGTGCAGCAGCGTCACGTCGTCGTCGTCGAGGTAGCCCGCGGAGTACACGTGCGAGGGCACCGACCCGGCGACGGAGCCGACCGAGAACAGCGCGATGTCGGCGCGGGACTGCTCGTCGAGCACGCGTCGCACGGACCGCTCCCGCCACATCGCCTGCTTCGTCTCCGGGTAGTCGAAGAACGCGGGGACCGGGAAGTGGTGCACGGTCGCGCCGAACGCGGTGCCGAACGAGGCGATCAGGTCGCTGGCGTACTCGATGCCGGAGGTGCGGGTGTTCGCGGCGCCGTTGAGCTGCACGACGACCGAGCCGTGGGTGACCTTGGGCTGGAGCCGGCGGGACACCGCGGCGAGCGTGGTGCCCCAGGCGACGCCGAGGATCATGTCGGAGTCGAACCAGGACGCCAGCAGCCGGGCGGTGGCGCGGGCGACCTGGTCGAGCGTGTCGAGCTGCTCCCCGGAGTCCGGGACGGGCACGACGTAGGTGTCGATGCCGAACGCCGCGGAGATCGACCGGCCGAGGCTCGGCGCGCGGGTGCTGGACGGCCGCAGCGTGATCTCGACGAGCCCGGTGTCGCGCGCGCGCTTCAGCAGCCGGGACACCGTGGAGCGGGAGGTCCCCAGGTGCCGGGCGATGACCTCCATCTTGACGTCCTGCAGGTAGTACATGGACGCCGCGCGCAGCACGTCCTGCTCCCGGTCTGCCACGACCCACGACCTCCTCGTCGTCGTCCCATCCCTGGGACCTCGGTCCTGCACATTCGTGCACTGCGGTTGCGCGTCTGTTCGTCTGTGGTGACGATAGCGGACAGACAGGACCGAGGTCCCGGTCTGCGGGCGACTCGTCCCCCGCGACTCGGCGACCGGCGGCCGAGCACGGCAACACCGCGATGGAGTGGGACATGAGGACCGCAGCACTGACCCCCCGACTGCGTGACGACGCGCTGGCGACCCTGCGAGCGACCACGGAGGGCGGGCCGGAGCTCGACGTCCTGGTCATCGGCGGCGGCGTCACCGGTGCGGGCATCGCGCTCGACTCCGTGACCCGCGGGCTGTCGACGGCGATCATCGACGCGCAGGACTGGGCGTCCGGCACGTCCAGCCGGTCCAGCAAGCTCGTGCACGGCGGCCTGCGCTACCTGCAGATGCTCGACTTCCACCTGGTCCGCGAGGCGCTGACCGAGCGCGACCTGCTCATCAGCGACCTCGCCCCGCACCTCGTCAAGCCCGTGCCGTTCCTCTACCCGCTGGAGAACCGGGTCTGGGAGCGCGCGTACGTCGGTGCCGGCATCGCCCTGTACGACACCCTCGCGAGCGTCGGCGGCCGCAAGCGCGCCATGCCGCTGCACCAGCACGTCACCCGCAAGGGCCTCGAGCGCAAGTTCCCCGACCTGCGGCACGACGCCGCCGTCGGCGCCATCCAGTACTGGGACGCCAACGTCGACGACGCCCGCCTGGTGTCCACGCTGGTCCGCACCGCCGCCTCGTACGGCGCGCACGCCGCGTCCCGCACCCAGGTCGTCGGCCTCACGACCACCTCCGGCGGGGCCGTCACCGGCGCCGAGCTGCAGGACCTCGAGACCGGCGAGCGGTTCACCGTCCGCGCCCGGCACGTCATCAACGCCACCGGCGTGTGGACCGAGCAGACCGAGTCGCTCGCCGGCACCGAGGGCGGCCTGCGCGTGCTGGCGTCCAAGGGCATCCACATCGTCGTCCCCCGGGACCGGATCGCCGGCAACGTCGGTCTGATCCTGCAGACCGAGAAGTCCGTGCTGTTCGTCATCCCGTGGTCGCGCTACTGGGTGATCGGCACCACCGACACCCCGTACGAGCAGGACCTCACGCACCCCGTGGCGACCAGCGAGGACATCGACTACGTCATCGACCACGCGAACGCGGTGCTGTCCCGGCCGATCACCCGCGAGGACGTCATCGGCACCTGGGCCGGCCTGCGGCCGCTGCTCCAGCCCGGCACCAAGGAGGGCACGTCGTCCGCCAAGGTGTCGCGCGAGCACACCGTCGCCTCCCCCACCCCGGGCCTGACGGTGATCGCCGGCGGCAAGCTCACCACCTACCGGGTGATGGCCAAGGACGCCGTCGACTTCGCGATCGGCTCCCGCGCCACCACGCTGCCGTCCATCACGCACAAGATCCCGCTGGTCGGCGCCGAGGGCCTCGAGGTCCTGCAGCGCCAGTCCCGCGACATCGGCGGCCGCTACGGCTGGGACCGCGGGCGGATGGACCACCTGCTGCACCGGTACGGCTCCCTGCTCGGCGAGCTGCTCGAGATGGTCGACGAGGACCCGCGCCTCGGCGAGCCGCTGGCGCACGCGCCCGCCTACATCGGCGCCGAGGCCGTCTACGCGGTGACCCACGAGGGCGCGCTGCACCTCGACGACATCCTCATGCACCGCACCCGGCTCAACTACGAGCAGGTGGACAAGGGCGTCGGCGCCCTCGAGGAGATCGCCGACCTCGTCGCCCCCCGCCTCGGCTGGGACGACGCGACCCGCGCCCGCGAGATCGACGCCTACCGGCAGCGCGCGGACGCCGAGAACGCCGCGGCGCAGCAGCCCGACGACGCCGCCGCGCAGGCCGCGCGCGACGTCGCCGAGGACCTCGCCCCGCTGGTCGACCTGCACACCACCCCCGTGCGGCCCGGGACCAAGCCCGGTTCGTCGGCCCAGACCCCTGCCAGCGCAGGCCCGGCAGGGACATGATCAGCAGTACCTGAAGTAGACGCGGTCCCCCGGCCGCACTCCGGCAGGCCGCAGATCGACCCGCCGGATCCCTGCGAGACAACGACGTCCGTCAAGAAAGAGGTCGACCGTGGAGTCCATCTCGATCGGTGATGCAGCCATCTCCGAGTTCCTCGGCACCGCGATCCTGCTCCTCCTGGGTGCAGGCGTGGTCGCCAACGTGATCCTGCCGAAGACGAAGGGGTTCGGCGGCGGCTGGCTCCTCATCAACTTCGGCTGGGGCCTCGCGGTCTTCACCGGTGTGTACGTGGCGTTCCAGTCCGGCGCGCACCTCAACCCCGCGGTGACGCTGGGCCTGTGGGCCGCCGGCAAGGACGAGTTCGCCCCCGGCATCGAGGTCAACGCCGCCAACGGGTTCATGTACATCGCGGCGCAGTTCGCCGGCGCGGCCGTCGGTGCGGCGCTGGCCTACCTGGTCTACAAGAAGCACTTCGACGAGGACGCCGACCCCGGCATCAAGCTCGCGGTGTTCTCCACCGGACCGGAGCTGCGCTCGAAGGGCTGGAACTTCGTCACCGAGGTCGTCGCGACCTTCGTGCTGGTGTTCTGGGTCGCGATCAGCGGCAACACCCCCGCCGAGATCGGCCCGCTGGGCGTCGCGCTCGTCGTGGTCGCGATCGGCGCGAGCCTCGGTGGCCCCACCGGCTACGCCATCAACCCCGCCCGTGACCTCGGCCCCCGCATCGCCCACGCGCTGCTGCCGATCAAGGGCAAGGGCTCGTCCGACTGGTCGTACGCGTGGGTGCCGGTGCTCGGTCCCGTCGTCGGCGGCGTGCTCGGCGGCCTCGTCGCGATGTCGCTGTCCTGGGTCGCCTGACCCCCTGACGCACGGTCCGCCCGTCCCCACCCCTGCGGGGTCGGGCGGGCCGGCACTCCCGGCGGCGCGAGCCGTCACCCCCGGCGGCGCAGGCCGTCACCCGCGGCGGCCCCGGTCGCCGCACCCCGCGGCCCCGTGCCGCACCGCTCCCGGCAGCGCCGCCCCCGCGGTGCCGCGCCCACGCCCGACGTGGGCCACCTCGACGCGAAGGAAGACACATGTCCGAGCAGTACGTCCTGGCCATCGACCAGGGCACGACCTCGACCCGCGCGATCATCTTCGACCACGGCGGCCAGATCGTCTCCGTCGGTCAGACCGAGCACCAGCAGATCTTCCCGAAGGCGGGCTGGGTCGAGCACGACCCGAACGAGATCTGGACGAACACCCGCGAGGTCGTCAGCGTCGCCCTGTCGCGCGCCAACAAGACCTACGCCGACATCGCCGCGGTCGGCATCACCAACCAGCGCGAGACCGCCGTGGTCTGGGACCGGACGACCGGCCAGCCCGTCTACAACGCGATCGTCTGGCAGGACACCCGCACCCAGAAGATCTGCGACGACCTCGCGGCGCTCGGCGGCGGCGCGGAGCGCTACAAGGAGCGCGTCGGCCTGCCCCTCGCCACGTACTTCTCCGGCCCGAAGGTGCGCTGGATCCTCGACAACGTCGAGGGCGCGCGCGAGAAGGCGGAGCGCGGCGAGCTCGCGTTCGGCAACACCGACTCCTGGGTGCTGTGGAACATGACCGGCGGTGTCGACGGCGGCATCCACGTCACCGACGTCACCAACGCGTCGCGCACGATGCTGATGAACGTCGACTCGCTCACCTGGAACGAGGAGATCGCGGCGGAGATGGGCGTGCCGCTGTCGATGCTCCCCGAGATCCGGTCCTCGTCCGAGGTCTACGGCCACGGGCGCAAGGGCGGGTTCGTCCCCGGCGTGCCGATCGCCGGCATCCTCGGCGACCAGCAGGCCGCCACGTTCGGCCAGGCGTGCTTCGAGGTCGGCACCGCGAAGAACACCTACGGCACCGGCAACTTCATGCTGCTGAACACCGGCACCGAGCCCGTGCAGTCCAAGAACGGCCTGCTCACCACCGTCGCCTACAAGATCGGCGACAAGCCGCAGGTCTACGCGCTCGAGGGCTCGATCGCCGTCACCGGCTCGCTCGTGCAGTGGCTGCGCGACAACCTCGGCATGTTCACCGACTCGCCGGACATCGAGTACCTCGCCAACAAGGTCGACGACAACGGCGGCGCCTACTTCGTGCCCGCGTTCTCCGGCCTGTTCGCCCCGCACTGGCGCTCCGACGCCCGCGGCGCGCTGGTCGGCCTCACCCGGTACGTCAACCGCAACCACATCGCCCGCGCGGCGCTGGAGGCCACGGCCTTCCAGACCCGCGAGGTGCTCGACGCGATGAACGCGGACTCCGGCGTGGACCTCACCGAGCTCAAGGTCGACGGCGGCATGACCGCCAACAACCTGCTCATGCAGTTCCAGGCCGACATCCTCGACGTGCCCGTCATCCGCCCGAAGGTCGCCGAGACCACCGCCCTCGGCGCCGCGTACGCCGCGGGCATCGCCGTCGGGTTCTGGGAGGGCGAGCAGGACGTCATCGACAACTGGGCCGAGGACAAGCGCTGGACGCCGAACCTCGAGTCCGACGAGCGCGACCGCCAGTACCGGCTGTGGAAGAAGGCCGTCACGAAGACCCTCGACTGGGTCGACGACGACGTGCGCTGACGCCGCACCGCACCAGCACGGCCGACGGCCCCGTCCCTCCTGCGTGGGGGGCGGGGCCGTCGGGCGTGCGGGGCTGGCGGGCGTGCGGGGCCGTCCGGTCAGCGGTCCACCCGCGCGCCCCCGCCGCCGGCCAGCTTCAGCACCTCGGCCTTCGACGCCATCGTCGTGTCGCCGGGGGTGGTCATCGCCAGCGCACCGTGCGCGGCGCCGTACTCGACGGCCGTCGCCAGCGGCTCGCCCTCCAGCAGGCCGTAGACCAGGCCCGACGCGAACGAGTCCCCACCCCCGACCCGGTCGAGGATCTCCAGCCCCGGACGGTGCGTCGCCTGCACCAGGCCCGACTCCCGCGACCACGCGAGCGCGCCCCAGTCGTTGACCGTCGCCGACCGCACGGTACGCAGCGTCGTCGCGATCACCTGGAAGTTCGGGTACGCCGCCGCGACCCGGTCGATCATCGCGGCGAACGAGGCGACCTCGATCGCGGAGATGTGCTCGTCCACGCCCTCGACGGCGAACCCGAGCGAGGCGGTGAAGTCCTCCTCGTTGCCGATCATCACGTCGACCAGACCGGCGATCTCGCGGTTGACCTCCTGCGCGCGGGCCTGGCCGCCGATCGCCTTCCACAGGCTCGGCCGGTAGTTGAGGTCGTACGAGACCACGGTCCCGTGCCGCTTCGCCGCGGTGACCGCCTCGACCACCACCTCCGCGGTCGACTCCGACAGCGCCGCGTAGATGCCGCCGGTGTGCAGCCACCGCACACCCAGCTCGCCGAACAGGTGGTCCCAGTCGACGTCGCCGGGCGCCATCTGGCTCGCCGCGGTCAGCCCGCGGTCCGACACCCCGACCGCGCCGCGCACCCCGAACCCGCGCTCGGTGAAGTTCAGCCCGTTGCGCACCCCCCGGCCGATGCCGTCGTACGGCACCCACCGGATGTACGACGTGTCGACGCCGCCCTGGAGCACCAGGTCCTCGACCAGCCGGCCGACCTCGTTGTCCGCGAGCGCCGTCACGACCGCGGTGCGCAGCCCGAACGCCCGGCGCAGCCCGCGCGCGACGTTGTACTCACCGCCGCCCTCCCAGGCGCGGAACTGGCGGGCGGTGCGGATCCGGCCCTCCCCCGGGTCCAGGCGCAGCATCACCTCGCCGAGGGAGACGGCGTCGTAGCGGGTGTCGGCGGCGGGGCGGATCTGCAGGGTCACGGGGCTCTCCTCGGGACGGCGGTGTCGGGGCGGGGGTTCGGGTCCGGGGCTGCGCCGGACGGCCGGGTCAGGCGTGGACGAGCGGGCGCAGGCTCGCGGCGAGCGCGACGGACTCGGCCACCAGGGCCCGCACGCCGGCGAGGTCGCCGGCGCGGACCCGGTCGCGGGGCACCATCCACGAGCCACCGACCGCGGCGACGCACGGCAGCGCGAGGTACTGGTCGAGGTTCGCCGGGCCGACACCGCCGGTCGGCACGAACCGCAACGCTCCGAACGGGGCCGCCAGCGCCGCGATCGCCGCGGGGCCGCCGGACGTGCCGGCCGGGAAGAACTTCACGGTGCCGAGCCCGAGCTCGAGCGCGGCCTGCACCTCCGTGGCCGTCACCGCGCCGGGCAGCACGGGGACGCCGTGCTCCTGGGCGCGCTCGACCACCGCGCGCGACGTCCCCGGGGACACCACGTACCGGGCGCCGGCGGCCACGGCCCGGTCGACCTGGTCGGCGCTGACCACGGTGCCCGCGCCCACGAGGACGTCGCCGCGGTCGGCCATGACCCGGATCGCGTCGGCCGCGGCGGCCGTGCGGAACGTGATCTCCGCGACGGGCAGACCCCCGGTGACCAGCGCCTCGGCCAGCGGGCCGGCGTCCGCGACCTCGTCCAGGACCACCACCGGCACGATCCGGTGGGCCGCCAGCTGCTCCAGCACCTCGGACATCGGAACTCCTTTGTTTCGCCAGGCGCAACGCACGCTGCGCTCTCCGCAACGCATCGTGGCACACGGCGACCTCCCGCGGCAACGCCGGACTCGCCGGGCCGCCCGGGTTCGCCGAGCGGCCGGCAGGCGCCGGATCCGACCGGCGGGCGCCGAGATAGGTCCGTTCGCACGAGGTAGGTCCGCCGGGCGCCCTGTCTCGACGCGCCGGACCTACCTCGGCGTCGGAAGTCGACGCGCCGGACCTACCTCGGCGTCGGAAGTCGACGCGCCGGTCCTACCTCGGCGGCGGACGCCCGCGCGCCGGTGACCCGGGGTGGCGTCAGGCCGGGGGCAGCGCCAGGCCGGCGGGGAGCAGCGGGGGCACGACAGCGCGGACCCGGCCGTGCAGGTCGGCCATGCGCGCGGGGGTCATCCGGTCGGCGGGCGCGGTGACGCTGAGCGCCGCCACCGGCCGGCTGCCCCGGAGCACCGGGACGGCGAGGCAGGCGATGCCCGGCTCGTTCTCCTGCAGCTCCACGGCGTACCCGCGGTCGCGGGCCCGGGCGAGCTCGTCGGCCAGGCGCGCGACGTCCACCCGGCCGGCGGGCTCGACGGCGTCCACGTACCCGTCGAGCGCGGACGCCGGGGTGTCCCGGAACGCCAGCATCGCGCGCCCGAGCGCCGTCGTCGCCGCCCAGTTGCGCCGGCCCACGGCGGACCACACGCGGACCGGACGCTCGGGCTCGACCTTGTCGAGGTACACCACCTGCACGCCGCTCAGGACCCCGAGGTGCACGAGCTCGTCGGTGGCGGCGCACAGTGCGGTCAGCGCGCCGTGCAGGCGGGCGGGCAGGTCGTCCTCGGCGAAGTACCGGTCGGCGAGCCCGACGGCCGCCGGTCCGAGCCCGTACCTGCCGGTGAGCGGGTCCTGCGCGACGTAGTCGCGGTGCCGCAGCGCGGCGAGCGACCGGTGCACGGTCGTCTTGTGCACCCCGAGCGCGGCGGCCAGGTCGACGAGCGCGATGCCCGCCGGACCCGCGCCCGCGACGACGTCGAGCGCGCGCAGGGCCCGGTCGACGCTCTCGACCGGGGACCCCGCCGTCGTCGCGCCGTCGGCCTGCTCGTCCACCACGGCGCCCACCCTACGGCGCGCCGGTCAGCCGCCGATCGACGAGATGAGCAGCCGGGCGACCTCGAAGTAGATGATCAGCCCGGTGCCGTCGACCAGCGTGGTGATCATCGGCCCCGACACCACGGCCGGGTCGACGCGCACCGCGCGGAGCAGCAGGGGCAGCACGGACGCGACGAGCGACGCCCACACGATCACCGCGGCCGCGGTGACCGCGACGGTCAGCGACACCTCGGGCCCGACGCCGAGCATCCACGCCCGCACCCAGCCGAGCGCGGCGATCGTCACCGCCACGAGCAGGCCGGTGCCGACCTCCTTGCGGACGACGCGCCCGAGGTCCCGCAGCCGCACCTCGCCCACGGCCATCGCCCGGATCACGGTGGTGGTGATCTGGGTCCCCGCGTTCCCGCCGGTGCCGATCAGCAGCGGGATGAAGAACGTGAGCGCGATGACCGTCTCCAGCTCGTCCTCGAACGACCGCAGCACGGTGCCGGTGTACATCTCCGCCACGAACAGCACCAGCATCCAGACGATCCGCTTGCGCCAGAGCATCAGCGGCGTCGCCCGCAGGTAGGGCACGTCGAGCGGCTCCGCGCCGCCCTGGCGCACCGCGTCCTCGGTGGCCTCCCGCTCGAGGATGTCCGCGACGTCGTCCCCGGTGAGGACACCGACCAGGCGGCCGTCGTCCACCACCGGCAGCGCGGCGAGCTGGTGGTCCTGCAGCAGCCGGGCCGCGACCTCCCGGTCCGCCTCGGGCGCGACGGTCACGACGTCCTCGCGCATCAGGTCCGCGACGCGGGCACCCGGCTCGGCGAGCACCAGGTCGCGGAACGTCACGACACCGAGCAGGGCGACCCCGTCCCCGGCGACCGGGTCGCCGGTCACGTAGACCTCGCCCGCCTCCGCCGTGGACGCGGGCTGCGCGCGCAGGGCGTCGACCGCCTCGCGGACGGTCATGGCGGGCCGGACGGTGACGACGTCGGGGTTCATCCGGGCGGCCGCGGACTCCGCCGGCCACGCGAGCAGCCCGCGGACGACGGCCGACCGGACCACCGGCAGCGCCGCGAGCACGGACGCGCGCTCGGCGTCCGGGAGCACCCGCAGCAGCGCTGCGGCCTCGTCCGGGTCGAGCGCGTCGACGAGGCCGGCGGCCACCGTCGGCGGGACGACGTGCACGACCTCGGCGACGGCGTGCGCGTCGAGCGAGCCGAGCAGGTCCGCGGCGCTGGTGGGGTCGAGCAGCCCGACGAGGGTCCGGACCTGCGCGTCGGACAGGTCCGCGAGCTCGTCGGCGCGGGCGCGCGGCTCCGGGGTCGACGCGAGCCAGACCTCGAGGGCCCGGCGGGTGCCGATCGCGACCACGTCGTGCAGGTCGAGCGGGAGCGTCGCGTCGGGGCTGCGGCTGGTGCGGGTGGTGGTGGGGGTCATGTCGCACTCCTGGGCGGGGAGGGGCCGCGCGCGGACGCCCGCGCCGCCGGGCCCCGGAGCGCCCGAGGGCGCGCCGGGGCGGCGGTGCTCCGCCGGGCGCTCCCCGCACCGGTGCGGCACCGTCGGCGGCGCGCTCGTCGCGTGCGGGGCACGGGCGGGCGCGCCGAGGGCGGCGCGGCACGGTCGGGAGGTCGCGGGGCGGACGGACGTCACGGCGAGGCCGTGGCGGATCCCGGGCTCGGCCCGGGCGGAGGCCCTCGGCGCGGGGACGCGCGCGGGGACCGGGTGCGCCGCCCGTGGGCGACGCCGGTGCTCCGACGACGCCGGCCCTGCGACGCACGCGGGCGGGCTCGCCCCGGTGCGGGGCGGCTCAGGCCTGCGTGCGCGGCACGACGGGCGTCGACGGATGCCGACTGCTCGCGCTGTCGTCCATGCGTCCACCTCCTCGCGTCGTGCGGTACCGGGCCGCCGTCGGCCGGCTGCCCGGTGGCACCGTACGCCGCGACGCGGGCCGTGCCAACCCCCGCCCGAGGACGACCGGTGGGTGCTCGGGTGCCCGCGGTCGGGCCTGTGGACGAGGGCGGCCGGTCCCCCCACCGCCACTAGGGTGGACGGCGTGACGCAGGCATGGGACGACGAGTGGCCCTTCCCGGACGAGCCGCCGGCCGAGCCCCCGTACGACCCGTCCGAGGAGCCGCCGTACGAGCCCGAGCCGGCGCGCCGTGCCGCCCGCTCGTCGGTCGCGTCGCCCGCCCGGACCAGCAGCGCACCCGGGGACGCCCGCGACGCCGCCGCCCGTGACGCCGCCGCCCACGGCGACCCGGCGGTCGCACGCCCCGTCGCCCGCCCGGCGCACGACACCACCACCGGCCGCTCCCCCGCCGACGTGCTCCGCGAGGTCTGGGGCTACGACGCGTTCCGCGGCGAGCAGGCCGAGATCATCGACACCGTCGTCCGCGGCGACGACGCCCTCGTGCTCATGCCCACCGGCGGCGGCAAGTCGCTCTGCTACCAGGTGCCTGCGCTCGTGCGCCCCGGCACCGGCGTGGTCGTCTCGCCGCTGATCGCGCTCATGCAGGACCAGGTCGACGCCCTGTCCGCGCTGGGCGTGCGCGCCGGGTTCCTCAACTCCACGCAGGACCTCGGCCAGCGGCGCGCGGTCGAGCAGGCGCTCCTCGACGGGGAGCTCGACCTGCTCTACCTCGCCCCGGAGCGGCTGCGGGTGCCGGAGACGCTCGCGCTGCTGGACCGCGCCGCGATCAGCCTGTTCGCGATCGACGAGGCGCACTGCGTGTCCCAGTGGGGCCACGACTTCCGGCCCGACTACCTGCAGCTGTCCGTGCTGCACGAGCGCTGGCCGGGCGTCCCGCGGCTCGCGCTCACCGCCACCGCGACGGCCGCGACGCGCACCGAGATCGCCGAGCGGCTGGAGCTCACCGACGCGCGGCAGTTCGTCGCGTCGTTCGACCGGCCGAACATCCAGTACCGGATCGTCCCGAAGGCCAGCCCGCGCCAGCAGCTCCTGGACCTGCTGCGCACCGAGCACGCGGGCGACGCCGGCATCGTCTACTGCCTGTCCCGGAACTCGGTCGAGCAGACCGCGGACTTCCTGTCCACCAACGGGGTGCCCGCGCTGCCGTACCACGCGGGCCTGGACCGGCAGGTGCGCGCGCGCAACCAGTCGCGGTTCCTGCGCGAGGACGGCCTGGTCATGGTCGCGACCATCGCGTTCGGCATGGGCATCGACAAGCCGGACGTGCGGTTCGTCGCGCACCTCGACCTGCCGAAGTCCGTCGAGGGCTACTACCAGGAGACGGGCCGTGCCGGGCGCGACGGGCAGCCGTCGACGGCCTGGCTCGCGTACGGGTTGCAGGACGTCGTCCAGCAGCGCCGCATGATCGACACGTCCGAGGGCGACGCGACGCACAAGCGCCGGCTCTCGCAGCACCTCGACGCGATGCTCGCGCTCTGCGAGACCGTCACCTGCCGCCGCGTGCAGCTGCTCGCGTACTTCGGTCAGGAGACCGGGCCGTGCGGGAACTGCGACACCTGCCTGTCGCCGCCCGAGACCTGGGACGGCACCGTCCCCGCGCAGAAGCTGCTGTCCACGGTCGTCCGGCTGGAGCGCGAGCGGAACCAGCACTACGGCGCCGGGCACCTGGTCGACATCCTGGTCGGCAAGCGCACCCCGCGGATCGAGCAGCTCGGGCACACCGCCCTGTCGACGTTCGGCCTGGGCGCCGAGCTGTCCGACACGCAGTGGCGCGGCGTGGTCCGCCAGGTGCTCGCGCAGGGGCTGCTCGGCGTGGACGGCGACGGCTACGGGACGCTGCGGCTCACCGAGGCGAGCGCCGAGGTGCTGCGCGGCGACCGGCCCGTCCCGCTGCGGCACGACGCGAAGCCCGCCGGGCGGTCGTCCCGATCCGGCGGCGGGGGTCGCAGCCGGGCCGCCGCGGCCCCCGAGGTCGAGCTCGGCGACGACGCCGCCGCGCTGTTCCAGCGGCTGCGCGCCTGGCGTGCAGCGACCGCCAAGGAGCAGGGCGTGCCCGCGTACGTGGTGTTCCACGACGCCACACTGCGCGACATCGCGACGGCCCGCCCGACCGACGTCACCGCGCTCGCGCAGATCGGCGGGGTCGGCCAGGCCAAGCTCGACCGCTACGGCCCGGGCGTCATCGCCACCGTCGAGGGGCGCGAGCCGCCGACCGCCGAGGAGACCGCCGCCGCGGCCGCCGCGTCGGGCCTGTTCGCGCAGGACGGCGGCACCGGCGCCTGATGCTCGCCGTCCTGTCCGCGCTCGGCACGATCGCCGTCATCGTCGGGGTGGGCTGGTTCGTCGGACGGACGGGCGCGCTCGGCGACGGCGCGCAGCGGGTGCTCGCCGCGACCGCGTTCACGGTCGCGACCCCCGCCCTGCTGGTCGACACGATCGCGCACGCGGACCTGCACCTCCTCGTGTCCCGGTCGGCGCTGGTGACGTTCGCGAGCACCACGGTCGTCGCGCTGGTCGCGGCCCTGGTGCTGGGGGTGGTGCGCCGCCGGTCCGCGGGCGACGTCGTCGTGGGCGTGCTCGCGTCGTCGTACGTCAACGCCGGGAACATCGGGATCCCGCTGACCGCGTACCTGCTGGGCAGCATCGTCAGCGTCGTGCCGCCGACGCTCTACCAGCAGCTCCTGCTCGGCCCGCTCGCGCTGGTCGTCCTCGACTCCCGGAACCGCCGGGCCCGCGGCGCGGACGTCGCCACCCCGACCGACCGGCACCGGTTCGCCGCCGTGCGCTCGGTCGTCCGCCGGACCCTGCGCAACCCCGTCATCATCGGCACGCTGACCGGGCTCGCGCTCGCCGCCCTGCCGTGGTCGCTGCCGGCCGTGGTGTTCCAGCCGCTGTCGATGCTGGGCGCCGCCGCCCCGCCGCTCGCGCTGCTGACGTTCGGGATGTCGCTGGCCGCGCCCCGGGTGGCGGCCGAGTCGGCGCCGCGCGGGGACGTCGTGCTGGTCGCGGTGCTCCGGTCGGTGGTGCACCCGGCGCTGGCGATCGGGCTCGGCACGCTGATGGGCCTCGAGGGCCACGCGCTGCTCGCGGTCGCCGTGGTCTCGGCCCTGCCGACCGCGCAGAACGTCCTCGTGTACGCGATCCAGTACCGGCACGGCACCGCCCTGTCCCGCGACGCCGGCCTGGTGACGACGGTCCTCGCGGTCCCGGCGCTCCTGGTGGTCGCGGCCGTCCTCGGCTGACCCGCGCTCCCCGCGGGCGCGCGGCAGCCGAGGTCGAGGGTTCCGCGCGACACGCCGGGCGACACGCCGCACACGGTGACGAAACCCTCGACCTGGGACCCGCGGGGTGGATCAGGCGCGGGCGACCGCGGCGTCGAGGGCCGCCAGGTACGCCGCGGGGGCGTCGCGGCGGATGTTGTGGCCCGCCGACGGGACCGGGACGTGGGTCAGGCGGTCGCCCAGCACCGCCGCCGCGCGGGCGGCCTGCGCGGGGGTCACGACACCCGCGCCCGGCGCCGCGGTGAGCAGCGTGACGGGCACACGGACGTCCGCGAGCGCACCCACCCAGTCGCGGCCGGTCCAGTCGTGCGGCACGTCCGCGAGCCGCGGGTCGAGGCGGCTCTTCGCGTCCGCCCACCCGAGGACCTCCTCCGGCGACCAGCCCGGGTTCTCCCGCCGGCCGACCGCCGCGATCTCGGCGACCGACCGCCCGGCGACCGCGGCGAGCGCCGGGGCGAGCCACGCGGGGCGGCCACCGCCTGCGTGCACCGCGTCCGCGGCAGCGCCCGGGTCCGCCCCGGCGCCCGGCTCCGCGGCAGCGCCCGGCTCCGCCCCGACCCACGCCGGGTCCTCGAGCACCAGCCCGGCCACCAGCTCGGGCGCCACCAGCGCGAGCTCCTCGGCGGTCACCCCGCCCATCGAGTGCCCGACGACCAGCGCCGGCCCGAGGTCGAGCTCCCGCAGCGCGCGGGCGGCGTCCGCGGCGAGCGCGCCGATCGAGAACGTCTCGTCCGGCAGCGGCGTGCCGCCGTGCCCGCGGGCGTCGAGCGCCACGACCCGCCGACCCGCCGCGGCGTACCGGGGCAGGACGGTGGGCCAGCAGGCGGACGAGTCGGTGAGCCCGTGCAGCAGGACGACCGGCACCGGCGCCCGACGGCCCCCGGTGCTGCTCACCGGCGGGCGGTGCCGTCGACGGCGTGCGGCTCGATGGCCGCGAGCTCGTCGGCGGACAGCGGCGGCGCGGACAGGGCGGCGACGTTGTCCTCCAGCTGGGCGACCGAGGACGCGCCGATGATCGCCGAGGTCACGCGGTCGTCCCGCAGCACCCAGGACAGGGCGAGCTGCGCCAGGGACTGCCCGCGGCCGGCGGCTATCTCGTTCAGGGCCCGGGCCCGGCTCAGGTACGGCTCGTCGATGGTGTCGGCCGACAGGAAGTGGCTGGTCGCGGCGCGGGAGCCCGCGGGCACCTCGCCAGACAGGTAGCGGCCGGTGAGCAGCCCCTGCTGCAGCGGGGAGAACACGATCATGCCGACGCCGAGGTCGCCCACGGCGTCGAGCAGCGACTCGGACTCGCCCTCGGCGACCTGCTCCACGTGCCGGTTGAACATCGAGTACGACGGCTGGTGGATCAGCAGCGGGGTGCCCAGGTCGGCGAGGATCCGCGCGGCCTCGCGCGTCCGGGACGGCGAGTAGTTCGACACCCCGGCGTACAGCGCCCTGCCGCTGGTCACGGCGGTGTGCAGCGCGCCCATCGTCTCCTCCAGCGGGACGGACGGGTCGGGCCGGTGCGAGTAGAAGACGTCGACGTAGTCGAGACCGAGCCGGGTCAGCGACTGGTCGAGCGAGGACAGCAGGTACTTCCGCGAGCCGCCGTCGCCGTACGGCCCGGGCCACATGTCGTAGCCGGCCTTGGAGGAGATGACGAGCTCGTCGCGGTAGGGCGCGAGGTCCTGCGCCAGGTGCCGCCCGAAGTTCGCCTCGGCCGAGCCGTAGGGCGGGCCGTAGTTGTTCGCGAGGTCGAAGTGCGTGATGCCCAGGTCGAACGCCCGCCGGATGACCGCGCGCTGCGTCTCCATCGGCGTGGTGTCGCCGAAGTTGTGCCACAGACCCAGCGACAGCGCGGGCAGGTCGAGTCCGCTGCGTCCGGTGCGGCGGTACGGCATGGACGCGTACCGGTCGTCCGCGGCGCGGTGAACGGGCATGGTCGGCATCGACGATCCTCTTCTCGTAGGCGGGCGGGAGCACCCGGGACCACGCTAGCCGCCGCCACCGACGTCCCGGCAGGTGAGAGGATCGCCCGGTGCTGCACGTCGTGTTCTTCGAGCCCCGCATCCCCGGCAACACCGGCAACGCCATCCGCCTGGCCGCTGCCACGGGGGCGACGCTGCACCTCGTGGAGCCGCTGGGGTTCGTGATGGACGAGCCCCGCCTCAAGCGCGCCGGCCTCGACTACCACGACCTCGCGCACGTCGTCGTGCACGCGGACCTCGACGCCGCGATGGCGGCGCTCCCCGGGCGGGTGTTCGCGTTCACCACGCACACGACGACCCGGTTCACCGACGTCGCCTACCAGGACGGCGACGCGCTGCTGTTCGGCCCCGAGCCCACCGGCCTGCCGCCCGAGGCCCTCGCGCACCCCCGCGTCACCGAGCAGCTGCGCATCCCCATGCAACCGGGCCGCCGGTCGCTCAACCTCACCAACGCGGCCGCCACCGCTGTCTACGAGGCCTGGCGGCAGCTAGGCTTCCCGGGCGGTATCTGACACGTCGCCCGATCGGGTCTTACATGCCGGACCATTCCGTGCAGGGGTGCACGGGGTCCGCCATGCTCACGCGGCACGCACCGTCGACCGAGGGAGCCTCCCGGTGGCCACCACGAACCGCAGCATCCTGCGCCGGAAGTCCGTCGAGGACTCGCTGGCCACCACGGACGACCCGGACCGGTCCCTCAAGCGGGACCTGACGGCCTGGGACCTCGCCGTCCTCGGCGTCGCCGTCGCGGTCGGCGCGGGCATCTTCTCCGTCGGCGCGACCGCCGCCGCGAACTACGCCGGACCGGGCGTCATCGTCTCGTTCCTCATCGCGTCCGTCGTCTGCGCCCTGGCGATCATGTGCTACGCCGAGTTCGCCTCGACGCTGCCGGTCGCCGGGTCGGCGTACACGTTCTCCTACGCGACCGCCGGGGAGTTCGTCGCCTGGATCATCGGCTGGGACCTCATCCTCGAGATGCTGCTCGCGGCCGCGGTGATCGCGAAGTTCTGGGGCGTGTACCTGGGCGACGCGTTCTCCCTGTTCGGCGTCGACATCCCGACCACCGTCAGCCTCGGGCCGGTCGACCTCGACTGGGGCCCGGTGCTCGTCGTCGGGGTGTTCACCACCCTGCTGGCGATCGGCACCAAGCTCAGCACCCGGATCAACAGCGTGTTCACGATCATCAAGGTCGGCATCACGCTGTTCGTCATCGTCGCGGGCTTCTTCTACGTCCGCGCCGAGAACTACACGCCGTTCATCCCGCCGTCGCAGCCCGCGGAGAGCCAGTCCGGTCTGCACCAGCCGCTGTTCGCGTTCCTGTCCGGGTTCGACCCGTCGACCTACGGCGTCATGGGCCTGCTGTCCGGCGCGGCGCTGGTGTTCTTCGCGTTCATCGGGTTCGACGTCGTCGCGACCACCGCGGAGGAGACGAAGAACCCGCAGCGTGCGGTCCCCCGCGGCATCCTCGGCGGTCTCGCCATCGTCACCGTGCTCTACATCCTGGTCACCGTCGTGGTCACCGGCATGGTGTCCTACACCGACCTCGCCGCGTCCGGGTCCCCGTCGCTGACCACCGCGTTCGTGCTGGTCGGGGCCGACTGGGCCGGCAAGGTCATCTCCATCGGCATCCTCGTCGGACTGACCTCCGTCATCATGGTGCTGCTGCTCGGCCTGACCCGGATCGTGTTCGCGATGAGCCGCGACGGCCTGCTGCCCCGCGGCATCTCCCGCACCTCGCGCAAGTACAAGACGCCGATCCGCCTGCAGGTCGGCGCGGGGATCGTCGTCGCGGCGATCGCCGGGCTGTCGAAGGTCGAGCTGCTCGAGGAGATGATCAACATCGGCACGCTGTCCGCGTTCGTGCTGGTCAGCTTCGGCATCCCGATCCTGCGCCGCACCCGGCCCGACCTCACCCGCGGCTTCAAGGTCCCGTGGTCGCCCGCGCTGCCGATCATCTCCGGCGTCGCCTGCCTGTGGCTGATGTCGAACCTGACGACGCTGACCTGGCTGCGGTTCGCCGCGTGGCTGGCCGTCGGCATCGTCATCTACGCGCTGTACTCCTACCGGCACTCGCGGGTCGGCCGCGGCGAGGCCCCCGACCCGGCCGTCGAGCTGCCCGCCCCGACCGGCGGGCACTGAGGCCCGACCGTGCCGACCGGCCGGCTCCGGGACGCGCCCCGCTTCCACGCGGAGACGCCCGAGCAGTGGCGTGACTGGCTCGCCGAGCACCACGGCACCTCGGCCGGCGTGTGGCTCGCGCGCTGGAAGCCCGCGACCGGCCGGCCGACGTTCGGCTACGAGGCGATGGTCGAGGAGGCCCTCGCGGTCGGCTGGATCGACGGCCAGGCCTGGGCGCCCGACGACGAGGTGACCCTGCTGTGGTTCACCCCGCGGCGGCCCGGCAGCGTCTGGTCCCGGCTCAGCAAGGAGCGGGTCGCCCGCCTCGAGGCCGCGGGCCGGATGCAGCCCGCGGGCGCCGCGGTGATCGCCGCCGCGCGCGCCGACGGGTCGTGGACGCGGCACGACGACGTCGAGGCGCTGGTCCTCCCCGACGACCTGGTGGCGGCCCTCGACGCCCTCCCCGGCGCACGGGACCGCTGGGACGGGTTCCGGCCCGGCGCGCGCAAGGCGGTGCTGCGCTGGCTGGTCGACGCGCGGCGCCCCGGGACCCGGGCGGCACGCGTGGCGGAGGCCGCGCGGCTGGCGGCCGAGGGCGTGCCCGCGCGGCGGTGACCACCACGGTCGGGCACGTACGGTGGACGACACCGCCCCCACCCCCGCTCGCGAGGAGCCGCCCGTGTTCACCACCCGCCCCGAGCTCGTCGGCACGCACGGCATGGTCGCCTCCACGCACTGGCTCGCCAGCGCCGTCGGGATGTCCGTGCTCGAGGCGGGCGGGAACGCGTTCGACGCGGCCGCCGCCGCGGGGTTCACGCTGCAGGTGGTCGAGCCGCATCTGAACGGCCCCGGGGGCGACGCGCCGATCATCGGGCACCGGGCGGCCGACGGGCGCACGTTCGTCGTCGACGGCCAGGGCACGGCGCCCGCCGGCGCGACCATCGAGGCGTACACCGACCTCGGGCTCGACGTCGTCCCCGGCACCGGGCAACTCGCGGCGGTCGTGCCGGGCGCGTTCGGGGCGTGGCTCGACCTGCTCGCCCGGTACGGCACGCTGCCGCTGGCCGACGTCCTGTCCCCCGCGATCGGCTACGCGCGCGACGGCTACCCGCTGGTGCCCGCGGCGGTGCGGACGATCCGGACCGTCGAGCGGCTGTTCGCCGAGCACTGGCCCACCTCCGCGGCGGTCTACCTGCCGGGCGGGTCCGTGCCCGAGGCCGGCGCGCGGTTCACCAACCCCGACCTCGCCGCGACGTACACCCGGGTGCTGGCCGAGGCGCAGGCCGCGGGCGCCGACCGTCTGGCGCAGATCGAGGCGGCGCGGCGCGCGTTCTACGAGGGGTTCGTCGCCGAGGCCGTGGCCGCGCACGTCCGGACCCCTGTGCTCGACTCGTCCGGCACCGCGCACGCCGGGCTGCTCACCGCCGACGACCTCGCCGGCTGGCGCGCCACCGAGGAGCCGACCGTCGCCGTCGACTTCGCCGGCGTGCGGGTGCACAAGACCGCGGCCTGGGGCCAGGGGCCGGTGCTGCTCCAGCAGCTGCAGATGCTCGACGCGCTGGGCGTCGCGGACGCGGACCTCGGGTCGGCAGAGCTCGTGCACACCGCGCTGGAGGTCACGGAGCTGGCGTTCGCCGACCGGGAGGCCTGGTACGGCGACCCCGCTGACCGCGACGTCCCGCTCGCCGCGCTGCTCGACCCCGCGTACGCCGAACAGCGCGCGCGCCTGGTCGGGCCCGAGGCCGCCGACGGCGTGCGCCCGGGCTCCCCCGCCGGCAGGACCCCGCGGCTCGCGACCCTGTTCGGCACGCCCACCGCGGGCCCCGACGGCGCGCCGGTGTGGCCGGGCCGGTTCGAGGACGCGGGCGCGGTCGGCGCGGTCGGGACGGGTGAGCCCACCCGCGGGCCTGGGCCTGGGCCCGGGCCGACGCCGGTCGACGGCCCCGCCCTGGACGTCCGGCCCGGCGGCGAGACCCGGGGCGACACCTGCCACGTCGACGTCGTCGACCGGTGGGGCAACCTCGTGTCCGCGACCCCGTCCGGCGGCTGGCTGCAGAGCTCGCCCGTCGTGCCGGGCCTCGGGTTCGGCCTGCCGACGCGCGCCCAGATGTTCTGGCTCGAGCCCGGGCTGCCGTCGTCGCTCGCCCCCGGCCGCCGACCCCGGACCACCCTGAGCCCCGGCCTGGTCCTGCGCCCGGACGGCAGCGGGTTCGCGTTCGGCACCCCCGGCGGCGACCAGCAGGACCAGTGGACGATCCCGTTCCTCCTGCACCACCTGGTCGGCGGGCTCGACCTGCAGGCCGCCATCGACGCCCCCGGCTGGCACTCGACGCAGGTGCCGTCCTCGTTCCACCCGCGCACCAGCACCCGGCGGGGCGTCGAGGTCGAGTCGCGGCTCGGCGCGGACGTGCTCGCCGACCTGGCCCGTCGCGGCCACGCCGTCCACGACGCCGGCCCGTGGTCGCTCGGCCGCGTCAGCGCCGCGGGCCGCCGCCCCGACGGCCTCCTGCACGCCGCCGCCAACCCCCGCGGCATGCAGGGCTACGCCGCCGGCCGCTGACCCCGCCCCGGACCCCGACCCCCGCCCCACCCCACCCGGGTGGATCCACCCGGTGCGACTCGCCGACGCGCGCCGTCAGATCGACTCCACACCCCGCGGCAGCTCGCGCCGTGTGGATCCACCCGGTGCGACTCGCCGACGCGCGCCGTCAAATCGACTCCACACGCCGCGGCAGCTCGCGCCGTGTGGATCCACCCGGGGCGACTGGCCGACGCGCGCCGTCGCGGTGACTCCACTCCCCGGGTGGATCCACCCCGGGCAGCAGAACCGACCCAGGACCGCCGCCCCGGGGAACAAGTTGCCCCACGCAACCGTTGTGATAGTTTGCCTGCAGCAACCAAGAGAGGTCCCCCCTGTGCCCAGCACCCTGACCCACCGCGCGCTCGTCGACGCGATCGCCCGCCTGCAGCGGGTGCAGCGCGAGGTCGCGACCGAGATGGCCCGCGAGCTCGACTGCCCCCGGGCGGCCCTGAGCACCTTGTGGCTGCTCGACAAGCGCGGGGCGCTCGGCATCGGGGACCTGGCGCAGCACCTGCACGTCGACATCTCCGTGGCCAGCCGCCAGGCCAGCCAGCTCGTCGACGCCGGCTACGCCGAGCGCACCACCCCGGACGCGCCGGGCACCGACCGCCGCGTCCGCACCGTCCGCCTCACCGAGCAGGGCCGGCAGTTCACCGCGACGACCAAGCAGACCCTCGACGAGCGCGCGGCGCGGATCTTCGGCGCCTGGACGCCCGAGGACCTCGCCGAGGCGGTCGCGGTGATCGAGCGGGTGTCGGACTCCGTCGCCGGCATCGGGCCCGCGCTCACCGACGACGTCGCGGCCGACCGCGACCTCGTCGCCACGGCCACCTGAGCCACCGGGCCCCGCGCCCCACCGATCACGCGTCCCCCCGGGCGCGCAGCACCACCACCCTCACGTCCGCCGCCGACGCCGGGCACCGCACCACCGTCGAAAGCAGAGTCCCCATGTCCAGCACCACCCGGGCCGAGAGCCCCGCACCGGTGACCTCCCCGGCCACCGCGTCCCCCACCGACGCCCCCGCCCCCGCGATGAACCACCGTCAGGTGATGGAGTCGCTCTCCGGCATCCTGCTGGGGATGTTCGTGTCGATCCTGGCCACGAGCGTCGTGTCGAGCTCGCTGCCGAAGATCGTCAGCGACCTGAACGGCTCCCAGTCGTCCTACACCTGGGTCGTCGTCGCGACCCTGCTCACCACCACGATCACGACCCCGATCTGGGGCAAGCTGGCCGACCTCGTCGACCGCAAGCTCCTCATCCAGCTCGCGCTGGTCATCTCCGTGCTGTCCTCCGCGGCGGCCGGGTTCTCCCAGGGCGTCGGGTTCCTCATCAGCATGCGCGCCCTCCAGGGCATCGGCGCCGGTGGCCTCACGGCCCTCGCGACCGTCCTGATCGCCGACATCCTCAGCCCGCGCGAGCGCGGCAAGTACATGGGTCTGATGGGCGGCATCATGGGCGTCGGCATGGTCGGCGGCCCGCTGCTCGGCGGCGTCCTGACCGACACGCTGAGCTGGCACTGGAACTTCTTCGTCGGCCTGCCGTTCGCGGTCGCCGCGATCATCGTGCTCCAGCGCACCCTGCACCTGCCGAAGCGCGCCCGGAAGGTCGTGTCGATCGACTACTGGGGCGCCGCCCTGATCTCGGCGGGCATCGCGACCCTGCTGCTCTGGGTGACGTTCGCGGGCACGAACTTCGACTGGCTGTCCTGGCAGACCGCCGTGATGGTGCTCGGCGCGCTCGTCGTCCTCGCCGTGGCCGTCGTGGTCGAGACCAAGGTCGCCGACCCGATCATCCCGATGCACCTGTTCAAGAACCGCACCGTCGTCCTGTCCGTCATCGCGTCCGTCGCGGTGGGCGTGGCGATGTTCGGCACCTCGGTGTTCCTCAGCCAGTACATGCAGGTGGCGCGAGGCAAGACGCCGACCGAGTCCGGCCTGCTGACCGTCCCGATGATCCTGGGCCTGTTCCTGTCGTCCACGGTCGCGGGGCGCCTCATCACGAAGTACGGCCGCTACAAGGGCTTCATGGTCGCCGGCGCGGTCGCGCTGACCGCCGGCCTGGCGCTGATGGGCACGATCCGGTTCGACACGAGCTTCGTGCTGGTCAGTCTGTACATGTTCGTCATGGGCGCGGGCGTCGGCATGCTGATGCAGAACCTCGTGCTCGCGGTGCAGAACATCCTGGACGTCTCCGAGATCGGCTCCGGCACGGCCACGGTCGCGTTCTTCCGGACGCTCGGCGGCGCGATCGGCGTCTCGGCGCTCGGCGCGGTGCTCGGCAACCGGATCACCGCGTACCTGACCGACGGGCTGCTCGCGGCGGGCATCGACCCGTCGGCGCTCGGCGGCGGCACCTCCTCGGTGCCCGACGTGTCCAGCATCCCGGAGCCGGTGCGGTCGATCGTGGAGTCGTCGTACGGCCACGGCATCGCGGACCTGTTCCTCTACGCGGTCCCGCTCGGCGTGGTCGCGCTGATCGCGGTGCTGTTCCTCCAGGAGGTCCCGCTCGGCCGCCGCAGCGGCGTGGAGCAGCTCCTCGACTCCGACACGGCAGCCGACGTCGCCGAGGCCGGCACCCCCGGCGCGCAGCAGGCCGCCGGCGCGCAGGCCGAGGCCGAGGCCGCGCAGGCCGCCGCCCCCGCCGACGCCCCGGCAGGCACCCGCGCCTGACCGGCAGCACGCACGACGCACGACGCCCGGCCCGTCCCCCGACGGCCCGGGCGTCGTGCGTGTCGGCCACAATGGCCGGGTGGACACCCCTGACGACCCCGTCGTGCGCCTCGAGTCCGAGCTCGGCCTGCTGCTGCGGCGGGCGCGCGCCTCGGCCGAGCGGCTCGCGCGCAGCGTGCACCCGGACCTGGAGCCGTCGGCGTACCCGCTGCTCGCCCGGATCGAGCGGGAGCCCGACGTCCGGGCCAGCGAGCTCGCGGAGCACATCGGCGTGGGCCGCGGCACGATGTCGCGCCAGCTCGGGCGGATGGAGCAGATCGGGCTCATCGAGCGCCGGCCCGACCCGGACGACTCCCGCGGTCAGCTGATCCGCGTCACGCCCGAGGGCGGACGCCGCGTCGAGGCCGCCCGCGAGGCGCGCTGGGCGTACCTGGGGCGCGTGCTGGAGTCGTGGTCGCCGCAGGAGCGGGAGCTGCTCGCCGACCAGATGCACCGGCTCAACGACTCGATGACCGCGAACCCGCCGCGGCCGGCGGCCCCGGGGGTCTAGGCACGCCCAGGCTGCTGCGCGCCCCGCTCAGAGCGCGCGGTCGAGCGCCCAGGTGCTCCGGCGACGGGCGATGGCGGTGACGGCGTCCACCCGGCCGGGCGTCCAGTGCCCGGGCATCGACGTGAAGACGTCCGGCACCTGCGCGTCGTCGACGACCAGGGACTCGTACGGCGACGGCCGGCGGACCTCGACGATGCCGTGCACCACGAGCACGCCCCGGACGGCCACCGGCGTGCCGACGGCGGTGCGCAGCAGCGAGCCCGCGCGGGCGGCGGTGAGGCGGACGGCGCGCAGGTCGGAGACGGCGTGGCCGTCGGCGGACAGCGACCGGCCGTCGACGACGAACACCTCCTCGTCCGAGCGGGGGCGCTCCGCGACGGCGAACGCGCCGGGGGGCCCGATGAGCAGGTGCCCGACGACCGAGCCCTGGCGGCCCACGGGGACGTCGTGCAGCACGTGCCAGCCGGCGAGCTGCAGCCGGTCCAGCCGGTCGCACAGCGTCTCGTCCATGCCGCGGGGCTCGCCGTCGGCGCGCGGGCTGACGAGGTCGACCGCGCGGTGCCGGCCGCGGCCGGGCTGCTCGTCCCCGCAGGCGGGGTCGAGGACGACGGCGTCGGCGGACCCGGGCGCGGCGCGCCGCCCGCGGGGGCGACGCACCGGCTCCGGCTCGGGCTCGGTGTCCTCGGGGAGGACGGCGGAGGCGGGCAGGACCAGCTCGGGGACGTCCGCGCGCAGGTAGGCCTGCGCGGCGCCGCGCACGGCGTCCTCGACGCCGGCGCCCTCGAGGGCCGCCACCTCGGGCTCGACGGCGACCTCGCCGGTCGCCAGGTCGACGCTGCCCAGCGGCGCCCCGGTCTCGGCCGTGACGTAGAGCCGGTCGGCACCGTAACGGCGCCACCGACGGACGATCAGAGCCTGCTCCACGTCCGGGATATCGGCAGCGCCGGACCGTCCCTGAAGCATCCGCGCCGCCCTCCCCCACATGGCGGTCAGTTTACGGCGGGCTCGAACGTCAGCGACACCGAGTTCATGCAGAACCTGTCACCCGTCGGTGTCTGCGGCGCGTCGTCGAAGACGTGCCCCAGGTGCGACCCGCAGCGGGCGCACCGCACCTCGGTGCGGACCATGCCGAGCGACCGGTCCTCGATCAGCTCGACCTTGTCCCCGGCGAGCGGCGAGAAGAAGCTCGGCCACCCGCAGTGGGAGTCGAACTTCGTGTCCGAGCGGAACAGCTCGTTCCCGCAGCCGCGACAGCGGTACACGCCCTCGCGGTTCTCGTCGAGCAGCTCGCCGGTCCACGGCCGCTCCGTGCCGGCCAGGCGCAGCACCTGGAACTCGGCGGGGTTCAGCTCGACCCGCCACTCCTGCTCGTCCTTGGTGACCTCGTAGGCCTTCTGCTCCGTCATCGCGGCACTCCTCTCGTGACGGCACCGGACCGGGTCGGCCGCGGTGCACGCAGGTGGGTGAACATCGTGGCGCGCCCGGGTGTTCCGCGCGCTCGCGGCGCGCGGCCGGGGTCGCGCAGACGCCGACGGGCGGCGCGGGCCGGCTGTCCGCCGGTCCCCGCGCCGCCCGTCGACGACGTGCTGCTCAGGTCGTTACTGGCCCGCGCGACCACGACCGGCGCCGCCGCGACCACGACCGCGCCCGCCGCCCTCGCCGCCGCCGGACCGTGCGCCGCCGCCGGACCGCGCCGGGGCGCCGGACCGCGCCGCACCGGACCGCGGGGCACCGCCGGACCGCGCGCCGCCGCCGGCGTGCCCGGAGCCGCCCGTGGACGGGGCGTCGCCGCCGGAGCTCCACCGGACCATCGAGCCGCCGAGCGCCGGGACGCCCTGGCCGCGACCGCGACCGGCGCCGCCGGAGCGCGCGCCGCCGGACGCCGCGCCGCCCCCGGAGCCGCCGCGCCCGCGACCGCCCTCGGCGGGACGGGAGGACTGCTCGGCCGGGCGACCGCCGCCGGCACCGCCACGCCGGCGCTGCCGACCCGGGCCGGAGGTTCCGGTGCCCGCGGCGCGCTGCCGCGCCGGGGCCGGGACCGTGGGGGCCGCGGACGGGGCGACCCGGGCCGCGACGTCGCCGACCAGCGCGGCGATCACGGGCGAGCCCGGGGCGACGCGCTGCGGGGTGACGGTGATCTTCGCCTTGCGGGTCAGGTCGCGGACGTCGCCGGCCTGCTCGGGCAGCTGCACGGTGACGACGTCGCCGCCGGAGCCCGCGCGGGCGGTGCGCCCGGAGCGGTGGAGGTACGCCTTGTGCTCGGCCGGCGGGTCGACGTGCACGACGAGCTCGATGTCGTCGACGTGGATGCCGCGCGCGGCGATGTCGGTGGCGACCAGCACCTTGACCTCGCCGGACGTGAACGCCGCGAGGTTGCGCTCGCGCGCGCCCTGGCCGAGGTTGCCCTGGAGGTCGACGGCGGGGATGCCGTCCTGGGTGAGCTGCTTGGCGAGCTTCTTGGCCTGGTGCTTGGTGCGGGTGAACAGCACGCGGCGGCCGACGCCGGAGGCGAGCTCGGTGACGACCGACTTCTTGGCGTCCGCGTCGGAGACGACCAGCACGTGGTGGGTCATCGTGCTGACCGCGGCGGCGTCGGGGTCGACCGAGTGCGTGGTCGGCCGGTCGAGGTACCGCTTGACCAGGGTGTCGACGCCGTTGTCCAGCGTCGCGGAGAACAGCAGCCGCTGGCCGCCGCGCGGGGTCTGGTCGAGCAGGCGCTTCACGACGGGCAGGAACCCGAGGTCGGCCATGTGGTCGGCCTCGTCGAGGACGGTGATCTCGACGGAGTCGAGCGAGCACAGGCCCTGCTTGATGAGGTCCTCGAGCCGGCCGGGGCAGGCGACGAGGATGTCGATGCCGCCGTTGAGCGCGGACACCTGGCGGCTCTGCGCGACGCCGCCGAAGACGGTGGTCGAGCTGAGGCGGGTGACGGCGGCCAGCGGCTCGATGGTCGCGTGGATCTGGGTGGCGAGCTCGCGGGTCGGCGCGAGGATCAGCGCGCGCGGTCGGGCCTTGGCGCGCTGCGCCTTGGAGTCCGACAGGCGGGCGACGACCGGCAGCGCGAACGCGATGGTCTTGCCGGAGCCGGTGCGGCCGCGGCCGAGCACGTCGCGGCCGGCGAGGGTGTCGGGCAGCGTGGCCGCCTGGATGGGGAACGGCTCGGTGATGCCGCGCTGCTCGAGGGAACGTGCGAGCGCGGCGGGCACACCGAGGTCGGTGAAGCTGGGCATGGAGGGGTCGCCTTTCCGGCGTCGGGTCGGGTCCGTCGTCCCCACGTACGGGGCGGCGACCGGCGCCGGCGGCTCAGTCAGGCGAGCTTCTGCTGGCGGCGCAGGGCGCCCTGCGTGCGCAGGACGTAACGGAAGAGCTCGTCCGTCTCCCGCGGGGAGGTCTCCACGAACCGGCAGCCGTAGTGCGTCCCGGTGCGCGAGGGCTGGGCACGGACGACGACCGCCTGCAGCCAGAACGCGTCCGACAGCTCGGGGAAGACGAACCTCACCATGCTGCCTTCCGGCAGCACGGTCTGACTCATCATACGCATCCCGTGCGCGGACACGTCGAGCACGGTGAACGTCACACGGATCTCGTCGGCGTCCTTGTCCCCGTCCTCGGGGTCCGGCGTGTGCGCACCGGGGGCGTCGTCGTCGGTCGCGACCCGGGCGTAGCCCTCGCACTCGACGGACACGGCGACCCGCGCGACCTCGCGCTTCTGGAGCGTCGACAGCAGCTCCACCTCGACGAACGCGACCGTGTCGCCGGAGACGCGCGCGACCGTGCCCTGGTAGACGCACTCGCCGCGGGCGTCGTCCAGGACACGCAGCAGGTAGGTCTCGTCCTCGCCGACGCCGCGCACGAGCCCCTCGGTGCCGACCCAGAGCACGCCGTCCTCGAACGTGCGGACGTACCCGCTCAGCACGGTGCGGTCGTCCGTCTCGACGGCGCAGAGGGCGAGCTCGTGCATGGGGGCGAGGTCCGTCCGGGGTGAGGTGATCGGGGCAAGGGCGCTCGGGACGTTACCTCCCCGGGCGCGCCCGCGGGAGGCGCCGGACGGGTGCGAGCACCTGTGACCGGGCATTTCATCCCCTGGGCAAATCCGACGAAACGCCGCAACGAGGATCTTCTCGCCATATGCGACATCTCGCCCGTAGGGTCGGCAGCGAGGCCGCCCGGACCCGGAGCGACCCCGCCCCTGCGCACGACTCGAGGCCCGAGCTGGCTACCGCCCACCGCCGCTGGCCGCTGACCCGGTACTTCGCCGTCGTCAGCGTCGTCGCCATGCTCGCGCTCGGCGTGACGCTGGTCCTGGTGACCGCGAACGTCATGCAGGACCAGGCCCGGCGCGACGGCGTGGCCCTGGCGCGCAGCATCGAGTCGTACGCCACCGGCGGCGTGCCGCAGGAGGCGTTCACCATCGGCGTCCTGCCCCCGGACGAGTCCGCCCGGATCACCGAGCAGGTCGCCGGGTTCCGCGAGCTGCGCCGCCTGCGGCTGTGGACCGTCGACAGCACGCTGCTCTACGACTCCCAGGCCGACACCACCGGGTTCCCGGACGGCGACCGGCTCGACGCCGCCGTCCGGCAGCGCGAGCCCGACGCGCAGGTCGTCACCGAGGTGCGCGGCGAGGAGTTCGGCGGCAGCGAGTCGACGCTGCTCGACGTCTACGTCCCCGTGCAGCACGACGGCATGGTCGTCGGCGCCGCCGAGGTGATGCTCGACTACCAGGGCACCTCCGACGCCGTCGCCTCGGCGACCCGCACCGTCACCCTGGTCGTGGCCGGCGGGCTCGTCCTGCTCTGGCTGCTGCTGTTCCGCACCGTGTTCAACGCCTCCCGCCGGCTGCAGTCGTCCGCGCTCGAGAACGCCCGGCTCGCCCTGCTCGACTCGCTGACCGGGCTGCCGAACCGCCGGATGCTCGCCGACCGCCTCGAGCGCGCCATCGCCGACTCGCACGCCTCCGGCACCACCGTCGGCCTCGCGCTGCTCGACGTCGACCGGTTCAAGGACATCAACGACTCCCTCGGCCACGACCGCGGCGACGAGCTGCTGGAGCAGATCGCGCACCGGCTGCGCGACGCCCTGCGGTCGGACGACATGGTCGCCCGGCTCGGCGGCGACGAGTTCGCGATCCTGTTCCCCGACGTCCGGTCCCCGGCGGACGCCGACGCCACCGCCCGCCGGGTGCGGCAGCTGTTCGTCCCGCCGTTCATGCTCGGCGACCTCGCGCTGCACGTGGACACCTCGATCGGCGTCGCGTGCCTGCCCGACCACGCCGAGGACGCGTCGTCGCTGATGCGGATGGCCGACGTCGCCATGTACACCGCGAAGACCCACCGGCTCGGGGTCTCGGTGTACTCCCCGGACGAGGACGACTCCTCCCCCGCCCGCCTGGTGCTGCTCGGGGACCTGCACCGCGCCCTGGGCGTCGAGGACGAGCTGCAGCTGCACTACCAGCCGAAGATCGACCTGCGCACCGGCCGCACCGTCGGGCTCGAGGCCCTGATGCGCTGGCACCACCCCACCCGCGGGATGCTGCCGCCCGACCTGTTCATCCCGCTCGCGGAGCAGTCCGGCCTGATCCACGACCTGACCCGGTACGCGTTGCGGATCTGCGTCGCGCAGCTCGCCGACTGGGCCGAGCAGGGCGACCCCGTGCCGGTCGCCGTGAACCTGTCCGCGCACGACGTCACGTCCCACGCCGTGGTCGACGTCATCGAGGACCTGCTGCTGCGCCACGACGTCCCCGCCCGGCTGCTCGAGGTCGAGATCACCGAGACCGCCCTGGTCAGCGACCCCTCGCGGGTGGTGCCCGTGCTGCACCGGCTCGGCGAGATCGGCGTGCGGGTGTCGATCGACGACTTCGGCATCGGCAACACGTCGATCTCCCAGCTGCGGGACCTGCCGGTGCACGGCCTCAAGATCGACCGCCTGTTCGTCGCGGACCTGCACGGCGACGGCCGCGACGGCTCGGAGGTGATCGTCAAGGCGATGGTCGACCTCGCGCACTCGTTCGGCCTGCAGGTCGTCGCGGAGGGCGTCGAGGACCTCGCGGTCGTCGAGGTCCTGCGTCGGCTCACCGTCGACCAGGCGCAGGGCTACCTGTACTCCCGCGCCGTGCCCGCCGACCAGCTGCGCCCCGAGGACCTGCCGCGTGACCGGGTGCCGCGACCCGCCGTCACGGCCGTCACCCGCGAATCGGGCAGAACGGCTCAAGGTGAGCCACCATCGGACCGATAGAGCCTGGTACGCCCGATTTCGACTCACCCGTGAGGATGACCACCCGGATGGACGAGCTGCTCCGCGAGATGATCACGCCGCCCGCCCCGCGGCGCGATCCCGCCCGGCGTCGACGCCTGATCACCACCGTCGCGATCCTCGGCATGGCCGGGCTCGGCATGACGTCGCTCGTGACCTCCGCGATCTTCACCGACAACGACGACACCGGCCGGTCGGGCATCACCACCGGCAGCGTCGACATCACCGCCGGCGAGGACGCGTCCTTCACGCTGCCCCCCGGCAACCTCGCCCCCGGGGACGAGGTCGTCAGCCCCGTCACCGTGACCAACGCCGGCTCCCTCGCGCTCGTCTACGACGTGCAGTACGCGGCGACCAGCAGCGACGCCGCAGGCCTCGCCGGCGCGCTGTCGCTGGACGTGTTCGCGCTGCCCGCCGCGTCCTGCACCACCGACGGGGTCGCCGCCGCGACGGCGATCGGCTCGGCCGCCGCGCCGCTCGCCGGGACGCCCACGCTCGTCGTCGACGGGGACCGCAGCCTGATCGCGGGCGCCGCGGAGGACCTGTGCGTCCGCGTGTCGCTGCCGGAGGACCTCGGCAACGCGTACCAGAACAGCAGCGCCGACATCGCACTGACGTTCCTCGCGACGCAGGACCCCACGGACCCGCACCGCACCACCCCCTGACGCAGCCGACCGACGACGACAGGTGAGGCGCTGACCCCTCGATGACCGACAGGCCGGACCCGACGGTCGAGCGCCGGGCGCCGCACGCGGACCCGCCCCGGCACGCGGCCGGGCTGCGCGCGGCCCTGCGCACGACGCCCCGGCGCGCGCTGCGCACGGCGCTGTGGACGGTCATCGTCGTCTGCGGGCTCGCCTACGCCGGGTCGCTCGCGGTGCCGCTGTGGTTCCAGGCGAACGGGCAGCGCCTGCTGATCGTCACCTCCGGGTCGATGGCCGGGTCCGAGCAGGGCGGGTTCGACGCGGGCGACGCCGTGGTGATGCGGCGGATCGACGACCCGTCGCAGCTGCGGGTCGGGCAGGTCGCGACGTTCTGGCCCGCCGGGTCCGACCAGCTGGTGACGCACCGCATCATCGCGCTGCGCAACCTGCCGGTCATGCAGCAGGACCTCGCGACCGGGAAGATGGTCCAGACCGTCGACCCGACCACCGGCGAGGCGCTGACCCGGCCGTACATCTTCACCAAGGGCGACGCGAACATCGACCCCGACCCCGACGCGACGCCGCTGTCGCAGGTCCGCGGGATCATCCTGCACGTCTACCCGCGCTGGGGCTGGGTGCTCGACTGGGCGGGGTCCGCGCAGGGCCGCGCCGCGATGCTCGCCCCGCCGCTCGCCGCCCTGGCCACCCTCGAGGTGCTGTCCCTGGTCGACGACCGCCGGGCCCGCCGCGAGGCCGGCGAGCTCCGCCCCTCCGCCCGTGAGCTCCACGACGATGCGCTCCTCCTCGGCTGACGCCCGCACCGGGGACCCGGGCGACGGGCCGGTGCTGGGGCGCTGGGCGCGGCTCGTCCTGGGCACGCTGCTGGTCGGCGCGGCGCTGCTCGGACCCGCGGTCGGCTACGCGTCGGCGCAGTTCGGCAGCGAGGCGACCGTGCACATCTCGATCACCGTGCCCCCGACGGCCCCCACGGCCACCCCCACCGCGGAGCCGACCGCCACCCTGGACGCCCCGCCCGACCTCCCCTGACGCACGCGGCGCGCTCCCGCCGCCGGTCGCCGCGCGTCCGCGCTCGTCGACGTAGGACGCCCGCGCCGAGACAGGTCGGCGCAGCGTCCTACGTCGACGCGGCGGTCCTACCTCGGCGACACCTGCGGCCCAGGCGTCAGCTGAAGCCGATCGCCCGCTGCGCCACCCGGTACGCCAGCACCGACACGCGCCGACCGGCGGGCGTCGGCAGGTTCGCGAGCTGTCCGAGCACGGTCCAGCGCACCTTCCGGTACAGCCAGAAGTCCTGCTGCCGGAGCTCGGACCAGAGCCGGTCGCGCTCGGCGAGGGACGCGCGCGTGCCGGACCGGATGAGCAGGATCGACGAGACCACGCAGATCAGCTGGACGTAGTGCAGCCGGTAGGCGCGTAGCCGCCGGTCGGTGACCCGGACCCGGGAGACGTGGTCGAGCATCAGCCGGTTGACCCGGAGCTGCTGGTCGATGCGCCGGAGCATGACCGCCTCCTGCACCGACTGGTCCGCGCGGCCGATGAAGTACCGGTACAGGTCGACGTCGAGGTAGGAGAGCGTCTCGACGTGGGCGAGCGGCACCAGGGCGTAGAGGCTGTCGACGTAGAACGTGTGCTCGGGCAGGCGCAGGCCCGCGGCCCGCAGCACCTCGGTGCGGTAGATCAACGCGTGCATCAGCAGGTACTGCCGCTTGCCGAACCCGCGGGTCGCCGACCAGCCCATCACGCGGTCGGCGGGCAGGGCGCCGCGGTACCGGACTGCGGTCTTGGTCTTCTTGCCCTGCTTCTCGTAGACGAAGTTCGACACGAGCAGGTCGACGGGGCGCTCCCGGTCGAGGAACCCGCGCAGCGTCGCGAGGACCTCGACCAGGGCGTCCCGGTCGAGCCAGTCGTCGGCGTCCACGACCTTGAGGTAGGCCCCACGGGCGTGGTCCAGGCCCGCGTTGATCGCCGACCCGTGGCCCCCGTTGGGCTTGCGCAGCAGCCGCACCTCGCCGGGGTACCGGTCGACGTACGTGCGGGCGAGCGCCGCGGTCCCGTCGGTCGCGCCGTCGTCGACGACGACGACCTCCACCTGCGGACCGAACCCGACGAGCGAGTCCAGCGCGCGCGCCAGGTACGCCTCCGCGTTGTACGCGGGGACGACGACCGACAGGACCGGGCTCGCCGTGGGTGTCACGCCGCGCGCACCTCCGTGGGATCACCGGCCGCGGCCGGTGCGCCATCCTCGGGCTCCTGCTTGAAGATGACCTTGAAGATCGGGAAGAACACCCAGAACGAGATCGCCGCGTTGATGATCATGGTGACCACGTCCGCGAGCGTCTCCCCCGTGCCGCCCAGGCCCCACGAGTCGATGAACAGCTCGTAGATCGGGGCCTTGTACAGGCCCTGCAGCGCCGCGGCCACGAGGGTGATGACGACGTAGGCGATGGCGTACCAGGTGGCCGCCTTCGCGATCGAGCTGTTCGACTTGAAGGTGATCGTGCGCTGGGCGAAGAAGTTGATGATCTGGGCGATGAGCAGAGTGATCTGCACGGCCAGGAAGTATGCCAGCCCGCCGCCGCCGGACGGCAGGGCGCCCGCGGCGTAGTCGAACACGAAGTACTGCGAGCCGTCGGGGTTGGACCCGATCGGCCAGACCTGGAACGTGGTGTCGACCAGCGAGGTCATGCCGAACAGCCACTTGATCGCGGGCATCAGGGCGAGCTGCAGCACGGTGATCCCGTTGCTGAGCACGAAGAACACGACGAACTGGGCGACGCCGGGCCGCTTCTCGGCGAAGGCGCTCCACGAGGCCTTCAGACGGGTGAGCATGGGGGTGGTTCTCTCTCTTCCGGGGCTCGGGCGGGTCAGACGTCGCCGCGCAGCCGGCGGGCGGTGGCGCGGTTGGCGCGGCGGTTGCGGACGAACCCGCGCAGGGTGGCCCCGGCGCCGGCCAGGAACCGGCCGTTGACGATCCGGACCAGGCCGTCGACCATCTCGGCGCTGACCATCCCGTTGGTCATCTTCCCGACGGCGCGCAGCGGCATGTTGAGCAGGAACAGGATGTTGAGGTCCGGCTTGCCCTTGCGGTCGGCGCGGTCGCGGAGCGCCGCGAGCACCCGGTAGGCGAGGCGCGCGAGCGGGCTGCGGGCGTGCTGCATCCGGCCGAGCGCGTCGTTGGCGGTGAGCTCGCCGGCCCACGCGGCGGGCGGCACCGGGCGGCCGAGCAGGGCGGCGAAGTCGGCGTCCGGCACCTGGGCCACGGCACCGGTGCGGTACCGGTCGGGGACGTGCGCGTCGACGACCGCGGCCGTCGTGCCGGTGACGGCCACCGACGCGGCCAGCGGGAGGTCGTCGACGTGCGCGCCGGCGAGCACGGCGTACGTGCCCTGCTCCACCTGCCACGCCCCGGTGCCGAGGTCCCAGTGCCGGAACGCGGCGTCGCCGAGCGGGACGGTGACCGTCGCGGACTCGCCCGGCGCGAGCTCGACGCGGGCGAACCCGGCGAGCGTGCGGTCGGGGCGGTGCACGCCGGGGGTCTCGCGGCGGACGTAGACCTGGACGACGTCGGCGCCGGCGACCGTCCCGGTGTTGGTGACGGTCACGGTCGCGGCCTCGGGCGTCGCGACCAGGTCGGCGTACGCGAACGTCGTGTACGACAGGCCGAACCCGAACGGGAACGTCACCGGCACCCCGGCGGACGTGTAGTAGCGGTAGCCGACGTACAAGCCCTCGCGGTACTCCGCGGTGCGCTGCCGGCCCGGGAACGTCGCGGCGGTGGGCGTGTCCGCGAGCCGCGCGGGCACGGTCTCGGCCAGCCGGCCGGACGGGTTCACGGCGCCGGTCAGCACGTCCAGCAGCCCGCCCGCGCCGGCCTGCCCGGCCAGGTACCCGTGCACCAGGGCGCGGGTCTGCGCCAGCCACGGCATCTCGACCACGCCGCCCGCGGACAGGACCACGACGACGTGCGGGTTGACCTCGGCGACGGCGGCCAGCAGCTCCGTCTGCGCGGCGTGCAGGCGCAGGTGCTCGCGGTCCAGGCCCTCGGACTCGGCGATCTCGTCCAGGCCGAGGAACAGCAGCGCCACGTCGGCGCCCCGGGCGGCCGCGACGGCCTCGGCGCGCAGGGCGGCGTCGGGGGTGCCGTTGCGGCGGAAGCCCGGCGCGAACGCCGTCATCTCCAGGCCGGAGTCGCCGATCACGTCGAGCACGGAGTCGAGCCGGGTCGGGTTGACCGCCGACGAGCCGGCGCCCTGGTAGCGCGGGGTGCGCGCGAAGTCGCCGATCACGGCCACGCGGGTGCCGCGGGCCAGAGGCAGCGTCGCGTCCTCGTTGCGGAGCAGCACGGCGGACCGGGCGGCCACCCGGCGGGCGAGCGCGTGGTGCGCGTCGGTGTCGACGGCGGGCGCGGTGCCGGGCTCGCGGGCGTCGGCGACCAGGCGCAGCACCTCGGCGGCGCGGGCGTCGACGTCGGCCTCGCTGATCCGTCCGGTGCGGACCGCCTCGACGATCTGCCGGACGGAGTCGAGCCCGGCGGCGGGCATCTCGAGCGTGCCGCCGGCGCGGACCGCGTCCACGACGTCGTTCGAGCCGCCCCAGTCGGACACGACCGCACCGTCGAAGCCCCACTCGTCGCGCAGCACCTGCTGCAGCAGGAACGGATCCTCGTGGGCGTACGTGCCGTTGACCAGGTTGTACGCCGACATGATCGTGCGCGGCCGCGCGGTCTCGACGACGATGCCGAAGCCGGTCAGGTAGATCTCGCGCAGCGTGCGCTCGTCCACGACCGAGTCGGAGACCATGCGGCGCAGCTCCTGGCTGTTCGCCGCGAAGTGCTTGGGGCAGGCCGCCACACCGCGGGACTGGATCCCGCGGACCATGCCGGCGGCCATCCGGCCCGCGAGCAGCGGGTCCTCGGAGAAGTACTCGAAGCTGCGCCCGCCCAGCGGCGAGCGCTTGATGTTCAGGCCCGGACCGAGCAGCACGTCGACGTCCTGCGCGGCGGCCTCGGCGCCGAGCGCGCGCCCGACCTCCTCGGCCAGCTCGGGGTCCCAGGTGCTCGCGACGCCGGCCGCGGTCGGGAAGCAGGTGGCGGGTTGGGACTCGGCGATGCCGAGGTGGTCCGCGGCCCCGGTCTGCTTGCGGACCCCGTGCGGGCCGTCGGCCAGCCAGAGCGACCGCACGCCGTGGCGTGGCAGGTCGTGGGTCTCCCAGACGGACTTGCCCGTCAGCAGGGCGGCCTTCTCCAGCAGGGTGAGGTTCTCGATCATCGCGTGCGTCCTCGGGTGCGCGGTGGTGCTGCGGGTGCCGCGCGACGGCGACGCCGCGCGGCGGGGTGGTGCGGCTGACCGGTCGGGGGCCCGGCCGGCTCGGGTGCCGAGCCGGCCGGGTCCCTCCCCGGTAGGGCTCAGCGGGCGGTGGTGCCCGCGGGGTCCTCGGAGGTGACGTCGGCGTCGGCCGTGGCGGCCTCGGCCTCGGTGCCGCGGTGGCGGCGGACGCGGCGGACCACGTACACCGCGCCGAGCACCAGCAGCAGACCCAGCACCACGTCGACCGCGATCTGCACGTACCGCCAGGTCGGCGGGGTGTAGTCGAGGGTCGCGCCGGAGGCGACACCGTTCATCGCGTTGGAGTTCGCGACGGTGTACAGGATGTTGTGGGTCGCGGTGCGGATGTTGGTCACGGCCTCGGCGGAGGTCGTGTCCTCGAGCGACTTCATCGGCTGGAACGTGAGCATGAGGTCCGAGCCGGCCTTGATGGCCTGGTCCGGGTACATGTACTCGTACAGGTTGAAGTCGGTGATCGCGTACCCGCGGAAGCCCCACTCCTCGCGCAGCACGTTCGTCATCAGCGCCTCGGAGCCGCCGGCCCAGGTGCTGCCGATGCGGTTGAACGAGCTCATGACGGCCGTGGCGGCGCGCATCTCCCGCGTCTCGACGGTGCCCTGGTCGTCCGCGATGTAGTCCATCTCGACCGTCGCGTCCTTGAACGGGAGCTCGAAGGCCTTGAGGTAGATCTCGCGGATCGCCTGCTCGTTCGCCCAGGTGGACACGCCGTGGTTGACGCGGTTGGTCTCCTGGTCGTTCATCGCGAAGTGCTTCATCGCGGTGTAGACGCCCTTGGTCGCGGCCCCCTCGACGACCGAGGTCGCGAGCACGCCGGACAGCACCGGGTCCTCCGAGTAGTACTCGAAGTTGCGGCCCGCGAACGGGGAGCGGTGCAGGTTGACCGCCGGGGCGTACCAGCCGTTGGCGTCGAGGGTCAGCGCCTCGTTGCCGATGGACACGCCCATCGCGTGCGCCAGGTCGGCGTTCCAGGTCTGGCCGAGCAGCACCTCGGACGGGTAGGCCACGCCGGAGATGGCGTCGTTGATGAACGAGCTGAAGCCGGCGGGGCCGTCGTAGTCGTTCGCGACCTCCTTGGCGATCGAGTTGATCGCGCCGGAGTTGTAGGCGCCGTTGAGGATGACGCTCGTCATCTCGTCGACCGTGATCTGGTCGAGCAGGGCGTCCCACTGCGGGTCGTCGTAGTCGAGCCCGCGCACGTCGATCAGCGCGAGGTCGCCGTCGGCGCCCTGCGTCGGCATCGTGGCGTCGGAGGCCTCGGCCGCCGCGGCGGCGTCGTACTTCCCGAACGCGGCGACGGTCTCGTCGGTCGCGACCATGTCGGCCGCGGTGGGCGCCGTCGGGAACGTCCCGGCGAAGTCCGCGCGGGACAGGTTGAGGATCTTGCCCTCCTCGGCGGTGTCCACGAACGCCGCGCTCACGTCGTCGAACTGGTTCGTGACCTCGACCTCGTCGGAGGCGCGGTGGTCGTCACCGGAGTAGGTGACCGTCTCGTCGACCGTGTAGGTGATCGGCTCGGTGCCCGCGGTCACGGTGTGCGAGTCGTCCTGGACGGTCAGCACGTAGTCGCCGGCGTCGAGCACGTAGGCCCGCGCGTCCCGGTAGTCGTAGGACGCCATGTCCTCGACCGCGAGCGTCAGCGTCACGGTCTCGGAGGCACCCGGCTCGAGGACGTCGGTCTTGCCGAACGCGCCGAGCACGACGGAGGACTTCTCGATGCCGCCCGGCGTGTACGGCGCCGAGTAGTAGAGCTGCACGACCTGCTTGCCCGCGACGGCACCGGTGTTGGTGACCTCGACGTCCACGCTGATCTCGCCGTCCACGGCGCCGAGCTCGGTGCCGGTCACGGCCTGGGAGAACGTGGTGTAGCTGAGGCCGTGGCCGAACGGGTACACGACGGCCTGGTCGTAGTCGAGGAACCCCTCGACGGCCGCGGTCTCGTAGTACCGGTAGCCGACGTAGATGCCCTCCTCGTACTGGACGAAGTAGGCGCCGCCGTCGACGCCCTTGGCGGCGTCCGTGCTCAGGCCCGCGATGTTCTCGTACTGGTAGCTGCCGAAGTTCTGGAACGTCGGGTCGGCGGTGAAGTCGGCCGGGTAGATGTCGACCGTGCGGCCGGACGGGTTGACCTCGCCGGTCAGCACCCGGCCGAGCGCGTTCAGGCCGCTCTGCCCCGGGGAGCCGATCTGCAGCACCGCGTCGACGCCCGCGTCCTCGGCCAGCGGGCCGAGCTCCATGCTGGTGGAGGCGTTGATCGCGACGACGACCGTGTCGAAGTTCTCCTTCGCGAGGGCGAGGAGGTCCTTCTCGTCCTGGTTCAGCTCGAGCTGGTGCTGGCCCTCGGTGTAGTGGTCGTCCCAGCCCTCCATCGAGGTCGCCAGGTCGCCGCCCTCGCCGCCGGCGCGGCCGATGACGACCACCGCGGCGTCGGAGAAGTCCGCGAAGCTCGCGCGCGCCTCGTCCGAGTAGTCCGCGACCGGCATCTCGCCGATGGTGTACACGGAGTCGGCCGGCAGGTCCATGACGATGTTCGTCTTCGGGGCGTCCTGCGCGAACGCCTCGAGCTCGCCGTACACCGTGTCGTTGACGGCGATGCCCGCGTTCTCGAGGCCCTGGCGGACGTCGACCGCGGTGCTCGTGTCCGTCGAGCCGGAGCCCGAGCCGCCGTAGACCGGGTCCGCGGCGGTGCGACCGAGCAGGGTCACCTGCGGGGCGTCGCCCGTGAGCGGCAGGGCCTGGCCCTCGTTCTTCATCAGGACGATGCCCTCGGCGGCGATCTCCTGGACCAGCGCGTCGGCGGCCTCCGCGGCCTCGTCGGCGGTCGCGTAGTCGGCCTCGTCGTAGGTGGTGTCCCAGTCCTCGGTGCCGTCGGGGTTGGTCACCGTGTAGGTGCCCGTGCCGAGCTGCGAGGCGACCCAGTTCGAGTACACCCCGAGCAGGATGTTCGCCACGATCGCGATGACGAGGACCAGCCCGAGCACGGGTGCCCAGATCGCCAGGAACTTCTTGTTGGACATCGGCCTCTTCGCCGCTCTGCTGCTCACGAGGAGTCTCTCCTTCGAACACTGTCGTGGGTGTAGGCCCCCGGTCCGACAGCGTCGCCGGGCGGTGCGGAGGCTGGGGCCAGCCAACCGTCCGGGCGGTGCACCCTCCCTGGCCGGGGCACGATCTGTCGGTTCCGGCGCACGAACTGTCGCGTTCCTCGGCGTTCGTCCCGCGGTCCTCGCGCGCGTCCTACACTCGGGGCGCCCGCGCGGCCACCCGAGCCGCTCCCCCGCCCCGGAAGGCGCCCCGCATGGACCTGCTCGTCGTCGGCGCGGGGCTGTTCGGGCTGACGATCGCCGAGCGCGCGGCCGAGGCCGGCCTGCACGTCACGGTCGTCGACCGCCGCGACCACCTCGGCGGCAACGCGTGGAGCAGCGTCGACGCCGCGACCGGCATCGAGGTCCACCGGTACGGGTCGCACATCTTCCACACCTCGAACGAGCGGGTCTGGGACTACGTCCGCCGGTTCACCGCCTTCACCGACTACCGGCACCGGGTCTACTCGACGCACGCCGGCACCGTGTACCCGCTGCCGATCAACCTGGGCACGCTCAACCAGTTCTTCGGCACCGCGATGAGCCCCGACGCGGCCCGCGCGCTCGTCGCCGAGCAGGCCGCCGAGGTCGACGGCGCGACCGCCACGAACCTCGAGGACAAGGCGGTCTCCCTGATCGGCCGCCCCCTGTACGAGGCGTTCATCCGCGACTACACCGCCAAGCAGTGGCAGACCGACCCCCGGTCGCTGCCCGCCTCCGTGATCGCCCGCCTGCCGGTGCGGTACACCTACGACAACCGGTACTTCTCCGACACCTTCGAGGGCCTGCCCGCGCACGGCTACGGCGCGTGGTTCGAGGCGATGGCCTCCCACCCCCGGATCGACGTGCGGCTCGGCACCGACTTCTTCGACGCCACGCAGCCGCTCAGCAAGGCCGGCGCCCGCGGGCAGCTGCCGGTCGTCTACACCGGCCCCGTCGACCGGTACTTCGACGAGCACGCCGGGCCGCTCGCCTGGCGCACCCTCGACCTCGAGACCGAGACGCTGCCGGTCCGGGACTTCCAGGGCACCAGCGTCATGAACTACGCCGACCTCGACGTCCCCTACACCCGGGTGCACGAGTTCCGGCACTACCACCCGGAGCGTGAGGACCGGCACGCGCAGGACGCGACCGTCGTCATGCGCGAGCGGTCGCGGGCGGCGCAGGCCGGCGACGAGCCGTACTACCCCGTCGCCACCCCGCAGGACCGCGAGCGCCTGCGCGCCTACCGCGACCTGGCCGCCGACGAGCCCGACGTGCACTTCGGCGGCCGGCTCGGGTCGTACCTGTACCTCGACATGCACATGGCGATCGCGTCCGCGCAGTCGCTGTGGGCGAGCGGGGCCGTGCTCGAGCGGTCCGTCGCCGCGGGCGCGCTCGCGCGGGTGGTCGCGACGGCCTGACCGGGTCAGGGCAGGGCCGGCGCGGGCGCCGTCGTCGTGATCGTCGTGGCGGGGATCGGCACCAGGATGCGCAGCACGAACCAGCCGTCCTCGGTGTTCACCGTCATCGAGCCGCCGTACTTCTCCGCCGTGTACCGGATCGACTTCAGCCCGTACCCGTGCCGGTCCCGGTCGGACCGCCGGGTCACGATGTCCCCGTCCTCGGTGCGCAGCTCGCCCGTGAAGTAGTTCTCGAACGTCATCATCACGAACCGGTCCCGCACGAACACCGCGACCTTGATGAGCCGCCGCTCCGGGTCCGGCACGGCGAGCACGCCGTCGATGGCGTTCTCCAGCGCGTTGCCGAACACCGCCGAGACGTCCATCGCGGACATGAAGTCCAGCGCCGCGCCGTCGACCACGTACGTCAGGTCGATACCCCGCTCCGCGCACTCGAGGCTCTTGGTCGTCAGCACGACGTCGAGCACGCCGTTGCCCGTGTCGGCCTGCGCGGCGTACCCGGAGACGCTCGCCTCCAGGCTGTCGAGGTAGTCGGCGCGCAGGCCCGGGTCGCCCTCCGCGCGGATCACGCCGATCTGGTGCTTGAGGTCGTGGTACTTGCGGTTGACGATCTCGATGCTCCGCTTGGACTGCAGGTACTGGCCGTGCTGGCGGCGGAGCATCTCGTCGATCGCCTTCACCTCGGCCGCGGCGTGGTGCTGCAGCCGCTGCCCCTGCTGCGCGTAGAGCGCCACGAACCCGCACAGGTCGACCAGCGTCCGGATGTAGAAGATCTCCAGACCCAGCCGCCCGCTGAACGGCGTGTTCGCGCTGAGGAAGCTGATGTTGCTCATGAAGAACGTCACCAGCGCGATCGCGACCGCCGAGGCCAGCTCCCCGGTGGTGACGTCGAGGGGCTGCGCGGGCCGGAAGTGCCGGGACTCGATGAGGTACGCCGCGACGAACGCGGTCCCGTACGCCACGACGAAGAACACCGCCTGCCACGCCGTGCCCGGCCGGTCCGCCGGCAGGAAGAAGAAGCAGTGGATCTGCCAGTGCGCGGCCGCGACCAGCTCCGCCAGCACCAGCGCCCGCGCGGCGAAGTAGCCGGCGTCCCGGGCCGACACCCGCGCGGCCGTGACGATGAACGCGAACATGCACGCCACCGCCGACGCCATGCCCAGCGGCCACAGCGCCCGCGGCAGCTCGTCCGCGAGCACCTGCACCGCCACGACCACCCCGAGCGCCGTCGCCGCGACGAGGACCAGGCGCGCGACCGGCAGCCGGTGCCGCCGCAGCAGCACGTACACCAGGCACGCCGCCCACTCCGCGAGGCCGGTCAGCACCCGGGGGATGTCCGGCAGGGTCTCGACGATCACGAGCTCAGCGCCCCCAGGTAGTCGGTCAACGCCGCGAGGAACGCCTTCTTGCGGGGCCGGCTGATCAGCAGGTCGTGCCCGCCGACCATCAGCGCGCTGCTGCCCTGCACGCCGAGGACGTGCCGGAGGTTCACCACGTACCCGCTGTTGCTGCGGAAGAAGCTCTTGCCGGCCAGCTCCGCCTCCAGGCCCTTGAGCGGGCTCACCACGGAGTACCGGCCGTCCACGGTGTGCACGGTCGTGCGGTGCTTCGCCGACTCCAGGAACACGATGTCGTCCGTCGCGACCCGCACCAGCCCGCCGTCGACGGCCAGCAGCAGGTAGTCCGCGGACCGGCGGCGCAGCCGCGCGACCGACCGACGGATCTCCTGCGAGAACGCGAAGTACGGCACCGGCTTCAGCACGTAGCTCAGCGCGTCGACCTCGTACCCGCGGATCGCGTGCTGCGTCATGTTGGTGATGAACACGATGACCACGTCCCGGTCGACCTGCCGGATCCGCTCCGCCGCGCTGAACCCGTCGAGCCCCGGCATCTCGACGTCCAGCAGCAGGATGTCGAACACCGGCCGGTACCCCGCGACGACGTCCGCACCGTCCGGGAACCGGGTCACGGCGAACGTCTCGCCGTGCTCGCGCTCGTACCGGGCGAGGTGGTCGACGAGCAGCGCGGAGCTCGCCGGGTCGTCCTCGACGATGCCGATCCTGATCACGATGCTGGTCCCCGGGGTCTGCGCCCCCGCGGCGCGGGGGACGTCGGCCGACCGGAGCCCAGGTGCTGCAGCCCGACGGTCCCCTGGTCGCGGGCGGGCTCCGGCGAGTCGCGCCGATGCTAGGCGAGACGCCCCTGACGTGTCATCCACGCTGGTGGGCGGCGGCGCGTCCGGGTGAGCGCGGGGTGGGTCGGCTCACGTCGGGACGGCCATCGCCTCCTCGGCGTCCTTCTCGCCGTCGACCGCGCGCACCACGGCGGCCGCCAGGTCGTCGGGGCGGCTCAGCTGCGGCCAGTGGCCGGTCGGCAGCTCGACGACGGTCACGTCCCGCACCTTCGCCAGCTCAGCGACGTACGGGTGGCCCTTCGCCATGAGGTCCCGCAGCACGGCCTCCGGCATCGTCGACGAGATCACCGTGACCGGGACCTCGTAGCGCCGCTCGTCGTGCAGCCGCTGCGGCCCGCCCGCCACGAGCGGCGGCACCGACAGGGCGTGCGCCCGGAGGTCCGCGCGGATCTCGTCGGTGAGGCCGTCGAGCTCCTCCTCCTCGAAGACGCCCCAGTCCGGCAGCGGGACCACGCCGTCGACGACCGGCAGCTCGTCGTTGACCACCCCGCCGTCCGCCAACGGGCCGCTGTCCACGTAGACCACCTGCTCGACCCGGTCGGGCCGGGCGTCCGCGACCGCGTGCGCGACCGCGCCACCGCCGCTGTGCCCGACGACCACGACCGGCCCGTCGAGACCGTCGACCATCTCGACCACCGCGGCCGCCTGGTCGGCGAGGGTGATCGTCGCGACCTGCTCCGCCGCGCCACCCGCGCCCAGGGGCGTCACGGGGTGCGGGGTGTGTCCGGCGGCCGAGAGAGCCGCGGAGACCGGCGCCCACGAGGAGGCGTCGAGCCAGAAACCCGGGATGAGGACCACGTTCATCCCCCGACGGTAGCCCCGCCCTCCGACACCGACCCGCTCCCGACCGCGAGGGGTCGGCGCGCGAGGGGCGGTGCCACGATGGGGCGCATGGAGCCCAGGCGTCGTACCCGTGCCCTCACCGGCCTCGGACTCGCGGTGGTGGTGCTGCTGGTCGTGTCCGCGTGCGCGGCCGGCGTCAACCCGCAGACCGGTGCCGTCGCACCCGGCGCGACCGAGCCGGCCGGCTTCTGGCTCGGGGTGTGGCACGGCGCGATCCTGCCGGTCACGTGGATCGTGTCGCTGTTCACCGACACCGTCACGCCGTACGAGGTGTTCAACAACGGGAACTGGTACGACGTCGGGTTCGTGCTCGGCATCTCGCTGGTGTTCGGCGGCCGGTTCGGCGCCAGCCGCGCGAAGCGCCGCTGACCTCGTCCACCTACTCCCCCACCACGAGCAGGACCAGGTCGTCGCCCTCGGCCTCGAGGTAGGCGGTGGACCGCCAGCCCGCTGCGGAGAACGCGTCGTCCAGGGCCGCCCCGGCGAGGAGGTCCCCGATCGGCAGCTCCTCGCCGAGCGCGTCCGCCACGTCGGGCCGCTCCGTCGCGGGCGCCAGGTCCAGGGACGCCCGCAGGTCCGCGGCGACTCCGGTCGGCAGCTCGACCACCGCGTCGATCCAGTACAGCGAGGGGCCCGGGACGTCGGCGTCGCCGAGCGCGCCGCTCGACCAGCTGACCGAGGTCGCACCGGCCAGGGCGGGGACCCGGTCCAGCAGCGGCTCGACGTCGTGGCGGACCTCTCCGGTGCCGCTCCGCGCGTCGGCGTCCGCACCGCACGCGCCGAGCAGGAGGACGACGCCACCGACCGCGACCACCCGACCGCGCGGCGTCCCGGAGCGAGCACGCTTCACCACCCCGACACCGTACCGATCACGGACCGCCCCACCCGAGGGCGCACGACCCGGGCGGGTCAGCGGCGGGAGCGGTAGCGGGGGGACGGGGCGTCGCGGGCCACCGCGGACGCCCAGACCCAGATCATCCCGATCCGGCCGCGGTCGTCGGTGTACGTCACGCGGACCGCGCGGGTCGTCCACGCGGTGGCCTGCGCGTGGATGCAGCGGTCCTTGCCGGTCGCGTCGATCACCCACACCTGCACCGGGATCGGCTGTCGTGCCGCCAGGACCGGCTCGCCGCACGCCGCGGTCGGGAGGGAGCGGTAGCCCTCCCACGGCGGCACGTGGCGGGACGGGTCGAACACGTGTTCGAGTGTAGGTCGCTCCGGCGAGGCGCCTGGGCGTCGCTCAGTCCGGGTACGTCGCCCACGACGTGTCGTCCAGCATCTCCGCCCAGCCGCGCTCGATCTCGGCCCAGGTGAGGACCCGGCCGCGGCCCTCGTCGACACCGTCGGGGCCCGCGACGACCGGGTACCAGGTCAGGTCGTCACGGTCGGGCGCGTGGTGCCCGATCAGCACGCGTCCGCGTCCGGGCCGCGCGATGAGCTGCAGCGCCCAGGCCCACAGCACGTAGCCGCCGTTCGCGAACTCGTCGTCGTGCTGGCTGAAGTCCACCGCGAGCACGCGGTCGCCCGACCAGTGCCCGGACAGGCGCAACGGCGGGCCGACGAAGGGTGGTTCCTCGCCGGTGAGCAAGCGGGTCCAGTTCCCGAGGTAGTGCGCGACCACGGGGTGCAGGCGGGCGAGGTCCTCCGGGGCGGGGGCGGTGTCCCGGGCCACCGCCTCGAGCACGCGGAGCGTCACCGCGTCGAGGTCGGCCCGCAGCGGGATGCGGAACGACCAGGTGTGCCACATGCTCACCCGAGGTGCCCGCCGACCGCGCCCGCGCCGCCGGCCTTGGCCGCACCGAGCACGCCCGTCGTGATCAGGCCCGCGAGCGGCGAGCCGGCGACGGTGCCGCCCGCGTCGAGGTGGTCGGCCTGCGACCGCAGCGCGGCGGCGACCGGCCCGGCGCCGCCCGCGCGGTGCGCCTCGACGGCGTCGGCGATCCGGCGGAGCAGCGCGGGTGGCTGCGACGCGTCGAGGTAGTCGGTCCGGGCGACGAGCTGGACGTGCAGGCCACGACCCTGCGCGGGTGCGGCCCGGAGCAGCAGGGTCCCGCCGCCGTTCGGCACCAGGGACACGGTCGTGCCCGGGGCGAGACGGACCTCCCGCCGCCAGGTGCGGCACCGGACGCGGAGCAGCGTGCCGCCGTCGGGGTCGAGCCACGTCGACTGCCAGACGAGCACGCCGAGGAACACCGCCAGCGCGGGGAGCACGGTCACGACGTAGATCCGGTTCTCGGGCTGGGTGACGCCGACGTACCCGCCGACCGCGAGGACCGCGAGGACCGTCGCGACGATCCACCCGAGGGCGGACCGCGAGCTGAACCCCGGGATGCGGACCAGGTCGCCGGTCACGGCGCCCCGGCCTCCCCGGCGGCTGCGGCCGCGACGGCCGCTGCGACGGCCGCCGCACGACGCGCCAGGTCGTGCACCCGGGCGTCGAGCACCGCGCGGGTGGTCGGCGTCGCGACGACCGCCGATCCCGACCCGGCGGCCGCGGACAGCACCCACGCCCCGCCGGGGCCGGTGAACAGCCCGAGCAGCTCGGGCTCCCGGTCGTCGGCGGTCCGGACCACGACGTCGGCGCGCGCGAGCGCGTGCCCGAGCGCCTCGACCACCGCGTCCGGCGGCTCGGCGGGGTCGGCCAGCTCGATCGCCGGACCGGTGCCGTCGCCGGTCTCCGGGTGCGCGACCGCGTCGAGCAGCAGGTCGCCCAGGACGTCGGCGGCCGCGAGGGAGAACCGGTGCTGCCCGTCGGTCGTCACCTGCTCCACGAGCACCACGTCACGGACCACGTGGGCGTACCAGTAGTCCTGCCCGAGCACCGTGGTCCGCGCCACGCACACGGTCGCGGCGGCCCCACGGCGCAGCGTCACCAGGGACAGCACGTCCTCGCGGACCTGGAGCTCCACGGTCGGCTCGCCCACGGCGGCGGCCAACGCCTCGACGGTCGGCGGGTCGACGACCCCGCGCGCTAGCAGCCCGCGGTAGGCGGTGCGGAGGGCGACCTCGCGGTCCGCCTCGGCGAGCGTCGCCAGGTACGGGGAGACCACCAGGCCGCCGGGGCCGGCGAGGATCGCCAGCTCCTCGTCGGTCAGCACCTCGACCGGCACGGCCACCGGGGCGTCGGCGGCGCTCACAGCAGCCCGAACGAGAGCACGTCGAGCGCGCCCTTGCCGAAGTCGGTCACCGCGTCCTTGGCCTTGTCCACCTGGTCTCCCGCCCAGTCGGCGGCGTCCGACACCGCGTCCGTCGTCGCGTTCCACGCGCCCACCGCGACGTCCTTCACGGCGCCGCCGGCGGAGACGAAGAAGTCCCCGATCGCCTCGCGGTTGTCCCACACGAGGTTGCCCAGGCTCCACGCGCCGTAGGCGAGCACGGCGCCGCCGGCGACAGCGAGGCCGACCGGGCCGAGCGCCAGCGCGCCCGTCCCCACGGCGATCAGCGTGCCCGCGCCCGCGGCGCCGGCGAGCCCGAAGCCGCGCGTCGCCCAGCCGCGGGCGCCGTCGTAGCCGCCGCCCGTGACCGCGTCCACAAGCCCGGTCGCGACCGTCAGCGGCAGGAACGCCTTGCCCGCGACCCGCATCGCGTTGGCCGCCCCGGGGCCGAGGATCCGCGCGAGCAGGGGGTTGACCGCCTTGCCGTTCTTGAACACGTCCAGCGCCGCGTCGGCCTTCGCGAAGTTCTCGACCATCGCCGCGTAGTGCGTGATCGGCGCCGACGACGCCTTCAGGAAGTCGAGGAACGCCTTGCCCTTGGAGGCCGACTTCAGGACGCCCTTGATGACCTGGGCCAGCGCGATGCCGCCCGCCGTGACGCTCCCGAACGCGCCGATCACGTCGCCGCTCGCGAACGCGCGCTGCAGGTAGGCGTCGACGGCCGACTGGAGGGTCTGCGGCACCTCCACGGCCGCGAGCGTGTCCGCGACCCGCTGGTCCGTGGTCGCCACGTCCTGCAGGGCGGTCGCGATCGCGTCGGCGTGCACCTGGGCGTCGTCGTTCAGGGCCCGCTGGTCGGCGTCGCGCTTCGCCCCCGCACCCTCGGGGTCGCCGGGCGCGGTCATCACCGGCGGCAGCGTCGGCGCGGTCACCCGGCCGTCGGCGTCGACACGGAACCCGCCGGCGGTCGCGGTGTCCACGGTCGACAGCAGCGCCGACTTCGCGCGCGCCAGGTCGGTGCTGCCCGACGACAGCGCCGTGCGCGCCGACTCCAGCGCGTCCGCGAGCGCGAACCCGGTCGTCGCCTCGCTCGCCATCCGCTGCGCGGCGGCCTGGGCGGCGTCTCCGTCCCAGTGGTCGGTGAGCCGGGTCATCGCGGTCTTCGCCGCGCGGACCTGCGCGTCGACGGCCTCCTGGGCCGTCCCGACCCCGGTCGCGGCGTCGGCGAGCGCCTCGGGCCGCCAGCTGCGGACGACCTCGAGCGTCAGCGCCGCCATCAGCGGGGCACCATCGTGCCGAAGCGGTCCTGCACCGAGCTGTCGGCCGTGCGGTACCCGTCGGCGGACCCGGACGCGCTCGCCGACATCCCCCGGACGTTGTCGCCCAGCACCTGCACCGCCGCACCCAGCCGGGTCGACACCCACACCGCGGCGTCCGGGATCGCCGAGCCGGGCAGCGCCGCCTCGATCCCGCCGAACGCGCCGGCGACGTCCACCGCCTGCAGCTCCGACGCCACCGTCTCCAGGTCCGTGGCCGCGGTGTCCAGCGCCGCGATCGAGACGTCCACGCTCATGGGGGTGTACCTCCGTCGTCCGGGTTCAGAAGTCTCCGAGGGCGCTCAGGCCCCCGCCGCCGAGCCCCATGTACCGGCCCAGCGGCGACGACGCCACGGGCAGGCCCTGGTCCAGGTGGTCGGCGTGCGCGCGCAGCGGGGCGATCACGGCCGTGGTCTCCCGCACGCCGCGGGTCACGAGCTCGTCCGCGAGGGCGCGCGCCACGTCGGCCGGCACCCCGTAGGCGGTCCCGCCGTGCACCTCGATCAGCGGCACGACCGCGTACGTCCAGCCGAGGCCGCGCGACGCCATCAGCTCGGTGCGGCGCTTGTCCGAGGTGAGCACCACGGAGGCCCCGCGGCTCAGGTCGACGGGACGGTTCCGCAGCGAGTGCCGAGTGGGATCGAGGACGCCCGTGCCCCGGTCGAGGCGCGCGACGACGGCGCCACCCGCGGCCGGGTCGAGGGCGCGCACGGCGACGACGCCGCTCGATGCTGCGGTGCTGCTCACGTCGGTGACTCCCCCGGGGCCGGTGCTGGACACGCGGGCGTCACGGTACCAAGGCAGACCGGGAGCGGCCTGGCGGCTGCGGGTGAGCTACCGGAGCAGGGCGAGGTACTGCGGGCGGGCCTTCATCGCGTGGATGACGAGAGGCGGGTTGTGCGCCGGATCGTCGAACACCAGGACGACGATCTCCAGGATCCGCACGTCTCGGTCGTAGCCGAGGAGCAGCCACCGTCGGGGGTCGTCCTCGTCGTCGAGCGGTTCGCGGTGGATGACGTTCTCGGCCGCGTGGCGGACGTCGCCGTCGTCGAGATGGTCCCGCGAGAAGTGCTTGCGCGCCGCGGCGTGCAGATTCACGCGGTCCGCGTCCACGAGCGGACCGCCGCGCGGATCGCGTCGGACTGACTGGACAAGCCCTCCTCCTTGGCCCGCTCGGTCAACGCGGCCAGGAGCGTGTCGTCCAGACGAACGGTCACCGGACGTCCCGGACCGCGCCCTGCCGCCGGTCGTCCACGCCGCCGGGTGATCGGAAGGTCGTATCCGGCCTCGGCCTCGTCGGCCCACGCCTGGACCTGGGCGTCGTCGATCGGGACTCCGTTGATGGTGCCGTGCACCGTCGGCTCCTCGCTCATGCAAATAACGTACACGAAAATCGTCCGCGCCTCGCGCTCAGCCCACCAGGCTCCCCCCGTTGGTCCGGATCACCTCGCGGTACCACCCGAACGACTTCTTCCGGTGCCGCGCCAGCGTCCCGGACCCGTCGTCGTGCCGGTCGACGTAGACGAACCCGTAGCGCTTGCTCATCTGGGCGGTGCTGGCGGACACGCAGTCGATGCAGCCCCAGGTCGTGTAGCCGAGCACCTCGACGCCGTCGCGCAGCGCCTCGCCGACCTGGACGAGGTGGTCGTTGAGGTACGCGATCCGGTAGTCGTCGACGACGGTCGGGACGCCGTCGACCTCGACGAGCTCGTCCTTGGCACCGAGGCCGTTCTCGACGATGAACAGCGGCTTGCGCCAGCGGTCCCAGAACTGGTTCATCACGACGCGCAGGCCCACGGGGTCGATCTGCCAGCCCCACTCGCTCGCCGGGAGCGTGGGGTTCGGGACGCCGCCCATGATGTTGCCCGCGCCGGCCTGGCGGAGCTCGGGGTCGGCGGTCTCGCAGACGCTCATGTAGTAGGAGAACGACACGAAGTCGACGGTGTGCCGCAGGGTCGCGCGGTCCTCGTCGGTGATGTCCAGCTCGACGCCGATCTCGCGCAGGTGCCGCAGCAGGTAGCCGGGGTACTCGCCGCGGCAGTGCACGTCGCCGAACGCCAGGTTGAGGTGGTCGGCGTGCATCACCGCGAGCGCGTCCGCCGGGGCGGGCGTCATCGGGTACGTCGGCATCGCGATGAGCATGCAGCCGATCTGCGCGTCCGGGGCGACCTCGCGGGCGATCTTCGTCGCGAGGGCGCTGGCGACGAGCTCGTGGTGGATCGCCTGGTACAGGTCGGTGGGGGCGAGCTGGTCCTTGGGGGTGAGGATGCCGCCGCTGAGCAGCGGGGCGTGCAGCACCGAGTTGATCTCGTTGAACGTCAGCCAGTACCGCACCCGGGAGCCGTACCGCTCGAACAGGGTCCGCGCGTAACGGGCGTAGTGGTCGACCATCTCGCGGCTGACCCAGCCGTCGAGGGTCTGCGCGAGGTGCAGCGGCGTCTCGTAGTGGGAGATCGTCACCAGCGGCTCGATGCCGTGCTTCTCGCACTCGTCGAGCACCCGGTCGTAGAACGCGAGGCCCTCCTCGTTCGGCTCGGCCTCGTCGCCGCGCGGGAAGATCCGGCTCCACGCGATCGAGAACCGGTAGACGCCGAAGCCCATCTCCGCGAACAACGCGATGTCGTCGGCGTACCGGTGGTAGAAGTCGATGCCCGCGAGCTTGAGGTTGTCCGGCGTAGGTCCGTCGGTGGGCGGGGCCATCAGGCCGCGCGGCATGACGTCCTGGATGGACAGGCCCTTGCCGCCCTCGTCGTAGGCGCCCTCGACCTGGTTGGCGGCGGTCGCGCCGCCCCAGAGGAATCCGGGCGGGTACGGGGTGTCGGTGCTGGTCACGGTGACGCCTCTCTGCGTGCGGGACGGTGGTGCGGCTACGTGGGGGTGGGACGGACCCGCCGGTCAGGCGGTGGCGGCGTCCAGGTCGGTCGCGAGCAGGGCGGCCAGGCGGTCGAGCGCGGCGTCCGCGCCGTCGCCCTCGGCGCTGAGCTCGACGTCCTCGCCGTGCTGGAGCGCCAGGCCCATGACGAGCAGCAGGCTCGCCGCCTCGACGGGCTCGGCGCCGGGTCGGCCGATGCGGACGGGCACCCGGGTCGCGGCGACCTCCCGGGCGAAGGCTCCGGCGGGGCGGGCGTGCAGCCCGGTGGTGGTCGCGATGGTCACGGTGCGGTGCGGCACGAGCAGCTCCTGTGCGGTCGAGCGCCTGGTCCGGGCAACAAAAAAGACCTGCGCGCACCGGGCGGGGAACGCCGGCGCATCGCAGGTCTTGCCTGATCGGGTCAGTCACAATCCTGGGGGACGACGCCATTCCTACCCGCGGCCACGCCCGGGCGTCAAGGCGGACCCCGCCCGCCCGACGACCCGCTCCAGAACTGGCCTTGACAGGCCCCGCCCGGCACCCCTAGGTTCTGCGCCAGTCGCCGTGACATCGGCGACCGCGCAGGACCGGGATTGTTACTGGCGACAGGCAAAACCCGAGTCGTGGACGAGCAGGGCATTCACGCCCCGCCTCCGCCGACTCGGGTTTTTTTGTTGCCCGGGGACACCTTCCAGCCGGCGTGGACACGGGTTCGAGGAGGAATCGTGGCATCCGCCAGCAAGTACCAGACCATCGCCGACGACGTCCTGCGCGGCGTCGGCGGCGCGGACAACGTCGCGTCGGTGACGCACTGCGCGACCCGGCTGCGGTTCCGGCTCAAGGACCGGGACCTGGCCGACCGGCCCGCCGTCGAGGCGACCCCGGGCGTCATCACCGTCGTCGAGGCCGGCGGGCAGTTCCAGGTCGTCATCGGCAACACCGTCGCCGACGTCTACCAGGCGATCGACGCCCGCGGCGTGGCCACCGAGGCCGCCGCCTCGTCCGGCGGGTTCCTCGCCCGGGCGATCGACCTCATCACCAGCATCTTCACGCCGTTCCTGTGGGTGCTCGCCGGCACCGGCCTGCTCAAGGCGCTGCTCGCCGTCGTCGTGAAGGCCTCCCCCGAGTGGGCGGCCACGTCGTCCTACGCGATCCTGTTCTCCGCCGCGGACGCCGTGTTCCAGTTCCTGCCGATCCTGCTCGCGATCACCGCCGCGAAGAAGTTCAAGGCGAACGTGTACGTGTCCGTCGCGATCGCGTGCGCGCTGCTGTACTCGTCGACCATCGCGGTCATCCCCGGACCCGACGGCGCCACCGTCACGCTGAACGCCTTCGCGTCCGGCGGCGGCGAGCTGACGTTCTTCGGCATCCCGGTCGTCATGATCAGCTACCTGTCGGCGGTCATCCCGACGATCCTCGCCGTCTACGCCCAGTCCCAGGTCGAGCGGCTGCTCACCCGCGTGCTCCCGGAGACGCTGCGCAACTTCCTCAACCCGATGCTGACGATCCTCGTCATCGTCCCGCTGACGTTCCTGGCGATCGGTCCTGTCTCCGACCTGGTCGGCCGCGGCCTGTCCTCCGGCGTCAACTGGCTGTGGGACCTGAGCCCCGCCGCGGGCGGCGCGATCATGGGCGCCCTGTGGCAGGTGTTCGTCATCTTCGGCGTCCACTGGGGCCTCGTCCCGGTGATGCTCCAGGACATCGTCAGCCAGGGCTACTCCCCGCTGATGGGCGCGCTGTTCCCCGCCGTGCTCGCGCAGTCCGGTGCCGCCGCCGCGGTTTTCCTCAAGACCCGCAACCGCGACCTCAAGGGCGTCGCCGGCCCCGCGACCGTCTCGGCGTTCCTCGCCGGCGTCACCGAGCCCGCGATCTACGGCGTGACTCTGCGCCTGAAGAAGCCGTTCATCTACGCGTGCATCGGTGGCGCCGTGGGCGGCGCGATCGCCGCGGCCGGCGGCTCTGCGGCGGAGGGGTTCATCCTGCCCGGCGCGATCACGCTGACCTCGACGATCGGCATCGGCAGCTTCGGGATGCAGCTGCTCGGCAGCGGCCTGGCGATCGCGATCGCGTTCGTGCTCACCCTCGTGCTCGGGTTCACGGACATCCCGAACCCGCCCGCCTCGACCGCCCCCGCGCGGCCCACGCCCGCGCCCGCCGAGGACACCGCCCCCGTCTCGTCGGGCGGCACGGCGACGCTCACCGCGACCCGTGTGCTCGAGGTCCTGGCCCCCGTCGCCGGCACCGTCGTCCCGCTCGCGGCCGTCCCCGACGCGGTGTTCTCCTCCGGCGCGCTCGGCGCCGGTGCGGCCGTCGTCCCCAGCGACGGCCGGGTCGTCGCCCCCGTCGACGCCGAGGTCGTGACCGTCCTCCCGCACGCCTACGGCCTGCGGACCGGCACCGGCGTCGAGCTGCTGATCCACGTCGGCATCGACACCGTGCAGATGGGCGGCGCCGGGTTCAGCCCCGCCGTCGCCACCGGCGCGCAGGTCCGGGCCGGCGACCTGCTCGCCGACGTCGACCTCGCCGCCGTCCGCGCCGCCGGGCACGACACCAGCACGGTCGTCGTGGTCACCGGCGGGGCCGACCCCGCCGAGGTCCGGACCGCCGCCGAGGGCCACGTCGGCGCCGGTGACGCGCTGCTGCGGGTGACGATCTGAGTCTCGACGCCCGCAGGCAGACCTGGTAGGACGAACAAGGACGCCGCCGCCCCGGACCCGGTCCGGGGCGGCGGCACACCCGGGCGCCGACGCCCGGGACGGCAGAGGAGCACACGCGTGCGGGTGACCAAGGTGTTCAACAACAACGTCCTGCTGGCGGCCGACGACGCCGGCACGGAGGTCGTGCTGATGGGCAAGGGCCTGGCGTTCCAGGTCCGCCCCGGCGACGCCGTGCGCGAGGACGTCGTCGAACGGACCTTCGTCGCCGGCGGCAGCACCACCCCCGAGCGGATCGTCGCCCTCGTCGACGAGATCCCCGCCGAGGACATCGACCTCACCGAGCGGATCGTCACCGCCGCCCGCGAGCGCCTCGGCCCGCACATCACCGGCCACGTCGTCGTGCCGCTCGCCGACCACATCTCGTTCGCGCTCCAGCGGGCCCGCCAGGACGTGCAGATCACCTACCCGCTGCAGTGGGAGGTCCTGCACCTCTACCCCCGCGAGGTCGCGTTCGCCCGCGAGGCCCTGACGATGGTCCGCGACGCCACCGGCGTCGACCTGCCCGCGCTCGAGGCCGTCCCGCTCGCGCTGCACTTCGTCAACGCGCAGTTCGGCGCCGGCGAGCTGTCCCGGACCGTCGAGATGACCGAGGTGTTCGGGGCCGTCCTCGGCATCGTGCGGACCCGGCTCGGCATCGAGGTCGACGAGGAGTCCATCGACGTCGCCCGGTTCATCACCCACCTGCGGTACCTGTTCGTCCGCCAGCAGCAGGGCGTCGCCCCGCCCGACATGCAGGGCGTGCTGCTCGACGCGGTGCGCGGGGCCAACCCCGCCGCGCACGCCGCAGCCGTCGCGATCCAGGAGCTGCTGAGCGAGCGGTACGCGTGGACGGTCACCGGCGACGAGGTCCTGTACCTGACGCTGCACGTGTCCCGGCTCGCCGGCGCGGTGGGGGCGTCGTGAGCACCGACGCGGAGCTCGGCGCCGAGCTGCTCGTGCTGGTCGGCGGGGCCGGGAACGTCGAGGCGGTCACGGCGTGCGCGTCGCGGCTGCGGTTCGTGCTGCGGGACCACGGGGTCGTGGACACCGACGGGGTGCGCGGCGTGGGCGACGTGGTGATGGTGGTGACGCAGGGCGGGCAGCTGCAGGTGGTGCTCGGGGCGCGGGCGATCCCGGTGAGCCGGGTGGTGCGGGGGCTGGTCGGGGGGTGAGGTGCGGGATCAGGCGAGGCCGTACCGGCGGTCGTACTCCGCAAGCACCTCGTCGTCCGTCAGCCCCTCGGTCCAGGACTTCTCCGGCGGACGCAGGGCCACCGAGCCGTGGCCACGGATGGCGGCGAGCTGTCCCACCTTTTCCACGAACAGCGCCCGTGCGTCGTCAGCGGACTCGGACCGCAGGAGCACACGCTTCTTGCCGATGTCGGAGTAGCGCACCTCGTAGGCCCCGTCGGGGCGACCGAGGTCGTAGTGCTCGCTGCTGAGGTCGACCGGAAAGCCCACGACGTGGAAGTCGAGGCCCTCGACGCAGCCGGACGCGAGGCACTCAGCCCTGGCGCTCGCCAGCGTCTCGGTCACGCCGGTGCCGGTCTGGGTCAACCCGTATCGCCGCTTGTACTCGACGAGGTACTGCTCGTCGTCGAGTCCGTCGGCCCACGACGTCTCCGGCGGCATGCTCGTCGCCGGGCCGCGGCCCCGTCCCTGCGCCAGCACCGCCACCTTCGCCACGAAGGCCGTGCGCGCGTCGTGCGCCGACGCGCTCCGCGCGAGGACTCGGGACCGGCCCATGTCGCTGTACACGATCTCGTAGAACCCGCCCGCGTGCCGGAGGTCGAGATACTCACTGCTCACCCGCGTCGCGAATCCCTCGACGTGGAAGTCGAGGCCCTCGATGCAGCCCGACGCGAGGCACTCGGCCCTGGCGCTCGCCAGCGTCTCGGCGACCGTCACGTCGCCGTCCGGCCGCGCGGCCGGATCCGTCGGGAGCACCGTCCGCCGACCCACGGAGGCGAGGTACCCCCGGATGTCCGGGCCGAGGTCGCACCACCACGGCGACGCGGGGTCGATCCGGACCCGGCTCCCGCCGCCGCCGACCCCCAGACGACGCGCGACCGGGACCCACGTCAGCGTCGTCGGGTCGCGGCCGTCCGCCTGGGCGGCGTCGACACCGCTGTACAGGACCAGGTCACCGGCGTCCTCGGCGTCCCCGCTCACGCTCAGGACGTCGTGGTGCAGCATCGCGAGCCCAAAGAGCACGTCACCCAGGAGGCCGGCGCGGTAGTCCTGGAGCAGCCGGCGCACCGTCGTCCCGGCGATCCAGCGGTCGTAGTCGCGCCACCGCCCCCGCGCGTCGGCGTCCGCCTCGCTGATCGGGGTGGCCAGGCGGTCGCCCTCCAGCCACAGGGTGCTGCACCGCGAGCAGCGCCACAGCCGGGTCCAGGTCGCGGCGTCGTCGACGATCAGCGGCTCGTGCTCGTGGCGCTGGGCCAGGGCGGTGCAGTGCGCGCACGGGGTCGGGGGTGTCACGGGGACATCCTCGCGGGTGCCCGAGCCCCCGCGTGCTGCGAGGCGGCTCGCCGGAGGACGATGCGGTCCACCTACTCGCCGACGATCAGCAGGACGACGCGGTCGCCGCCGTCCTCCAGGTACACGGTCGTGCTCCAGCCGCCGGACGCGAACGCGTCGTCGAGGGCCGTCCCGGTCAGCAGCACGCCGTCCGGCATCGCCTCGGCGAGGCCACCGATGACGTCGGGCCGTTCAGCCGCCGGGTGGAGCTCCCAGGAGGTCCGCAGCGCGTCGGCGCTGCCGGCCGGCAACTCGACCACGGCGTCGATCCAGTAGAGCGACGGCCCGGGGGCCCGCTCGTCCCCGAGCGTGCCGCTCATCCAGGTCGCCGACGGCGCCCCCGTGAGCGACGGGATCCGGTCCGTGAGCGGGGTGAGGTCGTGGCGGACCTCGCCGGTGCCTGCCTTCGCCGGTGATGCGGTCGACACGGTGCTCCCCGTGGGTGTCGGGCCGGCCGAGCCGGAGCCGGGCACGCAGGCCGTCATGCTCGCACTGAGAACGGCCAGCGCGACGACCGCCCGCAGGCGGCGCGTGAACTCCCCTGGCATCTGCCACCCCCGCCGCGAGCCTAGTGGAGGACGTGCGGACGTCCGTGCGACACGGGCTTCTCAGGACAGCCCGTACCGACGCTTGTACTCCGCCATGGCCTCCTCGTCCGTCAGCCCGACGACCCACGACTTCTCGGGCGGCCGAGCTGCCGCGGAGCCGTGACCTCGATCGGCGGCGAGCACCCCGACCTCGTCGACGAACGCCGTCCGCGCCTCGTCAGCGGAGGCGGTACGCGTGAGCACGCGCCGTTCCCCCGTGTCGCAGTACCGGACCTCGTAGGCCCCGTCGGCATGGCCCAGCTCGCAGTACTCGCTGCTCAGGCTGGCCGGAAACCCCTCGACGTGGAAATCGAGGCCCTCCAGGAACCCCTTCGAGAGACATTCCGTCCTGGCCAGCCGCAGCGTCTCGGCGATCTGCGGGTCAGTCATCGATCACCTCTCCCGGATGCGGGGCTCGAGCGTCTCTGTGTCGGACGGGGCCCGGCTGATCGTCTGCGGTTCCGTCCTCGCGAGAAGCCGGGAAGGCCGTGCCCTTCGGGGTCGGTGCGCTCATCGGAGATGCCTCAGGCCTCGGAGTCGAGCGACATTCCCCACCACAGCCCGCCGACGACCACCCCGACGACGAGGAGCGCCCACCCGGCGGCGAGGAGCTGCAGCTGCGGCGTGGGGTTCGCCCGCCACCTGCGTTCGGCCGCGCCGAACGGGATGGTCACACCCCACCCGAGGACCAGCGCCGCTCCGGCGACGAGCCGGTGCATCCCCCCGCCGACGGCGACCAGCACGCCGATGAGGAGCAGGGGGCTCGCCGCGACCGGCCAGAGCCAGCGGCTCGACAGCAGAGACCTCACGGGTCCGTCCTCCGGGTGACTGGTCGCGGCTGGGTGCTCGGGCGACGATATCGTCGCCGGCACCGGGGCTGTCCCGGTTCCGGTCGCGGCTCACCACGGCGGGCCACGAGCTCGGCGCGGCTGCCGACAGGTACCGCGACACCGACGGGACGACCGCCGCCGCGATGGGCTCACGACGAGCGTGCTGACTCCGCCCTCCGACGCCGACCCTCTTCCCGATGCCGTCCATCGGACGCCGCATCCGGTCAGGCTCCGAGGCCGTCCGGCGCAGCCATGCACGGGGACACCAGGTCCAGGCCCACCTTGGAGACGCGCCCCTCGTCGACCTCGAGATCGCCGCCGATCGTCAACGCGTACCCGTCCCGTTCCAGGACGACCACATGATCCGGATCGGCAGGAGCCGTCACCGTCGCCCAGCCGTCCGCCTGCATCGCCTCCACGACCGGAGCGAGCAGAGAGAACGTCTCCTGCTGCGGCTCGACCACCAACGACCGGCGGGCGATCCACTGGACGTTCGACGGACCGTCGGCGGGAGGGACGAGGTTGTCGCAGTCGCTCCAGTGCTGGTAGCCCGATGATCCCGCAGGCTCGAGGGCGAACTCCGAGTCCGGGTACGTCCGCACGAACTCGGCGACGACCTGGTCGGCGACCGACTCGACCTGCGACGCTGCAGCGTCTGAGGCTGCCTGACGCTCCCCCTGGCTCGGGCCGGCCGAGCAGGCGGTGACGAGCAGGAGCGCGCACACGCCGGGGACAGCTCGCGGGCGATGGAGGCGTGTCACGGGACGTCCTTCGTCGGCCTTCCGGCACCACAGATCAGGTCTCACCTACTCGTGCAGCAGACCCATGCTGTGAACCCCCCTGTGACGTGACGATGGCCCAGACCCTAGAGGTTTCACCCGGTAGCTCGGCGCACTTGTCTGGACGTCACCCGTCGACCCGTGGGGTTTCACCCGAACGGCCGCCGGATGCCCGGCACGCCGATAGCGTCCCATGCATGACAGCCCCTGGCGAGAAGTCGGCTCGCACACCCCGCTGGCACGCCGCGCTGGTCGCGGAGGAGCTGCCACCGTCCAGCGGTCCCGTCGCAGCTCTGGTGAACGCCGACGGCCGGACGTGGGCTTGGATCCCCGACTCAGGCCGCCTTCGGCCCCTCCCTCGCATCGGATCGCCCTCAGACGCTGCCATCGCCGTCGCTGAGCCAGGAGGCCACGCAGTGCTCACCGAGGCTGAGGCGCTGCGGTCGGACGCCGCGATCCCGATGCTGGAGCGCCGATACTGCGAGGGTATCTACCGGATCGACCTACGCGATCTGAAGCCCGCGCGCCTCGCGTTCGAGCCGCGCGGCGGCTGGGAATGGCGGCACGAGCTCGCGACCTCGCCAGACGCCACGGTGGTCGTCGTCGCTGAGCAGTGGCGGCCTGATGAGTTCTACGCAGTCGGCGATCAGTTCGGACCCGATCGCTTCCTCGATCGGCAGCGTGCCACCGCCAATATTCCGGTGCACGTCACGCTCCATCTGGTGGACACCTCGAGAGACGCCTCGAGGTCCGTACTGACGGCACGTGCATCGATGCCGAAGTCGTCAGACGACCGCCCCATCCAATGGGCTCCCGACGGCTCGCTCATCGCTGTCTCGCTCATGTCGAAAGCGCCGGGCGTTCCCACAACGCTGATTCTCGACCCCACGACCGGCGACATCCGGCACACGATCGAAGGCGCACAGCTACTCGGCTCTCTCGCATGGCACCGTTACGGTGACCGCCTACTTCTCGACCGTCAAGGACGGATCGTCGAGCACCGTCTCAGCCACGGCGAAGAACGTCCGCTCCCGCCGCTGCCCGGCGCAGGATCGTCTACCCGGAGGCCGACACCTCCGGGTAGTGGCAGCCACAGAGTCCTCGGTTACGCAGATGAGGAACACCTGCTCTCGGTCACCCATCGCGGATCGGTGATGACGCTCTGCAGCATCAGTCCGACGTCCGCAGAGGTCCAGCCCCTTGCTCGTTGGGCCGGGTCTACGGACATGTATCCGTACATGACAGCTATGCCACCCGAGTTCTGGTCGTGAAACTCCGACGCGATCGCTCAGGCACACCGGTGTCTTAGCGCAAACCGTTTTCGAACTGGTCAGGCGCAAAGGCTCACGTCCACCGCTTGATCGCCGCGGTCGCGTGGTGATCCGCAGCCTCCGACAACCGCAGCCCCACGATGTCCAGCCGCCGCAGCACCTCCCGCCGCCGCAGCGTCGACGCGGTGAGCGGCTCCGCCAGCAGCGCCGCCATCGCCGACCCGGTCCGCCGGAGCAGGGCGGCCATCCAGCTCGCCGTGCTGCTGTCCTTGCTGCTCGTCGTCCCGTGGGTCGCGGTGAACGTGACCCAGGGCTTCGAGCCACGCAGCCTCGTGCTGCTGGTCTTCCTGATCGGACGAGCGGCCCTGGTGCTGTGGGGGCGGCGCAGGCTCCAGCACCGCCCCGCGACCCTCGGGTCCGTCGCGTTCGTCGTGACCGACGACGAGATCCGGTTCGAGCCGCATCCCTCGGCGAACTCCGCTCTGGTGTCGGCGCCCGCGGAGGTCTGGCCGACGGCAGGCACCGACGCGCAGGTGCGCCGCGGGTCGGCGCTGGTGGGTGCGCGCCTGGTGCTGCGTGCGCCGGGCAGGCGACGCCGGGTCTACCTGACCGACCAGCTGGACACCTCGGCGACGTCGATCTACATGCGGCTCGAGAACAGCTGAGCGCACGTGCGGCACCGCCCAGCCGTCGGTCGCTCGCCCGTACCCCGCGGGTAACCGACTCGCTGATGGCACCCTGGGCGAGGCAGCGGAGAAAGGAGGCCGGAGTGGTCACGACCGAACGGTGGACCGCCCTCCTGGGCGAGCTCGTCGAGAGCCGGATGGCCCTCGCACAGGCCGCCCCGGCGATCTACCCGATGACGTTCCCCGGTGCCCGGCCGACCGCTGACGCCATCCGCGCGGCGGAGGGCCGCCTCGGCTTCGCGCTCGACGCCCAGCACGCCGCCCTGCTCGGTCGAGCCGACGGGTGGGTCGGCGCCTTCGGCATGGGAGACCTGCTCTCGACCGCCGACCTCGGGGCGGGTCCACGCTGGTCGCTCGCCAACGACGCCCTGGACGACCTCTACCTCGCCGCGCCCGCGGGGACCTACCCGCCGCGCGATCAGGTGTATCCCGTGCACACGTCCACCCGGGACGTCTTCGTGGTCTGGGCCGCAGGACCGCCGACCGACGGCGGTCACCCGGTGCTCTGGATCGGGAACGGACTCGTCGACCAGTGGGCGAACGTCAGCGAGTTCTGCCGCGGGATCGTGCGGTTGAACGAGGTCGCGATCGAGTCGCTGGGCTCGATGTCCGCGGCTAGCGAGGTGCGCGGGGACCGACTCGTCGGCCGCTCGCCGACCGAGCGGTGGCGGTCGCTCAGGGCGTTCCTGTCTGCCGGCAGCACCAGGTGACCGAGCTCGTCGCGCAGCAGCTCCGCCCGGGGCAGGGACCCGCCGGACCGCTCGGCGCCCCGGCGCACCTGCGCGTGCTCTCGCCGTTCGGCGACGTGTTCGCGGCGTGGTCGCTCGCGCACCACGGCACCGTGACCTGGGGCGACGGCGTGCCGACGGTGACGATCCTCGACGTCGTCGGCCGGGAGCGCACGGGCGCACCGCAGACCACCACCGGGTTCGAGGCGTTCCCGTGGCACGGTTTCGCCCTGACCCTCGGGTCGGAGCGGGGCGTGGTGGACCAGCCCGCCCTGCGCCGACCGCTGCTCGGTCTGCCCCGCAGCCTGACGCGGGCGGGCAAGGTCGTCAGCGCCCGCGTCGGCACCGGCGAGGAGCCGCCGCGGTCCCGCTCCGAGGCCACCGGCGTCGAGCCGGGTGCCGGGCCCGGCACGGAGTGGACGATGGCGGCGACCGGACGACGCGGCGTGGTGTTTCGGCGCGACGGCTCGCCCGTCGTGACGCTGGTGCCGCGCCTGCGGTTCCGCCTGCAGCCGAGGGCCGACGCGCGGGACCTCGCGGTCGCCGTGGCGCTCGAGACCACGGTGTCCGCGCACGTGTTCGTGCTCTGAGCCGTGGCGTTCCTGACCGCGGCGGATGGCACCATCGTGCGAGGAGACGGGGATCGGAGTCCAGGATGATCGACCGCCGCCGGTGGGGAATCACGATCGGCCAGATGCTGCAGGCGCGCATCGCAGCGGGCGACGTCGCACCGCGAGTGCGTCCGATGCCCGCACCCGGGCCGCACGCATCCGACGAGGAGATCGCCAGGGCCGAGCACCGGCTCGGGTTCGAGCTCGATCCTCAGCATGCCGCCTTGCTGCGTGAGATCGATGGGTGGGGCGACGTCTTCGGCAACGGCGACCTGCTCACGACAGCCGACCTGGGGGCCGGTCCGCGATGGTCCGCAGCTCAGCAGCTGCTCGACGTCATGTACGAGGACGGGCCGTTCGAGTCGTTCCCACCGCGAGACGCGGTTTACCCGTTCCACGTCTCCGATCTCGACGTGTTCGTGATCTGGCGTGGCGGACCCGCAACGGACCAGGGCTGCCCGGTCTACTGGCTGCACGGAGAGGTCGTTGACACGTGGTCCAACGTCTTCGGCTACTGCCTGGCAACGATCGCCCGCAACCAGATCTCGATCGACGAGGTGCGCGATCCCGCTGCCGAGCGCACCGCGCGTCGGCCTGCAGCACGGATCCAGGACGGCAGGGTCGTCCGCGGGACCTGGGACGGGAGACCGGAGTGACGAGCCAGACGCTGTCCTGGGGTGTGCTTGTCGGCGAGATGCTCATCCGCCGCACGGAGATCTCGCGGATCGCACCGGACCTCTTCCCCGAGACGCTGCCGGACGTCCGCGCGACCGACGGGGACCTCGCCGCAGCAGAGGAGCGCGTCGGCTTCACGCTCGACGCGCAGCACACGTCGCTGCTCCGCGAGGGCGACGGCTGGCCGGATGTCTTCGCCTACGGCGACATCCTCCCGGCGCGCGAGCTGGGTCGAGGCCCTCGGTGGAAGCGCGCGATGGCGATGATCGACGCCTCCTTCGAAGGCGGGGCCGTGTCGGGGTTCCCCCCCGCGCGACACGATCTACCCCATCCACGTGTGCGAACGCGCGGTCTTCGTGATCGACCGCGCCGGGCCGGCGACCGACGGCGGGCACCCCGTCTACTGGCTGTCGGACGAACTGCTCGGTCAGTGGCCGAACACGTACGAGTACTGGCTGGCGGGCCTGACCTTGCTAGACCGGCTTCGGTCGCGGCTCGAAGACGACAGCCGCTGATCGGGGCACGCCGGCTCCCTCGCCGAGGTCGACCCGCTGATCGCACCTTGGTGGGAGGCAGCAGGATGCGCTAAGGGCTGAGTGACCACGACCGAGCATTGGGTCGTCCTGATGCGCAGCTCGTCGTAGGTCGTGGCACCGCCCCTGCCGTCATCGCCGCGGTCCTGGGCGAGCCGCACGTCGATGTCTCCGGCGCGCGGCCGGTCTCCGATCGCTGTTGCCCACTCGTGCGCATCGGCTGTCACGCGCTCAGGTGCCGCGCGGGCCTACGTGCGATCCAGCGCGCGGGCGTTGGCTGCCGCCGCTACGCGTGCAAGTTCGGAGCGCCACCGTAGTGCAAAAGCACCTCGCGTCTTCGAGGCGTGGCAGTTGGGGCAAAGTGCGACCATGTTGAGCGGATGATCCGCACCACCCCTCGCCAGATCCCTGATGTGATCGACGTCGAGGATCGGCTCGCCCTGGCGGTTGGGCTCACCAGGCATGCCCGTGCATCGCGCGCTCTCGCACTGCCCGCCCGAACGGATCAACACGGCCCGCCTGGCTGCCGCACTACGCGCATAGTCGACGCGAGGAGCCCGCGAACCGCTTCGTCCTTGCCCGCGAGCCTCCACCCGCGCGAGCAACTCGGCGTAGGTGGGCTCTCGCGCCGCCTCCGGTCCCGATGGGTGGTTTTCGGTCGTCGCATCCGCTTCGTCGATGACGTTGACGATCGCCGCGGGCCACTGCTCGGACGCGGGTCCCGGTACTGCCTCGAGCATCCATTCCAGCTCGACTCGGGGGCGACCTTTCGCATCTCTGCCGTCGATCCATGTCCGCCCCAAGACCACGCACCACGTCAGGAAGGAGAAAGTGCCACCAACAGGTCGATACCAGAAGCGAACAGGCTCTCGAGCGGTCCGCGCGCGCTCCAAGTGCGCGTTACCCCGCTGAGTGAGCTCCTGAGGCCCGGACAGCCCCTCCCCCCGGTAGCCAAACGGAGCCACAAGCGTAGGCGGATCATCGTCGTACGGGCCGTCGGCATCCGAAAAAACGTTCACAGTCGAGTCACCGGGAAGGGTCACGATGCCGGCGACCTTATCGCCGCCGTACTGCTCGTAGAGCGACGTGCGACTCGCGTACGAGTCCCCCAGAACCGGAGGGCGCGCCTGTGCTCGGGTCACCACTTCGAACCCGAGGCGTCGCAAAACCTTGGCTGCTCCATCCACGCCGCCCGAGAAGTCCGCGGGGAGAAGGTCCCTGTGATCTGGGAACTGGCGGCGGTACGCAGCGGCAACCAAGGGCTTCGTGTCGATGAGGGCACCATCGACACGCAGGAAGTACTCACGACTCGGTGCAAATCCGTAGCGCTGGAGGAAACCCTCCCGCCCGAGCTCGGCAAACTCTTCAATGGCTCCGACGACCGCCCGGACGTCGTTGAGGAGAGACAGCCTGGTCACGCACGCGCCCCCGGGATCCGGTTCAGGTGCGGCCCTCTGAAACACCGCACACTGACCAAATCGGCATCGGATGGCTCTGCCATGAGTCCTCCGGCGGCGCACTTCTAGCGCGTCGCTGGATCACCCCGTGGGGCCAGGCAGCCCGAGCCCGGCACCACCGGGTGCATCCCAACTCCAGTCACCGCCGCCCTCGCGACAGATCCAGCACCGTCGTCGTGTCGTACACCTCCCCCGGCCGCAGCGTCGTCGTCGGGAACTGCGGCTGGTTCGGCGAGTCCGGGAAGTGCTGCGTCTCGAGCGCCAACCCGTCGGACTGCCGGTACACGTGCCCGCCCGTGCCCACGAGCGTCGCGTCGAGGAAGTTGCCCGAGTAGAACTGGATGCCCGGCTCGGTCGTGTACATCGTCAGGGTCCGCCCGGAGTCGGGGTCGCGCAGCCGCGCGGCGAGCTGCAGACTGCCGTCGTCTGGCCGGTCGAGCACCCAGTTGTGGTCGTAGCCCTGCCCGTACAGCAGCTGCTGGAACGGCTCGCGGATCCGCTCACCGATCGCTGTCGCGGACCGGAAGTCCATCGGCGTGCCGGACACGTCCGCGATCTCCCCGGTCGGGATCAGACCCGCGTCGACCGGCGTGTACCCGCTGGCCGGCAGCGTGAGCTCGTGGTCGAGGATCGACGAGGTGCCCTCGCCCTGGAGGTTCCAGTAGGTGTGGTTCGTCAGGTTCACGACCGTCGGGGCATCCGTCGTCGCGGTGTAGTGGATCTCGAGGCGCTGCTCGCGGGTCAGCGTGTAGGTGACCTGGACGTCGAGGCTGCCCGGGTAGCCCTCCTCGCCGTCGACGCTCGTGTAGTCGAGCTGGAGCCCGACGCTGCGGTTGCCCTGGATCGGCGTAGCGGCCCAGACCTTCTTGTCGAACGACTCGATGCCGCCGTGCAGGTGGTTGCCGTTGTTGTTCTGCGCGAGGGTGTACGTCTGGCCGTCGAGCTCGAACTGCCCGTTCGCGATGCGGTTCCCGTACCGGCCGATGATCGCGCCGAAGTACGGGCCGGGGTTGTTGTTGTCGATGTACCCCTGCAGGTCGCTGAACCCGAGGACGACGTCCACCGGGTTGTTGCGCCGGTCCGGGACGTCGAGCGACTGGATGATGCCGCCGTAGGTGAGGATACGGACGGTCATGCCCCGGTTGCTGAGCGTGTACCGCTCGACGGGGGTGCCGTCGGCGGTCGTGCCCCACGGCTCGGCGGTGATGGTGGCGCTGTCGTGGTGCCCGCCGCCCTTGTCCCCGCCCCAGCGGTCGGCGGAGTCGTCGGCGCCCTGCGCGGGACCGCCGGAGACGAGCAGAGCTGCGACGGCGAGCGGGGCGACGGTGCCCGCCAGGCCGCGACGGAGTAGACGCATGCGCATGTGAATCCCCCAGTCCACGTCGGCCTGCGCCGCCCCCTGGGACGTCGTCGTCCCGCGGCGCGGCGACCCGTGGTGACGTGGGTGGGGTCGGGGGCCGGGAGGGGCGGTGCGGTCAGGATCGACGCTAGGACCGTCTGCGCAGCAGGTCAATGACGGCAGAATCAGCGCCAGGACGGGCCGCACCGCAGCCTCCTGACCGGTCGCGGTATCGAGAGCGGGGATGACTTCCTCGCCGTCCCGGTGCCCGCATCCGCACCCACGATGCCGACGTTGGCGGTCCGCAACCCGACCTGAGGAGGACCCCCATGACGGCAGCCGAGGTCACCCGAGCGCTCGCCGGCTTCGAGCAGCGGCTGCGTGACCTCGGCGTGCCCGTCGTGGAGCGACTCCGCCCCGGCCTCACCCGGGCGGAGGTCGACCAGGTCGCAGCCGAGTTCGACGTCGTCCTCAGTGCGGACGCGGCTGCGTGGTGGATGTGGCACGACGGCGACCGGCTGCGGTACGAGGACGACTGGGGCAGGCCGAGCCTGACCCCGACCGGCGTGTTCTGCGGCCTGCGAGCCGCGCTCGAACGGTCGCAGCAGGCCCACGAGGCGACCTGGGACCAGGACGTCGACCCTGCACGACCGGATCTGGACTGGCGGTTCCACCGGGAGTGGGTCGCGCTGATCCAGGGCACGACACCCGTGATCGTCGACTGCCGCGAGCCCGCAGCGCCCGGCTCGCCGACCGGCGTCTGGGCAGCCGACGGCGGGCTCGGGCACACCATCACCCTCGCCGAGCGGATCGGGTGGTGGCACTGGGCGCTCGACCACGGCCACTGGGTGCCGCGAACGGACGGCACGTGGCTCGTGGACGACGCACGGTCCCCGGGCAACCTCGTCGGCTTGCACGCGAGGGACAACGCCAGTTAGGCGCACGGTGGCTCACGAGGAACGACCCGGAGTCGTCGCCGCCCCCAGCGAGTGCCGCATCCGAGGGGTCGTGTTCGTGCTCTGAGCCATCGCCCCTCGCTGCGCCAGTACCGCGCGCGAGTCGCTTGCTCGGGCGCCTCCGGTCGCCTGACGCCGGCCTGATCGACGTCCTCCGCGGAACCGGCCTCTCGGGCGCTTCTCGGTTCGTATCATGTTCAGGCTGATCAACAGGTGGAGGGGGCCTGAATGCTGGGAATGCGCGTCAACACGGACAAGCTCCGTTCAGTCGCCGACCGCCTCGACGCCGTCAGTGCCGACCTCGAGGGCCCGACGACGGCAGCTGTGCTCAGCCACACGGCCGACTACGGCGACGCCGCGCTCCAGTCAGCTGCGCGCGCCTTCCTCGACTCGTGGACGGTGGGGCTGCGTTTCGCCCGAGAGTCGCCCGCGGAGCTCGCTGCCGGAGTCCGTGAGAACGCATGCACCTACGACGAGATCGATGCCAGCGTCGCCGAGTCGTTCCGCCGGCTCGAGCAGTACGACCCGGTTCTCATCGACGAGCCTCTCGGATGACGACGTTCCAGATCGGCTTCGGGACCAGTGCCGCAGACCTCATCCCCGGCGACTCGGCTGCGCTGCAGAGCGACGCGGCGCACACACGATCCGTCGGTCACTCGCTGGACGTTGCTGCGTCCGACGTGGGACGCGTCGACATCGGCCCCTGGGAGGGACAGGCTGCCGACGGCTTCTCCGGCACTCTCGCAATGCTCCGATCTCGCCTGATCGTCGCGTCGGAGACGCTCGCGGTCGCCGCAGACGCGCTGGACCGCCACGCGTCGGTGCTGATCGAGGCACGCCAGCGCGCGCAGCTCTGCATAGACGGCTATCTCGCCGAGTTGCGCTGCCTCCCCGATGACTCGGCGGCCAGTGGGCCGACGCCGGCACAGTCCGAGGCGATGCTCGGGCTCGCCTCGACGCTTCGCGCTGTCGCCGACTCCGAGCGCATCACCGCATCGGCCTTGCACGCGTGCGCGGAAGTGGGCCCCAGCGGGACGGGCGTGATGGACTGGCTCCGCCCGAGCGACAACCCGTGGCATGCCGACGCGTACAGCACGACTGAAGCCGTCCAGATGGCGAGCGTCTTCGCGTTCGGAGGTGGGCGAACTGGCGCGAGTCGCGGCGGGCTCACCGCACTCAGTGCGGAACGAGTGGCGATGTACGAGCAGCTCGTCGCTCGATCCTCGACACCTGAGTGGCTTCGCCCGCTCTACCGCGGCCAGCAGTTCAACTGGCAGAACTACGACCGGTACGTCGCCCGCGAGGTGTGGATCGACGACGCCGCGAATGGCGCGCGCTACCGGCTCGACTCCTACTCTCCCGGGGAGTTCGTCGTCTCGCGACGCTGGACCCAGCTGGGCGAGATCACCGAGGTCTCGGGCAAGCGCTACATCGACGAGATCATGAAGAAGTACAACCCGTTCGAGCCTTCCCTCCGGATCTCGGACACACCCGGCAACCGATCACAGCTCGGCAGTCATGCGGTCGGAGGTGGACTGATGGGCCGCCCGGTCTTCGAGGTACCGGTGCAGACCACTCCCATACCGCAGACGGTGCTGGAACGGGCGAGCCAGTTCGACATCACCATCCGTGACCCGAACGGCACCATCTACCGAGTTCACCCCTGAGGAGCGCCATGTCGGACGTGCTGTACACCGGCCGTTGGAGCAGCGACACCCGACGGCCGTTCCCCGGCGTCGGCTGGTACGACGAGGTCCGGGCTCGGTCCGCCTACGAGCAGCGCGCCGAGCTCGTGTGCGTGGTGGACGCGCGCGAGCGCCTGGACGACGACCGCCCTCGGCAGCGGTGGGTCATCGGTGCGTCCACGACGGGCGACTTCCGGTGCTCGTTCTTCACGCCCGCCGGGACTCTCTACCGTCAGATCGACTACGTCGAGCGAGACGGCCGGCTGTGGCGCGAGACCACCCTCGACTACCGCTATCCCGACGACGAGAGCTTCTACCTGAGCGGCCTGGAGTCCCTCGGACACACCATCGCCCGTTTCGCCCCCGACGGCAGCGGTTCCGTCCTCTACGTCGAGTCCGGCAACCCGGTCGCCGAAGAGGTCCAGCTCCACGACGCCCCCGTCACGGGGTTCTGGCTCGACCGTCCGGAGTTCGGCGACTGGTCGCGGCTGTCCGACCCGCTGTACGGGGTCCCGACCGACCCCGATGCCGACCACGCCGCCGACCACCGGCGCTGAGCCCGCCTCACCCCTTCACCGCCCCCGCCATCACCCCCGACACCAGCTGCTTCCCCGCCACCACGAACACCACCAGCAGCGGCGCCGCCACGAGGAACACCCCCGACATCACCAGCCCGGTGTCGGTCGTGAACGCCCCCTTCAGCTGCGGCACCACCAGCGGCATCGTCAGCTGCGACCGCATCACCACCGACGGCCAGAAGAAGCTGTTCCACGACCCGACGAACGTGAACAGCGCGAGCGTCGCGGCGGCGGGGCGGGCGGCGGGCATCGCGATGGACCAGAACGTCCGGAACATCGACGCCCCGTCGACGCGGGCGGCCTCGATGAGCTCGTAGGGCAGCGCCTCCTGGAGGTACTGGGTCATCCAGAACACCCCGAACGCGGTGACCAGCGTGGGGACGGTCAGCGCGAGCAGGGAGTCGATCCACCCGAAGTCGTTCATCATGATGAACATCGGGATGGTGCCGACCTGCGCGGGGATCGCCATGGTCGCGATGACCGTGACGTAGAGGGCCTTGCGGCCGCGGAACGTCAGCTTCGCGAAGCTGAAGCCTGCGAGCGTCGAGAAGAACACCGTGGACGCGGTGACGGACACGGCGACGAGGACCGAGTTGGCGAACGCCGTCCAGAAGTTGAACTGCGACGCGTTGACCACCTCACCGAAGTTCTCGAGCAGGACGAGCGTCGGGAAGAACGTCGGCAGCGTCCCGACGGCGCGGGCGACCTCCTGTGTGGTCGACGAGCCGTACATCGCGGACGCGTACAGCGGGAAGACGGACACGACGAACACGACCGTGAGCAGCCCGTACGTGACCCAGCCGGGTCGGCGCCCGCTGGACTCGTGGGGGCGGACGGGCCGGCCGCGCGCCGCCCGCTTCTGCGCGTAGACGGCGGCCCCGCGGCCCGCGGTGTTCTCGATGAAGCCTGTGCTCACCGGTTCGCTCCTTCCTGGATCTTCTCGGTCCGGTCGACGGCCCCCGGCTCGGGCGCGACGGGCTCCCGCGGCGCCCCGGCCGCGATGGCCCGCGCCCGGGCGACAGCGGTGTTGTGCTGCGCCCGGGTGACCCGGGACGACCGAGTCTGCGTCGACGAGATCGAGCGGGTGAGCAGGAAGTTGCCGAGGGAGAACAGCGCGATGATGACCGCGAAGATCCACCCGACGGCGGCGGCCTGCCCGAGGCGGTCCTGCCAGTCGCCGAACCCGAGGTTGTAGAGGTACAGGACGACCGTCGTCCACTGGTTGTCGGCGCCGCCCTTGCCGCCGCCGGTCCCGCCGCCGTCGAACATCCGGGCCTCGTCGAAGATCTGCAGCCCGCCGATCGTCATGGTCAGCGTCACGAAGATCATCGTCGGGCGGATGCTCGGGATGGTGACGGAGAAGAACTGCCGGGTCCGGCTGGCGCCGTCGACCGTGGACGCCTCGTAGAGCTCGCGCGGCACCGCCTGCATCGCGGCGAGGAAGATCAGCGCGTTGTAGCCGGTCCAGCGGAACACGACCATCGAGCCGATCGCCGCGTGCGACAGCATCCGGTCCTGGAAGAACGGCGAGTCGACGCCGGTGAGGATCCCGAGGTCGTGCAGGTTCGGCACCAGCAGGCCGAACTGCCCGAACACCTGCCCGAAGATCATCGACGTCGCGACGGGCATCACCACGAACGGGACGAGCACGCTCATCCGCCAGAACGTCCGGGCGCGCAGGTTCTGGTCGAGCACCGCGGCGATCACCAGGGCGAGCACGAGCTGCGGGATCCCGCCCCACAGGAAGATCCAGAAGGTGTTCTCGAGCGACCGCCAGAACAGCGGCTGCCGCAGCACCCAGGTGAAGTTGTCGAGCCCGACGAAGTCGCCCATGCCGGCGCGGCGGTGCCAGTCGTGCAGGGCGACGACGACGTTGAACAGCAGCGGGAACGCGCCGAACACCGCGAAGAGCAGGAAGAACGGTGAGACGTACAGGTAGGGCGACACCCGGATGTCCCACCGGGAGAACCGCTGACCCCACCCCATGCGGCGCGCGCCGTGCGGCGGGCTGGAGCTCGATGACATGGCTGAGCCTTCCGTGACGGTCGTGTTCCCGGGGCGGGTCAGCTCGCGGTCTCGAAGCCGAGGGCCTCGAAGTTGCTCACGACGGTGTCCCAGGCCTCCTGCGCGGTGGCGCTGTCCGACTCGACGAGCCGGATGCCGTCGGTGACGAGCGTCTGGATGCCGGCGAAGTTCTCCCCTCGGTACCCGCCGGCGGCGGCGTCCCCGGCGGCGGCCGCGAGCTCGCCGTAGATCTGCCCGACCTGCTGGTCGCCGTAGAACGGGTTCTGCGCCTCGGCGATCTCGGGCGCGGACATCGCCTCGAGCTGCGACGGGAACTGGCCGGTAGTGTTGAACCAGTCGATCGCGGCGTCCGGGGAGGTCAGGTAGTCCGCGAGCGTGGTGGCCCAGGCGGTGTTCTCGCCGGTGGCGGGCACGGCGAAGAACGAGCCGCCCCAGTTGCCGCCGCCCTCGGGGAACGTGCTGGCGATCCGCCAGCCGTCCACGCCGACGGCGTTCTCGGCGATGATCCCGGTCATCCAGGCGGGGGTGACGACGGTCGCCCACTGCTGGTTCTGGAACCCGGCGCCCCAGTCGGCGTGGCCGATCGCGATGCCCGCGGAGATGTCGTCCTCGGCCGCGTCGGCGAACATGCCGAACAGCTCCTTGACCTCGGTGTTGTCCGCCAGGTCGTAGGGCAGACCCGACTCAGGGTCCTCGAACGCGGCCGGGAGCAGGTTGATCGCGGCCTGGAACGCGTTGGTCAGCGAGTCGACGAAGTAGTTGTCGCTGACCGCCACGTACTGGCGGCCGGCGTCGAGGAAGGTCTGCCACGTGGCGTCGTCGCCGCCGATGAGGTCCCCCATCGACGCGGGGTCGGTGGCCAGCCCCGCGGCGGCGGTCATGTCCTGGTTGAACGCGATGGCCAGCGGCCCGATGTCGGTGCCGTACCCGGTGACGACACCGTCGACCGAGCCCTGCGTGACCTTCCAGTCGACCCAGCGGTCCGGGATCTCGGGCAGCTCGGCCCAGTCCTCGGGGACGGCCATCATCTCCGTCCACCAGTCGAGCTCGACCAGGTGGACGTCGGACAGGCCGGCGCCGTCGGAGGCGAGGCCGTTGCGCAGGACGGTCTGCGCGGACGCGCCGTCGGGGAACGAGTTGACCACGACCTCGATGCCGTACTCCTCCTCGAACGAGTCGAGGAGGTCCTGCGGGAAGTCCATCCACGCGGCGACGGTGAGCTGGTCCGGCTTGTTGCCCTCGCCGGCCGCCTCGGGGGCGCTGCTGCCCCCGCCGCAGGCGGTGAGCGTGAGGGCGGACACGGCGACGACGGCGGTGGCGACGGACGTGCGGGTGATCCTCATGGAGAGGTCCTTTCCGGGGTGGTGCGGGTCAGGGGGTGGGGGTCAGGCGACGGGCGCGACGGAGGCGACGGCCCAGGGCGCCAGCTCGAGGTCGATCGTGAGGACACCGCGGGAGTCGACCGCGATCGTGCGGCGGTCGAGGTCGTCGGCGACCTCCCGCAGCTCGGCGACGTCCTGGCGGGTCAGGTTGAGCGGCTCGCCCCGCTCGTGCCAGGCGTGCGCGACGTCGCCGTGCTCGTGGTCGAGCACCTCCACCTGGTAGGCGGCGCCGGGACGGAGGCCGGCGACGGTGTGCCGGACGCGCCGGGCCGGACCCTCGTGGGCGTGCCGGCGCGCGTCGAGGTGGCTGCTCGCGCTGCCGACGGACCGAGTGCCCATCGACTCCGGGTAGTTGAAGAACACGGCGGCGACGGCGTCGTCCGCGGTGCGGGTGACCACCCCGTGCTCGGTCTGGAGGGCGAGGGTGCCGCCGAGGCGGTTGAGCATGGCCATCGCGTGGAACGTGGGCTTGTGGATGCCCTGCTCGTTGACGAACCCGAACCCGCCGTGGAACGGGCCGATCCCGCCGCCGCCCTCCTCGAAGACGTCGGTGAACGTCCAGTAGGAGATCGAGTCGGCGAGGTCGTGGCACTGCAGGAACGCCCGGACGATGTACGTCGCGGCGTACAGGGTGTCGTGCATCCGGTCGCGGCTGGACGGCGACGTGGACCACTCGGTGATGTGCACCTCGGCGTCGGGGTACGGGCTGTCGGCGAGGATCGCGCGCAGCACCCGCAGGTCGTCGCGCGTGGCGTCCCGGTGCCGGCTGATCGGGCGGCCGACGCCCTGGGTGTCGAACGCGAAGTCCGTCGGGTAGAGGTGGGTGGACAGGAAGTCCAGCGGCAGGTCGCGCTCGGCGCAGTACGCGATGAGCTCGCGCACCCACACGGGCTTCCAGGGCAGGACGTCCGGGTCCGGGGCCTCGGCGGTCGCGCCCTCCACGGACGGGTCGTGCACCTCGCCGTCGTACCGGGCGTCGGGGACGAACACCGACGACGACGGCCCGCCGACCCGCAGGCCGGGGTCGATGGCCTTGAGCGCCCGGGCGGTGGCCTCGTAGAGCTGGAAGTACTCGGTGCGCGTCCCCGTCCAGAAGTGCGGGACGAGGTTCGGCTCGTTCCAGACCTCGAACGGCCAGCGGCGCACCTCGTCGAGGCCGTAGCGGCCGATCCAGTGCTCGACGGTCGCGGTGACCAGGTCCACCCAGGCGCCCATGTCGGTGGGCGGGCTGCCGTGCGCCTTCCACCAGAACAGCGTCTCGGTGTCCCGGGCGAGCTCGCGGGGCATGAAGCCGAGCTCGACGAACGGGCGGGCGCCGGTGTCGAGGATCGCGTCGACGACCTTGTCGACGTACGCGAACGTGTGGACGGGCTTCTCGAGCGGGGTGGGCGGGCCGAACCCGCCGCCGTTCGCGGTGCGGTAGACGAACATGTCGTCGTGGAAGATCCCGTGGAACCGCACGGAGCGGGCCCCGAGCACGTCGACCGCCTCGCGGAAGTGCTCCTGCCAGTCGGCGCGGAGCGCCTCGTTGGCGCGGCCGGCGCCGAGGCAGGCGTTCCAGACGTGCCGCAGCGGCAGGTCGGCCGCGGGGCGGCCGTCGATCAGTAGGGTTGACGCCGGTGCGTCGACAGTCACGCAGACCTCCAGTGGTCGGCAGGGCAGCGACGATGCGGCCCTCACTAGTCCGAAACCGTTTCGCAACGGGTATCGTGGGTCGAACGTAGAGGAGCGGCGTGGAGTCTGTCCAGAGTCGGGCATGAACTCGTCGCAGACGCCACGAACCACGCGCAAGTCTCGAAAATGTTTCGGCCAGAAGGAGCAGCATGTCGAGTGACGCGGACCGGCGACGGCCCACCCTGGCCGATGTCGCCGCAGCCGCAGGCGTGTCCAAGGCGACCGTCTCCAAGGCGCTGAACGGGCGCGACGACGTCTCGGCGGAGACGCGGGAGCGCGTGCTCGCGGCGGTCACGGAGATCGGGTACCGGCCCACGACCACCCCGGCGACGGGCCCGGACCGGCGGGCGGTCGCGGTCGTCTTCGACATCCCCGCCTCGCCGTACATCCTGGGCGTGCTCCAGGGCGCCCTCGCCGGTGCCACCGACGAGCACGTCGACCTGCTCTCCCGGCTCGCGCCCGACCGCTCCGCGCGCACCCACCGGGCCGTCGCGCGCGAGTGGGTCGCCGACCAGCGGGCCGCCGGCGTGGTCGGGATCGTCGGGCTGACGCTCTCGTACCCGGACGGGCTGATCCGCGCCGCGAGCGACGCGTCGATGCCCTTCGTCATGGTCGACCCCGTCGACACCCGGCACGAGCACATGGTCAGCGTCGGGTCGAGCAACTGGGCCGGCGCGCGCACGGCGACCGAGCACCTGATCGGGCAGGGGCACCGGCGCATCGCGTGGGTCGGCGGGCCCGAGGGCTCCGACGCCGCCCGCGACCGGCTCTACGGCTACCAGGCCGCGCTCGACGCCGCCGGGCTCGCGGTCGACCCGGCGCTGGTCCGGGCGGACCGGTTCGACGTGGCCACCGGCACGCGGCACGCCCACGACCTCCTGACGTCCGCGCAGCCGCCGACGGCGATCATGGCCGGCGACGACGAGATCGCCGTCGGCGTGCTGGCCGCCGCGCACGCGCTCGGCGTCCGGGTCCCGGAGCAGCTCAGCGTCACCGGATTCGACGACACCCCGCAGGCCGCCTGGACCACCCCGCCGCTGACGACGGTGCACCAGCACCTCGAGGACATGGGGCGGATGGCCGTCCGGACGGTGCTCGCGATGGCCGACGGCGGGCGCCCGGCGTCCCGGCACGTGGAGCTCGCGACGTCGCTGACGGTCCGCGCGAGCACCGGCCCGGCGCCCGCCTGAGGGTCACGCCCGCCCGGACTCCCCCGGCGGCGCCGTCGACTCCCGCACCACGAGCGTCGTCGACAGCTGGACGTGGTGGGAGTCCACGCGCTCGCCGCGCGCCAGCTGGAGCAGCGTGCGCAGCGCGACCCGACCCATCTCGACGACGGGCTGGCGCACGGTGGTCAGCGGCGGCGCCGCGGAGGCCGCCGCCGGGCTGTCGTCGAAGCCGACGACGGACAGGTCCTCCGGGACGCGCAGGCCGTGCCGCTGCGCGGACGCCAGCACCCCGAGCGCGATCGAGTCGGACGCGGCGAACACCGCGGTCGGCCGGTCCGGCCGGTCGAGGAGCTCGTCGGCCATCGCGAGCCCGGCGGCGAACGTGTGCGCCCGCGAGCGCACGAGCGACTCGTCGACCCGCCCCTCCCCGGCACGCACCGCGCTGAGGTAGCCCTGCAGCCGCTCGGACGACGGCAGGAACGACTCGGCGCCGCCGGCGAACGCGATCCGCCGGTGCCCGAGGTCCAGCAGGTGCCGGGTGGCCTGGACCCCGCCGGAGAAGTTCGTCGAGCCGACCGAGACCGTGGAGTCGTCCATCGGGTTCGCCGGGTCGATGTGCACGGTCGGGATGCCGAGGTCGCGCAGCAGCGCGTGCTGCTCCGGCGCGGGCTGCGTGGTGACCAGGACCACGCCGGCGCGGTCGCCCGCGGCCTGGCGGTGGATCCACGCGGGTGACAGCGGCCGGGTGCCGGGACCGGGGACGTCGACGACGTCGACGACCACCTCGATGTCGTGCTCCCGGGCGGAGGCCACCACGCCCTCGAGCACGCGCATCGCGTAGAGGTCCGACAGCGTGCGGAACACCACCGCCACCCCGGGCGGCGGGGTGCCGGGGCGCGGGCCCGTGGACGGCGCGTAGCCCAGACGCTCGATGGCGTCCGCCACCCGTCGGCGCGTCGCGGACGAGATGCCCGGGCGCCCGTTGAGCACCTTCGAGGCGGTCGACGTCGACACCTCGGCGGCGGCGGCGACCTGCGCGAGCGTCGGTCGGCGACGGGGGTCAGCAGGCATGCGGCCCACCCTAGCGAAATAGTTTCCTCGCGAGAAGCACCGCGTCACGCTCCAGAACGGCTTCCCTGTGCGTGGACGCGCGCCTACAGTCGGTCCGAGCACACCGGCGTGGAGAAAAACTTTCGTCCGCCGACGGGCACCGACGCCCGCCGCGCGACCCACCCGGGTACGAACCGGAGGACGACCCCGTGACCACGTTCCACGTCGCCGTGACCGGCTCCGACCGGGCCGCCGGCACCGCCGCCGCCCCGTTCCGGACGATCAACCGCGGCGCCCGCGCCGCCCTGCCCGGGGACACCGTGCGGGTGCACGCGGGCACCTACCGGGAGTGGGTGCGCCCCGTGCGCGGCGGTACGGGCGAGGACCGCCGGATCACGTTCGAGGCCGCACCGGGCGAGCACGTCGTCATCACGGGCGCGGAGGTCGTCGCCGGGTGGATCCACGAGGAGGGCGGCGTCTGGCGGGCCGAGGTGCCGCACACCCTGTTCGGCGACCTCAACCCGTTCGACGAGCCCGTGGCGGGCGACTGGCTGCACCCCGGCCCGGTCGTCCACCGCGGCGCGGTGTACCTCGACGGCCGCGCGCTGCGCGAGGTCGCCGACCGGGACGCGGTCCTCGCGCCGCCCGCGCGCCCCGCCCGCACCCGGTACCAGTGGACCGCGCTGGACACCGACGTGGTCGACGACGGCGACCCCGACCTGGTCTGGTACGCCGAGGTGGGCGAGGACCTCACGACCATCTGGGCCGGCTTCGGCGGCGCCGACCCGGGCACGGGCGTGGTCGAGGTCAACGTCCGCCCCGCGGTCTTCTACCCCGAGCGCAGCCACCTCGACTACATCACCGTGCGGGGCTTCGAGCTCGCGCAGGCCGCGACCCCGTGGGCGCCCCCGACCGCCGACCAGGTCGGCCTGGTCGGACCGAACTGGGCCAAGGGCTGGGTCATCGAGGACAACCTGGTCCGCGACTCCCGGTGCGCCGGGATCTCGCTCGGCAAGAACGCCGCGAGCGGCGACGGGTTCGCGACGGAGCGCGGCGACAAGCCCGGCTACCAGTACCAGATCGAGTCGGTGTTCACCGCGCGGCAGCAGGGCTGGGACGCCGAGCACGTCGGCTCGCACGTCGTGCGCCGCAACGAGATCCGGGACTGCGGGCAGAACGGGGTCGTCGGCCACCTGGGCTGCGCGTTCTCGACCATCGAGGACAACCACATCCACCACATCGGCACCCGGCACGAGTTCTCGGGCTACGAGATCGCCGGCATCAAGCTGCACGCCCCGCTGGACGTCACGATCGCCCACAACCGGATCCACGACACGACGCTGGGCATCTGGCTCGACTGGCAGGTCCAGGGCACCCGGGTCAGCCGCAACCTGCTGTACCGGAACATCCGGGACCTGTTCGTCGAGGTCGCGCACGGGCCGGCGACGGTCGACCACAACGTGCTGGCCTCGCCGATCGCGGTCGAGCTGTTCAGCCAGGGCACCGCGTTCCTGCACAACCTCGTGCTCGGCGCGGTCCGCGTGCAGCCCGTGCTGGACCGCGCGACCCCGTACCACGTGCCGCACTCCACCCAGGTCGCGGGATACGCGTTCGTCTACGCCGGCGACGACCGCTGGACGGGCAACCTGTTCGTCGGCGCCCGCGGCGGCGTGTACGGGCCGGACGCCCCGCTGGTGCTCGAGGGCCACCCGCCGGAGACGTTCGGCACGCACGCGTACGAGGGAGCGCCCGCGACGTGGGCGGAGTACCTGGACCGGGTCGGCGCCCCCGGGTCCGGCGACCACTCCCGGTTCCACCACGAGCGGCAGGCCGTGCCGCTGCGGTCCAACGCCTACGCGGACGGCGCCCGGCCCGCGTCCCACGAGGTCGACGCCGTCGTCTCCCCCGGCCCGGCGCCGGTCCGCGTGGTCGAGGAGGGCGCGCAGGTGCACCTCGAGCTCGACCTGCCGGCCGCGCTCGTCGCACCGCGGGTGCCGGTCGTCACCGGGGCGGACCTCGGCCGGGTGCGGATCGTCGGCGCCGCGTTCGAGCACCCCGACGGCACCCCCCTGGTCGCGGACCTGGACCTGGTCGGCACCCGGAAGGTCACCGGCACGCCCTACCCGCCCGGCCCGCTGGCGCGGCTCGACGCCGGCGCGACGCGCGTCCGGGTGTGGTGAGCGCCGTGGCCCGCTCCTACGCGCCCGTCGTCACCGCCCTGCACCCCGACGGCAGCCTCGACCACGACGGCAACCTCGCCGTCTGGGAGCACGTGCTCGGGGGTGGGGTCGACGGCATCGTGCTGCTCGGCAGCACCGGGGAGTTCTTCGCCCTGCGCCCCGACGAGAAGCGCGCGCTCGTCGACCTCGCCGTCCAGCACGTCGCGCCGCGCGCCGACCTGATCGTCGGCACCGCGTGCCCGCGCCTGGACGAGACCGTCGAGCTCAGCCGGTACGCGCTCGACGCCGGGGCGCCCGCCGTGATGGTGGTCGGCCCGTCCTACTTCGCGCTGGACGAGGCCGCCACCGAGGCGTACTACTCGGCGGTCGCCGAGCAGGTCGACGGCGACCTCTACCTGTACAACTTCCCGGCACGCACCGGGTACGACGTCGGCCCGGACGTGGTCCGCCGGCTGCTGCGCCGGCACCCGAACATCGTCGGCTACAAGGACACCGTGCTCGAGGTCGGCCACACCCGCCGCCTGCTGACCGCGCTGCTGCCCGAGTTCCCCGACTTCCGGGTGCTCGCGGGGTTCGACGAGAACCTGCACCACGTGGTGACCTCCGGTGGTGCGGGGGTGATCGGCGGGCTCGCGAACCTGTACCCCGAGATCAGCGCCGCGTACCTGCGGGCGGTCGACTCCGGGGACGCGGCGGCGATTGCCGTCGCCCAGCGGAAGGTCGACCGCCTGATGGACCTGTACGCGATCGGCGTGCCGTTCTTCCCGCTGCTCAAGGAGGGCATGGTCCGGCGCGGGGTCGCGCTCGGCCGCACCTGCACGCCCCCGCACCTGCCCGCCACCCCCGCCCAGGTCGACGCCCTGGTCGCCCTGATGGCCGCCGTCGAGGAGATGCCGTGACGTCCTGGGAGTCCCTGCTCGAGCCGCACGACGGCATCTACACGCTGCGCAGCCACGCCGAGGGGCCCGCGGGCCGGCTGCCGCTCACCGCCGAGGGGCTGCGCACCTCGCCCAGCGGCGACGTCTTCGGCATGACCCAGAACGCCGGCATGGGCTGGCCCGTGGCGAACATGCTCGGGCCGCAGGTGATGATCGTGTCGACCGCCGGGGGCCTGCGGTCCGAGGCGGGCGAGCCGGTCGCGCTCGGGCTGCACTCCGGGCACTTCGAGCTGGTCGACCAGGTACGGGCCGCGGCCGAGACGCTCGCGGACGCCGGGGCGCTGCCGTTCGCCGCGTACGTCAGCGACCAGTGCGACGGCCGGGCGCAGGGCACCACCGCGATGTTCGACTCGCTGCCCTACCGCAACGACGCCGCGATGGTGATGCGCCGCCTCATCCGGTCGCTGCCGACCCGGGCGGCGGTCCTCGGCGTCGCCACCTGCGACAAGGGCCTGCCCGCCACGATGATGGCGCTCGCCTCGCAGCACGACCTGCCGACGGTCCTGGCCCCCGGGGGAGTCACCCTGCCACCCGTCCGCGGCGAGGACCTCGCCCGGGTGCAGACCCTCGGCGCCCGGTTCGCCAACGGGGAGCTCGCGCTCCAGGACGCCGCGGAGCTCGGGTGTCGGGCCTGCGCGTCGCCCGGGGGCGGCTGCCACTTCCTCGGCACCGCCGGCACCGCGCAGGTGGTCGCCGAGGCGCTCGGCCTCGCGCTCCCCCACTCCGCACTCGCCCCGTCCGGCGAGCCGGTCTGGGCGGAGATCGCGCGGCAGTCCGCGCGCGCCGTCCTCCGGCAGCGCGAGCGCGGCCTGACCACGCGGGACATCCTCACGCCGGAGGCCTTCGAGAACGCGATGGCCGTGCACGCCGCCGTCGGCGGGTCCACCAACCTGCTGCTGCACCTGCCCGCGATCGCCCACGCCGCCGGAGTCCCCCGCCCGACCGTCGAGGACTGGGTGCGGGTCAACAAGGCCGTGCCCCGCATCGTGAGCGTGCTGCCCAACGGGCCGGTCCAGCACCCGACCGTCCGGATGTTCCTGGCCGGGGGCACCCCCGAGGTGATGCTGCACCTGCGCGCGCTCGGCGTGCTGCACCTCGACGCCCTGACGGCCACGGGCGAGACGCTCGACACCGTCCTGGACTGGTGGGCCGGGTCCGAGCGCCGCGCCCGCATGCACGCCCTGCTGCGCGACCAGGAGGGCGTCGAGCCCGACGACGTCATCATGAGCCCCGACCAGGCCCGGCGGCGGGGCCTCACCGCGACCGCCACGTTCCCCCTCGGCAACCTGGCCCCCGAGGGCTCGGTCATCAAGTCCACCGCCATCGACCCGTCCCGCGTCGTCGACGGCGTGTTCCACCACCTCGGCCCGGCGCGGGTGTTCACCTCCGAGGCCGCGGCGATCACGGCGATCAAGGACCGCGCCGTCGACCCCGGCGACATCATGGTCATCATGGGCGGCGGCCCCCTCGGCACCGGCATGGAGGAGACCTACCAGGTCACCTCCGCGCTCAAGCACCTCAGCTACGGCAAGGAGATCTCGCTGGTCACCGACGCCCGGTTCTCCGGCGTCTCGACCGGCGCCTGCATCGGCCACGTCGGCCCCGAGGCGCTCGCCGGCGGGCCCCTCGGGCGGCTCCGCGACGGCGACCTGGTGGAGATCCGGATCGACGTGACGCGGCTGGAGGGGACGGTCGACTACGTCGGGGACGCCGCGACGCGGCTGACCCCCGAGGAGGGCGCGCGCGTGCTCGCCGCCCGGGACCCGCACCCCGACCTCGCCCCGCACCCCCTGCTCCCGGACGACACCCGGCTGTGGGCGGCGTTGCAGGAGGTCAGCGGCGGGACGTGGAACGGGGCGGTGTACGACACGGACCGGATCGTGGCGGTGCTGCGGGCGGGGATGGCGGCGCTGGCGGGCGAGGGCGCGGAGCCGACATCAGACTCCGCCGCATCTGGCGTACAGGAGTCGCACCCCCGGCGACCGCTCCCACAGTCCGACCAGTAGTCGCCACGGCTAACTGACACCGGTCCCGCGACAGGTCCAGCACCGTGGTCGTGTCGTACACCGCTCCCGGCCGCATCGTCGTGCTCGGAAACCGCGGCTGGTTGGACGAGTCCGGGAAGTGCTGGGTTTCCAGCGCCAGCCCTTCGGACTCCCGGTAAACGTACCCGCCGGTGACGACGAGCGTCGCGTCAAGGACGACTGCCCGTGTAGTACTGGATGCCGAGCCCGTTCGTGTACGTCGGCAGCGCCCGCCCGAAGTCGGGGGTTGCGCAGCCGGGCGGCGCGCTGCAAACCGCCGTCTTCGGGCCAGTCGAGCACCCAGTTGTGTCGTAAACCTGCCCAAACATCTCCGCCATCTTCCCGGTGGGGATCAATCCGGAGTCGACCGGCGCGTAGGCGCTGGCCGCCAGGGTGAGTTCGTGGTTCAAGATCGACGACATGACCTCCCCTTGGCGGTTCCAGTAGGTGCTCGTCATGTTCACGACCGTCGGGGCGTCCGTCGTCGCGGTTAGTGCATCTCGAACCTCTGGTCGCGGGTCAGCGTATCGGCGAATTGGACGTCGGGGTTGCCCGGCTACGCCTCCTCGCCGTCGGGACTCAGGTAGTTGAGCCGCTGGCCGACGGTGCCGTCGTTCTGGATCGGCGTCGCGGTCCAAACCCTTGGCGTCGACGCCGTTGAAGCCACCATGCAGGCTGTTCAGGTCGCTCGTATCGCGAACGGCGAAGTCAAGCTCGACGGCTACCACGTACCAGCTGCCGAGCTTCGGCGAGAACGCTGCGTACGGGACGGGCTTCACCAGGTATCCGAGCACCTCGACCTCGTACCCGCGGATCGCGAGCTGGGCCATCAGCGTGCAGAAGACGAAGCTGGCGCCGGCCGACCTCGCGAATGCGGTGGGCCGTGTCGAAGCCGCACCAGCGTCCAGTAGGACCACGTCGAGGTCAGCGCGGCATTGCCGGACGAGATCCCAGCCGTCCGCGTACGTACTGATCGTGAGGTCGTCGGGGTGTTGCAGGGAGACCTCGCCAAAGCGGTCGTCGTCGGCGGCGATGGCGATGGCGATGGCGATCTGCCATGCGGGCGCGCGACCCTCGCGCGGTGCCGCACCGATCGTCCGTGCGCCGCCCGCCCGGGACGGGAGCAGGTCGCCCCACCCGGTGATCGCGAACCACAGCTCAGCGTGAGCAACTGACCGTGCTGGGATCCCTGGCTCCGAGAGCGCCGAGCCCCGTTTATGGGACGCTAAGCGCTATCGCACTTCCTCCCACCGCTAACTGGGTCGGGAACGCGTCGTTGTCAGAAGCCAACGCCCCAGTGGCACGCGGTAGCCGGGGGCGCGTGAAACCAGATGAAGCGCCGCCACAGCACTCCGTCGGTGGTAAACCCCACCCGGCGAGTCAAGTCCGCTGTATCTCTAGGCGGCAGCAGCTCACTCCAGCCACGCACCACAAACCCTTCCATCAAGCTTGCGCCCCAACGTGCGCCGGATCCCAGCCTAATTCGGAGAGCAATTCGGACAGCCGACTGATCGTGAGGTACGGGGCGCACGATCCACCGTATCGACCTGAAATCAAGTCCGCACGATCACGAAGTTGTTTGGCCAGAATGACAACCTGCTCGACCGGAACTCTAAGCCCGAAGACGCAGTCGCTCAGAGCAATCGGGGCCGCATCGACCCACACTACGATCTTCTCCTGCTTCAAGGCCCCGACCCGGGGCAGAAGAACGAGCGGCCCTCGAGTTCCAAGCCGCGCCACGACGCGCGGGCGGCCGTGGATCTGCAAGTCGCCTCGAAGATCCGTTGAGTGCACAAACGGGACGCCGTCGTCGCTACCCACGGAGAAGCGACCCAATGAATGCACCGGAACGCGACCCCGAACGATCGAGAGCGGACGACCCCATGCGGATTCGGCTTGCATCGGATCCGATGCAAGAGCGACACCGTCGAGCCTCGGCGACAGGCGCACGACCGCCATACGAGCAACTACCCCTGGAAAATCCCGCGGCCCACTCGTTAACTCAACGGTGACCGACCAGCGACCTCTCGCGTACGCCCACCAAGCGCGATCCCTCTCCGACGACAGCGTGTTGGCAGGTAGCAGCAGCACCGCCGTCCCACCCGGAGCGAGAGCTCGCAGAGCATTATCGACATATGCCACGGCCGGGCTCGCTCGTATCGTTCCCAGCGCCGGAACCGCGATAAGCGCACCCGATCCGCCACGGTAGCTAAACGGAGGGTTGAGCACAATCGCATCAAACGAGTCCGGAGACCATGCGCGACTCGATTTCAGCGATGAAACCGAAAGCAGATCCGCCAAACTCACAACCCAGTTCGAATGGGCAGCGCGCGCGCGCCTTACTGCTCGCGCATCGATATCGCTTCCAAAATACGCCGCCGCTTGCCCAAAACGCGCCTCCGCGGCCTCAAGGAGCGCGCCCTCCCCCATGCAGAAATCACCGACACTCGACGTGCCCTCGGGCAACAGTTCGATCATCGCCTTCGCCAGCCAATTCGGCGTATAGTGCACGTCAATCACGAATCGGCACCTGGATTCGAAGCAAGGAACAGGTCCGACCGGCAAAACGCCCCGGTGCTGTACACGCACACTCTTCCTTTGCCTTGACTCCGCTTAGCCGACCGAACAGGGTGATCATAGACGAGTTCCACCTCTTTCGGATGACTCAGCGCATAGAGGACAGCGCCGACCCCGTGAGGCTTTGTACCGATCGGCGCGACGCGACCATACTCCCACGCGCCGTCCTCAAACGCCGAATGAATTTGATGAAACGCGTCGAAAGGGCAATTCGCCTTCGCGTATCGTGTCCGCCCATGTACGTAGTCGCTTGTCAAAACGTCTCGGTTCCCAGCGAGCGACTCGAACGGGTGACCGAGAATAAAGCCCGGAACGCCCACGACAGGAACCACGTTGGTCAGTGAAACCTGGAGTCGTTCGATCAAGTACCCAAGGCGGGCGCCCTCGAACCCCAGAAGGGCCACTACGTTGCCTTCATCTGAGACGGGACCGGCGAACCGCGCAAAACCCGGAAGGGGCGCGATACCCTCGATCCGCTCGGAAAGGTCGTAGATTATTCCGTGAGCGGGATTCGCGTGCCTTACATATCGCAGTGGCTCTGAATATACGACGTAGTGCTCATCTCTATCGACGACGAGTGCCGCCAAAATCCGCGCCCAGGTCGGATGCGTAAGTGCCGTTATGTCCAAATAGACTGCGCCGGGGAGTGACGCGACAAACCGTTGCACTTCCTGAGCGGACCGCAGTGACACGTGAGTACGGCGTCCGCTATCCTCAACATCGAAAGCGTCCCGCGACTCGTCGACGACAGAGAATATTCGCGTACCCTGACGGCGAAGCTCGTCAAGCCATGGAGTCGGTAGGCCTGCGCGCTCCTCACCTGTCGCACCATGAATATACCCAGAGCCGGGAGCCGGGTAGAAGGAACCCTGTGCGTACTCGAAGGTGAGCAGCGGCTCATCAATAAGCGGCACCGTAGAATCCTTCGAACAGGTCCAGCTGCTCGGGAAGCGGCTCAGCTCTATCGTTTCGGCTGTGCTTTTGTAGTATTTTGCCGATTGTAGGACTGGGGTTCTTGGTCAACGCTATTAAGTCCCGCGAGCTTACGGTCATGCGGCGCTTGCGCCTGTGGCTGTACACGAAATACGGCGCGAATATCGGATGGAGCATGTAGTTCCAGTCGCTGGTCTCGCCAGAGTTGGCAGCACGCTTATCGCCCGGGAAGCGGACCAAGGCGAGGTGCATTACGGCAGCGTCTAGCAACTCCTGCGCCTCTTGGCTAGGGCTGCCTTCGGTCCGGAACTGGCTGATTTCAGGCGTGTGCCCCTCAGGCTGACTTGCCATAACCTGGAAGACTCGTCCCAGCCCGAGGACCAGTTTGGCGAGTTGAGCCCCTTGAGCGGCCATGCCGGGGAGTTGCTTCAGAATGCGAAGCCCGATCTGCTGCGCTGCCGCTGTCTGAATCTCTGGGGACACCGGAGCGGTCAACTGCTTCCCGTCCGCAATGTGGCGTGAGAGCGCTTCGCCGACGAGTTGCAGCAAATATCGTATATTGCCCTCGGCAAGAGCGACGAAGGTCTCCCAGCCTGCATACAGTTTCCTCTGCCCCACCATTCCGCGCCTCAGAGTAAACAGCATCGCGTTCTGATGATTATTGAGCCTCTTGCGCCACAGTGACGGTTCGAGCACGAACTCGTCGATTGCATCATCCACGGTGACACGCATTGCACCGGACCAGTAGCCGACGAAAACGGCCTGTAGATCCGTCCACTGATCGAACTGACGGCGACGCTCGGCATTGCCGATCTGCGCCCTCACCTGCTGACGGCGCTGCTGTGCGCCGAGAATCCGTGCCTCGTCTTCTGCTGTGACCTTGGGGAGAGCGTCTTGCATTGATCCCTGAAATTCGGCGATGCGTGAAAGTCGCTGCGTACAGACGCTATCAGCAAACGCAGCAAAATCGTGCTTCTTTAGTCGATCACTGATGTCGATCGTGACAAAGTCTGAAGGCTCGATCAGCGTCTCGCTCGAGTGTGCTACGCCGACTTCGCGGTGACCAGTCTCCTTCACGCCCACCTTGAATGTGTACGGGGCGTCGCCTGAGTGTTTGATGAGCGTGTTGAAGCACCGCTGCTGGTAATCGCTAAGATTCTCAAACTCGTCAAGAAGGAAGTACACCGTCTTGCCTTTGAAGGGAGCGATCGTTGTGATGCTGCGCACAAGTTCGACGATGGGACGACCCTGGATCGACAGGCGCGGCACCTTGCCGTCGTCGATATTGTTGACGTCCGCCTCGAATGCCACCAGGTTTTCCTTGAGTTTCCTCCTGAAGTCCTCAAGGTCACCCGGCGTATCCTTCAATTGCAGCGCGAGCGCTGTTCCGGAAAGTTCAATCTCGGAGCCAGAGTAATCGATGCTGTCCTGGCTGCGAGCCCACGACAAGAAGTCCAACAGTTGACTAACCAAGGACAGGTTGATGTAGTGTCCGAACATGCGTGACCACTCGTCGCGCTCTACCCGGCCGCCAGCGAAGGCCGCGACCACATTTGTGTCGATACGCCAATAGAGGCCGATGTGATCCCACGCCCCGACATCGGGTCCTTCCATTCTGCTCTGACCCTCATAAGACAGGCTTCTTAGCACTGTGGTCTTCCCGGTTCCTCGACCCCCAACCAGGAAACATGGCCGTGGCGTTCGGAGCTCCGGCCAATAACTCGGCCGCGTAAACTGGTCGTAGAGAGCGTCGCCCTCAAAGTACTCAGCGCGAGCCGCTCCGAAGTGGCTGCTGATTTCGGTCAGAAGTTCAGTCACGCGAGTCGCACCCCCGGGAAGAGTGGCCGCCAAGTATCGGTACTTGCACGAAAGATGGGCAAAGTGGCATCCGGTATTGAGTCGTTGAAAGCTACACCCAGGCCCAGGTTCGCGAAACCTCGCGCCTCGCTCGACGGAATTCCTGCCCGCTCGCTTACCTTCAGAACGAAGTCCTCCATCCCAGGACGCAACTCCTCGGGGATACTCGGGGATTCCGGGTGTAGAAGCGATGCTCGGTGCGGGAGTAGGTGGGCGGCAACCACTTGAACCATTGGCGCTTTGTCGCTGATCTTGTCTTTCGCCAATTGGGTGCAAATGCTGGGTGCGTAGAACACTGGCGCGCCCCTCGGTTCGTCCAGGTCCGAGAAGCTCAAGGACGAGCCGCTCCGAGGCGCGGGTCGATGCCATGTCTCTAGGAACTGGGTTCCGGAGCCTGCAAAGTCATCGACGAACATCACCGGCCGAGCCGAGTCCCTGGCCGCGTACACCGCCGCTTCGGGCTCCATCAGCTGGTTCTCGCGCACTCCGAACGTTCGGCGAACTCGCCGAACGTATGCTCTACCAGAATCAGCAGGGTTCGGCTTTTCACCGGTAGGGAACGTGACGATTATCTCTTCGAGAAACTTCCGCCAAGCGACCTTCGCGGCACTATATGCCACTCCGGGACCAATTAGACGCGCAAAGGCGGTGCGAACCGCGGCGCGAAATAGGTGTTCCGTCAGGTCTTCGTTCAAGAACACGAAGGCGTCTAGCAGCGCTACGGCTCGCGCCTGCTCCGCTGCCTCGAAGTTGTTGAGCCACTCGTCGGGCCGTACGATTCGAGGTGTTGCGGGCCAGATACCCAACATAGAAAAATAGGAACGCACTTCCAGAACTTCGGCAGAACTCATTCCGGGTCCTCTCGAGCCCTGGCGAACGGACGTGCCAGGAGCGTACGCCATGCGATGTGTGCTCCACAGGCGATCTCGTGCACGACGTCCCACAGGTTGCGGGAACGCGAGTGCTTACGAGGTGTCCGCTCTCCCACGTCACCTTCCACGCCAGCCTTGGTGACGCATCTGTCGGCTTGAGCTCCGGCCCATCGCCTCAGGCAGCGAAGGCGCACCGGGCCCCATTCGAGGGCGCGCCTCTAGCGTTCGAGCCCGAGGGTGCGGTCGTCTACGGTCGCAGCGCGGGTATCCTCCGTCACAGTATCGAGGCACAGACGGGAGGCCCCACACATGGCCGGCTCCCAGACCGCCCTGCGCGAGGCCAACCGCGCCACGGTCGTCGACACGATCCGCCGCTACGGCGGCCTCACCCAGGTCGAGCTGGCGGCGACCACCGGGCTCAGCGCCGCGACGGTCAGCAACATCGTCCGCGAGCTCCAGCAGGCCGGTGAGGTCGACGTCCGCGCGACGGTCTACAACGGCCGCCGCGCCATGCAGGTCACGATGGTGCACCGCACCGGCCTGGCCGCGGGGGTCCACGTCGGCACCCGGCACATGAGCATCACCCTGACGGACTCGGCGCACGAGGTCCTGGTCGAGCAGGCGCTCCCCCTCCCCCACGAGCACCGCGCGGACACCAGCCTCGACCGGGCGGCCCTGCTGCTGGTGGAGCTGCTGGAGCGGGTGGGCTCCGGGCTGGACGAGCTGCTCGGCATCGGCATCGGCCTGCCCGCCCCGGTGGACGCGAAGACCGGCACCGTCTCGGTCCCGGGCATCCTGCGCGGCTGGGACGACGCGCCGGTCGCGCAGGTGATGGCGAAGCGGCTGGGCGTGCCCGTGTTCGTCGACAACGACGCGAACCTCGGCGCGCTCGCCGAGAGCCGCCTGGGCGCGAGCCGGCACTTCCGCGACTCCGTGTACGTGCGCGCGTCGCACGGCACCGGCGCCGGGGTGTCGTTGAACAAGAACCTGCACCGCGGCTTCGCGGGGACGGCGGGCGAGATCGGCCACGTCCAGGTCGACGCGCAGGGCGTCGTCTGCCTGTGCGGGAGCCGCGGCTGCCTCAACACCGTCGTCGGCGCGCCCGCGCTGATCGAGGTGCTCCGGGCGAGCCGCGGCAGCCTCACGCTGCGGGACATCGTCGCGCTCGCCAACGACGGCGACCCGGGGTGCCGGCAGGTGGTCGAGGACGCGGGCGCCACGATCGGCGCCGTGGTCGCGGGGCTGGCGATCGCCGTGAACCCGCAGTGCGTCGTGGTCGGCGGGGAGCTCGCGGAGACCGGGGAGCTGCTGATCGGCCCGATGCGGGAGGCGATCCGGCGGCGCGTGCCGCTGAACCACATCGCCCCGCTCGAGGTGGTGGCCGCGGAGCTCGGCCCCCGGGCGGAGGCGATGGGCGCGGTGCTCCTCGCCCTGGAGAGCACCCGGACGACCCTGTCACCGCACGGCCGGCCGGACGGAGACTGAGACCGTGGCACTCGACGTGGAGTGGACGACGACGCAGGACCGGCCCCGGGCGGGCGGCCCGCCGCTGCTCGACGTGCGGCGGGTGACCAAGCGGTTCGGTGCCGTGGAGGCGCTGACCGAGGTGGACCTGCGGGTGCACGCGCACGAGGTCGTCGCGCTGGTCGGGGACAACGGCGCGGGCAAGTCGACGCTCGCGAAGATCGTCTCCGGGGTGCTGCAGCCGGACAGCGGCGCCGTGGTGCTCGAGGGCGAGCCGGCGTCGATCCCGAACCCCGCGGCCGCGCACGCGCTCGGCATCTCGACGGTGTTCCAGGACCTCGCGCTCTGCGAGAACCTCAGCGTGGCGGCGAACATCTTCCTCGGCCGCGAGCTGCGCGCCTCGCGGCACAGCCCGATGGACATCGACGGGATGGAGCTCGCCTCCGCGCAGATCCTGCGGGACCTGACGATCACCGTGCCGTCGGTGCGGACGCCGGTGCGCGAGCTGTCGGGCGGGCAGCGGCAGGCGGTCGCCATCGCGCGCACCCTGACGACCCGGCCCCGCATCCTCGTGCTGGACGAGCCGACGGCCGCGCTCTCGGTGGTGCAGACCGCCGAGGTGCTGATGCTGGTCGAGCGGCTGCGGGCGATGGGGCTGGGCGTGGTCATCATCAGCCACAACCTGGCCGACCTGCGGGCCGTCGCGGACCGGATCGAGGTGCTGCGGCACGGCCGGAACAACGGGTCGTTCGACGCGGGCACGTCGGCGCCGGAGGAGATCATCGGCGCCATCGCCGGGGCCACCCGACCGGTCCGTCCGGCGTGGGCGACGCGCTGACTGGCTTCAACCGCGGCCGGCATTTGCCTTCAGAAGTTGTCGGCAACCAGTCGCGACCGCCCGCATTGACCACATCCGGACCGCCGACGACCCCCAGGTTGCGAATCGATAACGCCGACCACGCCGGTTGCCTTCAGAGGTTGACGCGTAGCCTGCGGCGGTCCTAGCGTCCAACCGAGCTCGACAAGACCGGCGACGACGCCGGCCGTGCAGCGCGGCACAGGGAGCAGCACCGATGGCGGACAGCCCCGTCGTCCTCGAGATGAGGTCGATCACCAAGACCTTCCCGGGAGTGAAGGCCCTGGACGACGTCCGGATGGTCGTGCGTCAGGGCGAGATCCACGCGATCTGCGGGGAGAACGGCGCCGGCAAGTCGACGCTGATGAAGATCCTGTCCGGCGTCTACCCGCACGGCACCTACGACGGCGCGATCGTCTACGGCGGCGAGGAGGTCCGGTTCAAGGACATCAAGTCCAGCGAGCGCGCAGGCATCGTCATCATCCACCAGGAGCTCGCGCTCATCGGCGAGCTGTCGATCGCGGAGAACATCTTCCTCGGCAACGAGGTCTCCGGGCCGCTCGGCATCGACTGGGACACCACCCGCGAGCGCGCCGCGGAGCTGATGAAGCGCGTCGACCTGACCCTGTCCCCCGACGAGCTCGTCAAGAACATCGGCGTCGGCCAGCAGCAGCTCGTCGAGATCGCCCGGGCGCTGTCCAAGGACGTGCGGCTGCTGATCCTCGACGAGCCCACGTCCGCGCTCAACGAGGAGGACTCCGCGCACCTGCTGGACCTGTTGCGCGACCTCCGGGCACAGGGCATGACGAGCATCATGATCAGCCACAAGCTGGGCGAGATCGCGGCCATCGCCGACTCGATCACGATCATCCGGGACGGGAAGACCGTCGAGACGCTGGACGCCGCCGCGGGCGAGGTCGACGAGGACCGGATCATCCGCGGCATGGTCGGCCGGTCGCTGGACCACCGGTTCCCCGACCACACCCCGCAGATCGGCGAGACGTTCTTCGAGGTCCGGGACTGGTGGGTCGAGCACCCGCAGGTCGCCGGCCGCATGGTCTGCAAGGGGTCGGCCTTCCAGGTCCGGCACGGGGAGATCGTCGGGTTCGCGGGGATCATGGGCGCCGGGCGCACCGAGCTCGCGCGGTCGGTCTTCGGCCGGTCCTACGGGCGGTTCCGCCGCGGGGAGATCCTGGTCGACGGCACCCCGGTCGAGCTGCACACCGTCCAGCAGGCCATCGACCACGGCATCGCCTACGTCCCCGAGGACCGCAAGGTCCAGGGCCTCAACCTGCTGGACAGCATCCTCGACACCATCGTGTCCGCGGACCTGCGGCGGATCACGCGGAACCGGGTGCTCGACACGGACAAGGCGTTCCTCGCGTCCGAGCACTACCGGAAGTCGTTGAACATCCGCACGCCGTCGGTCCGGCAGGGCGTGGCCAAGCTGTCCGGCGGCAACCAGCAGAAGGCGCTGCTCGGCAAGTGGATGTTCCCCGAGCCGGACCTGCTGATCCTCGACGAGCCGACCCGCGGCGTGGACGTCGGCGCGAAGTACGAGATCTACGGGCTCGTGCAGCGCCTCGCCGACGCCGGCAAGGGCGTCGTCGTCATCTCCTCCGAGCTGCCCGAGCTGCTCGGCCTGTGCGACCGGATCTACACGATCTTCGAGGGCCGGATCACCGGGGAGCTCGACCGGGCGCACGCCGACCAGGAGTCCCTGATGCGGCTGATGACCGGCACCACCCCCGCCCTCACCACCTGACGACTCACCACCTGACCGAGAACCAGCGAAGGACGACCGGACGATGACGTCTCTCAAGCAGCTGTTCGGCGGCGGCGCCCGCCAGTTCGGCATGGTGTTCGCGCTGATCGCGCTCGTGCTCGTGTTCCAGATCGCCACCGGCGGGAAGGTGCTCACGCCGACGAACGCGCAGAACATCATCAACGGCAACTCGTACGTGCTGATCCTGGCCATCGGGATGGTGCTGGTCATCATCGCCGGGCACATCGACCTGTCGGTCGGGTCGGTCGCCGCGGTCGTCGGCATCATCGTGGCGCTGGCGATCCGCGACTGGGGGATCCCCTGGTGGCTCGGCATCGTGCTCGGCCTCGCGGTGGGCGCCGTGATCGGCGCCTGGCAGGGGTTCTGGGTCGCGTACGTGGGGATCCCCGGGTTCATCACCACCCTCGCCGGGATGATGTTCTTCCGCGGCGCGAACCAGTACATCGGCAAGTCCAACACCGTGCCCGTGCCCGAGGAGATCCAGACGCTCGGCGCCGGCTACCTGCCCGAGTGGGGCCCCGCGACCGGCCTGAACAACTGGACGCTGCTGCTCGGGATCCTCGCGGTCGCGGGCGTCGTCTACGGCGAGACCCGCCGGCGGCGCTCGGCCCGCAAGCTCGGCGGCACACCCGTCGAGACCTGGGTGTCCGTGGTCCGGGTCGGCGCGCTGGCGCTCGTCATCGCCTACGCGACGTGGCTGTTCGGCAGCGGTCGCGTCGGCACGTCGTTCCCGGTGTCCGGCGTGATCCTCGGGGTCCTCGTGCTGCTCTACGGGTTCATCTCGAGCCGCACGATCACCGGCCGGCACGTCTACGCGGTCGGCGGCAACAAGGTCGCGGCGGCGCTGTCGGGCGTCAACATCCGGCGGACGAACTTCTTCGTCATGATGAACATGTCCGTGCTGGCGGCCCTCGCCGGGATCGTGTTCATCGGGCGGTCGACCGCCTCCGGCCCGTTCGACGGCACCAACTGGGAGCTCGACGCGATCGCCGCGGTGTTCATCGGCGGCGCGGCGGTCTCCGGCGGCGTGGGCACGGTCGTCGGGTCGCTGATCGGCGGCCTGGTGATGGCCGTGCTGAACAACGGCCTGCAGCTGATGGGCGTCGGCTCCGACAGCACCCAGATGATCAAGGGCCTGGTGCTGCTCGCCGCCGTCGCGTTCGACGTCTACAACAAGGTCCAGGGCCGCCCGTCGATCATCGGGCTGCTGATGAAGGGCGCCCGACGCGGCGGCCCCGAGCTGCCGGGCAGCGACGACAGCGGGGCCGGCACCGGCGCCGTGCCCGTGTCGCAGAACGAGACCCTCGCCCGCGGCTGACCTCATCCCGTTCTGACCCGTGCCGACCCCCGGCACGGCGCTCGACCGCACCCAACGGCGGGTGCCCGACCAGGAAGAGTGACACCACCCATGAAGAAGCTGACTGCGGCGCTGGTCGCCGCCGGAGCCGCCGGAGCGCTGCTGCTCACCGGCTGCTCGTCCGAGCGCGCCGGGTCCACCACCGACCCGACCGACTCCACCTCCGAGGCGGGCGGGGGCTTCGCGGCCGACGCCACCATCGGGGTGGCCCTGCCGCAGAAGACGTCCGAGAACTGGGTGCTCGCCGAGCAGCTGTTCAAGGACGGCCTCACCGAGGCGGGCTTCGACCCGATCGTCCAGTTCGCCAACAGCGGCGTCACCGAGCAGCAGAACCAGATCCAGGCGATGACCGAGCAGGGCGCCAGCGTCATCGTGGTCGGCGCCATCGACGGCTCGCAGCTCGGCTCCCAGCTCGAGGCGGCGGCCGACTCCGGCGCCAGCATCATCGCGTACGACCGCCTGGTGAAGAACACCGAGGCCGTCGACATGTACGTGGCGTTCGACAACTACCAGGTCGGCGTCCTGCAGGGTGAGGCGCTGCTCCAGGGCCTCGCCGAGCGCAAGGGCGAGGGCCCGTACAACATCGAGCTGATCGCCGGGTCGCCGGACGACGCGAACTCGACGCCGTTCTTCGACGGTGCGATGAGCGTCCTGCAGCCGAAGATCGACGACGGCACCCTCGTGGTCGTCTCCGGCCAGACGTCGTTCGAGCAGGTCGCGACCCAGGGCTGGAAGGCCGAGAACGCGCAGAAGCGCATGGACACGATCCTGTCCGGCACCTACGGCGACGTGGAGCTGCACGGCGTCCTGTCCCCGAACGACACCCTCGGCCGCGCGGCGCTGACCGCCGTCGCCCAGGCCGGCAAGGACACCCCCGTCGTCACGGGCCAGGACTCCGAGGTCGAGTCGGTGAAGTCGATCATGATGGGCGAGCAGTACTCGACCATCTACAAGGACACCCGCGAGCTGGTCGCCCAGACCATCAAGCAGATCCAGGCGCTCCAGAAGGGCGAGGAGCCGGAGATCAACGACACCGAGTCCTACGACAACGGGGTCAAGGTCGTCCCGTCGTACCTGCTGACGCCGGTGATCGTCACGAAGGAGAACGCGGCCGACGTCTACAAGGACGACGAGACGCTGTTCCCGCTGACCCAGGGCTGACGCCCCGGGGGCAGGCGCACGCACGCCGAGGGCGGGTCCGGGAGCGCCGGGCCCGCCCTCGGCGCGTTCCCCGCCGGAGCGCGCCGCTCGGCGTCAGGCGCCGATCGGCGGCGCCGCTGGCGCCCACGTCACGGGAACCAGTCCCGCCGCGCACGCGGCCTCCACGAGTCGGCGCGCCGTCGAGACCTTCATCCGCAGCCGCGGCGAACCCGCGCCGGCCTCGACGAAACCCATCCGGGTGTACATCGCGCGGACATGCGCGGAGGCGTCCACGGCCACGTCGAGGACGATGTAGCGGAACGGGCTCTGATCGGCGATCCGCACCGACGCGGCGAGCGACTCCAGCACGAGTCGCTTGCCGAGTCTCGCGCCGTGGTGGGAGACGTCCAGCGCGACCCACACCAGGTGACTCGCCACCTCGTCCTTCTCCTCCGAGGCACCGCGGACGGTGATCTGCCGCATCGAGAAGAACCCGCAGCAGGCTGCGCCGCGCACGAGGACGTGGGTGCGGACCCTGCCTGTCCGGTGCGCGGCCCCCGCCTTCGTGAGCCACACGTTCGCGGAGGCGAGTCCGGAGTCGAACGCCTCCATGCCGCCGCCGTCGTCCCACGGGACGCCCGCCTCCCACGGGCACGCCGACGAGACGCCGGTGCGCATGGTGTCGGTCATGCGAGGAGGTAGGCCACGGCCTTCGCGACGGCCTCAGGTGTCGACGCACGGTCGAGCGCCGCGACGTCCTGCTCGTCGACGTAGTCGACGTGCGCCGAGATGACGTGCTCCCCGGCGGGCGCGCCCCGGTGGTAGTAGTCGCGGATCTCCTTCACCGGCATCACGGTGCGGTGCGTGCCCGTGTAGTGGTCGACGTAAGGCGGGTCGTCGTGCGACATGGCCCGCAGCTGGGAGGCCGTCTTGTCCGCGTAGATGGCCCACACCTGCGACAGCACGTCCTCGGCGACCTCGCCCAGCTCCGGCGCCGCCGGGACGTCGTCCATCTGGATCGGGTCGCTCTTGAACCGGCTGAACCGGGAGTACACGTCGTAGACGACCGGCCCGTGGTCCCACGCCTCGACGTCGTCGTCGAACAGTGCGGTACCGGTGGCGGCGAGGTGGTGCGCTTGAGCGAAGTACAGCATCTTGTTGAGCTTCATGTTGCTCATGTTGCGGACACCGGAGGCGGCCGCCCGGGCGAACATCCAGTTCGCGATCTGCATCGCCGTGGTCACCGGAGCACCTCCTCCTCGCTGCGCGCGATCGTGGCTGACGGATCGACAGTAGCGGTTCGGACTGACACGCGAACCCCCGTTCGAGGAAGACGACCCGGTCCTCACTCCGGCCCCACCTCCTCCGGCACCACCCGGAAGATCACCTTGAAGATCGGGAAGAACACCCAGAACGACACCGCCGCGTTCACGATCATCGTCGCGAAGTCCGCGAGGGTCTCCCCCGTGGCGCCGAGCCCCCAGGTGTCGATGAACAGCGCGTACACGGGCGCCTTGTAGACGCCCTGCAGCGCGGCGGCGACCAGCGTGATGACGACGTACGCGATGGCGTACCAGCACGCCGCGCGGAGCACCGACGAGTTCGACCGGAACGTGATCCGGCGCTGGGCGAAGAAGTTGATCACCTGCGCGATGAGCAGCGTGATCTGCACGGCGAGGAAGTACGCCAGGCCACCCCCGCCGCCGGGGAGGGCCCCGGCGGCGTAGTCGAACACGTAGTAGGGGGTGCCGTCGGGGTTGGTGCCGACGGACCAGACCTGGAACGTGGTCGACACCAGGGACGTCCCGGCGAACACCCAGCGCAGCGCGGGCATCAGCGCGAGCTGCAGGACCGTGATGCCGTTGCTGACCACGAGGAACACCACGAACTGCGCGGTGCTCGGCCGTCGGGCGGCGAACCGCCCCCAGGCCTCGGTGACCCGGGTGAGCACGCGCTCAGCCCGCGATCGACCGGGTGCGGCGGACCCGCCGGACCACCATCACGGTCCCGCCGAGCACGAGCAGCCCGACCACCGCGGTGCCGACGATCTGCGCGACCACCCAGGTCGGCGGCGTGTAGTCGACGGTCGCACCCGGGGCCAGGCCGTTCATGGCGTTGGAGTTGACGACCGTGAACAGGATGTTGTGCGTGGCCTGCCGGATGTCGGACACCGCCTTGGCCGACGTGGTGTCGCTGAACGACTTCGAGGGCTGGAACGTCAGCGTGAGGTCGGTCCCGGCGCTGACCCCCTGGTTCGGGTTCATGTACGGGTACAGGTTGAAGTCGGAGATCGCGAAGCCCTCGAAGCCCCACTCCTCGCGGAGCACCGTGGTCATCAGGGCCTCGGAGCCACCCGCCCAGGTCGCGCCGATCCGGTTGAACGAGCTCATCACGCCGCCGGCGCCGACGGTGGTCTCCGCGAGGGTGCCCTCGTCGTCGGCGAGGTAGCGGACGTCGGTGGTGACGCCCTTGACGACCATCTCGAACGGCTTGAGGTAGAGCTCGCGGATGGTCTGCTCGGTCGCCCAGGTGGCGACGCCGTTGTTGACCCGGTTGGTCTCCTGCTCGTTGAGCGCGAAGTGCTTGAGGAACGTGTAGACGCCCTTCTCCGCGGCACCGTTCGCGACGGCGGTGGCGAGCACGCCGGACAGCACCGGGTCCTCGGAGTAGTACTCGAAGTTCCGGCCGCCGAACGGGGAGCGGTGCAGGTTCACCGCGGGGGCGTACCAGCCGTTGATGCCCTTGTGCAGGGCCTCCTCGCCGAGGGTCCGGCCCATCGCGGCACCGAGGTCGGCGTCCCAGGTCTGCGCGATCAGCACCTCGGACGGGTAGGCGACGCCGTTGATGGACGAGTTGATGAACGACGAGAACCCGGCGGGGCCGTCGGGCTCGACGGTCTGCGGCTTGGCGATCGAGCCGATCGCGGCGGTCTGGTACGCGCCGTTGAGCAGCATGTCCGTCATGTCGCCGACGGACAGGGAGTCGAGCAGGTCGTCCCAGCGCGGGTCGTCCTTGGGGGCGCCGCGCAGGTCGATGAGCGCGATCTCCGACCGGGCGTCGGTGGTGGGCGCGTCGCCGTCGAGCTCCCCCGCGGCCGCGGCGTCGTCCCAGGCGGCGAAGCCCGCGACGACCTCCGGGGACGCGACGTGCTGCTCCGGGGTGGGCGCGGTCGGGAACGTCCCCGCGAAGTCCGCGCGGGACATCGGCCGGACGGTGCCCCCGGCGGCCTCCGCGGCGAACGCGGCGGAGACGTCGTCGAAGTGGTTGGTGACCGGCGCGCGGTCGCTCGCCCGGTGGTCGTCGCCCGCGTACACGACGTCGGCGTCCACCGTGTAGGTGATCGGCTCGGTGCCCGGCGCGACCGTGTGCGAGTCGGTGCGCACGGTCAGCACGTAGTCGCCGGCCTCGAGCACGTAGGCGCGGTGCTCCTGGTGGTCGTAGGACGCCATGTCCTCGACGGCGAGCTCGAGCGTGACGGTCTCGCTGCCGCCGGGCGGGATGACGCCGGTCTTGGCGAAGTCGCCGAGCACGACCTCGGCCTTCTCGATGCCGCCCCGCGTGTAGGGGGCGGAGACGTACAGCTCGACGACGTCCCGGCCGGCGACGGCACCGGTGTTGGTGACCTCGACGGTCACGGCGATCGTGCCGTCGACCTCCCCGGGCTGCGTGTCGACGACGCGCCAGGCGAAGTCCGTGTAGCTCAGCCCGTGCCCGAACGGGTAGACGACCGCCTCGTCGTAGTCGAGGAACCCCTCGGCCGCGGCGGTCTCGTAGTAGCGGTAGCCGATGTAGAGGCCCTCCGCGTAGTGCACGAACGGGGCGTCGGTCGTGATGGTCGCGTTCGACGTGGCGGTCTCCAGCGACGACACCGGGTAGGACGCCTGGACGTTCTCGTAGACGAAGTCGCCGAAGTTCGGGTACGTGGGGTCCGCGGTGAAGTCGGCGGCCCACAGGTCCGCGGTACGGCCCGACGGGTTGACCTCGCCGGACAGGATGCTGCCCAGCGCGTTCAGCCCGGTCGCGCCCGGGGAGCCGGCGAGCAGGATCGCGTCGACGCCCGGGTCGTCCTGGAGGTCGCCGAGCTCGAGGGTGGTGGAGGCGTTGACCACGACCACCACCGTGTCGAAGCGCGCGGTCGCGAGGGCGACGAGGTCGCGCTCGTCCTGGTTGAGCTCCAGCTGGTGCTGCCCGGGCACGGCGTTCTCGTCCCAGTCCGTCATGTCCTGGGTCAGGTCGCCGCCCTCGCCGCCGGGGCGGCCGATGTGCACGACGGCCGCGTCCCCGTAGTCCGCGAACGTGCCCGCGTGCGCCTCGTACTGCGCGACCGGCAGCTCGCCGACCAGGTAGGTCGACGCCTCCGGGTTGTCCATCTCGATGTAGCCGCGCGGGTGCTGGTCCGCGAACGCCGCGACGGCGTCCAGCACGGTGCCGTTGACCGCGAACCCGGCGTTCTCCAGCCCGGCCCGGGCGGTCACCGCGGAGTTGGTGTCCACCGACCCGGAGCCCGAGCCGCCGAACACCGGGTCCGCGGCCGCGCGACCCAGCAGGGTCACCCGCGCCCCGGCGTCCAGCGGCAGCGCGCCGCCCGCGTTCTTCGCGAGCACGATGCCGCCGGCCGCGATCTCCTCGACCAGCGCCTCCGCGGCGGCGTCGACCTCGTCGAGGCTGCCGTACCGGGACGCCGAGTAGGTGGTGTCCCAGCCGGCGGCCTCGGGCGCGTTCGTGAACGCGTAGGTGCCCGACCCGAGCTGGGACGCCACCCACCCGCCGGCGACGTCGAGCGCCACGTTCGCGACGACCGTCAGCGCGGTGACCGTGGCCAGCACGGGCACCCAGATGAGCAGGTACTTCTTGTTCGACATCGGGTTCTTCGACGGCGCCGGGCGCTTCACTGCGGTCCTCCTGGGGCTGGCGTGCGGGATCGGGACGGGCGAGGGCGGGGCCGGTTACCCCGTGACCTCGGTGATGGCGCCGTCCTGGTCGATCTGCCAGGTCCGGTCGGTGGCGGCCGAGTCGGCCTCGATCGTGTACGCGCCGTCGGTGATCGTGACCGTGCCCTGCACGCGGGACGCCGCGTCCGAGAACGTGTACGGCACGACCAGCAGGCCGTACTTCACCGTCGGCGCGTCGACGTCGCTGGCCAGCATGATCTGCGCCCAGCTGTCGTCCTCGGCGAGCGCGTCGGCCACGGCCGTCCGCGCGTTCTGCAGGTCCTCGGCGACGTCGACGTCCACCGTCGTGCTGTCGGACGCGCCGGTCGACGCACCGCCGGACCCGTCGCCGCCTCCGCCGCACGCGGTCAGCGCCGCCGCGCCGGTGACCGCGATCAGCAGCCCGACGGCCGCGCCGATCGCCCTGTTCTTCCGCACACCCGTGGTCCTCATGCCTGCTCCTCGTGGTTCTGGTCCTGCTGGGGGTCGGTGGTGCCGGCGGGCCGCGGGGTGGTGCCCCGCGGTCCGCCGGCGGGGGGTCAGCCCGTGATCGGGCCGGAGAAGTCGAGCCCGAAGCCGAACGCGTACGCGTGGCCGGCGGAGTCGACGTAGGGCTCCGTGTCCTCGCCGACGTCCTCGAGCTGCGCCTCGACGGCGTCCATCGACGCGGGGAACCCGATCGGCAGCCGGCCCTGCGGCTCGTGCAGGCCGAGCGCGACCTCGATCAGCGCCCGATCACCGACGCCGAACCCGACGACGATCGCGTCGGACGCGGCCTCGAACTCGGTCGGCACCGTCGGGTTGTTGGCCTTCAGGACGGTGATGACCGGGATGTCCCGGCCGCTGGCCTCGACGGCCGCGACGGCGCGCTCGAACGCGTCGAGGTCGGCCTCGTTGGCGATCCGCGAGGTGCGGCCGAGGTACGACCGGTTCTCGCGGGTGCCGTCGGCGGCGACGTCGCCGGAGATGGACACCGGCCGGACGTGCTCGCCGTCCGCGGTGTACGGGCGGTACTGCAGCGACAGCGGGTACCACTCGCCGGTCGCGGTGTCCTCGCCGGCCGACGTGAACGTGCCACCGTTGTTCGGGCTGCTCATGCCGACCAGGACAACGTCCACGTCGCTGAGGTCCGGCGCGGTGTAGCCGGTGACCCGGCCGTCCGCGTCGGTGACCGCTTCGTCGGTGACGACGGTGCCGAACACCTGCTCGGCGACCTCCAGGTCCAGCCCGGGGCCCTCGACGTACTCGGCCGGGCCGAACACCCCGTCGAACCCGGTGCTGTAAGAGCGCGGGACGTACGCCGTGGCGTCGGCCCACTGCGCGTCCTCGGTGGGCGCGACGGTGCCGGCAGCGTTCTTCAGGAGCACGACCGAGTCCCGCTGCGCCTGCAGCCCCGCGTCGACCTTGTCCGCGCTGGCGACGACCGCCCGCGACTCGTCGAGGTCGAGGTAGGCGTTCTCGTACAGGCCTGGCTGGAACATCATCGTGAGCACCCGGGTGCCGGTCTGGCGGAACCGGGTGTCGGCGTCGACGTCGTTCTCGCCGGCCTCGAAGTCCGCCTGCCACAGGGCGTGCGCCGCGAGCACGGGCTCGACGTCGTTGTTGCCGCCGAACATGTCGTGCCCGGTGCGCAGGATCGCGTAGTGCCGCTCGTCGACGGTGAGGTCGTCGACGCCCCACGCCATGCCGAACGTCGCGTCCGGGTCGGTCGCGCCGCCCGCGGTCACACCCCAGTCGGTGACGACGACGCCGTCGTAGGCGTCCCGCAGCAGGCCCATCCGGGTGGTGTCGTACGCGGCGCCGGTGCGGTCCTCGAACAGCGCGTCGCCGTTCGCGTCGAGCGCCACCGAGTACGCCGACATGACCGCCGCGGAGTCCAGCGACCCGAGGAACGCCTGCGTGTGCGCGTCGAAGTTGTCGCCCGGGTAGACGCCGTACTTGCCGGAGTTCCGGTGCGACTCGCGGCCGCCCTCGCCCGGTCCGTCGCCCGCCCAGTGCTTGATCATCGCGTTGACCGACTCCGGGCCCCATCCGTCGACGCCCGTGGAGCTCTGGAAGCCGTCCACGTAGCCCGCGGCCATCGCGCTGGTCAGCTCGACGTTCTCCCCGAACGTCCCGTCGACCCGCAGCCAACGCGGCTCGGTCGCCAGGTCGATCTGCGGGCTGAGCGCCGTCGCGATGCCGAGCGCCCGGTACTCCGCCGAGGACATCGTCGCGAACGCGGCCATCGTCGCGTCGTCGAACGTCGCCGCGAGGCCCAGGTTGGACGGCCACCGCGAGATGTCGTCGCCCTCGGAGTTGTAGCCGCCGGACCCGGCGGTCGAGCGCGGGTCCGAGCTGAAGTTCACCGGGACGTAGGGCTCGTCCTCGCTGGCCAGCGACTCGGCGTGCGCCTGCATCGCGTTGGACCAGGTGACGTTGGCGTCCACGTCGTTCGGGCCGGCGTTGAGCACGTTGCGCAGGCGCGAGTCCTCGAGGTACGTCTTCTGCGCCGCGGTGAGGCCGTCCGCCGGGGACCGCTCGTGCGAGCTGAACAGCATCAGCCCGGCGATCTGCTCGATCGACAGGTCCTGCGCGAGCGCCGCCGCGCGGACCTGCGGGGTCTCGCGCCAGTCCTCCCAGACGTCGAGCGTGCCGTTGGCGTTCATGTCCTTGAAGGCCTGCTCGGCGCCGTCGACCTCCTCGGTCAGCAGCTCCACGCCGCTGTCCGCGCCGTAGGACAGCGTCGGCCCGTCGCCGGGGTTGTCGACGACCACGAACGCCGTCGTGCCGTCGGTCACCTCGCGGGTGGTGAACGCGTTCCCGGTGCTGTCGTCCTCCGGGGTGCCGGCGGTGCATCCCGCCAGCGCGAGCACCGCCAGGCCGGCGAACGCCGCCGTGGACCTCGCCCCCGCCGACCCGCCGCGGATCCGTCCTGCTGTCGTCGTCATCGACTCTCCCGTGTCACCGTCCGACCCGGTCCGCTGCCCCGGCGCGCGTCCCCCTGTGCCGATCCGGGGACACGCACCGGTCCGTGCGCCACGTCGCGCACTTCACGAACCGGTCGCCGCCCCGGTCCAGGTGGCCCGCGGCTGCTACTCAAAAGTAGCGACGGGGTCCGACACGGCGACGCCCGTCGGCACGAACGGTCGAACTGCGCGCACGGACGGTCAGCCGCCCGCACCCACCTGGTCGGTCATCGCCTCCAGGAACGCGCGCCGCCGCCCCCGGCTGACCGGCAGCTCCTCGCCCCCGAGCACCACGCAGGTCGCCCGGTGGATCGCGTGCACGTGCCGCAGGTTCACCAGGAAGCTCGTGTGGCAGCGCACGAACCCCCGCCCCGCGAGCTGCTGCTCCATCCCGGTCAACGTCCCCGAGAACACGTGGCGGCGCCCCACCGCCTGCACGGTGATCCGGTGCCGGCTGCTGCTCACGTAGACGATGTCCGCCGGGTCGACCCGGGCGATCCCCCGCGACGTCGGCAGCAGGATGTCCGTCGCGGGCGCCCGCCGGACCCGCCGCAGCGCCCGCCCCAGCTCCTGCGCGAACGCCCCGTACGGCACCGGCTTGACCAGGTAGCTCAGGGCCTCGACCTCGTAGCCCCGGATCGCGAGCTGCGCCATCCGCGTCACGAACACGATCGCCACCCGCCGGTCCACCGCCCGGACCGCGTGCGCCGCCGCGAACCCGCCCGTGCGCGGCATCTCCACGTCCAGGAACAGCACGTCGAGCTCCGGCCGGTACCCCTCGACGAGGTCCGCGCCGTCGGACCACGTCCGCACCCCGAGCGCCACCCCCTGCTCCTGCTGGAACCGCCGCAGGTGCGAGGTGAGCTGGTCACGGGCCTGCTGCTGGTCGTCGACCACACCGATCTGGAACACGCGGGACACCCCTTCGCCGGACGAGACGCGAGCCACGCTGGCACGCGGACGACCACTCAGCCGCTACGGGACAGGAGCGCCGACGCGCCCGGGTAGGTGCCGGCGCGCGCGCTGTCCCCGCGCCGCCCACGCTGCCCACGCCACCCCCCGCCGCTCACTCCGCCCCGGCGTCGAGAGGTCACGACTCGCTGGCCGCAGCGCCGGCGCGCCCGCGAGTCGTGACCTCTCGCCACGGAGCAGCCGGGGCTCGGCTACGCAGACGGGCGCCGCGAGACCGCCGGTCCTGGCCGGAGGTGCGCCGCGCGCAGCGGACGACTGCTGAGGGCCGGCGCGCTCCACCTAGCCTCCGGCTGAGCACGTCGCGCACCGGTCGCGGCAGGACGGACGGGGACAGACATGGCACCTGGCGCCCGCGCGTCCGTCGCGCGACGCGTCACCGTCGGCATCGGCCTGTGCGTGGTGCTGGCCGGCTGCGGCGCCGCCCAGGACCACAGCACCGAGATGCCCGTCGGCGTCAGCGACCCGGCGTTGGTCGAGCGGGTGCCGTTCGGCGACGTGACGACCGACCACTGCATCGCCGGCACCAGCACCGAGGACGGGCTGGTCGCGGTCGCGGCGTGCGACGTGCCGGGCAGCGTGCCGGTGCAGCAGGTGACGACGGTGGGCGCGGGCGCCCCGGAGGCTCGGCCCGCCGAGCAGGTCGTCCACGGCTACGCGTCCGCCTCGTGCTCGGGCGCCGTCGTCGACTACGCCCGGGAACGGGGCATCCCGCAGACGGGCCTGCTCCAGATCGCCGTCATCTCCGGCACGCAGTGGTCCGGCGCGCAGACGCCCGTGGTCTGCGCCGTCTCCGAGGCGATGTGACGAACTGCTCCTCCTCGACCTGCAGCCGGAGGTCGATCACACCGAGCCTGCCGTCGAGCGCGGAGAGCGCCGCCGACGCCGCCTGCTCGCGGGCGCGCTCGCGTTGCGCCGCCAGCAGCTCGGGAGTGAGCCCGGTCGCGGACCCCGGCGCCTCGAACAGGCCTGCCTGGGTGAGCTCGCGCCGCTCGGCCGGGGTGACCGTGCCGCGCGGAAGGGAGTGGTAGTCCTCCTTGGCGTCGGCGATGGCGGAGCGCGCCTGCTCGGCGGCCGACGCGAGCATCGCCAGGTCGTGCGCGAGTGACTCGATGTCACCGGCGAGCCCGGACAACGTCGCGTGCGCCGCCTCCCCTGCCGCCCCGCGCATCAGGTACTCCAGGCCGGTCGAGACGTCCCCGAGCTGCGACGCGGTCTCGCCGGTCGCGATGTGACCCGCGCCGAACGTGTCGTGCTGCCGCTGCACGGCGCTCAGGTCGGCGTCGAGCGTGCGACCGAGCTGGGCTGCGTACTCACCCACGGTGTCCTCCTTCGTCGAGGTCCGGTGCCGCCGGGGGGTGCGCACCCGGACGGCGCCGGGCCAGCACCACCGCAGCTCCCGCGCCGAGGACGAGGACCGCGATGACGGCGCCGAGGATCACCGGCAGGCGTGACACCGAGCCCGCGGGCTCCTCGCCGGCGTCTGCCACGGGCGGCTCGGCCTCGCCGACCGGCTCGGAGGTCGACGACGGCGCCGGCGAAGCGGTCGCGGGGACACCTGCGACGGCCTCGTCGATCTCGGCGACCGACGGCCAGGCGTCCACACCGTCGTCGATGAAGGGGTTCACGTCCGGGAAGGCGCTCGGGTCGGTCTCGAGCAGCTGCCGGACGTTGACCGTGCCGTAGCCCCAGGCCACGTCGGCGACGACGGGCTCGTGCAGCGTCCCGTCGGTCGTCCGCACGAGGGACTGGAGGATCTGGTTCGGCGTCGCGTCCGGGTAGCGGGACATGGCCAGTGCGAGGGCGGCTGAGGTGAATGCCGCCGCGTCCGAGGAGCCCGTCCCCCGCCCGTAGCGGCGCCAGTCGCCGGCGATCGAACGGATCTCCGCGCCCGGTGCGACGACGTCGACGCCACCGCCTCGCGGGCTCCCGTCCGCCAGCTGCAGGTCGGGCGTCAACGTACCGACGGTGACCACCCCGTTGAACAGGGCGGGCGTCCCGTCCACGTAGCCCTCGTTCCCCGCCGAGGCGACGACCACCGCGCCCGCTCGCAGGGCCGCGAGCATGTCCTCACCGGTGAGGTCGAGGGATGCCGAGACGCTGATGATGTCGGCCCCGCTCGCCGCGGCGTCCTGGAACGCCCGGGAGCTGTCCGCGGGGCTGCACGACGCGAAGTTCTCGTCGAGCCCGAGCGTGAACACCTCGACCTCAGCGCCGGGGGCGACACCCTTGACGCCCGGTTCGCCGTCCGTTCCCGCACCGGTGCCCACGATCAGCGAGGCCATCTGCGTGCCGTGCCGGGCGCGCTCGTGCGTGGAGTCGGCGGGCGCTGTCTCGCCGTCCGTGCAGTAGCCGGGCTCGCGGACGGAGACGTTCGCCCCGACGAGGTCCGGGGCGGCGAGGTTCACCGACGTGTCGATGAGGGCGATCGTGATGCCCGACCCGGTCGATGCCTGGTGCAGCTGCTCGATGCCCGTCGCCGAGTAGTACCAGAGCCCGCCGTCGGACGGGTCGGTGGCGGCCTGCGCGGCGCCCGGCGCCAGCGCCATCAGGGGGGCGACCGCCGCGGCGAGCACCCACCGCAGCGACCGGCGGCGTCCGCGGGTCACGAGATCGACCTGTGCACGGAGCTCTCCGCGCTGACGGGCACGGCCGACGGCACCACGTCGAGCTGGGCCGCGATCCGGTTGAGCGCCTCCTGCTGCGCGGCGTCGACGTCCCGCATCGCGCGGATGCTCTCGGCGAGCGCGAGCCGCGCGGACTCCAACGACTGCTCGATGCTCGCGATCCGGCCGCCGACCGAGGACACCGCGTGGTAGTAGCGCCCGGCGAACGCCTGCACGCCGGGGATGTCGGGCCACGACCCCGGAGCGGCGTCCGCCGCCCGCGCCTCGAGCTGGGACCGGAGCGTCGCCACGTCGTCGTGCATCGTGAGCAACCGGCTCACGCTGCCCTGCAGCTCCTCGTACTGGTAGTCGACCTCGCCGGCCACGTCGTCCTCCGCCTCAGCATCCGTGTGTCGCCCCCTGCGACGCCGCCCGGACCTGCACGCGGTCCGGAACCGGTCGAAGGTTAACCCACAGGTCACGACGGGTCCGCCAGTGTCACCCGCGCCTGTGGACGACCACGCGGACGGCCGTCGCGGGTCACCCGAACGGCGGTCAGCCGGCGGCCGGCGGTGCCGTGGGGCCGGGCCGCCACTGCCAGTCGCCCATCCGCTCGGGCGCGTCGAGGCACGGCGAGACCGTCGACACACGCACGAGCGGCGCCAGGCCCGCATCCGGGGTCGTCACCCACAGGACGGTGAGCACGTACCCGTCGCGACGGAGGTCGACCTCGACGCTCGGGTCGTCCTCTCTCGCCGGCCGCTCCTCCGGGAGCGTCCACCCCTCCGCCACGTAGGCCTCGACGAGAGCCCGCCCGAAGGTCTCCGTCTCCCGAGGCGGGTCGACCAGGACCTGCCGCAACGACAACCACTGGATCGCCGTCGGGTCGGTCGCACTCCCCGGAGACGACGACGAGCAGTCCGCCCAGTGGTCGAAGTCCTCCGGGAAGTCGTTCCGCGTGAACTCGACCTCCGGGAACAACGCCGGCAGCCGTCCGATCGCCTGCTCCGCCGTCCCGACCGACGTCCGCCACGCCAGGTCCGACGCGGCTTCACGCTCGTCCTCGCTCGGACCGGTCGCACAGCCCGACAGCCCGATGACCGCGACCAGCAGGAGCACTGCCGTCCGGCCTGCGCCACCGACGCGCGGACCGGCCGACCAGGGTCTCGTGAGGAAGCGCACGCCGCTCACCGTAGGCGCTCCGTCATGCGCCCAGGGTGACGGCCCGCGGTTCGACGTCGAACCGGGGTCCGATCCCTGCCGGGTCGAGCTCCGGCCGGTGCGGCCGGGTACGACGGGTCCCGGGGCGGTGCCGGATCCCGTCTGCACGGCACCGCCCGTCGGGCGCGGAGGTCAGCGGGTGAGCCACCCCCCGTCGACGGCCAGGACGGAACCGTGCACGTACGCGGCGGCGGGCGACGCGAGGAACACGGCAGCCCCCCGCAGGTCCTCGGGCGTCCCCCACCGCCCGGCAGGGATCCGCCCGAGGATCTCCGCCGACCGCCCCTCGTCCGCCCGCAGCTGCGCGGTGTTGTCCGTCGCGAAGTACCCGGGGGCGATGGCGTTGACGTTGATGCCGAGTCCCGCCCACTCGCTGGCGAGGGCCTTCGTCAGCCCGGCGACGGCGCTCTTGGAGGCGGTGTAGGAGGGCACGATCTTCCCGCCCTGGAACGACAGCATCGACGCGATGTTGATGATCTTCCCGCCGTCGCCCTGCTCGACGAGGACGCGGGCGACGGCCTGCGTCAGGTAGAACACCGTCGACAGGTTGAGGTCGATGACGTCCTCCCAGTTCTCGACGGAGAACTCCAGGGCGGGCTGCCGGCGGATGATCCCGGCGTTGTTCACGAGGATGTCGATGCGTCCGGCCAGTCCCACGATCGTCGCGACGAGCGCGGTCAGGTCCGCGGGCGTCGCGGCGAGGAGGTCCGTCGGCACGTCCCAGGCCCGGCGGCCGGTGGCCTCGATCGCGGCGACCGCGTCCGGGGACACGCTCTGGCCGACGATGACGACGTCGGCACCCGCCTCGGCGAGGGCGGTCGCGATGCCGCGGCCCAGGCCACGGCCGCCGCCGGTGACCACCGCGACCTTCCCGTCCAGCCGGAACAGGTCGAGCACCCCGGTCACCGCAGGTCCGCCGGGTCGACCGACACGACGTCGGTGTAGTCGATGTTCTCCCCGGCCATCGCCCACACGAACGAGTACGCCCCGGTCGCGGACGCGCAGTGGATCGACCACGGGGGCGAGACCACCACGTCGCGGTCGTGCAGCAGCAGCTGCCGGGTCTGGTCGGGCCGGCCCATGAGGTGCACGGCCACGTCGGAGCCGAGGCCGTCGTACAGGTAGATCTCCGTGCGCCGGTCGTGGACGTGCGGCGGCATGGTGTTCCAGACGGAACCGGCCTCGAGGGTCGTGATGCCGAGGACGAGCTGGTTCGACTCGATGCCGTCGGCGTGGACGTACTTGCGGATCGTGCGGTGGTTCGACTGCTCCGCGGAGCCCAGCACCAGGGCCTCGACGCCGTCGCGCGACGCGAGCGCCGCGACGGTGCGGCGGTGGGCCGGCGCCGACACCAGGTACACGGTGCCGGTGCCGTCGAGCACGATGTCGCGGGTGCCCAGCGGCAGGTAGAGGACGTCCTGCGGGCCGACCTCCCAGCGGTCGCCGTCGGCGGTGACCGTGACGGACCCGGCGAGGCCGACGACGCCGAGCTCCCGGCGCTCCAGCAGGAACTCCGCGGCGATCTCCTCGGGCGCGGTCAGGGCCACGGACTCACCGGAGAGCGCGACGCCACCGACCAGCAGCCGGTCGTCGTGGGCGTAGCCCCAGGTGACGGTGCCGGGGGTGAACAGGCCGGACAGCACGAACCGGTCGCGGAGCTGCTGGCCGGACAGGGCTCCGACGTCGTCGGGGTGGGTGCTCCAGAGGCGGGTGACGGACATGGTGGTTCTCCTTCAGTGCGAGGACGAGGTCGTGGGGGCGGACACCCGGCTGCGCAGGGTGCCGACGCCGCCGACGGTGATGTCGACGACGTCGCCGGGCCGGAGCCAGCGGGGTCCGCGGTCGAGGACGTGCGGGAGCTTCTGCGGGGTGCCGGTGGCGATGACGTCGCCGGGCCGGAGCGTGACGACCTGGCTGACGTAGGAGACGAGGCGGGCGACCCCGAACACCTGGTCCCGGGTGGATCCACTCAGCGTGAGCGAGCCGTTGACGCGGGCCTCGACGGTGAGGTCCTGGGGGTCGGGGACCTCGTCGGGGGTGACGACCGCCGGGCCGAGCGGGGCGAACGTGTCGAAGGACTTGCTCAGCACCCACTGGCTGCTGCGGCGCTGCCAGTCGCGGGCGCTGACGTCGTTCAGCACCGTGTAGCCGCCGACGTGGGCGAGCGCGTCGGCCTCGGTGACGTCGTGGGCGGTGCGGCCGATGACGACCGCGAGCTCGGCCTCGTAGTCGACCTCGGCGCCGGCCCGAGGCAGCAGCACGTCGTCCTCGGGGCCGACCACCGCCGACGTCGCCTTGGCGAACACGTCGGGGTGCTCGGGGTCGTCCTGCGCGGTGTGGCCGCGGTAGTTGTACCCGACGCACAGCAGCGAGCCGGGGCGCACGGGAGCCAGCAGCCGGACGGCCTCCCGGGGCCGGACGTGCGCGGGGTCGGGGTCGGCGACCGCCGCGCGGACCTCCGGACCGGCGTCCAGGGCCTCGACCAGCGTCGCCGGGCCGTCGGGGACGGCAGCGACCAGGTCGAGCACCCCGCCGGGGACCAGCGCGCCCGGCCGCGGCGCACCCCCGGGCCCGGCGAACGTCACGAGCCGCATCAGCGCACCGCGCCCGGTGCCGGGGCCACCCACCAGGGAGACTCCCACCCCGGCACGAGCCGCCGGGTCAGCGCCTCCAGGTAGTAGTAGTCGCCCCAGAGGTTGCCCTCGTCGACGCCGACGGACTTCGGCATGTCGTAGACGCCGTGCAGCAGCAGCGGGTCGCCGGGCTCGCCACCGGCGGGCGCGTACCCGGCGGCCAGGGAGTCGATCATCGACGCGGCCGCCGCGCGGTACCGGTCACCGACGTCGCCGGGCAGCAGCCGAGCGAGCTCGTCGAGGCCGCACGCCGCGATGGCCGCCGACGACGAGTCCCGGGCCGCGCCGGACCCGTCGGTGAGGACCAGGTCCCAGTAGACGACGTGGTCGGCGGGCAGGTGCGCGAGGAAGTAGTCGGCGCACCGCAGCGCGGCGTCGAGGAACGTGCCGTCGCCCGTCTCGCGGGCCGCGAGCGCGAACCCGAAGATCCCCCACGCCTGCCCGCGCGCCCAGCAGGACCCGTCGGAGTAGCCCTGCTCCGTCGCGCCGCGCAGCGGCGACCCGGTGACGGCGTCCCAGTAGAAGGTGTGGAACGTCGTGTCGTCGGCCCGCAGGATGTGGTCGCGCAGCGCCGCGGTGTGCCGGTCGGCGGCGGTCGCGTACCGGGGGTCGCCGGTCTCGGCGGTCGCCCAGCGCAGCAGCGGCATGTTCATCAGGCTGTCGATGATCGTGCGGCCGCGCTGCGCGGGGTCGGCGAGGTCGCCCCACGCCTGGATGATCCCGGCGGGCTCGAGGAACCGGAGCATCAGCGCGTCCGCAGCGGCGAGCGCCGCGTCCCGGGCCTCGACCGAGCCGGTCCGGCGCCACGCGGTGACGCAGGACAGCGTGTAGAGGAACCCGAGGTCGTGCGTGTCGAGGTCCACCCCGCCGTGCACGCGCCGGGCGTACGAGGCGACGTGCGCCTGCGCGGCATCCCGGTAGCGGTCGTCGCCGGTGAGCTCGTGGGCGAGCCAGAGCTGACCGGGCCAGAAGCTCGTCGTCCAGCCGTAGTTCGCGCCGGGGGCGGTGTCGGGCAGGTCGGCGCGGGCGGGGCGCAGCGGGTACCGGTCGTCGGTGGTGGTGTCGGCCGGGTAGCGGGTGCCGAACGACGCGATGTTCGCGTCGACCGTGCGCAGCGCGGTGGCGGCTGCGGCGCGCGTCGAGGACGCCGTGGCGTCGGTCGTCGTCATGGGGGTGTCTCCAGAGCAGGTCGGGGGTGTGCGGGGGTCAGGCGGCGACGGGCTCGAACGCCGGGCGCAGGGCGAACCGGGTGTTGCCCCACACGGCGTAGAGCAGCGGGGCGGCGGCGAGCCCGAGGCCGATCGCGGGGCGGGAGAGCACGACGCCGCCGAGCAGCGCGAGCACCACCAGGGACACCGCGCTGAGGTACCAGCGCCGCACCCCGAGGTAGGCGGACCAGCGCAGCAGGTCCCGCAGCCGGGCGGCGGGCTGCTCGGCCAGGCCGACGACGGCGTGCACCGCGGTCACGGCCACCAGCACGCCGAGGGTCACGAGCACGGGGATCGCGACCGCGCCGGCGGTGTGCCCGAACAGGTACCGGACGTCGACGACCAGCACCGCGAGCACCGCGGTGACCAGCACGCCGAGCAGCAGGCCCTTGCCGAGCGCCCGGCGCCAGGCCCGGGCGAACGTGCGGACGACGCCGTCGGTGCTGTCCGCGAACCCCGCCGCCGCGGCGACCAGCGCCGGGAACGCCAGGGGCGCGAGCAGCACCAGCAGCGGCCAGGACCGCGTGAGGTCGGTCGCGACCAGCACGACCATCAGCGGCGCCGTCGCGACGACGAGCAGCAGGTTGGTCATCAGCCCCAGGTGCACGGCACCGAGCACGGTGCCGAGGGTGTCGTGGGAGATCCGCAGCCGCATCGTCCTCAGCCCTTCAGCCCGGACGTCGCGATGCCCTGCACGAAGTACCGCTGGCCGAGCAGGAAGATGATCGCGATCGGCAGCACCGACAGCACGGAGCCCGTCATGATGAGCGCGTGCTCGGCGTTGTACTGCGAGATGAACGTCCGCAGGCCCAGCTGGATCGTCCACAGGTCGGGGCTGCGCAGGTAGATCAGCGGCCCGAGGTAGTCGTTCCAGGTGTTGACGAACGTGAGCAGCGTCAGCGAGGCCAGCGCGGGCACGGACAGCGGCAGCATGATCCGCCGCCAGATGCCGTACTCGGTGAGGCCGTCGATGCGGGCGGCCTCGGAGAGCTCCTCGGGGACGGTCTCGTAGAACTGCTTCATCAGGAACACGCCGAACGCCCCGAACGCCTGCAGCGCGATGATCGCCAGGAGGCTGTTGGTCAGCCCCATCTTCGACAGCAGCACGAACTGCGGGATCATGTACGCCTGCCACGGCACGGCGATGGTGCCGATGTACGTGAGGAACAGCAGGTCCCGGCCGCGGAACCGCGTCTTGGCGAACCCGTACGCCGCGAAGCTGCCGGTGAGCACCTGGAGCACGGTCACGGTGACCGACAGGATCATCGTGTTCTTCAGCCAGGTGGTCATGTCGGACCGCGTGAAGATGTCCACGTAGTTGTGCCACTGGAACACCTCCGGCACCCACTGGATGGGCACCGTGAAGACGGTGTTGTTCGTCTTCAGCGACGACATCACCATCCAGTAGAACGGCAGCAGGATCGCGGCCGCGCAGACGATCAGCGTGACGTACCCGAGCGCCTTGCCGACGGTGCCGACGGGCCGCCGGGGCGGGGTGCGCAGCGGGGCCGGCGCACCGGCGGGACGCACGGGCGCGGCGTCGAGGGTGGTGGCCATCAGGCGTCCCTCCGCTTGTTGACGAGGAACTGCACGACCGTGACGGCGATGCAGATCAGGAACAGGACGATCGAGACCGCCGACGCGTAGCCGAACTGGTTCTCGACGAAGCCCTTCTGGTAGATGAACTGCGACAGCACGAGCGTCGACTGGCCCGGGCCGCCGTTGGTCATCACGAGGATCAGGTCGAACACCTTGAAGCTGCCGATGGTGAGCAGCACGGTGACGAGGAACGTCGTCGGCCGCAGGCTCGGCAGGGTGACGTTCCGGAACCGCTGCCACGGGCCGGCGCCGTCCATCCGGGCGGCCTCGTAGAGCTCCGGCGGGATGGTCTGCAGCCCCGCGAGGAACAGCAGCATGTAGTAGCCCATCTCGCGCCAGGTGCCGACGATGATGACGGCGGGCATCGACCAGTCGGACGACGTGGTCCACCCGGGCGGGTTGTCCACCCCGACGGCGGTGAGCAGCTGGTTGATCGGCCCGTACTCGGGGCTGAACAGCATGTTCCAGACGACGGCGATCGCGACGATCGACGTGATGTACGGGAAGAACGCCGCGGTGCGGAAGAACGCGACGCCGCGCAGCTTCTTGTTCAGCAGCAGGGCGAGCCCGAGGGCGGCGCCGAGCGTGAGCGGGATGTGCAGCGCCGTGTAGTACAGCGTGTTCGTCAGCGACGTGTAGAAGGACGAGTCGCCGATCATCCGCGTGAAGTTGTCCAGCCCGACCCACGGCGCGGTGCCGAAGGCGTTCCAGCTGGTGAAGGCCAGGTAGAACAGCGCGATCACCGGGATGAGGGTGAGCACGCCGAACCCGACGAAGTTCGGCAGGATGAAGCTCCAGCCGATCAGCGCGTTCCGGCGGGCCAGCCGCCGGCCGGGGCGCTCGGTGCGCCCCGGCCGACGGGCGACCTCGGGGGTCGTCGACGTCACTGCACGCCCGCCTCGGAGGCGGCGCGCTTCCCGGCCTCCTCGAGGCCGTCGCGGACCGACGTGCTGCCGGACAGGATCGCCGTGTGCGCGTCGTTGAGGATGTTCTGGATCGCGGCGGTCGACGCGTTCGCCGGGTTCTCCGGGTGCACGTCGTGGGTGCTGAACGCGAACTTCGCCAGGTCGTCCGTCGGGACGCCCTCCAGGGAGAAGTACGCGTCGGTGACGGCGTCGTTCACGGTCGCCGGGGTGATGCCGATGGCGGTCAGCGCGGTCGAGCCGGCCTCACCGGCGGCGTACGCGAGGAAGTCCTTCGCGGCCTGGATCTTGTCCTCGTCGATGGCCGGGTTGATGCCGATGCCGGTCGGGTCGGCGAACGTCACGGGCGTGCTGTCCAGGCCCGTGGTGCTGTCGTCGAGCTGCGGGGCCGGGGCGAAGCTCCACGCGAAGTCGTCGGCCTCGCCGCTGGCCTGCTGGGCGATCAGCGTCGCGACGTACCAGGAGCCCATCGGCATCATCGCGGCCTTCTGGGTGCCGAACTGCGACTGGTAGGTCAGCGAGTTCGTGGTCACGGTGCCCAGCGACTCCTGCGCGCCCGCGTCCTGCAGGGCCAGCGCCCGCTCGTAGAACGGCTCCAGGTAGGAGTAGTCGCCGCTCAGCAGGTCGGCGCCCTCGGTCTGCGCGAGCGCGAAGCCCTGGACCGTCGACTGCCACGAGTGCTGGTAGGTCCCCTTCGCGCCCTGGTCACCGAGCGCGGCGGTCAGGTGCTCGGCCGCGGCGTCGTAGTCGTCCCAGGTCCAGGACCCGTCGGGGTACTCGACCCCGGCCGCGTCGAACAGGTCCTGGTTGTAGTAGAGGACCCAGGAGTCCTGCCGGTACGGGATCGCCCAGGTCTTGCCGTCGACCTCGTACGCGCCGACGCCGTTGACGTCGTCGTCCAGGCCCTCGGCGACGTCCGACACGTCGAGCAGCTGGCCGCCGGCCTGGTACGTGATGAAGTTCTTCAGGTTCTTCTGGACGTACAGGTCCGGGGCCGAACCCGCGGACAGGTCCGCGACCATCTGGGTGTCGTAGTTGGTCGCGTCGTACTCCAGCACCTCGACCGTGACGTCCGGGTGCTCCTCGTGGAACCCGTCGGCGAGCGTCTGGAACTCCGGGGTGCTCGCCAGGCTCCAGCCGGCGAGCGTGAGGGTCACGGGGCCGTCGGCCGTCTGGTCGCCACCCCCGCCCGACCCGCCGCTGCCGCACGCGGACAGGGCGAGCGCGGCCGCGGCGGCCAGGCTGAGAGCGGTCGTCGTCGAACGCTGCATCGTTGCTCCTTCAGGGGGTCCGGGGCCCGGCTCTGGGTCCCGCGGGGGTGGCCGGCGCGCCGGTGGCGGGCCGGGAGGTGCTCAGTCGGGCAGGTCGGTGCGGGTGACGAGGCCGTCGGGCCAGGTCACGGCGGCGGTGCTGGTGGCGGTGGCGGCGTCGACCGCGAGGGTGGCGGTCGACGGGACGGGCGTGCCCGCGAGGGTGACCAGCGCCGCGACCCAGGTGCCGGGGTCGACGGCGACCTCGGCCCACGGGACGTGCACGGGGTCGCCGAGCGGTCCCGCGTCGGTGCGGCGGTCGACGCCGGAGGTCGCCGGGCCGCCGCGCAGGACGTCGACCGCGGACACCAGCGCGCCGGTCACCGGCCAGCCGCCGACCCGCAGCCGCACCGCCGCGGGCACGGCGTCCTCGACCCGGACCAGGCGCAGCTCCCACGGGCCCCGGACCAGCGAGACGACGAACAGCGTCCCGGCGGGCGACGCGGCGCCCGCGAGACCGGAGCCGTGCTGCTCCTGGCTCGCCGCGGGGGTCAGCCAGTGCGCGCGGGCCCGGGACGCCGCGACACCGACGCCGTCCGCGGTCCGCGGCTCGCCCACGACGTCGAAGCCGGTCCGGTGGCTCGCCCGCCCGGCGGCGTCCAGCAGCACGACCGACCCGTCCAGCGGGTCGGTCCACGCGGCGTCGTCCAGCAGCGGGGCGGTCGCGGTCGAGTAGCCGATCCGCGCGTACAGCGGCGAGTCGCCGGCGGTGCTGCCGGGCAGGGCGTGGTCGGTCCCGTGGTTGACGACGCGGACGATGCCGTCGGCGCGGGTGCCGGCGACGAGCCAGCCGGGGGCGCGGACGGCGCGCAGCGTGTCGGCCTGCTCGACCGGGAGCGGCTCCTCGGGGGCGGTCCACACCGGGTGGTCGGCGGGCAGCGCGAGGCCGAGCAGCCCCTTGCTGGCCCAGTACGGCGAGCCCGGGCCGGAGTAGGACTGCGCGAGCCGGGGCCAGGCGTCGTGCCAGCCGAGGGTCAGCAGCCCGCGGTCGTCGGGGGCGCCCGCGTCGGTGAAGTGCCCGACGACCCCGGACGCGGCGCGGCGCAGCAGGCCCGGGGACACCGACGGCACCTCGGCCATCGCGCCGACCCAGAACGGGGCCGCCGCGGCGAACCGGTAGACGAGGCTGCGGCCCTGGAGCAGCGGCGACCCGTCGGCGCCGACCAGGTGCACGGCGTCGGTCAGGTAGCGGTCGAGGTGCGCGACGTCGGCGCGGCGCGCGGCCTCGGGGCGCAGGCCCTCGGCGCCGGCCATCCGCGCCCAGAGCACCGGGTACAGGTGCAGCGCCCAGCCGACGTAGTGGTCGTAGGACCGCTCGGCGCCGTCGGACATCCAGCCGTCCGGGCGGGCGAACGTGTCGTGCGTCGCGAGGTCCGCGGCGACGTCGTCCGCCGACCAGGGGCCGCCGACCGAGCGCAGGAAGGTCTGGACGACGGTGCGGAACCACACCCAGTTGATCCGCGGGTAGGTGTCGTCGCCGACCGCGGGCGCGAGGTAGTCGACGACCTGCTCCTGCACGCGCGGGCTCAGCCGGTCCCAGATCCACGGGCGCGTCAGGTCCAGCACCAGGGCGATCGACGCGGCCTCGACCTTGGCCTGCGGGTGCTCCTCGAGCCGCACCCAGCGGTCGGGGGCGTGCGGGTCGGTGCCGGCGGCCAGGCCCTCGGCGTACCACTGCGCGAGGTGCGTGGGGTCGGCGCCGCGCTCCCCCGCCAGCCGGAACCCGGCGAGCAGGAACGTGCGGGCGAACCCCTCGAGGCCGTCGACGTCGCGCCCGTACCCGCCGGCCGGTCCGGGCGGGGTGATCCGCGCGCGCCCCGGGGAGGCGTAGGGGCGGGCGCCGTCGAGGAGCCGGTCCGCGAGCGCCAGCCAGTCCTGCCGGGTCCGGGCGCTGCTGGTCCGGGCGCTGTGCGATGCCCGGTGGTCGCTCGGGGCGGGGATGCTGGTGGTCACGGTGGTCTTCTCCGTCGAAGGCTCGTGGTGTGGTCCGGGTCACGATCGATCCGAACGGGACCGAGTGAATCGTTCAGAAACGATCATGTCAAGGGCGTAACCGAACTGATACGATCACAACAGATGCGATCGAGGCCCTGACCAGGGCTCCCGGCGCGACCCGACGGCTCGATGGGGAGACATGGGGACGACAGACGACGCGGGACGGTTCACCGGCCCGCTGGCCGCCGCCTGGGGTGATGCCGCGCTCGCCGACCGGCTGTCCGCGACGCTCCTGCCGCCGGGGTCGGCGCTGCCCGTGCCGCCCGCCGACGACCGCGGCACCTGGGCAGCCGTCGACCCCGCCACGGTCGCCGCGCTGCGCGGCCCCGGCGACGCCGAGGCCGGCACCCCCTGGCCCGCGACCACCGCGACGTCCTTCGCCCGGATCCACCGCGACGGCGACCGCGACGACCACGAGCAGCGGGTGTTCGCCCGGCAGCACCGGCTGACCCGGGCCGTCGTGCTCGCCGCCGCCGACCCGAGCGACGCGCGCCTGGACGAGGTCGCCGACGGGGCGCTGCTGCACTGCGAGCAGTCGTCCTGGTGCTGGCCCGCGCACGACCGCACCAGCCCCGGCGTCCTGCCCGACGTGACCCGGCCGTTCCTCGACCTCGGCGCCGGGGAGGTCGCTGGGCGGCTCGCCTGGCTGGACCACCTGCTCGGCGACCGGCTCGACGAGCGGTGGCCCGGCCTGCGCGAACGCATCCGGCACGAGGTCGGCACCCGGGTGCTGCGGCCCTTCGAGGAGGTCCCCGACTGGCACTGGCTCGGGCTCGACGGCGACGTGCACAACTGGAACCCGTGGATCCACGGCAACGTGCTGGTCGCGACGCTCGCCCTGGTCGACGACCCCGCCCGGCGCGCACGCCTCGTGGCCCGGGTCGTCGAAGGGCTCGACCGGTACGTCGCGGTGCTGCCCGCCGACGGGGCGATCGACGAAGGCTACGCGTACTGGTGGAACGGCGCGGCGCGGGCGCTCGAGGCGCTGGACCTGCTGCGGCACGCCACAGGCGGTGCGCTGGACGCCACCGGGGTCCCGGCACTGGCCGCCACGGTCGCGTTCCCGCACCGGGTGCACCTCGGCGGGCCCTGGTACCTCAACGTCGCCGACGGCCAGGCGAGACCCCCGGTCGCGCAGCCCTGGGCCGCGCTGCACCGGTACGCCCGCACGTACGGCGACGTCGACGCGCAGGCGCACGCCGCCGCGCACCGCGTCCCGGGCGGGCCGGTCGCGGACGTCGACCACGGGCTCGGGCTGCTGGTCCGGGCGCTGACCGACCCGGTCTGGGGCGCCGCGGAGCCCGGGTCGTCACCCCTGCCGCGGGACGTGTGGCTGCCGTCGGTCGAGGTGCTGGTGGCCCGCGGGTCCGCCGGGTCCGCCGACGGGCTGACCCTCGCCGCCAAGGGCGGGCACGACGACGAGCACCACAACCACAACGACGTCGGCTCGTTCGTCGTCGCGCTCGGCGGGGTGCCCGTCGCGGTCGACGCCGGCCGACCCACCTACACGCGGCAGACCTTCTCCGACGACCGGTACGCGATCTGGACGATGCAGTCCGCGTGGCACAACGTCCCCGAGGTCGCCGGCGTCGGGCAGCCCGCGCTGCGGTCCGCGGCGGCACGGGACGTGCGGGCGGACGTCGCCGACGCCGGCAGCGGGCTCGAGATGGAGCTCGCGGACGCCTACCCCGGGTCCGGGGTGCGGTCGTGGCGGCGGTCCGCGCGGCTGGCGCGGGGGGCGGGGGCGTCGGGGGTGGTCACCGTCCGGGACGCGTGGGACGGCGGGGGCGATCGCGTCTCGCGGGTGCGGGTGCTGCTCGCCGGCACCGTGGTCGAGGACGCCGGGGTCGAGGACGCCGGCGGGCTGCTCGTGGCCGCGCTGGACGGCGCCGGGACGGTGCGGGTCCGCTGGTCCGGGGACGTCACCGGCGCCGAGCTGGAGGTGCGCACGCTCGACGACCCGATGCTGTCCGACGTCTGGGGCGACGCGCTGACCCGGCTCACCCTCACGCTGGCGCCGGCCGCCGCCGGGACCGTCGAGGTCACGTTCGAGGAGGTCGCGTGACCGCCGAGGCCCCCGGACCCCTGGCCGTCGACCGGCGCGCGCAGGTGCTCGACGTCCTGCAGCGCACCGGGTCCGCGCGCGTCTCCGAGCTCACCGAGGCCCTCGGCGTCACCGCCGTCACCGTCCGCCGGGACATCGCGCAGCTCGCGGCCGAGGGCCTCGTCCGGCGGGTGCACGGCGGGGTGACGCTGCTGACCGGGGCCGCGGACGACGCGGCCGCCGCCGACGGCGCACCCCGGGGGTCGACCGTCGGGATGCTCGTGCCGTCCCTCGACTACTACTGGCCCGGCGTCGCCCGCGGTGTCGAGGCGGCGGCCCGCACCCACGGGCTCGGCGTCGTGCTGCGCGGCAGCTCCTACGAGAGCGACGACGACCGCCCCCAGCTGGAGCGCCTGGTCGACCTCGTCGGGTCCGGCGGCCTGGTCGTCGCACCCCGCACCGACACCCCCACCGCCGCCGCGACCCTGGCGTGGCTCGCGTCGACCGGCGTGCCGACGGTGCTCGCCGAGCGCGCCGCGCCCACCGCCGCGTTCGACACGGTCCACTCCGACCACGCCGAGGGCGCCGAGGCCGCGGTCCGGCACCTCGTCGGGCTCGGGCACCGGCGGCTCGGCCTCGTGGTCAGCGCGCACAGCCCCACCGGCCCGAACCTGCGCCGCGGCTGGCTCGACGCGACCGCCGACGTCACCCGCACCGTCGACGTCGCGACCCCCGACCCCGGCCGCCCGGGCTGGGACGACGCCGTCGCGGGGATCGTCGCGCAGTGCCGCGCCACCGGGACCACGGCGCTGCTCGTGCACGCCGACGCCACCGCGGTCGCGCTGGTCCAGGCGTTCGAGCAGCACGGCGTCGACGTCCCGCGGGACCTGTCGCTGGTCGCCTACGACGACGAGGTCGCCGGCCTGTTCAGCCCGCCGCTCACCGCCGTCCGCCCGCACCGGCACGCCCTCGGCCGCGCGGCGGTCGCACTGCTCACCGCCCGCCTCGCCGACCCCGACCGCCCGACCCACCGCGTCCAGATCACCCCGAGCCTCCGCATCCGCGACAGCACCGCCGCCCCGCGCTGACCCCCGCCTCACGCACCCGCGCCGTCCGGCGCGCCTCCGCGCACGCCCGCGCCGCCCCGCGCACGCCAGCGCCGCCCACTTGCACCCCCCGCGCCGCCACCCACGCGCGAGCCGCCGCCTCGGCGAGAGGTCACGACACGCTGGTGCGCGCGCACCCGGGTCCGCGTGTCGTGACCTCTCGTCCGATCTCCGGGACGGAGGGACCCGGACACCGGAGGTCGCCTCGCCACCGCACGCCCCTCTGCGTCGAGATCGCAATCCCCGCCTGCACACCCCCGCGCCCGCGCAGGCAGGGAGTGCCACCTCGGCGAGAGGTCACGACACGCTGGTGCGGGCGCACCCGGGTCCGCGTGTCGTGACCTCTCGTGGCCGGTCCGGGGTGGGGGCGGGGTGGGGGTGGGGGCGCGGTGGGTGCGTGGCGTGGGGGCCGTGGGGGTGCCCCCGGCACCGCTAGGGTCGGGTCCGGGCCGGGGCGGCCCAGGACCAGCGGACCCGGACGGGGGACGGCGCGTGACCGACGGGACCACCCGGCACCTGGCCGTGAGCAGGCGCGCGCAGGTGCTCGACGCGCTGCACCGGCTCGGCACCGTACGGGTGTCGGACCTGGCGACGGAGCTCGACGTCACCCCGGTCACCGTGCGGCGCGACATCGCGCAGCTCGTCGCCGAGGGGCTGGCGCAGCGGGTGCACGGCGGCGCGACCCTCGCCGGCACCGAGCCCGCGGTCGAGGCGCATCCCGTCCCGGACGCGCCCGGCGGCACGATCGGGATGCTCGTCCCGTCGCTCGACTACTACTGGCCCGGTGTCGCCCGCGGCGCCGAGGAGCGTGCCGCGGCGAGCGGGCTGCGGGTCCGGCTGCGGGGCTCGTCGTACGACACCGAGGACGAGCGCCCGCAGCTCGAGCGGCTGCTGCGCGCCGGGGACGGCGCCGCGGCGCTGCTGGTCGCGCCCGCGCTGGACAGCCCGCACGCCGGGGACGTCCTCGACTGGCTCGCGGGGCTCGACGTGCCGGTGGTGCTGGTCGAGCGCACCGCCCGCGCGGGCGACGGTCACGCCGCGCTGGAGTCGGTCGTCACCGACCACGCGCTCGGCGCCGAGGCCGCGGTCCGGCACCTCGCGGACCTGGGTCACCGCCGGGTCGGCATCGCGCTGAGCAGCCACAGCCCGCACACCCCGGACCTGCGCGCGGGCTGGGCGCGGGCGGTCGCGGCCTGCGGGCTGGACGCGTCGGACGCGGTCGACGTCGACCTGCCGGACCGCCGGTCCCCGGACTGGCAGGACCGGATGGAGGAGGTCGTCGACGCCGCGCTGCGCACCGGGACGACCGCCCTGGTCGTGCACTCGGACCCCGAGGCGATGGCGGTCGTGCAGCACTGCGAGGACCGCGGCGTCCCCGTGCCGGGCGCGCTGTCGGTGGTCGCCTACGACGACGAGGTCGCGGGCCTGTTCAGCCCGGCGCTGACCGCGGTGCGACCGCCGCGCGCGTGGGTCGGTCGGGCGGCCGTCGACCTGGCGGTGGCGCGGCTGGCCGACCCGGACCGGCCCGTGCACCGCGTGGTCGTGAGCCCGAGCCTGGTCGTCCGCGACTCGACGGCACCGCCCGCGACCTGACCGCGCGGCCTCAGCGTCCCGCGTGCCGCGCCCCGCGCACGACCGCCAGGCCCGCGTCCGTCCCCAGCGCGGCGGCTCCACCGGGCTCTGCGCAGGCCCGCAGCAGCGCCGCCAGGGCGGGGGTGTCCAGCGGAAGGGCGCCGGCCGGGACGAGGACGCCGCCGTACATCGCGCGGAACCGGGCGTCCCTCCGCCGACGGGCCACGACCGACACCGCGGCCTCGTCCCCAGCGAGCACGAGCACCGGTGCCGCGCGCCCGTCGAGCTCGACGACCCGCCGGACCTCCGCCCACGGCACCCGGCTGGTCACGTCGCGCTCCCGCACGACCAGGGCACCGGGGGTCAGCCAGACCCCGGCCCGCAGGGTGCGGCGCACCTGGCCGCCGACGACGAGCGCGACCGGGACCAGCACCGCCGCGAGCAGCACCCCCGCGCCGAGCCGGGCGTCCGCCGCGGACCCGGACGTGGCGCCCAGGACCAGCGCGACGAACGCCGCGGTCGTCCAGGTGCTCAGTGCCGGTCCGAGGAGCCACCGCAGGGGGTGCTGGTGCAGCACGGTCGCCGGCTCGCCGTCGAGCGCACGGGTCGAGAACCGGCCGCGCGGTCCGGCACCCCGGACCTCCCGGTCGCGGAGCACCCGGCCGGCGAGCATCAGGACTCCCACGCCGACGATCCACACCCCGAGGCCGACCGGGCCCGCCTCGTCCCGCCCGGCGACCGCCACGAGCAGCCCGAACGCCACCAGTCCGACGATCGTCGGGAGCTCGCGGCGGCGCGCCCTCCGGTTCGCGCGCCAGAGCGCCTCGACGGGGTCCGACGGGGGTGGGGTCACGCCCGGCACCGTACCCGCCGCGTCCGGGACCGGCACTCATGCCCGCGGTGACCCCTGGCGTGCCGGCGCCGACGCCCCGATCCCGGACGCAGGGCGAGCCACCCCGGTCGGGACCGGGGTGGCTCGCGTCGTGCGTCGTCCGTCAGCGGTGACCCGAGGACCCGCCGCGCTTCGTCACCTTCTGGAACAGCTCCTTCGCGCGGCGCTGGTTCTCCGGCTTCGCCATCTCGCGCTGGGCGATCCGGACCGCCTGCAGCGCGATCCCGCTCTTCATCGCCTTGCCCAGGAACCCCATGTGGTCGCCTCCTCGGTGATCGGTGTACGGCGACGGTAGAGCGGCGCGGGCAGATACGCGCGCCGGGTCACCGCCACTGGTACGTCGCGTGGTGCGCGAGCGCGCGCGCCGCCTCCTCGGTCAGCCCCGGGTGCCGGAGCAGCATCGCCGCCTCGATCTCCCGGCCGAGCACGGCGAGGTCGGGCGTCGTCCGGTTCGCCGGGAGGTCGACGGCCTCGGCGACCAGCTGCTCCACCCAGGCGTGCGCGGACGCCGGCAGGCCGTGGGCGGCCAGCGTGGCGAGCGTGGCGGCCCGGCGCGCCTGGGATTCCGGCGACCCGGCGTGCCCGAGGTGCGCGACGACGGCGGCACTGACGGCCCTGGCCTGCGCCCAGCCGTGCGGGTACAGCTCCGCGTCCGGGTCGTCCTCGCGGGCGCGGCGGTCGTCCAGCTCCGCCGTGAAGGCGTCCACCCGGTCCTGATCGGTCAAACCGGGGGTGTCGAACCGGGTCGGTCGCACGTCGAGCAGCGGCCCGTGCCCGCGGCTCGCCGCGAGGTCCGCCACCTCGTGCAGGAACGCCCGGCGGGCGTCCTCGACGTCCGCGACGCGGGTGACCGTCCGGCTGCGGCCCATGTCCGAGTACCGGATCTCGAAGAACCGGCCCTGTCGACCCAGGGCGATGTGCTCGCTGCTGAGCATGGTGGGGAACCCCTCGACCGCGAACTCCATGCCCTCGACCGCCCCCATGTCCTGGGCGGCGACGCGGATGTCCGCGAGCGCCGCGCGGGGGTCGGCCGGGTCGACCGGGCGGGTGCCGGGGGGCGGGCCGTGCGGCGAGGGCGCGGGTCGGTGCTCGGCCTGCGCCTCCTGGGTCGCGCGCAACCGCAGGGTCGCCAGGGTGACGGGCTGCTCGAGCTCGCGCGCCGCGCCGGGACGCGTGTAGTGCCGCAGGACGCGGGCGGTGGCGTCGGCGTCGAGCGCGTAGCCGGTGGTCTCGATGGTGATCCGGCGGTCGTCGTCCGCGCGGGGCTCGGGGCGGACGTCGACCAGCTCCGGGCGCCTCGCCCACACCTGGACCGTGGCGCCGGGTGGGGTCGGGCCGGTGACGGCGACGACGTCGGTCCACGCGACGCGGCGCACGCCGCGCCGGTCCCGGACCGTGAGGTCGAGGGACGTCAGCCAGATGCCCTCGACCCGTTCCCTACGGGCCAGCACCACCGCGAGCCAGAGCACCCCGAGCCCCGCCGCGACCACCAGCGCGCCGCCGACCACCCGCCCGACGCCGTCCGCCTCCAGCACGAGCACGAGCACTCCCCACCCGGTCAGCAGGACCCCGACGGGGGCGACCAGCGCGCCGACGATCCACGCGGACACGGGGTGCTCGACGAGCACCGTGGCGGGCAGCACGTCGCGCCGCCCGGCCAGCACCGGGCCGACCCAGGCCGTGCCCGCGCGCTGCCGGGCGGTGACGACCACGTCGGTCAGCACCGCCAGGCCGAGCAGCACCAGGAACGACCCGACGAGCACCAGCCCGGGTTGGTGCAGGCCGTTCGCGAGGACCAGGGCCCCGACGGCCGCCAGCCCCAGCGCGAGCGCGGCCGCGACGTACACGGTCCCCGGCGTCCGGCGCCGCAGGGGTGGGGCGGGGTCGGCGGCAGCGGGCGCGGAGGTCGACGTCACGCCGCGACGGTACCGGGCGCCGCGGCTCAGCCCGCCGCGATCACGTCCAGGTCGCGCACCGCGTACCGGTGGTGCTCCCACTCCTCCTCGAGGATCGTGTGCAGGCAGCTCAGCGTGGTCTCCGGGTACTGCGGCGCCCAGGGGTTCGCGCGCACGACCGCCAGGCCCTCGGCGGTGACCGTCGCCAGGTGCTCCCGCACCATCGCGACCCGCCCGGCCCGGACCTCCAGCACCTGCTCCCACGTCGGGTCCGGCGTGCTGAACACGGCGGGGTCGTTCCCGTCGGCCGCGTACTCGGCGTTCGGCTGCCCGATCGGGTGGAACGGCTGCTCGACGCCCAGGACCGCGCGCCGCAGCCACACGTCGGTCGCCATCACCAGGTGCCGGAGGGTCTGCGCGAACGACCACTCCCCCGCCACCTGCACGTCGGCCGTGCCGGGCGGCATCGCCGCGACCCGGTCCATGGTCGCCGCCCAGGTCCGCTCCACCGCCGCCCACGCCTCGCGCAGGCCCTCGGGGTCGGTCGCCCGGCGCAGCGACCGTCCGGGGAACCGGCGGTCCAGCTCGGCGTCGACGTACGGCGCCACGTCGACGCCGTTCACCAGGAACGGCTCCTCGGGGCCGGGCAGCCACGGGGCGTCCAGGTCCACGCCGTCGACCTGCACGCCGCGCAGCACGGTCCCCGACAGGTCGGCGCGGACGAACCGGGCGCCGCGGATGTCGGCGTCCACGACCTCGGCGGCGTGCAGCTGGTCACCGGTGAAGCGCGTCATCGCGGTCTCCTCGTGTCGCGGCGGAGTGGCGTCGTGCGGCCTAGTCTTCGACAAGAACCCGTCTTGGTGAAGGCTGTGCGCCTAGCCTCCACCAACGAGGCGCGGCGCTGAAGGCCAGGAGGCGCCGCGTCCCCGCCGCCTCACACCCCCGCCGCGCCGGCCCCCGCGCCGCCGAACGCGTCCACGAGCATCCCGACCAGCGCCTCGGCCTGCACGTCCGCCGACGCGTCCACGTCCTCGTCCCCGGCCCCGTCCAGCGCGCGGGCGGCGAGGCCCGACTTGCTGTCGATGAGCCCGGCGATCCGCGCGTCGACGGTCTGCGCGGCGATGACCCGCCACGCGGTGACCGGCTCGGACTGCCCGATCCGGTGGATCCGGTCGATGGCCTGCGTCTGCTCGGCGTAGGTCCAGGACAGCTCGGCGAGCACCAGGTTGGACGCGACCTGCAGGTTCAGCCCGACGCCGGCGGCGGTCAGCGAGCAGACGACCACCTGCACCTCGGGGTCCTCGACGAACGCGGTGACGTTCTTGTTGCGCACCCGGGTGGTCTGGTCGCCCCGGATCGAGGCGAACTTGATGCCGCGGTCCGCGAAGACGCGCTCGGCCTCGTCCATCACGTCCACGTGCTTCGCGAAGAACACGACCTTGCCGACGTTGCGGGCCAGCTGCGCGGTGTAGTCCGCGGCCAGACCTGCCTTCGCCTGGCCGATCTTGCGGACCATCGTGAAGACGTTCTCGCCGGTCTTCTTGGAGGTCGTGTCCTTGAGCTCGGCGGCCGCGACCCGGCGCGCGAGCTCGAGGTCCAGGCCGTCGGACGCGTCGCCGCCGCGGGCCTCCACGGCAGCCCGGTACCGGCCGACCAGCCGCTCGGTGAGCGCGGCCTCCGCGGCGCGGATCGAGCGGCCGGCGGCGCCGTCGAGCTCGACCGGCAGGTCCGCGACCCGGCGGGCCGGGATGTCCGCGACCACGTCGGCCTTGCGGCGGCGCACGATCCCCATGTCGATCACCGCGGACCGCGCCGCGGCGGAGAACCCCGGGTCCGCCGGGTTGAGGCCGGTCGCCTCGAGCGCCGTCATCAGCGTGCCGAGCGGCTTCTTGTCGTCGATCCAGCCGAGCAGCTGCCAGATCGCCCGGAAGTCCTCGATGTCGTTGATCAGCGGCGTGCCCGTCAGCGCCATCAGCAGCGGCCGCGCCGTGCGGGAGCGGATCCGCTCCGACAGCGCCAGGACGTGCTGGGACCGCTGCGAGCCCTTGTTCTTGATGAAGTGCGCCTCGTCGACGACCATCCCGCGGAAGCCCAGGTCGCCCAGCCAGCCGACGTGCCGGTCCAGCAGCTCGTAGTTGACGACCACCACGTCGGCGAACCCGTCCACGCGGTCCCCGTCGCCGTGCACCACGGTGACGCGCCGCTGCGGCGTCCACAGCCCGACCTCGTGCGCCCAGTTCGTCTTGACGACGTTCGGCGTGACGACCAGCAGCGGGTACGCGCCCGCGGCCTCGGCGGCGAGCAGCGCCTGCGCGGTCTTGCCGAGCCCCGGCTCGTCGGCGAGCAGGAACGTGCGGTGCCCCGCGGCGGCCGCGGCGACGAGCCGGGCCTGGTGCGGCATCAGCTCCCGGCCCCGCGGCGCCGTCACGAAGCGCGGCTCCGGCAGCTCCATGCAGGCGGGCTTGCCGGTCGCGGCCTTCTCGAACGACCGGAACAGCGGCTCCAGCAGCTCCCAGCCGGCCAGCCGGCCACCCTTCGGCGTCGCCCGCTCGGCCGCGGCCTCGAAGTCGGGGGCGAGGAACGGGTTCGCGCGCTGCCGCGCGATCACGGACTGCGGGACCACCCGGTGCTCGACCACGGGAGCGACCTCGACGGTCTCCTCGGGCTCCGGCTCCTCGGGGGGCTCGATGCCGGCCTCGCGCAGCAGCGTCGCCTTCAGGGCGCGCCCGGCGTCGGAGACCTTCGCGTCCTCGGCGAGCAGCTGCAGCAGCGACGGCTCCCGGGCGGCGATCTTCGCCAGCATCGTCGCGACGCCGTCGAGCCGCTTGCCCTCCTCGGTCCGCTTCGCCTGCGACAGCGAGGCGTCGGCCTGCACCCGCGCGCGCTCCTCGCGGACCAGCAGCGCCACGACCTGGAACATCGTCTTCATCGACGCCTTGATCGGCGGGCGCTGGACCGCGCGCTCCACCTCGCTGGCGGCCTGGGCGAGCACCGGGATCAGCCCCTGCTCGGACCGCCGTGGCGACCGGCGACGCTGACCGCCGCCACCGGCAGCGGGACGTGCGGCACGGCTGCGCTGGGCACCGCCCCCGGAGCTCGGCCCCGCACCGCCGTCGGTGCGTGCGCGCCCGGAACGGCGTCCACCTGCTCGTGCCACATCTCCTCCTTCACCTGCGTCCGCGCCGCTCCTGCGACACGGGTGGGCCCGCCGCAGCCGCCGACGACCGGGCCGGCGGGCTCGTCGAGCCCCGTCGGCGACCTCGGGACGGACCCGGCGCCGCGGTCGTGCTCCACCGCGCCTGGGCGACCTCCCGGCCACCAGTCCCACGACCACAGCGAAGAGCCGCGCGCGACCCGCCCACGCGAGGGACCCACCCCGCCGAGGTGCGCGCCACGCCCGGACGCGGGCGCCGCCACGACGGCGACCCCCTGGCGCCTCCGGCGATCCGCCGGGCTGCCCATGCCTGCTCCCGGCGGTCCGCGGCCGATCATCACGACCGCCCGCCCGCCGGACAGCGCTGAGCCTATCGCGCGCGGGGGTGCGTGCGGTGTCGGGACGCGGCCGGGGTGGCCGGTGCGGGCCGCGGGCTCAGGCGCCGAGCGCCGCCGCGGCTTCCGAGACCGCGTGCTCGTACTGCCGCCGGTCGAACACGAACGGGCCGAACCCGGAGTACGACCACGCGGGGCGGTACGGCTGGGTGAACCCGGACCACCGGACCGACTGCTCGGTGAGCGTCACCTCGGCCTCCAGCGGCCAGCAGCTCACCTCACCGCAGTCGCACCCGAGAAGCCAGACGTGACCACCCTCGGGCACCTGCGCCCGCTCGATGCCGCGGTAGTAGTCGACCAGGTCACCGCACCGGAGGTGGGCGGGGACGAGACCCGCGTACGCCCCGGCGGGTGTGAAGCCCTGGCTCTCCTCGAAGGCCGCCACGCTGTCGAGGAGCCGCACGCCGTCGACCGTCGGGACGAGCGCCGAGACGCCGCACGACTCGGTGACGGCGAGACCCAGGACGTTGACCACGCGGGCAGTGTGGCACCGCGAGGGCTTCGCAGCCGAGACGCGTGGCCGCACAGGTCGGTCTTCTGCTGACAGGATCAGCCCGTGATCAGCCACTGCGCCGCGCGGGCGCTCGCGCAGGGACTCGCTGCGGCCGCTTCCCGGGACGACGCCGCGGCGTGGGAAGCCGGTGTCGAGTCCCTTGCCGGGCTCGACGGCGCGGCGTGGCTCGTCCTCGACCAGGCGGCCCGGACCGCTCGCCACCCCGACGGCAGCGCACCCGTGAGCCGCAACGGCAGGTGGATGCGGGCGGCACTCAACGAGCCGTCGGGGTTCGTCGCCGCCGTCGCGAGCCTCCACGTGGACGGCAGGGTGCGGGAGCGCGCCGTGCACGTCCTCGCCACCGCCCCACGCGCCGTCGCGGTCCCTGCCCTGGCGGTGCGGCTGCTCGACCACGTCCCCGAGGTCCGGGCACGCGCGTGGGAGGCGCTGCCGCATCCCCGACGGCTTGAGGACGCGGAGGCGCTCCTCGACGTCCTGCTGGCGGGAGCCGACCGGCAGCACGCCGCAGACGCGTTGACGAGGGTCGAGGTGGCCGTTGTCGACACCGACCCCGCGCTGCTGCCGGAGCTGCTGGCGTCCGGGCGGCGACGCGTCCGACGGTGGGCGTTCCACGTGGGGCACGACCGGGGTCTGCTCACCACCGGCGTGCTCCTGTCCGCCGCCCTGGCCGATCCTGACCAGTGGCTCCAGGCTCGCTGCGCGCAGTGGCTGTCCGAGCGCGACGAGCCCGGGGTGCTCACCGGCTTGCTCGGTGCCAGGTCGGTCGAGGCTCGCCTGATCGCCCTCGACCGCGTGCCCGACCGCGACCTGGGCGACGACGCGCTGCGCGTCGCGCTGGTCGACCCGGCGCCCCGTGTCCGCGAGGTGGCCCGGTCGCGCGCACGACTCCGCGGCTGGGACGTCGCGGACCACTACCGCCGTCGGCTGGACGAGCACACGTCGCCCCGGATGGCCGCCGCGTGCCTGGACGGTCTGGCCCTGACGGGGAACGAGGCCGACCTCCGCGCAGCCGTCGCCAGGCTCCGCCACCCGAGCCCGCGGGTGCGTGCCGCGGCCGTGACCGCCGTCCACGCCCGCGCTGCGCACGACGACGCCGCCGAGCGCCTGGCGCCGATGCTCCTCGACCCGAGCACGCGCATCTGCTCCGCCGCGGCACGCGCACTCGCCCGGCTCGGCGCCCCACCGGCGACGGCGGAACCGGCATGGGCGTCCGACCAGGTGTGGAGCCGGCGCTCCGGGTGGCGCGTGCACCGCGCGCCGGGCGGCTGGCACCGCGTCGAGGCAGACCTGCGCGCCGCGGCTGACCCCGACCAGGCGCTGGCCACGCTCGGGCGCTTCGGGATCAGCACCTGGCTCGAGGTGAGCGCCGCACGGACGTGGGCACCGCTCGCGGACGACCAGCGGGCGCGGATCGCGGCACTGCTCGACCGGGCGGGCCTCGACGGGCCAACGCGTCGGTCGGTGGCGTTCCACGCCGGCGTCGACGTGGTGGACCAGGACGGGGCGCCCGGGGGCGGCGAGGTGTCTGCCGGGTCGCCCGCCGGACGCGGGCGGGGGTGGCTGCGCCTCGTGCGCGGCGGGTGACGCCGCTCCTGTCCACGTCCGGGGCAGCAGCGGACCATCCGGTGACCGACGAACGGCAGGATCGACGCGAACCCCACCGCGGGGCTGGCCCGTACCGCCTGGGCTTCCGTCGCTGTGCGGCTGGGCAGATTCGAACTACTCACACCCGTCGCCCATCACAAATTCGGGACGAGATCGGGCCGCCTGCAATGAGGTTCTGGCACGGCGGCCGCGCCGACGGGTCCGCCCCCGCTGCATCACGACCCAGCGAGTCCCGCCCGGCAGAAACCCGCTCTACGGCCATGACTTGTGACAGAACGTCGGATTCACACTGTCGATCGCCACTCAGGAAGCGACGAAAATAGCCGCTCGATTGATCACGCGGCCGGGTCAGTACAGCTAGCACGACTAGACCGCACTGCCAGCATCCTGCTCAAGCACACGCATCGCCACCGCCCGAACGAGCACCTCCGGAGCACCACCATCGTCCTCGTGAACAAAGATGCGCACCTCGTGTTGCGCTCTCGTCACAGCCAGATAGAGCAATGAGAGCATCCTCATCCGATCGTTCGCACCGTGCGAAGCCACCCGCAAGTCTGGGACGCCAGCGACAAGAACACTCTCGAACTGCATGCCTGCGAGATGCTCCGCCGGCGCAACCACTAAGCCCCGACGCCGGTATCCCAGGCCCTCTACGTCACCGCGCCCCGCGATCGTCGCCACATGAAACTTCCGCGACGATGCGAGACGTGAAGCAAGATCACCGGCGGCGCGTCTCGGAGCCTCGACGGGCGAGCGGTGCACGCGGTCGTCACCGTGTCCGAGCTGTATGACGCGCTGGGTTGGGTGCAACTCCACAGTAGCGGCCGACCGCGCTGTGAGAGATTCGCGCCACCGGGCGCGCGTCTCGCCTTGCACGGACGTCCGTCCACGTCCTTGGCCGGCCGTTCATGTGCTGAGACAGCTCATTGACCACACGCTGACCCAAGGCCGGCCAAGAGGACACCGACCCAGCCGCCACCGGCGCACCGGTTCAGGCGCTGACCTGAGCAAATATGCTGTGCGCCTGGGCAGATTCGAACTGCCGACACCCGCTTTAGGAGAGCGGTGCTCTATCCCCTGAGCTACAGGCGCGCGGGCCGGGCCTGAAACGTGGTCGGAAACCCGGCGAGGATCGCCCCGGGTAGGTCCGTGCGTGTTCTGGTCGGCCCCGTGCGGCGCGGGTCGGGCCCGGACGGCTCGATCTGCGCGGGTTCAGCCTACCGGTGCGTGGGGCGGGGATGCGCCGGTAGCCCCTCGAGGGGGCTGATGTCGTCGTTCTCCGGTTCGGAGCCTCAGGCCGCGAGGCCAGGGGTCTCGTCGCGTTGGCGGCGTCGGTGGTACCAGTCGGCGACGGCGTTGTGCGTGACCGCGAACGACAGCATCACCAGCGCCTGACGCTCGGTGGTGAGAGCGACCATGCGCCCGCGGTAGAGCCAGTCGTCGAGCTGGGAGTAGGACGACTCCGCGTCGTTGCGCCACGCGTAGTCGCGCCTTGAGCCGCTACGGGTGAGCCAACCCCCTCGGCGATGCGCTGTAGAGCACCACCGTCGGGCCGTAGTCGTCGGCGACTCGCCCGATCAGGTGCCTGTCGGGAAACGCTCTCTGCCCGTGGAGCTCCCACGACACGGCTATGAGGCGTGCCAGGTGCGCGAGCGCCCGCTCCTCGATCTCGCCGTTCGGATCGAACGTGTCCCACAGATGCAGACGGTTGATCGTCTGTTCTACCGCGGCGACGTCACCGACCTCCGACTCAAGCCACTGCGCGAGGTTGGCTGGCTCGTACAGGGCCGCAATGATCACGCAACCCTCGACCTCGACCAGCCGTGGCGCCATCAGCTCGGCAAACAAGACGGCAGACGCAACGGACAAATGTTGCTCGAGGAACGCGGATGCGATCGGAGGCGGGTCGTAACTGGATTGCCACGCCAGGACCTCGGGCAGACTATTGGCATCAAACTCACTCAAGACCCATCAGCTCCTCAGGGGTGGCCGGTCTGACCGTTGAACGAGGTTGTTCAAATACCTCACCCGTAACTGGGTTGACGTGCTGCTCGAACTCGACGACGTGCGGAGTCTTGACGCCACCATGGGATCGCCCGGTGACGTCGACCCGCTTGAGTGGCAGGCCGTCAGGTGCGTAGGTTTGGTAGTTCATGACATCGCCCGATGGGCCTCGTCGAACCGCGATGACACGCGGCTCAGCTGTTCGCGGGAACCCACCGGTGACGAGCCGCGAGTCACCAATGGCCGACAGCTTCACGCTGCTCACAGCGGGCGCCCGCGGAACCGCTGCCCTGGAAACAGGAACGCAGACCAACGTGCCGGCCTGCGCGGCCGCCTCGGACATGGCCTGCCACGTCCACGCCTCGTTGATTGCGAGCTCTTCGGGCGAGGTTCCGAGTCATATGCGACCGCCGACGACTCAGGCGCCGGAGAGCGGGTTCAGCCCCACACGTAAGGACGACTGATTTTGGCAAGGACGAGTCGAGCATCAGATCAATTCTCATATCGAAGATCGAAGAAACGCCACGACTCCGCGCGTCATACTTTCCGACGAACAGGAGCATCGCCAGATTACCTTGCCCCGCGCCCACAATCTCGAACACCGCCTCACCCCGCGCCGCGACGATCTCGGCGTCACCCGTCGCGTCAAGCCCGCAGCAGAACTACGCGTACGGACCCCCACCCGCCGACAGCGACAGCGACAGCGACAGCGACAGCGACAGCGACAGCGACAGCGACAGCGAATCCCTCGCGACTCTCGCCGGCCGCGCCACCCCTAGGCCGTCGATGCACCCGGCCAATCTGCGACTCCACCACCGGGCATGCAGATCTTACGCTCGCCAGAGGCGGATACGTACGTCCACGCCTCGAACATCGGATCCGGCGGACATTCTAGGACCTGGCCGTTAGTGAATTGTATGCGCAGAGCGCCTGTCTCATCGACATCCGCCGCAGTCACACGCTGGCGTAGCAGTCGCAGCACCGCGAACCCGGTCTCCGCAAGGCGATCCGGCTGCACTTCTTCACGCATATCGCAATCGACGGAGCCCAGCATGAAGGAGGTTTCTATTTGCAATTCAGAGCCTTCGAGCGTTTCGATTCCAACTGCGTAGTCGAAACACAGTCGACTCACCTCCTGTCCCTGCAGGGAGAATTCCATCAGTGACCCCAGTTCTCCGGTAGAGGATAGGTACCGTCCGGGTTTCGCGGTATATGGGTGACCGAATTTGGCCCGGGTTTGCCGTTCAGCCCGATTGGCTGGTTCGAGTTATTATAGAACCTCACATACCCATGAGGGTACTGCGGAGTCGGATCCATGATGCGAACAGTTCCCGCGTTACCCGTCGTACCGGGCGAGCGCCAGACCGTCCCCTTTCTGCTGTTGGCGATCTCGGACACAAAATCGTTGTGGGACGATTCCGCGTCGTTGCGCCACGCGTACGTCTGGTCGTACACCGGACTGCCAGGCGGGTGCATCCGCAGGTGCTCCGCTCGGTTGAAGCTGGCCTTCGCGTCCGTTGCCGAAGACGTGAGCCGCTCCCGGTGGGAGTGGCCGCACGGGAGTGTCAGTTCGACGTACCACCGCGCTTCGGGTGCCTTCCCGCGGGCGCTGAACCGCCCCGGGTTCAGTGGAGGCTCTGGTGTGTCCCGGCTTCCGTGGAGCCGGGACACACCAGGTGAACGATCACCGACCCTCGCGTCTTAGCACACCCTCGGCGACGCGGTCGCCTTCGTCTGTGTTCGCGAGCCAGACGATGGCGCCCGGCGTCGGGACGTCGTTGCTCCACTCCGTCATCCACTCCCGCGTGATCCGCTCGACCGCCTCACCGGGTGAGCACGGCCACGGATGATGTCCCTGCTCGTCCACGTCCCCGGCCACGACCAACCCGTCGACCAACAGTTCCGCGATCAACCCCAGCGCCAGCGTGCGCCGCAGAGATTGGCTCTGAAGCCCACTCAGACTCGTGCTGCCGTAGACCGACGCTGCGTACTCCCAGTCAACGAGCCCTCCCACGAGGACGTCTTCCTGAGGTGACCGGTCTCTCATCTGCTCATCCAATGTGAATCTTGATGGCACTCTGGCCAGGTACGCGGATATCGATAGTAGCGTCGCCAGAGCGCGAGTACGCGCGTAACCCGATCTGGGTGCCGTTGGTCATCTCAAATCCCTGTCCGTCGTAGTTCTTCCAGGCGGCGGGCGTGCCACCCTTTGTGAGGTCGGCGAATGTCGCACGCAGCACAGCCTCATCCGGAACGATGCGCACCGTTCTTTGAGCGCCCCTGGGCAGGCCACTCACAACATCGTCCACCGATCGAGCGACGACCGCCACGCCGTTATTTGCGGCCGCCCCGTGTCGGCGGCGCAGGCCCGCCCGAGGAGCGCGGGCAACGCAACTCCAGCCACCTGGCCCAGCACGAACCCGCCCAGGACCGCCCCTCCGCGGCGCGCCTGGCATGCCTGGTACCCCTCGTCAGGACCGGGAGAGGGGGCCGCGCACCGCCCGGGGTTGCTGGCGCGGACCTGCATGTGCTCTAGCCGGTTGTCGCCTCGATACCGATGTACGAGATGTCGTCGTAGCCGATCTCGTCGGCCTGCTCCGGCGTGAGACTGGCGTGCGACGCGAGGTACCCGGCGTCGTCGAAGCCCCGCGACATCCGGTTGAGGATCGGACTCGGGCGCATGGCTGGCATGCAAGAACCTCCACCGCCCGCCGAACGCGCAGGCGAGCGCGACTTCGGTCGCAACGCCGGCAAAGGAGTTAGCCGCGGCTGGCGAGTTCCTCCGGTATGTCACCAGCTCGAACCCTCGATACGCAGTTGAGCCAGTCATTCCACATGGCCGGATCGAAACTATTGCCGGACGCATCGAGCATGCTATCTGTTTTCAGGTCAAATATCGAGGCGGCACCCTCGTTTCGAGCGTCATATTCCCAAACGAATAGGAGCATCGCCAGGTACCCCTGCCGCACGTCAATCATCTTGATCTCACTCTCTCAAGAAAGAGGCGGGATGTTCACGCCGCCATTGGTGATGCGCCCGTCGTACACCTTAGCCCAGCGCTGAGACCCACTTTCGAGAATCAGCCGGTACTGCGTAACGCCGTTCTTTACTTCGTGGACGTAGCCTTCGGACGCAACACGCTGGATGAGTGCCCGGTTGGCCGCCGTGTCCGCGGCGAGGTGCCCTCGGGCACTCCTGAAGATGTGCGAGAAACTTACTCCTTCGCGGAACGGCGGCACCGGTCTCGGCGATAATGCCGATACTGGCCCTACAGCGGCACGATGCGCGTACCACCGTCTCTCAGCGGAATCGGCTCATGACTCAGTTCCATCGACTCAATGCCACCCTTGTCGGGATTGACCCGCTGAGGCGCCCGTCCCGCGGCCATGCGCGAGCTGCTCATCCGACAATGTTACATATCGCGGGATTACCGCCTCATTCTTCCAGAACCGGGCGCGAACCGCAGAGCACGACGGCGAACTGCCCGCACGCGTCGTCGAATAGATGTCGTCTCCAAGTCTCCAACCCCTCCCGCCGGGGTGTTCGCAACCGCATCTCGCCCATGTGCGTTCCGTCTCTCACGACTGCGAGGCTTCTGACCAGGTGCTTCGGAGTTCTCTACAAGTCCCCGCACCCGTTGCCGAACGGTATCCCGACCGGCACGCCCGCAGGATCGGGCGCCGTCAACCGCTCCGACGCCGGATCGCAGTTGCGCGCCTCAGGTCGCGCTCGCCGGCCGAGCGGCATCCGGCCGAGTCTCTGGGGCCACGCGAGATCGCATCGTCGATCAATCACTCGGCAAGAACGGTCACAGGCGCATCTTCCGAGGGTCCACCGCGTCGGCATTCCAGAGCACGCCGTCGCCGTCTAGAAGCCAGGTCGGAGAATCCGCGTCTTGAGCGATCAATTTGGCAACCCGGCCAACGAGGTCGGGCCAGCGGCACTCGAACGCGCAGGCGGTCACGAACTTCATATCCGGAATCTCAACACCAGCGGCGGCAACAAAGGGCCCTTCACGAAATTCCCACTCGGCCCCTCGGGGAACCCGCTCGTACAGCGTGAACAGGCGGCCCTCTTCGTCAGCGAGTTGAACGAAATCATCGCCATCGTAATCGGTAGCCCGCCTCGCACCAATTCTCGCCAGCACCGAGGAGTTCCGACTGAACAGCCTCGGGTCTAGTGAGATGATGAATCCGCCTTTCATCCAAACTCCTTAAGGTAAGCGACCAGTTCGTCTGGAGTCCGGAGGATCGCGATGCCCTGGTTGGCCGCATTACGCCAAGCCGCGTCCCCGATCTCCGGAGCGTATCCGATCGTCGGAGTCCCGGTCGTGCTCTGCGTCTTGTTGATCTGCGCCAAGAGGCCCCGCGCGTTGCCCCCCTTGACTTGCACCCGGACGTTCCCAAGGTCGATGTCCACCTCACGAGAGAGACCATCGGACATCCTGCGCATGCCATTGACGCTGACCACTAGCCCAGGGAGCGCGGCCTCGATTGCATTCGCTGCGCTCCCGACGTGCGCATCCCCAGAAGCGAACACTCGACTCGTGCCCGCGGCCGCTCTCGCATCGGCGACACACGCACGCCCCACCAGCCCGACGAACGCGGCCCCTGCCAACTGACCGAGAGCGAACGACCCGATGGCCTTCGTGGCTCGCCACGCGACGCATCCGTGATACCCCTCGTCAGGACACGGCTCCGCGCACTGGCCAGGGTTGTTGGCGCATACCTGCATATGGTCGAGCCGGTTCGCCGCCTCGATGTGAATGTACGACAGGTCGTCGTAGCCGATCTCGTCGGCCTGCTCCGACGTCAGGCTGGCGTGCAGAGCGAGGTAGCCGGCGTCGTCGAAGTCCCGCGACATCCGGTTGAACACCGGAATGAGGTTCGACCCGTCGCACACGCTGCCGATGGGCCCGCACTCGGCCCACTCGCCCGTGATGTCGTGCAGCAGGAGCGGGTTGTTGAACGCGTACGCGTACCCGTTCGCGAACGGCATCCCGGTCGGCACGCCCCCCGGATCGGGCGCCGTGAACCGCCCCGACGCCGCGTCGTAGCTCCGAGCCCTCAGGTCGTACTCGCCGACCGTCGCGTCGAGGTACTGCCCCAGATACCCCACGCCCTGCCCGGCCAGTTCCCCCGTCGCCGGCGCCAGGGCCAGGCCGAACGCCGTGAAGGTCTGACGCCCGGTGATGGTGGTGGTACCCGGCCGCACGCTGGTGGCGGCGGAGCCGAACGGGTCGGTCAGCAGCCACGACGTCGTCGACCCGCGCTTCGCCGCCAGAGGGGCGGCCGTGCCCGAGGTCGGGTCCGGCAGCCAGGCGCTGTCCGGCGAGGATGCAGCCGCGTCCTCACCGACCCGCACGGACTCGCCTGCCACGACGTCGTCCCACGACCAGCTGACGTCCAGGACGCCGTCCTGGCTGCGCGAGGTCCGGTTGCCCTGGGCGTCGTACGTGAACGCCACGTAGGTGCCGTCCTCGAGACCGACGGCACCCATCTCGCCAGCCAGGTCGAAGCCGAACGTCCGCGTCCCGGCATGGGTCTCGCTGGACGCGAGCGTCCCGTCCTGCGACCAGGTGTTCTCCAGGGTCGTGACGCCGTCCACCACCTGCGTCAGCAGCTGGTCGGCGTCGTCGTACGTCGACGTCGTCGTCGAGTCCGTCGTCACCAGCGACCCGCTCACCGACCGCTGCTCCTGCGTGATCCGGTTGCCGACCGCGTCGTACCCGTACGCGGTGGCGGGCGACGAGCTCGTGCACTCGGTGCCGCTGGAGGGCCGGCACTCCAGCGTGAGGCGGTTGACCTCGTCGTACGCGTAGGACGTGGTCGCTGGTTGCCCGGCCGCCGAGGCGGTGACGTGGCTGGGGTTGCCCCGTGCGTCGTAGGCGAGGGCGTAGTCGGCCACGACGGTGGTGCCGGCGAGGTGCGTGAGGGCCGTGAGCTGGCCCGCCCCGTCGTAGGTGGACGTGCTGACGGTCTTCTTGGACCCGGCGCGCGTCGTGCTGATCGGGTTGCCGGCGGGGTCGTAGCCGTAGGCGACCGCGGTGAGCCCGCTCACCCCGCCCGGTGTGGCGGTGATGAGCTGCCCGACCGAGTTGTACCCGTAGGAGATCGTCATCCCGGACGACCACGACGCGCCGGCGAGACGGCCCGCTGCTGTGTAGGAGTAGTTGGCGTCGACCGCGCCGGGCCCGGTCCGGGTCGTGCCGACGAGCCGCCCGAGGTCGTCGTAGTGGTTCGCGGTGGCGCTCAGCGTCACCCCCGACTGCACACGAGCGGCGTCGAGGGGTCGGCCGGCGTCTGTGTAGGTGTACGCGAACGACGGCGTGCCGTCCGAGAACGACCGCTCGGTCAGCCGCCCGGCGTCGTCGTAGGTGTAGGCCGTCGTGCCGTCGTCGGGGTCGTCGGTCGTCTCGGTGCCGGACGGCGCGACCATCGAGGTGACCTGTCCGGTGGCGTCGTAGGCGGTTGCCGACGTCCGTCCCAGCGGGTCGGTCCGACTGGTCTCCCGACCAGCAGCGTCGTACGCGTAGCTCGTGACGCGCCCGAGCGCGTCGGTGCGCTCGACGAGCCGACCGGCGGTGTCGTAGCCGTAGCTCGTGGTGGACCCGTCGGGGGATGTGACGGACGTGAGCAGCCCGGTGGCGTCGTAGGCGCTCGTCGTAACACCACCGGCTGGGTCCATCGCGGTCAGGCGGCGACCGGCGGCGTCGTAGGTCACCGCCGTGGTCCGCCCGAGCGGGTCGGTGCTCGCCACAGGCCGACCGTCGTCGTCGTACTGGACGGTGGTGGTGTACGCCGCCGGATCGGCGCCGGGCACGTTCCCCCGCGGGTCCGTGGTGCCGGTTCGGCGCCCGTCGGCGTCGTACGTGTAGGTGGTGCGGTCCTCCCAGTAGTCCGGGACGTGCGTGTCGGTGGACCGGTTGCGCCGCTCCTCCACGACCTGGCCAGCCAGGTCGTACGAGTACCAGGTGGCGACCCCGTCCGCGTCGTAGACACCGGTCGGGCGGTTCATCGCGTCGTACGCCGTCGACGACACGCCTCCCGCGCCGTCGCGGGTCTCGGCGACGTTGCCTCGCCGGTCGTACACCGTCGTGGTGGTCACGCCGTCGGCGTCGGTGGTGGAAGTCGTCCGGCCCAGCACGTCGTGCTCGTACGTGGTGGTCGCGCCTGTCGGGTCGGTGACCGCCGCCAGGTCGCCCGCCTCGTCGTAGGTCGACGTGGTGCTGCGGCCGAGCGCGTCGGTCGTCGTGGCCACTCGTCCGGCGTCGTCGTACTCGTAGCTGGTGGTGGCGCCTGTCGGGTCGGTGGTGGCGGTGACCCGGCCCGCGTCGTCGTAGGCGGAGGTGGTGGTGCCGCCGGCCGGGTCGGTGGTGGTCGTGAGTCGACCCGCCGCGTCGTACGCGTAGAGCGTCGTCCGGGCCTCCGCGTCGGTCGTGGAGGCGAGGTGCCCGGCCGCGTCGTACGTGTGCGCGGTGACCGCCCCGGTGGGGTCGGTCACCGTCAGCAGCCGACCCGCCGCGTCGTAGGTGTACGCCGTGGTCGCGCCGGACGGGCTGGTCTGCGACAGCACGCGGTGCGCGGCGTCGTAGGTGGACGCGCTCGTCCCCCCGCCCGGGCTGGTGGTGGAGACCCGGTTGCCGGCTGCGTCGTACCCGTGGACGGTGGTCCGTCCGAGCGGGTCGGTCGTCGACGCCAGGAGGTTCGCTGGCACCCCGTCGGCACCCGTCGTGTACGTGAACTGCGTGACGCCGCCGTCCGCCGCCGTCACCTGGGTCAGCAGCCCCGCGGCGTCGTAGCCGTAGCTGGTGACGTGACCGGTCCATCACGTGCAGCCATGGCGCCGACCCATCTCGCCGGCAACCACGTCCTGTCCACGCTCACCCGCTGGGCCTGCGGCACGCACGTGACCGACGTGCACTGCGGCCTTCGGAGCTTCGCGCGCCACACCCTGGTTCACATCCCGGCGGCCGGCGGAGGCATGGAGTTCGCGACCCAGATGGTGACCCACGCGCACAAGACAGGGCTGCGGATCGCCGAGACGCCCATCGATCTCCGACCGGCTCCAACGGGTCGACGTTCGCACCTCCGGCCGGTGCGGGACGGACTGCGCCACGTCGCGGCGATCTTCCGCGCCATCTCACGCGATCCGTAGTCAGCCAGCTGCACCGGCCCGCGGGTGCGCCGGCGGCCTGCCGCCGTCTCTGGGCAACCCCGCGGCGAGCGCGCGGCAGCAGTACGCCGACCCCGGGGCTCGTCCTCGTGGCCTCTGACTGGCCTACGCCGTCTTCCGGTGGTTCGCCCTCGGCTCGGGCGGCCGGTCCGCGCGGCTGACGGGCACGGCCGGGCCCACCAGCGGACGGGCCGCGCCCGACCGGGCAACTACGGGCGGTCGTCGACGTCGGCCGGGGTCGGTCCGGGACTCGTCGGGCTCGCGGTCGGGGTGTCCGCGGCGTGGTCGTCCTCCCGCGGCGTGTCGTGCTCCGACTGGTTGATGTCGTCCGGGTCGGGTCCGGGGCTCGCCGGGTGGCCCGGCGCGGACGGGATCGCCGAGCCCGTCCTGGTCCCGGGGTCCTGAGGCGTCGATGCGTCCATGCCGGTCACTCCTTCACGCCTGCGTCGTTGCTGCGGAGCTCTCACCGTACGCGCCGGTTCCGGGACCCGCCGGTCCAGCGGGTCGACGGGCCCCGCCCGGGTGGCACCGGGTCACCGGGCGGGGACCGTCGGCGGTCGTCAGCCGCGCGCCCGCACCCGGCCGTGGCGCCGCCAGGTCGGCTCCAGGGCCGCGGTCTCCGCCTCGGACGCCACCCGGAACGGCGGCTCGCCCGGGCTCTCGACCGCCCGGCGTGTGGTGCCGCGCGTCGCCCTGAGGCTGGCGACGACCGCGACGGTGAGGATCGTCGCGATGACGGCCAGGGAGATCGTCGTGGGGATGTAGAGGACGTCGACCTTCAGGGCCATCTTGATCCCCACCCAGATCAGCACCAGCGCCAGCCCCAGCTTGAGGTAGACGAAGCGGTGCACCAGGTCCGCGAGCAGGAAGTACATCGCCCGCAGCCCGAGGATCGCGAAGGCGTTCGCGGTGAACACGAGGAACGGCTCGTCGGTCACGGCGAAGATCGCGGGGATCGAGTCGACCGCGAACACGATGTCGGTGACCTCGATCAGCACGAGCACGGCGAGCAGCGGCGTCGCGAGCAGCACCCCGCCGGAGCGGACCAGCAGCCACTGGCCGTGGAACGCGTCCGTCATCGGCACGTGCCGGCGGAACAGCCGCAGGACGCGGGACCGCTGCGGGTCGATGTGCTCGTCGCGCTGCGCCAGCATGCGGTAGCCGGTGACCAGCAGCAGGGCGGCGAACAGGTAGAGGATCCACGAGAAGCTCGCGATCAGCACCGAGCCGGCCGCGATGAACACCCCGCGGAACACCAGGGCGCCGAGCACCCCGAGGAACAGCACGCGGTGCTGGAGCTCCCGGGGCACCGCGAAGTAGGTGAAGATGATCGCCCACACGAAGACGTTGTCGACGGCGAGCGACTTCTCGATGAGGTAGCCGGCGAGGTACTGCTGGCCACGCTCAGCGCCGTACGCGGCCCACACCACGGCCCCGAAGCCGACGCCGAGCGCGACCCAGACCGCCGACCACGTCGCGGCCTCGCGCACGCCGATGACGTGCGCGCGCCGGTGCGCGAACAGGTCCACGGCCAGCATCGCGAGGATGACGCCGAGCACGGCGAGCCACATCCAGATGGGAACGTCCACGAGCACACCTCCGGTTCGGTAACCGGAGGTCTCTCCTGGCCCGGGGGCCCGGCCGCCGGGCTCTCGTCGGAGAGCCGTGGTGACGACGGCGCGACGGGGGATACTCCCCTCCACGTGTCCCAGGATTGAAGTCGACGACGACCGCCGCGGCAACCCCGGCGCAGCTCGTCGTGCACCGTCGCGGTCGCCGGGGCCGGCCCTCGGGTCAGCCCGCGACCGCGGCCCGGAACGCCGCCAGCGACGCCGGCGAGCTCGCCACCCGCCAGTCGGTCTCCTTGTTCTCGTCGAACCAGATCACCCCGCCGACGTCCCCCTGCGCCGCGGCCCAGGTGAACAGGTCCGTGACCCAGCGGGCCTTGTCGCCGCCCTTCTCGGTGGACGCGGTCTCGGTGATCAGGACCCGCTTGCCGGGGGCGACCCGCCGCACCTCCGCGAGCGTCGGTCCGAGCACCTGGGCCGGGGTCTGCCACGTCGCGCCGCGCCGGGTGGTGCCCCAGTTGTAGCCGTCGATCCCGACGACGTCGACGTGCTCGACGCCGGGGTAGACGGCGGCGAGCGGGGTGGACCCGGGGAACGTCACGTTCGGGGACCAGACGCGGACCACCTGCGTCGCGCCGCGGGAGCGGAGCAGGTCGTGGACCCGGCGCCAGACCGCGACGTACTGGGCCGCGGTGTTGCCGTTGACGCCCACGGCCCAGGGGTAGCCGCCGGCGTTCATCTCGTGCGCGAACCGCAGGTGCACGGGTCTGCCGTACGCAGCCAGGGCGTCGCCCCACCGCCGGACGGTCGCGTCGAAGTCGCCGGCCAGGAACCGTGCGAGCGCGAACGCCTTCTGGGACTTGCGCGCGGGGTCCCACGGCTCCCAGGTCAGGACGGGCACGACGCCGGCTGCGGACATCGCCGCGAGCTTCGCGGGGTCCGGTGCCTCCGTGAACGAGGCGTACCAGAGCGCGTACGTCGGGGCGGTGCCGACGGTCGTGGTCCGGCGCGCCCAGGCGGCGGCGTCCCACGGGCCCCACGGGACGGTCAGGCCGAAGGGGACGCGCCCGGCGGCCGCGGCGGGCACGGCGCCCACGACGGGCAGCGCGAGCGTGGCGGCGGAGATCGCGAGGAACGCGCGGCGGGACAGGGGCATGCGGGGGTCATCGGTGCCGGCACGGCCGGACTGAGGATCCGCGCCGTTCTTCGCCCGCCGGGCCACCCGTCCGCGCGGCCGGCGCACAGCCCCCCCGATGCGCAACATCTCTTGCGCAAGAACCATTGCGCGTCCTACGGTGTCGTCATGACCACCGAGCAGCCCGCCCCGATGCGCGTCTCCGACCCCGCCCGGGTCCGCGCGCTCGCGCACCCGGTCCGCCTCGAGCTGCTGTCCTACCTGGACGACGCCGGCGAGGCGACCGCCACCGAGTGCGCCGCCCACCTCGGGCAGACCGTCGCGAACTGCTCGTTCCACCTGCGCACCCTCGCGAAGGCCGGCTACATCGAGCCCGGCGCACCCCGCGGCCGCGAGCGCCCCTGGCGTCCCGCGACCCGGGAGCGCACGATGATGCCCGACCCGCAGGACCCCGCGTCGGTGCGCGCGGTGCGCGAGCTCGGGGAGATGTCCCTGCGCCGGGAGGCCGACCGGTACGTCGAGCACCTGCGCCGCGCCGACGGCAGCGGCGCCATCGAGCCCGGCGTCATCTCCCTCACCCAGCTGACGACGTCGGCGTTCTGGGCCACCCCGGCCGAGACGACCGAGCTGCTCGCCGCGCTGCGCGCGCTGATGGACCCGTTCGTCGGGCGCACCGCCGACCCCGCGCAGCGCCCCGCCGGGGCCCGCCTGATGCGCATGTTCACCGCGGTCAACCCCGACATGGCCGTCGACCCCGTACCCGCCGCACCGCCGCAGGAGGACTGAGACATGACCACCGTGACCTTCGACGTCAGCTACGGCACCCGCGCCGTCCCGCTGCGCCTGCCCTACCTGTCGGTCCGCCGCCGCAGGGCCGCCGCCGCGCGCGCCGTGGCGTCCCGGGGCCCGCGCGACCCCGCCG